>NZ_JNBA01000001.1 GCF_000760295.1 Prochlorococcus sp. MIT 0701
AGTTGCCCGAGGAGGAGGTGAAGGATCTGATGTGCCGTGCACGTCAGCCGGTGAGTTTGGAGATGAAGGTGGGAGATGGGGATGAAACGGAGTTGCTTGAGTTGCTTGCCGGGGAAGAGGAGTTACCGAGTGAGCAGGTGGAAGTGGATTGCATGAAAGGCGATTTACGTAGCTTGCTAGAAAAGTTGCCCGAGCTGCAGGGTCGTGTGCTGCGGATGCGATATGGGATAGACGGCGGAGAGCCAATGAACCTCACCGGGATTGCTAAGGCTTTAGGAATGAGTCGCGATCGAACTCGCCGTTTGGAGAGGGAAGGCTTGGCATTGATGCGAACCTCCTCGTTTGAACTTGAGGCTTATATGGTGGTTTGAGATTTGCCTTTTGGTTTTCTGAGAGTCGACAAACCAATCAAAGTTTGATGAATTATTCCTAGAATTATTCCTAGAACAATTCATCAAACTCTCATCAGTATCAGTTGCATATTCTCTTTACTTTTTCAGTGCCTATTCAGCATGAGATGCATATCACCTAGTTGGAATATGGCTAAATCTCTGTGCCAGTCGATAGATAATTCTTGTAGAAGTAGACGTCGAATAATGGCAGAGACTTGTATTGTTGAGTAGCTTCTTTTCTCTCTAGAGATTGTTATTCTTTATGCCCATGTTTAGGTGGTCCGTGGATTAAGGTTTTGCAACATGCCATTTGCGACCTTGCGAGGACTGAAGGTTCGCCGTAGCAGGCTCATTAAGGCCTTGATGTCAGATGCGCTTAAACGCTCATCTTTGATCAATGTCATCAGTAGGCGGCTACGCAAAGTGGATCCATCTGGGCCAAGTAGCAGTTTTAGGCCTGCTCCTGCGACAGGGATTAGTTCTGCATCTGGTGCCACAGCGTCTTGGCTTATCACTTTCAGCAAACTTTCAATTCGCTCCAGGCGTAGGTGCCCATTATTATCGAAAATCACCTCCATCAGTTTCTCTCGCATCTCCATTGAGTCTCCTGCTAGTAGACGTTTGGCCACATATGGGTAGGCAATTCCGATGATCTTGAACTCTGGATCTAGCCTTAATGCAAGACCTTCTTGACTAACAACAGCTCGGATGATCAAGGCAAATCTCGCCGGGACTCTGAATGGGTAATCGAACATCAGTTCTGAGAAACGATCGGTGATTGCCTTGAAGTTGAAGGACTCCACCGATTCACCAAGAGAGCCACCAAGCACTTCTTCTAGTGCCGGTATGATTGATGTCAGATCACTTTTTAGACTAAGGAAACCCAGCTTTTGAAAGTCGTTAGCTAGAGCATTGAAATCGTTGTTAATTAGGTGAACTACTGCTCCGGTAAGAGTGAGACGATCGTCATCACTAATTGAATCCATCATGCCGAAATCGCAGTAGGCAAGATGACCCATCCTTTTACTTTGACCACTAAGGGCAAAAATGTTGCCTGGGTGAGGATCAGCATGGAAATAGCCGAACTCAAAAAGTTGCTGAAGCCCGCTGATGACGGCCGTCCTGATAAGTGCTGTTGGATTAAGAAGTTGGGCTTTTAATTCCTTGCGGTCTCGTAGTTTCGTGCCCTCGATCCAGCTTGTGGTTAATACACGGCGGGATGACAGCAATCGCTCCACCCTCGGGACCGTCACCGTTGGGTCTTTGGCGAAAAGAGCCGCAAATCGTTCAGCATTGTTAGCTTCTTGTTCGTAATCAATCTCCTCAAATAGGCTGCGACCGAATTCATCAATGATGTTGCCTAGCCCAAATCCCAGGTTGAGCGGCAGTACTGGTGCTGACAGCACACCGAGAAGGCGGATGATCACGAGATCGCGGCGCAAGATGAACGCCAGTTGAGGACGTTGTACTTTCACGGCTACCCATTGATTACCGTGTAGTCGAGCTTTGTAGACTTGGCCAAGGCTGGCTGCAGCAATTGGCTCACCAGGAAACTCTTCAAAGAGTTGACTAGCTGGAGCACCAAGATCTTCTGCCAACGTGGCGAGGGCCGTGGCATGGTTGAAGGCGGGCAGATTGTCTTGGAGGCTGGTGAGTTCCTCGAGCCATTCACGCTTGATTAGGTCTGGTCGGGTGGAAAGGGCTTGGCCCACCTTGATAAAGCAAGGCCCGAGGTTGGTGAGCGTGATGAGCAGTCTTTTTGCGAGCTTTTTTTGTTCGTCTTCGTCGTTGCTAGAGCCCTGAGATAGCACTGTCACCGCCAGTGTGATCAGTGAGGTGAGCACATGAATTAATCGAGGTATCCACACCCAGGGCCTGGCTAGCAACCAGAGCAGATCCTGATTCGCGTCGTAACGCATCGGGGCTTTGCGTGATGCTGAAGCGGACGATGGATTGGAGGTGTTCAACAGACCGCACGGGCACGTTGATCATCAGACTTTAGAAACGGCGATTCACCTTCATGGGCTTTCTTCCCCTGTTGACTCGCGACCGTGGTCGCAGCTTGCATCTCCCCGCTCATGGTCGTGGAGCTGGCTTGCCTGATGATCTTCGCGCAATGTTGCGCCATCGAGCTGGCATCTGGGATTTGCCGGAACTTCCTGAGTTGGGTGGGCCATTGATACAGCAGGGTGCGGTGGCTGAGAGTCAAAGGCAGGCAGCGATTGCTATTGGGGCTGAGCGGGGTTGGTATGGCGTCAATGGCGCGACAGGCCTCTTGCAGGCTGCTCTCTTGGCAATAGCAAGGCCTGGTCAGGCTGTGTTGATGCCTCGCAATGTCCATCGCAGCCTCATTCAGGCTTGTGTTTTGGGCGATCTCACGCCTGTCTTGTTTGACCTGCCTTTCATGGTTGATCGGGGTCATGTGTTTCCCCCTGATGGACCTTGGTTGCAGGACGTTTTGAATGAACTTCCCATCGCTGGTGTTGAGATCGCTGCAGCTGTGTTGGTGCATCCCACTTATCAGGGCTATGCGACGGATCTCAAGCCCATGGTTGTTGAGCTTCATGCTCGGGGTTGGCCGGTGTTAGTGGATGAGGCTCATGGTGCTCATTTCGCCAGTCGGGTGGATGCATCTTTGCCTGATTCTGCGATCACAGCAGGTGCTGACTTAATCGTCCACTCATTGCACAAATCTGCTGCAGGTTTGACTCAGACGGCAGTGCTTTGGAGTCAAGGGGATCGCGTTGATCCCAAAGCTGTCGAGCGCAGTCTCGGCTGGTTGCAAACCACCAGTCCAAGCGCACTCTTGCTGGCTTCTTGTGAAGCGTCGCTGACTGACTTGTGCAAGCCTGCAGGCTTGCACAAGCTGAGAACGCGCCTCAAGGTTGCTCGCAAATTGGCGGTTCAACTTCGTCAGTTGGGATTGCCTTTGCTTGAAAATCAGGATCCCTTGCGGCTGATCTTGCATACAGCTGCAGAGGGTATCAGCGGACTTGAAGCAGATGCTTGGCTGATGGCCAGGGGACTGGTGGGCGAACTTCCAGAACCAGGCTGCCTAACGTTCTGTCTTGGCTTGGCGCCCCAGCGTGGATTGGTCAGGCTGATGCATCGTCGCTGGCGGGGACTCCTTGCGGCCCAAGGTAAGGGCCTACCCTTGCCAGCCTTTACGCCCCCGCCACTGCCGCGCATTACAGCACCAGCAATTGCTTGTGGCTTGGCTTGGCGCGCTCAAAGTCGGAGCGTCTCGATTGCTGATGCGGTAGGGAGAGTCGCGGCGGAGTTAATCTGTCCCTATCCTCCAGGGATTCCCTTGCTAGTGCCGGGTGAGAAGCTGGATCACAGGCGTGTGGACTGGCTTTTAGAGCAGCAGAACCTTTGGCCCGAGCAGATCGCTGGTACGGTAAAAGTTCTGGCCTTGTAAGACCATCAATGGTGTGGGCGTGAGAGCAAAGGCCTTTCGATGGAGATTGGTTGCAGCCGGTTCTTCCAGCCAGCGGATTAGCAGTGGTCTGGCTGCCGGAGCGTTCGGTTTGGTGGTGGTGGCTTTAGGGGGGTGGTGGTTCACGGTTGGTTTGGGTGTGATCGTGCACCTTGCGTTGCTTGAGTTTTTCCGCATGGCGAAGTTCACCGGAATCAGGCCAGCGACGAAAACTACTCTTGTGGCCTGTCAGTTGTTGCTGATCAGTACACAGTGGGGAGTGGTTGGCGGGTTGCCATCGGATCTTGCTGCGGCAGTACTGCCTCTCTCTGGAGCAGCCATTTGCGGTTGGTTGTTGCTTCAGCCGATCACCGGCTCCATTGCCGATATCGCTGCCTCGATCTTTGGGTTGTTTTACCTGGGGTTTTTACCCAGTCATTGGTTGCGATTGCGCAATTTGAGTGCTCTCGATCTTGCTCCTGGGCTGGGTCAGCTTCCTGGCTGGTGTGCAGGCTGGTTGACTTCTGGGATGGCGATCACTTTGGTGGCTTGCCTGATGATCGTCGCGAGTGATATTGGCTCTTATGAATTAGGACGTCGTTTTGGACGCCTACCTTTATCTTCTATTTCTCCTGGCAAGACTGTGGAAGGTGCTGTCGGAGGTCTGTTTTGCGCAATGACGATAGGGGCAGTAGCCGGTGAGCTTTTGGCTTGGCCATTGGGTTTTTTGCTGGGCGTACTGCTTGGAGTTTTGGTTGCATTATTTGCTCTGGTTGGAGATCTGATCGAGTCGATGATGAAACGAGATGCGGGTCTTAAGGATTCTGGTGATGCGCTGCCTGGTCATGGCGGCATCCTTGATCGAATTGATAGCTATCTCTTCACTCCTGCAGTGGTGTATTACGCAGTAACGCTGATTTTGCCTGTCATGAGTTAATGCGATCAGGGTGTTACTGATGCGCGACCCTTGAGGTGAAGTTGTCCACCGTTCAGAACGGCTTCTTCAATGTGAATAGCCGGATCCATGGGTAGTGAAGCTTCTAAATCCACATCCTGGTGTCTAATCAGCACGGTTCCTTTATCCGCTCTGATTAGAAAACGCCGTCTTGCCGGTTCTTGTTGACCAATCACTGGAGCCTGTAATTCCAAGGTGTCGTTGTTGATTTGAAGTCCGCCAAGAGGCGTTATGCCAATGAGCTCTTCTGCTAGCCAATCGCCAAGCCATCTCCATGGATCTGATAGCAGGACCTGATTGAGGTCTTTGTCCGTGATTGATACAGTGCCCTGAAGATCGAAGCTTTGCTCGAGAGTCAAAGCCTGGACTGATTTGCCGAGGTTCATGTTCAGCCTGAGGGGGCCGCTTTTTAATTCGGCGTAATGCAATGGCAGGCCTTGAAAGATCACCTCCTTGGCCATGAGACTGACTCCTGAAAGACGACCTCTCAATAGTTCCAGAGCAGATCCGTGCAGTTCAAGCTTCAGTTCACCAACGGCATCGCATTGTCGGCGGACCCAAATCTTTAGACCATTGGCGAGGAGTTGCAGGAAAGGGCCTGTACTGGTGGATGAAGAATCTCCCATGGCTAGGAAAAAGCTTGTAGCCAGCGTTGGGCGACAATCTTGGGATGGTCGAGGTGTGGTAAATGGCCGCAGTTGTCAAGTTCTTCCACATGAGACCCCAGCAGGGTGAGGGCTTCCCGTCTCTGAGGTCCATTCAGAATACGGTCGTTGGCACCCCAGATCACATGAAGTGGTTGCTGGGGTAGCGGTGTTCCGCAATTGGCGATTCCTCCACTGCGGGCAAAGGCAGCCAGTGAGCTCCTCCAGCCTGATACCTGTAGATGAAGGGAAGCGATTTGTTCCTCAGCATCTCCGACAGAGTTTTTGGGATCAGCGAAGGCTTGTCGGCAGATGCTGCGTCGCACGGCTGGTTGACTAAGGATCCATGCGCCCAGTTGATCTAGGCCTGGAGGGATAGGTTTTGGCCGTCCTGTTAATCCTGCAGGCGAAAGTAAGAGCAAGCGGTTGATTTGTTTTGGATGACGTCGAGCAAGCTCCATGGCAATAGCACCTCCCATTGATGCTCCGATGACTCCCACTGGAGAATTAGAGGGCAGATGGGCTAGTAGTTCATCGAGGTGACGGATGAGCGCCTCTTGTCCATAGTCAGCTTCAGGGGGACGGGGAGAGAAGCCAAAACCATACAAATCCGGAATCACAAGTTGATGGTGAGGGCTTAATAACGGCGCTAGGCGTCGGAATTCAAGGAAGCTGCTATCAAACCCATGCAGCAGCAGCACTGGAGCCCCCTCGCCAGTGATGGCTACTGGGTAGGACTCAGGCTCTGAGGTCGAGCATGGGACAAGCCCCGGTAAAGACCACCACTGAACTTGATTGGCCAGGTCACGGGCTAATGGATCCAGAAGTTGTGGAGTGAGCTGACGTAAAAGGGCTTCTGAGGAGGTGATTGTTTGGGCTGCTATTCCAGTTTTGAGGTTCAAGAGGCTGCTATTCGCTTGGTGACTATGGATTTGACAGGGACCGGGCTATTGCCGCTAGCACCGACGAGTGCTTCTAGTAGGGCGCTGGAGTTGACGGGAAACGGCAGTTGATGCAGGTCAGAGCCTTGTTGACAGGCAAATTGGCAGACTTCATGCAGTTCGATAAGACTCACGTTCGATAGGCCCAGATCCTCAAGGTTTACAGGTAGATCAAGTCCTTTGAAGAATGGAATCAGCTGTCGCCTTGCTTGTCCGGCCAGTTGATGGCCCCCAATGATCTCCTCAAGTCGCAACTGTACGAGGATCCCGTAACCCACCTTTTCCCCATGAAGGGCCTCATGGCAGTCTTTTAATTGCGTCAGTGCGTTGTGCACTGCGTGGGCGGCGGCAGTACGGCAGCGAGAACCGCCAATTCCTCCGATCAGCCCTGCAGTCATTGCACAGGCTTCGGCAACCCTGATCCAGGCAAGGCTGTTTTGATTTTTCAGCGCTTCAGGCCCATCCAGCAGCAGCTGATCGCGCAAGACCCTTGCCATCTGCACAGCTTGTTGAATCAATCCATCGTTGCTGGAGCCACTGCTGATAGACGCTTCGTACCACTTGGCGATGGCATCTGCGATGCCGCTGGCGAGAGTCCGGGGAGGAGCCTGACGCACGAGACCATGATCAAAGATCATCAGTTGTGGGCATCGAGCTAGAACTTCATCCCGTTGAAAAGCACCTGTTGATGAATAGATATTGGCGAGGGCGGTCCAACCGGCACAGGTTGCTGCACTAAGGGGAACTGTGATGCATGGGATGCTCAGCCGGTGGGCCAGAAGCTTCCCGGCATCTAGCACCTTGCCCCCACCTGCGGCAATCACACCGTCGCAGGAGTTGTCCAAGGCAAGAGCATTGATCCGCTTGAGATCGATCTCGCAACAATCGTGCTTGAGCTCAGCAGAAACTGTGTTGAGTCCAAGGCTCTGGAGGTTGTTGAGTAATCCCTGGCGTAACTCAGCCGTGGCGTTGCTGCGACCAAGAAGTAAAGGTGAGCGGCAAATCGAGGCAATGAGTTGATGGCTTTCTTCCCACGCCCTTTCTCCCCTAACAACCTTTGCGGGGGCAATGGAGTGAGAGCAGTGAGAGAACGCCTCAGGCAAATTATTTTTGTTCATTGATTTGGAGAGGTGTCAGACGCCTGCTCCAGCGAGTTCCGGTGTGGCGGTAGTTTTGCTGACATGGCGTACAACGATTTGCTTGTTGTCATCCACGTCCATCTCCGCAGCATCACCATCCTTGATGCGGCCAGTAAGTACTTCCTCGGCAAGACTGTCTTCCATGAGTCGCATGACAGCCCTTCGCAGCGGCCTCGCTCCATAAGAGGGGTTGTATCCCTCTTCTACTAGTCGCTCCTTGAATGCATCTGAAACAGTGAGAGTGATTCCTTTGTCTTGCATGCGAGAGAACACTTCTTTGAGCATGATCTCAGCGATTTCTTTCACCTCATCTCTGCTGAGTTGGCGGAAGACGATAATTTCATCGAGACGATTCAGAAATTCAGGACGGAAGTATTGTTTTAGTTCTTCGTTGACCAGGGATTTGATTCGGTTGTATTGACTCTCTTCGGCATTCTCACCGGAGAATTCAAAGCCGAGTCCACCGCCTCCTTTCTCAATGACCTTTGAGCCGATATTTGAGGTCATGATGATCAAGGTGTTCTTGAAGTCCACTGTTCTTCCTTTGGAGTCAGTTAGTCGACCGTCTTCGAGCAATTGGAGTAACAGGTTGAAAACATCTGGGTGTGCCTTCTCGATTTCGTCGAAGAGCACAACGGTATAAGGCCTACGCCGCACCGCTTCGGTGAGTTGCCCCCCTTCGTTGAACCCCACATAGCCAGGAGGAGAGCCGATCAGTTTGCTGACCGTATGCCGCTCCATGAATTCCGACATGTCTAGTCGGATCATGGCTTCTTCGCTACCAAAGAAGTAGGTGGCGAGAGCTTTGGTGAGTTCGGTTTTGCCGACTCCGGTTGGTCCCGAAAAGATGAAGCTGGCAATGGGGCGATTGGGGTTTTTGAGGCCCACCCTGGCTCGACGGATGGCTTTCGAGACCGCTTTGACAGCTTCGTCTTGGCCAATCAGCCTCTGGTGGAGGGTCTCCTCCATGTTCAGGAGCTTCACTGATTCACTTTCGGTGAGCTTCTGTACAGGTACGCCGGTCCAAGCCGCAACGATGTTGGCAATGTCTTCTTCTGTCACCAAGGGAGTAGTGAGATGAGGCGTTGATGGTGCTGTTGTGTCTTTTTCAGGTTGAGGCGTTGGAGTCTCCTGGGTGGAATCTTCAGCAGTCGCGGCCTCGGTGGGCGATGACTCCTCGCTGTCTTGGCGACTGCTTTGAAGCAGAGTACGGATCTTTTCTCTTAGCTCAACTTCTTTTTCACGCAATTCCCCGGCTTTGGCGAAGTCCTGATCACGAACGGCATCTTCTTTTTCCTTTTGAACCTTGCGTAATTCTTTGTCAACTTCTTTTGCCGCAGGTGGAAGTTTGGAGTTCAGCAAACGCACACGGCTGCCAGCTTCATCAATTAAGTCGATGGCCTTATCCGGCAGGAAGCGGTCGGAGATGTAGCGATCGCCTAGGTTTGCGGCGGCATCTAGGGCTTCGTCTGTAATTTTTAGACGGTGATGCTGTTCGTAGCGCTCCCTTAACCCTTGCAGTATCTCAATGGTTTCAGCGATCGATGGCTCGCCAACCATGACCGGCTGAAATCGGCGTTCTAGGGCAGCATCCCGTTCGATATGTTTCCGATATTCGTCAAGAGTGGTAGCACCAATGCACTGCAGTTCTCCTCTAGCTAGCGCTGGTTTGAGAATGTTGGCGGCATCGATTGCACCTTCTGCAGCACCTGCTCCAATCAGGGTGTGAACTTCATCGATGACCAGGATCACGTTGCCAGCGGATTTGATCTCTTCCATGATCTTTTTGAGCCGTTCTTCGAACTCTCCGCGGTATTTGGTTCCAGCAACTAGCAGGCCGATGTCGAGGGTGAGCACCCTCTTTTCTTCAAGGATGTCGGGAATATCTCCCTGTTGGATGCGTTGAGCGAGGCCTTCAGCAATTGCTGTTTTCCCAACTCCAGGCTCTCCAATCAGGACAGGGTTGTTCTTTGTGCGTCTCCCGAGGATCTGAATTACGCGTTCGATTTCATTTTGTCGCCCGACAACAGGATCAAGCTTGGACTCGTTGGCTAGCTGGGTCAGGTTGCTGCCGAATTCATCGAGGGTGGCTGTCTTCGTTGAGCCTTTGCCTCCACCTCCGCCTGCAGTTACCTCGGCGGTTTCGCCGAGCATGCGGATCACTTGGGTGCGCACCTTTGCTAGGTCTACACCAAGGTTTTCGAGTACTCGGGCTGCTACACCCTCACCCTCTCGGATGAGACCAAGCAGTAAATGTTCTGTACCAATGTAATTGTGGCCCAGTTGTCGGGCTTCTTCTAGAGAGAGTTCCAGTACACGCTTTGCTCTGGGAGTGAAGGGAATTTCTACGGCGACGAAGCCTGAACCACGGCCAATGATCTTTTCAACTTCAACGCGGGCGTCTTTAAGGTTCACGCTCATTGACTTGAGCACCTTCGCTGCCACACCTGTGCCCTCACCGATCAATCCCAAAAGGATCTGCTCGGTGCCCACGAAATTATGACCAAGGCGCCGGGCCTCTTCCTGGGCCAGCATGATCACCTTGATGGCCTTCTCGGTAAACCGCTCGAACATGGTCCGGGGCACTTGAATCTATCTCTAACTTATCAGGGTTGGTGTTGGAATGTGAGCTGTTGGATTATTTGGCCTACTCCCTTTGCTGCAAGGGAATTAGTAGTTTCAATAGTAACAATGAAGTGGCTAAGATGTTTGTCTTCGTTGTATTTTCCGGACGGTAATCCGTACTTATTTAAATCTTTTGTCTTGGTGCAGCCTTCCTCTCCAAGCTTCGCCACTGAATTAGAGCATCTTGGCCGTTGCTGTAATAGTGATGACGACATCCTGCTGTCTTGAATCCGCAGCTTTCGTAAAGCCCTATGGCCGCTGAATTGTTTCTGGCAACTTCGAGTGTGGCGTGGATGGCGCCGGTTAGTTGGCCTTGCTCGAGCAACTTTGATAACAGCAGACGGGCTAGGCCCTGTCTGCGATGTTGAGGATGTACTCCTATTGCGGTGAGATGAAGTTCGTCCACCACTAACCAGCCACAGGCCAAAGCCAGCAGTGTTGAAGACTTGAGCACTCCCATGCAG
This sequence comes from Prochlorococcus sp. MIT 0701, assembly GCF_000760295.1. GTDB lineage: Bacteria > Cyanobacteriota > Cyanobacteriia > PCC-6307 > Cyanobiaceae > Prochlorococcus. The sequence goes on from NZ_JNBA01000001.1 coordinate 10,579, forward strand.
AGACTGCGGGAATTGATCAATTCCTGACTCCATTGCTGTTTGCTCCACAATCCATTGAGTGCGAGTTGATTCAGCTCCATGCACGCATTGATCTGTTCTGGCCCGAGATGGGTTACTTCAATTGCTTCGATGTCGTGCTTAAACATGCCTAACCCCCTCCTTGGGGGGACTGATCCCTACATTGATCCCTCTAACTAGTTTCCTCGTCCATTGCCATGATTTCATCCAGCCCCTATGAGCCTGGGCGGGATCCCCTTAGCCCCAATTGCAACCTCGCGCCGATTACAGCCGAACTTGATGCGCAATCACGCTTGAGCGTAGGAGGCTGTCAACTGAGCGAATTGGCTGAGTGCTATGGCACCCCTCTCTATGTGCTTGATGAAGCCACTTTGAGGGCAGCTTGTCAGTCTTACCGTGGGGCATTACAGCGTCACTATCCAGGTTCATCTCTTCCTATCTATGCCTCTAAGGCCAATAGCTCATTGATGATGAGCAGCCTGGTGGCTTCAGAAGGTTTTGGGCTTGATGTGGTCTCAGCAGGTGAGTTGCTTACCGCTTTGAAGGGAGGTGTCCCAGGCGATTGCATTGTGCTTCATGGCAACAACAAATCTGATGAGGAGCTGCTGCTTGCCTATCGCAATGGCGTCACAATCGTTGCTGATAATCAGCATGATCTTGATCGCCTCTCACAACTGGTGCCGGTTGGGGCAGATCCCGCAAAGTTGATGTTGCGTTTCACTCCGGGCATCGAATGCCATACCCATGAGTACATCCGCACCGGCCATCTTGATAGCAAGTTTGGTTTTGATCCAGATCAGCTTGAATCGGTTCTGAATCAGTTACTCGGCTGTCGTTGGGCACGGTTAACGGGACTCCACGCTCATATTGGATCGCAGATCTTTGAATTGGAACCTCATCAGGATCTGGCAGATGTGATGGCTGGTGCTCTGCAACTGGCTAGGCGCCTGGGTCATCCAGTTGTGGATCTCAACGTTGGAGGAGGCCTAGGTGTCAGATATGTCAGCTCTGATGATCCACCTTCAATTGACAACTGGGTCAAGGTGGTTGCCGAGGCAGTGAATCAAGCCTGTCGTTCTCGCAACCTGGACTTGCCCCGGTTGATGTGTGAGCCGGGTCGCTCTCTGGTCGCTGCTGCCGGAGTCACCCTTTATCGGGTCGGATCACGCAAGACCATCCCAGGGCTGCGCACCTATCTTTCTGTCGATGGAGGGATGAGTGATAACCCCCGCCCAATCACTTATCAATCTCTCTATACGGCTTGCCTTGCTGACCGCCCTTTGGCCTCGCCAGACGAGACGATCACTCTGGTTGGCAAACATTGTGAATCTGGGGATGTTCTGCTTAAGGACCTTGCCTTGCCATATGCCAGCAGTGGAGAAGTCTTGGTCGTGTTTGCTACAGGGGCTTACAACGTCTCTATGAGTTCTAACTACAACCGCATCCCACGACCTGCAGCGGTACTTGTTCATTCAGGTCACTCGGAGTTGGTGCAGCGGCGGGAGCAGCCAGAAGATCTTCTGCGATATGACGTTATGCCGGAACGATTTGTAGCGTTAGGCTGAGAAGGCAAGGCTGGGGAGTGGGAGTGAACTTGTGGGGGGTGGTAGATCCGCGCCTGCTCGATGTTTTGTTTGCTTCGGCCCTTGGCGTCTTGCTTTTTTCTAGGGTCAATGAGCGGCGCACCCTGTGGTTGTTGAGGGGTTACCTCTTTTTGGTTGCCTTGGCCTGGTTTGTGCAGCGCTTTGAAAATCTTCCGCTCACTTCAAAGTTGGTGGATGCGCTGGTTTTGGCTTGTTCTTTGTCATTAGCGATCCTTTGGCAGGGAGAACTGAGACGTCTGATGGAATTATTGGGAACAGGTCGCCTGGCTGTACTCCTCGGCAATCCTCAGAACGAGCTACGGGGCACCGCCAGCACCGTTGCCCAGCTTACTGAGGCGGCTGGACGCTTGTCTCAGAGCCGCCGTGGAGCATTGGTTGTTGTTGATATGGGTAGTGATCTTCGTCCAGAAGACTTCCTTAACCCTGGTGTGCTGATCGATGCCCAGCTAAGTAGTGAGCTGCTGCTGAATCTTTTTGCATCTGATACGCCCCTCCATGACGGGGCAGTACTTGTGAAGGGTAATCGGATCGTTTCTGCTGGTGTCATTCTGCCCCTCTCGCGGCAGGGCATCAGCCGTTATGGCACGAGACATTTAGCAGCCTTGGGGATAACAGAACGTTTTGACCGCTGTATTTGTGTGGTGGTTTCCGAAGAGACTGGAACATTGTCTCTTGCAAGCCAGGGCCGGCTTGAACGGCCCATCACCAGTAGTCGTCTGCAGGATTTGCTTAAGGAGTTGATCGGTTCCTCATTAGGAGCAACGGCGACGAAGGGGGCCTCTAGTCCAGTCAAAGCTTCGGCTGTTGCTACGCAAGCTTCATCCAGGCTTAGCGTGAGCAGCTCTAGCGAGGAACCACTCCCGTGAGCCGCCGTTCGGCCACTAGTTCAGGCCATCCAAAGGTCTGTGCATGTCCCTCGGGGCTTGATCCCTATCGGCTGCCTAACCATGTGGCTGTGATTATGGATGGGAATGGACGCTGGGCCAAGGCCAGGGGCCTGCCTAGGATGGTCGGCCATCGCGCTGGCGTAGAAGCTCTCAAGAGAACCCTTCGTCTTTGCAGTGACTGGGGCATTGGCGCTCTTACGGCTTATGCCTTTTCTACGGAGAATTGGTCCCGGCCTGGAGATGAGGTGAATTTCTTGATGACTCTGTTTGAGCGTGTGCTTCAGAGGGAGTTGGAGTCACTTGAGCGTGAAAAGGTACGGATTCGTTTCCTGGGAGACCTTGAGGGTCTCCCATTAGGTCTGCAGGAGTTGATCAGTGAGGCTACCGAGCTCACTGTTAGGAACAATGGCATTCACTTCAATGTTTGCACCAATTACGGTGGCCGACGTGAACTGGTTTTGGCGGCACAGAAACTTGCACAACGTGCTGCAAGAGGGGATCTTGATCCAACTTTGATTGATGAGAACAGTTTTGAGGCTGAGTTGCTCACGGCTGGTGAGGTTGATCCAGACCTTCTGATCCGCACCAGTGGTGAACGACGGATCAGTAATTTTCTGCTCTGGCAACTCGCCTATGCAGAAATTCACGTCACCGATGTGTGCTGGCCTGATTTTGATGAAGTAGCTTTGACACAGGCTCTTTTTGATTACCAGTCACGCTGTCGTCGTTTCGGCGGTTTGGATCCAATCGCAGCGAATCATCTGGGATCTTGACCGTTGGCTTCAGTCGTTCCATGACCGTGCTTACTGACAAGGCTCTGACCTTTGAACCTGTTGTTCATCGTTATGACTGGACATTGCATGAGGTGCGGGAACTATTAGAGCGACCACTTATGGATTTGCTCTGGCAGGCCCAGCTTGTGCATCGGAAGGCAAATCCTGGCTATCGGGTTCAGCTGGCTTCTTTGCTAAGCGTGAAGACGGGAGGATGCCAGGAGGATTGCGCTTATTGCCCCCAGTCCATGCACAACAGTAGTGATATTGAAGGGCAGCCCGATCTAGTGGTTCAGATCCAAACAGTGCTGGAGCGCGCACGGGCCGCCAAAGATGCTGGTGCGGATCGCTTCTGCATGGGATGGGCTTGGCGGGAGATCAGAGATGGTGCCCAGTTTGAAGCCATGCTTGCGATGGTGAGTGGTGTACGGGAGTTGGGACTAGAGGCCTGTGTTACTGCCGGCATGCTGACTGAAAAGCAGGCTTCTCGGTTGGCAGATGCGGGATTGACTGCCTACAACCACAATCTCGACACCAGCCCTGAGTACTACGACCAGATCATCACAACGCGCACATATCAGGAGCGAATCGAAACCCTTCAGAAGGTTCGTTCAGCTGGCATCACTCTTTGCTGTGGGGGCATCATCGGTATGGGGGAATCAACGGTGGATCGAGCCTCTCTTCTTTGTGTACTAGCCAATATCAACCCTCATCCTGAGAGTGTTCCTATTAATGCTCTGGTGGCAGTGGAGGGCACGCCATTGCAGGACCTCCCTGCGGTGGATCCTTTAGAGATGGTGCGCATGGTTGCTACGGCGCGAATTCTGATGCCTCGCAGTCGTGTGCGTCTAAGCGCAGGGCGTGAGCAGCTTGGTCGAGAGGCTCAGATCCTTTGTCTCCAAGCGGGAGCTGATTCGATCTTTTACGGCGATAGTTTGCTAACTACCAGCAATCCTGATGTAAAAACTGATCGCGAACTTCTCTCTCAGGCAGGAGTTCATGCGAGTTGGGAGGAGGGTGACGAATGAATCTGCAAGATGATCAGACCTCTGCAGATCTATTTCAGGTAGCGACTTTCTATTCCTTTACTTCTTGGCCTGAGGTCACTATTGCCTGCTTATTGCAGGATCTGCTGAGCATTGGGGATGAACATCAACTGATGGGAACTGTGCTTTTAGCAGAGGAAGGGGTGAATGGAACGATTTGTGGATCGGTTGATGGTGTTAGCGCTTTGCTTGAGAGGTTAGAACGCGATTTAATCGAGGGTTTGTTTGAGCTGAAAATTAGCTGGGCGCCTGAGCAGGTTTTTCGTCGCTTCAAGGTTCGCCGGAAGGCAGAGATTGTGACCATGGGTCTTGCCGGGCTGAATCCATCAAAGACGGTGGGGACTTATGTGGATGCTCATGAATGGAATGATCTAATTGATGATCCAGATACTCTCTTGATCGATACGCGAAATGACTATGAGATTGCGATTGGGGAATTTAAAGGAGCAATAAACCCCCAAACGAAGTGCTTCCGCGACTTTCCTGCTTGGGTTGAACAGCATTTGCGTTCAATGGTTAAAGCACAAAATTCAGCACGAATAGCCATGTATTGCACAGGAGGCATTCGCTGTGAGAAGGCTACGTCTTATCTGATTGAGAAGGGCTTTACTAACGTCAATCATCTTCGTGGTGGCATCCTTCGTTATTTTGAGGAGGTATCTCAAGCTGAAAGTCGCTGGCAAGGAGAGTGTTTTGTTTTTGATCAACGTGTGGCTTTGAATCATAAGCTTTTACCTGGTGTTCATAGTCTTTGTCATGCCTGTGGAATGCCCCTCACCCCTGAGGATCAGACGATGAACAGTTATGTGCCTGGTGTTCAGTGTCGCCACTGCGTGGATCAATTTAGTGATACGGACCGTATTCGTTTTGCTGAAAGACAACGGCAGATGGAACACAGTTCTAGGAAGTAGGTAACACAGCCATGAAGAAAGCTTGTCTGTATAGTTTTTTAGTTAGATATTGCCTAAGTTTAGGCCAAGAGCAGTTGAATATCTCCAAGCAGGCTTTCCAGTAATGTGACTCTTGTTGAAGTGAAGTTTTTTCTTTGAGTACTTTTACGAAGGTATGCTAGTTAAATGGTTGCTGCATTGACAGTTGTTTTTGTTCGAGCAATGAATCTTGCAATGTTGAATGAATCGCTTGCTTGCTTTGATTAGAGAAGTCTGGTCAGAGACTCAGTATTTTCCTGCCGGAACATCTTCGTGGAAAAGCAAGTGGCTTGTATAGCTCCAACTCTCATAGATTTCAGAGAGTTGGAGCTATCTTCTGTTAACTGATCTAATGGTGTAAATAAGAAGCCAATTTTGAGCCTTTAAACTTGATTTGGCCTCAGCTTAGCTCCAATTCTTTGATTGTTACCTCTGCCTTTGCGATGGCCATGCTTAAGGTTTGATTGCATAGGCTCTAACCCCATGCTCTTTAGGGTGGTATTGATCTTTTTGCGGCGTTGCTCTTTTAAGGCTCTATGAGATTGCCGCCCTTTCTGCTTACAGTTTCGAAAAGCTTCTGGTGTTTGGGCAGCATTAATACAGTTGTGGGAATCGTTGATGATGGAAATCCGATTGTCTGCACTACTTAGTTCCCATTCTTTGCGGGTCTCAAACAGCTTCTGTTGCTGAGCTTCGCTAAGTTTGACCCCAAAACTTTGGCCACTTTTGTTGGCTTCAGCATCGTTGACGACAAAGGCTGAGCCAGCAAGGGCAAAACAAGGAATCAGCCAAAGGGCCTTGGAACGTATTGAAAAGTTCATCGAGAACTCCAAAAGTTGACCTCTTTATCTTGCGCGGATGCACGTGGAAAAATCTGACTAGAAGCACTGCAAAGCATGACTAAGTTTGACCGTGGTCTTCAGGTGGCCCTTTGCCCATATAGCGAGACAACAACACTTGTTGCGATCAATGCTTTTTGGATTGCACTGTGGTCTGAGTGTTGGCAAGGATATTCAGGGGATCAGTACCGGTTAAGTACGATCGGCTTCGTTCTTTCATCTCTTTTGTTTCTTTGCTGGCAAGCAGACTATTTATGTCCATCTTTCAGTACCAGATACCTTTGCTACAACTTCAACCCTTCACCACACTTTGCTTAAATCCTATTTTTGGCTGAAACTATCGTCATGCCAAGAAGTATGCCATGCCCTGATGACACGATGCCAGCACTCAGCTTTTGGGGGCGCTATCCCTACTTGAGAGTGTTAGTGGTTGTGTTATTGATGACTTCTCAACCATGCGCAATTTCAGCGCAGGCATCAACTTCGCCATCAGTGGCCCAATCAGGCTTGCGTCATTTAAGTGATCACTTGCCGATTGTTGGTGTTTGGATGACTAATAGTCCGAGCCCTCTTTATTACAGCCGCAACTTGATGCATAAGGCTGTGAAAGATCTCTATAGCGCAGGCTTCACGGCGCTCTATCTCAATGTTTGGAGTAGGGGGTCCACCTTCCATCGCAGCAACTATGCCCCTGTAGAAGTGCCTCTTCAGAAAGCAGGCTTGGCTCTCGACCCTATTTGCACCCTGAGTAGAGAAGGTCATGCCCGCGGCATGAAGGTGGTGCCATGGTTTGAATACGGGCTGATGGAGCCAGATGATGCAGAGGTTGTCAAGCTCCATCCCGACTGGGTTCTTGCCAGGGCTGATGGCAACCCAGTTGTGAAGATGCATGGGAATCACAAGCGGGTTTGGCTTAATCCAGCCCATCCAGAGGTTCGTGCGCGATTCATTGGCTTAGTGATTGAGGTCATGAAGCGCTGCAAGATGGATGGCGTTCAGCTTGATGATCATTTTGCTTGGCCGGTGCAGCTTGGTTATGACCCTTACACCGTGGCTCTTTATCAACAAGAAACTGGTTCCTCACCGCCCCGGGACTACAGCGACCGCTTTTGGATGCAATGGAGAAGGCGGAAACTTACCGGGTTGCTTAGAGAACTGAGGCAAGCATTGGGGAAGGAAAAGCTGCCTGTCAATATCAGCCTTGCCCCTGGGCCTTTCAGATTTGCTTACAACAATTGGCTTCAAGACTGGGAGCTTTGGACTGTAGGCAAATTGATAGACGAGTTGGTTGTGCAGAACTACGCCTACTCACTCAAGGGATTTGCGAAGGATCTCGACCAGCCGGCCTTACGCAAAGCACGTCAATGGGGTGTCCCTGTGCATATTGGCGTGCTGGCAGGATTCGGCAAACGCACCACGCCCATGCCGGTTTTGGTTGAAAAGGTTCGACTGGCAGCTGAGCGCGGCCATGGCGTGATTTATTTTTATTGGGAGGGGCTCTGGGGACAGCACGCTGGGATAGAGGGTGGAATTCAGCGCCTCAGACAGTTCAAGCAATTGCATGAGAAGAAAGAATAGGTTTGTTCCTAGTGCTCTGGCCGCATGAGCATTACCACTTCTCTGGTGTTTGCAGATAGCTCTGCACTGGCCAGTTGATCGATGGCCCGGTGCATCGCCTCTTTCCTTGATGGAGCATAAGTTTGCCAACGGCTGAACACTTTCACCATTCGTGAAGCAGTGATTGGGTTGCGTTGATCAATGGCGATGAGCTGATCAGCCATGAAGTTGTAACCACTTCCATCAACAGAGTGAAATACAGGTGGATTTGAAGCGAGACCACCAAGGACAGCCCTTATCGCGTTGGGTGCCATTGGGTCAAAGCGGGGATGATCTAGTAACTGTTTTATTCGTTCAAGCCCATCTGACCGTGGAGTGGATGCCTCCAGAGCAAACCAGGTATCTAGGATCACTGGCCGATCTTGCCAGCGCTCGTAAAAGCTTTTGAGAGCTTCGTCTCGCTCAGGACATTCAACGGGTTGTAGTGCCCGAAGGGCCGCTCGAGCCAAAGACATCGAGGGTCCGTTGACTGCTTCAAGTGCTTCCTTGCGAACTTCGCAATCACCAGCAGCAGCTAACCAGCTCCAGGTCAGTCCTGTGAGCATGCGTTCACCTTGTCCTGCTGGCCATTGAGCCCCCCAATTCAATCGACTGCGTTCAAGCAGATGTTGGAGCGGATCTGAGAGCTTGACTCCCAACCATGACTTGAGTGATTGATAGACCTGATAGAGCATCAATGGATCGGCGACATCCTGGGCGGCCTCCAGTTCAGCTAGTCCTGGCATGCCAAATAACATCGCCAGAAAAGAGGGATCACTTTCGCCTCCACTGGTGATCAGTTGATTTAGCGCTAGAGCTAAACGTTCTTCAAGTGGATTGTCAGCTTGTTTGCGAGCCCTTGCTAAAAGGATCTTTCTCCATAATCTCTGGCCTGCTTCCCATCGAGCAACGGGATCATCATCAAGAGCAAGTAGCTGCAACGATTCTTCGACTGAGACGTCCATCTGCAACGTGACCGGAGCTGAAAAACGACGAAATATCGATAGGGCAGGAGGCTTCGCTTGCCTAGGTAGATCACTTAGTGAGACGTTCTGTGTGTCTCGGTCCAAAACAACCAGTTTCTCCTCGCCGACTCGTCCATTTGGGCCGATCACGGCGAGGACCATCGGAATGACTAGAGGTTCTTTTGAGGGTTGACCAGGAGTTGGTGGTGTGAACTGGTTGACCTCAAGTGTGAGTGTTCCGACTTGAGAATCCCAGTGGCGTTTTACGCATACTTGAGGAGTTCCGCTTTGGTGATACCAACGCTGAAATTGATCAAGATCAAAACCAAGTTTTTCCCCATTTGCGCAGGCTCCTTCAGCAATGGAGTGAATAAAATCGTCTGTAGTAGCTGCAGTGCCATCAAAACGCTGCACATATAACGCCATTCCTGCCATGAAGCGTTGCTGCCCAAGCAGGGTGTGAAGCATGCGGATTAACTCTGCACCTTTTTCATAAATAGTTGTGGTGTAGAAGTTATCAATTGCCTTGTATTCACTAGGCTTGACTGGATGAGATGTAGGGCCTGAATCTTCACGAAATTGGGTGTTTCGCAGCATTGATACATCCTCGATGCGTTTCACTGCTTCTGAATGCAGATCAGCTGTGAAGCTCTGATCCCGAAATACAGTGAGACCTTCTTTTAGGGAGAGCTGAAACCAGTCCCTGCAGGTAATACGGTTGCCAGTCCAGTTATGAAAGTATTCATGAGCAACAACACTTTCGATTCGTTCAAGCTCACCATCTGTGGCACATTCGGCATCAGCCAATACAAGTTTTGAGTTGAATATATTTAAGCTCTTATTTTCCATTGCGCCCATGTTGAAGTGACGCACTGCCACAATGTTATATTCATCAAGGTCGTATTCCAGCCCATAGATCTTTTCATCCCAGGCCATGGCTTTCTTCAGAGAATTCAAGGCGTGAGAGGTATAGGATTCGTCTCCGTTCTCAACATGCAAGCGCAATAGAACTGAGCGTCCAGATTTGGTTGTGAAATGAGCCTGAACTTCTTGAAGTGCTCCTGCAACCAAAGCAAAGAGATAGGCAGGCTTGGGATAGGGATCGTCCCAAATTGCCTCATGCCGCATTGGATCTTTAGCTAAAGGCCCTGTGCTAACAAGATTTCCGTTAGAGAGCAACACTGGATAGCGCGTCCGATTCGCCTCAATTCGTACTCGATAGCGACTGAGCACATCAGGACGATCGGGATGGAAGCAGATGCGACGAAAGCCTTCTGCCTCGCATTGGCTTGTGAGCATGCTCTCGCTGGCATAAAGCCCTTCTAGTGAGGTGTTGTTGAAGGGATCAATTCGGCAGATGATCTTCAACTCAAAAGGATGAATTGGTGGCTGATGGAGAACTAACTCACGGCTCGATAGGCTGTAGGCATCCGTTGGTACAGAACTGCCGTTTATAACAATGGAGTCCAACTCCAGCTCTAACCCCTGAAGGACTAACGGAACTTTGGTTGTCAAGGCAGGCTCGATCTGCATGGAGCTGGAGATCACGATGTGCTGTTCTTCGACAACAACATCCAGTTCAATGTTAGGAATCTGGAAGGGATATGGCCTGTAATCCGCTAATCGGGTGGTTGCTGTTGTCATGGGGGAGTGTTTGCTTGTAGAGATTTTTGAGTTTGAGCTTCCGCGCTAATTCCCTGATGACATCATTTGAGATGTGCTAGCCATACCGCGGAACAATTTCTGCTGCTGTCTTGTACTTCAAGTTCGTTCTGGCAACGACTGTCTTCTATGAAGATCTCTAGAAGATGGCTCAATTGGGCAGGGCCCAGGGGTTGATCCCTAAATCGGCACCGATGAGATGGGAGCAGGCAAAGCCACTAAAAGCAACTGCATTTAGGCCTTGGCCAGGGAAACAAGAGTCGCCGACGCAATAAAGCCCTTTGAGTCCAGTGCGGTTAAAGGGCATGGTGAGAAGGCCTGGTAAACGACTTGAGGGGATTGGCCCATAGCTACCCTGAAATCGTCCTAGGAAACGTCGATGGCTACGAGGAGTGCCCACCTCTCGGTGAACGATGGCTTGACTTAAGCCAGGCAGGATTTTTTCGAGTTTCCTGATTAGACGATCAGCATCAGCTTGCTTTTTGCTGTTGTAGGTCGCAGGGCTTAGGTCTTGCCATGCCTGCATTGAGGATGGTGTGAAGGCGTGGACGATGTGATGCCCCTCTGGCGCCAGGGATGGATCCAGGAGAGTGGGCATAGAGACGAATGCGACACCCTGTTCACTCTCCATTTCATCCCAGCTTTCTAGGAGCAGATGGTGGCAGTGGCTGTTGGCTGGAATGGCCTCGTTACGAACCCCAAGGTGAAGAGAGAGGAAGGATGGCGAGGGCACATAGCGGCGTCGCCAGGTCTGCTCCGCTGCGGGTGTGTGTTCTGCATCCACCAGGGCCTGTTTGGACCCCTCACCGCTGAATGTGTCCCAGCGAGTGGCGTTGGAAATCACCCTCCGGGCGTGGATGATTTCTCCATTGGCTAGCTGTACACCAACAGCACGATTATCTTTCAGCACCACTCGTGTGACCCGTGCCTTGTAGCGGATCTCACCACCATGACGTTGCATGCCGTTGACGAGCTTTTGGGCTATCACACCAACGCCTCCTCTGGGGTAGTTGATGCCACCGGCATGGCGATCTGAAAACACCATGCCAGCATTGATCATCGGTGTGCGGTCGGCCGGCATCACTGACCAGCAGAAGCATTCAATGTCGATGAACCGCAACAGTTCTGGGTCTTTGATGTGACGCCTGGCTACATCACCCACGTTGACGGGCAACCAGCGCGCAAGACCGAGACAGGCCAGGGGGGACTTGAAAAAAACTTTGGCCAGATAAGTAGGATCCTCGATCGATAGCAGTGGCATTGCATCCAGGCAGTTGAACACTTGCCAACAGATGTCGTAAAAGTGACGTATCCCCTTCGCTTCGTGTGGGAAGCGTGCGGTGAGATCAGCAATGAACTGCTCGTATTTCCGATCAACTGCGAGCTCTAATCCTCCAGGAAGGTGGTAGGCGAGTTGGGCGGGGTCTGGCAAGGTGTCACAGTGCTCTCCCACATCGGCCAAGGCTCGGGTGAGCAGGTTGGTGTATCCCTTCTCTCCGAACCCGAAGATCATTGATGCACCTACATCAAAGGTGTAGCCCTCTCGCTGGAATGAGCCGCTACTACCACCTGGGATTGTGTAGCTCTCCAGAACAAGAACCTTGGCACCTTTGACAGCCAGCTGACTGGCGGTGACCAGGCCGCCGATGCCCGAACCGATAACCACAGCATCCCAAGGCTGTGTTGCGTCTTTTTCGATGCGGATAGGTTCCATGGCATGGTCTCAACAGCTTGACGCTAAGGGCTTGCATGCAACTCTGACCCCGTCCACTCTGACTGTGAAGTTTGCGGCAGCTGTCCTGGAGAGATTAAAGAATCAGTTTGATGCTTGCTCTGCTTGAGACGATTATGAACTCCCTATCTGGATAGGGGCCTTACTCGTGCCCCATTCTTGCTGGGCTTCCTCAAGCATCGTGAGCGCCCTATCGCGGTAGGCACCGTAGCGTGCGCGTTTAGCGTGGATTCGCTCTGCAAGTTCTGGAAGAAGGCCGAAATTTGCGGGCATCGGCTGGAACTCACCTTTGCGGCCCCTAAAGCAGTCGCTGTCGCTCACAAAGTGTGTAAGGGCACCGATCATTGTTGTGGAAGGAAGCGTAATGGTGTTGAGGCCCATTGCCAATCTCGCTGCATTGTTTCCAGCAAGCCAGCCTCCAGCTACTGCAGCGGTATAACCCTCTGTGCCGGTGATCTGTCCAGCAGCGAGGAGGTTGGATCGTTTGCTGAACTGCAGGGTTGGTTCAAGTAGCTGCGGGGCTTCGAGAAAGGTATTGCGGTGCATGACCCCAAAACGCACGAATTCAGCCTGGTGCAGGCCTGGAATCATTTTTAGGACTCGCTTTTGTTCGCTCCATTTGAGATTGGTCTGAAAGCCCACCAGATTCCAGAGACGACCCTCGTGATCTTCTTTGCGCAGTTGCACAACTGCATAAGCCCGCTTGGAGCGACGCACGTCTCGATCATTGAGATCGCCCCAACGGGGATCCCAGAGTCCGATTGGTTTGAGTGGGCCGTAGCGCATTGTGTCTTCGCCGCGGCGAGCAAGCTCTTCGATTGGTAGGCAGCCCTCGAAAAACTTGGCAGATTCCTTATCGAACTCTTTGAGTTCGGCTTGCTCAGCATTGAGCAGTGCCTCCCGAAAGGCAAGGTATTGCCCTTTGTCCATCGGGCAATTCATGTAGTCAGCGTCACCTTTGTCGTAGCGGCTTGCCCGAAATGCCAGCGTGAGATCGATACTTTCGCCTTCGACAATTGGACTGGCGGCATCAAAGAAGTGGCATTCGCTACGGCCGGTGAAGGTGCGTAGGTTTTCTGCAAGCAATTCACTGGTCAGAGGACCCGTTGCCAGCACAGTGATTTGTCCTTCACCTGGAAGGTGTTCCTGCTCGTGGCGCTCGATCGTGATTAGTGGATGGGCAGAGAGTTCTTTGGTAAGCGATGCACTAAATGAGGCCCTATTGACAGCTAGTGCACCACCAGCAGGTACGGCGTGGCTGTCGGCGGTGCGGATCACGATTGAGCCCAGACGGCGTAGCTCTTCCTTGAGTAGGCCGGCAGCACGATCGCTACTCAGAGCGCCAAAGCTATTACTGCAGACCAGCTCTGCGAATTCGCTGCTGTAGTGAGCCGGTGAGTGCTTGATCGGCCGCATCTCTATCAGCCTGACAGGCACGCCTGCTTGTGCTATTTGCCAAGCAGCTTCCGAACCAGCCAGACCGGCTCCTATGACAAGCACAGTAGGGAGGGAACTCAAGAGTTCAGGTCATTCGGCATTTGGCCTGAACTCGAGCCTAGGCAGTGGCCATTGGGGATGGCCATTGGGGATTTTTAGCCTTTGTTTTTGCTGACTAGCCCCAAGCCCTGTTGCCTTAAAGCAGCACCGCGGATGTTGATAAAGGCCCAGGTGGCGGCAAGTAAAATAGGGAGGAGAACGATGAGAATCATGAGGGGGCTGATCGCTTAGTGGATTTTGCAGAGAACCGATTCTACGGACTTACATAAGGCCAAGCATGCTTGGCCTCAGCAGCTGATCGAATTTTCATCAATCACTTTAGGTCCTTAATCTTCAGTTGATGCGGTGGCGGCATGGATACTTTGCCAAGGTGTCTTTTTTGCTCGATACGCTGCATGATAATTTTCATGCGTGCCTGAACGGCATGCCCAAAGGGCGGGTCGCTAGCTCAGCGGTAGAGCATTCGGCTTTTAACCGACTGGTCCTGCGTTCGAATCGCAGGCGACCCACTTCAGTCAGGCCAGTCAGTTTCGGCGAAAATGCCCTTGCTGACTTGCTTTTTCTTGCCCTGAAGAGCCATCAAAGACTTCGGAGGGCTTCGTTGGGAATCGGCTCATATCGCGCATTGCGATATGGACTTAGGCAGGGGATAGGAAGAATCAACCCTTAGCTTGAGGGGCAAAGTCGTATCAAAAGGAACAATGGCGACAGCCGCTGAAAAACGTGAGGACATCAAAAGCAAGCTCCAGATCCTGCGCAAGGAATTGCGGGAGATCCATTTGAAAGTGATGGAGGAAAGCACGATGCCCGAACCCGGCGAGGTGCGTGACTCGATGACCAAATTGGAAGAGCTGCTTGAAGTACTTGAACCCAAGTCAGCGAAGAAGTCGAAGAAGTAAAACTCATGACCTGACATTCCTGAGAGAATTTTCAAAGACCACTAGGAATTCGCCACTGTCTTCGTCATCTTCGATGACCTAGCTACAGCTTTGCTTTATGCGTCGAGAGCTACTCGTGGATTCTCGATGAGGACTGGATCAGTTGAGTCGCATCTTCGAAGGTTCTTGCCACTTCTGCTTTGACTGGCTTGTCGGGGTCAATGGCTATTTCAACGTCATAGTCCTGGGAGTTGAGTCATTTGATTTTTTCGATCATCCTTGCCCCGTTTGTTGATCCAGTTCTCGGCTCTTACTCACATCCACTCTGGTCTTTAGCTCCCCGGGATTGAGTGCCATATCCCAAGCCCCAAAATTTTGATAGGTTCAAATACCTGGCTTAAGCAGCTTCGGAATACCTAAGGCAACGGGATAAACCCCTTTGGTTGATGGGCAGGGGATCGCTTCGTGTAAATGGACGTGTAAGTTTTGTAATACTCTTTAGTTGTAGCAGTGCATCTCAGGGTTTTCATCCGGCTTTTTAAACCGGCTGGCTTTGCGTTCGAATCGCAGACGACCCATCTCAATGACACCAAGGGTCTAGGGCCAAAAAGTTTTGGCCCTTTTGTGTTTGAACGGTGTGATGGTGGTTTTGTTGAGATTGTTTTGATCAGCTTGCAAAAACCGTGCGTGCCTAGTCACTCCTGAGCGACTTTCTTGAAGACCACTAGGAATTCGTCACTGTCTTCGTCATCTTCGACGACCCAGCTCCAGCTTGATGCGTCGATTGCTACGAGTGGATTTTCGATGAGGACTGGCTTGAGTTGCGTCGCCTCTTCGAAGGTTCTTGCCACTTCTTCTTTGATTGGCTTGTCGGGGTCAATGGCTATTTCAACGTCATAGCCCAGGGAATAGCTTCTTTCGCCTTTTACCGACCCATGGTGGAGCTCGTTTTTCAATCCAGTTCTCGGTTCTAGTGGACAAATGCACTCTGTTGCGTATTTGTGCTCATGAGTGTTAGATGACACACTTTCCGACAAAGTGCATAGGTCTTATCGAAACAGAGCTTTTCGATGTCTACAGCGAGTGAGAAACGTGAAGAGGTCAAGGCCAAGCTTCAGGGCCTCCGCAAGGCCTTGCGGGTAATGCATGCAGGGGTGCTTGAAGAAACAGTGCTCCCTGAGCCTGGTGATGTTCGAGCTGCTATGGCCCAGTTGGAAGCTCTACTGGAACTGTTAGAAAGCAAGTCGGCTAGAAAATCCAAGGCGAAAGAGTCAGCCAAATGACCTATAGCTGTTTCTTGTCAATCCTCACTGTTATAGGCATGAGTTATGCGGAACTGTGCTCAGCTTTGAGTCTGGATCCACTTCGATAGATCTGATTGATTTGTTGAGCCTTATTTGCATCTCTTTGCTGTGAGAATGATGCCCCAAGGTGATCCAATGGTTCCAGGGGCTTGTGTGGCCATTATTCCAGTTTATGGGGTTGGGTTTTCTGTAGTCATTGTCAAACAAGGAAAAATCTGGCGCTGACAGCAAATCAGAAGCTCTAGGGAGTGCAACGTAGATTTATGTTCTGCATTAGCAGTGATTCATACATTAGAAAGAACCGTCTAAGGGCGGGACTGAGAAGATTACTTGCAACTGGGAATAGCCTGAAATTTCAATAGATTTCAAGGTCTTGCATACGCTTTATCTGTATGGCTTTTGCCCTTAGATTTGGCATAATTAGTTCCTTGAATAAACTTTTTCTGCGTTGATCTTTGCGTAATGATTTAAGCTGTGGAAAAATATAACAATTGACGATTAAAGATTTAAGCGCCTGCCATATATTGAGGTTAGCGGTGAGGTTTTTAGCAGTTGATCTTGTTGGCTTTGGCTTGGCTCGCTAAAGTACTAAATAGCATGTCGGAAATCAATAATTAGCAGACTTCTAGGCTGCTTGATAGGCAAAGGCGAGAACTGGCTGGTTGGCAGGTGCTGAGCAGGACCCACCTTAAGAAAGCTTCTCTTTCTTGACATGAAAGATTATGAGCCGGCTCAAGATAAATTGTGAACTTGCTTTCAGTGCTATCTCAAATACCCTAATGACTGACAGTCAGAGTGAGCTTTCCAGGGGCCATTGCTGCGGATTGCAGAACCACTACTGCTCCCTTATCTCCTGCTGATAAATCCATGCTTATGGCTGTTGGTGTATCCATCTCTAGTTTGAAGACTCAATGATCAAATACTGTGTTGCTCCTTCGCTCCCGATAGCTTTGGTTCTTCAGTTCAAAAGGATCTTTGCGATACGTGCCTCCGGTGTGTTGTTTAACTGATCATTGAGACTTATTGGATTAATGGAACTACCTGAAAATAATTTCGAGAGAGATACTCAAATAGTTTGCTCCGCGAGTAGTTTCTCTGCGGATTTTGCTAATCCATGCAAGATCAATATCAGCGTATAGGTGAAAATAATTTTAAGCAGGAGTGGTAGAAGAATGATGCGCTTGACTGCTAGAGATCTGAAGTCTTCGTAGCAATGCCTCAAAGGTTTACAAATTCCACTAAAAGTAAATGACTCCTCATGTTTTTTGGTATTCTAATCATGATCAAAGAGCAAAGCTTTTGCAGGAGATAATTTGCCTTGAGAAGGGGTTTTCAAAAGATCTCTCAAAGGGGAGACCTTGCATGCTTCTTGTTGAACCCATCATGTGAGCAAGATCACGCAGATGAGTGAGAGGAAGCAAGGCTTCTTCTACTTAATGAAACCAGGCTGGTAGACACCGGGCATAGAGCCCTCACTCTATCCAAAAGATGAAATCAAAGCTCGCCATCACATGCCTTTTGATGGCCATGGGAATATGCATTCAGGACCAATATCCCCAACAGATGAACGCTAATGCAGAGTCGCGCAGAGTTCTTTGTTCAAAGCAAATTGGCATCCCATTTGGCACCGACAACATGACCGATCTTCAGTGGGAGAAATTCGGACAATGCATTCGTGAATCTTTGTCCTGAGAGTTGTTTGAACTGTGCTCTTTACCGCAAAGGAGTAGGGCTGATTCTTGGCCTAATTGCGCTTTGGTCTGTTGAGGAGGCTTAGCTTACGTTGAGAGATCTCTTATGAGCCCCTCAGATTGATTTTATCAGCATCGTGTTTGGTTAGTTTCAAGTGGATGCGGATCTGGTTCCGTGATTCATTGCTAGCCCGTAAGCGAGTCTTGGTGCTTCTGAGCCCATCTTTTTGTTGAGACTTGGTTGCGATTTAGGGGATTTGTGGCGAGATTTGTGTAGTGGTGTACACCTCATTAAAGCAATGGCTGTTCGCTCGCTTACTACAGTTACCCTTAATCGGGTCAAGGAAATCATTGATCGCGTAGCCACTGGGGAAGTAGTAAGTCTGGAGGAGAGAATAAATTGCAGAAGTATGCAATTCACATTCCGTTTATTGCTGTCATGTTGAGCAAAGCCATTCGAAATCGACCGGAGCTTAAATGAAATGCACTTATTGAACGAAGCGGGTGGACCAAGCACCCTGACTATTGCCGCAGTTGTGCTTGCTATCCTTACTTCAAGTTGGTTGTTTGGCGCATTGATAACTCTCCTCACCAAAGGTGAAAAATAACCTTGCTTGGTGAAATAAGGTGAGTGTTGAGAATAAATAATTCATACACTTTTTCTTGTCTTTGCCTAGTGAGAGTCCCTATTGGAATAGGGACTAATATTGGTTTTCTGATCATGTTTATTGACTTGATTATTTTTAAAAGAAACATCCAAGCAAAGGACCTGAATGGATCCCTTTGGCTTTCCCCTTGCTATCCAAGAGATTTACCCCTTCACAACTATGCAGACAACTTTGTAACTTGAGTCCTCTTACTAGTAAGTCACTATGGCAAGATCGATTTTATATTGATCTTAGCTGATGAGCTGGAATTGTCCATCTCAGAATCTGAAGGGGTTTTCCTTGATGAGCTGAAAGCGGATGAATTGTTTTTATCTTTATTTAGCGAAAGATCCACCATGAACTCTTTGAGGCTCATTAGCTTGGCTGTATTCAACAGGTTATTGAAGTGCCACTAGTGGATTTTTTCGGAATCAGATCAGATGTTTCTTTATAGCGTTGTCAAGACACGCATAGAAAGTGACTGATGACAAAAGCTGATTCTCAAACGATTGGGGAATCGATTTCCAGCGAGTGTTTGGCACCTCTGCAAAAGGTATGAACTGAATCTCTAGCAAAACACGCACCTTGTTTTCTCGACCTGCAAGACCTCATTCCTCAGGACTTGGTCTTGCCTGAACCATGGCAGGCTTTCTGAGTGGATTGTGCGATATGTGGCCATTAGCAAGACTTGCCCCTGCTTGGTAACAGAGTGTGCCAGTAAATTGACCGATAATAAGCAATTATACCTAAAAAATCGATTATTTTAGTATAAATGCCTAGGTATTTTACGCCATTGAATCGCTGAAGTGGAGTGTTGTTACAGCTTCTAGGTGAATCCCTTAGTAAAGGTTCATAATGCTGCTGGCGTTTCTCTTGCTCCGTTCTCGTGCAAACTTATGGAAATCCTAACCCCACCTATGGGTGGTGGGCAGGAAATGCTGGAACAGTAAATCGATCAGGAAAATTCCTGGCAGCGCATATTGCCCACACAGGTTTGATGGCCTTCTGGGCAGGATCGTTCACCTTGTTTGAACTTTCCCGTTATGACCCCTCAATCCCCATGGGCCATCAGCCTTTGGTTGCCCTCCCTCATCTGGCAACTCTTGGAATAGGAGTTGGTGATGGTGGCGTCATAACCGATACATACCCAATTGTTGTGACGGCAGTCCTGCACCTGGTTCTATCCATGGTTTATGCCGCAGGCGGACTGATGCACTCCCTCCTATTCAATGGAGACATTGGTCAAATGGGAGTTAAGTGGGCTAGAAAGTTTGACTTTAAGTGGGATGATCCCGACAAGCTGACTTTCATCCTTGGTCATCACCTATTCCTTTTAGGCCTTGGCAACGTTCAATTTGTTGAATGGGCTAAGTACTATGGTCTTTACGACAATGCAGAAGGTGTAGTACGCACTGTTGTTCCAAACCTCAACATTGCGATGGTCTGGAATGCTCAGTTCAATTTCCTTTCAATTAATAGCTTGGAAGATGTGATGGGTGGCCATGCCTTCCTCGCATTGTTCATGATGACAGGTGGCCTTTGGCACATTGTTACCAAGCAAGCTGGTGAATACACCACATTTAAAGGAAAAGGCATCCTTAGCGCTGAAGCTCAGTTGTCTTGGTGCCTTGCAGGTGTAGGTTGGATGGCTCTTGTTGCTGCTTTCTGGTGTGCAACAAATACAACCATTTATCCAGATACCTTCTTCGGTGAAGTTCTTGATCTTAAGTTCAGTATCTCCCCTTATTGGGTTGACACTGCAAATCTTCCTGAAGGAACCTACACATCACGTGCTTGGCTGACCAACATCCACTACTACTTGGGATTCTTCTATATCCAAGGTCATCTGTGGCATTCCCTCAGAGCTCTAGGATTTGATTTCAAGAGAGTTTCCAATGCAATCGGCAATGCCGACAGTGCAACAATTACTCTGAACTGATCTGTTCTCAGTAATTCAATTAAACCCTGCACGTAATGTGCAGGTTTTTTTTTGTTTAAAAATAGTCTGATTGAATACTCCTTTCTACGTCTTTGCAGATTTCTTTAAGCTGATCTCAGCTATCTATCAAGAGCAGAACTAAATGGTCGCAAAGAAATACTAGCTATGGTTTTGCCAGACCCAGTTTTATGAATCGCTATACTCTCAAGCTAAAAAGAACACATCTAAGAAAAAGCATTTTCAAACGGGTTCTGTCAGATATCGGCATGAATATAGGATTGGACTCGTTTTATTGATTATGGCTTGATCTACCTTGCCTCTTCTTCTTATTGGTGTGGGCGTAACTTTATTTCCTTGTGGAGAGATGGCTTGATAATTTTTTGCCAAAAAAAACCCTGGACTTACTCCAGGGTTTTATTGGACCTATTTGAATTTTAAATTCATTAGGGCTTATCGTGGATTCTCTTGGTATCAGGCACCACTGAAATTTAAAAGCCAGCCTAGCCCTAGGCATTTCCATTCTGCCGGGCAACTTGCAACGGATCCAATGCCATTGGGATCAGCATTTACGCCAAAGAACCAAAGGACCATTACAAATAAAGCAGGCCCACCAAGCAAAAGTGCATGAATGGCACCAACTTGTTGATCCTCTACACCACGCCACCAAATAATAGGTGGAGCCAGCCACCGCTGCATCCACTTGGGAGCACCGTCGAGTGGGTCAATTGGATCACCTACATTTCGTCCCATAATTCCAGGGTTGAGCGAAGACCATATAGTTCTAGCATTTCTTGGGCGAATTAGAATTATCTGATTGCAAAGTTGAAGTTACTCTTCATTGCTTGTGATGCTCCATCTGCAGGCCTAAATTTATCAGATTAATCTTGCTAGCAGGTTGGTGAGGCGCTGTTTATAAGCAATGCCATGGCATGTGCTTTTCTAGATGATTTGGATTGTTTTTTGATCGCAGCTCTGTGAGCGCATTTTTTTTCGATGGGGACTTTTGACAGAGAATGAGCTAGCGAGGCAGGGTTCATTTTGGGTATTATTTTTTTTAGATTGACCGAGAAGGCTTCCTGCCTCACTACTTACAACCAATCGATTATGCGCATCTCACCTAATGCCTTAAGCGTTTAGGGCTTATGGAACCAAACAGATTTCAAAATATGGTAGAAATGCTGCTTAAGGGTGGATTTTATAGTGTATAATTAACCGGCTTTGCATTCTAATTCAAATGATTCCTTCAGCTGCGATCCTTGGAGTCCTTGGCATTCTTGGTTTTGCTTTCTTCTTCTGGTTGGCCGTTAACGATCCAGCAGACGCCTGAACATAAATTGCTGATCGGGTAGAGCCTTTCTCTGCCCGATTTCTTTTTCATTCTTCTAAGGTTTCTTGGAACACATCCATTGAGATCGAACTCTTCAATTCATTTTGACAAGTTGAGAAAATTTGATTCTCTCGCGATGTAGAAGGAGCTCTTATAGCTTTACTGCATCATGAGAGCACACAGAACTGTTCTGAAAGTTAGATACAGAACTATCTCAAGCAGTTCATGAATCAACACTATCTCAATATATAGCAATACATTCCTTTGAGGATTTGGTGTGTGAAAATCACATCATTCCCTTGATTGGATCAACGAAAATGAACATTGATACCAAAAAACTTTTTTCTGATCAATTTCAGGTCTTTACCTTTTTAGAGCTTTGGTTGTCATCAATGATTGAATTATGATTTGAACACAGAGTTAAGAGACGTCAGCGCTTGCGGATATGTTTAAGTAGGATACGAAGAGTACATTGAACGATTTTTTTGTAGCGACTTATGGGCAGCACCTTTGCTGTCTTTTGAATCTCAATTGCACCATTTATGATTGAGTCTTAGATCAGAATTACTTGCTTATTAATGACTAGAGATTCACCTTGACACAGCATTGCTTTGGTTCTTTGGCATGACCGTAAAGGCCCAAGAGACATCAAACTTACGTGTGATACTCGCTGGTCTCGTTGGCAACGTGATCGAATGGTATGACTTCGCTTTGTATGGATACTTTGCCAGCGTTATTGGGCAACAGTTCTTTCCCTCTAGTAATCCTTCAGTCTCTCTAATTGCTGCTTTCGGAGCGTTTGCTGTCGGCTTTCTAGTTCGTCCTTTCGGAGGGCTTTTGTTCGGACGTATTGCTGATTTGCTGGGACGAAAACAGGCGCTTATCCTTACCTTGCTGGCGATGGCTATTCCAACAGTGCTGATGGCCTGTATGCCCAACTACAGCAGGATTGGCATAGCAGCTCCGATTATAATCGTTTTGTTGCGTATTATCCAAGGATTATCAGTCGGCGGCGAGTACACAACATCAATTGTTTATCTCGTTGAGAATGCCCCTGATCAACGACGAGGCTTCTTTGCTATTTGGGGTCTATGGGGAGCAGTATTGGGAATCCTCTTGGCTTCTGCCATAGCCAGTTTGCTTGCCAATATTCTTGACCCTCAACAGCTAGACATCTGGGGTTGGAGAGTGCCTTTTGCACTCGGTTCACTTGTCGCATTAATAGGACTTTTAATACGACGTGGTCTTGTCACTGATGTATGTACTGAAGAGGCCATAGACCCAGTACAACAGGTTTTCGGACAATACCGTATGCAGGTATTACGCTTGTTCTTGCTTAATATTGGTGGCGGTGTTGGCTTCTATGCAGCTTTTGTGTATGTTGTGAGTTACGTCAAGGAAATAGATATGGTGCCCGAACGAATAGCTCTGAATATAAATACAGTTTCTATGGCAATACTTTTAATACTTTATCCATTAACCGCTTGGCTTTCAGACCGCATTGGACGTAAGCCCTTGTTGGTCGCTGGTGGTGGCATGTTGATGTTTGGCTCGATTCCATTTTTTCAATTGATTCACACCACTGATCCTTTACGAATTTTCTTCGGGCAGCTTGGATTTGTGATTGCACTCGCAACTCTTTCCGGAGGATTAAATGTCGCGAATGTGGAGCTAATGCCTAAGTCGGTTCGATGTACCGGCCTGGCCTTTGCCTACAACACTTCTATGGGAATTTTTGGTGGCACAACACCCTTAATAGCGACCTGGTTGATTCAGGGAAGTGGAAATCCAATTAGTCCTGCTTACTGGGTAGCGGGCAGTGCTTCGATCACTTTATTAACAAGTATCTTTTGGGTTAGAGAGACGAGACTTTCATGCCTGTCTTGAAGATAGGAAAATGAAATCAAGCATCTCTATTCCCCAATTAAGGTTATTTACTAGCCCATCATTAACCTGAGGAGATACCCTCAAATTGTTTGTTTGTGTTCTATTGCTGACAGTACGCGGAAGGAGGGCTTGCCATAAGAGCAATTTGTTGCGTTATAAGTATTAGGCACCACAGCTCGGATTCGTTTAATATCGTCTGATACGGAACCAGCCATTCGTTAACGCCATGGACTTGTCAACAGTGCTTCTATGGGTTTCTCTCCCATTTGTATTGATAACGCTTTATTTTGGAACTAGAAATGGATATTACGACAGTGATTTGTATGAGGGAGATGGATGCGCACATGATGTCCAGAGATAATACTCTTTCCATTGCTTGCTTTTATTAATAGTGAGATTCTCATAGTCTTCCTCATTTAGCCTGCATATAATCTATTCCAATCTTAAAACCTCAGAAATAAATGCTGAGATTCAAAACAATTAATGGATAGTTTCCGTTTATATGGTCACCTCATGAAGGCTTCTCTTGTAGATATAATAATCAAGCTTTTTAGCTAAACTGATTCAAAAGGAGACCTTGAATTTAAATTTAGTTGATAACCAATGGCTGATCTGGACTCTCTCTGGTATGAGTCTCGATTTGGGCGTAGTGCATTGCTTTGCCTAATCAATCTGTAAGTAGTTTATTGTAGTTTTAGCCTTTCTATTGAGGAATGCTTATTCTGTACAGATAGATAGTTGATTTCACATTTATTCGTGGCCACCATTACAACTCATCACTTTTATCGGAAGATTAGCTTTATTCATTCCATCACTATTGGAAGTAGATTCAATACATTCATTCTGTGATTTAGCCCAACGAGCGATCGGCTCAAGCCTTTCAGCAATCGGCTCAAGCCTTGAGACACCAACGACTAGGGCGATCGTGCTGATTGCCGCCATCACTGTGTAGGCGAGATCTTTGGCAATTTCACGGTTGTTGACTTTTCGACGCTCTGGCTGGACGAATTTTGGGGAAGCCTCAATTGCCTTCCAGTCAAATCGCGGTTGCGAGGTAGGGATTAGATCTGATTTGAGTTTTGTTTGCGAGTTAGATCTTGGCTGTGAGTCATGACTCGATTGAGAGGTGTGGATTGGATATGAAGAGGCAGGAATTGCTTGCATTTGAGGGATCTGGTAATCGTTGCTAGTCGTTGATTTAGACGCTTCTGATCGTGGCCTCCATCCTGCAATGGTGATCACCAGTGAGACAGCCGCGACAAATAAAGAGCGCAGGCTCTCCAAGGCATCGCGGAGCTCCATCGCCAGGCGTCGTCGGTCTTCGAAAAAGTCCGGGGTTGTTTCTTTGGTCATGCTTCCTTTTAGCTTATTTCAACCTTTGTGAGTAGTCGCTTTGAACGTCATTTTGTCTATTCAGGAAAAAATCTGGATTTCTTTAATTGTAAGACATAAGGATCTGAGTCTTTTCATTGCCACCCAGTTCTTTTGTCAAGACCTAAAATCCTTACGATTTTGCTTCACAGATGCACCTGATAATGTAAGCTTTAGATCAATGATACTTGCTGATTGTTGCGTATCAACTCCGAAGTCAACCTGAACGAATAGGCGCATTATTGAAATGATCTCCAAGGTATCCTTGTTCTCCCTTTGTCGGTGACCGTCATTATTTCTGTGATTCCAGAATGCATCTGGTAGAAATGGATGGGTGCCCTCATCTCGATCTTTCGCTAATGCTGGTCCGGAGTGATCATGCTTATAGCAAGAAACGCGCCGTAGTACATCACCTTTAGTTCGATGCCCGACGTTTTCGCTATTTTATAGAACTGGATCTCTCCCATCCTAGCTAGGGGGCCACCAGTCTGATTTGGAACATACAATCGTCCAGTATTCCCAATTGCGCTGGTGATACTGGATCGCCGATTACTCCGTTAATGCATTCACATATCAATTATAAACCGAATGTATTTAGGGGCCTCATGACCAAATCTTCAATCCGTCTTTCTCGACTGGTTTGTGCAGGCACGCTGTTCCCGAAGATGTCTTTAGCTCCAATGAGTGAAGAGTCATCGGTGATCTTCCTTGTTGATGGTTTGAAAAATTGCCATCACATAACTACAACAAATGAATCTTACCGAGATTTCGAATATCAGTTGCTTCTAGTCTGCTTGATGGGTGCAGAGCTGGTCAGGTTTTGAAGGTTAATCTCCCCGACCATCGATAACCTGATTGTTTCAGAGTAGACTTGTATACAGATGCTAGTAGTAATTCCGCTTCGTTTAGCATCATGACAATGATTTAACTGTTTCATGGTTATCTGATATCCGAGGGATCAATAACCATCTAATTTTCAAAGTGTCAGCAGTTAATTTCTATAATTCTAGTATTCTTTTGACAATATTACCATCCCTCTGAACAGTTGCATCGCCAACCTTTTTGGACAACGAATGGAAATGATCAAACTCCTGACATCTGCCTTGGCTAAAACATTTGTTTTCGTCTGATTGCTGATATCCGCAGCCGTAAAACATCATCATGACCATTATGTATGTGCTATCGGTTACCACTATGGTGGCGATGGTGTTTGTCGTCACAACGGGGTTTATATCAGGGAAGACGGCATGAGCGTGGTTTGGAATACCGACCTGAACCCAGAGGAACTGTTGAGTTGTTTGATGGAGCGCTAAGAGTTAAATTTCAATAGTTAGCTCTTAAGAAAGGTTAATGTCTTTCACTTGTAGTCCTTATTCATGCCTGCAATTGTGTCAATCATTATCAATTACTAGCTCATCATCCCTAGAGTTCTTTTGAGGCTCCTTGATGAAGTTGAATCTATAATGTTAAGCTTTTTAGTAAAATATTAATCCTTAAAATCTTAACGCTCTTGTTAATAGCGGAAGCGTTTAACTACTTTTGCTGGTTGATGGTTAGAACCCTCTTGATAGAGGATCCATTGGTTCGTTTCTATGTCATGATCACAGCCAAATTCAAGGCTTTCCTTGTAGGATTCCCATTTCATGAAGTGGCAGGCTTGGTCTGCTTCAAAGGCTGAACGGTAACTAGTGAAAAATAAAAAAAGCATCACCCCAGCGGCGAGAACAATAATGGTAACGAAACCGACTTTCATGTTTGCTCTGATATGTGTCTTAAGTACAAGGATGATATTGGCACAGATGATGGTGAATTGGTTGAGCTGATGTTAGTTTTTGATATTAATCCAATCAACACTACCTTTGTTAGTCAAATGATAAATTTGCAACTCGATACTTGCTAGGAACAGCTTGCCTATTCCTGCTTCTGTCTGCGTGATTTTTGTATATAATGCCAAAAGTATTGGGCTGTTGGTTATAAGTCGACGCAGCTTTGTGTAGATAGTATCAGCAATCTGTTTCCTCCAATAAACTCTAGGTTAAGTTTACCTTCTCTAGAGGTGTCAGTCTTGTTAGCCCAGTTAGTCCCTTCAACTATCTCGATTAGAGATAAGTATTTTTGTCTTCGCGGAGTTAGCAACCATAACGATACGCCATTGTTTTTGGGATGATGATTTGATTGTCTCTACCACAGAATTACTGAGCTTCTTTTTTCGATAACAGACGGCCCTATCAACTGCAGAAATTGTGATTTAGAGGTTTCTGGCCCAGTGGATGAAACAGCCTTGGTGTCCTGCTCATCTACTTTCTCTCAAGCCTTCAATCCTTCGCATCTGCTATCGCTACGGGGCTTGTGTTGGTTATTGATGTAGATCATACCCCTGTATCAAATACCAGCCAATAAATCCAACTAAGTTCAGACCAATGACAAATGCCCAAACACGCCAAGGTTGATCCCTTGAGATTTTCACAATGCGATTCTCTTGAGATTCGCCATTATAACATTCTAGTCTTATTTGTTGTTCGAGAATGTATGCATGCAGAAACTCGCTTCGCATTCAATGCTATACGTATAGTCCCTTTATATTCAATCATCTATTCATTGTTATTAGTTTTTGCTACATAGTAAATCATATCAATAAAGTAAATTTATTATCTTTCTGATTGTCCCCACTGCTGTTTCAAGGGGGGCAATACTTTTCAGTTTAATTACAACGAGTATTCAAGGCCCACCTTTGTATTTGTCTCGACTAATTTCTAGGGGACCTCTCTAAGGATACGAAATCTTTTTTGATGGTAAGTCTGCCTGTTTCCAGTATGGAATGAACACTTTCGATAGCCTCATTCGTTATTAAGGTGACTATGCCAGTAATTTGGCCAGCCCTTTGATCATGGAAGCTATTAATCTGAATGTATCTATCCCTGGATTAGCACGTGACCAGTCAGGATGAAAAACTCTACGAAGGCCTCAGCCCTTTTGAGCTCAAGAACAAGTTAATTGAACTGGCCTCTTCTAGAAACGAAAAGAGGATGCTTAATGCTGGACGAGGCAATCCAAATTGGGTCGCCTTAGAACCTAGATACGCTTTTTTTCAGCTAGGTCATTTTGCCTTAGCGGAGTCAGAACGACATCTGATTCGACCCGGGATTGGAACCATCCCGAATGGTGTTGGGATCGCTTCTCGATTTGATGATTTTCTCGTTAAACGCTCCCTAGAACCAGGGATTTCTCTGCTTAAGAAAAGTCTTGCGCTTGTGCAGGACGAGATGGATATTGACCCGGCTGATTTTTTACTTGAGATGGTCGATGGAATTCTGGGTGATCATTACCCCGTTCCTGATCGGATGCTTCGTTGTAGTGAACAGATCGTGCGTGACTACCTCGTAATGGAGATGGGGAGTGGTAAGCCTTCTATTGAGGCATTTGACCTCTTCGCTACCGAAGGTGGCACGGCTGCGATGAGTTATGTCTTTAATAGTTTGATTGAGAATAAGCTTTTGACCAAAGGAGACAAGATCGCATTGGGAACACCGATCTTCTCTCCGTATATGGAGATTCCGCTTCTGAACGACTTCGAGCTTGTTGAAATAGAGCTTATGCAGGAGCAAGATCGTGGCTGGCAGTATTCACCCCAGCAGATTGAAAAACTCGCTGACCCTGATATAAAAGCTTTTTTTGTGGTAAATCCTTCTAATCCAACTTCAGTTGCTATACACCCGGAATCATTAAAAGCTATCCACAAGATGATTGCCACTCGACGTGCCGATCTTATCATTTTGACTGATGATGTTTACGGTACCTTTGTCAATGGGTTTCAATCCTTAGCAACTGTTGCCCCTACTAATACGATTCTCGTCTATTCCTATTCTAAATATTTTGGCGCTACTGGTTGGCGGTTAGGAGTTATAGGACTTGCTCAAAACAATATCTTCGATACGGCAATTTCAGCACTTCCTAGGCCTGATCAGCAAGCTCTCTCGGATCGTTATCACAAAGTATTTCTAGACCCCAAAGAGGCAAAATTTATTGATCGTATGGTTTCCGATAGTCGTACCGTAGCACTTCACCATACTGCCGGACTATCAACCCCACAGCAGGTCTTTATGACATTGCTGTCTCTTTCTTGCCTAGTGGATACAGAGGGTAATTACAAGCAGAGTACACAGGATATTGTAACTAAAAGATTTCATGACTTGTATTCAGCTTTAGGTATTTCGAGCCCTGATATACCTCATAATGCACATTATTACACCACGATTGATGTTCCTCGTCTTGCTTCTGAACGATATGGTAGTGATTTCTCAAAATGGATCGTAGAGAATCACGAACCGATTGATTTTATATGGCGCTTAGCTGAGGAGAAGGGTATTGTTCTGATGGATGGAGGTGGATTCGATGCGCCAACAATGACTATTAGAATATCGTTGGCAAATCTACCAGATCAAGACTATGTGAATATTGGAATGAGTATTGGAGATCTTTTAAGCAACTACCACGATCGGTGGAAGTCATCACTCTGAAAGGTGACGAAGCTTTTACTCAAAACTATTCTATCTTTTGCTATTTAATTATCTTGAATTACCGCCTTGCTGATATTTTATTGTCTACTGCAGATGTTTTGTTGCCTTCCCTGCCACGAACTGACTTAAATGAATGCTTACCTAACAGGCTAATGGAATCATGCTTGTAGAGAATTTATAATTAGTACTATTGCCTTCGCATTGGGCCTTCATTGCAGAGCTCTTTGAGTTTGGCTGACCTATCAGAGTAGTCCTGGACTTGTTGATATGCTCTAGCTATCGATTAATCTTGAGCTAAGTAGTCTTAGATCATCTTTGTGCTCTTTTAGAGCTAGCTTTTGGAATATTGTTACTGTGGTTTGGCGCTAATCAGATCCCTCCCCGCCCTCACCTCATCGTAAACGCTTGGATGCAAGCAAACATCAGTTCGACATCTATAGGGAGCAAGCTTTCGGAGTGTTCTCTAATATCTGAGAAGAGGACGACTTGTCAGTTATAGATCCTGCTAAGATGAACTTATCAAGTCTTGATGATCTAAATCGGCGAGATCTCAATCTGTTCAGAGCTAATATTCTTCTATTTGTGTATGCTTTACAGCTTCATCACCGCTTCCTTTGGAATAAGAACAATACCAACAACAGTGTTCCCCAGATTGGTAATAAATACAGAGCGGTGAAAAGCCCCATTATGAAAATAGTGCAGGCAACAATCAGAGCGGCTCCGATTCCAGCCCAAAGTAACCAGCGACGCACCCTTTTCGGCCATACTTGCCCGGTCAGTCGATCCAGCTGATCCTGTAGCTCCCTCCGCTCCTGAGTCATTTCCAGCAGACGGGTCTGATGCCAGGAGACTGAGTTGCGAGCTGATGATTCAACGATCTTTTTCTGCACACCCCCCAAGAAATCTGAGGAGCCAGAGAACATTGAGCGCACACTGACCGCTTGAGCTTGAATGAGTGCTCGGCTGGTTTCGCCGATTTGCCGCTCGAGGCTCTCTAGTCGAGCTTGCAAAGACTGAATTGGGTCAGCATTGCGTGAAAGGTCGATCCGTTGCAGGGCGACGACTTTTTTAGGTCTGCTAAAAATCCCTTGAATGAGGCGCAAATGGTTAGTTCCAGGCCTTTGCATTATGGGTGTGCTCGGCAACACGTTCCTATCGCTATGCCCCTATCGTCCTCATCTGGTCGGGTGCTTTAGCCATGGATGTGTTGAATCTGCCTTAGTCGGCTTTGAGCGCATGCTTTTTTATAACCCGTCCAGCCCGCCAAAACACCATCGGTGGTGCCTGGGGGGGTGTAAACACTCCAGCGCATCCACTCATGACGTTCGTTTTGCTACTGACTAAAACTTAATTAGAGCCAAGGGCAGGGTGATGGATGGAGAGGTCGGTCCTGTATGGCTTTAGGGGCCTACTTTGTGGGCCCCCGCTTAAAACGGTTGGAGTTAAGCAATGGCAATCCAAAGCTCAGATAATGAACTAAAACCAAGAAAATCAGGTTGTTATTCAACAAACTATTCCCTTAAAGCTGACTACCGTGAGATTCGTCATCTGGATTTGAAAAAACGCCTTGGGGTATTGCTCTAATGACGTGAACGTATGGAGCGTGAATTAGAAGCAATTAAGGCAGCCTTGAGCACATTGGAAGATCAGATGCAGAAAAATGTAGCCTATGAGCAGCTTTCTATCTGCGATCAATCACCTTCTTAAATGCTATGGCTCTGTTGTTATTTCTATGAATTTAGACTTAAGAACAAGTTCTTGAGCTTGTCGGCTGAGATTGGTATTTTTTCTGCATACCTTTGGAAGGCTCTTGGTAAGATGGCATAAAAGAATTTATTCTGAGCTGAGTAAATAAGCCTTTTCCCATTGGCCTTCCTGTCAAGGTCGATCCTTTTGAGGGTAGGCCTAATGAAGACACCGTTGGATGGTATCATTCAGTTGATCGTTGATCTTCATTAGACGTTTTCATATGTCTTCTTTGAGATTAACTCTCTAAGATATCATTCTCTTTTTTCATTGTAGTAATGCAATGATGCCTAGGGCAGGTTGTTGCTTTTTAATGTTTTTGTTTAGATAAATAGCTAAAGTCATTTTCTCTGCGGCTTAGTTTCTCCATCACTCCTTTAACAACTTGGTTAGGACCATTCGTCGAAGTAGTCCTGATCCGCTAGGGAGTCCTGCTGATCGGCTTGAATTTTGCCCTCTGCTCGATCTAGTGAGCTCAAGGATTTCTCCACATAGGTCATTACGTAAGCAGCTCGCTTTTGTTGGTAATGCATGTGACGCAGGGTACGAGTCAACTCATGCCGTCGAACGCGTCGCCACTGATGCATGAATCGATCGAGAAATGTTGGACGGCGACGGCTCATCGATCTAGTCGCTTCCTAGAGCACATTGTATTCAGTTTTCTTGGTGCAGTGAAGAATGCTGCAAGATCATTCGCTGCTAGTTGCAGACGGGTAATGACAGAGCTCCCATTGCTGGTCTTGATGATGCACCCTCTGGTGCTCTAGCGACCACAAGGGTGATGAGCAGAGTGAGCTTGTGCCGCCCTCCTATGACCAGGTTGTGATCTGTTTGGTGGTGATGTAAGCAGTACTGCTCAATACTGCTCAAATTCAGGCTCATCAGGATGTGAAGCTGCTCAACTTCGAGGCTTCACAACATCAGTAAGGTTTGAGGCTTGCACATATGCGTCGAAGAACCTTGCCTGTGGAGTTTCACGGAAGACTTATATGGGAGTGCAGTGAAGTCGCAGCAGTGGATCCAATGCTTGCAACTGCTTTAGACAGGCTTGTAGTACTAGGGACGTCAATCAGCTCCAGCTGAAGTCCATTGCGATACCTTCTTCGAGGCTCCGTTTTACCGGGCAGGTATCAACCACCCTTTGAAGCAGCTGTACCTGTTCATCGCTCAGTTCAGGCGGCATGGCAATTCGAAGTTTCAGGGCTTCGATACTGCGCGGGCCTTCACTGGTCATGATCTTCTCGACCTCAACTGCTGCACCCTCGATGTTCCAGCCCTTGCGTCGGGCAGTGATGCCCATCACGGTGAGCACGCAGGTACCAAGAGCTGTTGCGACTAGGTCTGTAGGCGAGAAGGCCTCGCCCTTACCTTCGTGATCGATAGGGGCATCGGTGGTAAGACGATCCCCAGAGGGGTTATGTAGGGCTTCACAGCGCAGATTGCCCTTGTAGCAACAGGAAATTGTGGTCATCGCAATTCACCTCTGAACTGATTTGCTATGCAGAGATTCTGCTACTAGATGTTTTTTCGAATCTCATCGAACAAAAAATCAAAGGCCCCAGTAGCCTCCAAAGACTGATTAAACTCCCGATCACATCAAGGTTGATCTGATCTGACCATCTTGGACTCAACCTCAAGCAATCCTAATCTCTATTGCGTTAACTGCTTTAGGCCTACTAACTAGAGATGGATCAATACAAATCAGGCTTTTGCAAAGGCCCATCCAAATAGCCTGTTGGTATGGAAAAGAAAAAACAAGCGCAGACTTCAGCTCCAGATCAAAACCACCCCCTCTATGCGAGTGATCGTGATCGAGTTGATGCTCTCTTAGGGCACAAGGGTCATCCCAACGAAGACCAGCTCACCACGGCAGCGATGCTTCTCAACCGTTACGACGGTTTCCCAGGTGCGATGGACTTGCAGGAAGATCTGACAAAGGTGGTTAAGAGTTGGGGGCTTGACCGTGAAGCCCTTAATGCCAAGACCAGAGCGATCTGGTCCAGTGGTTGGCGACCAGGCAGTGCCACTTCTGGGGATGATGTTGGCTCAGGAGCCGATGTCGTTGACAAGGAGGCCTGATTGGTGCCACTCAAGGTTGATACTGCTAGTGATGTTTCCCTTGCATCGATGAGTGCCCCCTACCAGGAAGGAAAGAAACTGCCCCTACGCGAAATGGTTAGAGCCCATGCTTTTCCCGTCTTGGCTGCTTTAAGTACTATCAGCATCATTGTGATCGCCTGGTCGCTTATTCCAATCTCTAGACAGGCAGCCCGCTGGAACGGATGTTTTGAGGAATCCTTACGCTGGCAACGTAGGGACTTCCCAAAGGAGTCCATACCGATTTCGAAGTTGTGGGCGACTCGCTACTGCAATGGTGGTTCACTACCAATGCCAAGGAAGTAAACGCAATCTCACTGTTTATGGCTTAAGTTGCAGGAATTGAGCGTGCCTCTTTAGTTGGGGAGATTGCTTTGGATGTGATCGTCACAACTCGCGAGGGAGCATCAGCCAGGATCTTTTTTTGTTGCTTTAATCATATATTATGAAATGATTTTAGGGCTATTCCTAATCCTGGCTGTTTGAAGGATGCATGCAGAGGGCGTGTAGATTTTAGTGGCTCTGTTTTGTGAAGAAGGAATGATTGCTGCAGAATAAATAAAGTTAGTCACTCGGCTGATTTAAGCTTGTAGTTGTTTTGGTAACAGATTCTGTTCGTCTAAGATTTGTTTTAATGGGTTGACATCGGCCTCTAATCTTTATTTTTGCAATTAAAATCTATGGAGGCATAAGAATCATCTAAGTTGATGCATAGGTCTATTGCTATGGTTGTTTAAGTTTCCTTGTTCTGTAGTAAAGGTCAGATCATGCATCGTCTATACCCCTTTTGATTAGATGCTGCCTTTTGGTCAGTCTTAGTATTTAGCGCAGCAGGCACATCACCTTTCTGATCCGGAAAGGATCAACCTTTGAGTTAGATCAGGCCTTCAATAATCGAGAGAGTGGTGCCTGAGGAATTGGACAAGCGGAGCTTCATGACTTCTTGGTACTCAGGAGCTTCATAAGCCTTTTGAGCATCTTGTTTAGAAGGGAACTCGATGATTACTCCCAATTGTCCACCGAGGCCTTCACGGATATCAGATTCTAAGTCTTTAGCAATGATGCGGCCGCCTACTGAATTAATCCAAGGCACAACTGCTTTTGCATATTCAGCAAAGCCTTCAGGGTTCGTAACGGTGCTATTGATAAGCCAGTAACCCTTAGCCATGAAGCATTTTGCAAATCAGAGCGAGTATTGCATATCATTGCTCTTCATCTATTTGCGATCAGGGGAGTTGCTTGACTTGGCTTCTCTGAGAGGAGATGGCGTATGATTTCTTATCGTGGGGGGGCAGCACTCAACTTTTTAATAGGCATGAGTTTTACATAGATTTTAGGGGGAAAGTCTTAGCCATCAAGAGAATCTTTAGAGCTCTGCTTGGGTCTAAATTGAGTGAGTTCCTTTGACTAGTTATTCTAATCCAAGTAACGTTACTTTTTCTGGCGATGGTGTGATAGATGCCATCAATGAACAATACAGACTTTTGAGTCTATTTGATCCGAGTCTCTATGAGCATCATGCAATACTGGATGAAGTTATTAGATCATGGTTTAGTTAAGGTGAGCTTTTAAGTGTTTACTTGCTTGCAATTATTGTGATTTTGTATTGGCTTTTCTTACCCTCTAGCCAGCTGCCACCATTGAAGATAAGAATTCCGGGATGGGCAGCCTAGCCATGAGCGAAGAAAGAAGATCCATATTGAACTTGTGGACTGCTGGAATGGTGCGATCCAGAATAAAAATAGCCAGGTAGGGAATGTTCATCGCGATTTGCCAACGCCATTTGAAGGTCAGGACCCCCCACGCCTTTTTGGCGTAAGCCTTTTGGGGATCAGTAAGGCGTTCCCATCTCTGATTTCCAAAAGCGGTGATACGTTCCTTCAGAGAGGCTTCAGACAGTGAACCTGTTGACTGCATTTCATGTCCTGAGATGGAGGCCTTTATAGCATATAGGGGTTTTTACCCATTCCTGATGGGTCTTGGCTGCCGATTCACAGCGATGTTGTTCAAGCAGATTCACGGCTAGAATTGTTGCCTGATTCAATCAAGCTTGCTTGTGCCTGATCTTTCAAATGGCTTAGATCCCTTCTCTCCTTGGGGTATCGCACTTTTGACTTTTGGCGTTGTCTTTACCTTTTGTATTCCGTTCTTTTTGATTAAAAGTGATGATTTTAACCCAGATAAAAGCAGCAAAGCCTATCAGGATGAGATGAGAGCAAAAAAGATAGCCAGTCTCTATCCGAAAAAACCTTAGCCCAAGAGATATCCTCTATAAGTACCAATGTAATTCTGCTCTGTAACAGTATTGATAGGGCTTACTCACTCATGCTTTGCCATAAGATGCTATTCAAAAGTATTATTCAAAAGTATTGATTATTTTGCCCCTCTAGTTCGTCTGTTAGGCAGATTTGCTGATTAATTGAAAACCCCACTTGTTTTGGAAGATCATATTTTAAGTGCTAAGTATTTTAATCTGACAAATGCTTAGATATCAATAGGCCGGCAACCTTTTTTCTTCCAGTTATTGATAGGTGTAGCAGCTAGAGTTTTCAGATGATAGAAATTAGCTCAGTATTGATGGCATGGCTATCTATAGGGATTTGAACTCTTCACGTGCCTTACATCGATCAAGGAATTTATTCCAAGCCTTTGGCCACCTCCAGCGAACGATTAGAGCCAAATAGAAGAGGTAGGCCATCCCTTCCACGGGATGCTTGATTGTCGATAAGAGAGATAGTGCCTGTTCGACTGGCGAGGCCATGGCTTACGGAGTTCGATACCCATGATTAGGCAGGAAACTCTTGGTTGTGTCTGAACTGTTTCTAACCGTCGTAGCTTTTGGTGGTTTTCCGTTGCGGTGCTCATAGGCTCTGCTCGACTCGCCTCTTGTTGCACCCAGTGCTATCCATCTGTCCAGCCATGGATTGGTTCGTCTCAGACCGAATTTTGCTAAACAGATGATTCCCCTGGCGATCTTCCCCTGCCCCTGCCCCTGCCAGACGCACTGATAGCAAAAGCTCCTTGAATAGTGCCTTGCTAGCACTTCCTCTGATCAGCTTGATTGCCTCTCATGCTGTTCTTCAAATGCTTTGACGAGTTTCTGCTTATTTTCTTTTAAAAGCCTACCTTCTGATTGCATTTCAATGCTTGATAAACAGCGTTGATGGTTTTGATGGCTTTCTACCTGTCCAGCACCTATCTTGAGGGGGCATGCTCTTTACAGGCAAGGTTCTCAAGTTGTTCGTTTTGATCAACTGTTGAACCAGCGATCTCTGGCTAGAAGGGAGGTGTATTCATCGAGGCCTATGACTAGTATTATCAGATGCCGATACTGTGGAATGCCCATATCGTCGACATATGAATGGGAGGTCGAGGCGCTGATTGCTGGTGGGAGTTGCCTGGAGTGCGTGGAGCGAATTGAAAAAGGAGACCTTATTATTGAACGACGCATCAGCATTCCTAAAGATCAGTGTGATGACTAGCGGCCAAAGAGCTATTCAAGATCTTCAGTCTTGACAGTGTGTTCTTCGAGGCCTAGCCCGTTTCGATCGCTTGTAGTGGTTGGAGAATGGGGTGTATAGGCTTAATGAATGATTTTTGTTTAGACCTGTTTTGATTAATAATAAGTCTTTACTATTCCTCTCGATATTTGTAGCGGGATTGCTTGCTGCTCTAATCCTTAGTTAATCTAGAGAATAGAGTGTCAACTCTTTTTCTATTGACCCCTAGGTCTGAAACTCCTACTCTTGATGCGGAGCGAACTTGGATAATACCTTTGCTTGGTATTTGCAAGATCTCTAGGTCGTCTGGAAAACGAAAGATTAAACTTCTGACTACTGCATGCCAATAATTGTCAGTTTGTTCAATTGCTTTCGTCCTTGGCAGATGAGATGCAACGTCTACAATTTGTTCATGCATCTCTTTGACGTTGTTGAATTCCCATTCAACAAGCACACAGTTCGTGTTAACTGCACATTCGGATAACGTTCCTTCTCCAGTGAATGCCATGGCAGGATTACTGTGAATGGCGATGAGCGTTATGAAAAGGCAAGGAAGCAGACAGTATGCTATACGTTTCATAGAAATCATTTAACAGAGCAGAAACCTACGGGTTGTAAGCTGTTGTCTAGCCATATTTTAAGTATATAACTTTATCCGATGTCTCGATTAGAGCAATGAGTGATAGTTGGCATCCACCGATGACCGTTCAAAAACCTGTCTCAGACAACGTCTCTGCATCGATGCAAGACCCCGACCGTAAAGGACAGAACCTCAATCCGATTGAAGGGTTTGGATCTCACTCATATGTAGTTTTGGCTACTTTATGTACTGTTAGCTTTATCGTGATTGCCTGGTCACTTGTTCCAATCTCCAGGCAGGCAGCCCGATGGAATGGATGTTTTCAAGAGTCCTTTCGTTGGGACCGCAGGACTTTCCCAACGGATCCACAGTTGGTTTCGAAGTTGTGGGCAACTCGCTACTGCAATGGTGGATCACTATCAATGCCTAGGGAGTAGTTGCTGCTGACTTAGATGCAGAGTCACCATGGTTGCACTCAGCCTCGATTTCTTTTGAGGTGCTCTCATGGATCAAATTAATTGCGGATGTGCAGGATCACCTTTGAATGGACCGACCACTTGGGATGTGATCCATCCTCCATAGAACTGTCCGGGTTGGGGGATCACTGTCTCTCCATTGACGCTGCAATGATCCATGCGTCCGGGGTATAGCGCATACCAGCCCGTAAGGGCCCTGAATGTTGGGGTGGGATCTGGATACGACCAGATTGCTCCCTCGAGACGTTTGTCTGAGATCACCAGATCCCAGTAGTTGGCGATTCCCTTCCATTCGCAGAAACTGCTGCGTCGACTGCGTATCAGTAGATCCTTCCGCATCGCCTTTGGAGGAAGATAGTAGGTGGGCGGATGGAATGTCTCCAGCACACGCAGGCAGTCATGCGTTTCACAGATACGCGTACCGAGGGCCTCCACAATGACGTGGTCATAGCAGGCCACAAGAGCTGGCGGACGTGGGTACTCAGCAACAATTTCAAGGCTCATCAGCTCTCCGTTGGGATAGTTACTTTCAGGGGGTGGGTGATGACATTTGAGCCGGGTGGCACATACCAGAGATATCGCGGACTGGCCTTTTGCAAAAGGGTTAAAGCCCAGACCTTTTAAGCAGAGAATTGGTTCGTCGCAAGGATGACGCCAGAAGCTGTCAAATGATTAGCGTTCGAGACTCTCTAGCAGTAGGTGCCAACCTAGGGCGGAGGCTTCAGCGGCGAAGCTTTCTCTTTCTTCGCACAAGCAGGATGACTAGTTCAAAAGCGTTGTAATGACTAGGTTCTCATTTTAGGATCCCTGCTAAACTGGCATTAAACTAGCAAGCCATCAAGGTGGTAGGTAGTTATGCCTAGCGTGATCATCAAAGAGAAGGTCCTAGACGGAAGAGGTGAGGTTGTTGCTTATAAGCATCAGCCAAGTATTTATGTGTATAGAGAGTGGATAAAGGAGCGTCGAGCATACAGAAGCAAGAGATTAGAAGGTGCTAGGAACATAGAAGATGCAAAAACGCTAGCATTAGAGGTAGCATTTCAGTTTGCTGGTAAAACTACATCTGCAAATAAGAAAGAACAAGATGCAATAGATAGAACTCTAAAGACACAGGCAATAGAGAAGGCAATTGAGTCTTATCTTAACTATCAAAAGAAAAGAGCAGAAAGTGATATTATCAAACGTGCAACCTATGAACACAAGGAAGTAACGCTAAGAAAGCATCTATTAAACTACTTACAAGAAGAAGGCATAACTAAGACAAGGCAGATTAATGAGATGACATTCCAAAACTACTTGATATACCGTAAAGGAATGAAGAAGCTAACGTGGAAAGCTGAAATAGTGATAATTAAGGATTTTCTATCTAACTGGTTGTTGAAACATAGGTTGATTGAACCTGAGGTCGTAGCAGACAAGAACCTCTTCCCAACAATTAAGATACGTCAGGATGACTTAATGGCTAATCCTGCTATAAATGCAGACGATTGGACTGTTATCAATAAGGAAATCAGAGCATGGGTATCACATGGTGCTTCACATCCCAATCATCGGGTGCACCTATGGAGAACATTGTTTTGGCATTACACACTCATAGCTAAAAACACAGGTGCAAGAGGGGAGGAATTACGAAAGCTACGATGGAAAGATGTTGAGATAAGGGATGTTGGAAGAATCTCAGCTAGGAAAAAGCAGGAAGAGATAGAAGAATTAGAGGCAGAAGGCATTGAGGTTATTGATGACGGTAACGATGATAACTATGCTTGGGCTACTAATCCAGAAGCATTAGGTCGTGAAGAAAGATTGATAGCTTATGTAAATGTCACATCTGGCAAAACAGGACAATCAAGGGAAATACCTACCAGCATAGGATATGCTTTTATCAGGTGGCGTGATTATCTAAACCAATATTATGAGCAGCATAAGTTTAATAAGCAGGTGTCTGGTAATGATTTGGTATTTGGGAACGTCAATAATGATGGTAAAGAATACAACAAGAAATCATATGTTATAAGTTGGGCTACTATTAGAAGTAATGCAGAAGACAGGTTAAAGGGACACAAATTCAGCAATCACAACTACACTCTATATTCACTACGTTCTACATTCGTCGAGAATAAACTACTAGAAGGCTGCGACCTGTTTCTATTATCAAGAATATGTGGTCATGATGCAAAAGTGTTGCTTAAACATTACGAACGTCTGGACATTAGGGAGCGAGCAGAAGAATTGACGGCTTTACCATTTGGCAAAACTAAGAAACAAGATATAAAGGTTGAACTGTTTAGCAATTAATTCACTCTCATAACTGCAACCCATACACCAATACACCTAAAAGCACGCAGAAATGCAGGTTTTTAGGGTCTTTTTGTGAAGATATGCATCATTAAAGGTGTCTATAGGCTTCCAATGGGTTATTATGTGCTTGGTCAGGCTATCGAGACCCTCTAGCCTTCACCAAAGCATTTCAAATTAATCAATAACCGCCATTAGAAGTAAGCTTTTCTATTGGATCATACCCAACTAATGGCTTTGGCTTCTACTGAGGAAGCCCTTTAAACCCACCATGTCATCAACACACACCCATTCACCTAAGCAAGTAATCAACGAAGCAAGTACTAAAGCAGCAATCATCGAGGCAGCTAAAGAATTCATCTCACTCCAAGATGAGCAGCTCTCAAGTAAAGCCAAATTGATACAAGCACTACAGGAGGAAAAGCAGGCATTGACTTATGTCCTGATTGCCACTTCATCATTCGGGTTTCTCTTCTGAAATTACTTATCAGTCGTAAGGCTGGTATTTTTTTTGTGAATGGATCAATCAATAAAGATTAGCTCTTGATTATGTTCAATTGATAGCTACATTATGCATATATGCCCTCCAAAGGCCTCTAGAAGGCTCTGTAATCGTCCTTAAACCACCTCAAGGATCCAATCCCACCAAAGCACCGCAAGGACGTGGTACAAGGGCATGCAGAGTCCACTAACAAAAGCAATAACAACCTATGAAAAACAACCCTATAGATAAGAATAGACAAAAGTTTAATAAGAGCACCAGTGCACTAAGTAATTGGCCATTCAGAGCAGCCCGTAAAGATGTAAGTAAGCATCCAGTAATGAAATCAAAGGAAGCTTGCTCTAATCGGATGGTTACTATGTTCAGTCAGCAGGAGGAGTTGATAGTTGTAGGACTGTCAAATCATCTCCAATGCGACAAACGTGAAGCCTTACGTGTTGCTCTCCATGAACTGTGCTTGGACCCAAAGGCTGCTCTAGATAAATGCTATGTATATGCTAAATCAACCAGCAAAGAGCAAGGGCATACAAGTCGTGATAGGAAAGGCACGCTATCTCTACCTAAAGCAGAGAAGGAACTAGCACAG
Source organism: Prochlorococcus sp. MIT 0701 (assembly GCF_000760295.1). Classification (GTDB taxonomy): domain Bacteria; phylum Cyanobacteriota; class Cyanobacteriia; order PCC-6307; family Cyanobiaceae; genus Prochlorococcus. Next base: position 51,470 of record NZ_JNBA01000001.1, read on the forward strand.
AAAACTGCTAAACAATTAGAGATTACAGATAAGGAATTAATTAGACTAGCTGTTATAACGGTAAGCTTGGGTCTAAATGATGATTCAATCAAACTAACCAATACCAAAAACGTAAGTGAACTAAAGGTGATGAGGGATTGGTCTAGATCTAACCCAAACAAGGAATCTAGTATTAAGCCATTACTAATTGCTCAGCAAAAGGGAATAGAAAAGGCGGAGCAAGAGCGAGATGAGAGACGCAGGGACACTGAAATCAGAAACAAAAACATAAGAGAGTACCTTAAATGTAATCCTGGCTTGAGCTGGGAAGCAGCTAGAATAGATTTAGAAGAAGGATTAGATCAGCATGACGCACTAGAACAACTTATAAGTCAAGAGGTAGAGAAAGAGTCACTTAATAAACTTGAGGAGAAGATACTACGTTATCAATTAAGCGGCTGGGATCTAACAGATGAAGAAGCGAGGCAAGCAGCTGAAATTGAACTAAAAGAAGAGACACCTTTGACTGAGGAGGAGACTGAGCAGCTAGAAAGAGAGTTAGAAGAGATGTTGATGGAAAAACATGAGTACGAAAAGAATAAACCTGCCAAAAGTAATCGTAAAATACCTCACCCACTTAAATACAAAGGAAGGTCTATGGATGAGCAGTTAAAGGATATAGATGAGAGAAGAGAGGAGATCATAAAAGCTCAACTACGTAGATACCGGATAGAAGGATTCTTTGACGACCTGCTCTGAGAAGCATTGCTATTACTGAAATTATGCTCACACCTCTCTACTACGTAGTAGGAGAGACAAACATTTCAAACTCACATGCAAAATCACTCAACAGAATTAGCTAGAGATCTTGTCTGTCAAACACTTTTAGACCGTCTTATCGTAATGGATAAGATGATTGAAGAGGCTGAACTTCACGACAATCAGACAAAGATACGACAAATCTATCTTCTACAAAACAAAACACTCAACAGACTAGAAAGAGTAGTAGCGACATAAGACACAAAACTACTGTTAGCTTAATTTACCTATGGGTTGGCGAACGAACGAAGTTCGAGAGCACCCATCTTTCAATTACTTCTAACTAACTACTCCAATGAAGTAGTAAAGAAGACATAAGGGTTAGCTTAGACTCCGCTCCACTTCGTTCCGCTCCGTGTTGCGTTAGCAGTAATAACCAAGTATGTCTAAAGGTACAGCGTTAACTGTTAGACCAATGGTATGAATGTCTTTAAAAGCTCTACCTCCAACACCTTAGGGTGTTATTGCTTTTAGCAGGTCTGGTTAGGGTGGAGCCAGACTTGCTATTTCTTAGATCAAACTAGTAGGGAAAGGAATCCACAGCTAGTAGATGGTAAGAAGAACATTGATAGTTCTTTATAGGTATCGGATGTCGTTTTAAGCGAATATGGAAGTGGTTAAAGAAATAAAAAGCCCCTGCATTATCAGGGGCTTTGCGTGTGTTTTAGGCTGGTGCGGTCACCTGAGGTTGTAGACCCTCACATCCTATGACTCCCAGCCTCCCTATTGTAGTCATATATTTCCGCGTCGCCCATGGGATTCCAGGCCAATTGTTCCACCAGCCTCCAGATACTTCTGATAGTTCAGCTGTAGTCAGCTCTTGATCTAGCAGTTCAGTGTTGTTGTAGTCTAGGTTCGTGACTGGTTTGTAGTCAAACCGCTCAGATCCCAGTTAAAGAGTGCTTTGGTGAACCTGGAAGATCTATTATAATTGTTCCACCAGCCTCCAGATACTTCTGATAGTTCAGCTGTAGTCAGCTCTTGATCGAGCAGTTCAGTGTTGTTGTAGTCAGTGTTGATAGTAGTCATTGTTTTAAAGGTGATAAGTGTGTGAGTTGTGTTGGGTTGTTTCCCCTCGACTCCTACAAGATCTCAGCCTTTCTGGTGATCTCCACTACACAGCTCTGGTGTAGACCCCAAGAGGTTCTGGTGAGCTTCTGGTGAACTGCTCAGATCCCAGTAAGAGACTTAACTGCAGACACCAAAGCCATTAAAAAACCTCGCTCGTGGCGGGGCTAAGTATTAATTATTGCCAGGTATTGGAGGCTGATTGATGGGCTTTTGGGGTGATTGAAGAAATAAAAAGCCCCTGCTAATGCAAGGGCTTTGAGTGTGTAGGCTGTGTCATGCTGAAGGTATATTTTTCGTCGCGTAATTGCATTGGTTCGCATACCAGCCTGCCCCACAGACAATCCGACCATCATCAGCAACAGCAGAACAAATTGGCGCAGCAGTACACTTGTTTGTGCGGTACACCCAGCCTGCCCCAGCCACAGCTTCCAGCTCTAATTCAGACAGATTTTGTTGGCGATCAGAGTTTAGGTCTTCTGTGGTAATCGTGAACCCAGCAGCCTTTGCAATAGCAACAACATCAGCTCCTTCTGCTTTGAGCTGTTCCTGCAGTGAAGTATCGCCTTGAACTTTGGCAATGAATGCCTTGAGTTGATCTTCGCTCATTGGTTTAGAGATTGGTTGTTGTTTGTAAGTTTAAAGTACTAGGTATCAAATGTCGTTTTGAGCAAATTTTGAGGCGTTTAAAGAAATAAAAAACCCCCTGAGGGCTTTGCGTGTGTAGCCTGTGGGTTGTTATTCAACATAACCTTATGTTTTTAAGTGGGCCTGACCTACCTGTATAGTTTGGCCCGCACCTTCCTATTTTAAAAGGGGACATCGTCAAAAATATTCCGCCGCTAGCGGATTCCAGCTCTTCATCAGACAGGTCTTGGCTTTGAGAGTTTAGGTCTTCTGTGGTAATCGTGAACCCAGCAGCCTTAGCAATAGCTACAACATCAGCGCCTTCTGCCTTGAGCTGTTCCTGCAGTGAAGTATCGGCTTGAACTTTGGCAATGAATGCCTTGAGTTGATCTTCTGACACTTACTTTTAGTGGCTTTTATTATTATACCATCGCCCTTTATTTCTGTCTATTGTTATCAATATAATTTATAGATTTGAGGAGCCAATGTGATATTGATTGGTTAAGGATGCTCTCTAATATTAATTCAGTATGTGCAAGTCAGTGGTGCCAGGTATCGGATGGCGTTTTAAGCGAATAGGGAAGTCGTTGAAGAAATAAAAAGCCCCCGCGATTGCAGGGGCTTTGAGTATGTAGGTTTGGGGAGTGGTCGTAACGATCTTTTCTGCTCATCTCCCT
>NZ_JNBA01000002.1 GCF_000760295.1 Prochlorococcus sp. MIT 0701
ATTCAATTCAGAGCATCATTCGCAAGGATGATGACCTATGCAGTTCTCAAGGTTCACTCCTTGGGAATGATTTTATCCTGGTGTTCATGGCGATGTGGAACCACTCCGATCCATCTCGAACTCGGTTGTGAAACGCATCAGCGGCGACGATATTTTAGGGGTAGCCCTCTGAGAAAATAGCTCAATGCCAGGTAAAACATTTCCGCATGTAGATCATCAATCTCGAGAGAGAGTTGTTGATTCGCCAAGAAAAAGCCACCCCTGCGGGTGGCTTTTTTGATGGGCAAGTCAGTGTGATTTTTAAAGAAGATAATCAAATAGATACCAGAGGTCTTTGATTGCTTTGTGGTCATGTGGGTCTTGTTCTGGATTGCCTTCCCTAAGACTGAATAAAACACTCATGCCTGCTTTTTCTGCGGCATCACATTCTGCGTAGCTATCACTAACAAATATCACCTTTTCTACGGGAATGTTCATGGCTATGCAGATGTCGCTATAGCTTTTGCTCTCTTTTTTGTTGCCAGTACGAGTATCAAACCAGTGGCTAAATAGTGCTGTTTGATCTCCACCAGCCGTGTGTCTGTAGAGGAGCTTTTGAGCTGATATGCTGCCTGATGAATATACAGCAAGTATATACTCTTGTTGTTTTAGTTTGCTTAGCGCCTCGAGAGTTTCTGGGTAGAGCGAAGAGCAGAGATCACCTTTCTCATAACCCTCTCGCCAGATCCTGCCTTGCAGATCTTTTAAAGCACTAGACTTGCGATCAATTGTTATTAGATGGTGAAGGTAACTGCAGATGTTCTCGATTTCGCTGCTGTTCTTCATTAGTGCTTTGCTTAGAAGATCTTTGCTGCTCGGATCCGTATCAGCTTGCCATTCGCCCCAAGCTTCATCTATGAGAGATTGAATCTCATTGTTTTCTTTGTGTTCATTCAGGAATTCTTCTAGATGGGTATAAGCGTAAGGGAAGAGAGTGTCGCTGACAAAACTTGTAGGGCATGTGGTGCCTTCAATATCCAGCAAGATGTGAGTGATCACGATTTTTGTCTTGCTATAAGTTGTTCACGCCAGCACAGCTCTAGTAGGAACTCCAGGATTTCCACATGACGTCTTGCTTCGTTTAGGCTCTCCCCCCAAGCGTATAAGCCGTGCCCTGCGACCAGTAGTCCATAGGGTGCATCATTGACTAGCTCGCCTGCTGCTTGGCTTAATTTGGCTAGGTTTTGGTTGTTCAATAGGATTGGCAGAGTGATTGATGTGGAATGGCTATCAATCCCTTGCAGCCCTTTCAGCATTTCCCAGCCCTCAATTGTTAGTTTCCCAGTATTTTTATAGTAGTTTGATAGCCATGTTGCTGTCATTGAGTGTGTGTGCAGTACTGCCTTGGCGTTGGTCTGCTCGATGATTTTTAAATGCATATCTGTTTCAGCACTAGCTCTACCTTCCCCTTTAATCACCTTACCCGAGCTGTCAACTTCAATGAGTTCGTCTGTCTCGATATTTCTTTTCTCAATGCCGCTAGGTGCCATCAATAATCTCAATGGCGTTTTTTGTAGCACTAGGCTGAAATTACCTCCAGTCCCATCACACCAACCGCGTTGATGGAAATCGCGAATGGTGTCGCTGAGAGCTTGCCGCTGTTGCTGTGAATCGAACATTTTTGCCAGGATTCATCTTTGGCAATTGGGGCACCAGTGGGTGCCACGACCGCATAGGCTTTCACGGCGGATTGGCGTGCTGCATATCCGGCAGGCTTGGCCTCCTCTGCGATACACCCAGGCTTGACCACCGTAGTTGCCGTTAATGCCTTCAAGATCTCTGAAGTCGCTGAAGGTTGTTCCTCCAGCACCGATGCTCACTCTGAGGACCTCCGTGAGGCAGTCGCATAAGCGTTCAAGTTCGACACTCTTTAATTGACCTGATGGAGTGTGGGGACGGATTCTCGCGGCAAAAAGGCTTTCATCGGTATAGATGTTTCCTGCCCCTGCCACGATTGATTGATCCAAAAGTGCTGACTTGATTGGTCGTTTCGAACCCTTCAATCGTTGCCTTAGGTAAGAGGAATTGAAGGCGCTGCTGAATGGCTCTGGCCCAAGTTTTTGCAGCCCTGTGATGATTGTTTCCGGGGCGTTTCCAGGTGGAACCCACCACATTTGTCCGAAGCTGCGGGTGTCAACGAAGCGAAGTTCCTTACCTTTTTTGTTCCAGATGCGTACGCGTGTATGCGGGCAGGGTGAACTGATGGCCTCATGCCATTGAAATTGCCCTGTCATGCGCAGGTGAACGCCCCACCATCCACCATCAGGATCTGGTTCTGAATCAGCTGATAGCTGGGCAAAATCATGATGCAAAGACGCCATCAAGTATTTGCCGCGTCTCAACCATGAACCAACATGCATGCCGCAGAGCATCTTGATGAACTCTCCAGATCCGCCAGGGCTTGCTATCGCTCGTTCTCGGCAAACCTCAACCTGGTCGATCTGAAAATCAACGAGACGGTCTGCCAATCCGCGGCGGACCGTCTCGACTTCAGGTAATTCCGGCAAACGCCTTAGGCGCGGTCGAGTTCTGATTCAGCAAAGCTGTTGGTGAGGTTGCCGTTATCGGTACCTTGCATGCCGAAGTAGTTCGTTTTCTCGAAGCGAACAAGCACCCCATATTTGCCGGTGGTGTCGACAGAGGCCACTGTGCCCACTTCATTGTGCCAGTAACTCTCTTCGCGCCTGATGCGAACTTTGTCGCCCTTTGAGATCGCCATCGCTGCGCAGGTATTGAATTCACCCATAAGAGTATCGCTGTGAGTGTGTGAGCTGACGCATGCGTCACAGAATGTCGCCCCTTGGGGTGTAGGCCATGGCAGCATCCAGCCTTAAGTCAGGTCTGCTTTGGTGAGTTCGTCCGTTGCTCTTGATCCTCCGGCCATTGAGCTGGATCTGCCCGATCCGGAGCAGGACGACATCAGCACCATGGAGTTTCTTGCTCGACTCGAGCAAGCCTGGGCCTTGTGTGATCGCTTTGATTTGCAAACTGAGATTTGGCGGGGGCGAATCCTTAGGGCAGTGCGGGATCGTGAGAAGCGTGGTGGTGAGGGGCGTGGTGCTGGCTTTCTGCAGTGGTTGCGTGAACGGGAGATCAGTAAGACCCGTGCTTATGCCCTGATTCAGCTGGCTGATTCGGCTGAGGACTTGCTGGCAGAAGGAATGCTGGAGGAGAGCAGCGTGAATCAATTCTCCAAACGGGCCTTCATGGAAACGACGCAGGCTGTTCCAGAAGTGCAGATGATGATTTCCGAGGCAGCGAATGAAGGTCAAGAGATCACTCGCAAGCAGGTTCGCCGACTGACGGATGAGTTCACTTCTGCCACCAGCCCCCTGTTGCCGGAGGAGATCCGCCAGCGCACGCAGGAGAATCTTTTGCCTCCCAAGGTTGTGGCTCCTCTGGTAAGGGAGCTGGCCAAGCTGCCGGAGCTCCAGCAGGAGGACCTCAGGCGAGCTTTGCGGGAGGAACCGGAAATCGATCGCATTAAGGATGTGACCAGCACAGCACGCTGGATCAGTAAGACCACAGAGGCCAGCGAGGCGGTGAGGGCTTTCCAGCAAGGTGAACTCAACCTGGAGAAGGCCATGCATGAGGCTCAGCGTCTCGATGCCTTGGGTTTGCTGGCTGATGCTGTTTCTCAGGCTCAGTCTTTAGAATCCTCCGTTCTGAAGCTGCACACGGCCTGGCGAAGATTAGGGGGGTTGCAGGAACGCCTTTGGGTAGAAAGTGGCAGCAGTACCCCTTATCTCCGGGATGTTTTGGGTGCTTTGCAGAGCCTCAGCGGGGCAACCTTGAGAGTGTCGCTTGGGGAGTTGGCTGGAGGGAAACGGGTTCGCTTGCAGCTGGTGGAGGAGGCTCCTGATCAGCTAGAGCCGCCGCCGCTGCCTTGAGCTCGACAGCGTGCCATCAGGCTTGGCGCTCGTTATCTTGAGGGCGCTATTAGTGGTGTGAAGTGGATCCGCTGATCGAGGCCCTGCACCATCACTATGGCTGGGATGGTTTCAGGCCTGGTCAACGTCCTGTAGTGGAAGCGATCCTTGCGGGTCAGGATGTGCTGGCGGTGCTCCCCACCGGTGGTGGTAAATCGCTTTGTTATCAGCTGCCAGCGCTGTTACGTGATGGTCTGGTGGTGGTGATCTCTCCCTTGGTGGCTTTGATGGAGGATCAGGTCATGCAGCTGCAACGGCGGGGGATTGCCGCCGCTTGTTTGCATGCTGGCCTGGATCCGGTGCGCCGTCGGGATGCGCTGGTTCGTCTGCGAGATGAGCGCTTGCGTTTGCTCTATCTAGCTCCCGAGCGCTTGCAGGGGGAGGCCACGCGGCAATTGATCGAGGACACAGCTGCGCAGGGAAAGTTGGTGGCACTAGCTGTTGATGAGGCCCATTGCATCAGTGCTTGGGGCCATGACTTCCGGCCTGATTACCGTCGCCTTGGGCAGGTGCGCCGCCTCTGTCCAGGTGTGCCTGTGGTTGCTCTCAGTGCCACTGCAGCTCCAAGGGTGCGTGCCGACATCATTCGCCTCTTGGATCTTCGTCGGCCGCTGGTGCAGGTTTGTTCGGCTCGGCGCAATAATCTCCACTACGCGATGCGGCGGCGATCGAGAGATCCGCTGCCTGATGTGCTTGAGGCGTTAGGGAAATCAAGAGGGGCGAGTTTGATCTATGCCCGAACACGTCGCTCTGTGGAGCAATGGGCAGAGCGGTTGCAGGCGGCTGATATTGCGGCTACCCCTTATCACGCCGGGCTTGACCCCGAGGTGCGCCAGCAGGCGCTGGCTGATTTCCTAGATCAAGACCAGCCTGTGTTGGTGGCCACAGTGGCCTTTGGCATGGGTGTTGATCGCAGCGATGTGGGATTGGTTCTGCATTTGAATCTGCCTGCAACGCCGGAGGGCTATTTGCAGGAGTCTGGTCGGGCCGGGCGTGATGGTCTGCCGGCCGATTGCTTGGTGTTGTTCTCTCCTGGTGATCGCACCAGCCTTGGTTGGGCGATGCAGGCTTCAGCTCGCCGTTGCGCTGATGAGAAAGCTACGCAGGAGATACAGATGCGGTTGGAGCTGGCGCAGCAACAGTTGCGGCGTATCGAGGCGGTAGCAGAAGGGGAGTTTTGCCTGGAACAAGGGCTCTTGCTTGCCGTTGGTGAATTGGTGCCGCCCTGTGGTCGCTGCGATCGCTGCCAGCAGACTGCCCGCCGCCGTGATTGGTCTGAGCAAGCCTTTGCTGTGCTTGAGGTGCTGGAAGATAGCAAGGGCATGAATCTTCGCAGTCTCAGTGAAAGCCTTTCGTCCACTACAAGCCGCAAGCAAGAACGTTGGGGTTGGTTGGCTCGCAGATTGGTGCAGGAAGAGCTGATTACGGAGAGTAATGATGGTGTCCAGCGGCTCTATTTACGTGAGAGTGGTCGCCGCTTTTTACGCCAACCCTGGCCGCTGCACTATGCGGCCTGAGTGCAGCCCTTGATGCCCTTAGCCGCCTTTGGCTTTGCAGAGATCCTTGACGAGATCATGCTCAAAGCGCTGCTGTGGAGCACCCCAAGTTTTCCAAGATCCATTCGTGCCGGTGGTATTGAGCTTGCGCGCCGGGCAGTTCACAGCCAGATAAAGGGCTTTGCCATCTTTGTTGAGGGTTGGGGCCACGTAGCTTCCTCCCATAAACTTCCAATTGGCCCAGTCCACTTGAAGTGACCCATAAGTGCGCCATTGCGTTTGCGAAGGCTTGACAGCAACTTGCTGGGTGGATTTGGGCTTGGATTGTGGTTTTACAGCAGGCTTGGTGGTGGATTTAACAGTTGGTTTAACGGTGGTTTTTGCAGTCGGTTTGATGGCAACTTGAGTGGTGGATTTGGGCTTGGATTGTGGTTTTACAGCAGGCTTGGTGGTGGATTTAACAGTTGGTTTAACGGTTGGTTTAACGGTGGTTTGTGTAGTCGGTTTGATGGCAACTGCCGTGGTGGATTTTGGCTTGGTTGTTGTTAATGGTTTGACCTGTAGTGCGAGATTGCTGCCGACTAATAACTTGTTGGGATTGTTGATCCCATTGATCTTGATCAGGGTTGCTACAGGGATTTGATATGCCCCAGCGATTTGGTTCAATGTTTGCCCTCGAGCCACGGTGTGGGAGGTGGCATTTGGATTTGCCTTAATGGCTACAGGTTTGCGCTTTGCTGCTGCTTTGGGTTTGGGAACGACAGCCCCCTGGGGCAGTTTCAGGGTTTGGCCACGTTCGACATGGTTGGCATTGGCAAGGCCATTGAGGGCGACGAGATCCTGTTGGCGAACTCGGTAGCGGCTAGCAATGATGCTGAGAGTTTCGCCACTTCGTACCGTGTGGCGATTGGCGCCAGCTCTGACTGTGCCTGATGAGCTGCCTGGCAGTTTGAGGGTCTGGCCGATGAATAAGGTATCGGCATTGGCAAGGCCATTGAGGGCGATGAGATCCTGTTGGCGAACTCGGTAGCGGGTAGCAATGATGCTGAGGGTTTCGCCACTTCGTACCGTGTGACGACTGGCTCCAGCTCTGATTCCCCCGGAAGCACCTCCCGGTAATTTCAACGTTTGGCCGATATATAAATTGTTGGCATTGCTCAGGCCATTGAGGGCGATGAGATCCTGCTGGCGCACTCGGTAGCGAACAGCAATGGTGCTGAGGGTCTCGCCACTTCGTACCGTGTGACGGCTTGCCCCAGCTGTGACTGTGCCTGATGAGCTGCCTGGCAGTTTGAGGGTCTGGCCGATGAAGAGGTTGTCTGCATTGGCTAGGCCGTTCAGCCGCATCAAGGCCCGAAGGGATACTTGATATCGCGTTGCGATCTCCGAAAGGGTGTCACCGGGCCTCACTGTGACGCTGGCACCCCAGGATGGCAGCGGTAGAAGTGTTGTCAGGGCTAGAGCGCTAACAATGATCCGGCGCATCAATCTCTCTCTACAGTTTGGTGAAAGATAAGGTGCCTCCACAGATGCGCTAGCCCTTTTCAAGCATCCCGAAATGATGCCCTTGCAAAAAGCGGCTTGATTATCCCAGCAGCTTTTTGAGCAACGCCAGATTGGCCTTGTAGGGGGGGTAGCGCAATTTGAGATCTAACCAGAAGGGGCGACGCAAGACAGACTTTTGATGGGAGAAGGTTTCGAAACCAGCCAGGCCGTGATAACGCCCCATGCCACTGGCCCCAACTCCACCAAAGGGCAGCTCAGGAATGCCTACATGCATCACCACATCGTTGAAACAAACCCCGCCTGAACTGGTTGTGTTGAGGAGCTGTTGTTGGTCGGCATCTGTTCCGCCAAAGAGATAGAGGGCCAGGGGCTTTGGTTGTTGTCGGACCTCAGCAAGAGCTTGATCAAGGTTGGCTACGCTGATAACAGGCAGCAGTGGGCCGAAGAGCTCTTCCTCCATCAGCGGATCGTCGCGCTTGTCTACGTCAATCAGAGTGGGAGCGATGCGTCTTTGATCGGGGTCAATTTGACCGCCTGAGAGCACCTTGCCGCGCTGCTTTGCTTGATCAAGCAAGTGTTGTAGTCGCTGGAAATGACGATCGTTGATGATTTTTGCGAGGTGGGGTGATCGCAGCGGATCGCCTCCATAGAGCTCAGTAATGGCTCCTTTCATCGCCTGCAGTAGAGGCTGTTTGAGTTGTTCTTGGATAAGTAGATGGTCTGGGGCGATGCAGGTTTGACCAGCATTGAGGCCCTTCCCCCATACCACTCGCCTAGCCGTGACCGAGAGATCGGCGCCATCAATGACGATGGCTGGGCTTTTCCCTCCTAGCTCCAGGGTCACCGGAGTGAGATGTTCGGCGGCAGCAGCCATGACCTTCTGGCCGATGGCGCCGCTGCCGGTAAAGAAGATGTGATCAAAGGGTTGCTTGATCAGTGCCGCTGCAATGGCCCCATCCCCCTCGATCACCTGTACGACCTCGCTGGAGAAATGTTGAGGGATCAAATGGGCGATCAGTCGAGAGGTGGCAGGGGCATGCTCGGAAGGTTTGAGCACTGCTGTATTGCCTGCTGCCAGAGCACTAATCAGTGGTTGGAGGGTTAGAGAGAAGGGGTAATTCCAGGGGCCGATGATCAGAACGCAACCCAGGGGGTCCAGGATCACCTCGGCTTGACCTGGCTGATGGGCTAAAGGCACTTGTACGTGCCTGGGTTGCATCCAGCGGCTGAGCTGCCGTTGAGCCAGTTTGAGCTCTCCACGCAGCGCGATCAGCTCAAACAATGCCTCGGTTGGTGGTTTGCCTAGATCCGTTGCCAGAGCATCAAGCACCTCGTCTTGGTGCTTTTCGATGAGGACCTCAATTTGCTTGAGTTGCTGTCTGCGCCAGGCTTCTGGTCTTGTGAGACCCGAAATGACTGGCTTGCGCAGTTCACTCAGCAGAAAGTTCTCAGGGAGCAAGGTCTGACACCATTGTTACTAGTGTCTAGGTGTCTAGCAGTGGTGCCGGCGCTGTTGGCGGATGGGCACAAGCGTTGGCGATCAGTTGACCTGCGGGGTTGAAGACGGCGGCCCTGGAGCTACTGGTGCCCTGAGCGTGAGCCAGGCTTAGGGGCTGATCATCCATGGCTGTTCTCTTGTTCAAGTGCTAGCGGTGGGATCTTGGTATTCAATGGGGCATGCAGCAGATCGATGGGCTGACCAACACTCCCCGCTGGGTTGCCCAGGCGGTGGTGTATCAGATCTTCCCTGATCGTTTTCGTTGTAGTGGCCGTGTCTTAGCTCATCAGCATGTGGCTTTGCGCTGCTGGGGCAGTGATCCTTCTGAGCAGGGTTTTCAGGGGGGAGATCTCTACGGGGTGATCGAGGCCCTTGATCATCTCCAGGCGCTTGGTATCAGCTGCCTTTACTTGACACCCGTCTTTAGCTCTGCCGCTAACCATCGCTATCACACTTATGACTACTTGCAGGTGGATCCGCTTCTCGGTGGCAATGCAGCGTTAGAGGCTTTGATTGAGGCGGTGCATCGCCGCGGGATGCGCATCATTTTGGATGGCGTGTTTAATCACTGTGGTCGCGGGTTCTGGGCTTTTCATCATCTTTTGGAAAATGGTGAGGCTTCGCCCTATCGCGATTGGTTTGAGGTGCGGCAATGGCCGCTTCATCCCTATCCACGGCGTGGGCAGGATTGTGGTTACAGCTGCTGGTGGAACGATCCAGCCTTGCCAAAGTTCAATCATGCCCATGCCCCTGTGCGTGAGTATTTGATTGCCGTAGCCCGCTATTGGCTCGAGCAGGGAATCGATGGTTGGCGACTTGACGTTGCTGATGAGGTGCCTGCTGAGTTTTGGCTGGAGTTTCGGCAAATGGTTAAGGCAGTGAATCCAGACGCTTGGATCTTGGCTGAGATCTGGGGTGATGCGAGATCGTGGCTACAGGGGCAGCACTTTGATGGGGTGATGAATTATCGGATGGGTTGGAGCAGCCTTTGCTGGGTTGCTGGTAAGCGATTACGCCGTCGGTATCGCAATCCTGCCTATCCCCTTGACCCTCTGAGTGGGGAGGCTTTTGTTGAGCTATTGGCAACAACGCTGGGTTGGTATCGACCTGAGGTGAACCGCAGCCAGTTGAACCTGCTTGATAGCCACGATGTGCCGAGAGCTCTGCACACACTTCAGGGTGATCTTGCGGCGTTGAAGTTGGCCTTGCTGTTGCTGTTTTTGCAACCAGGGGCGCCTTGCCTCTACTACGGCACAGAGGCGGGTTTGCAGGGTGGCCCTGAACCCGGTTGCCGCGAAGGGTTCCCTTGGCATACGCCTTGGCCTGCAGACCTGCGCGATTTCATTCAGTCGTTGAGTGATCTGCGCCAACGTTGCCCAGCGTTGGCTGATGGCGGTTTGCAATGGCAATCGCTTGGAGCTGATGCACTTCATGCTTGGTGGATGCAGCCAGAGCCAACCACAACGCAAAGGGAGACGTCGATTCAGGTGTGGGTCAATCGCAGTCGCAGGTCATGGTTGCCGACGAAAGGCTCATCGACAGATCCTCTATGGCTGGAAGGAGCATTTGAATGCAATGGCCGGGGATTAGGCCCTCAATCAGCAGTGTTGTTTCACTGATCAAGATCACCTCTATGTTTAGCCCTCTTCAAATTGGTAGTTTTTGGAGAGGCGGAAGACAGTGCCTGAGAGCAGAACCAGTGCGATCAAGTTAGGAATCGCCATCAGACCATTAAGTGTGTCAGCGACGTCCCACACTACGCCGCGATTGCCTGCAACAGCGCCAATGACAACCACAGCGACCCACACCAGGCGGAAGGGAAGAATGGCTTGCACCCCAAAGAGATATTCAGTGCAGCGTTCGCTGTAAAAGCCCCAGCCAAGAACTGTTGTCAGGGCAAACACCACGAGGCCAGCAGTCACGACCCAACCTGAGCCTGCAAGGCCACTGTTGAAGGCAGCGATTGACAGATCAGAGCCTGACTCACCACCCAAATAGGCACCGGTGGTGATGATCACCAGAGCCGTCATTGTGCAGATGATCAACGTATCGATGAAGGTTCCAAGCATGGCGATAGTGCCCTGACGGACTGGGTCATTGGTGTTGGCGGCAGCGTGAGCGATAGGCGCACTACCGAGACCAGCCTCATTGGAGAAGATGCCGCGCTTGAAGCCCATCAGGATCACTTGGGTCAACGTGCCGCTGGCAGCGGCTTCTCCTGTGAAGGCATTGGAGAAGATCGTTGAGAACGCTGCTGGCACTTCGCTGATGTTGCTGAGAATGATCACCAGGCAAGCAATCACATAAAACAACGCCATCAAAGGAACGATGGCGGATGCAGCCTGGGCGATGCGTTTGATGCCGCCAATGATGACTCCAAAGACAAGCACTCCAAGCACGACACCCGTTAAAAGCCGAGGGATGCCGATCGTGGCTAAGGCACTGGAGACCTCAAACGATTGCACTCCATTGCCAATGCCAAAGCCCGCGAGCATTCCAAACAGGGCAAAGAATCCGCCCAGCCAGGCCCAGTTTGGACCTAGGCCATTGCGGATGTAGTACATCGGACCACCGACATGATTGCCGAGGGGGTCCACTTCGCGGAAGTGAACTGCAAGTAAGGCTTCGGCGTACTTGGTGGCAATACCAAAAATGGCAATGAGCCACATCCAGAACACCGCCCCAGGGCCGCCCATGGCGATCGCAACAGCGACACCGGCGATGTTGCCCGTGCCGATCGTGGCCGCCATCGAGGTCATCAGTGCCTGGAATGGACTGATTTCGCCCTCGCTAGAGGAGGTTGGATTGCGAAGCAGCATGCGCACGCCATAGGGGATGCGCAGTAAGGGCATAAAGCCCAGCCCAACCATCAGCAAGATGCCGGTGCCTGCAATCAGGATGACTGTGGGCCAACCCCAGGCAAAGCCGTTGATCGGATTATTGATGGCCTCGACTGCGTCTTCCAGTCCGCTTGGGAACTGTCCGAGTTGTAAGGATAAATTCGTCAAGAGCGACGCTGGCAACACATCCATTTTTGCAAAGGCGTTCAAAGATGTTGTCAGAGGCTCTTACTGACGGCAATGTTCGTATCAGGCTGCCTTTGAGGTTGTTACATCAGCAGTAGAAAGCGTTGTTTAAAGGTTGGTCCTTTTCGTCTTGCTTTGGAGGGTTGTGGTGAGCACAGTATTTAGTTGTGGTCCATCCCAGGTTCTTTCTGTTTGTCGCTTCAGCTTTAAGAGCGACTTAGATCCTTTCTCATCCCTATAGAAGGACAGAGCAGTGCTTGACGGTTGATACACACTGTTCCCGCTATCGGTTGCGGCGATGTCGAAGCAGCTTGTGCCGGTAATGGAGTCATAACTGTCGCTGCTGTCTGAATCTTGCTCAAGACTGCTTGCAGCAGAGTTATTTTCAATAGGGTGACTTGTCAGCAGAGCTGGAGCCAGCAAGGCTTAACTCTGTAGAGGTTGCTGCGATAGACGCTGCTGCTGCTGAAGGCGTTGTTGTCGTTGCAGGACTGTCTAGTGGCATTGCAGTAGACGTTATTGCTACTTCAAGCCTTTCTAGATCGGCGTAGTGGTGTGATTGAATTTTCAAAGAAATGATCAATGCCTACATGCTTGGTTGCGATATCTAAATTAATGTCGATGTTTTTTGAGGAGACGGCGATCGAGAAGGGTCTGATCGCTACAGGTGTGAATGCGTCATGGCTGCGCATGAAATGTTGCTTGTCGCTGATGGATTCAATATTTGGCAGATGTGACGTCTTGCGCCAACTTTGCTCTTGAAAGTCAGTTAAGGCTTCGCTAGGTGCGTCCTCTGGCAGCTGTTGTGATCGGGGGCTCCTCTCGTCTTGTTTGCTTCTTCTATGATCGTCCGCTCAGACGAGTTTGAGCAATGGAACAATGGAACAATGGAACAATGGAACAATGGAACAATGGAACACCGTTTACATATTGATCGCGTTCCATAGGGTTGGCAGCGCCTTGAAAAAGACCTCCTCGCTTTCTTAAGCTGGTATTGACTTCCCAGGAGCCAATGAAATGGAGACACTGAAAGGCGTTGTGCTTCCTGTGGTTACGGCAGCTGCTCTGCTAATAGCTGCTTTGTCTCTCGCTTTCATTGCCTTCAGTTTGGCGCCTGTCGCTCACTGGGCAAATAATCAAAACATCTGTGTTGAACAAGAAATCACGAAGTCGAAGGCTCCTATCTCGTGGGGTGTGAGGAAGTGCAATGGCCGCTCAAAGGTTTATCAAGTGCAGCCAACTTGATTTGGCGGGAGCCTGTGGAAAGGCCCCCTGAGCCACAACGGGTCTCCATCGTGCCCGTATCCCATTTGTGCAAGATGAGATCTAGTGGCTTTCCCTAGCAATAAGCCAAGGCTTTTGGGATGTCATTGGGATGAATCAGACAGTGCTTTTACTCGGCTTGGTTGATTGTTAAAAGTCTTTTGAGCGAACTAGCAAGGCTGGGCTCGCCTGTTGATTGCTGGCCTTGAGGTTGCATCGCAAGAGGTATTGGGTAGAAAGCAGATCAGCATGCAGTCCGGCCACCATGTCTTTGATCGAGCGTTGGGATGCGATGAGCGACGAAACAAAGACAATCGTCAAGAAATTCGGTGCGTTCTCTCTGCTTCTCTTTGCTGCTCTCTCGGTTCTTAGAGCCCTTGTGCCTTTGGCGATCATTGCCGCGGGTGGCTATTGGGCTTACAAGGAGCTGGCGAAGAGGACTTGACGCACTCCCCATCACTGAAGTAATACATGCTTACTACTGAGGGGCGTTATGGGTGGCAGTTCAGCATGTGAGCCAGAAGGTTGGTTGATTGACCCAAACAAGCACTGGTCCCTTCGTTTTCATCGAGATCAAAAGTCTTGGAGGAGCGATCTATTTGTGTTTATGGATAAAGGGCGAGCAATGCCTGACGGGTCTCCTGCCTTGCTCAAAAGCAGGAGGCACTTACCGAAGCGTGATGCCGTCGAGATCTGGAACAAGTTGAGGGCAGATGGATGGCACCGTGTGGAGCCGCAATGGGGGGTTGGCTTAGACCCTTGAGACATCAAGAAGAAACTTGAACACCTCGTCGTCAAAACCAGCAAAAAAACAAGCCATCCTTTTGCTTGGGTGAAAGATCTTGACAACAGGAGATGGGTTTTATTTCTCTCCATTGCCTGCCTCGGCACAACAAAAGAAACTTTTGAGGCCTCTGGACTGCCCTTGGATTTCCGTAGGTCCCGGGTTCAATGCCCTCGCCGGGATTTGAACCCGGGACCTCTCCCTTACCAAGGGAGTGCTCTACCACTGAGCTACAAGGGCATGTGGAAGGTGGGCCGGGTTGGATTTGAACCAACGTAGGCAGAGCCAGCGGATTTACAGTCCGCCCCCATTAACCACTCGGGCACCGACCCGAACCACACCTGCAGACATTACCAGCAGATCGCACCTTTGTGGCTGAATGTCTGGGAAGGTCTTGTGGGGATCGATACGATCCATCCAACCCCTTCATGCTTCAGGGCCATGCGACTGCTGCTGCTCAACGGCCCCAATCTCAACCTTCTGGGTCAACGAGAGCCTGGTGTTTATGGAGTCATGACGTTGAAAGCGATTGAGGCAGACCTGCTCGCTCAGGCGGAGGCAGAAGCGGTTCAGCTTGAGTGTTTCCAGAGCAACTTTGAAGGTGCTTTGGTGGATCGCATCCATCAAGCCATCGGCCAGGTGCAAGGAATCCTGATCAATGCTGGGGCCTATACCCATACCTCGATTGCTTTACGGGATGCTCTGCTTGGAGCAGCGATTCCATACGTGGAGTTGCATCTCAGCAATACCCATGCCCGTGAGGGCTTCCGCCATCACTCTTATCTTGCTGATCGCGCTGTGGGTGTGGTGAGCGGTTTTGGTGCATTGAGCTATCGCCTTGCTTTGGAAGGGCTGTTGGCTCATTTGCGTCAGCAGCAGCAGGCCCTATGAGTGCTCTTGCTGTTGCTAAGAAGTCAAACGCCACGATCAAATGGCTGGCGGCTCCCACCAGTGATGCTTGGTTGGAGCAGGCGATTGCTCATCCGCTCGAGCTGCTGATTGATCACGCTCATTGCGAGCGCAAGGCGGCGGGTGCCGTCGTGCAATTGATGTTCCGCTACTTGTGTGAGCCTGGGCTCGGAGAAGTTCTCAGCCCCTTAGCAAGAGAGGAGCTGGAGCATTTTGAGCGTGTGCTCACGTTGCTTAAGGCCAGAGGGCGGTATCTGGAGCCTCTGGCTGCACCTCCTTATGGAGCAGTGTTGGCCAAACAGATCCGTAGGGATGAACCGCAGCGCATGCTCGATAGTTTTCTGGTGGCAGGGCTGATTGAAGCCCGTAGCCATGAACGCATGTCGTTGCTTGCCACCCACCTAGCTGATCTGGAGTTGCGTCAGCTCTATGCAGATCTCCTGGCGAGTGAGGCGCGTCATTTCGGCCTCTATTGGAGGCTCTGTGAGCAGCGTTTTCAGCGTGAGCTGATCATTGCTCGTTTGCAGGAGTTGGCAGCGGTGGAGGCAGGGATCCTCGCCAACTTGCATCCTCAGCCGCGCATGCATAGCTGAATCCTTCCCTTATGCAAGAATGAATCTGGGTGAATAAGTGGTTGGAATGATAGAAGATGTTTATTAGTTCAATAGCTTCTTTCTCCCTATTGAAAGCTGCTGGTTATTTAGCCGTAAGAGAGGTTTTAAAGCGAAACCGATTCATGAGAAAGAAATTCTGAATAGTTTCAGTAGGTCTCGTTGGGATTAATGAAGTGAAGTGATCATTCGATATTGCTGTAAGTCACTAGTAACAGTAGCTTCCTAGTCATTTGTATGTCCTTCGCGCTACGAAAGTGGATGCGCTTTGGCAGTAGATAGCAGCCTCGCCGCCAAGTTGGAATAAATCGTACTAGCTGACCTTGCTCCGCAGCTTCAACAGCAAATAGCCCCCATAAAGCAACATCAAAGTAGCCATACCACCAGTAACTAGAAGCGTAGAAGCATTTAGTTCAATACCCATAGTCATTAAGGTGCTTTTACAGCCAGTATATGAAATTTAGCAAGGGGTGCCTATGGGGGCAGATGAGGTCCTTCTATATACGTTGTATGGCTGCAGATATTTGCGACGTAAAAAACTCTAGGCTATCTCGAATTTGATTTTGTGCTAATTCCTTTAAGGTTAGCTATACTAATAGAAGTTAAATATCATTGATGAGTGAAGAACAACTCAAGGCATTTATCACCAAGGTTCAGGCAGATAGCTCACTAAAGGAACAGCTCAAGGCAGAAGGTACAGACCCTGTTGCTATTGCCAAAGCTGCTGGTTGGATATGAGATTGGCTAAGGCAAGAGCAGCAGCACCAGTCAGCGATAAGGCGAGACGAACGGAACGTTGCACTGGGATTGAACGATTAAAAGATCATCCATTATCTGGTTGATTGCTTTCAGCAGATATCAGACCACATCAACTGCTGTAATTGGTTTGTATTAAGCGGCTAGGCCAAGTGAGATCTTCATTCATCAACTCCTTCCCTAGGCGAAAGAGCTAGTTAAGGAAGTTGTATTAAAGATGGTTGTTCACTCGCTCGCATGGGTCGCCCGTTCACCTCACCATCAGCACTAGAGAACGCAGTCAATGTTATGTCTTTAATTAATGGCTTCTGGGCCTTAAGAGCAGAGTAACCTCTCCAGAGTCAATCGCACTGAAGCTGGCCAACCCTTAAAAATATGCTCTACCCCTTTTGATTCACTCAAGTTTGTCTATAGGCCTGAGAGATAAGCAAGCTGCTCTTTTAGAGTGTTCTTACTTCATCCCTGCCTAACAACTGTTGCTTGTACGCATTAGCCATTTCGCGCTTACACGAAAGAGGCTCACTGAAAACCCCAAGGCACATCGCTAACCTTGAGGAAGGTGATCGGCACCATGAGAATCGCCATCCTTGGACTTGGGACTGCGGGAGCTATTGCAGCACGGATGCTGAAAAGCAAATTCAAACGCTCTGCTATCACGGTGTTTCACACGTCCACCATTCCCACAACCGGCGTGGGAGAAGGAGGAGGGCCATGGTTGAAGCAGTGGCTGGATGAAGAAGGCATCAGTCGGGAGCTGATGCAGAGGGATGTCAAGGCAACAACCAAACAAGGTATTCTTTTTGTAGACTGGGGACAGCAACCAAAACAAATTCTGCATGCATTTACCCCGAAGGGACAAGCACACTCATATCATTTCGACGCCAAAAGGCTGAGCAAGATTCTGCTAGATGGTCTTGAGCTCGACATTAGGAATCAGGTCGTGGAAATAGTGGAGAGCGAGAAAAAAAATAAAGAACTGATCCATACAAAAGAATCAGGGATCGAAGCATTCGATTACATTATCGATTGCAGAGGAATCCCATCAGCACATCACAGTGACCAGGAAGAAAATTGCAGCCCACTGATCGCCAGCGGGGCTCTACTGCAAACTTGTGAGCCTCTGCAAAGCGTGCATGAAGATCTAAACAACTTTCAAACCACTAATGCGATTGCGAGGCCCCACGGCTGGATTTTCTTGATACCACTGCAAAGCCGAACATCAATCGGTTACATCCATGACAGCCACATCACCAATACGGAGGCAGTAAAACAAGACCTAAAAATGTATTTAGCGGCAAGCAATTTGACACCAATAAGCCCAACAAGAAACATTCAATTCAAAACACATATCAGCACACAATTTCTCAAAAATCGTATTTACAAGCTGGGAAACCGTGCTGCATTCATAGAACCACTGGAAGCAACAGCCATTGAATCAACAATCCTTCATTGCAAGCTGATCACAGCACACATTGCAAAAAGGAAGAGAAATCAGCCAACAACAAAGGAAGAGGTAGAAATGGAAAATAACTTCAACAGAGTAATACTCAACAATATGGAACGAATAGCACTATTTGTTAGTTGGCATTATTCGCAAGGCTCAATTTACGACACACCCTACTGGTGTAAAGCAAAGGCGAATCACGAGATCTTGAAAGAGAATAGAGTACACCCGATTATTGCCAGAGATTTCGATAAGTGGATTGAGAAGGGATTACAGAGACAGCCTAGAAAAGTGCCTAGTCAAGGAAGGGACAACATGTTCTTTGCATGGAGCGAACAATCGTTTGCTGCAATCGCCAATATACTTTCATGATTAGGGACGAATGCCGCCAACTTACTCTGCACATCGGGCTTCCAAAGGCAGGCAGCTCAACAATTCAGAAATTCCTCCATACACAAAAACATCAACTAATAAGACAATCTCTGAACGTCCCTAAATGCTTGGGAGCATTCTCACATTTCAAGCTGGCCCTAATGTTCTACAGCAGCACACACAAGCCAGACTTTTTAGCACGCAACAATCAACTAATCTCAGCGGCAGAAAGACTAATATTCAAAGCGAGGCTAGAACAACAATTAGAACAAGAACTTGGCGATTCGAATATTCGCCGTTGGATCATCTCAAGTGAGTTTCTCCAGCACTGTTTGCAGGAGCATCATGAGATTCAATCGTTGTCTCTGCTTCTGGGACAATTTTTCGAGACCATTAACATACTTCTCTATGTACGAAGCCCGCTCGAAGCTGCTACATCCATGATGTCGACGGAGGTAAAAATGGGAAAGACCCACTTCGCACTTGAAAAGCCAGAATACTACAATATTCTTTGCAACCATCAACGTACAATCACAACATGGCAATCAGCATTTAGGCCCAAAAAACTTATTGTACGAGACTTCAATAAGCACAAAAAAGAAAATACATTGATTCGTGATTTTTGCGATCTAATTGAATTGGACTGGCAAGAAGATTACGCATTATCGCCACGGGCTAACGAGAGCCTTACACTTGATGGTCTGAAAATAATCAGCAGCCTAAACAAACACCTAAAGCAAACGAAAACGAGAGTCGCCACAAGACAACGATTCAGGTTTATTGATCATGTAAGCAGAAATTTTCAAAATTCCGAACATTACACGCCATCATTAGAACAAACAGAACAATTTCAAAGCTACTACAAAGCCTCAAATGATTGGCTCAAGCAGCAAAGTGGTATTGACTATACCGACATACAATCAACAAGCCTTTCAAAGCAAAACAAACCAGCAACATATTCACTAGACTGTAATCAAGAGCCTACCATCAGCGAAGAAGAATCACTTCATATATGGGAAACGTGGCGAAAAAACCAGGAGATCAGAACTAATCACCAAGATGTCACATCATCCCAAGCATCAGAGGTCCAATCACTAGCTGAATCCCAGGCATCTGAGGCCCAATCACTTGCAGCATCAGCAGCTTCAGACACAGCAGAACTGATTGACTTGGCAGCTGAATGAATGTCAGCAAAAGCATCATTGACTAGATCTTCAGCATAGGCAGAGACTTCATTCATAACATCACTAACATAGGCACTCACCTCTGTG
This sequence comes from Prochlorococcus sp. MIT 0701, assembly GCF_000760295.1. GTDB lineage: Bacteria > Cyanobacteriota > Cyanobacteriia > PCC-6307 > Cyanobiaceae > Prochlorococcus. Next base: position 18,905 of record NZ_JNBA01000002.1, read on the forward strand.
ACAACCCAGGACACAAATTTTGGGCTAGTGAGAAACTCCCCAAGGTTCAAAAGAGAGTTTACGCTATCAACAAAATTAGACCATGAAGGATTCTCAAAGAATTCAACAAACTCTTCACCAACATTTTCAAATATTTCCGTCATAGCCTTCCATGAATCGGGCTTGTCAAAACTGTACTCAAAATTCAGATCGAAAGAAGGTCTCCCAACATCGATTCCATCTTGCAAGGAAAAATCAATCGTCCAACTCAACTCCGGGTCGATAGATGCAGAAAGAAAGGCCCCATTATATTCTGGATTGACAATTAATCCCGCTATCATTTCCAACTGAAGGCCTGAAGAAGAAATGTTATAAGAACTTATACCTTGCTCACCAGGATTCTTCTCCAAGGTCAGCATGATACTTGTACCAAGAGTTGCTGAAAGCTCTAAATCATAGCGAGGAATCTCCTTGGTATAGGTTCCCTCCAAGCCAAGCGTAAGATTAAAATCTAAATCAGAATTTTCCAAAGAAAGACTGTACTCACTTTTGCCATCTCGTTCAATTGAAGGATTGAGTGAACCATCAATACTGAATTTCAGAGTGATATCACCGTATGCCCCATCGTAAAGATCAACTGTTTCACTACTCCAGTTCACAGGAATCGAAGTCTTCTGATCAATCTCCTGACGTAGCCCATTATCTAAACCAGCCCGAATTGGATTGAGGAAACCCAAATTAATATCGCCAGGCGTATGAGAAGATGTTTCCGGAGAGACGACCGAAGCAGCTAGAGACGAGGAAACCTCATGAGATGATGATACGCTCTGTTCGGAGATTTCGGATGTACCGCGATTCAATCCATCCAAATCCCGTTTTTCTGAAGTTAAATCAGACCTTTGAGCAAAACCCTGTGATTCCCATGGCTGGCCGTATTCCAACCGATCTTGGCCACGATCAGGTTGCTGACCATCTCCCAAAAAATCCGACCTTAGTTCCTGAGAACGTTCTGATTCAAAAACATCATCTGAAAGTGCTAGTGGATTAGATAGCTCGGTCTGGGCATCTGGGCCGCCACTCGGGTCAACCAAACCATCGGCATCCACATTCAAGGGATGACTATCATGCTGTTCATTACTCTCCTCAACGGGATCAAATTCCAACTGTCTTGCACGAAATTGAGGGTCTGAAGAGGGGCCGGAAGGCTGAAAGTGACCAGGTCGAGCGGCACCACCTGCAACAGAGCGAAGGGTTCCCTGAACCTCGAGCAATTGCAGACGAATCGAAGCGTGAACATCATCAGCACCTAGCTCGCGAGCACTGGCAATGATCGTTGAAAAGGGGATGACCGTACCATCTCTACGCCGCTCTTCGTCATCAATCCATGAAGAAAATGTATAGGTCTTGCCCTCTACGTCAAAGCTGAGGGTATCCAAAGCAGCCCAAATCTGAAATTTGTCAAAACCCAGTCTTGTCATCAGCTGTCCGCGGGCAGCACGGTTAGGCAGGGCAAAGAAGCGGCGACGCAATGCTCTTCTATGCTGAAGAAGGAGAATAAAAGAGAGAAACTCATCTAGCGCAACCCGGGCAGCCACGAGAATCCAACATTAGTTAATAAATCGTAGCTACAGACCTGAATAGAGACCAAAACGAGTAACAAACTATAGATTCAAGTAATTATTCAGATCCAAGAGTCAAAAAACTGGAATTAAAGTACAGACCAGTAAGAGCAATTAACTGGAAATAAGCAGAAAAAAGACTTTCATAAGTAGAACTATAAGATGAAAGTAACGTGGAGAGCATTTGCTGAGACTGAAAAATCACAGAATAATCATCCAAGCCTGCATGCATTCGTAAAATGTAGGCTTTGTAGGCCTCAACCTCAGCTTGATAGCTGGATTCAATTGCATGAAGAGCAGGCAATGTATAACGAACGATCTCGATGCTAGAGATTGCCTCTGCGAAAAGAGACTGTTGTTGAGCAAGGCTTTGTTGCTGATAAGAGCGAGCTTGCGATTGATAACTACGAGCCTGCTGAGCAGCAGAAAAACCGTCAAAAATATTCCATGTAAAATTCAAACCAATGTAGTTTGACAGTTGCGTTGACCATGCGCCAGAGGGTGGTTCAGGAGGTGAATACTGCTGACTCCCCTGAGTGCCGATATAAGTAAGATAACCGAGTACAGATATCAACGGCCAGTATCCGCTATAGCTTCCTGCAGATAAGTGGGCGTATTGCTTTGCCTGGTGCTGATAAGCAATAATACTGGGGTATTGGGATACCAGGCGCTTAGTTTGTTCTAAACTTACGCTCCACTGCTTAGGAAGAGATAAGATCTGTGGAAATATCAAATTAACAGCAGAATCCTTAATCATTGCCAAAGCTTTAATCTGCTCGAGAGTAGATTGATGGCTGGCAACAGCAGAAAGAAGCTGAGCGCGAGATGATTCAAAGTATGATCGCTGAGAAAGAAAGATTGGGTTTGCGATTCTTCCCTGCTTCAATTGACGATCATAGATTTTCATCAGTTCAAATGAAGAAAGACAGAGAGAGAGAAGCGTTGAAATTTGATATTCAGTCGCCTGAAGTTGGCTATAAAGTTTTGCCGCCGAAAGAACGGTTTGTCTTGCCTGATCAAGTGCCTGAAATTGCGCTGATGTCAATTGATCCTTTGAGGCAGCAATTGATGATGAGCGTGCTAGATTAAATAACTGCCAGTTCAAAGTAAGAACAGGGTAGGCCTGCAAATAGGAAGATGTTTGCGTATAAGGGCTCACAAGCCCTGAATCATTATCTGGAAGAATCGAGGATCGACCCCCACCAATTGCTGTAGATGGCTGAAAGGACGTGCCACTAGCTGAGGGATTCACAGCGAAAGGACTTGAAGACCCATAATTCTGAGTATTGGAAATGTTGACAGATAACAGTGAGCCTGAGGTAATAGCAATTGAAGGATACCAAGAACTGAATGCTTGACGAACCAGCCAACGGTTGGAATCAACACTATCGAGAGATGAAGCAATAGAAGGCGAAAGTAAAACTGAACGCAACAAGAGATTTTTAAATCCAAGCATCGATAGGGGTTGCCCTATCTGAATGGGTCGACAACGCTGATTGATCAGTGAATAATCTGGCTTCTTTGAAAGAGCTGAATCACAAAGGAAGTTATACCCCTCAAACTCAATAGGGTTAAAAGAATTAATGTCATCAATGTTGACAAGCTCAATAGCTGGCTTCAAGGAGGATGGAATACTCCTAATCAGAGAAGAGAGTTGATTGTAGGAGTGAGCTCCTGGAGAAATTTCAACAGCTAAAGGCGATACGTCGATGAGCTGCTTTACTTCGGAAGCATGCAATAAAGCAAAGCATTGCTGGGAAGCAAGCAAAAACAGCAAGCCCAATGCAAATGGTTTACTGCGTCCACTCATCAGCAGCGCGTTACGCCGTTCTAACAGTAGCGACATGTCGAAAGAAGAGCAAGTAAGCCTCGTGGATCATTAATAAACAGCAGCTGAACTCACAGCAACATCCAAATTTTGCAGCTAAGTGATGGCAAGTGTGGCCAAAACAGCTAACTTGCACAAATGAGATTCAATACAAAACGAATCAGAAGGATATACCCCTTCCTTGAGTTGGTTACAAACCAGCCATTTGCTTTGGCTAGCTATGGCCTGGGTGCCTTTGCTGTCTGCTTGCTGATCTGGGCATGCCTATACAAAGTCAATGCCACAGTGAATGGAATCGGTTTCACTCTTAATCAAGGCAGGAATGTGCGTGCTTATACCCGTGTCGCAGGGCGAGTCACCAATGTATATGTCAGTACAGGCCAGCAGGTAGACCGCAATCAAAGACTCGCCAGCATCGACAATCGTGTGCAGGAAATAGAAGCTAACTCATATCAACAAATTAAATCGCTTAGCAATAATCTCACGCCCCAACAGGTTAACGCAAAGGTAGTGGCAACCCGCCAGAGCATTGATGGTATGGCGAGAAGCAAGATTGCCCTTGGAGAACAGTTGAAACTCCATCAAGCACAACTAAGTCGATACCAAAAACTTTTAGATAATAAAGATATCAGTCAGGCTGAGTACCTCAGTCAACTCAATGAAGTTGAATCAATAAAAACTCAGTTGTTACAGCTACAGGGATCAATCGAGGAAAAACAATCAGACCTGCTTCAGCTTGAAATATCGGCGAAATCAAGCCAGATCACAATCAACAGTAATGCAGCTCTGTCCGCGAATCAATCGAGCCTATCTAAGGACATTGTTGCAAATGCCAAAGGAGTCATCAGCGTGATCGATATTAGTGAAGGTGACTACTTACAAGAAGGTGTAACAATTGCCACGATCTCTCTAGAAACAGGGCCTGCTCAGGGAGTCTTTTTAGTGTCAGCGAAAGCTGCTAAGCGAGTCAAACCCAACAATCTCTGTTTTTTGAGTCCAGCAGAAACACCAGCATCGAAGTATGGATATCTACTCTCCAAAGTTAAGTCGATTGGGAAGTTGCCAACCAATCCTCAGGAACTAACAAGAATTCTAGGCCTTGAATATACAGCAAATGCCCTTTTCGATCAATTAACAAACCGTGCTATAGCAGAAGAATTTTCAGCATTTCCATATCTACTGGTGGTCTCATTGAGCCGCACAGAGCAAGGACATCTGAAATGGACCACGACAAATCCACCTGAATGGGGCTTCAGTGCCGGTGGTGCTGCCAGTGTGGATTGCGTATACGACACTTGGTCTCCTATTACATACCTGATTCCACTTATGAGAAGAAATCTAGGATACGGGAGGTAGATCATGAGCCTACAGATATTTGATCAAAATCGTCAAATGAAAACACCCTTAATCTTCCAATCCGACGAGTCGGAATGTGGACTAGTATGTCTAGCGATGTTATCTGCCGTAATAGGTCAACCATACTCCCTGCAAGAAATCCAAGGTGCGTATGGATCATGTCGTGGTGGTGTTAATGCTGATCAATTGATTCTTCTTGCCGAACACTTTTCCATCCGTTTGGTTCCCTATTCAATCAAAAAAGGTATTGACAATTTAGAGAACCTTGAATTTCCGTTCATTGTTTGCTGGCAACGCAATCATTTCATATTAATCGTCGATAGGGAAGGGGATCGATTTATTGCTCATGATCCGGCATCGGGTTTCCTAGAGATTGAAAAGCAGGCACTGGTCAGATCGATTCAAGACTATGTATTAGTGGGGCGAGCTATCACATTAGGAAAAGTGCAAGAAGTTCCAAAAGGGAGGGCAAAAGTTGATCCGATATGGCTGGTCAGCTTGAAACAGAGTTTTCCAGCTTCAGTGCTCACAATGGTGAGCATTTTACTAGTTGTCATTGCAACTTTTGAACTGGCTAATGCACAGATACTGAATATCTTCTTTACCTGGGTTGTTGAACTTGGCCTTCCGCAATGGAGCCGCCCCCTCGCGATCTCTCAATTTATTATCGCAATCGTGAGTGGCCTTGGTACGTTTCTACTGTTTGGATGCGTCTGTCTGAGCATCAGTGAACTAAGTCTTAAACTAAACAAATATTTCTATAGAAAGCTAATTCGATTGCCTGAAAACTATTTCTTAAGTCGTCATACAGGCGATATCAGTGCAAAGTTTGAGAGTCTTGATCGGCTGATTCTAGCCAATCAGTCATCCCTAATTACACTGCTAATTGCATCAGTCAATTTAATTATTCTATTCGCAATCCTTCTTATAACTTCCTTTTGGCTATTTATCTTTATCGCTATTCTGATGACGGCGATTGCAACAACTTCATTGGCAATGATACCCATACAAGTTGATTTGCAGCAGGAAAACCAACAAGCAGCGGCAAAAAATCAAAGCGATCTATATCAAATAATTGGTGCATACGAGCAAATCAAGATGGAGGGCCAGGAATACTTTCGTCTTTCTCGTTATGCAGGAAGTCTCATTGAGGCTCAACAGTCTCAAAACCTTCTTGATATAACGTATTCACAGCAAGGATTATTTCTTGGCTTGATTGATAGCTTGTCAACAGTCGTGCTGCTGTTTGCGGCATCAATGCTCATCCTCAATGGACAAATTACACTAGGACAATATGCGGCACTAGATGCGCTTGTTAGCTTGTCTTTGGCACCAATGTCAAGTCTGGCAAGTATCATTCGTAATCTTCAAGAAACTATGATTGCTTATAGAAGACTTGAAGACCTTACAACAACGCCTCTTGATTCCAGATACAATCCAGACTTCAACAAGAGCTTTTCAACAATTTCAAAGAAATTCAATAAAAACATTACTCTCGAACTACAAGATGTTAGCTTTAAATATTCTTTGTTCGGCCCGAAAATACTGGATCATGCATCGCTAAGAATCGATCGAGAAAACTTCCCGGTCATGATCAAAGCTCATCGGTCATCCGGAAAATCGACCCTGGGAAAATTACTGGTAGGTCGTATCCAAGCAAATACAGGCAGCATTCGGATTTTTGGTCAACAAGTAAATCAGCTTTCAGGTCATAATCTGAACAGATTGATCTTAATAATTAATTCTGAACCCCTTTTATTTCAAAACACAATACTGTTTAACCTTGATCCATTCCATCAAAGCAGCCACAAAGAGCTCATCAACATTATAGAAAAACTTGGCGTCAGCCAATTAAACCTATTCCGAGATCTTAATCGCCAAATTGGTAACTCTGGAAGTCTTAGCGGTGGGGAAAAGGTGATCATTCAGGTAATTCGGGCGATTGTTAGGAATCCTTCCGTTCTCGTGGTGGATAATGTAATGGACAGCTTACCGAACGAACTTCGGAAAAGATTTCTCCTTGGTCTTCTTTCTTATCAAGAACAGACTATCTTTCTTGTAGATCATGATTTAGAGCTTGGTGATGTAATGAAAAAGATTTGGAGCTTTGAGCGCGGAGTATTACGAACAATAGAGGAGTCAGATCAATAACCCCATGAGAAACACCGAGCAATACTGGCTAGACCATTGCGATGCTCTCAACCTGATCACGCAGGATCCGGTTTTATGTATTGGCATGAATACAATGGAAATAGATTTAATCAAGAATCAGATAGACAGATTGCAACAACAAGGTAAAGAGGAGTTGATGCACTTCATGAATCAAAGAATGAAATTGATAGCTTTAAAGTTCGAAGTAACGCCAACCATGAAAGCGCTGGCATCTCTACCGATGAAAGTTCTCATAATTGACAATCAAACTCATAAATGGTGCTATCTGAACTCTTATCAAAGCTACAGAAAATTTATTCAAATTCATACTCATATTCAACCAAACTGTGAATTTTATAGTCTTACCTCTTCATTGCCTAAGCGTGCTCTTACAAAACTTGAACTGTCCTGGTGGCATATCTTCGCACGCTGGCAGGGCTATTCACTCACATTAATTGGATTAGCTATTTTCACACTGCTATCAACATTGCCGGTTCTGGCAATTGGACCGATTTTCGATCAAATCATTCCAACCGGTCAACTCAACCAACTCATACTAATTTGCTGCGGTTTATTTGCAAGTCAGATAATTGCTACATTCTTTAAAACAATATCAAATATCTCGATTGGTATTGCTCAATCTTCTATCGACTTTCATGGATTAATTGGTCTAATGGAACGCTATCTCTCAGTCAGGCCAAGTTCAATCCCACAACTCTCACTAAGCTTATGGGAACAAATTTTTAAAACTGCACTTGCTTTTACCTCAAGTGCAAGAGCACTACTAATTTCATTGCCGATTGCTTTTTTGACGATTGGAATATACATGGTAATTTTTGGATTCTATCTCCTAGAACCGCGACTTGTCCTCTTGATCCTACTATTGAGCTCACTACCAGCTTGGATATCACTCCTTTCAGGTTACATTACAGGGCGCATATCATTTCAACTAATTCGGACACAAGCGGAATGCAATCAGCTGATCGTTGATACAATCCGGTCAATAAGCGAAATACGCTCGCTAAGCTTAGAAACAAGCTATGATCAGACATTAATAAACAGTAAACGAAAGTACTTCAAGACCATTATTTCAATCAATCAGTGGAGCAGTTATGGAATACTCTTTTCAAGGGTTTTTAGCTCATTGCTTGTAGCATTAATCTTATTTAGCTATTCGCAAAATCTAGGCTTATCACAAGGCAAATACTTGGTAATGTTTACGGCTTTTTCGTTTATCTCATCAGGTTTTTCTCAGGTAGCTGAAGCAATTTCTTCATTGATGATTGCATTGCCAACCTACTTCAGCAAGAACAGCTTGAGAGGAATGACGCAGTTTGAACAGCTTCAACAGCCATGGATGCAAACAACCGTTGATACACGCAAGGTCCGTGAGATTGAAACTATTGAATTGAACCAAATCGCCTACAAATATACCAATTCTAGATTCAATATTATCAGTAATTTAAACTTTATATTTGAAAAGGATAAAAACTACGCGATCACTGGCAAGCCAGGATCAGGAAAATCAACTTTGCTGAAACTGATGGGTGGATTACATGAAAGTAGTGAAGGGAATATTATTATAAACAATACCCTTCTTTCTGAAAATCAGGGAATCAAACACTTTACTGATATCATGTTCATACCCCAGATTCCAGTTTTGTTTGGGAGTACGATTCGCGATTTTCTTGACCCATCTGAAAGCTTTGATGATGAGTTGATTTCTAGAGCCTTGAATGATTGTGATTGCTTAAACGTCATTGAATCTCTAGCAATGGGTTTGAACACAAACCTCAGCGAATCCTCTCAAGACTTATCCAATGCAGAGCTTCAATGCCTGCATGTTGCTCGTGTTGTACTCGGCAAGCCCACGATTCTGCTAACCGATGAGCCAACTTCCTATCTAGATGAGATCAGTCATTTGAGTTTGATTGATGCACTTAATAAAGCCAGTTCAATCCACATTACCAGTTTGCACCGACTCTCGGCTCGCAATTGCTTTGATGCAATCATCGACATGAATTTGTATAACCAAAATCCGTACACAATACAAGAGTCGTTATGACCATTTCCACTGCCAAAAAAGAGCCCTATCTTGAGACAATTAGCACCAAAAAATTGAATGCTCTTTTCAACTTGATTAACCATCGAACATTGACTGTTCAGGGTTCCTACGATGCCTATGTGAACATTAGCGATGGTCGAGTTGATCTAAAGGGTTTTCTCAATGAGATGATTAATTTGCCACCACAGTCATCAGATTTTTATGTATCTCACCCCTTTGTTTTTGAGGGCAATGTTCTAAATCATAACATTTACGGTGCTTTCGGTGGCCCTCAAACCATTGACTTAATAGCACAACAAATTCGGATGGCTCGTCTTTTTGCGGGCTGTTCAGGCACAGGCACACACGTTCATCAACATACTCGAGCCTGCTTTGAGTGTCTGATGGGGGAAAAAATATGGTTTTTAGCGCCACCTACTAAACGCAATCATTCTGTTCTGTCCCAATACAATCACGAGCTTTATGGAACCAGATGTCAATCCTTAAATGACTGGTTTCGACTTGAATTGATTGACAATCTCTGGCCGCATTTGGAAGGAGCCAAAATTATGCGTTCTAAAGCCGCTGAATGCCTATACATTCCTGATCGATATTTCCACGCCACCCTTAATCAATCTGCATGTATAGGGATCTCCTACTCTTGGAGAGCCAGCCTTGTGACATTTGATCATGACGCCCTGCTCCAGAACAACTGACTCTAAGTTGCTCCATATCAATTCAAACAATCGTATAAATATATTCTAGGGGTGGCCGCCTAACAACATTAGTGTAAGAAAGATCTAATGATGCTTAGACCTCGAAAAAGCACAAGCAGGATACAAATCAGAGTCAATCTCCGGAAAAAATTCGACAAGACAGCACATGGAAGCATGTGATCACCTCACTTCCTTCGACGAGCTGCGGCTGCAAAATCGACATGACCTATGTCCTGCTGCGATGGCTAGGGAACTGAGCAGCACATGCAAGGGCAGGCGATCACGAACGCCGGCCCCTCAACCCGTGCTAAGCGATCTCTGTCCAGCACTTGCTAACAAAATCTTCTTCAACTAGAGAGCATTACCACAACAGTCTCTAAAATCTTTTGCAGTGCATAGCTTTTCAGGAATAGAGAATTAGACCTATCCCAACAGCTGTACCAAGGTCATCCGCAGACATCAGAAGTAATCCCTATAGGAAAAATCAATGGGGGGATAGGAGATGTTGAATTTCCAGCAGGCTCCGATTCTCTGCATCTTGAGAATGGTCGCACCTTGTTCACCCTAACAGATCACATCTTAAAGCAATAGACGTGAATGGAAGGGTTGCAATAAGGCAAATCATGCCCATCTGCATACGTTATATCTCTTCAGACATTTGTATCGTAAAAGTACTAAGCTATTTATAATTCTATTTTCTGTAGTTTCCCATAAGGCTAGCTACTATCAGTCAATCCAAGATACTAAGATGAAACCTGGTAGTTATTTGAAAAGAGCAGCGATCCTGGTTGGTGGCGCTGGAGCTATTGTTATCATTGAATAGATAACTGTTGACAGCTTACATTTGACTAGAAATAGAGTAGGGAAAACCTGAAATAACTATCTTAGCGATTATAGGCATGCGGCTAATATATGCTGGACTGGTCGGTGCAAAAAGTATGCGGAATACAGAAAAGTAGTGACATATGGATCCAAAGTGAATGGCTATAGAATTGTATTCACAAATAAGGAAGCAGATGGGGCACAGGCTGGCTGACTAGATCAAGCAGTTGAATGCAATTGGTTGAGTTAGGGGGGGGTAAGGTTTCACAGACATATATAGTAAAAAATACTAAGCCATTTAAAAAAATTATGATCTTCTAGAAATATCTTCGAAAGATCGCTACACGAATAAGAATTGAATATCATCAATTTAAGAAGACAGTTCAAGGCATTCATCACCAAGGTTCAAGCAGACACCTCACTGCATGCATAGCTGAATCCGATCAGCCTCATGGCAGCTTGGCGAATCTCTCGGCGATCACATCCCCTGTGAAGCTTGCAATCCAGCCTTCTGGGTTATCGAAGAAGCGCACAGCACAAAACTGTGGCTTGCTGCCCATATCGAACCAATGGCGTGTTTTTGCTGGCACGTTGATGCAGTCGTTTTGTTCGCAGAGCACTTGCAGCACTTCCGCGCCGATGTGTAAGCAGAACAAACCACGGCCTTCTACAAAGAAGCGAACTTCGTCTTCGGCATGGGTGTGTTCGGCTAAGAATTTTTGGCGCAGCGCTTCACGATCGGGGTGGTCTGGCGTGATTCGGATTGCATCCACCGTGGGGTAACGGCCATCAGCCTGCACTCGGGCGATCTCGACGGCGTAGGCCGCAAGGATGTCGGACTCGCTTGGGTTCTGATGGAGCTTGACTTTGGCTGGCCAACGCTGGAATTCAATGCCCCGTTTGGCCAGCTCGGCTTTGATCACTGCAGGATCATCGCTCTCCAATAAGGGTTCCGCCGGGCTTGTGGCGTTGGTTCTGCCTTCGGGGTGGATGCTGAGGCGACTCATTCCCAGAGGTTTAAGGGGTCTTTGCAGCCATCTTGATCGTGGCGTCTTAGAACGACGGCTGAATGTTTCGTTCGGCTTTGTCGAGCCCTGCTGTTTCAACTACAGCTCTCATCCTGGTCGGGGTGGGCCCTGGTGATCCTGCCCTGTTGACACTGGCTGCCATTGAGGCGATTGAAGCGGCCACTGTTGTGGCCTATCCCGTGGCACGGCTAGGGGGTGAAGGGATGGCGGCGAGCATTGCCTCGCGATGGATTCGTGCTGAGCAACGCCAACTGCCATTGCTTTTTCCCATGGTGGCTGCCGCTGAACCGCGCCAGCAGGCTTGGCGAGAGGCCAGTGATCAACTGGCAGCTGCCGTTGCTGAAGGAGAGCGAGTGGTGGTGCTTTGTCAGGGGGATGTGTCTCTGTTTGCCACAAGCTCTTACATCTTGCTGGCTCTCAAGAAGCATCATCCTGACTGCCAGGTTCGGCTGATCCCAGGGGTCACGGCCGTTGCCGCCGCCGCTGCTGCAGGTGCCTGGCCCTTGGCGATGCAGCAGGAACAACTTTTGCTTTTGCCGACCCCAGATCAATCCAGCGAGCTTGAGGCTCTGCTGGAGGATGCGGCTGGTAAGGGGCGTGTGCTGGCGTTGCTCAAGTTGGCGCACCGCTGGGCCTGGGTGCGGCCCATGCTGGAAGAGCGGAATTTATTGCAATCAGCACTGTTTGCCCAGAGATTGGGCTGGCCCGATCAGCAGGTGATGCAGGCCAGCGAGGTGCTCGCAACAGCTAGGCCCTATTTTTCGTTGTTGTTGGTGAGGCAAGGCTGGCCGGAGGTGATGCCCTGATGTCGAGTGCTCTCTCTTTGACCCCCATGCAATGGCTGGGCTTATTGCACCCTGTGTTGATCATTTTGTTTGTCTATCCAGTGGTGGGTGCCACGATTCGGCTTGGCACTTTGGCTCGCGAGCGGCGCTTGCAGATCAATCCGCTGCCTGCCTCGGTGCCTGTTGAACATGCCGAACATGGCCGCTGGGTTGCTGGAGGGGTGTTGGTGGCAGTGTTAATCGCCTTTTTTCATAGCTATTTGGCCGCTTGGTTCGAGGCGTCGCCTGGGGGCTTGGCTGGGGTTGGTCGACTCGCGGTCTTGGCCTTTGCAGAGCTGGGCACTGTATTGATTTACCTCCGTCTTCTCAAGGTGAGGCGCCCTGCTGCGCGTGCGCTGTTGGGCCTCGCTTGCTGGTTGGCATTGCTGCTGTTGGGAGCACAACCGGAGATCAATCGACTCACAGACAACCCTTTCCAAGCAGATTTTTGGCGCTCCCACTACTGGAGCGGTGTTTTGCTGAGCGGGTTGTTAATTGCCTCGGTGGCAGCCAAGCCTGAGATTGCTCGTCATCTCTCGATGCGACGCCTGCATGTTTACGCCAACGTGTTGGTTGCTGTTCTACTTGCAGTTCAGGCGATCACAGGCACACGTAATCTCTTAGCAGCTTGAGCAGGCCATTGATCGCAACTGGATGATGAGCCGTTGAGTTGATGACGGCGATTGATTAGTGATATTGGCTGGGTGATTGGATGTGGCTTGGTAGCGGCTTGATCGCAACTTGAGGCTGGATTAGGCGTTGGTCGCTTCAGGCCATGCCGTTATGAGTTCTGTGCTGGCTTGCTCTAACAGTGATATGGCATCCGTTGGCGTTGGTGCACGCATCAGGGCATGGCGCAGTTTCGGCGCGCCGGGGAAGCCGCTACAAGTCCATCCCATGTGTTTACGGGCAATTAAGAGGCCATGTTCCCCCTTTGCTTGTACCAGCGCTTCCAGTTGTTCACGAGCAATGGTGAGTCGCTCTGACGCTCCAGGCGTTGCAGGCACTGGTAGGCCGGATAGTGCTGCATCGATTTGACCCACAAGCCATGGCGCTCCCATCGAGCCTCTGCCCACCATCACGCCATCGGCTCCAGTGATCGTCAGGCAGCGCTTGGCATCCATGCAGCTCCTGACATCGCCATTGGCAATCACGGGGATTTGCAGTGTTCTTTTGACGGCAGCGATGGCGAGCCAATCAGCTGAGCCTTTGAAGCCTTGTTCTCGAGTGCGAGCATGCAATGTCAACAACTGGGCGCCGGCCTGTTCGAGCCATTGACACCAGCTCACAGGGCTTGCATCGCTGCCACACCAGCCCAGCCTTGTCTTCACGGTGACTGGGATTTTGACCGCTGAGGCAACAGTGCTCACGATTTTTGCCGCCAGTTGTGGGTCACGGATCAGACCAGAGCCACCGCCCTTGCGTGCAATCTTGCGCACAGGACAGCCCATGTTGATGTCGATCAGGAAGGCACCAGCAGCCTCTGCTCGCTGTGCAGCATCGGCCATCGCTTCTGGGCGGTGATCGAACAATTGCACGCCAATGGGCCCGGCTTCATGGGCGAGTTCGTCGAGTTTCTGTAGGCCGTGGCCCAGCTCCAGGCTGGTGGCATTGACCATTTCCGTGAATAACAATGCATCTGGCGCCCAGCGCCGAACCAGGCTTCGGAAGATCTGATCACTCACGCCTGCAAGGGGCGATTGCAGCACTCTGCAGCGCAGCGCCCGTGTTGTTCCCCTACCGGCCAGGCTGAGTTCAGGCACAGCTTGGTTCATCACATTCATTTGATGAACAGCTTAAAGAGCTAGATCTGTTCTTCAGCGCAAGGGCTGGCTGGCCAAAGAAGAAAACATCTTATGGCTCCTTTTATCGCTGATGGTGAGTTGAGGGAGGGAGAAAGGGATTCAGCACAACACCATCATTCATGTATTTCCTTAGAGGAGATCGAGGAGCTGATGCCTATTGCCTTAGCAGTGGCAGGGATAGGATTCAATCCTTTTCCTTTGAGATCTATTGAGAGATCTAATGCATTTTCAATAAAACTATGAGCTACTTTCTAAATCCCTGTGGAGTAACAATAGGGCTTACTTCTCCTAATATTGTTATCGAGCTATATATAACGGGCTTTGTTTCTTGTGATTTTGGATGCTCTACCGACTGCACCTGAAGTTGAGACACAACCCCCATAAGTGGAAAGGATGAGTAGAGATCCCTTACAAGCCCTTCATTGAGTACTTCCCAATATTCATCTTGCGGTTGTGAGGGGCGAACGCGCAGAAACTTTACAGCAGCAGTATGAACTTTTGCCCAGTCCGGGTATTCAGTGGTAGCTAGATCTTGGCGATAGCGATAGCGAAGGAAAAGATTGATTTTTCTTCCCTCTTGTCTTGGTGTTTGGTGATTGATGACTTGAAATTGAAACTCTTGCACGACCGGTGCTTGAACAGGCTTTTCAGTGATCTGGGTGGAACAGCCGCCTACAAGACCTAGCAATAGGACTGCAGCCGTTGGGCGGATAGGCCATCGAGAATGGGCTACATGTATTGATTTGCATGACGTCAACCGATTCATGGGGCAATCCCTTGTTGGTTTATCAAAGCAAGGAAATCCTTCATGGTCAAACTGCCTTTGCAGTGGCACTTTTAATATGCTTGCTTCTATTTCAAGTATATTAATCCTTGTTTCTAAATAGCATTTCTTTGCATGACACATGCTGCACGCTAGCGATTGAATGGTTTTAGTGAATTCGAATAATGCACTCAGCTCTCAATGAATAAAAGAGCAGCTTTAAACCCAGAAGACTTCAATTTTACTTGCTCTTATCCTTGAGTTGCAGATTTAACTCAGGGCTTATTTTTTGATCGGGTGCGAAGATATTGAGATGCCAGCTTATGCTGTTCCCTCAGTAAAATCCTGCAACTTTTGCTAATAATGACCGCAAGCCAGTCTGGCCAATGCTTGTTGAGCTTAAGAACGCACCACTAACTAAGACGAGCTGCTCTCTTGAATTAAATAATCTTGCAGGCATGTCTATGCTATAATTATTACAAGAATATGTAGCCTTTAAGACATGGATGACACGGCGATTAAGTCATTAAAGGATCTCAATAATCTTCGTTCGGCTCCCGATCTTGATGCGACGCAATCTAAGCACTTGCTTGATCAGCTTTGTGCCTTTATGGGCGATGCTGATTGGTTCACGGTGGGGATCATGGCCCCTTCCTCTAGCTTGGCAATTTTTGTTTTAAGAGAGATGGAATCTCGTTTTAATTGGACTGCCATGAATGTAGTCGATAAACCAACTGAGGATGGACCTGTCTTTCTTAAAGCGAATCAAAAGACAGGGGATATCCATGTGCGCATCGAGCATGGCTTAGGCGAAGGCGTCCTACTCAGTTGCCAACATGATAATGAAGAGAAAGAGGCTGACACCCTAGGCCCTTTCCCGTTGGACTTTTTTAAAATCAAGGATTGAACTTGTTCTCATGTTGAATAAAAATCCTTCGATTTTATAATCAGCAGAATGGATACACGATCGGCAAATTACAGGAACTAGGCCTTATAATTTCACTAAACGTTCTTTGTAATGCCTCTTCCATTCTTTTTTGATATCCCTCTTTCTTATCTTTATTATCTATTGGCGGGCACGCTTCTGGGTTTTCTCTTGTTAATTGCTTTTATCTTCTTTAGAATCAATCAAGCTCGCTCCTAAAAGCTTTATTTGTGATCACTGCCCTTTTCTTTGCTGCTGCCAAAACTTAATTTGGCATTCATCCGTTCATTTCTTTTCTATAGCCACTTCTAAAATATCCACGCTCATCATGTGAAAGCTCTGTGCCTGAGTATTCACAGATGCCTTTCTCTAAGTCTTCCATCGTGACCGTATATCCTGCAGCTTTTGCAAGCATCAAAACATCCGTTCCCTCGGCTTTTAGCTTCTGCTCTAAAGACGGGCACGCACGCAGCATGGTCATGAATGCTTTGAGATGTGCTTCAGACATACCGTCTTTGGTAGTTGAGCTGCATTATCTTATCGATAATTGCCAATCAATCAAGTGCCAATAGTGGGGCTTTTGGTTTGTTCGATGTTGGCTGTGGCGTGCGATTGATTTGGTTAATGAGCCCTTATTCCTCGCGTAGCTCTTCCCGATTCTGCCTATGGCGTGCCTCTCAATCTCGATTACTCTTGACAGTAAACCTAGAATAAAATTTATGCTTAGTTCTCTGAACGCTTCTACCCTGCTTGTCGTTGGTGGGATGGCAACCTTGATGCTGTTCTATGGCGGTTTCATTCTGTTTAAGATACGGCAGCGGACTCCTTAGAATGCATCTCTCGCTTTGATTTGAGGCAATAAGGATCTTGGCTGTTTGGCTTCGATTTTGTTAAGGCGATTATGTGACGCAGGGCAGTGGTTGCCCCAGCCCACAATTTTCGATGTTGATATCATTATTGATAGCCTTTGTGTGGTGTTAGTCGTGGCATATCTCGATGAATGGGTAGACGATCAGAGGAGCAACCAAAGGCGCATCAACATCCATTCAGGCAAGAGCGAATCTCAGCGGCTAGAGCTTTTGCCATGCTCACATCAGCATGCGCTTGAAAGCCGGTGTACTAGTTCCAGTTCATGCAGCTAATATCAACACCAGCATGAAATACATCGAAGACCATCACTTCCACTGCAGAGAAGATGAGGTAACAGATCTATCCACTCAAGCCAGGAAAATAAATAAAGCGGTAGAAGATCATCTTGATTGGATTGATGAGATCATTCATTCATCGTATTGATTAACCAACACGTTAAAAGTAATCAAACACTGTATACATATAGTATTCAACTATGCTATCATTCGAACAAGTTTTTGTTGGGTCATATGGGCCAGTATCCAACTCTTAACAACCTATATGGGCCAGTCACGGGCCAGCAGCTCTCTCTAAGTTGGATTAGTCCAAGTAAAGAACTACCAGAAGGTTGGGAGCGCTATACCTACCGTGATGATTATAACAATGAAACGCGTTATGAAATTAACGGCACGTTGTGGCACCTCATTTCCCCGCCATACACCTTGAACAACTACCGCTCGATGGTGATCACACGAAAAGGTACGCTTAACAATGGTGGGAGCCCCAGCGGAACAACTTTCGAAACTTATAACACCACGCTGAACAACGGCGAACCCGGCTGGGACGAGAGCCGTGACGATGGCTTGGACTACCACGAGAAAAGGTACAGTGTGTACCTGAGCATCTTCGGCGGCGGCAGGCTGAACAACGGCGGCACGCTGAACAACTACGCCAGGCTGGGCAGCGCCACAACACGTCGCGGCAGCTCGACAGACATCGGTGAGCTGAACAACAGCGGCACGCTGAACAACATCGGCACGCTGAACAACGGCGGCACGCTGAACAACAGCGGCACGCTGAACAACAGTGGTAAGCTGTTTAACATCAACCCCTCCTTCGCCACGCTGAACAACAGCGGCACGCTGATCTTCCAGGCGGGTTCAACATTCGAAAACAAATTCGGCGGCGGCACGCTTAACAACAGCGGCACGATTGAATCCTACATCGACAATTTTTTTCAAACGTTATTAAGTGACGTGGGTGGAACCGTTGATTTCCAGAGTGGCAGTAAATTTGTGAATCATGCCACGATTACCAATGCGGATGGCCAGACACTGAACAACGATCATGCGCTCACTAATGCCGGCATGCTGACCAACAGCGGCACGCTGAACAACAGTGGCAAGCTGATGAACAACGGCACGCTGAACAACAGCGGCACGCTGATCTTCCAGACGGATTCAACATTCGATAATACCGATGGCACGTTCACTAACAGCGGCACGATTGAATCCTACATCGACAATTATTTTCAAACGTTATTAAGTGACGTGGGTGGAACCGTTGAATTCGAGAGTGGCAGCAAATTTGTGAATCATGCCACGATTACCAATGCGGATGGCCAGACACTGAACAACGCTCATGCGCTCACTAATGCCGGCATGCTGAACAACAGCGGCACGCTGAACAACAGTGGCACGCTGATCTTCCAGGCGGGCTCAACATTCGATAATACCGATGGCACGTTCACTAACAGCGGCACGATTGAATCCTACATCGACAATTATTTTCAAACGTTATTAAGCGGTGCGGCTGGAACCGTTGATTTCCAGAATGGCAGTAAATTTGTGAATCATGCCACGATTAAAAATGAAAATGACCAGACACTAAACAACGCTCACGAGCTCACCAATGCCGGCAAACTGTACAACCACGCCGACAGCACGCTTAACAACAACAGCACGCTTAACAACAACGGCAAGCTGACAAACTTCCTCGAGAGCACGCTGAACAACAGCGGCATGTTCAACAACAACGACGGCGCCAATCTGTACAACGACGATAGCAGCACGCTGAACAACAGCGGCACGCTGAAGAACGGCGGCACGATCAAGAGCAGCGGCACGCTGAACAACAACGACGGCGCCAGGCTGATCAACAGCGGCAGTCTGGCTAGCGACGGGACTATTGACAATTCGAACAATCAATTAGGCGCCAATGGTTTTTTAAATTGGGGAACCTACACGGGTACTGGTAAAATTAAAGGTGATTTTACAGACGGTGGAACTGTTAAGCCTGGCAATTCCGCAGGTGGAATGTTGGTTGATGGTGACTACTACAAGGAAGGTGGCTTTACGGAAATAGAACTAGGTGGTGTAGACGATGGCGATGGCGATCGCACCGCTACAAAACACGATTGGATTGAGATTACTGGCAACCTAGAACTAGCAGGAAAACTCGATGTTTCACTCATTGATGGTTTTAAGCTTTCTGTAGGTGATTCCTTTGTGATTACCAAAGTTGATGGAGAGCTCACTGGTCAATATGAGGGCCTTGATGAAGGCGATTCAGTAGGCGAATTTGCAAGTGATGGTGGAGGTACCCTAGAGCTCTTCATTACATACGATCGTGGTGGTGATGGTAATGATATTGAGCTGTATACGAAATCAGTCTCTGGTGCTCTTCCTGAGAGCTTGAGTGAACCAAGAATGATTGGTTCTGATGCTTATGATTCCTTAACTGGAACATCTGCAGATGAAGTGATCTTTGGCGGTAGTGGTGATGATGTTTTGTTAGGGGGCAGTGGAGATGATCAAGTTACTGGTGGCAATGGTGATGATTGGATTGATGGTGGCTTAGGAGATGACACCCTTAAAGGTGATCGTGGAGCTGATGATTACATCCTCAGTAGCGGGGAGGATGTCTATGAGTCTTTCTCAATCGATGAGAATGATCAGCTTGTCGTTGGAGAAGGTGTTGACTTATCGTTTAAGCAAGTTGGTGATAATCTATTGATTAAAGGAATTGCTATTCACACCACATTGCTTGATGTCGATAAAGATGAGTTCCTGGCTGCTAATTGTATTGATTACATCTGATAGAAGAAACCTTGGCCTGGTTCCACATATAATGATTGTAAGCGGTGAAATTGGCTTTGCTTCTCGTTTAAGTCTTGAATTGTTCTGAAATTTCTTTGCAGTATCCGTCTCTAACTTGGCCTCTTAGCCGCGCCTTATTAATTCAGATTCTTGAAGACCGTCTTAGCGATACCTTTGTCGTTGAGCTGATTTGGGAGCGGCTTGGGTATCAGCCCAGTGCTGATTCAACGTCTGCTTGGTCTGCCGGGCCCCAAACCCCTAAGACATGGCGTGATGCCTTTCCCAGTGCCCCACCTGTGATTGCGCAGCGGCCGGCAGCTGTACAGCTCACCCGTTCGATTGCAAAAGAAGATAAGCAGCTGTTAAAGCAGCAGCTTGGTTTCGCTGGCTATCGCATTGATCAGCTCTACCCTCGTCGCACCCGTCGTGCCACGGCTGTGAATTGGTTGTTGGCTTGGTTGGCGCAACGGGGAGACGCTTTGCCTGCTGAGGGGCCCTTGCCGCAACTTCTCGAGCCTCCCCTCAACCCCGTTAAAGGACATCCAGGTGACCCGATTGTTGAGTGAATCCTGATTGCAGAGCTGCATCACCCCGTCTCGGTTTGATTCCTCTGTAGGGTCGAGATTGATTGCAAGGGTTCAGCCAAGTGGCGCGTCCGATTGTCGCCATCATCGGTCGCCCCAACGTCGGCAAGTCCACGCTGGTGAATCGACTTTGTCGCAGTCGCGAGGCGATCGTTCATGACAAGCCTGGCGTGACCCGCGATCGCACCTATCAGGATGGTTTTTGGGGGGATCGTGAGTTCAAGGTGGTCGACACCGGTGGGCTGGTCTTCGATGACGACAGTGAGTTTTTGCCCGAGATTCGTGAACAGGCCAACTTGGCCCTGGCGGAAGCCTCTGTTGCACTCGTGATTGTTGATGGTCAGCAGGGTGTTACGGCTGCAGATGAGTCGATCGCTGAATGGTTACGCGCGCAACCATGTCCCACCCTGGTGGCGGTGAATAAGTGCGAATCGCCAGATCAGGGTTTGGCGATGGCGGCCGAGTTTTGGCGTCTTGGGCTGGGAGAGCCTTTCCCGATTTCTGCAATCCATGGAGCTGGCACAGGTGATCTGCTCGATCGTGTGCTCTCTCTTCTGCCGCCAAAGCATGAGGAGGCAGAAGAGGATGAACCGATTCAGATGGCGATTATTGGCAGGCCCAATGTGGGTAAATCAAGCCTGCTAAATGCCATTTGTGGCGAGCCACGCGCGATTGTTAGCCCGATTCGTGGCACCACCCGCGACACCATCGATACACGTCTTGAACGTGAAGGCCATCCTTGGAGACTGATCGATACAGCTGGCATCAGGCGTCGGCGCAGTGTGAATTACGGTCCTGAGTTTTTTGGCATCAACCGTAGTTTTAAGGCGATTGAACGCAGCGATGTGTGTGTGTTGGTGATCGATGCCCTTGATGGGGTCACAGAGCAGGATCAGCGCCTGGCCGGCAGGATTGAAGACGATGGCCGCGCTTGCGTGCTGGTGGTGAACAAATGGGATGCGGTCGAGAAAGATAGTCACACCATGCCGATGGTTGAAAAAGAGCTACGCGCCAAGCTTTACTTTCTCGATTGGGCCACAATGTTGTTCACCTCTGCACTCACTGGGCAGCGGGTGGAAAGTATCTTTGCTTTGGCCTCCTTGGCGGTTGAGCAGCACCGTCGTCGGGTGAGCACCTCGGTGGTGAATGAGGTGTTGAAGGAAGCATTGAGTTGGCGCAGTCCACCCACGTCCCGTGGGGGTCGCCAGGGACGTCTTTATTACGGAACTCAAGTAGCCAGCAGGCCGCCTAGTTTCACGTTGTTTGTCAATGACCCGAAGTTGTTTGGCGATACGTACCGCCGCTATGTGGAACGGCAGTTACGAGAAGGGCTTGGTTTTGATGGCACTCCCTTGAAGCTTTTTTGGCGTGGCAAGCAGCAACGTGACGCCGAACGCGACCTGGCACGTCAGCAGAACCGTTCGGGATAAGTCATGGACTGGTTGCGTCAGCTTCCGATCGGGCAGTACGTAGCTGGCAGCTCCGGTTGGTTGCGTCGTCTCGATCCCCGTTTGAAGCTGGCCTGGGTGTTGATGTTCCTGCTGACGCCAGTACTGGCTGGCTCGTTGTGGCGTATTGGTTTGGTTGTTGCGCTTGTGTTGATCACCTTGGCCAGTGGTCTGCCGGTGCGGATCTGGTGGCGATCGTTGCTGCTGTTGCTGCTTCTGGGCGCTCTTGTGGGGCTGTTCGCCATGATGTTGCCTACGGGGGAAACCGCTGCCACCCTTGCTGTGCGCTCGCCGCAGGAAGTGCCGGGGGCGAGTGTGACCAGTCTTTCTTGGGAGTTGCTGCGGCTTGGTCCCCTGCGCCTTGGCCCTTTGGCATTGGGGCCCTTTGTGGTTAATCGTCGCTCTGCTGAGTTGGGATTGAACACAGCCACTCTCATCTTCACTGTGGTGCATAGCGTCAACTTGATGTTGCTCACCACCCAACCGGAAGATTTGGTTTGGGCTCTGAGCTGGTGCCTGGCGCCGTTGGCCTTGATTGGGGTGCCTGTCGATCGGCTTAGCTTTCAGTTACTACTTGCCTTGCGCTTTCTGCCCCTGGTGCAGGAGGAGTTGCAGAACCTCTTACGGGCACTGGCCAGCAGGGCCGTGAACTTGCGGCAGTTGGGTTTCAAGGCCTCCTTTGCTTTGATCCTTTCAGTGGGCGAACGCCTCTTAGCAAACATCCTCTTGCGAGCTGAGCAAGGAGCAGAAGCTTTGCTTGCTCGTGGAGGTCTTTGGTTGCCGCCTGATCAGTTCCGCCCTCAGGTGTTACTGACTGGAGCGTCTCTTTGGCTCAACATCGCTTCGGCAATGTTGCTGCTGTTTGTGCTTGGCTTGCGTGGGAAGTACGGTGCTTTGTAGATGATGAACTGTTGCAGTTGAGCGCCGAGCGCTATCTCAATCACCCCACGTTCGGAATGCTCTATCTCGTGGCTCCCGCCAGTGATGGGCGAGACGTTTACGCCACGCTCTATGCACAGAGGATGTTTTTTCTCGTCACGCTGCAACCTCGTGGGGCACAGTTTGAGGTGATTCCCTATCAGGACGCGCGCCACTACGCCGAACTCCATCTGTCTCATTGTCGGCGTGATCGCTCCCCCGAGTACGAGAGTTGGCAGCAGTTGTTTGCTCAGACCTTTATCTGAGGTTGATGTGACGTTGTCTGCTCGTTGGCACGACCTGGTCGATCGGCTTGCTGATGGAGTGCATCTTGTGGCTGTGAGCAAGGGGCATTCCTCAACCTTGATCCGTCAACTTGCCGAGCTTGGTCAGCAGGATTTCGCAGAGAGTCGCTTGCAGGAGGCGTTGCCTAAGTTGGAGGCCTTGGCTGATCTCAAAGGTCTGCGTTGGCATTTCATTGGACGCCTACAGGCGAACAAGGTGCGTGGAGTGGTGAGATCCTTTGCCGTAATCCATTCCGTGGATTCTCAGGCTCTGGCAGAACGCATTTCACGAATTGCTGCTGAAGAGCAGTGCTGCCCGCAGGTGATGTTGCAGGTCAAACTTCGCGATGATCCCTCTAAGGGTGGTTTCTCTCAAGAGCAACTCAAGCAGGCCTGGCCCCATCTGATCCAGTTGCCTCATTTGCAGTTGATTGGTCTGATGACGATGGCTCCTATAGAGCTTTCACTCGAGCAACGCCAGGAGCTTTTTCGGCAGTGTCGTGAACTTGCCGATCAGCTTGGTTTACCGGATTGCTCGATGGGAATGAGCGGTGATTGGCTTGAAGCTATGCATGCTGGGGCTACCTGGTTACGGCTGGGGTCAATTCTCTTTGGCGCGCGTTCAATGGCTAAGCCTTCTTCCATAGATGACATTAATGCTGTCTAAACCCTTGCCCCGGCCTGCTTAGAGCGCTATTTAGGTGTCAGGTTAAGCAGTCTTCCCCTAAGGGGTACTTACCTTCAGTCGGTTTTAAGCCGATTGATGTTCACTTCATCGCGAGAGGATCCCAACGGTGTCGCTTATTTCCCGTCTTCGTGCTGTCGTCGCAGGTGATGACTATCTCGACAGCGAGTACGACGACCTCGATTACGACACCGATGACCACATGGATGCTGATCACAGAAGTGATCATGCCAGTGGCGGTGCTTTGGCGACGCCATCAGACTCCAGCCCTTTTGATCTAGGTGGGGGTTTTTCCGGTTCCAATGTGATTGGTATGCCAGGGGTTGGTTCGGCTTCTGCTGAGGTGAACCTGATGGAACCAAGGAGTTTTGATGAAATGCCTCGTGCAATTCAGGCCCTGCGAGAACGCAAGACTGTGATCCTCAATCTCACGATGATGGAACCTGATCAGGCGCAGCGTGCAGTGGATTTCGTTGCTGGTGGCACCTTTGCCATTGATGGTCACCAGGAGCGGGTAGGAGAGAGCATTTTTCTCTTTGCTCCTAGTTGTGTCACGGTTTCCAATACCAGTTATGACGAGGCTTCTGCACCATCGATGGTGAGTCAGGATCACGATTCAGTACCGTCATCGTCTCAACAAACTGGTTCGGCGCCTGTTCCGGCCTGGGAGGTCACCAGCGCTGGTGGCCTCTAATCACTCCATGCCCTGCTCTTTGGGGGTAATCGGCCTGGGTCGAATGGCTCAGGCTCTTGTTTTGCCGCTGTTTAAGCAGGGAGAGCTTTCTCCGCAGCAGGTTGTTGCTGTAGTGGGCCGTGGCGCAAGTGTCGAACGTCTCGCAGATCAGCTGCCAATAGGTCTGCGTTTGAAAGCTGCAGATGATCCCACTGCGGCAGAGGCATGGATGGCGCCCATTCAATTGCTAGCGGTGAAACCACAGCAGTTTGATCAGATAGCGGCTTCAGCAGCTCGTCTTAAGCAAACTGCAGACAGGCCACAGCTGTTGATTTCTGTGCTTGCTGGCGTGACCTTGGCTCGTTTGCAGCAGGCTTTCCCCGCTCATGCCTGTGTGCGTGCCGTTCCAAATACCCCTGCCTTGGTAGGCGCTGGGCTCACTGGATTGTCTTGGGGAGAGGGAGTCACGGCAGAGCAACGCCTATCGGTTGAGCGATTGTTTTTGCCGGTGAGCGAGGTGCTGGAATTGCCGGAGTCGCAGCTGGATGCTTTTTTGGCGTTGACGTCATCCGGGCCTGCCTATGTGGCACTGGTGGCTGAGGCGATGGCTGATGGTGCGGTAGCGGCAGGCCTGCCGAGGGCTTTGGCCCATCATCTTGCCCATCGCACCCTTGCCGGTACAGCAGCCTTGCTTAAGGAGCAGAAACTGCATCCTGCTGAGCTTAAGGACATGGTGACCTCTCCGGGTGGCACCACGATTGCCGCACTGCGCAAGCTTGAGCGGGCCGGGGTTCGTTCTGCTTTGATTGAGGCGGTTGTTGCAGCTGCTCAACGTAGTCGTGAGCTGGCTTGAGTTAGGCCGCCATCTTTGTCGCCCCTAATAAGCCGCGGTAGAGCGTTTCCAGGTCATCGATGTTGCGGGTGATGGTGTAT
The DNA here is from genome assembly GCF_000760295.1 of Prochlorococcus sp. MIT 0701. Classification (GTDB taxonomy): domain Bacteria; phylum Cyanobacteriota; class Cyanobacteriia; order PCC-6307; family Cyanobiaceae; genus Prochlorococcus. The sequence continues at coordinate 44,237 of NZ_JNBA01000002.1, forward strand.
CGCTCCAGCACGCGCATACGGGCGCGGCGACCCAGTTCGGCTGTTAGTACGGGCTGATCGCGTAGCACCGGCAGCAGGGTGCGTAATTGGGTGGTGACACCCTGTGTGCTTAATACGATGCCCGCACCGCCATCCAACACTTCCCCATCAGCCCCGGCGTCAGTGGCCACGCAGGCTGTCCCTGTTGCCATGGCCTCTAGCAGTGCCAGAGACAGACCTTCTACCAGGCTTGGTAGTAGGAAGACTTCAGCGCATTGCAGTAGGGCCACCTTGGTATTGAGATCTGACTCATAGCCCCACCAGAGCACGTCGTTTTCTTTTGTTGGGGTTGAGTTGTTTTGCAGGGTCGAACGCAGAGGACCATCGCCAACGATGACCAGTCGGCAGCCCTTGGTGTCCACAAGCCGCCAAGCGCGCAGAAGTGCCTCCACATTTTTTTCTGCTGCGATGCGTCCCATGTAGAGGAAAATTCGTTCATTCCCCAGACGTTCAAGCACCTCCTGCTGCATTGGGTTGGTGCATTGTGGACTTGTTGGTGCCCAACATTCAGGATCCACTCCGTTGGGGATCACGGCGAGTCGTTGTTCCTGTACTCCAAGTTTGGTAAGAACTTCAGCTTGCAGCTCGGAGAAGACGATCACCTTGTCATAGCGAGCCAGGGCAGGGGCGTAGAGCTGATACGTGAGCTGTTGTGTGCCAGCCGTGAGGTGGCGCATGCCGCTATCAAATGGTGGGTGGAAGGTTGCCACCAATGGCACACCGATTTGCTCGCAGAGCTCTGGCAGCCGGAAGTCGAGGGGGGAAAGAGTGAGGCTGGCGTGAACGAGATCGGGTTGCAGTCTTTCTAATGATTCCCTGAGTTCTCGCTGCGCTCCTGGGAAGGGAATGGTGTAAACCTGTGACTTCACCAGGTAAGGCAGGCTCACTTCTGGGTCATTGGCCAACAGATCGCTCTCGCCGTTGCTAAGGCCGCCTGGATTGTCGAAGTGAATGAAACTGGTCTGATGGCCGCGTTGCCTTAGGGCCTCAGTCGTGTTGAGACCGTAGGTGACGTTGCCGCAAAACGGTGTTTTTTTGCCTAGCCAGGCAATGTGAGCCACCTGCTGCAATCCTCCTGCCGAATGTGAAAGCTAGCAGCGCTGCCAAGGGCGTTCTAATAAAGCTGCTAATAGGGCAAGTGCAGCAAGCAACCACAGCACTGGTACTAGCCCATAGCTGCTGACCAGAGCGCCAGCCAGCACAAGAGGCAGACTCAACGTGATGTTGATGAGGTTGTTTTGTAGACCAAACACCTTGCCGCGCTGTGCTTCTGGCGTGTCTTCTTGAATGGTGGTCTGGGCTGGAATCGCTACAAGGGCTGCTCCCACGCCCAGCAAGCCGCATAGCAACAGAGTCGGTCCAAGAGAACCAAGGACCCCCCCCAGTAGCACAAGGGTGCAGGCGATTGTGCCCAGGCCGGTTGCGCACAAGTTGCGGCGGTTGAAGCGGTGGCCGGCCTGGGCCATCACCACAGCCCCCAGTGCCATCCCGATTCCACTCATCGCCAAGATCATGCCGAAACCAGTTGGCCCCAAACCTTTGATCGAACCTGCCAAGGTGATGGCCAGCACGTACATGGCGGCTAGCAGGCTATAGATCACAACAAGGTGGAGCATTGCCCCTCGAACAGCAGGCTGTTGACGAAGCACCTGCAGACCATCGCCGATTTCCTTCCAGACGCTTTCTGTGGAGTTGTCGCGGGGCTGCTCCTGCATGTGGATTGTGCTCAGGCTGATCGCTGCCATGCCGTAGCAGAAAGGTAGTAGCAAGAATTCCCCTCCATTCAGTCCTAGGGAGAGGAAGGCTTGTTTGAGTAGACGCAGAATCGGATCACCCAGGGCAAAACCCACAATCGTGGCGCCCATGCTGGTTGCTTGATACAGGGAATTGGCAGCCAGGAGATGTTCCTTGGGCACCAGTTGAGGGATGGTTGCTTGCTCGGCTGGCGCGAAGAATTGAGTGAGAACTGACTCGAGAAAGGTCATCACTAGCAGTGCCCAGTAGCCCCAGCTGAGACCCAGCCAATGGGGACCAGGCAGGAGACAAACTGGGGCCAAGAGCACAAGCAGAGCACGCAACGCGTTGGAGGCCACCATCACGCGACGTTTTGGCCAGCGATCAGCCCATACACCCGCAACGGTTCCCAGCAGCATGGCTGGGATGGTGTTGGCTACATAAATTCCTGTTGCTAGCAGGGTGATTCTTTGGGCGCGGGTTTCGAAATCCATCCGAATCGCCGCCGCTACCTCGGCAAGGGCTTCGTTGCTTTGCCCATTACTGCTTACCCAGTACTGGGCAATCAGGTACACCATCAAAACGATGTAGAACTTGTCCGCCAGTTGGGAGAAGATCTGACCGATCCACAGCCGGCGAAATCCATCCAGCTTGATCACCGCTTGAAGCCCGCGGCGTCCTTCTGGATTAGAGCCGGTCGGTAGGGCCGGTTCGGGGCTGTTTAGAGTTGGACCGCTCAAGATGCTTGTGGTGCCGCGGTTATGATCGCCCATCGTCTGAGCTGATGATTGCCTCGCGCAACATCCCTAGAGCGCGCATGTGGTGTGGCAGATGGGTGCGGATCCAGCACTCGACCACCGCGAGCAACCGCAGCCATACCTCTATAGGACCCATCAACTCGCCATCGCGTCGCATGGGCAGGGCAGGGCGAAGCAGCCGCTGCAATAGGGCTAGCTCTGAGGGATTCAGTTGAATTGCTGCGCCTGGTAGGGCGCCGATTGCAAAACCCTCTTCAGGCATCAAACTGCAGCGCCATTCCCATTGGCCCAGCGGTGGCTCCAGCGCTGTGCCGTTGCGACAGCATTCCTGTACTGGCAGGCCATAGCCGCCTAGAGCAAGCAAATGCACGCAAGCTTGAACGCTGCAGGCCAGGGTGGTGTTTGGCTGCGCTGGATGGGCTTGGCTGAGGGCCTCGAGTCGTTCGAGATGCATCAGCAGTGTGTTGAGCAGGCCAGGGAGAGGATCGTTTCCGCCTACCAACATCAGGCTGAGTTCTGCAAGAGCCTGGGCAGCCGCCAGTGTTTCTAGCTGCTTCCCCACACTGTTAAAGCTGCGCAATACCTTGAGTTGCCGCACCCTTGATAGCCCCCTGCGTCCTCCGACTTGCAGCTCGAGCAAGCTGAGTGGCACTGCTGCCGCAAGGCTGCTGCGTGGTCGTCGCGCCCCAGGTACGGCAAGGCGGGTCACTCCTTCTTGATCGCTGAGCAGAGTGAGAAGTCGATCATGTTCACCCAGCGGTCCCACCTTCAAAGAGAGGCCGTTGAGGCGTCGTTCTCCACTCACGTTTGGCCGCGGCGTAGTGCCTGCATAAGCGCTGGGCCTTGGCTGGTGCCAAGACGGGTTGCGCCAGCTTCCACCATGTCGAGGGCTTGCTCGAGAGTGTGTAACCCTCCGGCAGCTTTGATTCCGCAACGACCTCGAGCCAGGTTTGAAAGCAGACGAACATCAGCTGCCGTTACTGCTGGGCCGAACCCATTACCACTTTGAAGCCCGCTGACGTCAGCATCGATTGCTGCGTCGACTGCCAGGCTGAGGATATCCGCCGGTAGGCGGGCCATGTTGAGGATGACGTGTACAGGCAGCCCTAGTGCACAGATCTCAGCGAGTTCTTCGGCAAAGAGTTCTGCTCGGCCGTGGCTGAGGGCCCAGAAATCTGGAACCACATCGAGCTCTTCAGCTCCATGATCGGCGGCCCATTCCGCTTCGGCTTGTTTGAGCGTGCTTGGTATGGCACCGAAGGGAAAAGCGATCACGGCAATCAGCCGCGTTGGACTTGGAGGACCGAGTCGTTCGCGAGCCGCCTGCAGGCGATTGAGGTTGGTGCATAAACCTGAAAAGCCGAAGTGGCGTGCTGCATCACAGGCCTGCTGCAGGACCTCTTGATCAATGTGGGGATCGAGCAGTGCCTGATTGATCAGTGGTGCTAGATCCGGTAATTCACGCTGCTGGGAGGGTCCAGGCATCAAGATTGCCAGGCTTAATCTCGAGCCTGTATGACCCCGTAGCCGCCATGGTTACGTCGGTAGATCACCTGCAATTGGCCGCTTTCTTGTTCGCGGAACAGGTAGAAGTCGTGGTCGATCAGGTCTAATTGATGCCTGGCTTGTTCGACGGTCATTGGCGGCATGGCGAAGTATTTGCGCCTAACGCCTGGGCTGGGGAGGTGGGCCTCCTTGCCGTCGAGTAGTGAACCGTCGATAGGTGCTTCATCGATCACCGCTTCGGTGGTTGGCGTTGAAGAGGCTCGATGCCCGGGGCTGTGATGGTGATCGCTGTGGCGTTCCTTGTAGCGGCGTAGCTGACGGCAGAGCTTGCTGGCTACCAGATCAATGCTGGCGTAAAGGTTTTCACTGCGTTCTTGAGCGCGGATCACGGTGCCGTTAGCAAAAACGGTGACCTCGGCAGTCTGTTGAGGCACGCTCGGGTTCCGGGCGACTGAAAGGTGCACATCAGCTTCCTTCACCATGTCTTCAAAGTGTTGAATCGCCCGCTCCAGTTTTGATTGTGTGTATTCGCGTAGGGCAGGTGTTAGTTCAAGATTGCGTCCATGGATCAGCAGCTTCATGGCATCCCTCCGGTGCCGATTGATATCGGCAAGTTAGGTACTACCTCTACATCGGCACCATCCCGATCTGCTTTTCTTTTTGAGTGCACTGAGCCAGTGCCCTTCGAGATAGCTTGGATTTGGCAGCAGCATTGGCAGCAACACTTGTTTGCTAAACCCGTTGCCCCGCAGGCGGTTTGGCTGTTGCAGCATCAGTCTTGCTACACCCTCGGTCGCGGTGCAAGCGAGGCCAATCTGCTCTTTGATACCAACAATCCGCCGGCTGCGTTGCATCGCATTGATCGTGGTGGTGAGGTGACTCACCATTTACCTGGGCAGTTGGTGGCCTATCCGGTGTTGGATCTTCGGCGCCATCAAACTGATCTGCATTGGTATTTGCGTCAGCTTGAGCAGGTATTGATTGATGTTTTGGCTGTTTTGGGATTGGCCGGTGAGCGCTTGCACGGGCTCACCGGGCTATGGCTGGAAGGTCGCAAGGTGGCTGCGATTGGTGTGGGGTGTCGTCGCTGGATTACTCAACATGGATTGGCTCTCAACGTGGATTGTGATCTTGAGGGTTTTTCCGCTGTTGTCCCCTGCGGCCTGGTGGGTCATCCGGTGGGTCGGCTGAATCAATGGATCCCAGGGCTCACGGTGGCAGAGGTGCAGCCTCTGATGCGTCAGAGCCTGAGTGACCGTTTTGGGTTGGTTTGGCAGATCCCAGAATCTCTGGCCAAGCCAGGGGCATCTGCGTCCGATGATTAGCGTTGTTATCCCTGCTCGCATTGAAGATGACAGATGTGGTAGCAGCAGGCAGCAGGGTGAAAGACGACAACAATGAGGGTTCTCTAGCTAAGGCGATTTGGCGCCCTTCTCGACAGGAAGAAGATGCATTGGCGCATCAGGGTCATGTTGCCAAGATGGGCCGCGTTGATCAGATCTGGCCTTGGTTGGCGCAGAAGCATGGCCAGATCCTGGCAGTTGATGCTCCTCACGCGACTCATCCTGAACGCTTTCGCTATAGCGAGCTTGCTGAGCAGATCGCCTTAGCCGCGGCTGCGTTCAGCCATCTCGGCATCGGCGCTGGAGATGTGGTGGCGTTTTTTGCTGAAAACAGCCCCCGCTGGTTGATTGCGGATCAGGGTTTGATGCGCACTGGTGCTGCTAATGCGGTGCGAGGAGCGACTGCTCCACTGGAAGAGTTGCGTTACATCCTCGCGGATTCAAGTGCTATTGCCCTGGTGGTACAGAGCGCCGAGTTGTGGCACAAGCTTGCTCTTACCGATGAGCAACGTAGGCGCTTGCGCTTGGTTTTACAGCTTGAAGGTGAGCCGGCCGATGGCGTGCTGGGGTGGCAGGCACTGCTTGCGGCAGGAGCGGGGCAGCCTGCACCGGATCCGTTGAAGGATCGCGATTCCGGCTCAGCGGCAACTGTGACGGCCACGATTCTCTACACCTCTGGAACAACAGGGCAGCCAAAGGGTGTGCCCCTTAGCCACGCCAACCTTCTCCATCAGATGAGGTGTTTGGCTTGTGTGGCTTTCCCCTCACCGGGTGCACCGGTGTTGAGTGTGTTGCCGATTTGGCATGCCTACGAACGCAGCGCGGAGTATTACTTCTTTTCGTGTGCATGTACTCAGAGCTACACCACGATCAAGCAATTGAAGCGGGATCTGCCGCGGGTCAGACCGATCGTGATGGCGACGGTGCCGCGGCTTTGGGAGGCGATTCAGGCGGGCTTTGATGAAGCGGTGAAGGGTATGCCAACTGGTCGGCAACGCTTGCTGCGGGTGGCCCTCGCCAACAGTGGTTCGCAACGAAAGGCTTGGCGTAGGTCTCGTAACCTGCTTCTTGAGCCGGTGCCGTTGACCAGCCGCACGCTGGCTTTGTTGGAGGCAACGCTGCGTTGGCCTTTGCATGGTCTGGCGGCCGCTTTGCTCTGGCCAAAGGTGTTGAATCAGCTCTGTGGGGGGCAGCTACGTTTCCCCATTAATGGTGGTGGAGCGATTGCACCACATGTGGATGCCTTCTTTGAGGCGGTCGGGGTGGAGCTGCTGGTGGGCTACGGCCTCACTGAGACAAGCCCAGTCGTCAGTTGCCGAAGGCCTTGGCGCAACATTCGTGGCAGTTCTGGGCCACCTCTGCCTGATACTGAGTTTCGGATCGTTGACCCTGAAAGCGGCGCGGCCTTGATGTTCCGTCAACGTGGCCGTGTGTTGGTGCGGGGTCCTCAAGTGATGGCTGGTTACTTGAGGAAACCAGAGGCGACAGCCAAGGTGCTTGATGGGCAGGGGTGGTTCGATACCGGTGATCTGGGAATGCTGTTGCCCGATGGCTCCTTGGTTCTGACTGGTCGCGCTAAAGACACGATCGTGCTCAGCAGTGGCGAGAACATCGAGCCTGGTCCGCTGGAGGCGGCATTGGTTGCGAGTCCACTGTTGGAACAGGTGATGCTTGTGGGCCAGGACGAGCGGCAGCTTGCTGCACTGGTGGTGCCTAGGGAGGAGGAAATGCTGGCTTGGGCAGAGGATCAGGGATTATCTATGCAGACCGGCTTGAGTGGATCTCCTGGGGATGAGGGGTTGCGGCGCTTGCTGCGCGGCGAACTCAATCGATTGCTGGCTCAGCGCTCAGGGTCTCGGATGGATGAACGGTTGGCGGGTGTCGCCCTGGTCGAGGCGTTCACGATCGAGAACGGTTTGCTGACTCAGACTCTCAAGCAGCGGCGCGATCGGATCACGCTCCGAGATGGGGCATTGATTGCGGCCCTTTATGGTCGCTGTTGATTTCGTTTTCAGCCGGCAGTTGACCTCATGGTCACAGGCTGAGACCCTTAGCCATTACTCATCACTTTCATGTCCGAAGGCACGACCCTGTCGATTAAGCGCTCGATTACTGTGCGCGCGGTGGTTACACCAGACTGGAAGGAGGAGGCTGAGCGTGAGCTCAGCAACGCCATTGCAACCACCGATCAACAGTTGGCCCAGTTGGAGCAGGAAGGTCAGCAGGTGGTTGATGAGGTCCGTCGCCAGAGTGCCAATCCCCTCGACCCTCGTGTGCAGGAGCAGGTTGCACAAGTGCAGCAACAGGTGGCTGGCAAGCGCAGTGAACTGGAAGAACAGAAGCGAAACTTGCTTCAGCAGCAGGCGCAGGTGCGCGAACTAGAGATGGAGCAGATTGTTGAGCAGGGCCAGATTGAAAGCTTTTGTGACCTGAGTGTGGGCGACAACCTCGTGAAGAAGATGCAGGTGTCTGTGGTTGTACGCGATGGTGTCGTGCAAGCGATCGAGGAGGTTTGATCTTGTAGGCCTTCTGATCGATTAAATGGTCTTTTAAATTTCCTTAGTCAGCCCATCTGGAGTCGGTTTTGGCGACACACGACATTTTTATGCCTGCTCTGAGCTCCACGATGACGGAGGGCAAGATCATTGAGTGGCTTAAGCAACCTGGCGACAAGGTTGGACGTGGTGAGTCGGTGCTTGTGGTGGAGTCAGATAAGGCGGATATGGATGTGGAGTCATTTCAGGATGGCTACTTGGCTGCGGTATTGATGCCTGCTGGTCGTTCGGCTCCAGTTGGCGAAACGATTGGTTTAATTGTTGAAACTGAGGCCGAAATCGCGGCTGTTCAGGCCAAGGCTCCTGCAGCGCCAGCGTCTGTTTCTGCGGCGTCAGCAGTTGCGGATGATCCGGCGCCAGTCCCAGCCCCAGTAGTGCCACCAGCGCCAGTCGCGGCGAAGGCTGCTGCTGCTGTCCCGTCGCCGACTGCCCGCGTGGCTGCGGAGAGCAATGGGCGCATTGTTGCTTCACCGCGAGCGAAAAAACTTGCTGCGCAGATGGGTGTGGATCTGGCCAAGTTGAGGGGCAGTGGCCCCCATGGCCGTATCCAGGCTGAAGACGTGCAGCTGGCTGCAGGTCAGCCGATCAGTGTTCCACAGGTTGCTGAAGGAAACGCTTCTTTCGCAACGGCGCATGCAACTTCTGCAGGCGTTGCTCATGCAGTGTCATCTCCTGCAGGTCAGAGCTTTGGGGCCCCGGGAGAAACCGCAGCCTTCAACAACCTTCAACAGGCAGTTAACCGCAATATGGAGGCCAGTTTGGCCTTTCCCTGCTTCAGGGTTGGCTACACGATCACGACTGATCAGTTGGATGCTTTTTACAAGCAGGTGAAGCCTAAGGGCGTCACGATGACAGCCCTTCTGGCCAAAGCCGTGGCCTTGACTTTGGCGCGTCATCCACAGGTGAATGCTGCCTACAGCACCGCTGGGATGGTGTATCCAGAGCAGGTGAATGTTGCTGTTGCAGTGGCGATGGACGACGGCGGTCTGATTACACCGGTTTTGCAGAATGCTGATCGCACTGATCTTTATGAGATGTCGCGGCAGTGGGCCGATCTTGTGAAACGTTCACGCAGCAAGCAGCTGCAACCCGAGGAATACAGCACTGGTACTTTCACACTCTCCAATCTGGGTATGTTTGGTGTGGATCGCTTTGATGCAATCTTGCCCCCTGGCACTGGCGCAATTTTGGCGGTAGCTGCATCGCGGCCTTCTGTGGTAGCAGGAAAGGATGGCTCGATTGCGGTCAAGCGCCAGATGCAGGTCAACCTCACTGCCGACCATCGCGTGATCTATGGTGCCCATGGGGCCGCCTTCCTCAAGGATCTGGCAGAGCTGATTGAGACGCGGGTAGAGAGTTTGGCGCTCTGAAGAGGATTCAGATCCAGGTTTGACAATCTTTTGCCGCTCGCCAAAAAGTGATGGCGAGCGGCCTTGATTTTATTCAGGACGCCTAACCACACCAAGTAGAGGGTTCTTGACCGGGCCGGCGACCCCGTAGGTCACCACGAATCCTTGACCACCAGCAAAAGTCGATATTCGACCCAAAGAACTTTTGTTGATGGCGGCATTTTCGTCGTACCAGTTGTTCGCACTCCAGATATTGCCGGCATCATCGACAATCACATCGGTGGTCATCTGAATAACACCACTCTGATAATCATGAATCACATCACCTGTCGTTTTCCCGTCTGGACAATTTGATGTATTGGTTCCGCAGATATGTATTAAACTGCTGCCAAAAAGATTTGCAACCCATACATTGTCATTGCCATCGATGCTTACCCCCCAGGGAACATAGACATCTCCTTTCGCAATGTCTGATTTAATCATCTTTAAGTCAGGGGAGATCAGCGCAACCATTCCAGAGCTAGTTTGCTGCGGATTTGCTTTCGCATATTCAAGACCTTGCATGAATTCCTGCATGATTGTTGTTGGGCGTGGAGGCGCCTTGCTGACCCCAGGTGGTAAAACTAGGTTTGCTGAATCAGTTTGCTGGGCGACCCAAGCATTGCCTTTGGAATCGATTGCTACACCTCTTGCTCCTAAGGCTATATCAATTGTTTTCACTGCCTGAGGGTTTTCTGCAGGGAAGATGGTGAGTTTATTGTTGTAACTGCTTGTTACCCAGACCCTATTCTGTTGGTCCACGGCAACACCGAAAGGAGCTTGTAATCCTTTAATTGTTAGTCGCTCGCCATTCTTATAGTCACCATCGGGGAAGCGAATTATGTGATCCTTGGTGTTATCTGCAATCCATACATCTCCATTCGCTGCGGTTGTTACTGCCTGCAGTTCGCCGATCTCGCCATTAACAGTTGCGGGGCCAAGTGGTTTGCCGTCTTCAAGATCAAAGACCCCAATCTTGTTGTTAAAGGTGCCTACCCAGGCATAATTTTTCGAGATCCCTGTTCCCCAGCCCACACCATTCAGGCCCTGTCCGTTATACCCCTGGGGAGAGGGAGATAAGGCTTCTCCGCTGGCGTTGAACTTGGTGAGACCTCCTCCGATGGAGTTGATGACACCAGACTGGGAACCAGGCATCCAGTTGGCACCACTCCACATATTGGCTTTGTCGTCAAACATCATTTTTCCGAGTGCCATGGTGCCGCCACCCTCTAGACGGATAGAGAGTGAAAAGCTCTCTGGTTCAAATAAGAGGTAGGGAAGGGTTGCGCTTTCTCGAAGTTGTTGTGCTTTGTTGAGTGGATATTGCTGAGTGAACAGTTTGTAGAGCTCACTGGCTTTTGCCCACGGTGCTTTGGCGATAGAAATCAGTGCGTTGAGGCTGTTATCTGAATTGGTTAGATTTAGGAACTGACTACAGCCATCGGCTGTATTGCTATTGCCACAAAGGGCCAATAGGTTGGAAAGAACGTTGAGACGAACCATCGTCTCGGAATTGGGTAAGTTTAAGCCGCTCAGAAGTGTTTTGCCATATTTGCCGGTGTTTGTATTGACTAGGTGACTCACATGTCCAGAACCAATGGCTAAAGCTGTTTTGCTACCTCTGATCTTATTTCCGTTGATCAGTTGAGCATTGGGCCACACTGATCCCACGGATGTCAGTTCGTTGATGACGACAGACTTGTTGGAATTGGAGTCAAGAACACTGAGCATTTTCAAGTTGCCAGCGTCTTGCCCATCGATACTTCCTCCTTCGGAAATTAAATAAGTGACCTTATCCTTATTGCGGGGTATGGCCAATTTGAACGCCCCATCCTTAGAGGTTTTGGTCTCAACGATCTTCTTTGCTCCATCCTTGGCGGAAGACTGCCAGAGCAAAACCTTGGCTTCACTGACGGGCTTCCCTAATACGGAAACCCTCCCGGAGAAACTTGATGCATTACCCGTGATTCCGGAGACATCACATGAAGCCAGCAAGACCGACAGCGAGCCCAGCAATGCACCTCCAAGGATGGGAAAGGAAAGGGGTTTCATCGCTTCAGACCGTTCTGTTGGTTCTTCTAGTTGTAGTACGCCAGCCGTGCAAGCTCTTTAGTTCTCGGTGTTACGTCATAGACCTGTGAAAGTGCCGTTTGCTTCCTTGTGTGCATCCTGAAGAAAACGATTCCAAGACGACTTGAGCTTTTTCCAGAAACTTCTGGGGCATCCACTCCTCCGCAATAAGGCTGACGATGAGCGTCTGCCCAGTGTTCAGGCTCTGCCGATCCTCTCGTCGGACGCTTTGTCGTCAGTGGCTTATGCCACTGAAGCCGCACTTGGTGTTCTGATTCTTGGCGGCAGCGGTGCCCTTCGCCTTTCTGTGCCGATCACCCTGGCGATTATTGCTCTGGTTGCCATCGTTGTGCTCTCCTACCGCCAGGCGATTGAGGCTTATCCGAAAGGGGGCGGCTCCTACGTCGTGGCACGCGACAACCTTGGCCGCAACGTTGGTTTGATCGCAGCTGCGGCATTGCTAATCGATTACACCCTTACCGCGGGGGTGAGCCTGATGGCAGGCACTCAGGCCCTCTCATCCCTGGTGCCATCGATGCTCGATCACGAGGTTTCGCTTGCCTTGCTTTTGTTGGCGTTGATCGGCTGGGCCAATCTGCGGGGCCTCAAGGAGACTGGACGGCTTTTCTCTTTGCCTACCTATGCCTTTGTGGTGATGGTGGCTCTGTTGATCCTTGCAGGCTTGAAGGATCTGATTTTTGAGCATGGCTTCGTGCCGGATATGCCCTCAGCTGTTCAAGCCGTTCAGCCGCTGGGGTGGTTTTTGATCCTGCGGGCCTTCAGTTCAGGTTGTTCAGCGATGACTGGTATTGAGTCCATTGCCAATGGCGTGAAGGTTTTTCAAGAACCTGCGGTGGTCAATGCCCGTCGCACGTTGTTGGTGATGGGTGTGTTGCTAGCCGCCATGTTTATGGCGGTTAGTGGGCTGGGGTATATGTATGGCATCGCTCCGAATGATCGGGTCACTGTGTTGGCTCAGATCGGCTCGCGGGCTTTTGGTTCGGGCAGTGTTCTGCTTTGGGCCCTGCAGCTTTCCACTCTCTTGATCCTTGTGTTGGCGGCCAACACCGCCTTTGCGGGTTTTCCTCGTTTAGCGGCGATGTTGGCAGAAGATCATTGCCTGCCACGGCAGTTGAGCTGGATTGGTGATCGCTTGGTTTATCAGAACGGTATTGGCGTTCTTTTGGTGGTCACGGCGCTGATCATCGTGATCTGCCACGGCGATACCACTGTTGCCGTGAACCTTTATGCCCTGGGTGTCTTCACTGCCTTCACCCTTTCTCAGTTGGGATTGGTCCGTCGTTGGTGGCGGTTGCGGGGGAATGGTTGGCAGGGCCGACTGTTGATGAATGCTCTTGGTGCAGGCACCACTTTTGTGGTGCTTGTAGTGATTGTGGTGAGCAAATTCCAGGAGGGTGCCTGGACTGTGGTGATTGCCATCCCTGCATTGGTATGGGGTCTGGCGCAGATTCGACGCCGCTATCGCAAGGCGTATGCAGCCCTTGCTTTGGAGCCTGACTTCGGCCCATTGCAGGTGGAGCCTCGCAAACCTCCTTTGGGTAACCACTGCATCGTTTGGATCCCTGGTTTGTGGCGTGCCTCCATGGAAGCGTTGCGTTATGGATGTTCCATTGCTGATTCCGTGACGGCTGTCTTTGTGCTCGGCGACGATGATGATCCAGACGCAATCCGTACCGCTTGGGAAAGACTTGTTGGCGATCATCCCGGTGAACTCGAACTTCGCCTTTTGGAGAGTCCCTTTAGTTCGGTGATTGATCCTTTTTGTGATTATGTCGTGGAGCAGGAAGAGCTTCATCCGGAGCGCACCACCACTGTGGTGATGGCGCTGGTGATCACTCGCGATTGGCTCGATCAGACGCTTCTCAATCAGCGGGCGGTCTATTTGTTTAAGGCCCTGTCTGGCGACTACAGCCGAGTCTTTTGCGTGGTGCGTTATTACCTGGCGGGGTAGTTGATCAGCAATGTCGTTTGGGTTGACAACCTTTCTCCACGCCCTGGTGTTTCAGCTTGAGAGAGGGCGTAGAGGGCTTTTGGAATAACTTCATCGCATTGCTGCTATCTATTCACTCCCGCAGTAGGCCTGAGGCTCAAATGAGGGCAGCTCAACTGCACGTGCCATGCATCGATTATGAGAAGGGAGCTGGCGGTTGGATGGGCGGCTGAGGTTGTCTAAACATCAGAATGGAGTTGAAGTAGAGCAACAAACTCAAGGAAGCATTAAAGATCTCCCATTCCACCCATTACACATCTCCCTTGCTTGCAAATCTTCTTCACCCAACCCTCTTTTGTGCAACTGAATAGGTCATTGGTTGATGCGTCCCTCTTCAGAGCATCATTCCTGCAGAAATAAGTTCCTTTTGGTGTTTGCATGACTTCATTACTTATCCGTTTCCACTTGCCAAGATTTATGTAGGGTTCCTTTTCGCAATCTTCAGGAAATCTTGACATGCAGGGATCAAAGACATAGCCATCCTTGTCAACATGAACCCCAGCATCCCCAGGACTCCATGGAGAGTAATAATCATAGCCATTGGTGATACCTTTACTTGGCTGTGATTTGATTGATAGAGGGAAGAATGCAGTGATTAGGAAAAGAAAATAAGCGGTGAAGAGATTCATGTTTCTAGCCACTCTTAATCGTATGCTATTAAATAATAATGGATTAGTAGGAGCAATTGGCCAGACATTGCAATTGATCCTGTTAATGCCCATTCCTATGCAAACATTTTCAACCCTGTATTGCCTTTAAATAGTTAGCGTAGAGGGGAAAGAGTCGAGTTTGCAATGCTCAGCATGATGGCTTATTCCTACAAGCGATCTGATGCAAGAAATGGCAAGACATTATTTCTTCTTAGAATGATAGGTAAAGATCAATTTTGTCAACATCATGATTTTGAATTGATATTCAGATGTCATCCTCCAGAAATAGTTGAATGCACCCATGAATTGCATCTTGGATCACACAAGTTTTTACTTAGTCCCAACAGAGGCAGGCTTTTGCATGATTTTTGCGAGAGAAAACTTCGAGCTTTAAATCAATCATTTTCGCCCTATTCACTTTAAGCCGAATAGCATCAAGTGCCTGGTTCCGCAATGTGCGATGAGGTTGATGCTGCATGCCTACAGCAGAGCAGATGGAAAACCTCTAGTGATTTCCAGGAGATTTGCTTTGGCTTGCTCCGACCCCTTTTGCAAGGGCTGCTGAACTGACGCTCTGCTCTGGTGGATGCTCTTCCTTACGAGAGCATTAAAATGGATATGGATAACGAACGGACCAAAAACTTGCTGGTTTGTGAACCCAGAACTTTTTGAACGGTTTTTTGAACGTCACTCATAAAGCAATCCCTAACGAATGGTTCTAGACCCAAGAGATTCTCTGCTCAGTTCTTATGACTATCCGCTTGATCCTGAGCGCATAGCTCAGCTGCCTGTGGAGCCAAGGCATGCGGCGCGGCTTTTGATTGTGCAGCCATTTGGGATGAAGCCTCCCATCGCTCGACATGCTGAGGTTTGGGATTGGCAGGAGGAATTGCGAGCTGGTGATCTGCTTGTCATCAATGACACTCGCGTTCTTAAGGCTCGGCTGCGGGTGCGGCGATCAGGTGGTGGATTGGCTGAGTTGTTGGTACTTGAGCCGCGTGATGAGGGTCGCTGGCTGTGTTTGGGTCGGCCGGCTAAGCGTTTGCGTCCAGGTGATCAGGTTTGGCTAGAGGCTCTGGGAGAGGATCCAATCGCTTTGCAGGTGATTAGCAAAGACAGCGCTAGTGGCGGACGGGTTGTGCAGTTCCCGAGCCATTACGCCAGTGCCGATGAAATTGAGGTGCTGCTTGAGCGCTACGGCGAAGTGCCATTACCGCCTTATATCCAACGTCATGATCCAAGTGATAGCGAGCGTTATCAGACCCGTTATGCATCCCGCCCCGGCGCCGTTGCGGCGCCAACGGCTGGGCTTCATCTCAGTGATGAGTTATTGGAGGCTCTCAAGCAGCGGGGAGTGATGCAGACAAGTGTCACCTTGCATGTGGGCTTAGGCACGTTTCGACCTGTTGACACTGAGGATCTGAGGCATTTGCAGCTTCACAGCGAGTGGGTGGAGGTGCGCGATGAAGTTGTTGAGGCGGTGATGGCTTGTCGAGCAAGAGGAGGCCGGGTGATTGCTGTGGGAACAACCAGCGTCAGGGCCCTTGAAGGTGCGGCTTTGGCAGGTGGGGGATTCCTGCAGTCGTTTTGTGGGCCTGTGGATTTGGTGATTCAGCCGGGTTATCGCTTTGCCGTGGTGGATGGACTGCTCACCAACTTCCATTTACCCAAAAGCTCTCTATTGCTGTTGGTGAGTGCCATGGTTGGTCGTGAACGGCTGCTGGCGCTCTATTCAGAGGCCATTGAGCACCAATATCGCTTTTTCTCTTATGGCGATGCGATGTGGATTGATCCAGGGGCGGTGTTGCCGGCGGCCCGCCCCTGTTGATCAGTTCGAGGTGGAGGCGATTTAGGCAGGGACAGGGTCCTGAATGATGCCTGTGGGCACACTCTCAAACATCACTGAGGAGAGATAACGCTCGGCCATATCTGGCAGCACCACCACAATGGTTTTGCCCGCAAATTCGGGTTGTTCTGCCAGACGAATAGCCGCTGCAACTGCGGCACCACTGGAGATGCCGACCAGTAGACCTTCTTCATCTGCCAAGCGCAGGGCCATGGCGATGGATTCATCATTGCTGACCTGCTCAACACGATCCACTAAAGAAAGATCGAGGTTTTTGGGAATGAAGCCGGCGCCAATGCCCTGGATTTTGTGTGGACCAGGTTTGACCTCTTCCCCGTTGAGGGTTTGGCTAATGACCGGGCTATGGGTTGGTTCGACGGCCACAGAAAGGATGGCTTTACCTTTCTCCTGCTTGATGTAGCGGGAGACACCGGTGATCGTGCCGCCAGTGCCTACGCCAGATACGAGTACATCAATGGCGCCATCACAGTCGTTCCAGATTTCTGGACCGGTTGTTTTGCTGTGGATGTCGGGATTGGCCGGATTCTCAAACTGACCGGGCATGAAGTATTTCTTGGGATCGCTTTCGGCGATCTCTTTTGCCTTGGCAATGGCGCCTGGCATCCCCTTGGCGGCTTCTGTGAGAATGAGTTCTGCACCAAGCACTGCCATCACCCGCCGCCGTTCTAGCGACATTGATTCGGGCATGGTGAGGATCAGTTTGTAGCCGCGGGCTGCTGCTGTGAAGGCCAGAGCGATGCCGGTGTTGCCAGAAGTGGGCTCAATGATCGTGCGCTCTTTGCTCAGTAAGCCGCGCTTTTCGGCATCCCAGATCATGTTGGCGCCAATGCGGCATTTCACGCTGTAGGCGGGATTGCGGCCTTCAATCTTTGCGAGAACAGTTGCCTTGGCGTTTTTGCTGACGGCGTGCAGTTTGACCAGCGGAGTGTTGCCGATTGCCTGGCTGTTGTCTTCGTAAATGCGGGACATGCGTGCGTATGAATCGACCACATCATTAGCTGGAATTTGGCTCTATTGGTAAGGACGATGATCTGTTGTGACGACCATGTGATGGGTTGCTTACGGTTAGGCCTTTAAGGCCATCTCAAAGCGGTGCCAAAGGCTATCTGGATCTTCAAGTCCTACGGATACACGCAACAGATGGCTCGGCACTCCACAGGATTCTGCCCAGCTCAGTTCGTTGTAATGGGCGAGCAGTACATAGGGGCACACCAGCGTGAAGCTTGTGCCGAGGCTTGGACCTTTGCAGACCTGCAGGGCGTCATATACCCGTTTGGCTTGTGTTACGCCCCCCAATAGCTCAAAAGAGAGCAAGCAGCCGTGACCGGCGCCAGGGC
Organism: Prochlorococcus sp. MIT 0701; assembly: GCF_000760295.1. Classification (GTDB taxonomy): domain Bacteria; phylum Cyanobacteriota; class Cyanobacteriia; order PCC-6307; family Cyanobiaceae; genus Prochlorococcus. The sequence continues at coordinate 61,495 of NZ_JNBA01000002.1, forward strand.
GCATCAGGGCTTGGAAGTTGGCGCATTGGCCTGGATGGTGGACGCGAGTAACAGCGGGATGGCTTTTCAGTTTGTCTGCCAATATTTGGCAGGCGTTGTTGAGCTGCGGCAGCCGCTGGGCTACATCTCTGCTGGCTTGTTCTAAGGCGATGGCATCAGCATCCCCGAGGGGAGCAAGGGCAGTCGAGAGCTCTCTGGACAGTTCCTCTCGCCAGCGGGAGCTAGGGCTTACGACGAGAGAACCCGCCAGGATGTCGCCACGGCCGGCGAAGCTTTTGGTGAGGGAGCTAAACACCAGGTCTGCATGGGGCAGGGCGTCAATATTGAGTGGTGAGCCGATGGTGTCATCAGCGATCACGGGAATACCACGCGCCTGTGCCAGGCGGGCTACGGCTGGCAGATCGACACACTGCAGCATGGGGTTGCTGGGTAGCTCAACGATGACAGCGGCTGGTTGTCTGCGATCGAACTCCACGGCCAATCGGTTCAGCTCTGTTGTCAGTAGAAGGTCGCAACCTTCAAACACCACCTCAGGCAGCTTGAGCACATCCACATAGGGGAAGCCAAGTTGCAAGCATGGTTTGCCTGGGCGTAACGCTGTGATCGCTTCCAGGGCTTTGGTGAGAGCAGCCATCCCGGAGGGATGGAGCTGCACGAGCTCTGGGTCGCAGCCATAGATCTTTGCGAGTCGTTGTTTTAGCAACGTCTGGGCGTCCGCGCTGGCTTGCAGTGAGGGAGTTGGTTCGCGCTCGAGTGCCTTAGCAGCCTGACGTGAGGAGGCACCAAGGCCGCTGTGTTGCCAGAAGGCCTTTGCAGCGCTGCAGCCTTTTGCATCGGTGAGCAAACATGGCAGGCCCAGTACGGTTTTGATGCTTGTTTTTGCCATCGGCTCACTGCGCTGGCAATGACACCTGGCTCGCTCAGCGGCTGCAGCAGTGGGATAGGGCCAGGCGCTGCCATCTGCACAGCCATGCTCCTCTCGTGCTTTTTGGGCGATCTCTGCCACCAGTGGATGGAACCCGAAACGGGGGTAGATGGCCTGCAGGGCCTTGAGACAAGCAGGGTCTTTCTCCTCATAGGCAACGACGTCTTGCCAGCGGGGTAGGGCTACCGAAACTGCATGGGGACTATCTGGTAGAGCTTTGCCGAGGTCATCAGCGTGCCAGCAGGGATCCTGTAGTAGGTCGCGTGGGCTCACTACAGCTGTTTGAGGGCCTGATTCAAGTCGGCGCTGAGATCAGCGAGGTCTTCGCAGCCCACGGAGAAGCGCACCAGACCATCATCGATGCCAAGTTTTCGCTTGACATCTGGATCGACTGAGGCATGGGTCATGGTGGCGGGATGACAAACGAGGCTTTCAACACCGCCCAGGCTTTCGGCCATCGTGAAATAGCGCAGGCTCTTGCAGAAGGCGTAAGTCTGGCTTTGGTCAGCGTCGAGACTGACCGTGACAATTGCACCACCCGCGCTCATCTGCTTGAGGGCTAAAGCCTGCTGGGGATGGTCTGAACGGAATGGATAGCGCACCCAGTGCATGCGGGGATGGCCGGCCAGTTGATCGGCGATGGCGGCAGCATTAGCGATTTGGCGTTCGAGCCTGAGTGGCAGGGTTTTGATGCCGCGAGTAATCAACCAGGCGTCAAATGGGGAGGGTTGTAAGCCCAAGGCCTTTTGCGCGAACACCATTTTTTGCTGCCATTGCTGGTCGTCGCTGCAAACCACACCGCCAAGGGCATCGGAATGGCCATTGATGTATTTGGTGGTGCTGGTGAGTGAGAGGGTGGCGCCCAGCTGCAGTGGTCGTTGCAGTAGGGCTGTGGCAAAAGTGTTGTCGACGACGACTGGGATTTTCTCTGCTGCAGCGGCATCACAGACGGCCGCTAGATCGATCACTTTGAGTAGGGGATTGGTTGGACTCTCCAGCCAGATCATTGCGGGTTTTTGAACTGCAATGGCATCAACAGCTGATGGATTGGTGAAATCCAGCCAGGCTGTTTGTACACCAAAACGACTAAAAACCTGCTCGAATAAGCGCACTGTGCAGCCGTAGAGGTTCTCTTCGCAAAGCACCAGATCCCCTTGGCTGAGGGTGGAGGCAATCGCGGTGATCGCGCTCACCCCCGAGCCAAATACCGTGGCATGGCTGCAGGCTTCCACTGAGGCCAGCACCCCTTCAAGAATGCGGAAGTTGGGGTTGCCCGAGCGGGTGTAATCGAATCCGCCTGGGTTGCCATGCTCAAACGTCGATGTGGCGTAAATGGGTGGCATCACCGTGCCGGTTTCGCTCGCGAAGCTTTCGCCGTGGTGAATTGCCCGGGTGGCTGTC
>NZ_JNBA01000003.1 GCF_000760295.1 Prochlorococcus sp. MIT 0701
AAGCGGGTCATTGCTCTGTTGCCGAGGTAGCTACCGCTTGGATAGCCAGCTACACAGCCGTAGCGCTCAATCAAGTTGCTAAGAGCCTGATAAGCCCAATCGGTTGGGTAAACATCTTGGAATTGGGAGATGCTGGTGACCTGCTCGCTGGAGGCCGAATAATCGGACACACCTTTGATGTCTAGGTCTGCGGCATTAGCAGCCATAGGGGCCATCAGGCCCAAGGCAGCAGGTGCCACCAGCAATTGCTGGAAGAGTTTCATTTGATTCCTCACACGAAAAGCCCAAAACATGGGCCAGCAAAGAGTAGTGAAAAGATGAGTGTTCACAACGAACACAAATAACAGACCCAAGTATCATTTGATACAGGCAAAGCTAGGGCTTGAAAATCAGGCCCTTGAATTTATTTAGCCCCTTAAGATTGCAATGCTTGGCCTAAAACAAGTGCCTTGTTATTCAGCAATGGGAATCCCATTGCCTCCCTTTCTGTTAACCAAGCCTCTGCCACCCCGCGAGCCAGGCTGCGAATACGGCCAATCGTTGCTGTTCGCTCCGTAACCGAGATCACGCCACGAGCTTCCAGGAGATTAAAGGTATGGCTGCATTTAAGAACGAAATCAAGTGCCGGTGTTGGAAGCTGCTTTGCGATCAGGTCTGACGCTTCCGCTTCATATATATCGAACAACTGCTTAAGGCGGCTTGGATCAGATGATTCAAAATTGAAGTGGCAGTGACCCTTTTCTAAAGAAAGCCAAATGTCGCCATAGCTTCGTTTGCCATTCCAGCTGAGATCCCAAATATTCTCTACATTCTGTAGATACATGGCCAGTCTCTCAATGCCATAGGTGATCTCAATCGGTACAGGGCTGCAATCAAGACCACCACATTGCTGAAAATAAGTGAACTGTGTAACTTCCATGCCGTCTAGCCACACCTCCCAACCAACCCCCCAGGCTCCAAGGGTGGGAGATTCCCAGTTGTCTTCTACAAAGCGAATATCATGATCCGCCGTGCAGACGCCTAAGGATTCGAGCGATGCAAGATAGGTCTCCTGGATACCATCTGGAGAGGGCTTAATCAACACCTGATATTGAAAATAGTGTTGAGCGCGGTTGGGGTTGTCGCCGTAGCGACCATCGGTGGGGCGGCGACAGGGCTCTGGATAAGCCACAGCCCAGGGCTCCGGTCCAATAGCGCGCAGAACTGTATGGGGACTCATCGTGCCTGCGCCCTTTTCGGTGTCATAAGGCTGCAACAACAGACAGCCTTGATCAGCCCAAAAGGAATTCAGGGTTGTGATGATGTCCTGGAAATGCACTAGTGTTGTTCTCCGGGTCTTTGATCGTAATTATATTGTATTCCGATTATCGAGATGGCATGTCAGAAGATAGTCTATAGGCCTATCACTAAAGATATAAAAGAACCATATTCAGATCGAGAGTCAAACCAGAATTGACATCACAACGTCAATAGATTAGGAAAAATAGATCATTCGATCGCTAGCGTACTAACAATAGGCGAATAAGCTATATCGCAAGAGCTCCACACATGTAAAACAAGAAGATTGGCCCTAAGAGATAGATAATAAGATCAACACAATATGAGTTCATCTAATATTTTCTAACGATTGTTTAGCTTCGCAATACAACAACTACCTAAACATGCTGATCTATTCGTTCTAGCCATACCTATTGGCTCCTATCAGGAGTGGCACTTTTCAAGAAAGAACATCTCAATACTTTTCCAGCTGGCAACTCCCTATCCTGAAAATGCAGAAGAATTATAATAAAGGAGATAGTAGTCGAAGATCTAATACAATGCTAGGGCAAAGGCATACGGCCAAAACAGAGACAGAGTTCTCTCCATGATTAAAATCGATAACGACAGACAGTCGTTATTGGAATTAATTAGAACAGCAAAAAAGCATTAATTTTCCGAGTATTAACATCAAATAGATATTGGGTCCAATGGTTATGAATTGACGGCCGGAACATGGCAAAGCCTAAGAAGTTGTTCTTGTAAGATATAAATTTAATTCAAGGAGCTCCAGTGGTAATTGCATTAGCCTCAGCCTAAGTGGCTTCTTATTGGCAAAATAAAGATGGTTCTAAAGAATAAACAGGCCAAGCTGATGAGTGAAAATAGCAGGTTGATATGAATGATCAATTAAGGTTAGAAGGTCTTAACAGCTCACTCTCTACCTAGCAAAAAGCATTCAAAATCAAAACGAATGCAAGTGGCTTATTCTCCGCTGTATCTTATTCATACAGCAATTAGAGAAATAGCAATAATGGCAAGCTTGGATTAAAATAGAAGGACATATTAACTGCTAATCCCTCTTTCAAAAACATGACATGGCTCGCAGGGAAGAGGTAATTTCCAAACAGATCGACGAAATAATCAATTCAAGAAAAATACTCTTAAGAGCAACTATCTCAAAGATAGTTTTTTATAAATTTATGCCGAAAAACCTCTCATCCAATCTCAAGGGAACTGGCTTGAAAGGTTTAAGTAATATTCACGCAGAAAAGTTATTGCTGTGAATTAATTAAGTATGTAATATACCCTAAAACCAAAATATTGCCTCCTATTAGCCCAAACAGTATCAGCCCCGGGTTCTTCATTCCGGCCGGCGCCGACAATTGCAGGCCTAAGATATTAATCAATTCTTTTTTAGGACCATCAATATCCTCTTTAGCATTTGTCAGTAAATATGGGATGCCAAATCTATTTTTTGGCTGCTCAAACTTCTCAGATTCATTACTGCTCGAGCTCGCATCGCGCTTCGACTCTTCCATGCCCTTTTGTCGACTGTAATTATTGATCTTACCATTATAATCCGCTTTAGGCAATAGGGGAAGATATTAACATTAATTTTTCTCGCAAATAATATATCAGAATCATGTATTTGTAGAGCTTAGTAAGTTATTTTCTTGTCGTCCAAAATTGGTACATTTGTCGAAATGTGTTTGGATTGGTTTGTTCATACTTGTGCCAATAGCCGAGGTCAGTCTGCATTGAATCAGATGGATAAGAGCTGGCATAATCCTTTTTAACAATACTTGGCAACACAAAGCCTAAGAATCTGAGTTCGAATTGTTCAAGCAGCGATGCTATCATCTCTAATGAATAACGATGTTCCATAATATGAAAACAAAGGTCTCTACACATAGAAGTTGTGTAGAAGTCTGGCCAGTTTGAAATTGAACTAATGTTCGGATATTCACCGTTGATCAGCTTATTCCTAAATACACGAATGCCTTCATTACTAGCCTCAAAAGATTCAGACTTAATAATTTTCCTGGCCTCGACAATGTCTTGACGTGCTAGCTCACTATAAAAACCTAATTTGAGCATTCCATCGGTTGCTAGTAATGTAAGTAGTGATTGCAGACCATCAGAAGGATCCTTCATATGATGGAGAACGCCTGTACATTCTATTAGATCAAATTCTTCATTTAGTTTTGGAAGATCAAGAATGTCCATCTCTATAAATCTAATATTCTCAATTCCGTATTCATGAGCCTTACGTTTTGCATAAGCGATACTAGAAGAACTAAGATCGATAGCAGTTAAATCAGAGTTAGAATAAGAGAGGGCATCGAATATTTGCTGTCCGGTTCCACAACCAGCTATTAAGACTCTAGATCTCTGCTTGGGCAAAATGATTGAAATACGATTAGGGTTTATTTCATTGTTAATAGCTGACGGTATAGTTTGAATATTTTCACGTGAATAAGAAGCATATCTCCAACGCGGATATGGATGCTCTTCATACTGCTTTTTAACCTGAATAGAAGTACCATCATCTATAGAGCCATATTTAGGAATAGATGCTGCAAACTCATGTTCGCGTTCTGGTTCAACGAGTTGCATTGTTTTTAAATTATTTAATTTCTCATTTGCATCCATGAATCCTCTTACTGAAGGGAACTGCTCAGAAAGTTGAGTAATGGGTATATAGCAAGCTAAGATGGAAAGTGTTTTTAGATCAAAATCGCTTCTCAAGCATGAAATTTTAAATTGTTCTATTGCATCAAGTTCTTGCTTGGTAGATGTAAAAACATATTCATTTAGGAAACACTGCTCCGCAAGAGCAATGGTTAAGTCAACAATCCTTTTATCAAAAACATTATTGTGAATTGAAATGCATATTTGCTTTCGTATATTAGTCAATGCCTTCTCCCAGGCCATTGTGGTGAATAACATCAAGCCAAGGGCACTGATGATCTCATTATCAGCAAGAATATGTTGAAAAGAGGGGGCATCAATTAAATCATGGTTAATGCCTGAAATTTTCTCTAGGGTCTTTTCCGAGATCAAGCGGTTAATCGCTGAAAATAGATTTTTATGTGCAATATCATTTCTCTTTAATAGGCCACGAAGCAAAACTCTAGACTGGCGTTCAGGTAAGAATGAAAGATCAGATTCCTCAAGCAGTGAGTTAAGAAGCAAATATGATGATTGCTTTTGCGGGTAAAGCTCAATTTCTCTTGTTACATGAAATACTGCCTCCTCAATTCTGCCAAGATCCTTTAAAATTATAGAAAGGTTTAAATTGACATCAGGCAGATCGGCCTGTAAGTCCATTGCCTTTCTTGTATTCGCTTCTGCATCAGTCAAATTACCTTGGTCTTGCAAGATACCACCTAGATTCAGATATATACTTGCTGAATCATCTTGCAATTCAATTGCCATGCGTGTTGTATGTTCTGCTTCATCTAGTTTGCCTTGATTCTGTAGAATCTGACCAAGATTAACGTATGCATCAGCCAAATCTGGCTGAAGTTCAATGGCCCTTCGGGTTATATCTTCTGCATCGGTTAGTCTTCCTTTTTCTCGTAAGACTAAACCCAAGTATGAATAAGCATTGGCGAGGTTAGGCTGTAGAACAATCGCCTTGCGGATAGCCACTTCAGCATCATCTAAGATTCCTATCTGTAAGAAAAGATATCCCAAGTTTGCATGTGAAAAAGCATGGCCAGGAAATAGTTTGATGCTTTTCTTATAGACTTTTATTGCCTTATCAATCTCTCCTTGGGATTGACATATTAATGCGAAGTTAGAGAATACATCTGGATCATTTAAGCCACTATTAATAAATTCCTGATAGGCTTTTTGTGCCTCATTTATATTGCCTTGTTGGTGATATTTAAAAGCGATAGCCTTGAGTTGATCAGGTGGTATTCGGGCAAACTTCTTGGAGGGTTGTTTATTTTTTATTTTGTTCTTTTCTCCAAATCCCTTCATGTTCACAACGAGATGTTCTTTTTTAATCTAATCGCTAAACAAATTCTTGAGCATTGAAGGTAATAGCATGAAACGATGGGCTCTTATAATGGGCAAGAGATCGTCAAAAGAAGTGGCAAGAGTCATTGGATCTCAGAACACCAAGAATGTCATGTTGAGGTTGCTTCAAGGAGATGATCGACAAGAAAAATCTGCCAATTCATTGACATGAATGCTTCAATGGCATGGCATAGTTTCCAAAAGTAACAGGCAAGGCAGTGAAGCACGTATTCCCCTTACTCCCCCTAATTATATGGACACTACTTAGCCCATCCAAAGCAAATGAGCTCAAGTGCCCAGGAGACAACAACTATGAGCTGAGCTATTGCGCCTCCCAAGCCCTTAAACGATCAAACAGGAGTTTAGAGTCTCAACTAAAAGCTTCGACCTTTAAGACCTGGAAGAATGCTATAGGAGAGGTTTGTGCCGAAGCATATGCTCCATACAGCCAAGGCACGATCTATCCTTTAATGCTCATGAGATGTGATGAGAACTTAAATCAAACACTTCTTGAAGAGATGAAGGGACTCGGTGAACATCAATAGAGAAAAGAAAAGTTTAAAATCTACCAGGTTATATATCACCCGCTTTGATGTAGGCTTATAAAGCTCTATTAGAAAGTAGTAGAGGAGGAGGAAGACTATTAGCTGCCTAAATCCGTGAGTTAGCTTCTAAGCTAAATGATAACTCCAAAAACCATTTGATATTTCTATTAACAAAGATTTGATAGGGTTTAAATGATTTCTCTACTCGTCAAGCCAGCTTTTGGTGATCAGCTCTACTGCTACGAGTAGGATGATTGATGGAATTTGATGATCCTCATGCCAAAACCAATAGAGTTCAAAGAATTCTACGAGCTTCTCAAGGCAGCAAAGAATGGCAACAAAAAGGAGAGAGAGAAATTAGAGTGGATCTTGGCAGAATATGAACATGCAGAAGGCTCTGAAAGTGCTTACGATGAATTAGGGCAGGTTTTTTGCCATATAGGGGTGATGGGTCTATATGACTACGCTGGTAGTGATGATATTCAATTTATTAGTCGCTTAGAGAAATCTGTATGGGATTACCTAGAAATCCGAATGGGAATGAGCCTAACTCAGCATATGGTAGAAACAATGATAGAACATGCTAAACAACATGAATTATCAACAAAAATGTGTGGCAAATGGGATATATCTAGAGAAGAGCTGGCAGAGAACATGGAGGATTTAGCAGTTTATGTTGCCGAAGGTATCATAGAAGCTATCGATTAGGGCAAGTCATTAAATATCATTGGAATTCTTTCTCTTCATCATTCTAGCGGCTCATAAGCGCAACAGAACACTTTATTCTGAACAAGAGTTACTATGCAAACAACAAAGATCTCTCCTCAACATTGACCATGCTTTGGAATGGTTGATACTGTATTTATCATTCAATATTCCAAAAAGTCATCGCATATTTTGCCAGTTAAATGATGATGGCAACAATATTAGGGCCAAGGAGATTAATTTGGTCCATGCCGCCAACACATTCAATATCAGAGCATAACTTCAACGCCTTTCTGGCAAGGTGTGCTGCTTCAATAATGAGCCGAGGCGGTTTTTGACACAATTTATTCACTATAATAAGGTTTTTATTGTCTAACGAAAAAGCCAATAAAACATCTTGTGTTGCTATTCACAACCATTCTATTAACATCAACACAAATCGATAAAAATCAATATGAATGGCGCAGTAAGGTCACTCCAGGAGCTTGTTATTCATTTCAGAAGTGCCAATTGAATTGGCCTGCTAAATGGCCAAATCCTGCAAGCAGAAGTGATTGTCACTTTTCATGATGGTCATTGTTAGTGATTTTAAATGATCTTGTGGATATCAACAGGTGTAAAAATAGAAGTCTTGTTATCTTTACGGCAATCAGCCTATTCATGCCAGGTTAAAGTTTGCTTCTGCTCCTCAAAATAAGAAGATTTTGCAAGTTTAGTAAGGACGCTTACTTTGGACTTTTGGGAAGCGGCAATTTTAAGTTGAGAAGATATTCCGATTTTTCTAACCTAGTAGAGATTTTCTACGCCTGATTTAAGAATGTAAAACACCTGGGTGTAAAAGCTGATTTGAAGGGAGACAAAAAGCCTGATCTCTCTGCCAACAAGTCAACTGCTGGTTAAGCCAAATAGCAGACATTCTCATGATCAGAAGAGGCACTTCCCTCATCAAGGCCTTCCTTGATGACGTAAATAACTCAACTGCTAAGAGCAAAACAGCGATCGAGGTGTGCAACAGCGCCATCACGGTTCGAGTGAGTGCCGTTCAGGCCCATCATTCCCAGCCAGAACCTGTCATCACCCTGAAACACCAGCACAGGCTTGGATCCCCCACCATCATGGTCATCAAGGAGTGCCATGCACAACCGTTCAACCACAATCTGACCATTGGGACGTGCCCGCACCCTGCTCAACAAAGAATCCACCTGCGAAAAGGGCACAAAGGTGGCCTGCTGAGAATCAGTCACCAAGATCAAGCCATCAAGCCACTGCACCTCCAAAAGCAAGTCCTTAATCGAGGAGAGAAGAGAAGGGAGAGGGAAGGCCACAGCGAACTGCGTCTTAATGTTTTCTTCATAAGCTATCGATCCGTCTTTCCGCAAGAGTCTTTTTGCTCGATCAGCTCATCAAGCGGTAAGCAGCAAGGCACCCATCTGTCCCGCAGCCAGAGGTCGATGGCTAGCTGCGACAAATCCCGCTTCCCGAGCCAGTCGCTCCTGAACGTCTCCTTTTGGGAACTGCTGCAAGCTTTCCTCCAAATAGGCGTAATGCTCCCGCAGACCCACCTGGGCAGCCACCGGCACCACCAACTTTCGCAGATAAAACCGCTGAAAACGTGCTGCCAAGGAACCCTCGACCATGCGATTGAAATCAAGGACTCCTGCCCGAGCACCAGGCCGCAAAAGGCGTCGAAGCTCCATTAACCCAGCGCCTGGATCCGCCAAATTGCGCAGGCCGTAAGCCATCACAGCACCGTCAAAACGATGGGAAGGCAAACCAGTATCCAGAGCATCTCCCTGCAACCAGGAGAGGGGCAGCCAGGGCTCAACCGCGGCGCGGCGCCTTGCCACTGCAAGAGGCGCCGCAGCCGCGTCTAGCCCCAACACAGACCCTCCTGGTCGCAACCTGCGGGCCAATGCCAGTGCCAGATCACCAGTACCGCAGCAAAGGTCAAGCCAATCTTCACCTGGAAGCGGAGACAACCAGGCCAACAACTGCCGTTTCCAGATGCGGTGCAAGCCAAGACTCAACAAGTCGTTAAGCCGGTCGTAATTAGGAGCGACCGCATCAAACAACTGCTCCACCGCCTGGGGGTCACCAGGCCTCATAAGAAGATGCCATCCAGGGGCTTGAACACTGCTTGGAGCAACTGTTGCGCCCAAGGGTGATCGATGAGCAACACATCCAAAAGCACTCTTGCCAACAGAACTTCTCCCAAATTTAGGAGTGTGATGCTGAACACAAACACAAAGCCTCAAGCCTCAAGAGGCCGAATCGACAAACCCCGCATCAGCAGATCAGTCTTAATTTGCTCCACACTCAGCACGCCATCGTGAAGCAGAGAGGCCAACAATGCAGCTGAGGCCTTGCCAATCGTGAAGGCTTCTGCGATGTGGTCCAGGCAACCTGCACCTCCCGAAGCGATGACAGGCACCGGCACCGCTTCCACGACTGCTCGCGTGAGCTCCAAGTCATAACCAGCCTGAGTTCCATCTCCATCCATTGAGGTCAACAGGATTTCGCCAGCACCAAGTTCCGCTACCTGCCGAGCCCAGCTCACAACATCCAAACCTGTGTTTTGGCGTCCACCCTTGACAAAAACATCCCAACCCGAGCCCTCAGGACGACGTCGAGCATCGATGGCCACCACAATGCACTGACAGCCAAAACGGTCAGCTCCCTGCGCTACGAGATCTGGATCACGCACAGCAGAGGAATTAAGACTCACCTTGTCGGCACCCGCCCGAAGCAACTCTGTGATGCCATCCAAAGAGCTGATTCCCCCTCCAACTGTGAATGGAATGGTCACGGCCTCAGCAGTACGTCGAACTAACGCCACCAGCGTGGCCCGACCTTCATGGCTGGCAGCGATATCAAGAAACACCAACTCATCAGCTCCAGCCTGGCTATAGCGGCAGGCAAGCTCCACGGGATCACCCGCATCACGAAGGTCCACAAAGTTCACGCCCTTCACAACTCGACCATCAGCCACGTCAAGGCAAGGAATCAAACGAAGCGCGACCATTGGGATAAAGCAGTGACGACTGTTAAGGTTGCGCCACCTTCTAAGCCTTGCAGGCCATGTCCCAGGCTGCCACTTCCTACAGAATCGGGTCCAAGGTCCGAGTCTCTCGCGTTCGTGATCGCATTCCAGCCAAACTGGTAGAACTGCTCAAGAAATCTGACATTGGTAGGGTCACCGGCTACAAAATGACTGACGGCATGGGCATTGGCTTGGTCGTAGAACTTAGCGATGGCACTGTCAGCTGGTTCTTTGACGACGAAGTCACCTCCGCCTGAGGCGCCTGCCGTGAGCGACGCTCGCCAACTCCTTGGCATCAAAGGTGCCTCTGGCACCACCAACATCTGGAAGCTGCGTCTGCAGCTCATGAAGCCTGTCACCTGGATCCCACTGCTCTGGGGGGTGATTTGTGGAGCGGCTGCCAGTGGTCAATACCAATGGCGCCTACCAGATGTGCTTGCAGCCGCGGCCTGCATGGTCATGAGTGGCCCGCTTCTAACCGGTTACACCCAAACCATCAACGACTACTACGACCGCGAGATCGACGCGATCAATGAGCCCTATAGGCCGATTCCCTCCGGGGCCATCCCGCTGACACAAGTCAAGCTTCAGATCTGGATGCTGCTTCTCGGTGGTCTTGCAGTGGCCTATGGCTTAGATCGTTGGGCTGAACACACCACTCCTGTTGTTCTGTTTCTTGCCCTAGGCGGCTCATTTGTGAGCTTCATTTATTCAGCCCCACCTCTCAAGCTGAAACAGAACGGTTGGATAGGAAACTACGCGCTTGGTGCCAGCTACATCGCCCTGCCATGGTGGGCTGGTCAGGCGCTTTTCGGACAACTGACTTGGACCACAGCATTGCTGACACTTGCCTATAGCTTGGCTGGTCTTGGTATTGCCGTCATCAACGATTTCAAGAGTGTCGAGGGAGATCGAGCCCTTGGTCTTCAATCCCTGCCAGTTGTCTTTGGAATCAAAAAGGCCAGCTGGATCAGTGCAGGAATGATCGACATCTTCCAACTCGCGATGGTTGTTGTTCTGATCGCCATTGGCCAGCATTTTGCCTCAGTCATTTTGATCTTATTGATCATTCCCCAGATCACATTCCAAGACATCTGGTTACTGCGTGATCCCCTGGCCTTTGATGTGAGATATCAGACCAGTGCTCAACCGTTTCTAATCCTTGGCATGCTGGTTACTGCGCTAGCCATAGGCCATAGCCCATTAACACAGGGGATGTGACTCGCAAGCGCCGTCACTGGATTGTTATTGCAGGTAGTGCTGTCGCCATCGGGTGTGTCGCAGCCTTGGCTGAAAGGACTCTCACTCATGCCTTGGATTCAGTTCTGCCCGATGCCCGGCGGATTGCCAACTTCAACCGGCCAGGCACCATCACGCTGCTCTCCACTGATGGGCAGGTGATCCAAAAGCTTGGTCCCGCAACCCGCGAGAAGGTTGAGCAAGACAAGATGCCTCTGCTTGTGGAGCAAGCCTTCGTAGCGGCAGAAGACCGCCGCTTTTATTACCACAATGGCTTGGATATCTGGGGTATCAGTCGAGCCCTGGTGACAAACCTCCGCCAAGGTTCCGTGAGGGAAGGTGCCAGCACCATCACTCAGCAACTTGCTCGAACGGTATTCCTGAGTCAGGAACGAACCCTGCCGCGCAAACTCAAAGAAGCTGCTCTGGCCTACAAGCTGGAGCGACAGCTCAGCAAACAGCAAATCCTTGAGCAGTATCTGAATTACGTCTACTTGGGCTCAGGTGCTTACGGCGTAGCCGATGCAGCCTGGGTGTACTTCTCTAAATCCCCCAATCAACTCACACTGCCGGAAGCCGCTCTAATCGCTGGCATGCCCCCTGCTCCCTCAGTGTATTCACCACTGGTCAACCCGAAAATCGCCCTAGAGCGCCGCGCAATTGTGGTTAAACGAATGCAACAGGCCGGATTTATCTCCGCCAAAGAAGCCGATGCAGCTCGCAACAGCCCCCTCAATCTCAAGCCAGCGATCCCGAAGTACTTCAACAGCAGCGCACCATTTTTCACCAGCTGGGTAGCCCAGCAACTCCCAAATCTGCTCACCCCAGAGCAACTAGAAGTGGGTGGACTCAAGATTCACACCAGCCTCAATCTGGCTTGGCAAAAGCAAGCCCAACAGGTAATCCGCAAATACGCCCCCGGGAACACAGAGGGTTCCATGGTGTCTATCGAACCAAGCACCGGTGAGGTGCGGGTGATGGTAGGAGGCAAAAACTTCAATACCAGCCAATTCAATCGAGCAACACAGGCTCTGCGTTCACCTGGCTCCACCTTCAAGCTTTTTCCCTATGCAGCAGCCATCAATGCCGGCATCAAGCCAGAGGACAAGGTTGTGGATGCGAAACGCTGCTGGAGAGGGTATTGCCCAAAGAACTTCGGCAACAAGTACCTGGGATCAGTGGCACTCGCTGATGCCCTGAGATACTCCCTAAACACTGTTGCAGTCCAGCTACTAGACAAGGTTGGCTTTGATGCCGTGATCAGCATGGCCAATAATCTTGGCATCGGCACCACCCGCCCATTGGGCAAGTACTATCCGCTCGCTATTGGGGCCTACGAGCAAACCGTACTCGACATGACGGCAGCCTATGCCGCAGTAGCCAACCGTGGCATTTACATGAAGCCCACGCCATTTGAAGAGATCCGAGGCCCAGACGACGAGGTGATCTGGAACCATCAATTCGAAGGCTACAAAGGTCGTCGAGCCCTCGACAGCGACGTAGCAGACACCATGAACTGGATGCTCCAGCGCGTTGTCAGCGGTGGCACTGGAGTTGCGGCATCTCTCGGTGACCGGCCGGTGGCGGGCAAAACCGGCACATCCGAAGGTGCCCGTGATCTCTGGTTCATTGGCTCAATACCACAACTAACAACCGCCGTATGGTTTGGCTACGACAACAACCGAAAGACATCTGGCGGCAGTGGTGATGCTGCATGGGCCTGGAAGCAGTTCATGACCAAGATCCAAGACAATTTTGAGATACAACCCTTCCCACCAAAACCAGTTATGAACCGCACTTTTAGGCCACCAGGCAAAACGAGAAGCAAACCAAAGAACGGCACCGAGGATGCTGCCAAAGACCAAGATCAAACCCAGGGCCCTCCTCCACCCAGGTACATCGCACCGCCAGGAGGGCCACCAGTCAATGACAACTTCGAGCCAATGCCTATTCCCTGATCAGGCTCAGCTGAGATCCAACACAGCTGAATAAAAACCATCACCACCATGCTCAGGATCAGGCCATAGTTGCTGTTCCTGAGACAAGCTCAATTCAGGATGCCGACCAAGGAAGGCCTTGATCTGATCACAGTTTTCGGCTGGATGGATGGTGCAAGTGGCATAAACCAACCGGCCTCCAGAGCTAAGCAGAGGCAGAAGGCCTTCAAGCAGCTTGGACTGCAAGATCACCAGCCCCTCAACCTGCAACGGAGTGACTCGCCAACGGGCATCCGCATGACGGGCCAAAGTACCTAAACCAGAGCATGGCGCATCCACAAGAATGCGCTGGAAAGATCCTCGCCAGCTTGGCTTCACCGCCAACAGATTCGTGGCATCTGCGACTAGAGCATTGAGGCAGTCACCCCCCAAGCGAGCAGCATTATCCGCCAAGCGCTTGAGGCGACCAGCGGAACGATCCACAGCCCACACCTCTCCCGAACCACCCATCAGCTCAACAAGATGAGTGGCCTTACCCCCTGGTGCTGCGCAGGCATCAAGAATCCGCTCCCCAGGCTGCGGCTCCAACAGCGGTGCGACCAACTGTGCAGAGCGATCCTGCACACACCAATGCCCTTGCTGATAGCCAGGCCACTGGCTTAGGTCACTAGCACTACCAGTCACCAGCAAACCATCAGGGCAGCTCTCGATCGGAGTGCTCTCCACTCCAATAGCCTCAAGCGCCAGCCTTACGTTCTCACGGCTTGTACGACGTCGATTGATCCGCAAATCAAGTGTTGGTACCTGGTTGCTGGCACGAGCAAACAGCTCAGCTCCCACCTCGCCTCGCCAAACAAGTAACTGCTCCACCAACCACAACGGTAGAGATTCCGCTTGAGCCAACCGAGCGGCAGAGTCCTCCGGCTCGAGAAGCACCATACCGGCATCGCGTGCACGCAATGCCGCTCGCAAAATGCCATTCACCACCGGAGCTAATTTGGCAAGCTTGCCGGTCTTAGCAAGTTCAACAGTGGTGTTCACTGCCGCTGCAGGTGGAATCCGCTGCATGCGCAGAATCTGATAGAGCCCCAAATGCAGCAACCAGCGCAGCACTGGTGGCTGTTTGCAGGCAGGCACCTTGCCAAGACGATCCAACCAAGCATCGAGCCATTGCCGCTGACGGATTGCGCCATAAGCCAATTCCATGACCAGGCCACGGTCGGCAGCGCTCATGGGGTTCTGACGAAGAGCTCGTTCGAGAGCGACATCTGCATAGGCTCCTGCCGCCACTGCCTGCAAAAGCTCCCATGCCACCCGCCGCGGCAGCAGCCCCTGTACAGGTACAGATCCATCAGCGGCAGCAACGGAAGAAGACAACGTCAATGCTTGTCCTGGGCTGAGACGATCCTTCCAGAGCTAATGCCTTCCTGAGCTGTTGCCAACAAAAGGCCCTCATCACTCAACTGCGGCCGCCAAAGATGCCGTCGTAAGGGCAAATGACCCTCGGCATCCACAAGGATTCCTTCAGCGATCAACATCTGCCGCTGCATCCAGTCAGATCCTTCGCGGCTCAAACCCATCGAAATCATCCCTTTCGCATTCACCACTCGATGCCAAGGAACCTTGGATGGCAAAGGTAATCGACGCATAGCCCAACCCACCTGACGGGCACATCCATAGGCACCGATCAACTCAGCAATCTGACCATAGGTCGCTAACTGACCGAAAGGGATGTGGGACACGGCATCCCATACCCTCAAGTCAAAAGACGCTTGGCCCATGCCTCTGCTGCCTCGCCGATTTGATCGTCTCAAGGCTGTTCTGGATTGCCGAATGGCAGATCTGACGGTTCTGCTTGAGCACGTGGAAAAGCCCCACAACCTCTCAGCCATTCTGCGCAGCTGCGATGCAGTGGGTGTCCTAGAAGCCCATGCAGTGAACTATTCAGGACGTCTGCCCACCTTCAACAGTACCGCCCAGGGAAGCCAAAAGTGGATACCGCTCAAGGAACACAGCAACATCGAAGTTGCCGTCAAGGCCATTAAAGAAAGTGGCTTTCGGCTTTATGGAACCCATCTAGGTGGAAGTGCACGCGACTACCGCGACTGCGACTTCTGCGGACCTACAGCCTTCGTCCTGGGGGCTGAGAAATGGGGCCTTAGTGAGCTTGCGACACCATTGATGGATGAAGGAATCTTCATCCCAATGTGCGGCATGGTGCAGTCGTTGAATGTTTCGGTAGCAGCAGCAACCTTGCTATTTGAGGCCCTACGTCAACGACGGCTGGCTGGGATCGCACCTCAAGCCGGCGAAGGCCTAGAACCAGCGCTTTATCAACAACGCCTATTTGAGTGGGCCTATCCAGAAGTTGCTGCATGGTGCCAGCAGGAAGGCAGGTCATATCCTGCCCTTAACGATCAAGGCGAAATCCAAGGAAGCCTCCCCCGCAACGTGAGATTGCGCTGTTAAGCAACCAGCCAACACTCAAAATGGCATCAGCACATCTTTGCTTGCCTGAGACCGATTGATCACAAGTTGGTTTTGACGGGCCGCAGGAAGACGCAAACCAATCAGCAAGACAATGCTTTCCAGCAAAATATTTTGGCCTATAAACAGCACAACCATGGCCAAGCCGATCGCCAGCATCTGCTCAAGCAGACCGATCACATCATCAGGATTTCGGCGACCGGAGACCCAAAGGAAGATCATCAGCGCCAGCAAGATCAACGTGATCCACCAGGGCATGGTTTGAAGCAAGGACTTCCCCCAGTGTGGCCCTCCAAAGGATGCAATGGGAGTCATCTGACATCAGTCAGTCGACTCATCGAGACCACTCACCCATGCCTCCAGCCCCTCACCAAGGAATGAGAGACCCAGCACCAATACGAACATGGCCAGGCCTGGATAGAGAGCAGTCCACCAAATCCCAGTTGGCACTGCTGCCAGAGCCATATTCAGATCACTACCCCATTCAGGCACCGTTTCCGGCAGTCCCAGGCCGAGAAAACCAAGGCCACCAAGCACCAAAACCGCATCAGCAGCATTCATGGTCAGCAGTACTGGCACGGATGTGATCACATTGCGAAGCAAGTATTTGCGCAAAATCCAAATGGGGCCAGCACCAAGGGAACGGGCAGCCTCCACAAACAGTTCTGCTTTTACCTGGGCTGTTTGGTTACGAACCACGCGGAAGTACTGGGGCACATAAACAACACAAAGGGCTGCGGCCGCATTGGGAATACCCCTTCCAAGCAAAAAAGCCAAGACCACAGAAAGCAAGAGCACCGGCAAGGTGTAGAGGGTGTCCATCACCAACACCAACATGCGGTCAAAAGCACCTCCGAGGTAGCCACTCATCATCCCTAGGGGCACCCCCACCAACACAGCCAAGGTCACCGCAAGAAGAACCACCTGCAAAGCCACGCCACTACCCTCCATGGTGCGAACACAGACGTCCCGTCCGAGACGATCAGTTCCGCACCAATGCCCCCATGAAGGAGCCGCATAAATGGGATTATCAAGACCAACATTGGCCTCAGGCAAAACACCCACCATCACCAACAAGGGGGTGATTAAGGCCACCAACAGATAGATGGCAACAATCACCATCCCCCAGCGCGCCATGCGAGTCGACAAGGTCGCTCGTGACAGACGCAGAGACGAAAGGTCAAAGCTCACTGCTGAAGGATGAGACAGAACAGTCTCTGCATTGTTGCTAGGGCGGCTGACAACGTTGCAACTCAATCACAAAGATCGCTCCACCATCATCAGCATTCTCAACCCAAACGCGGCCTCCCATCCGCTTCACCAACGAGCGCACAAGCGCTAGACCAACGCCACTGCCAGGTTGTTGTGTCGTGTTACTGCCGCGCTGAAACTGCTCAAAAATCAGCTCCTGATCAGCCTCTGGCACCCCGGGGCCATAATCTCGAACTTGCAATCTCACATGCTCATGCGTGCTAATGCAGCTCAATTCAACTCGCTTGTCTTCTGGGCTGTACTTGAAAGCATTCTCAATCAAATTGCCAAGACACTGAACGACCCTGTCGTGATCACCAAGAGCCCAGGTCTGATCAACACCGTGTGAACTCGATTGCATTTTCAAGCGAGCCTCATGATCACCTTGGTTCAGCAAAAGCACCTGCTCTAAAGTCTCAAATACGGAAAAAGGCTCTGACGTAATCACCAGAGTGCCAGACTCCTCACGCGCAATATCTAGTAGATCAGTGATTAACCTTCCGAGACGGCGCGTCTCATCATCAACAATGGTCAATTGATGCCGCTGATCTTCACTGAGATTTCCTGATCGGCGCAAAACCCTGGAGGTATAGCCAATAATCAAAGTAATTGGTGTGCGCAGCTCATGGCTGAGAGCATTGGCAAACTTCCTCTGATGATTCCAAGAATCAGCCAAATGATCTAAAAGCGCATTAAACGAACCGGCAAGCGGCTTAAGTTCCAAAGGTTCATATTTCGGATCACAGCGATGATCATCGAGAGATCCAGACGAGACTGATTCGATCACTCCGCCAAAACGCTGCAAAGGCTCCAAACCTCGTCGAATGCCTGTACGCGTGAGGAATAAGGTCACCATCGAAGCAAGCAAAGCAGCTAGAATAAGAATTATGGTTACAATATTTTGCTGGCGGATCTGACGACTAACATCCTGCAGCAGGTAAATATTCCAAGTATTTCCATGCAGCTCAATTTCATCTTTAATGATTGAGTAATAAGCTGAATCAATATCAATAAGAACAGGCCCATATTTGGAATCACCCTGATACTTTTGCATATCATAAGAAGCTAAAATCTTGCCAAGATTGACACTTCCTCTCACATCAGGCATCACAAAGCCAGCCTCAAACCCCTTGGGGTGCATTGAAATCAGAAGATGAAAAGATGAGAAATCACTCAGCAATCTCTTCAGCAAAAGTCGATCAATACTGTCTTCAGATGCCGATACCGAATCGGCGCGAAGGATCAAATCCTTCGACTGACGAAGAATAGCCTTGGCATAGTTAAGGTCTTCCCGCTGAGCCTGCCGGCGCTGTTCAGCCGGGAGCTGCAGATTAAACAACAATAACAAGCCATATCCCAACCCCACAGCCATCAAGCTGGTGCGCTCTAGAACGCGGCGAATCGAATAAGGCGGATGCCTAAAATTGATCCAGGCCCGTCTTACCCTAAATGATTTAAGAAGAAGGTTAAGGTCCAACCAAAAACTCATTACTGGATACTAGATAATTTCGCTGTTCTCAACGACTACAGCCATGAGCGGGATCATTCATCCCTGTGATTTAGCTCACAATCCCAATGAGGGGAGGGATCTAAGCTAAAAAGCTTGCCAAATTGTTTGTCCTAATAAGTTGATCATCCAACCCTAAATTCCGGCCCTGATTGATGCAACCCTTCAAACGAAGGGTATTCATCTCATCTGCTGTTCTGTTATCAAAACAAG
Source organism: Prochlorococcus sp. MIT 0701 (assembly GCF_000760295.1). GTDB lineage: Bacteria > Cyanobacteriota > Cyanobacteriia > PCC-6307 > Cyanobiaceae > Prochlorococcus. The sequence continues at coordinate 18,214 of NZ_JNBA01000003.1, forward strand.
CACGCGTGAAACTCCATCGCAAAACAGTTGCTTGCTAGCATCCTCAATTCCGCACAAAGAGTATTACAGCAAAGCCATCTTATGAGCAATTTAAGCATCATTAGCGTCGAATACTTGCGGCCAAATAGCTTATATCTGATCCGAATATAGCATCGATACAAGTAAACTTGATTTAGCATGACATGCTTTTTACATACGCCAATCAATCATCAAAGTGCTGGGCATCAAGCAGAGGCCGCTGAACGGATGCGCTGCATCTTCCCGTCAGGGGTCTGAAACTGCTGCTCCAGTTCAAGGCGCAACACCGGCAGGAGTGGGTCCTGACGAGCCACAAAACCAAGCTCGCCATCACTGAGCGAGGAAGGCAAGCCATCGATCAGCACACGGTTCTGGAAGCTGCCTGCGAGGTTAGGCTCGCCGTTGATGTCAAACGCCGGGCCACAGCGCATCAACACCTGGCTGCGCCAAATCGGCGATGGAGCAGGTCCAACCGAGTAGATGATGGCTCGTCGACGAACTTCCGGATCATCTGGTGCTGTAGCGATAGCCAACACAGGCTGACGACCAGCCAAAGAACAAGGCCAAAGGTTGGAGATTGGCGGATCAGCCAGCCAGCCATAGCCGCGCGCCAAGTCGGCCTTGATCAACATCAGGGTGCGTTTCTGAAGGCCCCGCTCACGCAGGCGCTGGGCCATTGCATGACCAAGGGAAAGATCTCTAGTGATCACGCCAAGGGCCATCGCAACAAACAACATCCCCAAACTGATCACCAGCATCAGCTCCACCAAGGTGAAGCCATCAACAACGCCATCGCCTTTAGAGCACTTCATTAGGTAAACAACGTGAACTGCTAAGACCAATTGCTGGATCGAGGGGATCGCCGTCGTAACGGCCGATACGGCTAACCCCCAAGGGCAGGCTGATCACCAAACAGCGTCGATAAGGGCTGTGAAGACTGCCCAAAACAACGGTTCCACCATCCAACGTCAAACCATTCGCCGCAAAGCGCATCAGCTGAGGCAAGTTGCTCTGCCAAGTCAGTGGCACTTCAGCGAATGGTTCCTGCAGGCTCAATTGAGAGGACACACAAGCTGCCAACTCACTAACAAGCGGCTTCTGCCAACCCTCAGCAGAAACACGCAAACCGCAAGGCTGCCGCTGACTTAAAGCAAAGAGTCGAGCGCGCTCCAAGCCAAGCTGCAGTCGTCGAGCAGCAACATCCACCTGCAAACGATGGCGGTACTCACCAGCATTAACCAGGCTGAAGCCAGCCAGAACTGCCAGGATCGAGAGAATCAGCAACAGCTCCAACAAGCTGAACCCCTGCTCGGCAGGGGCTGCATAGGACAAACGGCTCATGACTGCGCCTTCAGAGTGGGCCTGCACCAACCAGTACCCGCGGGCGTAAGCAACTGACGACGTCGAAGCGGCTCAACAGGCGAGCCCTTAAGCGGTTTCGCGTCAATCTCAAGCCAAAGTCCAGCCCCATAAGCTTGCCAATGCCGCTCAAGCTCCTCCGGCAAAGGCAAAGCCATATCTGCCGAACGAGAAACGGCGGCAAGATCAAAACGGCAACTCCCATTGGCAGTGAGAAGCTCAGAACCATGGCCAACACCTGACAACCAACGCTGGCCGGCCAACAACTGCAACTCAACAGACTCAAGCTGCTCCTCTTTGAGCCAACCAACATGAGCAGCCAGGCTGGCCTGCCCCCAAACGTGCAGCCCGCTCGTTGCACTGCCAACCAACAACAGTGAAGCCACCATCAGCTCGGTCAAACTCATGGCCTTACCTGCTCAACTGTGACCAGAGGTCGCATCGGCCCAACCTCACGTACAACTGGGCCATCAGGGTCTAATGCGAGCAAAAACGCAGCTCGAGCACCAGCGTCAAGACGCAGCCTCAAGCGACCTGTGTCACCACTGGGAACCCAATCAATCAAGGACCAAACGTCCTCGCCGATCGTGCCTTGTTGAAGACGACCGGGATCAGCATCAGCGCATTGAAAGCCCAAATCGTTCCAACTGCTGGAAGGCCAAGTGAGAAGGCAGGCGTGGGAATCTGTAGCCAGCTGTGCGAAGTGCTGAGCAGCGGAGCGAAGCTGATCTACGCGCATCCGCTCAGCCGTGCTGATGCGCGTGCGACTACGGCTCAGAAGTGCAAGCGAATGCAGCGAAGTGCTGCCTAGTAAAATTACAAATGCAGCCGAAAGCGCCAGGGGCAACACCAAGCCAGCGGTGGTGTTTTGACAACAGCCCCGATGGCGATAGGAAATCATCTCAAAACAACAACTACGACAAGGATTCCCCGCTGCCGCAGGCAAGCAGCAATCGCAAACGATGATGATCTTGATCAGTAAGAAGCCAAGAGATCAGTCCGGCAAAAACCTTCTTAACAAGGCGTTGAGATCAATCAACAGCGATAGCAATCGGCAAACAAGCTTCGGATTACTCAAAGCCTGAGAGGCCAGAGGCCAAAGCAGATCAGCTCAAGGGCAAAAGGATGAAAGAAAGCACTCGCGCCAACAGTCAACGAGCCTCTAAGCCGGCTCAAAGAGAACTCTCAGAGAAGCCTTAGAGGATCCTTCACCACAAAATCGCCATAGCAAGGCAATATAATGAAGCCAATATTGAAATTGCATATCACCATGAGCATCCTCAACCAACAGCTAAAGCTTGCGCTGTTGAGACGCCAGAAGGGAGCTAGCGCTTTACAGCAAGGCTTCACCCTGGTGGAGCTGATGATCGTGATTGTGATCGTTGGCATCCTGAGTGCGGTTGCCCTACCTCAATTCACCGGGATTAAAGAAAAAGCCGAACTCAACACACAACTCGGTGAAGGAGCTGGCCTTGCCAAAGAATGCGGCGCAGCAATCATTACCGACGGGCCATATCCTGAGAATTATGTGTCACTAACACCAAGCACAGGCCTAGTGATCTCTGGCAATTGCAATGATGGATCTGGTGGTGCGCCATCCAGAGCCATCACCTACACCACCCAAAAGAGTGATGCTGACGGCAGAGCAAAATGCAACGGTGAAGCATTAAAGAAAGACAAGTCATGCATTATCACTGTAAACGCAACTACCGGGCAAGTTTCACAAGCATCAAGCTGAATCTAACGACAACAACTACAAGAAATAGTTACACATAGGCCATCAATAAAAGCAATTACCCCAATCAACACAATTACATATTGAGCGAAGGCCTAAATCTTTCTCCAAAGATTTAGGCCTAGAATGCTGGCAAAAATCAACATGACCATGAGACAATCCATTGAGGCTTTTTTATTGAAGTCATCTTCTGCATAAGATTCACAATCACTTCTCATCATTTTCTAAGTCTTGAGCAAAAGAACCCTAATAGAGTAACAATATGAAGGGCAAGTTTTCGCATGAAGCTACTTTCAAGGCAAATAGATAGTGAACTAACTAGCGCCTTTACGCTTGTAGAAGTGCTGCTTACGGTAGTAATTATGGGAATCCTCAGCGCTGTAGCGTTGCCGAATTACTTTACCCAAGTACAGAGAGCTAAGCAAAGTGAGGCTGTCGCCATTCTGGCTCAGATACAAAACACCCTGGCAGCCTATATCGATGAGTTCAATAAAATCCCCACTGGCTGGGCCGAACTGAATGACATCGCAGCGATCATGACAACCAGCGGACCGGCAAGTCTTACCACTTTCGGCTCAATCAATCTGCCTGGAGGCAATTACACGTTAAGCCGCACGGACAATGGAGGCAACACTAACTACTACGAATTTACGGCAAAGCCAACGAGTAAAAATCCAGAAGTGGCCAAGTTCAATGTGATCGCTTGCATTGATCTTGGAACGGGTGCGAGCGATTTAAAACAGGGTAGGAAAGACAGCAAAAATGCAGCTAGCAACGCTGATCTTGTCTGCAGAGGAGATAGCTGATGCCTAAAATTAAAAAAGGATTATTGCATCATTACCTCTATTTTTCTCGTCAGAGAAAAGCCCCAAATGGGGAAGAAGGTTTAGCATTATTGTTAGCATTGCTAACGGGTTTAACCTTACTGACCGGCGCCACCGGATTGCTCATCCGTCAACTGATGGCCAGGAAGCTAGGGGCATCCGAAAGCTATCAACAGATGGCCGAAGCTGCTGCCGTCAATGGCTTCAATAGAATTCTGAGCAAGCTCAACCAAAATGATCCTGAAAACTATAGAGGCTTTCTTTTCACACTCAATAATCAAGAAAATACTAATAATCCCAATAACGGATTCTCCTGGGAACTCATCAATACGACAGAAGCACAACCTCTTGAAGAGCTATGTACTGACACCTCAATGGGGTTACCCATTCATCCATCCAGCGAAACAGCCAAATGGCCGACAGGCCACGTGGGTGGAGGAAATACAGAAACAATTATCTCAGTTCCATTTATTGCTGATGAAACGAGAACCCAGCGTCAGGATGGCAAAGGCAGCATCCAAACATTTTACCGCCTACGTGATTACTTAAGCCCAGGCAAGAATGGGCTGGGCGAAGGAGTCTTCCAAATTGAAGGCATCGCCAAAAGAGTCGGTTCTTCTGACGAAGACTATTTAGCTCGAACACTTCTAATACGCTCATTATACGTCAGCTCAAGTGTTGTAAAGCCTGAGGACTGGGGTGTACTTGCAGCACAGCATATTGATCTTGGCCCTGCAAACATCAGTGGCGCAGGCCTCATTCTTTGGGACGTGGAATCTCCAAACAGTTTCCAAAAACAAGGTGGATGTGATGCCAACACTCTCATAGGTGACATTCAAGGCCAATCAAGCGCTGTGGCAGATCGAATTTGGCCAGTGCTGAACAGAGGGCTACCAAGCACAGCTCTTTACGACAAGAACAAAGTCATCGACACGATGCCAAACAACTCAGGAGCTACGCGTGTATGGAGTATTGATGACACAGGCAACAATTCAAATTTTAATTGCGGTACCGACCAAATTGTCTGTACAAGAGCGAACAACAGCCAGACCACATCTGTACCACCAGGAATCCAGATCACTAGCAAAGTCAGCTCTGGTGGTCAAACCTCTCAGCAAGCTTCTAATGGATTCACCTGGGATGCAACTCTGGCATGTATATACAACTGGTGTTATACAGGCAAACCAACTCTTAGAGATGGCTACAGCTGGTACAGATCGTCAGTTTATTACAAAACCTGGAAATCCTGGACAACACAAGAGCAGAAGGAGTGGGAGGTAAGGATCAGGCAGAGTGATATTTGTTCCAATCGAAATGGGGAATGTCATATTTACTTGGAGCACATCAACCTAAAAAACACGAAAGTATTGATTGAAAATGACAATAGACCGATAGTTTTGCACCTTGAATTACCTATCTCAGGTTCTACCCAAACGAATCTAAGTAGACGTATAGAACTATCAGAGAGCAGCCTGCTCTGTGGGGTTGACTCTGGGAAAACCACATGCAACAACCGTCCAGAACGCTTTGTGGTTACGGCTTCGACAGGGGATGCACCTAGCGACTGCGATACCAATAGAGTTTTAGAGGATCCCTACGTTTTGAGCATTGCCGGCAACAGTTTGCCTGCTGCATGGGTCGCTCTTGGCAAAGGAACGTTCACGCTCAGCAGTGATGCAGAGATGCGTGGTGTGATTTGGGCAAATAGCTTCTGCTCACAAGATCACTCACTCAATCTGATCACCGATCGCGCCGATGGCGGCAAAGGATCTGTCACTCAGGCAGCCGAAGAACTCTGGCAGTGGAGCACTGATGGCTTCAAAGGCTATGGCCGCACCATAGCCCGAGGTATTCGAGGCACAGGCCTAGACACGTTCAGGCGATGGTAAAACACACGAGATCTGGTGCGAACCTAAAAAAAGATCGATGGAATCAAACCATTGACAGGATCCTAAGCAATCACCTGCTTAAACCATATTTCAAACAAATTCATTGGATAAGACTTAGCCAACAAAAACAAGGCTCATGTTCACCTAGAGAAAACACTAGGCGAATCATTACAAATCAGCTAAGACTTTTCAGTACCAGCAGCAATAGCAATCAAACAGATCAGCAAAATAGGGATTCTGGCTTCACCATGGTGGAAGTCCTGATTGCTGGTGTGTTGCTGGCCATGGTGATGACTGCAGTCAGTAGGTTCTCCCTTTCAGCACTAATCAACAGCAGGAATCAACTGGAGCGAACTCGTATAGAAGCAGCAATTAATGACAACATTCAGCTCTTGCAACAAGCTGACTCTCTACTTACTTTTGACTCAATCCCAAGCCAAGATGAGCAGCAATCTGCCTGTAATGACCCTCCTAATTACCTGAAAGAGCAAATCATTGAGAGCGCGGGTCGACAATATGTCCCAGCTCCAAATCTCAAGAATGAATCAAACAAACAACTGATCAATAGAACAGTTAATACCACCGCTGCAGAAGAAATTGCGGTTGTCATCTACAGCTTTGAAGGGCCAGGAGCAACAACAGTTGCCGACAACGATTCTGCTGAGCTACTCCATGAAACTGAGATGAAAAATGCTACTGAACAAAGAGTGCTGGAACTCAATCCAAATTTCCAGGCGAGGTGCTACAAATGAAAAACTTACGTTCTGATCAACACACCTCGCAGGGTTACAGCCTGCTAGAGCTTTTGGTTGTGATCACAATTGTAAGTATTTTATCTGCGTATGGGGTACCAAAATTTCGCCGAAATGTAGCTCAAGGACAGGTGGATCGCTACACACAATTTGTTGAATCTGGTTTGTTCAGCTTGCGGGCAAGATTAGGACAGTCAAAATCAAGCTGCAGCTTTAGCCTTGATCAGGATCTAAGCCAAAAAACATTTGGACCACCTTGGCTTCTGCTGGAATTTCAACAACCTGATGGCTCTCAAAGTAATACTCAACGTCTGAAGTGTTGCTGGAATCAAGATGGGGAGATTGTCAACTGCACACCCGAATTGCTAAAAGGAAAATCACGTTATCGCTTTCTCAGTATTGAAGGAACCAGAGAGTCAAAAGAGGTCGAGGTGTCTGCGTCACAAGCCAGCTATGAATTATCACCGCCGGGAACAAGCGCACAACATGACAATCTCACGATCCTAGTTAGATCTCGACATAGTGCCCAAGAGCCTCTGCTGAGAACCCGATGCGTGGAGTTCTCAGGCAATGGCCATATCCAAAGCGGAACCTGGAATGATGACACTGATTTCTGCGACAGCAGTTAATCGTTGTCTTCAGACAATCTTCAGGAAACATTCACAGCTGATTGAGAAAAAAAGATCTCAATCCTGTCATCGTTAAACCATCAAAAGCCATAGTTCTATGGCACTTGATCCATGAAACTGCTAAAGAACCTTTATCAGCGCCGATCTCATCCTTTGCCTACCAATGGTTTTGGGATGTCTGAAGCCGTCGTCGCAGCGGGGGCAGGCATTCTGCTAATCGGAGCATCCTCATTAGCGCTGCGCTCAACGCAGACATTGATGGATAGGGCTGAAAGCAAGGCAACCCTGCGGCAAAACACAACCAATGGCCTTCGCCTGCTGCGATCAGAAATCGAACGGAGTATCCATATCCTGGTCAATAACAGCGACGCTGTACCAGCTGGAATGGAACATACCGATATGGCAAATGAGCAATATCAAGACACTCTCCAGCAATGTGGTCTGCTCGCAGAAGCTCGACATCAAGTGTTCAAGCCAGTCTTCGGCATCAAGATGGCTGAACTGAACACACCAGTTCTTTATGGGCTCAGTGTTAATTCAAATAAAGCAGGCTATGCCCTGATGCGATGTGGTGCTCCTCTAAGCCTTGATGGACGCTATAGCGAAACAGAAGATGCATTTATTGCCAAAGCAATTGAAGATATCGGAGTAATGAAATGCACAAAAAATGAAGGTGATTGCGAGCACTTAACAAACAATGAGGGTGATATTAAAAGTCTCAGAGAAGTCATTGAAGGCCTTGATGTGACCTTTACATCTGACAGCACGCCAGTACGCACCTTTATGGAGCCGGCTCTTGGCGTGATGACTGATAAACAACGCAAGTTGGTAAAATTCACTGATCCGAACCCCAACAACGACCCAGAGAAATTTGAGACTGAGAGTTATCTTGAAGCCATCAGTGCTGCACGCATAATTACCAAATATCCACTTTATCTTGCGGCATTCGCCAGAGCAGACAAGCGTATTGAGCACTATGGAGATGATAGCAATGGTGTACTTAATGGGGCCTACTTCCGCAATGTGAAAAGCAAGCACATCCGCTTCCTTGTTGATGGCTCAGGCTCAATGAGTGCTTGCATCCTTTGGGGGAGTACCTATGGCAACTGGAAAATATATTGGAGTGGAAGTTACTATTTCTGGTCACGTCAGAACTGCGCCTTAACCAGAATGGAATCACTGCAAACTGAACTCACCAGCTTACTTACAGCACTTTCTCCAGATACAAAAGTCAGCATCCAATCCTTCAGCTCACCAGGTCGGAAAAACCACAAAGTTTGGGAGCAATCAAGCAATGGCTTGATTAAAATTGGAAATGATGGTATGCGCGAATCCGCAATCGCATTCGTTAATTCACTGGACAATGGTCGTCCCACAAAGTGGGGCGGAACCTATCCATGGGAAGGATTAGATGCCTCTTTCAAAGACAACGAAACGGACACACTTTACTTCCTCTCAGACGGGGAGCCTAATGCCGATCGTATGGGCGGTAGCTGGCAAGCCAATGATCATGACCCTACAGTTGCTCACTATTCAAACTTCAACAACACACGAGAACAGGTACTCAAAACAAACACGATAGCCCTTGGATTAGAATCACCTTGGATGGAGAAATTATCAACTAACACCACAGGTGACTATCTACAAATCGATAAGGATTACGTAACAACCAATTCCAGTCAATAAAAAGGCCATAATTAACTTTCCTGATTTAGCTTCAACACAGCCATGAATGCTTCCTGAGGCACATCCACTTTGCCCATGGCCTTCATCCGTTTTTTACCCTTGGCCTGTTTCTTCAGTAACTTCTTTTTTCTTGAGATGTCTCCGCCATAACACTTAGCAAGCACATCCTTGCGCATGGCACTGATGCTCTCGCTGGCAATAATGCGACTACCAATGGATGCCTGTAAGGGAATTTTAAACTGTTGTCTTGGGATCAGCTCCTTGAGTTTCTCCACCAGACCCTTACCAATACTATAAGCCTTATCACGGTGCACAATTGTGGTAAGTGGATCAGCCTTTTCTGCATTGATCAAGACATCCAAGCGCACCAGATCATTGCGGCGATAGCCAATCAAGTGATATTCCATTGAGGCATAACCCTTTGTGCGACTCTTCATCTGATCAAAGAAATCCGTCACCACCTCAGCCAAGGGCAGCTCATAAATTAAGGTGACTCTCTCAGTGGTGATGTACTTCATATCAATGTATTCACCACGCCTTTCCTGACACAAACCCATCAGAGTGCCGTTGTACTCATTGGGGGCATAAATCTCCATCCGTACATAAGGCTCCTCAATTGATTCCCGCTTCTGCGGATCTGGCAATGTTGCAGGATTGTCCACCATCAACATGTCCCCATCAATCATATTCACCTTGTAGATCACTGAAGGAGCAGTAACGATCAAATCCAAGTCGTATTCACGCTCAAGCCGCTCCTGCACAATCTCCATATGCAGGAGTCCTAGAAAGCCACAACGAAAGCCAAAACCCATCGCACTGCTGGTTTCAGGTTCATACTTCAATGCCGCATCTGAAAGCTGCAGCTTGTCAAGCGCTTCCCTTAGATCTGGATATTGATCTGCATCCGTAGGGAACAAGCCACAAAACACCATCGGCTTTGCCTCGGTGTAACCAGGCAGAGGCTCATCTGCTGGGGAATTGAGGAGCGTAATCGTGTCTCCAACCCGTGCGTCAGCAACCGCCTTGATCGAGGCCGCCAGATAACCCACCTCCCCGGCATGAAGTTCATTGACCTCACACTCATCTGGTGACATCACACCGATCTCATCAAGCTCATAGCTCTTCTTGCTGGCCATCAGCAACACTTTGTCCTTCGTGCTAATCCGGCCACTGATCACCCGGAAATAAACAATCACGCCTCGGTAGGAGTCGTAGTAAGAATCGAAGATCAGTGCCTTCGTTGGCTCATCAAGGGAATCTGCAGGGGGCGGGATACGATCCACCACCGCCTGCATAATCTCTGGTACACCTAAGCCTGTTTTGGCAGAACAGGCAATTGCTGTTGAAGTGTCAAGACCAATGATCGCCTCGATCTCCTCTTTAATCCGTTCTGGATCAGAACCCGGCAGATCAATCTTATTGAGCACTGGAATAATCTCTAGATCGTTTTCCAGCGCTAGATAGACATTTGCCAAGGTCTGGGCCTCAACACCCTGACTGGCATCCACCACCAACAGGGCCCCCTCACAGGCCTGCAAGGAGCGGCTCACCTCATAAGAGAAATCCACATGGCCAGGGGTATCGATCAGGTTGAGCACATAGCTTTCGCCATCGGCAGCCGTGTAGTTCATCCGGGCAGCCTGGAGCTTGATCGTGATGCCCCGCTCCCTTTCCAAATCCATGTTGTCGAGAAACTGCTCCTGCATATCCCGACCGGCCACCGTGCCAGTGTCCTGCAACAGCCTGTCAGCCAAAGTCGACTTGCCGTGATCGATATGGGCAATGATGCAGAAGTTCCTCAAGCGAGAAACGGGAACGTCGGTCATGCGTTGGCGAATTCCCCTCTCGGGCGCTTTGGAGTCAGAATCCAGATTCTAAGGATCCTGCTGATCTGACCAGCGTGAAGAATGCTGGTACCGAACTATTCAACCCCATAGCCTCGTATGTGAATGGGGAGATGTTGCTGCATCTTCAACCTAAGTTGAATCAAAAGCATCAAATATTCTTCGCCAAAGTGCAGGTTTTCTAAAGCTTATACATCCCGATCATTAACAATCTCGATAGTGTCAACAACTAATGAAGCAAGAAGCTCTCTTTAAAGAAGAAAAGTCAAAGCCAGCAAAACAACGGCGAAGATTCCGAGCCTCTCCTAGAGGAAAATCCAACTGCTGAACCATCAAGTAATCACGACATGATGAATTTCGATGATCTACTTAACAACGTGGCAGACAACTACGATGAGACCAACGCGATAGCATCAGGATACATTAACTTCGCACAAGATGGAGTCAATACATTAGTGAGTTTTGATGCTGGTGGCAGCACTTGCGACAACAATAAGGGAGTTGTTATCGCAACGCTTCAAGATGTGAGCGCTTCAATCCTGAGCACTGATAATATTGATTCGGATTATTCATCCGGTAGGCTTAGATCCAATCACTGGAACAATAGAAACACAAGCTGAAGAATATTCAATCGCTACAGCTGGAGGGGCAACTGATGCAATCATCAATTCAAGTGATGATGCAATCGCAACTTTAACAACATTAGGAGGAACTAATGCTATGGACACATCTGGGGCCATCGAAGCAGTAACAATTCCAACAACAACATCTGAGACGACGACATCTACGACATCCCCTACATCAACAACATCAGAAGCGACAAGTTCAACCGATATCGTCACAGCAGCGATAGCCACTGCCGTCGATTAAAACACCATTTAACCAAAACAAGGCTTTCAAGGTCAACATCTAAAGTCTCATCATGAGCTGATCATCACAGCATCAACTTAAACCATCTTTTTGTACACCAAAACCAATCAATCCATCAGTACGTGTGCGCATTTTTTTCAGCAATTCAGGATCGGAATTGAGATCCTGGCCATAACTGGGCAACAACTTACGCAACCGCTGTTTCCACGATTCACTCTCCATCCGCTCGCTCCAACAACGTTGAAGCACCTCCAGCATGATTGTTACCGCTGTACTGGCCCCAGGCGATGCCCCCAATAAAGCAGCAAGTGAACCATCAGCAGCAGAAACCACCTCTGTGCCCAGCTGTAGCCGACCTCCCTCAGCTGTGCGTTTGATGATCTGAACTCTTTGACCAGCAACTGAACGATTCCAATCATTCAATTGCGCATTAGGTAAAAAATCCCTAAGGGATGCGAAACGATCCTCCTCGCTCTGACGCAGCTGAGAGATGAGATAGGTCACTAGATCAAAGTTTTTGAGACCCACCTCAAGCATCGAACCAAAATTACTGCGCCGCACAGAACGCAACAGATCCAGGCGAGAACCCTGCTTCAGAAATTTGCTACTGAAACCCGCATAAGGCCCGAAAAGCAACGAGCGGCGACCAGCAATCCAGCGGCTGTCGAGATGTGGCACAGACATCGGAGGCGCTCCCACCTTCGCCTTGCCGTAGACCTTGGCGTAATGCCGTGCCGTTAGCGCTGATTCAGTGCAAACCAACCACTCCCCACTCACTGGAAAGCCCGCGTAGGCGGCAGCTTCAGGAATTCCCGATCGCTGCAGCAAAGGCAAAGCACCGCCCCCAGCACCGAGGAACACAAAAGGTGTTTGCACTGAGCGACTTCCAGAAGAGTGCTTGAGATCAAGATGCCACTGCGCCTTGCCCTGCCGGCGCAAATCAACAACTTCGCAGCAGCAACTCAATTCCAAAGCTCCGCTTGCTTGCAATGACTCCAGATAGGCCCCTGTTAGCAATCCGAAATCCACATCCGTGCCCCGCTTAATGCGAGTTGCTGCAACAAGCTCTGCATTGGCTCGCCCTTCCATGACCAATGGCATCCATTCGGCAAGCTCAGCGAAATCAGTACTCCATTGCATGGAGGCAAAGGCCGGCAACGCACTCAATTGCTGAAAGCGCTGATGCAAGAGAGCCACATCAGCATCACCAAAAACCACACTGATATGGGGGACCAGATGCAGAAATTGCTGCGGTAGCAACTTGCCCTTTTCCGTCAGCGAAGCCCAGAACTCCAATGAGCGCTCAAAAGCGGCATTGATGGCCAACGCCTTAGCCGTAGACACACGGCCATCAGGTTGAAGAGGTGTGTAATTCAGTTCGCAATTAGCCGCGTGACCAGTGCCTGCATTGTTCACGGCCGCACTGCTCTCAAGACCCGGCGCCTGCAAACGCTCAACCATCAACAAACGCAGCTGAGGATCGAGCTCATGCAATAAGGCCGCCAAGGTGGCACTCATGATTCCAGCCCCGACAAGCACCGCGTCGTAGCGAGACTGGGATCCAGAAACATCAGAGACGGCCACAACTTGATAGCAACCCTGCTGGCCAGGATATGAGCGAACTCCCTAGGCTGAATAGAACCAAACTTGAAGAGCATCCATGAGTACAGAAGCCATGGCCCTCACCAACGAGAACGTAGAAACCGTGCTCGATGAATTACGGCCCTTTCTGATGGCAGACGGTGGCAATGTCGAAATCGTCGAAATCGATGGTCCTGTGGTGAAAGTGCGTCTTCAAGGTGCTTGCGGCAGCTGCCCCAGTAGCACCATGACCCTAAAAATGGGTATCGAACGCAAGTTGCGCGAAATGATCCCCGAAGTCAGTGAAGTGGTGCAGGTGCTGTAAAGCCTGTCAGCAAAAATAAATTCGACGTCGGGCTCATTCAAATTCAGCCTTTGGTCCAAACGCGGCGGTTGAGATTGAGCTCTTCAACGACACCTATCGCCATAGCCATGTCATCCACATAGCTCTTAATGAGCGTCTTGCACCAAAGGGTTCGAAAAACCCTGGCCTCAAACATGTCATGGTCGCTCGGAATGGCGACATAAACGTTCTCACCACAAAAAGAAAGACGAATTTTTTGGCCGGTTCGCTCGCGAAATGAAACGATCCGCTCCATAAGATTCGGGGTGAGAATGTATCTCGCTTCATCTTGATCATCCCCGTAAACCACAAAATACTTTTCGAAAGCAGGATCTTCCAGGGTGATGAGCTCGGGATGTCGGCCAAGCTTATGAATGTTTTGAAGAAATTTTCCAAGCCCGCCAAAAAGACGTTCTGCTACATCTGGAAGCACCACCGTGGTGCCTTTAATTTGCTTATTAAAGTCGCCAACGAAAAACAGGCCTTTGAAAATCGTGTGCCATGAGGTGTGCGTGGACCCATCAGAATCGACGCTCTGAGACTGATATTCGGCATGTACCTCACTGAACTCGATACGGGTCTTATCAAGAACTCCAAAAACCCGATCCTCTCCACGGTAACGATCAGGAGAAGCATTAAATAGCCCACTCTGCAAAAACTGAGACTCAGAAACGCGACCGTGTGGATCGTATTGAAGAGTTGAATCAAAGAAGTTAACGATCGCTGTAATAACCTGCTGCTTGAACTGCGACATATATTGCTTGGTGAGTTGCCTGTAGGCGATAGCAAAGACAACCACCAGTAGTGGAAGCAAAACAAAAGCAGCGATGGGCGGAATTAACTGATAGGCAAGCAGAATGACTACAGCAATTATCAACAAGGCGATTAAGAGTATGATTATCAATATCTTCTGAAGAATGCGTTTTCGCCTTGCTTCAAATATCCGTAAAACCGGCATAATCTCCTGGCGAAAATAAGAAGGGTGACCTCCAAAAAAGGATCTTGGATTCGCCATTATCCGGCAAAGATTTTAGCTGCATTAGGGTTCTCTCTTTCGATAGCAGGCATTTCAAAAAGAGGGCGTAGCCGATAGCCGATCAGGCCAGCCAAAACATTACTGGGAAACATTTCAACAGCGTCATTATAGTCAGTGGTTACGGCATTAAAGGTACGTCGAGCGGCAGAAAGCTGCTCCTCAATCTCATTAAACGAGCCCTGGAGCGCAAGAAAATTCTGGCTAGCCTTAAGATCTGGATAATTCTCAACTGCAACCATGATTGACTCCATAGTCTGGGAAAATTGATTTTCAAGCTCAACCCTGCCACGTGTGCCCAGCCTTCCACTCTGAGCCAACCCTCGAAGCTCTGTTAACTTAGAGAGGGTTCCTTGCTCATGCTGCATATATTGATTGACAGTTGCAATGAGGTTCGGGACAAGGTCATATCGCTTCTTGAGCTGAACATCTACAGATGCAAAGGCGTTTTTAACTCGGTTCTTTTTAGCAACTAGTGAATTAAACATCACTACCAATACAATAAATATTAGCAAGATTGCTAATAGGAAGAAGACAGAGTTAAGCAAAGACAAAAAGGAAAAGACAAGTTCTTTCGTATTAACACACTTAATCCTGAGAGGCAAGAAAAAGAAGTAAGACGTTGGAAGAATTGTAAGAAGTCATCAAGCACAAGCTTTGATTGGTTAGAATGTATTCGTCATAGTCAGAGATCAACATTCCATGCCCAGTGAAGAAGAGGATCCCCGTGATCAAATGCCCAACATCTCTCCTCTGCCTAGCTCGAAAGAACTGCTTCAACTTCCTCTGCAAGTGGTGATTTCTTTTGTAATTTTAGCGGCATTATGCTATCTAATTGGCATGGGAGGAATAGTGCCAAGATTTGGCCTATAACAAAAACTACAGCAGATCGAGCAAAATACTCATTTACCTCTTCAACCTTTTGACCAATATATCTATTTTCGCATGGGAACTAAGTAGAAAACAGTTCATTCGACACAGCATAAGGCCCTCTAGTATTTATTATTTTCCTAGCAAATTTCCGGGAAACACTAGGATACTTTTGAAGAGCAAATACCGACAATAGAATATATCAGTCGAGTGCTAAAGCGCTTTCTTCAGAGGTTGAATCTTAGGTAAAAGTGACATGCGATGGTGGTTATAAATATCCTCAGATGATGAACTCAATCATCTGAGGAATGAACGCACATCACCTAAACAATCAATACATTCTAAGTCGAAGAATGAAAACCCTCAAGCTTCTGGTTCTGGCTTGACGAAGAAGGTTTGTTTCGAAGATGGTGAGTTGAAGAATGCTTCTAGTGGTTATAAACACCACACCCACAAGGCGAATCCATCTCAGGCCCTTTGGTGAATTATTCTCTGATGATGACCTAGAAGGGGCTTATGGTGGTGGCAAACAGTTTGATATCATGAGAAACCCCTTAGAACAAACACTTTCATTTTCCCCTTTAACGAGTCATGACTAAGGACAAAACTGACTTGGAAATTCTTTTGTCTAAGGATGAAGATATTGAACCTCCTGATGAAGATGATGGTAGCTGGAGATTTGACTATATGGATGATAAGGTTATCGAAGAGCTGATGAGAGTTGGCATAACCAAACAGACCTATGAGATTTTTCTCATTGACGTCTTCGAAGACAAACAATCTTTCATAGATGAACACCTAAATGGTGATACCTCAATAGTAGATATTTATTCAAATAATGATGAGATGTTTAGGAACAATTATCAAATAGGTTGTTACTGGGTGGACAAAGACCTGAACGAAACTCACTATAAATTCAACTTTCCCTTTGTTGTTTTCTACCATCAACAACACAGAAAGGAGGAATGGACACGTTACGTTTCCGTAGATGATTGATTACACCTCCATATGAATAATCATATCCCTAACTAGGGAGAATCTTATGTTCAGATATTATATCGAATTCTATTCACTGACATGCACTACAAAACAATACATAATCTTGATATGATGCATAAAGACGCCTGCCCCGCACTCGCTAACAAGATCTAATTTAACGAGTGAGCTTTACTCCAACAGCCTGAGAAATCTCTTACAGTGCAATCCTTGTCGGAAATAGAGTATCAAGCACATACCAACAGCTTTATTAACATTATCCGCAGATGTCAGGAGTAATCCCTATAAAAAAAGCCATGGAGTATGAGTAGATAGTGGTTATAGATAATCAGTAAATAACTGACTAGATAAATATTAAGCCAGTAAATGGTTCTTCTTCGATCCTCGTCCTCTTACCAAGGATTTTTCCAGACATAGCGGCCACTGCTCTCTTCCCGAGTAACAGCTATGCAGTTCGTAGAAATAAGCCAAAGAGACTTAAGAATTGACGTTGGGTTGAAAAGGTAGACCTTTGGGAAAGCATTTTTCAGGGCAATAGTAGCTTTGCCAGCATGGTAATGAGGCATCCAAGGTGCGATGTGATGAATAACATGAGTAGAGCCTATCTTGTGATGGAGGAAATCAATTACTTTTCCATATGGCCTATCAATCGATAGGAATGCACCTCGCAATTGGGAGAAGTCTGAGCTGTCAAGGTGGGGAACATCAGTATCAGTATGATGAAGCCATGTATAGGTCACTAGCCAGATATTGACTACTAACAGAGGAGCTATATAAATTGCAAAAACAGTAACAAAGCCATCATGCAGGCTCCAGGCAATCAATGCAAACAGAGTCAGGCATATCCCCCAATCGGAAAGCCAAACTTTATTGATCCATTTTTTTGTCCACAATTTTTCAGAGAAAGGGGCTATCGGCCAGAAGTGATTCGTTAGGCCATATGTTGGGCCTCCCGTCTTCCCAGTCAGTAAATAGGCTGGCCAGCCAAAAACTAGGTGAAGCACCAGCTGAAATACACCATATTGAACTTTTCCTAATTTGCTTGCTATGGCAATATCTGTTTCTCCACCAGCTTGCTCGTCTATTCCATTGCCACGAATGACCAAAGGCACGTGGGTTTCACCATTGGCTATATGGTTTGTATAAGTATGGTGAACCAAATGTGAACGCTGCCATGAGAAATATGGAACAAGAAGCATCGAATGCAACACATATCCAACGCATGTTTCTAGTATCCTATTTCTCGAAAAAGCACCGTGTCCGCATTCATGGGCAATGACCCATAGGCCCATTGCTGTTGTGCCAGATACAAGCCAGTAGAGAACCCAAACAGGCAATATTTCTACATTGAGAGGTATGGACATCCCTATAAAAATTACAATGGCCTGTATCGTCAGGGATTGCGCTAAATAAGCAAGCGAAGTATTGGTGCTGGTATTGAAGCATTTATCAGGCAAAACAGCCTTAATTGAGGCCAGATCAGGTATATCGTCTTTGGAAACATTAAGCGCCTTCCCCTTTAGGGCAGACATCTTGATACCTTTAAAAGTTTTGTTTCTAAAAGATGTCTCTTCTTGGCTTGTGGAATGATCTTTCAATGACTATGCTTAGTAAGGGCTCATTGGATATCATAATTTATAAGCTCCCTGATTGTCGCATTATGAGCAACTCATGATCAAGGCAAATTATCGGCGATAGCTTATGAGAGATTTCCCACCTTTGCATCCCAATCAGTAATCCAAAGGCAATTCAGATTGTCTATTCGAAAACAATAGGTCATGAGAGTAAAATGTGAATTTTCCAATATTTATCAATAAGCTTTAATTACTATCGATCGTTACATAAAAAGACTTCCATATTGGACTTTCAATCAATGTTTTTTCGATTGTGGTTCCTCACATCTATATCTATGGCATAAGCACGTTGCAGCATATGGCTTTGCAGAGCCTTAGTGAGGGAAGGCAGGATATTCATAAAACAACTCTAGCAACAGCTATAGCAATGCTGTCAACAAAAACAAGAAGAAATATTGATGAGCAGCAAGGCATGGGATATCGATAGAAGTTGGATATAAAGCAGGCTCCGCTTCTCATCTATCCACGACTTAACACACCTACTCGCCCTAAATGATCAAGTCTCAAGGAAATGAGTCGTGCTTTGAAGGGTGTATATGGGGTAATCCAGGCCTTCTCCATGCATTAAGGGGCTTCAGAGATTTCTGTCATATGTGCTGCTAAAGTATCAAAGGCTAGCTAAAGTAAGATTAGCGTATTTACACCTATGGCTAAATCTAAAGAAGCAATCTTGCACTTATTGAGCTTGAACTCTGTGAGAGTTCTTTATACTTCCATGGCTTTAGTTTTAATGTTGACTGTATCATCTTCTATAGCAGGGGAGATTGATCCCAAACTATCTATTTCAGACGAACCAGCATTTACGCCAAAACAAAAAGGTTCTGGTGATCCCAAACTATCTATTTCAGACGAGCCAGCATTTACACCAAAACAAAAAGGTTCTGGTGATCCCAAACTATCTATTTCAGACGAGCCAGCATTTACACCAAAACAAAAAGGTTCTGGTGATCCCAAACTATCTATTTCAGACGAGCCAGCATTTACGCCAAAATAAAAATATGCTGGTTCTGGCATGACAAGAAAAGATAGGAAGAGAAATTGCTCTCTGCTGCGAGACTGCTCTCGATTCAACGCAACCAAGTCGCACTAACAGATCATGTGTC
>NZ_JNBA01000004.1 GCF_000760295.1 Prochlorococcus sp. MIT 0701
TTCAGACCACGTGGCCAAGATGGCGACTGACGCTGTGGCCGGATTTACTAGTGGTCATATGGCCAAGATGGCGACTGACGCTGTCGCTGGATTTACTAGTGGTCATGTGGCCAAGATGGCGACTGACGCTGTAGCTGGATTTACTAGTGGTCATATGGCCAAGATGGCGACTGACGCTGTAGCTGGATTTACTAGTGGTCATATTGCAGCCCTAGATCCGACGGCGATGGCTGGATTAGCTAGTACCCATATCGCCAGCATGGGTGCTAAGGCGATGGCTGGCCTGAAGGCAGATCATGTAGCCAAGATGGCTGCTGAAGCCTTCTCAGGTTTTGGTGCAACTCATGTTGCCGAGATGGGTGCTGACGTCTTTAAGCAAATAGATAAAATCCAGATGGCCCAGATGCTTCCGACGGCGTTCGCTGGATTCAAGCCGGAATCGATCGCTGCAATGGCTCCAGCAGTTATTGGATCACTAGATAAACTTCAGATTAAAGAGCTTGCTCCAGCGGCGTTCGCTGGATTTGCCAAAGATCAGATAAAAGAGTTGCTTCCTGATGCAATTGGGGGAATTAAAGCGGCAGGTATCGCTGCACTCGCTCCAAAAGTGTTGGCTGGGTTTGATGTAGATCAGTTTAAGGAACTAGCTGATGAAGCCATGGCGGGTATCGGTGCCGATCAAGTTAAGAAGTTAGGCACGGATTTAATTACTTCTATAACAACGAAGAAGTTCGAAGAAATGACAGCGGATGCAGTTCAGGGCTTTAAATATAAAACACTGGATTTATTGGGAGAAGAAGTATTTGCGAAAATCGACGCTGATCAGCTCGGCGGATTGAAAGTAAATGCTCTTTTGGGTTTAGATCAAAGCAAGCTTGAATCTATAGCAGACAAAGCTTTTGAAGGCTTGACTGGTGATCAAGCTAAGGGGCTTGGCGTTGATTTCATTAACGACTTAAGTGAAGGTGCAATAAAAGCACTCGGTAAGTCAAAGGATGCATTTAGAGGTATTGGCGGTTTAATTGATGACCTGGATACTGACATTATTGCCAGCATTACTGGTGAGAATATTGGCGGCCTTAAGGTTGGGCAGCTCAAAGGTATGGCTGAAGATACTGTTGCCTTGCTGTCTAATGATGCGATCTCAGGAATTACTGAGGAGCTGGCAAAAGGTGTAACAACAGAATTCATCGATGCCATCGGAGGAAAAGTGGATGAGCTTTCCGCTGATGTATTCTCAGGTTTGAGCAATGATACTGTTAAGGATTTAACTGCTGGTATCGCAGCAGAACTTACTGATGATCAATTGACGGGTTTAGGTAACGCTGACAATCTTGATTTAATTACAGACGATTTTCTTACAGGGATTACTAAGGGTCAAGCGGATGGTTTGACTGCTGATTTCCTGGCTGGCATTGGAGATGATTTGGACTCACTCTCAGATGATGTGATTGGAGATTTGACCACCAATACGGTTGCGGATTTAACTGGTGATATCGCAGAGGATATGACAAATGATCAATTCGATGCCTTGGCTGACGCTGGTCTGGCCTCATTCCTAGGTGGCAACTTTACTTCTGTTCTTACAGATAATGAGTTGGACATTTTGGGTTTGGATTCAACTAGTACAACTGTCACCAGTACTGCAACTGATGCAGTGACTAGTTCTATAATTTGATATTTAAATCTACTGATTAGATCTCTCGCAAGGCCCGCTTAAGCGGGCCTTTTTTATTGCTTAATGCAGGTTCTGAATTGATTGAAACAAGAGCTTGTTTGGCCTTGTTGATGGAGCTCAATTGCCGTTCTTTTCTTTTCTCTTTTGAGGTTGTTATTTCGCGTCCATCCAGTTATCGCCAACACCTGTTTCTACTACGAGTGGCACACTAAGCTCAACAGCCTTTTCCATCGTGCTCACCACCAACTGCTGAACATCTTCAAGTGCAGTGGGGTCGACTTCCAATACAAGTTCGTCGTGCACTTGCAGGAGTTGATGTGCCGCTAGGCCTGATTCTTTGAGTTGTTGTTGTAACTGCACCATCGCGACTTTGATGATGTCGGCACTGGATCCTTGAATTGGGGCATTGGCTGCCGCCCTGAGTTGCTGGGCTTCCATGCCACCGCGGCGGGCTACGTCGAGATCAATGTCCATTGGATCTTTACCCAGCAATCGGCCTAATCCGTTGCGATCAAAATGGAAGGGCCGCCGCCGCCCTAACAGGGTTTCTACATAGCCTTTGCTGAGTGCAAGCCGCTCTTGTAGTTCGAGGAAGGTAAACACCTTCGCGTAGCGCTGTTTGTAACGGCTTAGGAAGTCTTTGGCCTCCGCTTGGCTGACGCCGGTTGAGCGTGAAAACCTTTGAGCCCCCATGCCATAGATCACGCCGAAGTTGATTGTTTTGCCGAGTCGACGTTCATCAGAGCTGACTTCATCTTTGTCCAGCAGCAGCCTTGCGGTGAGAGCGTGCACGTCATCGCCATTGCGGAAGGCCTCTTGCAAAACCTCCTCTCCAGAGAGGTGGGTGAGGATGCGCAATTCGATCTGTGAATAGTCCGCACTGAGTAGTTGCCAGTTCTCCTGGGGAAGAAAAGCCTTGCGGATTCGCCGGCTGAATTCGGTGCGGATGGGGATGTTTTGCAGGTTGGGGTTGCTACTGCTCAGCCGGCCTGTTGCCGTAACCGCTTGGTTGAAATCGGTGTGCACCCTGCCCGTCTCTGATTCCACCAGCTGCGGCAAGGCATCCACGTAGGTGCTGCGCAGTTTGCTGAGCACTCTGTGCTCCAGCACCAGAGGCACCACTGGATGATCAGCTTCGAGTTTTTCCAGCACGTTGGCATCGGTGCTCCAGCCCGTTTTGGTGCGCCTGGATTTTTTGCGATTCAGCCCAAGTGTTTCGAACAGCAGTTCTCCCAATTGTTTGGGGGAGGCCAGATTGAAGTCCACTCCGGCTGCTTCTCGGGCTTGTTCTTCCAGACGCTCCAAGGTCTCACCCAGTTCAACGGAAAGTGTCTGTAAATAGGGCAGGTCGATGCGGATCCCGGTGGCTTCCATTAGCGCCAAAACTGGTTCTAGGGGTTGCTCAACTTGCTCCAGTAGGGGAAGCAGCTTGGCTCCCATGCTTTCAAGTTGCGCTCTGAGTCGTAGGGCAAGTCGTCGGGTGAGATGCACGTCCATGCCGCAGTAGAGGCTGGCTGTTGGGATCGCGACATCAGCAAAGGTTTGGCCCTTGCCAACCAGCTCGCTGAAGCCGGTTGGCGTGATCTTGAATTCACGCTCTGCCATCACTTCCAGGCCGTGTTTGGCGGCGGCATCACGGAGGTAGTCGGCCAGCAACGTGTCGATCACGACCCCCTCGAGGGCGAGTCCATGGCGCAACAGGATGAGCCTGTCGTATTTGGCGTTTTGCAGTGCTTTGGGGTGGTCGTTACTTGCCAACCAAGGGGCTATCGCTTTGAGCACAGCCTCTAGGGGGAGTTGGCAGGCAGCCTCTGCCTCCAGCAGTTCGGCAGGCGGATGGTGTCCGATCGGGATGTAGGCCAGGTCTTGCAGCCCCTCACCCCAACAGACGCCTAAGCCCACCAGTTCGGCGCAAAAGGGATTGAGGGCGGTTGTTTCAGTATCGAGGGCCACTGGCTTGAGGCGATCTCGACAGGCCATCAGCCGTTTGACAAGCTCTTGCAGCTCTTCTGGATTGGTAATCAGTTGTGGCTGTAGCGCCGGTTGTCCGTTGTCGTTTGAACCCTCTGGTTCTGTTGAAGATTCAGGCTCTACTGGGCTTGTCGCCGATTTGGATGTTTCAAGTTCGTGGCGATTGGCTTTAAATCCTCCGCTGGAGAAGGTGGCCACGAAACTGGGCACTTGGCGCACCAGGCTGTTGAGTTCCAGGGCGCTCAGGCGGTCAGTGAGACCATCGTTGTCAACGCTGCCTAGCTCTAGACGTGGCGCTTTCGGTAGGGGGATATCGACCAGGATCTCTGCAAGATGGAGCGATAGATAGGCGTTGTCACGATCGTTGCTGAGCTTGCTTTTGAGTGCTCCTTTTATGGCCCCGCGGCTGGCTTTCTCGCCTTCTGCTTCCACTTCAGCCAGCGCGTTGTAGATGCCATCGAGATCGCCATTCTCCTTAAGAAGAGTGATGGCTGTTTTAGGACCCACACCCTTGACCCCGGGGATGTTGTCAGAGCTGTCGCCAGTGAGGGCCTTGAGCTCAACCACCTTGTTGGGTATGACACCAAGTTTGCTGAGCACCCCAGCTTCATCGATCAGGCTGGGACCACTGCTTTTGGCGTACGGTCCACCACCCATATAGAGCACGGCAATGTCGCGCTGATCATCGACGAGCTGAAAGAGGTCACGGTCGCCGGAGAGGATGCGTACACCCCAACCATCTCTGCTCGCTTGCTTGGCGAGGGTGCCGAGCACATCGTCGGCTTCATAGCCAGGGGCAAGGCAAAGGGGAAGTCGCAGGTTGTTTTCAAGGATCTCTTGCAGTTGTTTGAGGTCCTGGAAAAAGATGTCAGGCGCAACATCACGATTGGCCTTGTAGTTGACATCTGCTTGATGGCGGAAGGTTGGCTCAGCTGTATCAAAGGCGATCACAATCCCTTGCGGGCTAAGACCCTTGCAGTTGTCCAGGAGTGCTTTTAGGAAGCCATAGGTAACGCTGGTGGGGGTACCGTCTTTTGTGGCCAATCCCCCTTCGCCTCCTTTGCTGAAGGCATAAAAGCTGCGGAAGGCCAGCGAGTGGCCATCCACCAGTAGCAACAGTGGCTTGTTAACAGCCTCAGGCATGGGGCGGATTGATGTGGGTTTGGATCAGTCGCGTTTTGGTTTGGCCCAAGGGGGCAGATCGATAAAGATGCGCGTGCCGGGATTGAGCCCACTCAGGATGGCTGTTTTGCTGCCACTACTGGTGCCTAGTTCTACCGCTTGAAAGCGTGGTTGATTTTTTTTGCCCACCAGAAGCACCCCAGGTTTGCCCTTTTCAGTCACAATCGCCACGGTGGGAACCAACGTGCTGGGTGCAGTCTTGCCCGTTTGAAAATCCACGTCTGTGGACATGCCAATGAGCAGTTGGGGGGAACGCTTGATCAGGTTGAGCTTGACTGCGAAAGAGATGACATTCTCAGTTTTTGCTGCCCTCGGGGCGATCTCGCTGACGCGGGCCATAAAACGTTGTTCTGGGAAGGCATCAACACGCACGCTGGCATTTTGGCCGATGCGGATGCGGCCGATGTCGCTTTCGGGCACTTTGGCGTTCACCTCCATTCCTTCTGAGAGCTCAACCAGGGAGGAGCTGCTGGCGCCGGCAGTTGCAGAGGCTGCTGTTGTTGGCGTCACAAAGGCTCCTGGCTCCGCATAACGGGCTGTGATCACACCACTGAAGGGTGCTCTGATCAGAAGTTCGCTCCCTTCAGTAATGCGTTGTTGAACACGCTCTTGGGCTGCGGCAAGGTTGGCGCGGCTGGTCAGGTAGAGGCGGCGATATTTGCTCGCGTCGTCGGCTGAGATGGCTCCTTGTTGGTAGAGGTTGTCGCGCCGCTCATGGTCTGCTTTTCTCGTTTCGTATTCAGCTTGATCTTTTCTTTTAAGGGCCTTCGCTTCATCTAAGCGGTCGTTGTAGTCGCCACTATCCATGCGAGCCAGGACCTGTCCCTTTTTGACCTCGTCGCCTTGATCGACATAGAGCTCTTCCAGCAAACCTGCTTTTTTGGGACTGACATTCACGCTCCGCTTCGCTTGCAATTCGCCGTTGGCGGTCACGACCCCGGGAAGGGTGCCCCGCTCGGTTTCTACGGTGTAGTTGCTGAGATCGCGGCCCAAGCGCTGCTGGGGGCTGAACCTCCACCCCAGGCTGCCTGCGGTGATCAGCACCACAGCTGCACTGAGGCCTATCCAGAGTTTGCGGCGGCGTTTAGCACCTTTGAGTTGTGTGAGATGGACCAATCCCTGCTCCTGATGTTCCGATATGGGCGGGGCCTTTGTACTGGCCATCAACCCACCAACGATGTCCAGTAGTCTCGCTGGTCATCGTGCCTGACTGCAGCAGGGCACGATGACGTAACTATCAAGTGTCTTAAGCGTTGTTTTGCGGTGCCATAGCGCTGTTGCAATGGTTTCTGGTATGGGCACGGCTAGATTGCCACCCATGCTTAAAGCCGGAATTGTTGGATTACCCAATGTGGGTAAGTCCACGCTTTTCAATGCACTTGTGGCCAACGCGCAGGCTCAAGCTGCCAATTTTCCCTTCTGCACCATTGAACCGAATGTGGGCAGCGTTGCTGTACCTGATGAGCGGTTGCAGCTGCTTTGCGATCTAAGCAAGAGCAAGGAGCTGATTCCAACACGTATGGAGTTTGTTGATATCGCTGGTTTGGTCAAGGGGGCTAGTGAGGGAGAGGGGTTGGGCAACAAATTTCTTGCCAATATTCGCGAGGTTGACGCCATCGTGCATGTGGTGCGCTGCTTTGAAGACGAGGATGTGATCCATGTCTCTGGATCAGTGGACCCTTCTAGGGATGCTGAGGTCATCAACCTTGAACTCGGCTTTGCCGATCTCAGTCAGATCGAGAAACGGCGCTTGCGTTTGAAAAAACAGACGCGCACAAGCAATGACGCGCAGCTCGAAGATGCCGCGCTTGAGCGGATTCAATCTGTGCTTGAGCAAGGTGGTGCTGCTCGTGCGGTGGAGCTCAGTGATGAAGAAGCAAAGATGATTAAACCGCTTGGCCTGCTAACGGCTAAGCCAATCATTTACGCCACCAATGTGAGCGAAGACGATCTTGCCGGCGGCAATGCCTACTGTGAGGAGGTGACCACCTTGGCGACGCGTGAGGATGCTGAATGCGTGCGCATTTCAGCCCAGGTGGAGGCTGAGTTAATTGAACTCGGTGAAGCAGAGCGTATTGATTACCTTGAAGGCCTCGGAGTGAGTGAGGGGGGGCTGAAGAGTTTGATCAAGGCGACCTATCGGCTTCTCGGTCTTCGTACCTACTTCACCACAGGGGAGAAGGAAACCCGTGCTTGGACGTTTAAGGCAGGCATGACGGCGCCGCAGACAGCCGGTGTCATTCATACCGACTTCGAGCGTGGTTTCATACGTGCCCAAACCATTGCCTATCAGAAGTTGCTTGAGGCCGGCTCCTTTGCTGAAGCACGCAACAAAGGCTGGCTGCGCAGCGAGGGTAAGGACTACGTCGTAGCGGAGGGTGACGTCATGGAGTTTCTTTTTAACGTCTAGTTTTTATCCTTCTGGGATTGACTTGCTATTTGATCAGAAAAAAAGCAAACCAATTCATAGATCTGAAGGAGCATAGATCTTTGTTTGTTGATTGATTAATTCAATCTAATTTCTATTAAGTTCACCTTGAGTTCTGAACTCACTAAGCTGAACTCGCATAGATGATCTTCCTGGCAAGCGGTAATTTAAAAGACTTGAACAGGTGGTAAGAGCACCAATGAAGGCTTCTTGCCAGTTTGTTGAATGTGATGAGCTTGTCGCCATCAGCCAAATGCCAGTAACTATTGAATAGCAACTGAAAGAGCCCTATGGGGCCTTTGCAATAAATTCTTCCAATTATGGCCCAGATCAAGTAATGCCTAGGTGTTTACACCTAAGGCTTCAGGGGCTGTGGGGCATTTAACTTGATTCAGTCTTGTGCAGACCAAGCCTTTTGAGGTTTTGATGCAACTCCTAGAATTGAGAAAGAGATTGAGCATGGACAGAGTGCTTTTTGAGGTTCGATTAGCCGCCTATCCTCTATATTTAGTCACATAGAGAAATGATAGATGCTTAAGTTTTTAGACCGGCTTAAAAGAGGAGCTAGGGAGCATTAAATTGACTAGGCTTTACCCTGCATGCAGGAGTTAGTGTTAGCAAGGAGTCATTGACGCGATCTTGAATGATTAAATTTGTATGAGTCAATACATCCATAAAAAATATCTAAATAATATAAACTCTCTTAGATATACAAGAATTTCCTCTTTTAATGCATTAACTCTTGAGCCTTGCCAATAGAATTGACCCCTGTGAATAGATTGTGAATAAAGGAACCTTGAGCTTTTGGGTCTACCAGGAGGCTCGCTGTAAACACGATCGTCACACTTCGCAACCTCTTGTGTTAAGCTTTGTAATGAAGGCCGACATCCTGGCCTTCGTCCTCAAAGGGACCTGAACTCAAATTCCTTCTCATGAAACAATCCCCAAAGACCAATAGGATCGAAAATCAGAAGATGACTGCTGAACGTGTTAATGGATTAGCAGCAATGATGGGATTTTGGGCTGCGGTAGGCGCCTACCTAACGACAGGCCAAATCATTCCTGGCGTGGTTTAAGCAGAAAGATCATGACTTCTTCTTCAAATGTCATCACTGAAGACGGTGGACGTCAGAACATGTATGCAAGCGAACCACGCATGCAAATTGACCCTGAATACACAGCCTTTAGCAAAGAAGCAGAACTGACCAACGGACGTTGGGCAATGATTGGCTTCTTATCTGCTGTCGTGGCTTATTTATTCACAGGGCAAATCTTACCCGGTGTTTTTTGATCACAGTAACAATTGTGCAGGCTGACTACCCTAGTTAAAGGTGGATTAGTCGAGCATTTGGTATTTCTCATTGACTATCCTTCTTGCCTGATTATCAATTGGCATGAGGCTTTAGGCTTTTCTTGACCTTTTCTTACACAATTCCTCTACCTCTCAATCATCATGAATGAAAATGCAGAGCTACAAAACGGACGCTGGGCAATGATTGGCTTTATTGGAGCACTCGCTAGTTATGCTGCTACAGGGCAGATTATTCCTGGATTGTTTTAAGCACTTTATAGACATTAATGCTCTTAAGTTAAAACTTCGGAGCATTCTTACTCTCTCCTAGTTTATTATGGAATTTAATCCCCTTAACTCTCTCAAGAAATTCACCAAAAGGCTTACTAAAAGGTCTAATCGCTATGATTATGCACTGACTGGTTGGATTATTCCAGGCATCTTTTGAAAAATTCCTTTTGGCTAGAGGTCCCTTCTCTTATTTGGACTAGGGCCTCTAGCTTATAAAGATAGTCTGTTGAGTATTGATTGATAGTTTTGCTTAGACGATCAATCCAAATCTTGGTTGTGACTTGCCTTTTGAATTGGTGGCATCCAATCTTGTTGGAGGTTGCTTCCAGCTAAGCTCGTTGCTTTGTTGAGTTTTCTTTACCCTTGAAATGTGGTTGCTGAGGTGGGATTGATTGCGTTTAATTCAGCTCTGACGCTATTAAATAAGCCCTTTTCAGGCTTGGCTTGCGGGATGCCCGGGGGTTTTCTATTCCAATTGGGTAGACAATGGTTTTGAATGTTAGGCTTTCAATAAATGTCTTAGAGCTTTTACATTCTATTTGAACAGAATACTAGCTTGATAGGTTCAGCTTGTAAATCCGTCAAAGCCAAGGCATCCTGCCGCTCATCTTCATTCCATAACTTGCGAGTATTTAAGCTGGAATGAACGGTACTTTCGTGGCTAGAATCAAACTTATAACTTTGCTTATGATTTTCGATTCCTTATATATGCCTAATAGAAATGGCGCCATGAGTGTAGATCGCGAACAGATTAGCCTTGGAAATGCCTTGATTCGTTTTGCGCTTAAGCAAGGTGATTCAATGGCCATCTCTCGGACTACGCTTCAGCTTTGTAAGGGAGATAGGGAGAAGGCAGATCTACTTTCCCTCTGGTTTGTTGATGTTGGCAAAAGTTGCAAGGAATATCTTGGCACAATGACGGAAAATCAAGTATTTATGCGTATGTGGATGCTTGGCAATGTAGACATCAAGCAGGTCTCAGAATCAGGTAATCCGATCTTTATTCTAACAAAGAAAGGTGTCGAAAGAGTTAGACATTCGCCGAAAGAGAAATGGCGGCATAAGCTTTTATGGGATAATCATGAGGTCTCTAGGGACGAGGAATGCGTCATTTCTTAGCAGGATTAGTTTTATTGCTCTTGCTTGTAGTACATGGCGAGCCTGCTTTTGCTGACGGTGCACAAGAAGAATTCACGAACCACATGCTGGAATGGAGAGAAAAGAGTGAGTTGGCTCAGGATAATTTAAGAGGAGCAGAGGAGGAATTAAAGGCTGGCTCTAAGTATAAAGCCTGTATTAAACAAAGAATCGCAAGCAAGTATGGTGTCGAAGCTTTTCAAGCACTAATTAAAGCCCAACAAATCAATGACTCAGAAAATGAGTTTGACAACTTAGAAGAGAATTTGGCCAAATGGAATAGCCTACGTGATTGCAATGCTGATGGTTCGTTATTAAACTAACCATATATGTATAGACGATGAGAAGATCTCTTCTGTTTGATCTGTTTGATCTAGCTCTTGACTGATGATTGTAAGTAAGTCGATCTGATCTTGGTAAAAGTTAAGGCAGTATTTATATTAACCAGCGTAGTTAATACATGCTTCTTTGAGTCGTCGACTTCTTAGGAGTGTCTGACCAACAAGTTTGGTAGTGGTGGAGAACTGAGTGGCTTCTAGTTCACCAACGCGGGCTTCAAGGCCATCAACACGGCCCTTGAGGATTGCGAGCTCCTGCTCGAATTCCTGCAGCAAGCGACGCAGTTCGTCGGTAACTTCAGTGATGCGATCGAGGCAGGCATTCAATAGAGCAGCCGCTTCAAAGCGGGTCATTGCTCTGTTGCCGAGGTAGCTACCGCTTGGATAGCCAGCTACACAGCCGTAGCGCTCAATC
>NZ_JNBA01000005.1 GCF_000760295.1 Prochlorococcus sp. MIT 0701
ATAAGCCTAACCCAGCCTACACACTCAAAGCCCCTGATAATGCAGGGGCTTTTTATTTCTTCAACGACTTCCCTATTCGCTTAAAACGCCATCCGATACCTGGCACCATTGACTTGCACATAGTGAATTAATATTAGAGAGCATCCTTAACCAATCAATATCACATTGGCTCGTCAAATCTATAAATTATATTGATAACAATAGACAGAAATAAAGGGCGATGGTATAATAATAAAAGCCACTAAAAGTAAGTGTCAGAAGAACAACTCAAGGCTTTCATCGCCAAAGTTCAAGCCGATCCTTCATTACAGGAACAACTCAAAGCAGAAGGTGCTGATGTTGTTGCTATTGCTAAAGCTGCTGGGTTCTCTATTACAACAGAAGACTTAAAAGCAGATCATCAACTGACTGAAGAAGAGCTGGAATCTGTGGCTGGGGCGACTGGTGGGGGGTGCGACGTGACCAATCAATCGATGCTGCCTGGAAAAGAGCATGCGACGTGGGACATGGGCATAGCTGCCTGCCTGCCATGCAATCAAATCGGCCTAATAAGCACTGAGATACCGAGAGGAGCTCGAAGGAGCTCATGATCCTGTAACTGCCGCCTTCAGCCTACACACTCAAAGCCCTTGCATTAGCAGGGGCCTTTTTATTTCTTCAATCACCTCCCTATTCGCTTAAAACGACATCCGATACCTATAAAGAACTATCAATGTTCTTCTTACCATCTACTAGCTGTGGATTCCTTTCCCTACTAGTTTGATCTAAGAAATGGCAGACCTGGCTCCACCCTAACCAGACCTGCCAAAAGCACTAACACCCCAAAGGGTATTAGTGGTAATTCTTTTAAAGACATTCATACCATTGGTCTATCAGTTAACGCTGTAACTTTAGACATACTTAGTTACTACTCCCAACGCAACACGGAGCGGAACGAAGTGGAGCGAAGTCTAAGTTAACCATTATGTCTTCTTTACTACTTCATTGGAGTGGTTAGATAGAAGTGTTTAGAAGATGGATGTTCACTCACTTCGTTCGTTCACCAATCCATAGACTAATGTATCTATCAGTAGTTTTGTGTCGTTAGAACAAGTTCTAGTCTACGTAGT
Source organism: Prochlorococcus sp. MIT 0701 (assembly GCF_000760295.1). Taxonomy (GTDB): domain Bacteria; phylum Cyanobacteriota; class Cyanobacteriia; order PCC-6307; family Cyanobiaceae; genus Prochlorococcus. The sequence continues at coordinate 1,110 of NZ_JNBA01000005.1, forward strand.
AGATATGTCTGCCTTAGGTAATACTCTCTCAATAACTCAACATCATCTGTGTCTAAATTATCAGAGAGCTTGTCGTCTACAAATTTAATTCGAGAGAGTAATGACCTGCATATCCGTTCTTTAGCTTCTGTGTAGCTATTCATTTGTGTCGATAGTAAAAGGGTTTGTTCACCAAGTCCTATCCCTCTATATATAGTAGGGAGGTAGGGCTATATATCCAGTAATTGCAGTCAGTTTCAGCTGAGTTCGTTTTCGTCGTCTAGATAGTTGGGGTCTAGCTGATTTATCAGGTCCGAACAACTCTCTCGTAGAACATCATCTTCGTTAGTTTTGCTGTCTTTTGGTTTGTTCTCAGCTCTACCTTTAACAAAGCTATCTAGTATTCGTTCATCTCTAGTTAACTTGTCTTCTCGTAATTTGTTTACTTGCTCCACTGTCCTTGATCTTTGCGTCTTAGATTCTTCTATACTTCGCTCTCTAGATGCTTCTTGATCATCTACCTCCCCTTTGATTAGTTTAAGAAGGTCAGCCCTACTTAATTTTAATATCCGTTGTGCTTCCCGCTTGTCCTCATAATGTGTATCAACAGCCATCTTCCAGCTAAAGTCATATACCAGCATTCTCGCTAATATCTCCCTTTCCCAATTAGAGAGCATATTCAGAGTTAACAGGTGATGTCTGGCCAAGTAATAATCAATCCTATCTTTCAAATCTCGCCCTAACCACTTCCATGCTGGGTAAAAGTAGGAGTTCTCTACAGGCAAGGTCCCACCTTCTTCATCGAGACATACCCTTATCTGCTTCTCGATGTCTATTGCCTCTTTTAACTTGGCAACCTTTGGATTAGGTGGAGCTCCTTTGTTTTCTTTACTCCATTTGTCGGCAATATCATCATTAGATTTCATTCTACATTTATGTATCCGATCTATTGTTCCATTTCGAAAAGACTTCTCCAACCATATTATTGCCAGCCTTACTACTTCTTTCTCTGATAGGTCCAGCTCAGTAGCTAGTTCTAATAGTGCTTTCTTTTCACTATTAGGGAGGGCAACTGTAAGGGTTCTATCTCGTGCTGTATGGCCTCTTTCTTTTGAATCACGCCTTGCATACCTAACAGCAGGTTCGACAGCATCACAGCCTCTTCTAACTGCTTCATAGAACGATATGCGTAGAGCATCCCTACGCTCACATTGAAGTGTGTTGATTATTCCTTCCAGCATTTGTTCTTCTTGCTTGGATAGAATTGTCTTTAGTCTGAACTTACACTCCTTCCTTGATTTAATTATTGGATGTTCTGATGAATCAAATCGATATTGTCTGATTGGGAAGTAGTCTTTGGACTTGCTATGTAGGTTGTATTTTGAATTAGGTTCCTTCATTGGTTGTTATTGCTTTTGTTATTGGCCTTTGTATGCCCTTCAGCCACGTCCTTGATGTGCTTTGGTGGGATTGATCCTTGAGGTGGTTTAAGGACGATTACAGAGCCTTCTAGGGGCCTATGGCGACTGTATATGCATATCGTAGCTATCAATTGAACATAATCAATAGCTAATCATACTTGTTTCATCCATCCACAAAAAAATACCAGCCTTACGACTGGTAAGTAATCTCAGAATAGAAACCCGAATGAAGAAGTAGCAATCAAGACGTACGTCAATGCTTGTTTCTCCTCCTGTAGAGCTTGTATCAACTTAGCTTTACTTGTAAGCTGTTCATCTTGCAGTGAGATAAATTCTTTCGCTGCTTCGATAATTGCTGCCAATCATGATCATCTCACACTGATTGGCTGGGACAAATTGTTGCAAACCCTTGATTATAGAAAATTTTGCAGTACAATTATAATATGAATTTGGAAGCCGAGAGTAAAATGAAAAATGTTGATTTGAAATGTTTTTTGAGTATTGGTAAATAGGAAGTGAATCACATTGCTAAACAGTTGGGAATTATTTGGCGTCATCAGCATAGGTTCATAGTTGGCTTTTTTTGCTTGTCTCTGACGATATTCTTTGTTGCGACTTATGTGAATCAAGGTCAACCTCAGGACCTCCACTTTAATGAAAGGGTTGAGTCTCTCGACCCTCAAGATGTGTCAAAGGATGCGCTTAAGGTAACTACAGGATTATATTTGAATCAGATTTATGATTATGATCCATCCTCGGAATCATTCGCTGCAGATGGCTGGTTATGGATGAAGTGGCAGGGTGATTTAGATGGAAATGGACAATTTCGTGGCCCTCCAATAAATACTTTGGATTTTATGAATCAAATTGTTCCGGGCGCCACCTCAGAGAACTTCTCTCTTAGCGAAGAAGCTGATGACTGGAAATGGCAGGGAAGACGTTTTGCCTCAAGGTTTGTAATTGATGATATTGATTATAGTAACTTTCCATTTGAGACAATAAATTTAGAGATCCAAATCGGAACAGATGATAAGATTTTAAGGGATTTTGTCCTTTTAGGAGACAATAGTCAGTCTTTTGTGTCAAATAAGTTAGGCATTCCAGGCTATCAATTTAAAGAAATTGTTTTAGAGAATAAGAAGATAATCTTTTCGAAACAATTTGGGCATGAGTTTGGTGTTGATGTACCAGAAGACTTTGAAGACTTTTATAGGTATTCACAAGTTAATGCGATTTTAGCTTTTCAGCGGATCGTCTCTTCTTCGCTTGCTAGCTTATTTATCCCCTTGATAGCCGCTCTTTTTGTTTGTGTAATTTCATTGTTTATTGATATCAAAGTATCTATTCCTAAGATTACACTGCCAGCATCTATTCTCCTTATTCTCGCAGTCCAGCAGGATCGATGGCGGCAAATGCTCCCTGAATCAATTGACTACTTAACGTATATGGATAAGATCTATTTAATCTCCTATATAATAACTGTAATGGTATTTGTCGAGTCTTTGTTGTCAGCAAATCGATATGTCAATTCTTCAGAAGATAGCAAACCACTGGTTGCTCTAAAGATAGCTGCACGAGAGCGTAGGCTTGCTTCAATACTGCTTTGTATAATTTTAAGCTTTCCATTTCTTCTTTGGAAGATTCAATAAAGAATGAAAGATAGGCTGAAGATAATAAACACATCATTGGGAAGGCTTTACCAGTCTATTTTGATCTACAAAATCTTGAAAAGACCCTAACAAGTTGCATATCTGCTTGCATCTAAGGGTATTTGTGTATAGGTGGCAGTTATGAGTGTGAATTAAACTCTCAGCTTATTTAGTTCTTGATGCATTTTTGCTTTGATCGTCTATTGGTTACTACTTTTTCGGTTATATAATTAATATCGTCTTCCTCTATAACTTCAGGTTTATTCAATACAAATCCAGTTCTCTTGATATGGTCTTGCGCTTTGGTTATCACATCTGCTTGTTGCTCAACCTCGATATGTCCATAGGTTTGTTCGATTTTCTGAATTGATGTGCCCATTTGTTTAGCCAATAAGTGTATTGGTACATCTCCGTATCTCAACCGCCAACAAGCGTACTGATGGCGAAAACTATATAAAGTGACTGATTTACCTTCTCGATCTAATTCCTCCTGTAGACCACTAGCCTTTAGTACTTCATTAAGCCTGATAGCAAATACATCTCTTGAATAAGGTTTGCGTTCTTCTACTTCACCTCTAATCCTTTGATAGCTTATGAAGAGAACATCAGTTGGTTCATGAGTAATTCCCAGTTTTCTATATGAGTCAACTACTCTTTGAATTCTTTTCTTCACAGGCGCTACGCAAACCCTTGCTCTACCTGTCTTTGAATTCTCCTTACATACCTTCATCAGTAAGTCTGTTTCTCTTCTCTTTGTATCCCAATTTGGATTATCAGTTATCTCATACATCCTGATTCCGAGAAGTTCCTTTGGCCGAAATCCAACATTGGACAAAATGAATATGAACTCTTTCCAAATCTTTCTTATTTCAAGTTGTTCTGAAGTACGCTCGGGATTGTGCTTCTTGGTGATATATGTGAATTGTATATATCTCCATAACCTTTCGTACTGTTCTTCACTTAGGATATCGCGCTTATAACCATCATCTTTCTGTGTTCTTAAGAAATCGATCTCTGGGGCTTGAGAAGTACAGATATATTTATCCCTTACGGCCAGTTCCTTATACATTCTTTTTATCTCACTGATATTTCCATTAATTAGCTGGAGATTGCGAGGTTTGTTTTTATATGCCTGCTTAGGTTTGTTTTTTAGGTAAGTTCCAAAATCTCTTGTTCTATGCGGTTCTATCCTATCAATAGCTGTATTTAACAGGCCAAGAGAATCAATATACTCTTTCCAATGCCTTATATGCTGGAAAATTACCTTGTATCTACCCTCCGTAATGCCTTCATGTGGAATTTTAGTGATTTGTGCTTTGACTTTCTCATCCCATAGTTTAATAAGCTCAATAGTATTAATTGATTTTAGCCTTTCTCCTCTATCAATCTTACCTTTGATCTCGACATAGAGCAGTCTGGCTCTTGTGATGGCTTGAGTCTTATCAGTAGTTTTTAAAGCTCGTCGGACAGGTTTATGTGATTTAGCATCCCAGAGACTAAAATACCAATTCTTTCGTACATGATCTGCTCGTGTATAGATAAAAGCCTCATGATCTTCGTAGATCAAAGTTTTATCAATATAATATGAGTCCGATATCGGCTCCTTTTCCTTATTAACCCTAAGTTTTTTGGCATGATCAATTGCTTCTAAAGCAATTTGCAGATCACCTGCTTCATATCCAGCGTTTTGTAGAACGACATCCAGCAAGTTGAGTGCCTCCTCTTTTCGGGGACGCTCTAGGGATTTTGATCCATGAATTACTTGGTCAGGACTCATTCGGGGATGAATCAGGGACGTCCCCAAATCTTAACCTAATTCTCAAGAATTACTGGTATGACTGGCCCTGAGAGGAAATGATGCACAATTCCTTTATGCGTGCCTGATCTATGAACTGCAGTGCAGGCACCCAGCTTGTCCAAGCTCCAACCCTAGGATCAACCTGATTGGGGAACTGTGGGTGGCCGGCGTTCGCTTCAAGGCTCTCAACAAGACCTACCCAAGCAGGCGGAATGAACCCTCTGTCGAGGTCATTCGTCAACTGAATCTACAAATCAACGATGGTGAATTCCTTGTGCTGGTGGGCCCCTCAGGCTGCGGTAAAAGCACACTACTGAGGCTGATCGCGGGCCTCGAAGCCCCTACCAGCGGAGAGATCTACGTCGGCAAACAACCTGTCTCCCAGTTGCGACCTGCCCAAAGGGACGTTGCGATGGTGTTCCAAAGCTACGCGCTTTATCCCCACTTAAGTGTGCGCGACAACCTGGCCTTCGGCCTACGGCGCAGTCAGCAGCGATCTCTAGGCCAACTCCTGCAAGACCAACTCCATCGCAATACCCGCAACTTGCCTCCACTTCTGCAGGTTTCATCTATACGAGAGCAGCGAATCGAGGCCCGCACAAGAGAAGTTGCTGAAGTCCTGGAACTTCAACCACTGCTCAATCGCCAACCCAAAGAACTCTCTGGCGGTCAAAAACAACGTGTTGCTCTAGGCCGGGCAATGGCGAGACAGCCGTCCGTATTCCTGATGGACGAACCACTCAGCAACTTGGACGCAAAACTGCGCAACAGCACGCGCACTCAAATCGTTGACCTCCAGCGTCAACTTGGCACCACCACCATCTATGTCACCCACGACCAAGTCGAGGCGATGACGATGGGTCATCGGATTGCGGTACTGAATCAAGGGCAGCTACAGCAATTGGGCACGCCAATCGAGCTCTATCAATGGCCATCAAACCTTTTTGTTGCGCAGTTCATCGGCAGTCCGCCCATGAACGTACTTCCAGTCTTTGTTGGCCCAGCCAATACGCTCCTACTAGGCGATCGTCGCCTAGCGGTTGAAGGACCAATGGCCGAAGCGCTGCTGCATCTGGAAGAGGGGCAACCGCTCAGCGCTGGTCTTCGACCGGAGCATTTGCGCGTAGCTCCTTCCACCAACCGCAATCTCGCGGCAATCGTGAGTCATCTGGAAGTCTTAGGCAATGAACAACTGATCACCTGCAAACTTGTTGACGGGAACCATCTCGTTCAAGTGAGGGCCTCGCCCGAGCTCTCGCTCAGCGCTGGAAGCAACCTGCATCTAGAGGCAGACCCTCGAGGCTGGCGACTGTTTGGTGCCGACGGAGAAGCCATCGCAATGACAGCTCAAGACAACACTGAACAAGACCCAAACGACCGCAAACTCCACTTGCCCATTCTGGGCTAATGCAGCCAAATCACACTGCAACCGGCTCCACCATCACCCTGATCGGCATCGTTTACGCGTTCCACATAAGGAACGGTCTCAAGCCACTGGCGGAGCCCTCGCTTGAGTTTGCCGCTCCCGATGCCATGAATGACCCATATGGGACCAGTGCTACTGCGCAAGTGCTCCTCAACGGCAACCTCGGCTTCATGCACCCGCAGTCCGCGAACATCCACGGTGTTGCGGGTCGTGCGTACCTCTGCACCACGGCCCAGACCTGAACGGACCTTCACCTTCACCACCAACTCTGGAGGACTTGGCTTGAGGCCATCAAGGCTTTCCACCCCTGACAGCTCCACAGTGCTGCGCATCACTCCACAACGCACTGTCAGTTGTTTGCCATCGTCAGAGATAGCAATCACTTCTGCGGCCTTACCAAGGGCCAACAGCCGAATGCGCTCTCCTACTTCAGGACGCCAGCCAATCTGCTGTTTGCGTTGAGGCTGAATCCGATGGTCAGCCTGAATGCGACGCAAGCGTTGACCCGCACGTCGTGCGGACTCACCATCGGCACGACCCTCGCGCAACCGGCGAATCAACTGACGGACTTCCTTCTGCCCCTCTCGAATGGAGCTCTCCAGTTTCTGACGGCCTTGTTCCTGCAAATCTGCAGACTGCTTGCGCTGCTTCTGCCAGCGACTGAGAAGCTCCTCATGGAGTAATTCCGTACGTGCCAGCAGAGCCGCGGCATCTTCAGCAGCTGCCTGTTGAAGGCTGCGTTGCTCTTCAAGACCACGGATCACCTCATTCACCTCTCCATCACCACAAGGTCCAAGCAGCTCTTGGGCCTGAGCAATCACTGCGTCGTCTAGGCCAAGCCGCATCGCGATGCTGAGGGCATTACTGCGACCAGGGATTCCCCATTGCAGTCGATAGGTGGGCAACATCGTCTCGCCATCAAAGGCCACAGAAGCGTTTTCAAAGCGAGAATCGCCGTATTTGAGGGCCTTGAGTTTGCCGAAATGAGTTGTCGCGATGGTCAGGCGAGCCCGGTCGGCAAGCGTGCGCAGCAGGGCTGTGGCCAGGGCCGTCCCTTCACTCGGATCAGTACCCGCCCCGACCTCATCAAGAAGCACCAACGCTGGGCCTGGCCCCTCGATCAAGGCTTCAAGAATGCGGCCAATGCGCTTCACATGGCCACTAAAGGTGGAGAGATTCTGTTGTAGTGACTGTTCATCACCGATATCAGCAAGCACCTGTGCACACCAGGGCATTGATGGACTCCCTGTGCAAGGCAACAAGAGACCCGCCCGAGCCATCAGCAAGGCCAGGCCAACACTCTTAAGCGTGACAGTCTTTCCACCGGTATTGGGTCCTGTAATCGCGACCACTTTCAGCGTGGAGGAGACCTCAACGCTGATCGGCACCACAGCTTCCCCATGCTCACGGCGATGTTGCCAAACCAGCAAGGGATGTCGCAGCTCCTGAAGGCTGAAAGGAGCTGCAGCCTCGGCATGCAACGTAGGGGGGACCCCGCCAAGCCATTGACCATAACGGCCACGAGCTAGAGCTAAGTCGAGTTGAAGCAGAACATCCCCCAGGCGCCCAATCGATACGCCGGACTCAGCCACCGCCGCACTCAACTCCGCCAAGACGAGCTGCTGCTGCTCTCGGATACGACCATCCAATTCAGCAAGACGATTACTCAGAGTGATCACGACCTGAGGCTCAACAAAGACTGTGCTGCCAGATGCTGAGCTGTCGTGGACCAGGCCAGGGAGTTGAGACACTGCAGCGGCCTTCACCGCTAGCACTGGCCGGCCATGGCGATCTGCGATCACAGTGTCATGCAGCATGGCCGCATGACGCCTGATCACCTCCTGTAGGCAATCACGACGTTCCTGACGCAAACCTTGCCACTGTCGTCGCAAGCCAGCGAGCTTGGAGCTGACGCGATCAGCCACCCGACCACCCTCTTCCAATGCAAATTTGAGTCGCCGTTCCAGCTCGGGCATCGTTGCGACATCCAGCAACAGCGCCGAGATCGTGGGACGAAGCTCTGGATCATTAATCTGGCGGCGCAAGCGGCGCGCTGCTGCAAGGGTGTCGGCAACAGCTAAAAGCTCTTCGCCAGAAGCCACACCACCTTTTGTACAGCGAGCCAGGATATTGCCAAGGTCATGGACACCCTGAAAGCTGAGGCCTCCATCAATCAGGCCATCCAAAGCACCTATCTCAAGAGTTTCTGCCAAGCGCAAACGGCTGTCAGACAAATCAGCAGGCAGTGACAAAGTCTGGCAATGACGACGGCCCTGCAAGGTGCTGGCAAATCCAGCGAGGTGTTCACATAAGCGTGGCCATTCAAGCTGCTTGAGTGTGTCTTGAAAGGCAAGCGAAGCAGTCGAGACCTCAGAGCTCATGACTACAGCGCTCATTTCAACGCTGTTGCGCCCCACTGAACTTGAAAGAATCCAATCATCCCTGCCGTAACCAAGCGGCTGCATCACAAGCGTGGTAAGTGAGGATCAAATCGGCACCAGCTCGCTTGAAACTCAACAAGGTTTCTAGGACCACCGCCCGCTCATCGAGCCAACCCCTTTCAGCAGCAGCCTTCACCATCGAATACTCGCCACTCACGTTGTAAGCAGCGATGGGTAACTCCGATTCTTCGCTTAAACGATGAATGATGTCGAGATAGGCCAGGCCAGGCTTCACCATGAGAATGTCTGCACCCTCCTGCTCATCGAGTTGAGCCTCAGTAATGGCCTCACGAGCATTGGCTGGATCCATTTGATACGTGCTCTTGTCTTTAGGGATTGGCTTGCCACCAGCCACCCGCGGGGCTGAATCAAGCGCCTCGCGAAACGGGCCGTAGTACGCCGAAGAGTATTTCGCTGTATAGCTGATGATCCCCACATGCTCAAAACCCTCGTCGTCAAGAGCTTCACGGATGGCGCCGACGCGGCCATCCATCATGTCGCTTGGTCCAATCAGGTCAGCACCAGCACGAGCCTGAACTACAGCCTGACGACAGAGTTGTTCAATCGTCTCGTCGTTAAGCACCACACCCTCGGCGCTAACGATGCCGTCATGACCATCACAGGAATAGGGGTCCAAAGCCACATCGGTCATCACTGTCATTTCCGGCAGCTCATGCTTGAGCTGCGTGATGGCCCGCGGAATCAACCCATGCTCACTGAAACATTCCGCCCCATCTTCAGTTTTGAGGCCCTCAGCGACTTTCGGGAAAAGCACCACACAACGAATGCCCAGACCCCAGGCCCGTTGAACTTCTCCCATTAAGCGATCCAGGCTCCAGCGATTGGTTCCTGGCATGGCACCGATAGGCTCCACATCAGCTCCCTCATGGACAAACAAGGGATAGATAAAATCAGCAGCTGTGAGGCTGTGCTCCCGCACCATGGAACGCAGGGCAGGAGTACGACGCAGGCGACGAGGGCGATAAGTGAGATCCATCAAAACCGCATAACAATGTCGTGAGAGTAAGTCTCGCCTCAGAGTCGAGCCATCTGAAGCCAGGACTGACGGGGGTCAGTGCTGCGGGACTGCTGCAACCGTTTCAACAACTCCAGCTCATCGGCAGACCATTCAGACGGTAACTTCAGGTTGAGGGTCAAGAGCAAATCACCGCGCCCCCCAGGCGAAGGCCAACCTTTGCCTTTAAGCCGCAGACTGCGCCCTGGCGAGGTTCCTGCAGGAATGGTCACCTGAGCTTCCCCATCAGGAGTCACCACAGTCGCCGTACCCCCCAGTGCAAACTCATCGAGCGCAACGGGCAAATCGGCCCGCAGCTGATCACCATCCAACCGCCATAAGGGATGCGTTTGTACATCAATATTGAGGAAAAGATCACCCCGCCGGCCAGTTCCAGGCTGAAGATTGCCCTTTCCCTTGAGGCGTAAGCGCGAACCAGGTTTAATGCCCTGCGGAATGCGCACCTGCACTCGCTCTTCATTAACAGAAAGGGTGCGTTCTGTACCGCGAAACGCTTCAGCAAAACTCACCTTCAAAGTGGCTTCGGCATCAAGATTCACCGGAGCACGAGAGCTCCCTCTAGGGAAGCCTGCGCCACCAGGGAAACCAGCGCCAAAACCAGCAGCAGCTTGAGGCCCACCAAAACGGCCCAAAAGGTCATTAATGAAGTCGTCAAAGTTCCCATAACGACCAAAGTCAACTTCAAAACCAGCCCCGGCAGGACCTCCACCACCCATGCCACTGGCCTGATTCCAATAGCGGCCAAACTGCTCATATTTACTGCGTTTATCCGGATCGGACAGCACCTCATATGCCTCACTCACCTCCTTGAACTTCGCCTCAGCTGTGGAATCACCGGGATTCACATCAGGGTGGTACTGGCGCGCCAGCTTGCGGAATGCTCGCTTGATGTCATCGCTATCGGCGTTGCGCTCAACTCCGAGAACCTTGAAATAATCCCGGTAGCCGCTGCCGGCCATGGCGTTGATTCGGCCCGAGGCCCTACATCTGTTCAGTGTCCCAGTTTCGCTGTAACCCTGAGGCTTGCTAGATGGAGGGAAGCCCGAACGACTGGGGAGTGCTTAAGTTTGCCAAACCCCACTCTTCAGCTTCCATGGTTCGGCCACACATCCTCCGAGGCAACCATGGCCTGAAGTTATGGCTGTCCCTACTCACAGCGATGGGGCTGAGTATCTCACTGCAAGCTGCCAAAACCCGAGCAGGCGATGGCGCTGGAACCCTAGGGGAGCCTCTCAAAACATCAACCAGCGAACAACTGACCTTGGTTCGTCATCTCAACACCATCGGAGCCGTGTTCTACGGCTCCTGGAGCTGTCCAGCTTGTTTCTTCCAAAAAAACCTGTTCGGCCAGAAGGCGAGCACGATGCTGAACTATGTGGAATGTGGCAAACCGAAACAGCTACCTGAACAATCAGCAGCCTGCGTAAAAGCCGAGATTCATGCCTATCCCACCTGGATCCTTGAAGACGGACAGCGACGTGAAGGGGTGCAGTCGATCGAGGAGCTAGCAATCTGGACCGAGATGCCAAGCAGCACAGAACCCTGAATCTTCTTTCAAAACTGCTAAGAAGAATTTGTGCTATTCGATCATTGCAAAAACATGAACGCTACCAAGTAGAAAAGAAAGACAGCAGGGATGAAGACATCTATAGTCATCACTCCAAAAAATAATCACAAATCCAAGTTATTCAATCTCCCAATCATCAGATCCATGAACACCGTATCCTTAATCTCCGTAACACCCAAGGCAGAAGAGATCATTGCTTACTGTGCGAGAGTATCTAATCCTCAAAATCAAGACAATCCTGATAGCGAAAAGCTTATCCGCTATCTGATCAAACATTCTCACTGGAGTCCCTTCGAGATGGCCCATGTGGTTATGGAAATAGGAACAACCCGAGCAATAGCAGCGCAAATCCTCAGACATCGAAGCTTCTCTTTTCAAGAATTTAGTCAGCGCTATGCTGATGTCTCAACAATGGCCTTCGCAAAGGCGCCTTCACTACGCAGGCAAGATACAAAAAATAGGCAAAGCAGCATCGACGATCTTGATCAAGAGACAGTATCAAAACTGAGTTCAAAAGCGAACTTATTGTTTGAACAAAGTCGCGACCTATACCAAGAGATGCTTGCAGCAGGTGTAGCAAAAGAATGCGCAAGAGAAGTTCTTCCACTAGCCACTCCCACGAAAATCTATATGGCAGGGAGTGTTAGATCTTGGCTTCATTATATCGACCTGCGCTCCGCACATGGCACCCAAAAAGAACACCAAAACGTTGCCATCAAGTGCAGAGAAATCCTCACAAAAGAGATGCCATCCGTATGCAATGCAATGTGGCCTTGAAAATAAAATATTAAACCCAGGATTCATCTAGCCAGAATTGCCAGAGCTCTAATTCAACCTTTAGCCAGTATGCAAATCAATTAGATTAATCCCCTGAAGGCTTACTACTTATGCATCTTACTCTACACAAAAACTTATCCTTCAAACTCTAAAGTTAATCTCCTGATCGAATAATTCATCAGCAGTGAAAAAAGATCCGCAAGACAAGGTCTGGTCGACGCTGCGTCCTCACTAATGCACCCAATCAACCCGAATCCCCTTACGGCTATTAAGGAATCGATCGATCGCCATTGCAGCGATACAACCGTCTGATGCGGCTACCACCGCCTGCTTAAACGGGGTGTTACGAATATCACCAATAGCCCATACCCCGTCCACAGTTGTGGCCATGAAGTCATCTACCACGACGCCACCATCCTCTTTAAAAGCCACCTGATCACCTAAGAAATCAGTGATCGGCTTAGAGCCACTCATGTAAACAAACACACCTTCCACGGCCAAGTCCTGCTCTGTCTCCTGAGTCCGATTTTTCAACTTGATGCCAGTCACGCCAGCATCATCTCCCTCAATCAACATCAATCTTGTGCGGCTCCAGTGTTGAACATTTGGCTGAGTCATCAACGCTTGCGCGTGCACGTCATCTTCCTTGGGGTCACTCGTTGTAAGCCAATGCACTGTCGAAGCGAACTTGGTCAGCACCTGTCCTTCCTCAACTGCCTCTTTGTTTGCCCCAACAACAGCCACCTCACGTCCTTTATAGAAGGCACCATCACAGGTGGCGCAATAGCTGACGCCGCGGCCAAGGTACTCAGCCTCTCCCTTGAATGATGCTGGGCGCCCCAAAGCGCCAGTCGCTACAACCAGTGCCCTTGCCTTAAAAGTACCTTCCGGGGTATACACCGTCTTCCATTCACCATTCACGTCCACACCAAAAACCTGGGCACGGCGATAATCACTGCCAAAGGAAACGGCCTGCTCGCGCATCAAAGCCAGTAGAGCTTCGCCACTCATCTCACTGGAAACGCCTGGATAATTAGCGATCTGATGGGTAATCGCCAAGGCGCCTACATCAGGATTCTTATCAAGGATGACTGTCTTCAAATCGGCACGCGATGTGTAAAGCGCGCAGCTGCAACCAGCTGGGCCACCACCCACGATCACCACGTCGGCTTCGATTGTTTCCAAGAGGCAAAGGTCTCCAGCAGGGTTTCAAAGCTGCTCTGAACAGCTCATCAGCTTCAGATCAGGATGCGCCGTTCTGACAACAATCCCAAAAGCCATCCCAACCCTACTGAGTTCAACAGGTGATCTGTCTTGAAAGAAATGCCTGTTCTTTGAGCAATGCCATACCCAATCACTGGATTGGGAGCTTGCAAGTCGATAGACCCTCAAGCGCTTCGCGATACCCTCCCCTTACTCATTTCCCCAGCTTGGCCTATGAGAATCGGAACAAACACACCGAGATGACAACTGATGAGCACTCCACCTAACGATCGTCAAACAGCTACGCGAATTGAGATCTCACTTCAGGAGGAGGTATTGGGTTGCCTCGATGACTATTGCGATGTTTACGCTATAGACAGGAGCATGGCCATCGGACATCTGCTGCAGGGCGCCCTGCATAGTGCTCTACCTGACCCTGATTGGTTAAAAGAAGACAAGCCACTCACTGCAAACGCCTCAGCAAACAGCGCGGATTCAGCATCGAGAACTAGCCCAGCGGCAACAAGCACGGCAACACCAATGGCTCCCCGCAATGAAGCACTCGCCGCCAATCCACTCATACAAAAGCGACACAACACTCAAACCTGAGCAGGCAAAAGCTCTCGATTCAAGCCATGCAAGCCAACAAGGAGCGATGAAAATACAACCCTTTGCATACGACAGTCATGGCTTTCACGATGGCGAAATACATATAGAAGTTCTCCAGAAGACAAAACACCATCTGAAGCGCTGCTTTGATCTAACGCCACTAGACGGCTCTCATGGTTAACGGCTTACAAAGCCTCCTCCATGCCACCCAGCCAACCAGTGTGTGGCTGGCCATGAGTCTGCTGACTCTGCTGGCTTTGTTGCTGAGTTTGGGGCGAAGGTTGGAGCCTGCCCTGCGGCTGGAGCGGCTAGGCCTTCCTATTGCCCTGTTGGCCGGCACAGCAGGCCTGCTGCTGGGGCCCTATGGCCCCCTACCCCTGCTGCCACTGAGCGTAACGGACATCTGGACTGAAGTCCCAACTGCGCTGCTTACCCTGGTCTTCGCCACCTTGATGATCGGCCGCCCCCTCCCACAAGCTCAAGGCTTATGGGAGCCTGTGGCATCCCAGGCCATGCTGGGAATGATGCTCGGTTTTGGTCAATACCTAGTGGGGGGACTAGCGGTCCTACTGGTGTTGATTCCCCTGTTGGGGGTTGATCCGCTCATGGGCTGCCTGATTGAAGTGGGTTTTGAGGGCGGCCATGGGGCAGCGGCCGTTATGGGTGAAAGCTTTCGCGAACTCGGCTTCCCTGGTGGCCAAGATCTTGGCCTCGCGATGGCAACAGTGGGCCTGCTCACATCAACCCTTCTGGGCAGTGTCCTGGTGATTTTCGGCCGTTGGCGTGGATGGGTTGCCCCCCATGGCCCCACAGAAATCGGAGACACAGGAGCTGTTGAAGAAGAAACGAGTTTTGGCCAACAACTTCGCCTGCTGGCAGTAAATCTTGGCCTGGCTGGAGCCGCTGTGGCTTGCGGCGTGTTGATGCTTGAAGGCTTGCGATTATTGGGCCCTTGGCTGGGGGAGTTCTACCGTCAAGTGATTCACGTCTTCCCAGTCTTCCCTCTTGCACTAGGGGGTTCACTACTGATCCGACTAGCCCTGGAAGTATCAGGCCAAACTCAATGGGTATCGCAGTTATTGCAGCGTGAAATCGGCATCCTGGCCACCGACCTGCTGATCACCACCGCAATGGCAAGCCTGAATCTGCCACTGCTGCGACACGACTGGCTTCCGCTAACTGTGTTGTCTGTGACAGGGCTGGCCTGGAATCTATTGATCATGCTCTTTGTGGCCAGGTTCACACTGCGAGAGGAATGGTTCGAGCGCTCGATCACCGAGTTCGGACAGGCCACTGGAGTAGCTGCGAGTGGCCTTTTGCTGCTACGACTAGCCGATCCCCGCAACCTCACAAAAACCTTACCTGTATTTTCGATCAAACAATTGATCCTGCAACCAATTCTCTCTGGTGGGGTTATAACCGTTGTAGCCCCTCTAGCAGTAACTCGGTTGGGCCTACTTGGCTGGACAGAACTTTGCGGAATTCTTACAGTTATATGTATCGGACTAGCGGTAATCATCAACATCACCTCATCATCAGAATCAACAGAAGCTGCGTGAACAGCGATGATAGACCTATGCACGTTTGCTATCAATATTTTGACAAGATCTGCTTATTGCCATACCACCACGGAGTAAAAGCCCATAAAGCAGTGAGCTAGAGATTCATTGCTGTCAAAAAAGAAGTCTCTCAACGATTCACAAGGCCATCGACATGAAGATGGAGGATAACTTCTATAAGAAAGAACACGATATGGATAATATCTCGAATGCCTCTAACACAGATGAGTCGTATCTTAAGAACAATGGATTTACAACTGCAAGGAGGATCACTTCCCACTATTAAAGGTAACTCTTTAGAATAAAAAAACTTTATCCAGGAATTACCTAAGGCAATCAAATGCGATCAGGGGCAATTTTGGAGAACTAGCTTTCCAATGGCATGACTTTTTGCGAAAGGGGAATAATTAAAAAAAATTTGGCAATGCATAGAAAAGCACCAATGGTTGCTCACTGGTAGGAAAAAACATTTAAGCTACAAGGAGAGAAAGGAATGGCCATCTAAAGTACCTATCAAATCAGACAATGAGCAGTGACTAGACCAGATATAAGAAGTAGCAAGTGTCACCTTAGACCGTAGATATATTACGTTAAACTGGTAACTTGAATACAGCCATTATTTGAAGCCAATGAGATATTAATAGAGGCCAGATAGTTCTACGATGCAAGCCAATGTGGAAGATTAAGTCTTCAGTCCTGCGATCTCTACTACTGGGGATACTCATCCCAATTGCCGCTTCTATTTATCTGACCCTGCCATTGGCAGCAGATGCCACTTATCCAAGTATGTGGGAAAATGACCAGGGCGGAGCTGATCCATCGATGCTAGAGAATAGGAAGAACCTAGAGGCTCTAAGCAAAAAGTATCCATTTCTCGAGCCAATTGAAGATGGCAAACCCTTAACAGCAGAATTTGTGAAGTATGATCTTGCTGGCTTTGATTTAAGCGAGGCTGATCTGCGTGGATCTACATTCAGCGTAACGACTCTGAAGAATGCCAATCTTCACGGTGCAAACTTAGAGGATGTCCTGGCATACGCCACTCGCTTTGACAACGCAGACCTCTCAGAAAGTATCCTACGAAACGCAAATCTAAGGAAAAGTGAATTCGCCGGAGCTTTAATAGATGGAGCAGATTTCACTAACGCCATGCTGGACAGACAAGAACAAAAAGCTCTCTGTGCAAGAGCCAAAGGTAAAAATTCCAAAACTGGAGTGGATACATATACCAGCCTTGATTGCTCTGGAATCTCAGAGCGATTTATTCCCGCAGGCAGATAGATGGACGATTGGCATAATCATTAATCAAAACAAATAGCCTTGTCAAAGATGACTAACTTGAACAACACTTAAAAGAAAAACTTTTGTTTATATTATATTCATCAAGAATAAGTTGTTGCAAGGCAAGACCTCTGTCAAATAAAAGGCTATTGATGGGCATGGTCAAGCCTCTCAGAGCTAATGCAAACTTGACCGACATCGAACGTATTTCCAAAGATCTTTTTTCTAAACCATTCAAATAGAATCGCAAACATAAAAGATACCAGACAGCAATTTTTCTTTGATAAGATGGAAGCGTTGATAAAAGATTAGCTTTGATCTTCTCTTGCATGAATCGATTGATAATTATGTCTACAACCTGCCAAAGCAGGACTGATAGCCACACTGAGAAACCCAAAACCAAGATTTTCCTTAAAATAAGATCATCATGATGATGCTCAAGGCTGGAGGAATGATCCTGCTCGCAGCAGTTTTTACATACAGCCATAACTCAAGAACAATGGCCAAAGAGAATATACCTCCCTTAATATTTGCTCCAGGGTATGGGATGAGTGCTCTTCGCATTCAGGTTAATAAAAGAGATGGGGCCTCCGAGAAGTTTAATTTTCTTTTACCTGCGTTTATACAAAAAAATAGCCTTCCAGCACCAGCAAAAAATGCTCTTGATTATGCAATTCTTAGCGGCCTAAAGAAGAGAGACAAAACAAAGGTACGAGACTGGCTGAAACTCAATATCGGAAGTAATGGACAAGTAAGTAACAATAAAACGGTCAATATTAACCCAATTTCGGTTGGTATTGACATTGAATCCGAGTGTCCTCGCTACTCGAAAATGGCAAGAAAATTGCAGACGTATGGCTGGATATCAAATCGAGATCTATTTTGTCTTCCTTATGACTATAGATACCCACCAGGGGCCAATAGTTTCCGGCCAAATCTAATCAAGCTGGTTGAGAGAGTCTATAAACACACCAATGGTAAAAAAGTCATTCTTGCTTGTCATAGTCAAGGTTGCTTGATGGCATACCATGCATTACGCACCATTGAAAAGGATTGGATAAGAAATCATATACAGCTCTTCTTTGCATTTGCAGGTCAGTTCTCGGGCTGCAGTGATTGCCTACGTTGGGCATTTCAGAAACAATGGAGCTGGGATGGGGAAAGCAGATCATCATCACCCTCGGATATGAGCTGGGCTGGCGAACTTGCCTTAGATCTACAACCAAGTGTATACGCAAACAATGTACTCTACAGGAACGGGGCTAAAGAATACCTTGCAAAGGATACACGTCAATTACTCAAAGATGTAGGGGCGATATCAATGTTACGTGCAACAGACTACTATGCTTTAAGCAATCAAAATTGGTTTCGCAAAGGGGAGATAGATCATCTGCCTCTACCTATCAGGAGTCGTTTTATTTATGGCAATGGGATACCAACTACGATTGGGTTTGATTACCAATCAATTTCCCATCATGATGGCCAATGCGTAAAACCAAGTTGTGCAGGATTTTTAAATAGTGAAAGTCCTAATCAGATACAAGCAGATGGAGACGGTGGTGATAGTAAATGGATGAATGAAGCCCCTATGAGATGGACGAGTAATCCAGCATGTGAGATGCGTGTATTACCTGATGTTGGCCACATGGAGATCATTGAAAATGACGAAGCAATTGCTCATCTAGCCAAATCTACAATGGAGTTGGCTGCTATTGATCCATGCTCAGATTAAAATGCTTTGCGCAATACTATCAATGGAATTAAGCAAAGAGTAGCTCTAATCTTCATCAGGATTTTGAAAATTAAATAAACCGCCTAGGGAAAAATTATTTGTTAAGACTGCTCCCGCATATGCTTGCGTTCATGACTACTAATCGCATCAATCTAGCGAACTTAACTCTTGGGGTGCCTGAGCATCATCGTCTAAATACATAACATTATCTTTCGTAATTGAACAAGCGAAAAACACAGGCATATCGCAAGATGCAAAAAGCTCACAGGTTCAAATAAAATGCTTCCCTTTAAAAGTAGTTAAAATCTGCAATGCCTAAGGGGTAAGGGTGGCAACATTGCTAAAGAGTGCTTAAGAGTGATTCTTTTTGAGGGTGCAACGTGTTGAGTTTACGCTGCTTGGCAAATTAATCTTCCAAACTCTGGTACATATAATGCAAATCAGACTGGGCAACACTAAAAAGAGAAAGCTGGGCATCCCATTTTAAGAGAGCAGAAGATAGAGTTTCAATCATTGATATACAGTCTGACGGCAAGCCGTCAGGCACGCTTGTTAAAAAACCTTCAGCCACAGCTCACTTTCACTTAAGCAAGTTTCTTTTTGCATGAGTTAGAGCATATAGACAAGCACTTGGGTTGGCCGATAGGGCCCATAGATCACAAGTTTAATCCCTTCAGCGATAAACATATGATAAGTTGAGGATTATTTGATGTCTTGGAAAGATATAAATCAAGTCAAAATAGAAGGGCATCGAATCTGGTCTGGTTATCGACCAACATCACCCTGATCAAGATCGGGATATGACCATCGCAGAAGCTTTTCAAAAAGGTTTCCGCTTTCATCCAACTCAATCAAACGCCCACCAGGTTCATCTTCTCGACCCAGAAAGCATGGTTGTACAGCCTTAAAACTGCAAAGAGTGGAAGGACAGCCAAGCACCAACACATCTGTACGCCCAGGTAATACCCCTTGCCAGTGCTGATGGATATGACCAAATACCACAGCCCTTAACTCTTGTACAGGAGTGAGTAGCTTGATCAACGCCTCACCCTCCACTAGACCAATGGCATCCAACCAGGAAGAGCCAATCGGCAAGGGTGGATGATGCAACGCCACCACTAATGGCCTGCCAAATTGCTCAATATCTGACAAGCGCGAATCGAGCCATTGCAGCTGTGATTCACCAAGTTGACCTGCTGTTCGACCTGAGACATGGCTACTAAGAAGAATCAGACGAACACCATCAACATTCAAATCTGCTGGGGCTGTAAAGGCATGGCGTCCAAGAGCCGCCTTGATGAACAAAGGGTTGTCATGGTTGCCAGGAAGAACAGCAACCTTTATTGATGGAGCCAGATTCTGCAATTCATGACGCAATAAAACATACCCACACCAGCTCTCATCATGACAAAGATCACCAGTAATCAAAAGCAGATCCGGGGAATGAGACGCTCCCTGTTGCAACGCAAACTGCAAATTTAAAAGCGGGTTTTGACCTCGTACCAATCGATGATTAAA
The DNA here is from genome assembly GCF_000760295.1 of Prochlorococcus sp. MIT 0701. Lineage (GTDB taxonomy): Bacteria > Cyanobacteriota > Cyanobacteriia > PCC-6307 > Cyanobiaceae > Prochlorococcus. Next base: position 21,106 of record NZ_JNBA01000005.1, read on the forward strand.
GGCAACAAGATGAGGATCACTAAGCTGCACTAAGCGCATTTCTGGTGGAGCGGATCTACGCAGAGGTTTTGTATTGGAGGCTATCCCCCTTGTTCAAGCATGCAAAACAAACCATAAGCTGTGGTTTCTGCCTATGCATAAAAAACTTACGTAAAATACTTGAAGCTACTATCAGGTAGAAAGCAAGGTTTACTGAAGATCCTTGGACGTCTAAGTCGTCAGCCATAACCTGGCTCTGCATTTAATGAGCTGGAGTGAATCGGGCAACTGATGGTGGACTTACCTTAAGGCGATACTGCCAGATATGCCTGCAAGCATCGAAGGCAAGGATGACTAGTGTGACCATAAGCGCCAGGAGCTGGATCAGAAACAGACGGAGCGGGCTATGCAGGTATCGCCAGTAGAAGATGCCAAAGGTGCGGCCTATCGCATAGCTGCCTCTCACCATCAAGACCATCAGGCTCTTCAGGCTTGAAAGCAAAGCGAAGTCAGCAACAAGTGTCATGACCACCTTTGACATGAAGACCATGCCAAGCGTGACTATCAGAGCTGTTGAAAGTTGAGTGAGATGAATCATGGGTAGTGCCCTCATGTTCATCTTATTCCAGAACGGCTGCGGAAGAGAAAATAAGCCAGTTAGGCGGTTCTTCTAAGGGCGTGTACTGCTGTGTGGGCTCAGTCGCTTTCCAAAACCCGCCTTAAGTGCTTTTTATTGAGCTAACAATGGCTTATTCACAGTTCAAGGCCTAGGCTGATTGAGTAGAAGATCAAGCCTTTGTCAGTCAGCACATGAACATCCATAAAGTGTTTAGTGTTATCTAGGAATCAAAGCCGCCTCACATGGCGAAAGGTTCAGTACCTTCATACTAATAACTAAGGTATACTCCGTCTATTCTGAAGAATCACTTTAGCGAAGCATTCATCTTATAGTTTATATGACAAAACTGTTGCAAGCAATATCAGATAATTGTTTCTACACTTCCTCCAGAGACACTCTCGAGCAGCAAGAGACACTTCGAAGAATGATTTGTCATATTAATTAGCCTGGCAAAAGAAGATTTTAGGCAAGTCACCCTTTCTCTTCAACCATGAAGGAGAATGATCCTATACATACATTAATTATGGAAAGATGGTTGGCAGAAAGAGTATTAGAAAACGTTCAGCATTTCACGGAGATTTTCTCTCCATTCGGCGTTTGATAAATCTTCTTTATAATCTGACCATTATCAACAATAAGTTTTAAAATTCTTGAACCCTTGGGAATGAGAAAAGATATACGATGATCAGGCTCTTCTTCTGCTCCCTGCTTGAGCTCTACATCCAAATCAATCTCTGAATCAATCCGTATGCGCCACTGAAATGATTGCTGCTCAGCTCGGCGAAAGTCATCTTGGCCTTCAAGCATCATTACACTAATAAAGCTCATACTGGTGGCTAGAATAGAGTTATTCTAAAGATCGCAAAAAATTATTCAAACCAAAGCATCGGTTCATATTTATTGACCTCACCAATATACTCCATTTTTAATAGTACTATGAATTCAAGTGTGAAATCTCTATTCGGAGAATCAAGATTGATTCTTCATTAAGGCATGATTGATTTCTACTGCTGCCTTGCGTCCGTCTCTAATTGCTTCTTGAATGCTACTGGAGCCTCTAATGATATCTCCACCGGCGAATACATTGGCCTGACCCTGAACCTGTAGTGTTTCTAAGTCAACCAAGGCGTCAATGTCAACAACAAGGCTTGTACTTAGATGGTCCCTTAATTCAGACTCAATACGGTATTGCTCAAAACCTGCCATAATCACTTGATGAGAAGAACTACAGAGTTCAGAGAAGGCTATTGGATCTATTCTGGAGTGGATCTCAATTCCAAGTTCTTGCATTTCATTTAAACGCTTAGCCTGAGATTTGGATTGAAGTTGAGCCTGCTCGTCAATCAGATGAACCTTATTTGCACCGTTTCGAATTGCCAACTTTGAGATGTCAGTAGCAAGGTAGGTAGCACCAACTATTGTCAAGGTCTTCTCTCTAACAATAGTTGGCTCATGAGCAAATTGGTCTAAAAACTTCAGACCATGAATCAAGTTAAAATCATGATCGATATCATTAGACTGAATTTGCTTCTCTCCTAGACCACAGGCTAAAAAGATTGCATCATATTGAAGTCTAAGCTCGGCAATTGTAATATCTTGACCTAAAGATTGATCAAAATAAATCCGAATAGAAGGCAATAATAGATTTGATATTTCACGCGGTAATACTGACGGAGGAATCCTTGATGCCAGAGTAATCCACTTCAACATCCCACCAGATTCGCTATTTTTCTCGTAGATATCTATTTGGTAGCCTAAACGCGCCAAATAGTGTGCGCATGTTAAACCAGCAGGCCCAGCCCCAACAATAGAAATTCGCTTACCATTGTCAGGAGCCACCTCTGGTATGCAATTGGGGACTTGCTCGCATACATAGCGATTTAATGACTTAATGGGAATAGAAGCTTCAGGACATAACAATTGCGAACAAGAAGGACCACAAAAATCGTCTGATTGAGAAAGGTAAGAGGTTATTTCTGAAAGTGGATTAACGTCACGTAATGACTGGGCAGCTCCGAGCCAATTGCCAGCTTCAACAAGACGAGCAATTTGGGCTTGATGAGTGGTATCTGGACCAGCCCGAACGCAGCGGGGAGATAGACAAGTTCGCGGCTCAACTTCCACAGTTTTTGTCATCTGATGGTCTGTAATCAGATCGGTAGATTGTGGTTTTTGAGATAGAGAGGTTTTAGCAAAATGCACATGATTTTGAGGATATTGCTTTAATGGCTGATATTGAGGTTGGTGGAGATCCTTTAAAATGGCATTGACTGCACTGATTGCGGACACAGTCACAGACACTACGCCGATCCCTTGACTGGTGGAATCCCCAACACAATAAAGCCCTTGCCAATCACTGCGAGCGGCCAGCCGACTCATATAGCTTTGGCTCATATTCACCTGCGGTCCACCAATAGAGCCATGACTTTTAAGGGTATAGCGCTGAATCGTCTGTGGAGTAGCTATTTCCTGAACCAAGATATGTTTTTTAAGTTCTGGGAAATAGTTCTGTTCTAAGTAATCAATAATTGCGGATGCTTTTTTCTGCTTTTGATCTCTATATGTACGGGTATGATATTTATCTTTACCATCTGTTGGCTGTGTGATCTCTGGCGTAGATTCCGGTAGAAATATGCAGAGTGTATGGGTTCCTGGCGGAGAAGCTTCAGGGTCCAACATCGACGTGACATAGACTGTCAGATAACTTGAAGAACCTTCGTCGTTATAGGGCAGTATTTGTGTAGGCTTAATCGTTGGAGGGACAGCTTCTGCCTTAACACCAAGATAAACACCAAATACACTATAACTTGGCCTAAATTTCTTAGCCCACTTTCTTTTTCTGCGAGATATATGCTGGGGATCGATCAACTTACCATAGAGATTCCAAATCGTTGTGTTTGAAATTACGGTATGGGCTTTAATCTTAAGACCACTCTCAAGCTGACAGCCAATCGCATGTCCCTTCTCAATTAAGATTTTGTCAATGCGATTGCGATATAATATTTGCCCACCATACTTATGAATAGCCTTTTCTAGTTTATTCGCCAGAGTCTGTGGTGAACCTTGAGCATAATAGCAACCACCTGTGTAAGATTCCACGTGGATCATTGGGCCAGCGATGGCAGGAGTCTGATCCAATCCACAAGTGGTCATATTTTGATTTAAAAGTGTAAATAGTTTGAGAATCTGCGGATCACGCGTAAAGCGACGAAATAGTTGCTCTTGAGTTGAAAGGAGATAATTGAGCAACCTTGCTAAATAGAACGGTCGCGTAAGCATCAAATTGATGCCATGTTGTGGTGGCGTTTCCGCTGGTGCAAAAAACTGACCACCATAGCTATCCAATGAGTCATGATAAAAAGATTCGAATTCCCTTAATAATGCCTTAATTTGTTCTGATTGGTGCGGAAAGCAAGAACACATTTCATCCCAAAACTTTTCGCGTTGTGTATACATGGAGACTTTAGTTGTCTGATCTAGATGGATAGTGAAGGTTTCATCCATCGGCACAAGAGTAATGTCTTCCTCCAGCTCATTCATGACAAATTGATGTGGGTTGTAGCCTTTTTCTCCAAACCCAAAAAAGAGAGAAGCTCCGACATCAAATGTAAACCCTTGACGGCGAAAGATACTCGCGCATCCACCAGGAAGATAATGCTGCTCTACTACCAAAACTCTGTAACCACGTTTAGCAAGAAGTGCACCTGCAGTTAGTCCACCAATCCCAGCACCAATTACTAAGACATCATAAGAGGGCAACAAAATATCGCGGTCAAGCACGTGCATTGGCCAAGGGATACACAAGCCACGTAAATTATCTCACTATTTCATGAATCATTCAGGCTACAAGCGCAAAACGTTGCATGAGGCAAGCAAGGAACAAATTCGCAGGTAACAGATGAATAAAATCTAAACCCTCTAACAAAATGACTTATTGCTGCACACTGTAAAAGTTTAAGAGGCAAATCGAGGTCACTTTTTTCTGCACTAGTTTCAGAAGTTGAAATGCTATTCGTCCCTAAAGAGGGCTAATTTTGTCCGACTACTGGAGGAGGGAATATATTAATGAGAACATCATCTAAGACTGCGGCAATAGACTACATCTACAAGAGCGTTGATTTCGATTTCTCAATAATAGTCTGCTCGCATATGTGCATGCAGCAAGAAACTTATTGGCCATCCAAAGGATTCCGGAGTGATCGGCTAACAATTGAGCAAAGAGTTAAAAGGTACGCCCTTATGAATAACAGTAACTGCAATTCAGCATCTACTTCCTATTCTACTATTCTTGACTCGCTTCACTATGTAGAAGCACAAGAAAGATATTTTGCTATTAAATAGTCTCTGAGTAGGATTAATGGTACATCAGATCTCACAAAGAAAAATCCTAGCGTTCAGAAGGCGTCAACAAGACACTGGCTGGGGTTATGCATTGTCATCAGCTTGGGTTCCTCTTGTAGATGTATATTACGCCATATCCAGAAGATCGATCACCCCAATAATTCATAGGATCGCTGGAACAGCGCTTATATGCATAATCATTGGAGCATTTATAAATACTTTCGGAGTCTCGGGCCAAGGGCCTTCCTCAGAGCAATGGAAAGTAGTCTTCTATGTGACTACATATGTTGCTGGACCGTTCCTGTACAAATCGGGGATCCGTCAAGCCAAACGAGAAGCAATGTCAATTCTCATGCGACATGGAATTACTAAAGGAGAGTTGCGTAGACCATGGCATCCCTCAATGATTCGTCTAAATCTAACAGTAAAAGACTGGGTTCTCGACGACAGCATCGCCAAACCAAAAATACCAAAGAATAAGAAAGCAGAAACTCTTTTCCTAAAGCGGTCGGAAAAATATTTAGTGCGATTGTGGCTCTTTGCAACTGGAGCCAAGCGGCCTTTTCAAAAGCTGGAAGAGCTAAAGCGGCTATATGAACAAGGCTTAATCAGCAAAGAAGAATATGAACTCTCGAAAGAACGGATACTAAGAATCAAATAGATCATAATATAGAATCATATGCAAATAAATCGCCAAGAATTGATAATTTCATCCAATCAGTTCAGCTCGACAGTAATTATTTGATTTTTTATTTATAGGAGAATGCAATTAGTCATGCCAGGCAGTTGACGAAAACTCACTTGAAATACCTACTCTTCTTGTGCAAACATTTACATCTAACAAGATATCCTTTCCAGGCCATCTTTCTTGGCCTAGCTTTCAACAAGCTATATATTTATCGTCTGAATTGACTGGCCAATATTAATCGCATTCTCTAGTTCTGGCTTGGTTCGGCTCTGTTCTTTTCTCAAAGCTCTCTATTCATTGGAACTTATCAAGAAACACACCTATGTGGATCTCGTTCGAATTCTACGTAGATTTGGGATTGGTTGATTATATCAAGAGACTAGCGAGTCAGGAGTCAGGAGTACACAACCTCTTCAGACCCCCACCTTTTGATTGCAGGATATGCGCAATCTTGCAAAAAGAAGTCGGTTGAGACGAATGAAATTAAGGTTGCCAGCCAGATCGAGCTCAAGCACGTTGGTGTTGAATACTTTTAATGCGTTGCTGCACTGGGTCAACGCCCGATCAAACTAGTTGTCCAGTGCATTGACCTATTGACGCAGCTTGAGAGGCCTGTCTTTATGTAATAAAGATGTGTCGCCGACTTTCTACATCGACGGCTCTTCTCTTTGATCGTTATGGGAGTTTTCCATCATGACTTTCGCCCGATTGAGCCAAGTCGAGATATTGCACGGGAGATTTGCAATGGCGAGCCTAGCATCACTTGTGGTGATTGAAGTCCTCAAGTTGCAATTGACATCCTCCTAGCAATGCGCGTTGAGATGTTTTAGCGCTCTCCCCTCTGGAAAAGACGACCAACCCCAACCAATGCGTTGATAAAGCGATCAGTGAATGTGACTGGATTCATTCACAGTGGATCACGTTGAACAAAACCACTCTAGGGTTTTGCACACAAACCAAATCCACACAAGGAGTATCACTGGTAGGTCTGATTGCTGAATCTAATCGCCCTAGACAGAAGAGCCGCAATAGAAATTCAGCAACACTTTCGGTTGAGAAACTGCCAGATGCTCTGACTGGGCTGGGCGATTGGCCTTTTAACTGGCTTTGCGCTCGCATTCTTCCTCAACTGGGCAGGATCACTCCACACCTTGTAGCCCAATACCACCACCACATTCAATCAAATTCGTTGCAAATTTGATTGATACTTGCCAACGCACTTATGAAGTAGAGCAACAACGGCCAACTCAGAGTCGAGATATGCAAGTAGGCCCTCGCAATATTTTACTCAATACATGTGAATAAAAGCCAAGTTGGTAGAAGACATGAATCATGGTGTTGATCATGCAAATTGGTGCTCAGCTCTTGCAAGTCATTAATCCCAAAACTAAATGGGTAGAGCCATCTATCCAAATTGAGATTTTGAATCCAATTTAAATGAGTGATTAACAAAGGTACCGGCCATGTCAATTCACATTTGAAACCCTTGCAACGTCATGGCATAAGACAAAAGCTCCCTCTATGCATAAAAAAACAGACCCCCCTCTAAAAAAGGGGAGGTCGGTTTTTAATGTCGTTTAGTGATTAAGCGAAGCTTCTGAGGATTGGCACCTGGGGCCATTTGTCCAGGTGTGTGGCTGTAAAAACTCCGTTCAGGGCACCTAGGACGATGCAGAGGAGTATCGACTGGTTTGACGCACAAATAAACTTTGTCGCACCAGACGATGAGCCCACGATTTTTTGAGACTGTTGGAGCAGGGGCCAGAAGTCAGCTTGCTTCTACTGCG
>NZ_JNBA01000006.1 GCF_000760295.1 Prochlorococcus sp. MIT 0701
TTGCGAAGGTTCTTTTAGGCGATAATAAAGGAGCAATTGCTGATTACAGCAAGGCAATCGCAATTGATCCGCAGTATTTCATTGCCTACACCAACCGTGGTTATCCCAAGGAGCAATTAGGAGATTATCAAGGAGCAATTGCTGATTACAACAAGGCAATCGCAATTAATCCGCAGTATGACACTGCCTACACCAACCGTGGTAATGCCAAGAGTGATTTAAAGGATTATCAAGGAGCAATTGCTGATTTCAACAAGGCAATCGCAATTAATCCGCAGTATGCCAATGCTTATGTTGGTCGTGGTAATGTCAAGGGAAAGTCAGGAGATTATCAAGGAGCAATTGCTGATTTCAGCAAGGCAATAGAGATTAATCCGCAGTATGCCCGTGCCTACAACAACCGTGGTGCTGCCAAGGGTATGTCTGGCGACATGCAAGGAGCATGTGCTGATATCAGGAGAGCATTATCTCTAGGTGCAAAAATACCGCCTGAAATACAAAGAATGTGTTTTTAATTAGGCAAAGAAGTGCAGCAATATGCGATGAGCAAATAAAGCTGCAACAATTCCATCAGGCCTGACAAGACCCACCTACCTAACCTGAGAAAAGCCTTTTAGTTTCGTTTTGCCTATCTAAGTGACTCGCATGCTTCACCATCATTATCCCGATCAAGATAAGTGTGGCCTTGCCTGAGCAGTTCCTGCGCTGCACTCCATGAGCTGATGTCTTTACAGCGATAACGCTTTCTCTTGCTGTTGCTCTGCTTGCTTTGCCTGTAGTTCCATGGACGCTGGATTCCACCAGGAACAGACCAAAACCCAATACCAGTTAATCGAGCCTTGCTCTCTAGGCGAGCGTAGGCCTGGCGATCACACCCTCCGATGTACTGCTAATAAACAAAGGCATTCCCCGATGACACCAACGATTGATTGATGTTGCTGACACTACGAATGACTTCCGCAACAGTTCTGCCATAACGATCAGTCGCCTTAACTCGCAGGCTTACATCCGTCCCAACTGGTAGGAGACTCTTCAGTGCTTGGCGTGCTGTTATGCCGTAGGGCAATTGCGAGGTTTCTGGTGCATCAATGCAGGCAAGACGAACTTTGATTCTTCGGTTGCCTTCAATAACGGTGAGGGTATCTCCATCCCCAACTGAGATCACTACTGCTGCATTGGAAGCAACTGGCCAAAGAGCAATCAGGAGAACGAGAAGGGCCTTACCCATAGTCAACTCAAAGGTTTATGGAACTCGCGTGCCTTGATCGGAACAAGTTCTATCAACGTCTTCTGTGGCTATCGATTCTTTGAACGTCTCAACGACGCTTCCTATTGCTTCTTTGATTTGCTGAAGCGATAGGCCTAGTGCCACCAGATCCAGCTGCTTATTGAGTTTTGCTGTCACAGGCTTGCCGGATTGGTACTTTCGATTGGCATCCCACAGTGGTTCCTGATGGGCAGCATTAATGCCAATCAATCGATCGTTGTCATCAAAAATCCCACCGCCACTCATACCTTTATCTATTTCGCTTGTGTAGGTGAGTGTGTAGCCACCTTCCAGTGGCTCGCTTAGCAAAGGAATCGTTAGGCCTGCACGTTCGACGTACTCCTGAGTCGCCGGGTACCCCGTAGCGATCACAAGCCTGATTGGCTCGCCAAGGCCTCCTTCATCGGAAGCAAGTGTTACCACCTTCTCCTTCTCTTCTCCAGCGTTAAACCACAACAGAGCCAGGTCCAGGTCGTCATTGTTGTTCGCCAAAGGAATCACAACCCCCTGATAACGACCTCCACTAGTGCTTTCGATGCAGTGCCACTCTCTCTTCTCGAGAACATGCTGATTGGTGACCACCCAATAGCCAGCTTCGCTTTCTTTGATAATCACACCAGAGCCGTGTTGCTCTCCGCTACGGATCCGCACCGTGCTGGCCTGACGCGGATTCTCAAAGGCGTGGCTAGAGATCGTTAATCCAAAGGTTGCCGCTGTAGCAATGCCGCATATGAGTGCGACTGCTTTTGCTCTGCGCGGGTTCACCAAAGTGGTTCAGTCGTAGCTGCTGATGGGCTTATGCCAGCTTTCGCATCCAGCACATCACTCATTTTGATGTACAGGCGACCGGTCGTTTCATTCAATGGTCCTTTCGCCTTTGTCCTTACATCAAGGAGATCAGCAAGGGTCTTGCTTGGGTTTTGTCCTGGCTTGAGCGTGTACAGCAGACCTTCACAGGCACCACCGTTGCTCGCGGCTGTGCAGATGATTGCTTGACCATTCATCCGACCAGTCGTCAGATACTGCAGACGGCCTTGCTTGCGATAGAGCTCAAAGCGCTCTGATACAGCCTGGCAGCGCTTCTGTTGAGACCAACCAGCAGCATTAAACGTTGAGCTGGTCCAACGGATAACAGGAACGCTCTTGCCGCTTGCTGTCTTAGCAAGGGTTGTTGGAGCGCCAGAGGCTTGGCCGCAGTAGAAGCTACTGGCGCCTGCAGCGTTGACCGTTTTTGGAACAAGGGAGTCAACGCCAATAAACGCGCCCGCTCCCATCAGGGAACAAGCAGCAACAGAGGAAAGACTCTTCACAAGGCTATTCATGGGTCTTGGTCAATTCGTTGCTCTGATTATCCCAACAAAACAAGGCAGCTTTCATCCCCTAAATGGGGGATTTGCTGGCAGTAGAAAGGCTTCAACCACTGCCCGACAACGATCGATCGGCATCAATGCAGGATGACTTGCTGCAGAGCACCTTCAATTTCTGGGCTAATTAGATTGGCTGCTGCTTCCTAAAAACTCATCCAAGTCCAATATTTTTATCCCTTTCAAGTTGCTCTTATCAGGATTTGTTTTCCATTGATCCAAGATATCGGTTAATGGAATATCTATAAATGTATTAGCAGGCAAGTCGAGAATAGAAGCGCTGCACAACTTGACAACAATCTCACTGTCATCACCAAATTCACCACGTAATATCTCGACAATGACGCCAAAGGCCCTGCCAGAGGCTTCCGTCTGTTTGATCAGACATTTCGCCACTGGCTTGGCAAATTCCTTGCAGGCTGGCTTCATTGTCTCTCTAAGAGCATCATTATCTCCAGCAGTAAGTTCCACGCATCTTTTGGCCAGGCGTCTCTCTAATCGTGGACGACCCAACCAGAACAGTGGCGATAAAAGACCAGCCTGCACAGGCAACGCCAAACCAGATGTAGCCAAGATTGCTATCAAAGCAGAATGGAGAGCTGTTTTTCTCTTCATTGGTGGCATCATGCTAGGTGCTTGTGTAAACGACGAGAGAGTTGATTGTCATCTAGCTCTTAGCTCCCCATGATCTGAGATAAGGGTTGCCAATCTTGGCTTAGCGATTGTGTTTTAAAAACAGTAGAGAGCCCAATGTTAGCAGTAAAAAAGCAGCACACTGAATAGCCATGAGCATGAATGAGGCATGCAAATTACTTAAAGTTGCTTCGTAGGCACTGGCGCCAGGAACCATGTCTAACCCAGCCTGACCACCTGGAATCAACTCAGTGATATCAGAGTAAATTCCCATAGCTTTCATCGCCCAGCGGCTTGTTATTAATGGGTAAATATCATCAGCAGTTTTGCTGAGTGTAAACAAAACCCCACCAAAGATGAGCTGAGGTATTAATAGCAATGGGGCGATGCTGCTGGCTTGCTGACTGTTCTTAACTAGGCTCGATGTCATCAAGGCCTGCGATCCAATCGTAACCAGAGTTGTAAAGCAAACCAAGGCGATTGACCATGGCCAGTTGAGGAATGTTGTATCTGGAGAATCAAAGAAGATCTTGACAGCGGCCAGAATCAATAGGGACTGAACAATGGCCTGCAACACCATCACAATGATTTTTGCACTTAGGTAAGACTCCGGAAGCAGATTGAATGAACGCTCCCGCAGGAATATTCCTCGTTCTTTTACAAGCGACTGAAGCGATGTCGAAAGTCCAACCCAGATCGTGGCGCAAATAATTACAAAGAGGACTCTCAATGCATCGGGATATGTCCTGGCGTCAATGGCATCTAGGTTTGAGAATATCTGCCTGTTACTTGCAGCAAAAGCAATCATCAGAACTGCCAAAGGTGCTGTAATTGCATTAAGAACCAGTGAGGTGCTATCTCTAAAAGTAAGGATTGCATCGCGAGAGAGCAGTGTGCGGAACTGTTGAATAGCAAGTCCAAATCGTCCTGCTCGTTTGCTTTCGATTGATCGTGACGTAGAACGAGATCGATTGGAAATGTTCGGCAAGACTTTTAAGCTCTCTGCTCGATAGCTATCAGCTATTGCGGCAATCTCTTGTTCACTGCGCTCTAGGTATTGATAGATATCAGAAAAATCGCCGCTCAACTTGAAATGATCAAGACACTGGCTAGGCGGGCCGGCATAGCAAAGGTGGCCTCCACGGCCCAGGAAAACAACCTGATCACAAAGCATCACGTTGTTGGTCGCATGTGTCACCAATGCCACCGTTCGCCCCGAGTCAGCAAGGCTTCTCAGTAATTCCATCATCCGTTTGTCAAGCCCAGGATCGAGGCCAGATGTGGGCTCATCAAGAAACAGGATCCGCGGATCGGCAATCAACTCGACGCCGATACTCACCCGCTTGCGTTGCCCACCGCTCAGTTCACGCACCAATGCCTTACGGCGATGGCTGATTTCCAATTCAGCCAACACACGTTCAACTGCTGCGCGTTGCTCTTCCACATCCGGAAGCTTCAGTCGCGCTGAATAGCGCAAAACCTCTTCCACAGTGAGATCAAGGTGAACAATGTCGTCTTGTGGAACGAAGCCAATTTCCTGCTTGATGGCGCCATAGGTCTCCCGCAACTCGTTGCCGTTGACCAAAATCTGGCCTTGATAGTCAAGGTTCTGGCCCACGATTGTGGTTAGCAGGCTTGATTTACCTGTTCCACTGCCGCCAACAAAGGCAACAAGCTGCCCGGGTTCAATGGAAAGGTTGCTGCCACTGATTCGACCCTTGAGCCAAAGATCGCGCACATCAATTCGATAGCTTTTGCCGCTGGTTTGGCGACTTAGCCAAGGGTTACTCCATACAAAGACTGTGGTTCCAACCTTGATCTGATCGCCATCCCTTAATCGCATTTGGCGATTGACCGGCCGATCATTCACAAAGATGCCGTTACGGCTTTGATCAAGCAGAACGACGTCATTGCCAGAGCGATTAATCGAGCAATGCAATCTCGATATCGTTGGGCCGCTCAATTTGACGTCACAGTCCAGGCCACGGCCCATCGTCAGGCTTCTGCCCTCTAACTGCCATTGACGCTGCTGATCAGCTGATGAACCTTGACTGGTGTGAGGGGCATCTGAAAGAACAGCCAGTCGCACTGAATCTTTGATTTGACTGCCAATTTGCAGCTCATCACCAAGACGCAAGCGTGTCCAACGATCTGCAGGGAGATAACCGCAGTTGAGCTGAGTTCCATTGGTACTCGGCTTGCCAGCAACCCCATCACGAACCGCCAGGCTTCCATCACTGTTGACCTGCAAGCTCAGATGTAGAGCCGAAAGCAAGGTCCAATCCTTGGGCAAGCTGATGTCTGCATCAGGCGAACGACCGATGCTCAATGCACCAACAGGCAAAGAGACGTTGGTCTCCTCGTTGCGACAACGACAAAAAAGAACAACACTCATCTTTTTGTATTCAGAGTCCTTCCAGCAACTTCTGGCCGCGATCAATCAAGTTATCAATCGTGGCAGGGGCATTTTCAATAGCCCTATCAACTTGATCGGGAACATCATCGAGGGTCTTTCGCCAATTGCGTTGATTCGATGCCCAACATGCATTGAGGCTTCCCTTGTTGTAACCGAACTGGAAAACAGCTCCCCGCATGCCAGGTGTTCCATGCCAAGACCTCTCCTGCACTGAATAATCACCAATGCTTTCCAGGAAATCCCTTGATTTAGCAATTTGCTTTTCAGAAAGTGTAATTGGTGTAGCCCGGCGCATATAAACACCTGCAATACAATCGGCTTGCAGCTCATCAAACACGACTGACCAAACTGCATCACTCATAAAGCCAGCGATAGCATGCTGCCTGCCATGGGCAAACTCATGGGCAACCAGTGTTGCGATTGCAGCTAGGCCATATCTTTGTTCGATGAGACTAAGATTTTTTTGTGAAATCAATATCTTCCGATCTAAACGACAGTAAAAAGCTTCCCAGTCGCTATTTGTACTCTTTTTTTCTTCTTTGCAGGCTGTTGGAGTTCCTGCTGGAGCAGGGACAACAAGGGTTACATCTCTAACCATTGGGTCGTAGACCTTGATTAAACCTTCGCTTGCCCTAGCCACTCCAACGGCTGTATAGCTCTGAGCATTTGCTTGTTGACAGAATGGAGCGAGGCCAACGAGAAGGGTTAGAGAAGATTTCCAGCATCCTTTCCAAAGCAATTGATTAATGGTGTTAATAGTCGATCTGGTCATGAGATTAATCAGCGATGATTGGTGTGCTATCAATTCAACCAACTGCTTGACAATTGGCTATTGAATGAGAAGTCGTCCAAATCCTTCGATTGATCGATTGGTGAATCTGGACTGTTGATCTGATCAGATAGAAAAAGTCTCCTGGTATGTTGACTATTATCGCTCACAAGAACAACATCGCTGGTGATGCATGTCGACGCAGGCTTCTGATCAACAGCTTGGCCAGCGCTTTGCCCAGCTTTTAAAGACTCGACGACCAGTTGAGCTGAAAACGGCCTTAAATCTGCTGCAAGACCTTATGGGAGCTGATATCTCCCTGCTTCCTTCTATTCGTCTTCTGGCATCGCAACCAACATTCCTTGGCTTTCTCAACACACAGCCAGCAGAAGTTTTGTTGCCCCAGCGCGATGCCTTGCTGGTCAACGCCAAAGAACTATTGGCTCCAGCTCAAATCACACGCATTGCCAATTTCCTTGATGGTTACTTGGGTGCTAACAATCCAGCCTCTCAATCAACGCCAGCATCTGACCCTCAGATGCCCTTTAAAGACAAAGCAGCACCAGAACCATCGTTCCCAAAGGTGTTGAGCCAGCCATCCGAGGAGTTACCTGCAACCCTTGTTGATCCCTTCCCAGCACCATCAAGTCCACCTAGCAATAGCAACCAGGCTTCTGCTCAAAGAGTCGGTAACAAGCCATCCCTGCCATACGGCTTGCTTTGGGTTGTACTGGTGGCAATTGCTGCTGTCGTTGCGTTGTTAAAAGTTCCAGCACTATGTGAGCCCTTTGAGCTTTGCTCCTCTAGTGGCAGTGACAAAGAACAGCAAAGTGAAGAGATCGAAGTCGAGAACCCTCCCGTTAACGAGACAGAGCCTCCTCCAGCACCTCGACCTGAGCAACAAAGACCAACAGCCGATAGAGAAGAGCCTTTGTGGTAATCCCCTCTGGGGCAAGCTCAGGAAGTAAGAAACAGAGAAATAGATAACCAATATTGTCACTTAAGCCAATTATTTTGATGATTTAACTAGGGCTGTCTCTGATTACATAAACACGCCCACCTACGCTTAAAGAAGCAGAGCACTCCCATTGATGTCTCGTCGCACTACTGCACTTGCTGCTGCCCTTTCATTGCTGCCATTGGGGCAACCACTGCTCCTGGGCACTCTTGGCATCACAACAGCAACCACAGCAATAGTTCTTCAAGCACCACCAGTAGTTGCCCAGGACTCGTCTGCTCTTGCAAAGGTCGCCAAGGCAATCACTGTTCGCATTGAAGGTGCCACTCAAGGTTCAGGCGTTCTGGTGAAGAGAGAAGGCAATCGATACACGGTGCTCACGGCATGGCATGTAGTCGAGGACAACAATCCTGGAGAAGAACTAGCGATCTTTACTCCTGATGGCAAAGAACACCAACTAGAGCAAGGAAGCATCCAGAGATTGGGGCAGGTGGATATGGCAGTGCTCTCCTTCTCTAGTGGCAGTTCTTATGAGGTGGCAGCAGTAGGGGATATCAAAAAGGTCAAACACGATCAACCCATTTATGTCGCAGGTTTTCCTTTAAACAACTCACAAAACCTCCGTTATGAACCTGGAGAGGTGGTTGCTAATGCAGAAGTAGGAATTGATCAGGGTTATCAACTTCTTTATGACAACAAAACAGAGAGTGGAATGAGTGGTGGAGTTCTGCTCAATGCAGATGGCGAGTTAATTGGTCTTCACGGAAGGGGTGAGCGCAATGAGCAATCATCTTCTGGAAAGGAGTTTATTGCAAAAACAGGCGTTAATCAAGGTGTGCCAATTACTTACTACAACCTTTTTGCTAGTGGTGCTCCTGTTGTTGTTGCCAAGACCACTGCAACGAGTGCTGATGACTATTTGGCACAAGCAAGAGCATCAGCAGGGATAAAGGGAAGGGAGCAGACAGTTATTCGTCTTGCTGAACAATCGTTGAAGTTTAGAGAAAGTGTAGAAGGATACTTTCTTATTGGCACTAATAAGAATGAATTAGGAGATCAGCAAGAAGCAATTGCTGATTTCAACAAGGCAATCGCAATTAATCCGCAAATTGCCCCTGCCTACAATAACCGTGGCAAGGCCAAGATGGATTTAGGAGATAATCAAGGGGCAATAGCTGATTACAGCAAGGCAATAGCAATTAATCCGCAGTATGCCTATGCCTACACTAACCGTGGATCAGCCAAAATGATGTTAGGTGATCTTCAAGGAGCAATTGCTGATATAAACAAGGCAATTTCAATTAACCCGCAATTTGCCGGTGCCTACTCCAAACGTGGCGTCGCAAAGTTTGATTTAAGAGATTATCAAGGAGCAATTGCTGATTACGATAAATCGATAGACATCAACCCTGAGGACACCCTGGTGTATCAGCTCCGTGGGATTGCCAAGGCTAAAACGAATGATCATCAAGCAGCAATATCTGATTACACCAAGGCAATCGATATTGATCCTCAAGCTGCCTCGGCATATTCATTTAGAGGTATGGCCCGGTTCAAATTAGGAGATTTTCAAGGAACAATTGCTGATTACAGCAAGTCACTAGAGATTAATCCTCAGAATAAATTTGGTTACTACAATCGTGGCATGGCTAAGAAGAAATTGAAGGATTACCAAGGAGCAATTGCTGATTACACTAAGGCAATAGAGATTGATCCACAGTATGCTGATGCCCACTATCAAAGTGGTCTTGTCAATTTTGTTTTAAAAGATTATCTAGAAGCAATTGATAATTTCAGCAAGACAATAGAGATTGATCCAAGGAATGCCGGGGCATATGAATTCCGTGGTATGATGAAGTGGGTATCTGGTAATAGACAAGCAGGTTGTTTGGATATAAAGAAGGCATCTTTACTTGGCAAGGAAAGTGCTACTAGTTTCTTCAATAAATCATGTCGTTAATAATACGATCAAGTGGTAAAGGCGCTGATTCAAGCCTAGGAGTGCTTGATACCCCAATAAGCAAGAAGGAGCAATTACCCTTTATTCCTAACAAGCGTCAACGCAATTTTTGACTGTAGTTTCGTCAATAATTGCGTTTCTTTTTGCTCATCAGCATTTGACAGTATCTCCAACACCTGCTGAATATCAAGACCGATCGCAACTTGATCAGCTGTATGCGATGGCTATAAAAAAGCGGCATCTCTTGGAGATGAAATAACAGCAAAATGGTTAAACAGCGAAGAAGATGCCTGGTGCCGAAAAATGCGATGAGGGCATAAGACATAACTATTCGCCAATCTGTTGTTCCGCTTCAACTAACCCGATGGGTGATATTTTTTAAATCAAGTAGGATTGAACGATGAAAATCAATGTTGAGCTCAACCTGAGACAGCTTGGTTGGCCAGCCCTTGCTGCCGGCTTGGCTTTTGGTGCATATGTTTACGCTAGCCCATACCTAGCGATTTATTCATTTAAGAGTGCTCTTGAAAGTAAGGATCCAAGCGGAGCTTCTGAATACATTGATTTCCCATCTGTTAGATCCAGCCTTAAAGAGCAAATCAAATTGGAGCTAGGCAAGAAAATACTTGGCGAATACTCAGACAATCCCCTTGCTTTTTTAGGGATGGCGATTGTGAATCCCCTGATCGATGGTGTCGTAAATACAACCGTGACGCCATCTGGATTGAGAATGTTGTTTTATGAGGGCGAGCTTTCACAGACAGATGATCTTCCAGAGGTTTCAGGGAAAATTGAACCAACAACAACTAATTCGGTGAATTCAGACAATTCTGATCAACGATCAAGTTTTAAATACCACTACACGTCCTACAACCGCTTTGTTACCAGTAATTATTTTAATGATACAGACGACAAGGTCGCTGGTATTTGGCGCAGAAAAGGGCTTGTTAATTGGCAGTTGATAGCGATTGAGTTACCTGATGGGATATGGACAGATTAGACATGTCAAGCTCTTTATTTCTCATCAATAAGCCATTAGATCATCAGCATGAGTATCTAATGGCTCCTGCAGCCTTTGAACATTCAGGCCAGAGTCCTCTAACAGCCTTGAAGACCATTGCTAGATAAATGAACTGGATCTTGCCAGAAGGCCGATCACTTGATTTCAAAGGCCTCTCAACTCCTTTAACAGTTGTGCGTGGCCTTGGTGGTGGCGGGCAGGGGCAGGTCTTTGAAGTGAATGTCGCTGGAGAGCATTTAGCGCTCAAGTGGTATTTCCCAAATTGTTTGGCACGAGATCCATCCCTGCCAAAACGACTTGCTGAAAGCATTCGTGCAACGGCGCCCAACAGTGACTTCCTCTGGCCCATTGCCCTACTAAGGCCAACAGCAGCAACAGCTGTTGGCATCAACCTTTCAGAACCCGGTTGCGGTTATCTGATGGGATTACGGCCACCAGCTTTTGTAGGAGCGATCGAGCACTACAGCGGTCGCATCGAGATCAGCTTGAAAAACGTTCTTAGAGCAGGTTTCTTTTTGGCTGATGATTTTCATGATCTGCACAGCAAAGGCCTCTGTTACAAGGACATCTCACTGGGAAATATTTTTCTTGACCCTGCCACTGGCAGCATTTTGATTTGCGATAACGACAACGTTGATATCGATGGTCGTGAGCTAAGCAGTGTGCTTGGCACTCCAGGCTTCATTGCTCCAGAAGTGCTGATGGGTCGAGCACGCCCAGGCACCAATAGCGACCTGTTTTCATTAGCAGTGCTTTTGTTCCGCCTGCTCACCAGGCACGATCCCCTCAAGGGTCAGATGGAGCTTGCTATCGATTGCCTTGATGAACCTGCACGGCGGCGGATCTATGGAAAGGATCCTGTTTTCATCTTTGATCCAGCCGATCAACGCAATCGACCCAATCCTCAAGAACACGCTGCTGCTTTGATCACTTGGCCGATCTATCCACTGGAGTTGCAAAAGCTTTTCTTGCAAACCTTCTGCAAGGGCATGAAATCACCAGCAAAACGAGCGCTTACAGGCCAGTGGAAAGAAGCTCTAGCTAAGACCATCGATCGCAGGCAGCTTTGCCATCAATGCGGGCAGGAGAACTTCCCCAATCAACCAGCAACACCGACTGAGTGTTGGCATTGCAGCAAACCGTTAAACAAGCCGCAGATCCTTAGGCTTGCTAATGGAGCTGTGACAGTGAGCGCTGATAACGAGCTTTATCCCCATCACTTTGATCCACTCAAACCACCGCAACTGAAAGCACCAGTTGCGCAGGTTCTGCAGCATCCAACTGATGCGAGCATCCTTGGATTGAAAAACCTCAGCAGTGAATCTTGGACAGCAATTTTGGCCAATGGCACCAAGACAACGATTGAATCTGGTAAAACCTGCAACCTTGCGGCACTGATTCAGCTCTACACGCCAATGGGTGATGTGATTCCCACCATCTGATCTTTCACTTTTACAAAACAGCTAAGCGCAGCTGCTCTCAACGCCCACCGCGAAGCCTCCATGCCTTTCCCCAACGTTCGCCTCACCAATCGCCCGCTGCATTTCATCTACATCTGCGATTGCTCTGGCTCAATGGCGGCGCAAGGGAAAATGCAGGCCCTGAATCAGGCCATCCGTCAGTCATTGCCGGGCATGGTGAAGGTGGCGCGTGATAACCCAGAAGCAAGAGTGTTGGTGCGCGCGGTCAGCTTTGCTGATAAAGCCAGTTGGCATATCTCAAAGCCCACAGCAGTGGATCAACTGCAATGGGTTGATCTTCAAGCTGGTGGCATTACGGCCATGGGTGAAGCGCTTGAACTGGTCGCAACTCAGCTCAGTAGCCCGCCGATGGAAGAGAGAGCCTTACCACCAGTGTTGGTGTTGATCTCTGATGGCCAACCCACTGATGATTTCGATGCTGGGCTCAAACAGTTGATGAATCAAATGTGGGCACAAAAAGCCGTGCGTTTGGCCATTGCTCTTGGTCATGACGCGAACATGGATGTTCTGCAGGATTTCATTGGTGCTGATCCTGGAGGCGACAGTCAGACCGGACGCTCAATGCAAGGAGTAAGCACCTCAGCCAGAAAGCCATTGCAAGCAAGTAATGCAACAGCATTGGCGCAGTACATCGAGTGGGCATCTACTGCCGTTGTTGGTGCAGCATCGATGCCCGTAAGCCGTACGCAAGGATCAAATAGTGAAGGCAATATCCCTCTGCCTGATTTACCTCCAACCTTGATTGACCCCATTGACGGTGTGGGGCCTGTGGTTTGGTGAACTGGCAACCTCCCGTCTATCGCAGCCTCATCGGTGCAAGTCATCGGCGCAAAGGCGTTGTGTGTCAGGACTCTTCCTTAAGCGCCAGTTTTCGTAGCAGAAGTGGAGTGCCAATCAAGGTGATGGTTGTGGCTGATGGCCATGGCGGTGCTCGTTATTGGCGCAGTGATGTTGGCAGCAAGCTTGCGTGTGAAATTGCCATTCAGCAAGCTCGAAAAGATTTAGGTAGGAGACTTCTTCGCTGGTCAGCTCCTTCAAGGTCGACGTTGTCCGAATGGCATCAATGGCTCAAGCGTGATCTCCCGGGAAAGGTAGTGCAGAAATGGCGTTTCGCTGTAGCCAATGACTGGCGGAGGTTTGATAAAACCCCAGAACAGGAAGCAGAAGGGTTTTCTCTTTACACCTACGGAAGCACACTTGGTTTAGTGGTTCTTACTCCTCACTGGTGGGGGTGTACAGGCATCGGTGATTGGGATCTAGTACGCGTTGAAGCCAATCAGGGTTCAGGGTCAAGCAACGCAGAGATAATCAACAGCGAAGACTCTCTTGGGATCAAAGGGGAATCGACCTTCAGTCTTTGCAAAAGCGATGCTCTATTGCACTTCGCTGAACGGAGCACGGTGCAAAGCATTGATCGCAATGAGCCTCCATACGCTTTGATGCTCAGTACTGATGGCATCCGTAAATCCTGTTCTGCTGACTTCGATTTCCTGACGCTGGCGCACTATTTAGTAAGCGAGGCTCCCACTGAAAGTGATGGCGGTGAATGCCATGAATTGGATGAGGGTTTAGATCGAATCACAACTGAGGGAAGTGGTGATGATGTGAGCGTGGCCATTGGCATCCACGGGCCGTTAAAGCTGGAGGACGCTGCAGCCTGATGATGAGATCAACTCGCACTACTGCTCTTGCTGCTGCTTTGTATTTTCTGCCACTACTTGCCTTGATTTGATCTCCTGGATTGCTTACCAAAGCAAGTTCTTGGCTTGTGATATCACCCATTTGGGGGATGTAGAAAGTGGCCTTAGCTAATAGGTTTGATTCAAGGCCAGTTCAGCTTATGGAAATATTTACTAAAGAGCGCCAATCAATGATTGACCTCAAACGAGACAACATGAAATCAGTCAAACCATTTGGTCTGTGGACTAAAGGATGGGGGTATTCATTGAAACGCCGTTCTAGTGCTCTTGCTGCTGCTTTATCACTGCTGCCTTTAGGGCAACCACTGCTACTGGGCACCCTTGGCATCACAACAGCAACCACAGCAGTCGTTCTTCAACAGACACCAGCAATTGCTCAAGATGCATCAGCAGTGGCACGTATCGCCAAGGCAATCACTGTTCGCATAGAAGGTGCCACCCAAGGTTCAGGGGTACTGGTGAAGAGAGAAGGAAATCGCTACACGGTGCTCACGGCATGGCATGTAGTTAGTGGTAATAGACCAGGAGAGGAACTTGCAATCTTTACGCCTGATGGCAAAGAGCACCAACTAGAGCAGGGAAGTGTTGAGCGTCTAGGGCAGGTGGACATGGCAGTGCTGACTTTTAGTAGTCCTGGTGCTTATGAGGTTGCAAATGTTGGTGATGTGAATAGTGTCAGTAGTGGTAATCCAATCTTTGTATCAGGGTTTCCATTACCGACATCAGCAGTTCCAACCTCCATCTGGCGGTTTCTAGATGGCAAGTTGATTGCTAATGCGACCGTTGCCATCCCTAACGGTTATCAATTGCTTTATTCCAATCCAACTCTTCCTGGTATGAGTGGTGGATCAGTGCTCAATAGACAAGGGAAGTTAGTTGGTATTCATGGCAGGTCAGAAAAGGATGATCAGGTGAGTATGAGCACTGGCAAGGCAGTTTCTACTGGCATAAATCAAGCAGTGCCGATTTCTTATTACAAGCAATTTGATACTGGGCAAGCAGTTGTTGCTTCTAGGACGCAGGCAACAAGTGCTGATGACTATTTGGCACAAGCAGAGAAGGTATTAGGGAATACTCATAATAAAGTCTATGGCAATTGGGTAAATGAAGAAGATGGATTAGAGATTATCCGACTTGCCAATAAGGCATTGGAACTAGAGCAAAGTGCAATGGGATTTTTCCTCCGTGCATATGTAAAACAACACGCATATCGCTATGACAAAGGGAAGGATCGCAGTTATAAACTTTATGATGACCACGATGCTATTGCAGATTACGACAAGGCAATAGCGATTGATGGGAGTCACAAGCATGCCTTTTTATATCGGGGCAACGCAAGATTGTACGGGGATCTGCAAGATTATGGTCGTGCGATCTCTGATTATAATGCAGCAATAGAGATTGATTCACTTTTTGCCAAAGCATATTTCATGCGTGCACAGATCAAAGAGACATTGAAGGATTATCAAGGAGCACTTTATGATTACACTAAAGTCATCGAAATCGAACCAAGAAATGCTTATGCCTTTAAGGAGCGTGGACGAGTTCGTCATACCCTTGGCGACAAAGAAGGTGGCGATGCCGATTGGCGCAAGGCAGTAGAGATTGATCCATATATCTGGGGTGCATAAAATACTTTTGGTTA
Organism: Prochlorococcus sp. MIT 0701; assembly: GCF_000760295.1. Taxonomy (GTDB): domain Bacteria; phylum Cyanobacteriota; class Cyanobacteriia; order PCC-6307; family Cyanobiaceae; genus Prochlorococcus. Next base: position 15,215 of record NZ_JNBA01000006.1, read on the forward strand.
CAAATAGCATTTATTTTGGTGACAAAATCGTCTCATTTGTCAATGCTAAAAAGACAGCATTATGAGATAATCTCTATATGTAAATAGGATAAATATCGAAGCAGATGCCTAGTGCCGCAATATGCGATGAGTGCATCAAACAACAGCACTCAACCAAGACCCAATAAGACCTTCCACCTACTCTTAAACCAGCAGCACCCAGCAGATGCCAGGCAGAACCACTGCACTTGCTGCTGCCCTGTCTTTGCTGCCACTAGGACAACCATTGCTCCTTGGCACTCTTGGCATCACAACAGCAACCACTGCAGTAGTTCTTCAACAGACACCAGCAGTTGCCCAGGACTCGTCTGCTGTTGCCAAGGTCGCCAAGGCAATCACTATTCCATAGCTGTTGTACTACACAATCTTTTATACGCTGGAGTCTCTTGCACAGAGGGCTGGGAGTGAATCAGCACGCCAAAGAAAGGTTCGCTTCTGCATAGATGCTCGCAGTGTTGTCCGGCTTGAAGCGTGCATAGTTCTGCATATGAACTTCGATTGTGTGTCCCATTGCCTCTGCGATCTGAGCTATCGCAATGCCTCTAGCATGGCTTGCCTTGGCGTATCGGTGACGAAAGGTATATGGCGTGAGCTCTTCCCCGTTTTCTTTAGCTTCCTTGACCAGACTCTTCCAAACAGGCTTACGCCGTAAATAAGTCCTCAAGGCTTCACCACCCTTGCCTGGCATCCCAAGGGGAGGCAGTTCTTCTTTGATCCTCAGCCGAGACTCAAGCTTCCAATCGATCACAGTTGCTTGATGATCTCTAAGTAGAAGAGGGTGTAGACGTCTTGGATCGGTCTTCTCTCCTTTCCTGCCTCCCTTTGACTTGCGATAAATAGACCAAAGCTCTGCTCCATGGCTACCGTTCTTGATCTTTAGCCAACGCAACTCTTCTGGCCGTAAGCCATAAACCGCACATAACTGCAATGCAAATCGCCAACGCTCATCTGGCAATGACTCAATCAACCGAAGAATCTGAGCATCTGTCAGTGGGTAGCCAACACGTTTGGGCTTAAGGATTTCAGGTTGATGCTCAGGTGGCAGAAAGCAGCGTTTTAGATGCCCTCGCTCTACGGCCCATCGCAAAAAACTATCTAGGTTGCGACGCATGATCTGCCTCTGACGACTGCCGTGTGGCCATTGTTCAAGGGCTTCTAGGCATAGTTCATGTCCATCTTTTGGTCTCCGGCCAGCCTCCATCAGTCGTTTGGCATGGCTCAAAACAGGGACATACTTCTTGCGCCAGGTGTTATCACTAGCCTGAGGTCGTGACTTACGAAAACCACTAACCATTTCATCAAACATGATCACCTGATGACTCGATGATGTGTCAACAATCTCTGAAGCAATCTTCAGGGTGATGTCTGGATTTTCGATATAGCGCTTAAAAATTTGCCGAATCCGTTCAAGTGCATCTGCAGCTCCTTGGTCTGTCCAGTCGTAAGGAAGGCTGACTGATTGTTCTGTTATTCCACGATCATCTCGTACTTGTAGACGAAACCTTCCACGATTGTTTTTCACGCACCAGTTCGGCGCAGTGGATTGCTTCATCAATGCACGAAAACCTGCAATCCACTGATTTGCGCTACGAGCGCTTGCCATTCATCAACGCCGATCACTTCTTTAAGTTACCGCTGCTTGTCCGATTCTGCGCCCTGACTGCGCCCTGGAGGCCCCTATCAGTTGATTCCACCTGCTAACACCTGAAGACAAGATCCAGAACATAACTGGGTTTTTAGGACTTGATCACTGCCCCAACTCACTATGCCAGTTCCTTTGGGAGCACTAGGTCGCAGGTTCGAATCCTGTCGCCCCGACTGGTTTCTCGATGGTTGGGCCACCAGCTTGTGCGCAAGACGTGCGCAAGCCATGACCTTTTTGCGCACACAGGCCCAAAAAAGGTGGTGCATGCAAGAACTCAGCCCGAAGGGAGAAAAGAGCAAACAGCCCCTCGTAGGCTGAAGTAAGCACAGATCGCTCCTCCACACCAAACGAAAACATCAAGGCTTAGAGGGCTAAAGCTCCCGTGCTCCTCAGGCTGAATAGATCATCAAGGCTGGGCTGCAGTTCCCTTGGTGGATTTGACGGGACGAATCAGAAGAGTCTGCAGCGTCAGGTCGTAATCGAGGCATCGGTTGCAACAGACCGGAGACGCTTATGCAACTGATGTGGAGGGCAAGACCATCTGAGATGTCCCTGATGGTCCCTGATCGACTGCTGCCTCATCTAAAGAGAGCGATTGGTTAGCGAATAGCTGCTGATCGCTCTCTGGCGGTTGAGGTTGATTGGAGACCCTTGTGGACAACTTTTCTCTAATTGGCACTGCTCAAGCAGCCAAACATCTTGGTGTGTCGATGAGCTGGCTTAGTTCAAAGAAGTCAGCCTGTGAATTCATTGCTGGTGAACATTGGATCTATGCCACTGGAAGCCCTGGTGGACGAGTGCTTTGGAACGTCAATGCCATCTGTCAATGGCAAGTCGAGTAAACCAAGTTATATGCCAATAAACAGCAAGATCTTGCGAGTGAAATTGAGATTTACTCGCTTGCCTCTGCTGGGGAGGTTGTATGAGCCCTTACAACTGCAGCAATTCCAATGGAGATCTTGTTCGAGTTCTCCCAATACAGACGCTGGGTGAGTTGATGTTTCACCACAGGATCAATCCTCAGCTATTCGCTCCAGGAGCGATCACTCTTGGTAAGGACGAAGGCTGGGAGCAGGGTGTTGAACGTCATGACGATGTCAGCCCCAGCTTCCCCAGGGACCCTTGCTGGTTCCCAACTGGACTGTGGCCTTGCACCACTCATTGCTCTAGAGGTCAGCTATAAACCTTTCCAATCAATGGACCTGCCTGATCATCAGTAAAAACGGGAGTCACTTCCCAGTCAAGGAACTCAGCCCACTCAGCCGCATGCTCATAGCAGACTCCAGCGTCGTCGGTTTCGACAATGATCCAGCCCTGTACAGAGCCTGGTGCGTGAAAGCGCTGCCAAGACTTGCACTCAGGCATAGGGGCACCTGTAGCAAGGAACTTACGAGCTGCTTTCTCATGAAAGCCAGTTTTAAACGTCCAATGCATCAGGAAGGTCATGTCAAACAAAAAAAGCATCAGCCTTCTAGTCGATTTACTTCAAAGCTGATGTCACCCAAGTAACAGTTTCAAGAAACGACTACTTACCCATTGCTCTCCTTAGCTTTGCTGCTTCATCCATACCTTCCATGATCGTGAAGGTTGCATTCTCTGTGGCTGCGTTACGGATTTTGCTTAGCTCTTGATACTCAGCTGATTCATAAGCATCGACTGCTGCTCTCATCGAAGGGAACTCACAAATAACTGCCAAGTTCGCTCCTTCTGTCTTCTCTTTCCCTTGAGGCTCTGTGTCTTTAGCAAAAACCCTTCCATCCACTTCCTTAAGCCAAGGGCCAACCTTCTCTACGTACTCAGCAAACAACTCTGGATTGGTGACTGTTGAAGTGCTGATCCAGTAACCCTTAGCGCCTTTCTTGTCCATGCATAGCATCTAAAAACCCCTAGAGCTTCGCACTTGACTCGTGTATTGGGTTTGTTGCCAATTTTCCTAGTGGGTTCCAATAGGGAAAGGGTTTTAACAGATAAGACCTGGCGTCGAGGTCCTAGTTACAACTGCTGAGTCGGCGACTGAGGGGTCCCGACATCCACCGGAGAGCGGAGGCCCCTCGACTGGCAGCTTCGGATGAGGGTGGGAGTTCTTTCTCTCTTTATCGGGCTTCGTCGTCTTCAGGAGGTGTTGGAGGAGGAATTGTGCCTGAGCCTTCTAACGCTTCTCCGACCAGAGCAATCTCTTGAGGAGTACTCGGCAGGTGGAAAACACCAGAAAGCAGCTCACCCGCACGATCCCGCAAGGTGTCGTCACCAGTCTCTTCGGTAAATCGCACAGTGTCTTTAATCAGTTGGATCAACTCAGCGTCAACCTCATCGGACGCTACCCAGCGTTCGAACAACTCATTGAAGTAGGTCTCATTCATCGTCTTCACTTTCAAAAATTTCAAAAGGGGATCCCTGCTTCCTTCACCTCCAACTCCAGCTTGAGCAGGGCCTTTTCATCAGAGAGATTCCCAGTTGGGTCTTCAAATGGTATCTGCGCTTTAAAGATGTTCTCGGCCGTAGTTACTTAAACCGCCACATCGAAGTGATCAAAGGCCGCCCAATGAAGGGCGAGCCCGCTTTGCTGAAAACCAGGATGATCTATCACCACGTTGATGATGCCAGGGCGCTATGGAAAAGACTGCCAAAAGAGGGCTGGAGGGTCACGTCAGCCCAATGGTGAGGTTCCTGTCACCCCCCTGCCCATAGTCCAGTGGTAGCAGTCAGGACCTTGGCTTTTGCTCGAGAAGCTCTTTCAAGATTTCCTTTTGCCTGGCAGCAGCGAGCTTGTACCCCCTTTCGAGATCTGTTTGTGCTGGTTCCTCCTTTGGAGCCTCTTTTCTCTTACGACGACCGAATATCCCGGTTATGGACTTACTGAGCATCTAGGTGCCGGAAGGCTTGCTCAGTTGATGTTCTCACATGGCCAGCTATGGCAAGAACAGGCGTAAGCGTGCATAGCGAGAGAAGAAAGGGATCGAGAACCGCATTGCTGACCATCAGGAGGTCAGCCAGCCAAACGAGGGGCAGTTCTAGGTCATCGACACGATCACAGGAGAGAAGCCTCCGTTCTTGAGACTTGCCCAAGCAATGCAGCCCTGTTCTTCCCTCAAAGATGCGATGGATTGATCGATTGATTTTTGTCGCGAAAACCGTACTCGTGACGTTTAAGACGGGATGTCTAACGCCGACCGGCCCTGGTTCTCACTACCTTTTTGGTTCGGTCGCACCTTCTGATGGCGTCATGCTGTAGAGGTCTTGAACTGAACGACATGTATTCACTATTCAACGAAGTCTTCAACGCTCCTTTTGGCTACACCATCCCCCGTGATCGCGTTGTTGTGATCTCTGACTCGGAGTACAAAGCTGCACAGGAGCGTCAAAATGCTGAGCACGTTACTCGTCTTGAAGCACGCAAGCTCGACCATCTCTCAGTTGTTGAACAGCTCGAGAAACAAATCGCCGAATTGCAGCCTGCCCTGCCAGAGGCCAAGCCAGACAAAGAGTTAGCGGCCACCAAAGAGTGACCGCTAGCGCAGGGTGGTGCGGGACCTATCCGGATTGGTTTCTAGGGATACAGCGGGCCTGTGAAAACCCGCTTAAAAACGAAACGCCTACCTGAACCCCCCATCCAGATTCGGGGGGTTCTTTTTTATGTTCTTAGAAGCAAAAAATGCTTGTACGATCCAGCCCCTGAGTGGTGCGAAAGGGTATTGCTGGGGCATTGAGAGACGCTTGATCAAAAGGAGCAATTCTGCCTACTGACGCCTTATTGTTGATTGCTTAGACCTAGATCAGAAGTCCGAGGACGTAGAAACCCAGAAAACCTGTCCTGGACTTGAGGGCATCCAACGCGGGTGCCCTTCTTGATGAGCAGGTTTTGGCTTCGCCATCAGAGAGAACTCATCACATCCGCAGCCTGTGTTCAATATCGCTGCATCATGGCGCCGCTTTCAGCAACGGCTCGTACATCATGATCGCGTGATTTTCCACCAGTAGCTGTTCCGTCTCATCACCATCGGATGCTGTGCAGATCCGATAGAGCTGATTGTGCCTCGAATAGCCGCCCCAGATCTGCTGCTGGATCCTGTGATGACGCTCCTCGACGCTGTAGATGCAGTCGTAATCCTCTTCACAGCAGAGTTCACCACGCAGATGGATGTGATCCAGCCAAAGATGAATCGCGAAGGAATAGGGCGTGTTGTTGGTGATCTGCAGATCCACATGGTTGTACGCCAGCGTTGCTCCGGCACCAAAGGGAATGGTTCGATTCACATCCGGGAACACATCAAAACCATGCCTCCAGCGCTCCGAAATCGTGAGCGGACTGTGGGCCGCCATCCAGAACAGCAGATTTCCCAGCTGACAGAGCCCTCCTCCTGTCCCCCTGGACACCCTGCCCTGATTCAGCACCAGACCTTCCAGATAGCCCTTCCGTCTAGTGGGTCGTCCGACCAGCTTCCACACGGACATTGTTTCCCCCGGACGAATCAGGATTCGATCCAGTTGCGCAAGCGCTAGCTCCAGATTCCTGCGCTTGTTGTGCTGAAGCACCATATCCACATCCCTTAAAGGGCGCAGAATTAGAGACTGATGGCTGAATTTGCGGTGGCTTGCCGCCAGGCTGTCGCGTGTTGTTGCCCATTGCATGGAACCGAACAGCCAGTCGGCTTTGCGTCTAGCGATGTGATATTCCCGGCCCAACAGTTGTCGAACCCTGCTGCGGTGAATCGGTTTGGGAATTTCAAACATCGCTGAGCCCTGAGTTATCTCGTTTTGAGCCCACCAGGCTGTTCATTCTGACAAGTCTGGTCAAAGGCGAGGCTGGCTAAAGCGATCAGGCCTGCAAAAGAGCCATGGCTATTAATTTCAATAAATCATAAAAAAATAGGTGATCTTTGGGGTGGATCGGCGTTGAGAAATACTTGGCCTCCCAGAAGTGCCCACAACGACCGCTCAAGCGGTTCAAGGCCATGGCTGAGTACCAAGCGAACCAGTGCATCAACCTCGGCAAATCCTTGGCATCGGTTGGCTTAAGCAGCAAGTGAAGGTGGTTAGCCATCAGGCAGAGCCCATACACCCTCACAGCAAACTTCTGTTTGGCCTTTTTAAGGACCGCCAACAACAGATCACGCCTAAGGGCTTTGGCGATTAAGAACTGCCTGCCATTGCAGCGCAGCGTGATGTGAAAACTGCAGCCAGATGGCAGTAAGCGTTTTGCTCTCACCTTTGCTCCCATTTGCTCGAACATCTACAGCCTCAGAGCTGTTATTCCACTGATCACTAAATCACGCGTCGTCTGAGAGCACAGCCAGCTTCACACCAAGATCCGTAACGCGATTGAGACTTGGAGCCACCTGATGCAAACGGGCTCAGTGCGATGTTCATCTAGGTGGCAACAGCAGTTGATTGAT
>NZ_JNBA01000007.1 GCF_000760295.1 Prochlorococcus sp. MIT 0701
CCTCCAACCATTGGCACTAATTAATACTTAGTTCAACCAAGAGCGGGGTTTTTTCATGGCTGTGGTGTTTCGATTCCTTGCTGCAACTGGGATCTGAGCGGTTCACCAGAAGCTCACCAGAACCTCTTGGGGTCTACACCAGAGCTGTGTAGTGGAGATCACCAGAAAGGCTGAGATCTTATAGGAGTCGAGGGAAAACAACCCAACACAACTCACACACTTATCCCCTTTAAAACAATGACTACTTTCAACACTGACTACAACAACACTGAACTGCTCGATCAAGAGCTGACGATTGAACAGCTTGAGGGAGTTGCTGGCGGCTGGGCGGATAAGGCTGGCTACTTGGCACTTCAACGAAAGGAGCGGGCTGAGATCCTGAGAGCTGCGGGCTATCCTGAAAAACTACTCGAAAAAAAATTAGATGAAGTAGACAGCTTGGATTACTGGCCTAAATGTACCTACTAAACTCAGGAGAGCTGGAACGGGCTGCTCTCATGTGGCGCTCAATGCCAACAACGCTCAAAATAACCACAGACTAAACAAACTAGCTTAACCAAGCTTACACACGCAAAGCCCCTGATAATGCAGGGGCTTTTTATTTCCTTAACCACCTCAATATTTGCCTAAGATGACATCCGATACCTGGCAGGAACTTGATGTTAGAAGTTAGGTGATCTCCGGTAGATTCTTCCAGTAATCCAGTGCCTCTTGTTTAAGAGCTTCTAGCTTGTGTTGGTCTCTAGGTAGCTCGATAGTTGTATCTCCGAAAGTTAGAGTTCTAGATTCTGGTTTAACCGGAGTCTTAGCTGTAGTTTTCTTATATGGAGCTTCTAAGCGGTTAGGCTTGGGAGAAGCTTTAACAGCTTTCTTAATGTTCTGCCTTGGTATCTGATTGATTGGTTTATTGATGCTTAGCTTCTTTGCAGCCTGAAGCTCTTGTTGCTGTAGCCGTTCTATTTCAGGTACCAGTAGTTGTTGTACTTTGAGTTGTTGTCTTGCGTTGGGTTGGGCTTGCTTGGGGCGTAATGATTGAGTAGGCATTTATTGATCAGTTTAAGGAGTGAAGGAAGTTGTATTCAAGATGGTGGTTCACTCGCTCGCTTTGCTCGCTCGTTCACCGCACGATCAGCAATAGGGAGCTAAGGAACTGTGATGTCTTGCGTAAATGGTGTGTGGTGCTTATGAGCAGAGCAACCTTTCAAGCCTGTTCATTAGATGAGTGTGCTGTTGGTAGAGGTGTTTGACTGTCTCTGTGTCTTTGTCCTCTTGTGCTGCTAACAGCATCTTTTCGTAGATGCCGACTTTGCTGAGCATGGAGCGGCAAAGCTTTTCTTTAGCGGTAGTGAGTGTCGTCATGGTGCTGGTATGTCTATGTTGTCTTTTCTCTTAGAGTAGGGGGGCAGGTGGCTTTTTCTAGTGCTTGCAAGGGTTTTCAGTCAAGAGCATCAAAGAAGCGCTTGATGATTAGCTCTTCTGGTGTGAGGTGCTCTCGAGGTTGTTGAGTAATCAGCTGTAAGGGGGTAGGCGTTGGGGGATCCTCGTTGTCTTGAGTCTCTTCTCTAATCCCCTTTAGCCATTCATCGAGCATGTCATCTGTCATTTCAGGTTCTAAGGCTTCTGCTTGTTTTCGTTGTTGCTCTTGCTGCCAGATCTCAGTTGCGAGCTGCTCATCCCAAATCTGGTAAGAGATCATGATGCGGAAGATCTCCTCTTCTTTTTGATCGAGAGCTTCTGTGCCTTTGAAGTCATTGATGATCTGATCGATGAGATCGTCTGCTTCTCGCTGCAGCATGGCGTCGATGGTTGTTAGCTGTGCTTGATCGCCAAGCTGCTGCATCATCAAACCTCGTTGCTCGTAGAGCTGCTTATCTTTTTCTTGGCCCAATGCTTCTGCTTGTTGATAAGCAGCTTTGGCTGATGCTTTGAGCTTTGTGAGTTTGGATGGCTCGCCTTTGTGCGTTTGGCTCCATTGCTTAGCTAATGAATCTTGAGAGAGCTTGGGAGTGTCTTGCAGCTTGGTGATGGTTTCATCTTTGATGGCTTTAGCAAGCCAGATGATTGCAAGCCTGATGATTTCTTTGTCTGTAAGTTCGAGTTGATTGGCTAAGCAGATTGCCTGATGCTTTTCTGCTTTGGGAAGACTCACTGAAAGAGGACCAGAGCGCCCTGTATGGCCCTTGTTTGTTGCCGATGCTCTTGCGCATCTAGAGGTGCTTTGCAGAGCCTTAGAGCCGCTTCTAGAGGCCTCGTGTAAGGCGATGCGAATGGCTTCCCTTTGATTACATTGAAGCGAGTTAATAAGACCTTCTAACATTTGATCTTCTTGAGCTGAGAGCATCGTTGTCATGCGTGCTGCACACTTTTGAGTTGATTGAATGATTGGATGCTTTGAAGAGTCAAAGCGATGCTGCTTGATGGGGAAGAAGGCCTTGGACTTTGATGTTGTATTGAACTTGTTTTGCTTGCTTTGACCCATGAGTTCGTGTTGGTGAGACGTGTTTTATTGTTTGATCTAACCAATCCAATGGAGGTGATTTTCTGCAGCTTTAATTGTCTTTCTGCCTTTGCTCAGTAGATCTGTTGCTTCATCGGCTCGGTAGTGGAAGTAATGGTCTTCTATGTATTTCATGCTGGTGTCGGTGTTTGCAGCAATGACAGGAACTGGTACACCGGCTTTAAGACGCATGCTGATGTGAGTGTGTCGAAAGCTGTACCAGGTGAGGTTCTTACCGGAGTGGATGTTGATGCGCCTTTGGTTGTTGCTGTCATCATCGGCCCAATCGGCGAGTCTTGCCTCTACTAATGCCTCAGCGAAAGTGTCTTTCCAGATGCGTTCACTAAAGGCTTGCCCTGTCCGTTGATTGACAAAAAGCAAGTCGTCGGGCTTCTTGAATCTGGTGATCTCTCTGAGGGTCTCAAGGTGACGAGCGATGGGAGCAGAGATGCGGTAATAGCGAGCTGTTTTGGTGTTCTCTGGCGGCACCTCAACAATGATCCATGTCTTCCTTTCTGCTTTGGGGATAGCGGTGTTCTCTGAGATGTGCTTCCACTTGATCTTGCGTAGGGAGCCAGGACGGATGCCGCTATCCATCGAGATGCGCATCGCGTAGTAGATGAGTTGACGATGGATGAGCTGTGCTGCAGAGCGGGGCGAAAGGCCATCAACGCTGACGGTTGTGATGTACTTGCCGCTGGAATCTTTGAGTAGCTGACCTTGTTCATCGAAAGTGCGTTGCAAGCCTTTGCTCCACCAGAGCCGGCTGCTTTTTTCAAGCTCTAACCACTCTTTGTCTGAGAAGTCATCACGGCGGTGCTTTTGATCTTTCGGCAGCTTGATGCGTGGGATCTCAGGAAGGCTCTCTCGCGTGACAAAACCATGGGCGACGCCGACTTCCTCAAAGGCGCGTTTAAGGGCAGACATCTCTTGGAGGATGGTTGTTTGCACTGGGATCTTTTTGCCGATTTGTATGGCTCGTTCTTTGCGCCATGTCTCGTAGCTCAAAAAGGCCGAGCGCCGAAACTTGTGAATGGGCTTTTTGTCATCTCCGACGTAGTCCCTGAGCCAGCGCATCTGATTGGCAAGCAGCCTGTAGCGAGCAGCTGTAATCCCTTGCAGTGGGATAGAGCTGATCTTCTTTTGTTCTTTGGCTAGGAACTGTTGAGCCATCTCAGCGAATGAGATCGAATGGATGGCTTCTCCGCGATCAGCTTTGGCTTTTAGATCAATGAAAGTAGCGACACCGAGCATCCAGGCATCGTCTTGACCAGAGATATCTGGTTTTGGATATGTCCCATTGCCGTCTTTTAAGACCCGTAGATGTCTACCGCCTGACTCACGCTCGTAGAAATAGAGGTACCACCGACCATCACGACTGCCATTCCTAAACACAAAAGCGTTTGGATCGGAAGGAATTGCTTTCTTATCTAGGGCCCAAGACTCCGCCATTGCTTGAGGATGAAAGGAGGCGCTTGTTAGCGCGTTGTCAGCAGTGTGATGACAAGGGCTGAGCTGCAAGGAGCCCTTTGCCTTAGTTAGCACCATGTTAGCGCAAGTTGCATCACGTATAATCCCTTGCAATAACTAGGTTATGACTAGTATGTGCGCATCAACGCCGATTACACTACGTAAATGCAATCTCTAGTGTTTGTAGTCTGTGAGAGGAAGTTATTTAGGATTTTAGTGCGATGTTAGCACCTCTACTCAACGAAGTTCTCCTGTTAAACAAAGAGATAAATTCAAGAGTGATAATGAATATAATGATTATATAAAAGGTATAGAAAGGAAGATAGGTAATTGATTAACCTGACCACAGATTTTCTGCACAGTCTTCAATGGGAGCTGCTGAGCCTTTGGCACTTCAATCATCTTGGAAATCCCTTTGGCTAGAAGCTGTAGCAGCTGATGAACCGCACAAATTCAAACGACGACTGGAATGGGATGGACTCACGGAAAGTGAATTCCATGCTGCACTAAACAAAGAGCCCGTTTCCCTCGCTGAGGATGCCTCTTTTTACCAAGCTGCCTCTTGTTATCAGGACGTTCTGCAAGATGCGCTTGAAGCGTTAAAGGTCGCTTGGGACCTGCCCTTGTTGCCCGTCGACAACAATTTCCAGCGGCCTTTTGTTGACCTTTGGTGGCCGATTCGTTGCCGCTCAACGGAGAGTTTGAGACAAGTATTCGCTTCTGATAGCACTGGTCTTAAAGATGAGGTTTTTGAACAGTTAGCAGACGCTCTCCTTGATCGGCTTTCCGGCCTTGGTGATCAAGTGTTGTGGGAAGCCTTCAATGCGGAGCGCTCGCCGGGCACGATGTTGCTTGCGCATCTGGGCGCTAGTGGGGATGGATCAGGGCCTCCAATCCGTGAACACTACGAGAGGTTTATTCAATCCCATCGCCGCGATGGCTTAGCAGCATTGCTCAAAGACTTCCCTGTCCTTGGGCACCTAATCGGCACCGTGCTTTCGCTTTGGTTGCAAGCCAATGTGGAGATGCTGCAACGGATCTGTGCTGATCGGAATCTCCTTGAGGCGCGATTTGCCATTCCTTGTACCCATTATCTCAAAACCATCAAGCAGGGATTGAGTGATCCTCACCGCGGTGGCCGTGCCGTGGCTGTTCTGGAATTTGCTGATCCCAATTCCACGCCTGACTGCTCCATTCATGTGGTGTACAAGCCCAAAGACATGGGGGTGGATGCGGCCTATCAGGGCACGTTGGCTGATCTCAATGCCCACAGTGATCTCAAACCGCTGCGAACTCTTGCCATCCATAATGGCAATGGCTATGGCTATATGGAGTATGTAGACCATCGCCTTTGCGCTAATGACAAAGAACTCGCCAACTTCTATTCGAATGCTGGACGACTAACCGCTTTATTGCATCTACTCGGTTGCACTGACTGCCATTACGAAAATCTGATGGCCTGCGGTGATCAGTTGCTACTGATCGATACAGAAACATTATTAGAAGCTGATCTTCCTGATCACATCAGCGATGCTTCCTCAACGACTACTCAAGATAAGACCTCCACTCTAGCTAAGCGGTTTCAGAGTTCAGTCTTGCGTTCTGGCTTACTACCGCAATGGATGTTTCTGGGGGAATCCAAACAGGCAATTGATATCAGCGCCCTCGGCATCTCGGCACCGAAGAAGCCCGAGCAAATTACTGCCGGCTGGCTTGGGTTGAATAGCGACGGGATGATGCCTGGTCGTATTAGCCAGCCTGTTGAACTCCCAACAAGTTTGCCGGTAGGAGTCGGCCAGCTCAATCCCTTTGATCGATTTCTGGAAAACTTCTGCGATGGCTTTTCTCTTCAAAGTGAGGCGTTCATCGAGATTCGCAATCGCTGGCTAGATGCCAATGGCGTGTTAGCCAATTTTGCAGGCCTTCAACGCAGGATTGTGCTGCGAGCCACGCGTGTGTATTTCGCGATTCAACGTCAACAATTGGAACCTGCGGCCTTGCGCTCTTCGCTTGCCCAGGCAATCAAACTTGAGCAGTTGGCGCGTAGTTTTTTGCTCGCCGAATCCAAGCCTCAGCACTGGCCTGTTTTTGCCGCAGAAGTCAGGCAGATGCAGCATTTGGATATTCCTTTCTTCACCCATCTGATTGATGCTGATTCCCTGCTGCTCGGCGGATTGGGACAGGAATTACCCGGTTTTATTAAAACCAGTGGTTTGGTTGCCGCTTATGAACGATTGCGCAATCTAGATGCCGATGAAATTACTTTTCAACTGCGACTGATTCGTGGTGTCGTTCAAGCACGACAACTGCGCACAACCTTCGAGAGACAACCAGCTCAAGAGGCCTCCAAGGCATCAGATGTGCTGATGTCTACATCAGCTGCGACGAGTTTGGAGGCAGCAAAGCGGATCGCTCAGCGACTTTTGGAATTAGCGATACGCGACTCGCACGGGCAGGTGGAATGGTTGGGTATGGACCTGGGCGCTGATGGAGAAAGATTTTGCTTTGGTCCCGTTGGCCTATCGCTCTATGGTGGGTCCATAGGCATTGCCCACCTACTGGAGTGCTTGCAAGCACAGCAGGTTTCGCCAAATGATGCCGATGCCATTCAGGATGAAATCCTGCAACCCCTACGTTCTTTAGTTGATCAACCCAGCAACGATATCCGGCGGCGCTGGTGGCGTGATCAGCCACTGGGACTAAGTGGCTGTGGCGGGATCCTGTTGGCTCTCGAGCTTCAAGGCGAACAGGCGATAACAAATAGTCTGGTCGCGGCGGCACTGCCTCGTTTCATTAATGCCGATCAGCAACTGGATGTGATTGGCGGTTGTGCAGGCTTAATTGGGTCGCTGCTGCGGCTAGGGACGGAATCTGCGTTGCAGCTAGCTTTGTGTGCTGGCGACCAACTCATTTCCCATCAAAATGAAGCAGGTGCTTTGAGCTCATCGAAAAGGGAACAAGGGCTATTGGGCTTCTCCCATGGAGTAGCGGGTTATGCGGCTGCTCTGGCTCATCTACATAAGGTGTCAAATGAAGAGCGATATCGCACAGCTGCCATAGCGGCATTGGCATATGAGCGAGCGCAATTCAATCCAGATGTCGGCAATTGGCCCGACTACCGCAGCAGCTATAAGGAACCCGATTCCAAGCAACCAGACTTCATGGTGAGCTGGTGTCATGGGGCCCCGGGTATTGCGCTTGGCCGGGCTTGTCTATGGGGCACGTCTCTTTGGGATGAGGAGTGCACCGAAGAGATAGCGGTTGGTTTGCAAACCACAGCAACATCGCAAGCTTTGCAAGCGGATCATCTGTGTTGCGGATCGATGGGTTTGATGGTCTTGCTTGAAATGCTTTCCTCTGGCCCTTGGTCGATTGACGATCAGCTCAGATCTCATTGCCAAGACGTAGCTGTTCAGTATCGCCTGCAAGCTTTAAATCGCTGTTCAGCAGAACAGATTGAACTGCGTTGCTTTGGCACAAAAGAAGGGTCACTTGCTTTGCCTGGCTTTTTCACAGGCTTAAGCGGGATGGGATTAGCTCTACTTGAAGATGATCAATCACGCGCTGCTGTATCTCAACTAATCAGCGCTGGGCTCTGGCCTTTGCTCAATGACTAGCCAACATGCTGGCCAGATAGCCATGACCATTAAGCTCATCCCATTTACCTAACATGACCTGTTTTGGTTGATTTCTCTCCAGCACGACGATCTTGCCTGCCTGCTGGAGCGTGCTCAGGCGGTGGGCAATGCTGATCCGGGTCATGCCCTGCTCCGTAAGAGTATGTCTGATCAGCTATTGGGAGTGATTGTGTAACGCACTGGTCGCTTGATCCATGATCAGCGCTTTGGATTGGACTATACATATAATAAAGCAACCCAACTAAAATGTCAGAAGAACAACTCAATGCATTCATTGCCAAGGTTCAAGCAGAGACCTCACTGCAGGAACAACTGACAGCGGAGGGCGCAGATGTTATTGCGATTGCACAAAAGGCTGGGTTCACAATTAACACAGAGGATATAAAGTCGTATGTAGATTCGTATGCAAGTGAGCTGTCAGAAGAAGAGCTCGAGAGCGTGGCTGGAGGGGGGAACATCCCAATGGCCTGGCTAATATGCCTTGGAGGATCTTTGTGTACTTGGACAAGTGCAAATGGCTTTAAGAACCCAATCCCCGGCAGGAAGCCGGCAGTCATAGACAGAGATCGAAACAGAGTAGACAAGAAACGCAATTCGCCAGCAGAATTTTAAAGAGACAGTAAGTAAAATCGTTGGGAGAGAGATTCTTAATGTTAAATAGACTGAAAAAGAAGAACATATGCCGATTATGATGCAATAATTTTTCTTCGGGAACTGAATCCTAACTATCTGTGGGTTCTCTTAGCCACTTATTCAATTCATCAACCCTGCGCTGAGTCTCTGGATCTGTGGTAGTTGTGTTGTTAGCAGTAGTTGGATTTGTATTTGATTTCATTAGTTTAGTATTGTTGAAGGTTGCCTATGGAGGGATAGACGCTCTTTAGCTTTTCAAGATGAGGCTTGATAGATGTGCGGTGTAAAACCTTGAGGCTATTTAAAAATATTTCTGGCAATTTCTCCAAGGCATGAGTATGCTTAAGAAAGTTGAATATCGTCAAGGTCAGATCAACAACTCAAAGCATTTATCGCCAAAGTTCAGGCAAACACCAGCCTTCAGGAGAAGCTCAAAGCTGCTGCTGCTAATGCTGTTGATGCTAATGCTGTTGCTGCGATTGCCAAAGAAGCAGGTTTTAGCATCTCTGCTGATGACATCAACAAGGCTCAATTCGATTCAGTAGAGATTTCAGAAGAAGAACTGGAAGGCGTGGCTGGTGGTGTGGTGACAACTATTATCCAATCTCCTGCGGTTTATATCTCAATCAAAAACCCACCTTGCGACCCCTATGGTGATGGTTTTGGACATTGAGAAGAAATTCTCTGATTAGTTGAGCCGAGGAAGCCGAAGAGAGGCACCCAGCAAAGCCCTTGCATTAGCAGGGGCTTTTTATTTCTTTGACTACCTCTCAACTGATTACAGCACAATCATTCCTGTGCTAAGTGCATCTGGCTTCATCTTTCCCATTCCTCTGGAATATTTATTCTGGATATAAGCAGCATTAGATCTCGACCCAACAATCAGATTAAACCAGTGGCATAGAAGTATGAAAAGGGGCGCCAACTTCAATCAGCGCCCATACCTCAAAACCTACTTGAGGAGTGTCGAGTCTCTAGTTTAATCGATAACTAACTAATCTTCTGCATTTTCAAATTGCTTTGCCAGTTTGAATGCCTTTCTGATGATTAGATAGGCTCCGTATAGCCCAGCGATTAAGGGAAGAACAACTAATGGATTAGGGCTGTAGTTCGAATAATCCTTTACACCATCGACGTATTCAATTCCAGAACATTGTAGATAGAAGAAACTTGTAAAAATGATCGCCCATCCAATAATTGAAAGAATCCCTCCTTTTTTATCCCCCTCGTAAAATCTATCTAAACCCCATCCCCAGCCAATGCCGAGTAAAACACCTCTTGTGATTGCATTTTTTTCTTGCTTGCGAAGCATTGTTCAATTAATGGTTAATGTTCAAACTAAACATAACTGATTCTTTCTGATACTGTGTAAATATTTAAAAATCCCCTCTAGGTGCAGGGCGCAAAAGGCCCGTTTGGGTGGCATGGAAAAGACCTGAGATTATGCCGAAGTTGCTTTCATGAAGGACAATGCTGTCCTTGCTTAACAGTCACCATTGCACTGCCGATCGTTCTGAGCACTGGAGATCAGAGCAGTCACCACCAATCACTTGACCCAAGAGGCCTGCCTGAGCTAGTACAGAGGTACCAGCGGTGAAGGGTTTGATGACACGGTTCTCAGGCAGGCAACTATCACCCACCCCTTCTTCTGACCCAGAGGAGTGGCAGTGCATGGATGAGGGCACGCTCAAATCCTCGCGATCAGGAGCGGTCTGCATGACCTGTAATCACTTCCGCTATGCGGTCGGGAAGCAGTGCCAGACCTTATTGACCTGTCCGATCCACCAGCGCCTGATTCCTCAAGGAGAGCACCTCAATAGCAAATGCCATCAATGGATCATCAGAAGGGAACTGGAGGTTGGATGGGCGCCTGAGGTTGCATAGCAGGAGGTATCGGTAGAAGATCAGATGCATTCAAGAAAGAAGCAACGATGTCTCTTGTACCTCGCTGGGAAGTCATGACTGATGAGGCAAAGGTAATCACCAAGCGAATTGCTGTGTCTGCGGTGGTACTACTGCTTGCCTTTTGGATTGTCAGAGCATTGATTCCGTTGGTGATCGTCGCGATCTGCGGTTACTGGGCATATAGGTGGTTTACGAAGAGCACTTAAGAAGGTTGGGATGGGATGAGTTACTCCGTGGTCATCGGTATAGGGATCACGGCATCCAGTCATTCCCCAATGCAACTTTAAGTCGCTTTCTGCCTGTTGAGAGCGCTTCTGTTGCCCGCTTGGCTTCATGGCTCTGGTGGCCTCGACTCAGCACAAGTAATTCACCCTAAAACATCACGTTTCATTCAAATGGCTTTGCATGGAACAGTGGCTACGGGGTAAAAACGTCATTCTCCATAGGTATCCAGTTTCCTGGATTGGTTTTATTTTTTTGAATCTCCCTACAAGGTGTGACCAGCTTCACAAGAACGTGTGATTGGGGATATCACATCGGTTGTTGATTTAGAAGATGGTGTGTTTGTCAGAGGGACATTTCCCTCACAACAACCTAAAGCTAATGACTAATGAAGATCTGAGTCTTGACAAAGAACTTACTCAAGAAGAATTATCGATGCTGAATGGAAGTCGAGCTTATCGACTTCATGCCAACTTTCCTGGGGCAATTATTCTGGCGTACAAAGATTGGCTTGCTCAGAAGGGAGCAACCGGGAACGGAGGCTACTATCTAGATGGAGTATGGATTATGGCTTAAAGTCAGCACTTACTCTCGGAATTTCAGGAAGCCAAGCAGCCAGGCTAAACAAAATAGGCACTACATAACCTAATCATTCCTTATCATCACCCCAAACCAATGAATTTAATTAACACAATCAAGCTCAATTCTCAATCTCAGATTGTCGAGGAAGAGTTAACACCTGCCTTGCTAAAAGTTGTGCATGGTGGATCTGGAAGGCTTGTTAAAGCAAGTGTCTTTGATTCCGAATGGCTTTTAAGCACTGGAAGTCCTGGTCCCTTTTTTCCTGGCCCAAATGAAGACGAGCTGAATTTAAATATCGACCAATTAACGCATAGGGCAATGCATCAGATGTCACAGTTGCAAACAGTACTTCGGATAAAGAATTAATTTTTTAGCGTCTCTCATAGTACTTCTAGTCAATTCAATTCATGCCCTGCCGGTTTGGGCAGGGCCTTTTCTGAGTCATTGGCATGTTGCCAGGTATTGATTTTTGACTCTTGCATACGTAGACGTTAATTGGACATGATAGCTGGGTTGGGGGTTCTTAGAATAATTAAGAGAATTGTCGCTCTATTCTCTATATGTGAATTGTTTCCTTGCAATGCTCGGATCGCATCATTCAATCATGTGATGTTAATACACATCTTCCAATGGAGTTGCTTCTAATCGCATCTCATCAGTTTCATTAGCTGATCACATCTTCTTGGCCAGCTTTTTTCTTAAGTCATAGCTTTAGCAAGTGTTGCTACATCAACCAATGATGACGTTGCTCTATGTCTTGAATCAGATCACCCCATCTGAAACTGTGATTACTCCACACTGATGGTTTTCAACCAAGCCTGCAAGGGCTGCCAATCATCATCTTGATCGATCGCTTGCCAAAACTCCTCAATCACAGATCGAATCGGTGTTTTGACAAGATTCCAGCGCTGCAATCGCGCATTGATGGCTTGTGCTTCAGCCGGCTCCGCAGACACCGCTTCCCGTTGCTGTGTCCACCAACGATCTCTCCAATCCAGCCAGACTTTCCTTGCAGGTTCAGCAGCATCTAAGACCACTGGCAACAAAGCTTCTGGCTCTTCCGGCAACCCCTTGGTCGATATTTGAGCAGCAAGGCCGGCAAAGAAGGCGCCATAACCAACAGGCCAAGCGGCGAGGAGTGCAAGAGTTTTACGCACGGCATCATCACCACCCTCAACATTGCCATTACGACCAGAACTACTCGGAAGACCGAGACGACGCTGCATGCAAGCTCTATAATGAGATTGGTAAATTGGAGCAAATGTCTCTAATGACTGCTCCATTGGTTGCCGTGGCAGCAGCATTGCCAATGGCTCCTGAAGTAGCCGCAAGTTGTTATGGCAAGTCCCAGGTTGACGGCCATAGGCATAGAGGCCTGTTTGATCAAAATAAGCAGCAGTAAATCCAGGCTCCCATTGATCGAAAAAGGCGAATGGACCGTAATCGAAACTTTCTCCCAGCAGAGACATGTTGTCGGTATTGAGAACACCATGGGTAAAACCTGCTGCCATCCACTCCGCCGTCAACCTGGCCACCCGTTCAACGAGTTCTGCGTAGAAAGCCAGCAACTGAGCTTCGATCGCGCTAGCAGCATTGCCTTCTTGAACTGGATAGGCAGCGGCAATCAGCGGATAATAGACATCAACCACATGACGCAACAAACGCTCTAGGCTCTGAGCATCCCGCAAATGCAGCAGCCGCTCACAAGTGCCAAAGCGTAGATGCGTGCGCGCCATACGCATCATCACTGAACTGCGAGTAGGCGAAGGCTCATCACCACGCCAAAGCTTCTCACCGGTTTCCACCAAGCAAAGAGTTCGGCTCGTGGTGACGCCTAAACGGTGCAGCGCCTCACTGGCGATGATCTCCCGCACCCCCCCTTTGAGGGTAAGTCGACCATCCCCTCCACGGCTCCAGGGAGTTGTACCAGATCCCTTAGTGCCAAGATCCTGAAGCTGTCCAAATCGATCACGCAGTTGACCATAAAGGAAGCCACGACCATCCCCAAGCAATGGATTGTATGTACCGAATTGATAGCCGTGATATCGCAGCGCTAATAACGGAGTACGAGCCTCAAAACAACCATAAGCCTGCTCCAGATGATGATTCTCTACGGCATCAGGCTCAATCCCAAGCTGCCTAAGCAAGGCATCATTACGGAAACGCAATTCAGTGCGCGGAAATCGTGCGGCATCGACCACATCCCAATACTCAGAACCTAGACTTTCAATCTGCGGCTCAAAGTTCAATGCGAGTAGCAAGTTAGTCAATCCAACACAAAGCTGTCGTTACAGGTTGTTCTCAAATTCATAGACAGCCCTCATGCATTCATGACCAATATTTTATTCCCTTGGTGAACCACATGGCAGCGGTAGAGGGAGACCCCATCGTTGGATTGCCTACAATACCTGCCAGAGCAATGCAGTTTACCCTTGGCAATCTTGATGCTAACTCAAGACTTTTGCCTTGTAGATTGTAGCTCATGATTCCATAATCTAATCCACTAGTCATGCTGATCTATAGGGCACTAAGTAAGTCTATGCTTACAGGGCTTATGGAACATTCTGTGTCAACTGATTGATCTTCAATATGTCTCCAGCGTTAAAGAATCGGCCAGGAGCTCATCAGCTATGGCCTTGCAATTCCCCCTATGCTTAGGGTTGCTCTAATCGTTGGCTAGCATGGTTATCTTGCGATCATCTTTAATAGAGTCAGTGACTAAGACGACGAACAACGCAAGATCGCTTAGCGATCGCAGAGTTCTATTTATTAAGCGTACATATACTCAGTAAGATCATATTGACATTGGCCATCAGAGCCTGACCCCCTGGCAAGTAGGATCAACGAGAGCGATTGCAAGAAGACCTAAAACTAAGTTGACTGATTGAAAGGATCGTTTACGATACCATTATTCAGATGTCATTCAGATGTCAGAAGAATCGCCGTATAGATAATAATCTGCAGGCTTGTCCATGCGCGCTGCATTACATGAAGTCATGCTTTCGGAAACAGCATGTAGAGACCACCCATAAGCCATTAGGCAAGGAATAGATCCGCCAAGACGCCTGAGGGCCTCAAACAACAACGCCAGGGGAACGGCTATTTAGACAGGGCATGGAGCTAGATCCATAACGGAATGGCACGATACGAAATAGTTGCTCATACAGCAGAGATGCCTCACGACAGTAGACGTAGATACCAAGCTCAACCAAGAAAGGAACGGCCACTAAGAGACATCCCAGTTGCTTTTGCCTGTTTACATCGCGCTGTACTAGCTCAAGCCAGTGCGGGCTATATCGAGAACATCGGCCATCGAGCGAATCTGATCCATCATTGAGACCAACTGAGCAGCACTGTTGAGCTCAACCCGCAAATCAATGCAGGCGGGTTTGCCATAGGACGTTGTTACCCTGGCATCGCTCACATTGATGCGGTTATCTGAAAGACGCATCAGGATGTCTTTCAGAATTCCCACCCGGTCAATCACTTCAATACGCAACTGCACCGGGAATCGCTCGCCTTCGATGAAGGCACCTTGATTCCAGCGCACCGGCAATCGTCTTTCACTGGGTATCGAACCAACATTGACGCAATCCTGCCGGTGAATCGTGATGCCGTGATTACCAAGAGCAACAGTGCCAAGGATCGCTTCTCCTGGCAGCGGACTACAACAGCCGCCAAGGCGGTACTCAAGCCCCTCTAGGCCAAGGATCGGTACGCCATCAGAAGTTGGCAACCTGGCTGGGCTCGATTCCACTTGAGCCACAAGCCTTTTCGCAACACTCACATTGCTGAGTGGTTGCTCAGGTTCGACAGTCTGAAGACGGATTTCTTCGCGCAAACGATTCAGCACTTGTTGCAACGTTAAAGAGCCAAAACCAAGAGCCGCCAGCAAATCCTCGGTGACCGGCAAATTGCAGCGCTCTGCTACGCGTGTCATCGCTTCGCTACTGAGTAGCGCATCAAAACCATTGCGCCCGAGTTCGCGCTCCAACAGGTCTTTCCCCCGTTGAATCGTTTCATCACGATGGCTGCGCTTATACCACTGACGGATGCGATTACGGGCTGTGGGAGTCGCCACAAAGTTGAGCCAATCGAGGCTTGGATGAGCTGTCTTGCTGGTGAGAACTTGCACAAAATCGCCGTTCTGCAATGAGGTCGATAATGGACAAAGCCGATCATTAATTCGCGCACCATGGCAATGGTTGCCAACCTCTGAATGAATCCGATAGGCGAAATCAACAACTGTGGAGTCTTTGCGTAAGCCCACTACATCGCCTTTAGGAGTAAATACAAACACCTCTTCATCAAACAAGTCTTCCTTGATCGAAGCAAGGTAGTCGTTGTGGTCGTCATTGCCTCCTTCCTGTTGCCACTCGACCAGCTGACGAAGCCAATTAAATCGCTCCTTGTTGGCGGCCGCTGGAGAACCACCCTCTTTGTACTCCCAATGAGCCGCGATGCCGAATTCAGACACACGATGCATTCCTGGAGTGCGAATCTGCACCTCAATGGGCCGATGCTTGCCGATGACCGCCGTATGTAGCGATTGATAGCCATTGGGTTTGGCTAAACCGATGTAATCCTTAAAGCGTCCGGGAATAGGCCGGAAGGTGTCATGCACGACAGCTAAAGCGCGATAACAAGTCTCCACACTGGGAGCGATGATTCGCAATGCCGCCACATCGAAGATCTCATGGAAGGCCTTTTGCTGGCGCTGCATCTTGCTCCAGATGCCATAGAGATGCTTCGGTCGACCACTGACTTCACAAGTTTCAAGACCGGCAGATGCCAGTCGTTCCGTTAACAATTCAACCGTGGTTGCCAGACGGTTCTCCCGTTCACTGCGCTTGGTCGCCACCTCTTGTTGAATCTCGCGGAAAGCTTCAGGCTCAAGGAGCTTGAAGGCCAAATCCTCAAGTTCCCATTTGAACCGACCAATGCCGAGACGATTGGCCAGAGGTGCATAAATTTCGCGGGTTTCACGAGCAATGCGCTGCTGCTTATCAGCCTGCAATGAGCCAAGCGTGCGCATGTTGTGAAGCCTATCGGCCAATTTCACCAGCACCACGCGGATATCGCTGGCCATTGCCAGAAACATCTTGCGCAAGTTCTCAGCTTGGGCCTCAGTGTGGTTAGTGAAATGAATCCCGCCCAGCTTGGTGACGCCTTCCACCAGTTCCCGTACTTCAGCACCGAAATAATCTTCCAGTTGCTCTGGGGTTAAATCGGTGTCTTCCACCACATCGTGAAGGAACCCTGCAGCGATCACGCTGGCGCTAGCGCCGATATCCCGCAACAGATCAGCGACTGCCACGGGGTGAACGATATATGGGTCACCGCTGGCTCGAAACTGCCCCTCATGCAACTGAAAGGCCAAATCAAAAGCTGCTGCAAGTAGGGCTTCTGAATCGATTGGGCAACTCTGCCCAAGCCCAGGAGGAATGTGCCTAATACAGTCTTTTAACCATTCCGGCAAGGCAATGCCGTAGTCATCAACACTGCTGAACGGATGTGTTCTGATCTCAGGCAAACCACACACCTCTGAACCACAGCCAGCTTTGGTCTGTGTGGAGTTCGGGGCAGTGGTGACGTTGAGCATCCGACCCAGCGGATTAATCCATGGTATTCAGTCTCAAGACTCCGTGCTACTAACGATGCCCAGCTCTTCAGAGCAGGTGCTCGAACTAAGCCAACTGCGCATGCGCTATCCCCGCAGCGCTGATTGGACACTGGATGGACTGAACCTAAGTATTAATTCAGGAGAGAGGCTCGCCCTGGTGGGCCCTTCAGGCTGCGGCAAGAGCACCGTGGCCAAGGCCGTACTGCATCTACTTCCACCTGGAAGCATTTGCCAGGGAGGGTTGCTACTGACCGGCCAAGATCCAAGACCATTGCAACAGAAGCGATTGCGGCAACTACGTGGTGAAGCGGTAGGGCTGGTTTTTCAGGATCCAATGACCCGCCTCAATCCGTTGATGACGGTGGGGCAGCATCTGCTTGACACTCTCAACGCCCACCAACCAGAAGCTACCCCCAGCTGGCGAGAGCAGCGGGCAGAGGAACTCCTGGAGCGAGTGGGAATCGGGGCGAACCGGTTCCGTGCCTACCCCCATGAATTCAGTGGTGGCATGCGTCAGCGGCTGTCCATTGCTCTAGCAATCGCCCTCAATCCCCCTCTGGTCATCGCCGATGAGCCCACCACCAGCCTTGATGTCGCCGTGGCTGGTCAGGTTATGGCCGAACTCAGCAACCTCTGCGACGAGCTCGGCAGTGCTCTCATGCTGATCAGCCATGACTTGGCGATGGCAGCTCGCTGGTGCGAGCGCATGGCCATTCTCGATGGGGGACGCATGGTGGAAGAGGGCCTGAGCGAAGAGCTGCTTTCTCATCCCCGCTCCGCCATCGGCACTCGGCTCGTGGGTGCCGCCAGGGCGCGTGAAGGCGGTAGCACTCCAACTCGCTCGCATACCGCTGCCGTCGTTCTAGAAGTCAATGCCTTGCGCTGTTGGCATGCTCTGGGAGGCTGGCCCTGGGCACCGACCTGGCTCAAAGCTGTTGATGGAGTGAGCTTCAACATCCGTGCTGGCGAGAGCCTTGGTGTGGTTGGAGCATCTGGCTGTGGCAAAAGCACCCTCTGCCGGGCCCTCATGGGTCTTACGCCGATCCGGGGTGGCCAGGTACATCTCCAAGGCCACAACCTGCTCAGCCTGCAAGGACAGCCATTAAGGCAAGCCCGTCAGGCCGTGCAGATGGTTTTCCAAGATCCTCTCGCTTGCCTCAATCCAAAAATGACGATCGCAGAAGCCATCGCCGACCCACTGCTCATCCATGGAATGGCAAGCCGAGCTGAAGCAAGGCAAAACGGGCGAAAGTTACTCGAGCAGGTGGGTCTCAGCCCAGCAGAGGACTATCAAAACCGACTGCCTCGCCAGCTCTCTGGTGGCCAGCAACAACGCGTCGCCATTGCCCGAGCCCTGGCCTTAAAACCGAAGGTGCTGATTTGTGATGAGAGCGTCAGCATGCTGGACGCAGAAATTCAAGCTGAGGTGTTGGCTCTATTGCGTCAGCTTCAGAAAGAATTGGGGCTAGCGATGCTGTTCATTACCCACGACCTCTCCGTTGCAAGTGGTTTTTGCCACAGAGTGATCGTGCTCGACCATGGGCAAATCGTTGAGGAAGGACCCGGCGATCAGCTCCTGCAGAACCCCCAAGCAGCGATTACCC
This sequence comes from Prochlorococcus sp. MIT 0701, assembly GCF_000760295.1. Lineage (GTDB taxonomy): Bacteria > Cyanobacteriota > Cyanobacteriia > PCC-6307 > Cyanobiaceae > Prochlorococcus. Next base: position 18,175 of record NZ_JNBA01000007.1, read on the forward strand.
GCACACTCGTAGAAGCCTGTCCGAGACTGCCAAAACAAGGCATTAAAGGCATGCCAAAATAACGACAAGTTCTTGAATAAAGCCTTTTCGAGCTGGAGTATCATCTCCAAAATTAAACACTTGGCATGCAGTTAATGCGTTCTGGCATGTATTTACTCTCAATTGGTTTCCGTCAAAAGTGCAGGAAGTGATAGTAGGAAAAACGATTTTTTGAGTCAATACTTGAGGCAGACATTCGACGACTATCTGAGTAAAAAGATCAATTTATAGTGATCATAATAGAACAGCTTAAAGACGGGCTTGGTGCAGGCCTAATGAAAGCAGTAAAAGCCAAAAATCAAGCGAATAGAAGCTTGTTGCCCTTGACACGAAATCATCAAATAAATTTAAAAAGATCTTGAGTCTGGACTAGATGCAATCATTCTAGATGAAAGCCTTGAGCATAGAACTGGTGCCTTAATTTCTGCCCTCGAAGCACTCGCTAGAGACTACTCTTGGCTTGATCTAGTCCTACATTCTCCCTGCTAGGAACTTGCTGAGATGAACTCAGCAAAGCTTTCTCCTTGCCAAATTGAAGTTTTATATTGAATGGCTGATGGAGATAGCAGCCTAGATATGGCTAAATAACTGCAGACTGCCAAAACTACAGAACGTGAGCATGTTCAATCCATCTTGCAACGCCTTGGCGTGAAAAGTTGAGTTGCTGCTGAGGCAGAATTAAGACCTGGAATCCTCAGAGAATTCTCAGATAAAAAAAGTCTGCTGTATGGAGCAAAAATCCTTCATTTGAAGGGTTGAGTTGTAGGACACATCACGCCTAGACCTGCATAAGCAAATCAATCAGCTCATGACATCACAGTTGAATGTCTCAGTTGCAGGGAGCGTGTGGTGGAACGGGTTGACAGCCGAACTCAACATCACCAATACGTCAAGCAAAACTCTTTCAGAATGGAGTTATAGCTTCACAACACCTCACAAAATCTCAGGGATGCCATGGGGTGTCAGCACATCGGCCGAGCAGCTCGCCAACGGACAAACGAAATACACACTGACAGGACTCGGTTGGGCGCAAACCATTCCCGCTGGAGGGTCCGTCACAGTCGGCTTCAATGCACAACAGGGCAAGCCACTAGGTACAGAAGGGGTACTGACCGCTGAATTGTTGATGACTAACGCGTCAGAAACTGCAATCACGGTTGCATCATCTCTTGCGGTAAGTGATGCACCAGCAGTTGAAGTGCAAGGGCATCAACAGAGCGAGAATGACTCTGCAATGGAAGGAATGCATGCACACACAACCTCCGACTCTGCTTTCACCCTGATCACCGAATGGGGTGCATCAAGCGGCAGTGAACACACCACCCACGATGAACTGATGGGAGGACGCACTCCCATTACCACAGAAGCACATGTTGCGTATAACAATCTCCGCACCTTTCTCGGACTGGATCCTGCATCCCTAGAAGACATCGGCAACTGGGCCTTCGCTAATAACCTCACCAACAACTCCCAGGCCTGGGGCAATGAACTCCAAGGTGTTGGTCTCTGGTACTCCATGCAGGGGGCCAAAGTTGGCTGGATCGCCGATGAAAACTACGATCCCCAATGGCTTGCCGATCTACAACGCAGCGCACGTCTTGGTAGCCCCAATGACGTGATGAGCATGGCGAGGCAGATCGCTAAACCTGGCTTCATCGATTACCTTGAGGACATCGATGGCGTCGATCACTTCATCAACACTTTGAAGATGGAGCCCCATTTTGGTGGCTGGATGCACGATAGGGCTCATGGATGGCTATCAATCGAAGACGTTGCTATTGCTCATGACATCAACCACCTCACAGTGCTCAGTCATGACCAAACACAACCGTTCATGAATGACACCTTCGATTGGCCCCAGTGGCCAGCGCTAGAGGTTTCTGACCAAACCGTGATCGACTACTTCCAAAGCATGGTGAGCCTGGGGGACCCACTGGGATCAAACTTGCAGGCTATAGGTACACCGATCAATGAGGAGGATGAGAAACCTCAACAGGAACCAGTTGTTCTCGTTGAGCAAAGCCAGGTTTCACAGATTGATCCAATCACCGGTAGCGCGGTGGATGTTGAGGTGTCTGGTGATCTTTGGTGGGGTGGCTTCACCGCGGAGATCACCATCACCAATAGCAGTGCTCAGCGTCTGGAGAATTGGGCGGTAGGCTTCAACAGTACCCATCACTTTTACGGCGAGTCCTGGGGTGTTGATGTTGTTACCGAAGAGGTCGCTGATGATCTCTACAGTTATAAAATCTATGGAGCTGACTGGGGTCAGTCGATCGGCGCTGGTCAATCGATGACTGTGGGCTTCAACGCGCTAACGGGTATGGAGCTGGAGCGTAGCGGTTCTCTCACCGCCGAGAGCCTATGTGCAGAGGGCAGCGAGCCTGTACTGCTCTAACGGTTGCATAGCCTCAGCCCACGAAACAGCATCACCATTAGCGCAGCGATGGGGGGCTAACGCCAGTGGCCTGCTTTCGAGGCTAGGAGCTGCATTGTCATGAAAAAATCAATGCTTATGTTCCTTGCTCCCATCCATACTCTCTTATCTAGCCACTGCAAGATGAGCCTCTCAATCTCACGATTTTGCTTATAGAGAGATGAGGCCTGAGCACGTCTCAAATCAAGTTTGAGCCGACGGCAAAATAGATTTTCTGCTAACTTGATCTTAAGCTATTAGAAAATTTGACTGGTTCAATGAAACTAATCACGCCAAAATGCAAGAGTTTTTGCCGGTAAACTTTGCTGCATTCAATTGCATATATAACCCATTGCCGATGAATAGAATTCAACCCTAAACCAATAGCCAATGATTCAAGTCCCTGCCTTTTAAGCTAAACCATTAAATGGTGGAAGCTATGACTTGAATCTAGCTCGTATCATCAAAGTATTGATTTCATGTGGCAGCAAGCAATGACGACTTCAAAAAGTGGTCTAGGCGATAGCTGGCCTAACATCATAAAAATCAAGCAATTATTTGAGTGTTATAGGTAGAAAGAAAAGGCTGAATCTCAACCAGAGCTAGTCTCGCTAGGCATGAGAAGTTTCATCTAGAGATTATTTTCATGAAGCATCTTTTTTCTAAATCATGGATGTCCATTTCAGATGCAATCATCTCGCACCATTCAAGACTTAGGTTGTGCCTGTTCGTCGACGCAACACAGCCAAAAGCTTCTCAAATAGATCTGGCAACGGTGCCTCAAAGACCATCCGCTCACCGGTGAGCGGATGGTCTAAACCAAGCTGCACTGCGTGAAGGATCTGGCCAGGTAAATCGATCGGCAACTTGCGGCAGCGGCTGTAAATGGGATCACCAACAATTGGATGACCAATGTGTGCGCAATGAACACGAATCTGATGGGTGCGTCCCGTATCAAGCTTGAAGCGCAACAGGGAGTAATCACCTAAGCGTTCAGCCAATGTCCAATGGGTGCAAGCATGTCGTCCTTGCTCGTCACTGACCACGGCATATTTCTTGCGATCCACCGGATGGCGACCAATCGTGGCCACGATCGTGCCTTGGTCGCCTGTCGGAGCGCCATGCACGACAGCCAGATAGTTGCGCGATGCAATGCGTTTCTGAATCTGTTCCTGAAGTTTCACCAAGGCCTCCTGACTCTTGGCAATCACGATGCAGCCAGTGGTGTCTTTATCGAGACGATGCACAATGCCTGGTCTCAATTTGCCACTGATGCCAGGCAGATCCGAGCAATGATGCAAAAGACCATTCACTAACGTGCCGTTGCGATTGCCTGGAGCCGGATGCACTGTGAGGCCCGCAGGCTTGTTGATCACGATCAGATCACCATCCTCAAATAGCACGTCCAAGGGCATCGCTTCCGGTTGCAGATACGGCAAAGGCTCCGGTGGCGGCAGCCACAACTGCACCTCATCGCCTTGGCGCAAAGGAGTCTTGGCTCGCCCGGTGATGCCGTTCACGCGAACAAACCCGGCATCGATGAACTTCTGGATGTGTGAACGGCTCTGCTCCGATCGCTGGCTGACAAGCCAACGATCCAGGCGCATTGGCAAGGGTTTGGGGTAGTGCAGCTTCAGCAATTCACCCTCACCTTCTCCGAACGCCAATGTCCGTTCGTTCAATGTCATGGCAACGGCAACTCCAGCGCGATCGGCCCCAACAGTGCTCGACGAAAGTCATCTAAAAGCCGTTGGGCCATACGCCCTGTATCACCAGAGGTGTGGCGTTCGGCAACAGTCATCAACCAAGCATGGGCATCAGCTTGCTCACCGGCCAAGTTGATGCCGTAACGCTGCTCAAGGATCCCTGCAACTACCCCAGCCGCCGCCTGCTTCTCCAACACACTCAGCATCTCCAGGAAGGCGAGGGCCACCAACTCAATGTCATAGGCGGCCTGGCCGATGTCATCGCAAAGGGCGAGATGCAAAGCAGCCTGTTGGTCATCGAGGCGGGGTGGCAAAACGCCGGGGGCATCAAGTAAGTCAAGGTCTTGACCCAAGCGCACCCAGCGCAGGGTGCGGGTCACGCCAGCGCGACGAGCACTCTCCACCACCTTCTGACGGACCAAACGATTGATCAGGGCGGACTTGCCCACATTGGGAAACCCCAAAGTGAGGGCCCTTACAGGGCGTGGTCGCATACCACGGGAGCGGCGGCGCTGATTGAGCTGATCTCCAGCTCGTATGGCTGCTTGTTGAACTTGCTTAACACCTGTGCCAGCCTTGGCATCACACCACCATGGGGTTTGGGCCTGGTCACGGAACCAACGATCCCAAGATTGACGAGCCGCAGAGGAAATCATGTCGCGGCGGTTGATCACTAGCAAATGCTGCTTGCCCTTAATCCAGCGTTGCAGCTGCGGATGAGCAGTGGCTATCGGGATGCGAGCATCCCGCACCTCAATGACAAGGTCAATTTTGTCGAGATTCTTGCTGAGCTGTTGCTCCGCCTTAGCGATGTGGCCTGGATACCACTGAATTGTTGGAGTGCTCACGGCACCACCAGCACCGGACAAGGGGCCAACTGGATCACCCGGGCTGCTGTGCTCTCGCTATCGCCATCCAAATTCACACCGCGTGTGCCCATCACAATCACATCCACATTTAATTCATCAGCTACATCGCAGATCACGAAGGCAGGCTTACCTTCTCTCTCCAACACTTCACAAGCAATCCCAGCCTGCTCGACTTGTTCTCGAGCCCGTTTCAATAGCACTGCTACAGCCTCAGGATCGTGCATTTCAGGCCGCTCAGCCTGGACCACAGACAGGATGATCAAACGGCTGCTATGGCTTCTGGCCAGTTCTAAAGCCTTGCTGGCCGTTTCCATTGCTTCCCGGCTCTGATCAATCGGGAAGAGAACGGTTTCAAACATGCGTTTGAACAAAATGCTTGCTTCAATCTTGTCCTAGCGCCAACCAGATCAGTTCGCCGGCCCATCAACCCAACCAGGCAAGCAAAACACGGGTTAATCTCAGCGGGTTTTTCTTACCGCACGGCACAACCCCCATGGCGAAGCGTTCACTGTCCAGCCTCAGCGCAGCGGACCTACGTAGTAAGCGTGTGCTGGTTCGGGTTGACTTCAACGTGCCTCTCAACGAGAACGGCGCCATTACCGATGACACCCGCATCCGCGCCGCCCTGCCCACCATCAATGACCTCATCGACAAAGGTGCTCGGGTGATCCTCTCGGCCCACTTTGGCCGACCAAAGGGTCAAATCAATGAAGGAATGCGTCTCACACCAGTAGCAAAACGCCTCAGCGAACTGCTGGGTAAAACCGTGACAAAAACCGAAAGCTGTGTCGGTAGCGATGCCGAAGCCAAGGTCAATGCCATGGCCGATGGAGAGGTCGTACTGCTCGAGAACGTGCGCTTCTTCTCAGAAGAAGAAAAAAACGACGCCAACTTCGCCCAAAAGCTCGCAGCACTTGCTGACGCTTATGTGAATGACGCCTTCGGTGCTGCACACCGCGCCCACGCCTCTACAGAAGGGGTCACGAAATTCCTCAACCCCAGCGTTGCAGGCCACCTGATGGAGAAGGAACTTCAATACCTTCAAGGTGCCATCGACGACCCCAAGCGACCCCTTGCAGCGATCGTGGGTGGGTCCAAGGTCAGCAGCAAGATCGGCGTGCTGGAAGCCTTGATCGACAAGTGCGACAAGGTGCTGATCGGCGGCGGCATGATCTTCACGTTCTACAAAGCGCGTGGCCTTTCAGTCGGCAAGAGCCTGGTTGAAGAGGACAAGCTGGAACTAGCGAAGGAGCTAGAGGCCAAGGCCAAGGCCAAGGGGGTTCAACTGCTTCTGCCTACTGACGTTGTGCTAGCCGATGACTTCGCCCCCGACGCCAATAGTCAGACCGTATCCATCGACGCCATTCCCGATGGTTGGATGGGACTGGACATTGGCCCAGACTCAATCAATCTCTTCCAAGACGCACTTGCTGACTGCCAAACAGTGATCTGGAACGGTCCCATGGGCGTGTTTGAGTTCGACAAGTTTGCCGCCGGCACCAACGCCATCGCCACCACCCTTGCCAATCTCAGCGCTAAGGGTTGCTGCACAATCATCGGTGGTGGTGACTCGGTAGCCGCCGTCGAAAAGGCCGGCCTCGCCGAGAAGATGTCCCACATCTCCACTGGTGGTGGCGCCAGCCTTGAGCTGTTGGAAGGCAAGGTGTTGCCAGGTGTCGCCGCTCTCGACAACGCAGCCTGATCACAGGCAAACAGGCAATTTCACACCGCCCGAACCCTTCGCCGATTCAGCCGCTCCCTCGGGGGCGGCTTTTTTGGTTCTGCAGCGTGCCGATCAAGCTTTGAAGAGCAGTCCGAGAGACAACAACCCGGCAGCAGCGATCCAGCTGCCCGCCACACGAACCGCAATGCAAAAACCGGTGCTGCGGGTTGCCGCTACCTGAGCGCTGATCAACACCGACAGCACCGCCACAGCACTGACCACCCCCAACACATCCAGAGGCAACCCGCTCGGAGCGGGGGGCATCGTGAACCCATTGATCAGGCCGAAGAGCAAACCTGAGCCGGCCACCGTGAACGCAAGCACCTGAGCAGACAGGCGCAGAGACAGCGCCACCAGCACACCCACCAGGGTGAACAGCACGGTGGTGAGCAGCGCAAGCGTGAGATCCAGACCCCAACGCTGACCCACGGCAAGCCCGATCCCCCAACTCAACGGCAGAAGCGTCAGTAATAGACGTCCACCCTGTGGGCCCTGCTGACCCGCGAGCAACGCCAGCCCCAGCACGAGCAACAGATCCGAGGGCGTCAGGAACAGGTGAGCGATGCCGTCGTAGAAGCCGCCAAAACCGGTCTGCATCAAGTGAGCGAACAGCAGAGGCATCACGCTCCTCCCAACTGAACCAATGACCAGACCCCCACCACCGCGATGACGGCACCGACCACCTGAAGCAGGCGATGCCCCCAGGCCAGACGACGCGCTTCACCCAGGCCGATCCCCACCAGATGCAGCAAACCAGTGGCTCCGACAAACGCCAGGCTGAACAGCAGTGCATCGGCACCATCCGGGAGCTCCATGCCATGGGCATAGCCGTGCAACAACGCGAACAAGCCCACGAGCACAGCAGCCACCGTGAGCGGAAGTCGCTGCTGCAGCATCACCAAGACCCCCAGCACCAGGGCCGACAGGGCAATGCCGGTCTCCACCCCTGGCAAAGGCAGATCGAGCAGACCCAGGACGCCTCCGAAGGCCATCACCATCGGGAACGCCACGGGCAGCAGCCAGATCGCCGGTGCTCCCAAAACCGCGCCCCAGAGGCCAACGGCCACCATCGCCACCACATGATCGATTCCGGTCACGGGATGGAGCAGTCCAGCCATCACGCTGCTGGCTCCACCTTCTGGCACATGGGCCAATGCACCGGAAGGAAGCAGCGACAACAGCAGAGCCAGAACCAACCAACGCCAACGCATCTCAAACACCTCCTTTGATCAGGGAAAGCGTGGTTTCGATCGTCCAGTAAGCACCAGCACAACCGATGGTCCAGGCCGGCATGCGCCGGACCCACAGAGGCCAGCGGATCTGCAGCTGCCGAAACGCACGCTCAAGAGCGAGAACCAACACCACAAAAAGGTCTTGGCCGATTTCGATCCCCACGTTGAAGAGCAAGAGGGCCAGCAGCAGTTCATGGTGAGGCAATCCCAGCTCCGCCAAACCACGGGCGTAACCGAAGCCGTGCAGCAATCCGAAACCACAGGCCAGAACCCAGGGATGACGGAGCGTGAAACTGGTTTGGCCACGCATGAAGCGCACCACTTCCGTGCCGATGAACAGGATCGACAACGCGATGGCCGCATTCAGGGGAGCTGTAGGCACCTGAACGATGCCGATGGCAGACACCGACAGGGTGATGCTGTTGGCGAGCGTGAACGCGGTGACCGTTTTCAGCAGCATCCAGCCGTCACGAACGATCATCACGAGACCGAGCAGCAGCAGCAGGTGGTCGACACCCAGCAGGATGTGCTCAATGCCTAGGCGCAGGTAGGCGACTAGCCCGGATGGCTCAGAATCAACATCAGTACCGAGGATGGTCGTTTGTTTTACCGGCTTGAGCAGATGGGTCTCAGGCCGAACAGCATCAGCAGGCTGGAAGCGAACCAGCACATCCGTGCCCACTGCTGCAAGACCATCGATGACGATCGGCTTCCCCTTCAGACTGGACGTGCAGCTGAGGCTGCCGTGATAAATCCAGGCGGACGACTCCAGCTTGCTGTCAAGGTCACCCTGTAGCTGGCAATCCTCTGGAAAACGAGGGGTGATCGGCAAACGTTTGCCTTGCTGAAGCGGCACTTTCCAGAGAACACTGTATTGGCCAGCGGCGGTCTCGTGCAGGTCTAGATATCCAGGCAGTAACTCATGGGCCGATAGGGTTCGCGGTAAAACTAACGTCAAAGCGAAGACGACAATCGCCAGCCAAGAGCGCAGCTTGAAACGGCTCATGGCTCAGACAGCTCCGGCCGGGTAACCGTGTATTTACCGAGTAAACGCTGGTAGAAAACCTCTTGCTGCTTTCGCTTCTGAGCAGCTATCCAGTCGCGCTCAACCTTGGATCGAACCTGATCGAGACTGGGGACATCACCAGGCTTCATCTCATCCAATTTCACTAGATGCATGCCATAGGCAGAGGAGATAGGTCCCGCCCATGTGCCGAGCTGTTGCTGCAACAAGACCTCGGTGAACTCTCCGCCAAACAGCGCAACCAGCTCTGATTTGCGAACGCTCTGCCACTCTGGTTTCAGCATCACCAATTTGTCGCCGACCTCTAAAGCGTTAACTCCCGCCTCCGGCTCGTTGAGCCTCTCCAAAAGCAACCGGGCGTCGGACTGGAGGGCATCACGTCGCTGTTCAGGATTTAAAAACACATGGCGAAAGCTGACTTGCGTATCGGTGCGGTACTGATCGGCATGCCTGCTCAGATAGACCTGTAAGTCTCCTTCGCTGGGAGTCTTACGGGAGGCCTCTGCGTCGGAGACGAATTCCATCTTCTGCCGCAAGCGGCGGCGAACGATCATGTCATCCCGATCCAGACCCAGCGCCATTGCTTCGCGCACATATACCTCCATACGGATGTGGTCATTGATCAAACCATCGAGTTCAGCAAAGGTGGGAGGACGCTGCCAAGTGCGCATGAAGGTCTGCACCATGGTGGCCACGCGTGCATCGGAGATGATGATCGCGCCACCGGAGGCGGCACCCGGTGGCCGCATCAACCCGTGCAACAGGAATAAGGCACCACCCAGGAGGAGAAACTGGATAATCGGCTCCTTCAGGGTTGTCTTGAACCAACTCGGCAACGCGAGCGAAGATGGTAAGGCTCGTTTCAGGGTCGACATTCACACAACAATTATGGGAGAGCCCGCAGCAGTTCCCTCAATCCTCGCCTAGGCAATCAAGCTGCGGAGACGTTGTTCGTTGATCAGATTGGGTTGTACCAAATCGGGCTCGTATAGGCGCGCTCTTGAGAGACGTAGCGGATATCCTTTGGCATCACCTCAAAGAGGTTGAAGCGCTTGCGGTCGTAAGCCAGCCAACGGGGCGTCGGAATCTCCATCACGCGAACGTAATAGAAAGCCTTCTGACTGGAATCGAAGTCTGGATCCTTCCAGTAGCCCTTCAGAACAGGATCTCCAATGCTGTTGCTATAAGTAGCCTCCTGAAGATTCACGCTGTTGCCCACTACTGGCAACGTGCCATCAGCACCTGGCTTGCGCTTGTCGGCATCTCCCCAAGCAACGTTGTAGACCTTCTCATGAGTCTGCCCGTCGGCTGACAACCAGCCCTTGACAATTTGGATGCGATCCAGATTGGCGCCCATCGGATCACGCATGGCCTGAATCAGAAAAGCCGGCGCCTTATCCGAAGGTGCATTGCTCAGATCACCACCCATGGGCACACCATTGGCATAGCCATTCTTTGCGAAATCAGAGCGGTTCAAATCCCCTTCAGCAAAATCGAAGCCACCAAAGACACGCACCTGCAAACGGGTGCCGGTGGTTCCATAAACCTCCTTACGAGCCATGGCATCGAACAAAGCCTCACGCGTGTTCTCGTGAGCCCAAACGGCGGCCAAACCGGAGGCAGCCAGATCCTGCGCAGTCATATCAAGGCTCGGGTCCTTCAATGACTTGATCAGCACATCCTTCCAGCGATTTGGACTGGGCTCCAGGATGTTGGCCTTGCCAAACCAGTTGTCCTCCTCAGTGGTGGAGAGACCGGTGTGGGAATCAGTGCTACCAACCAATCCGAACTTGAACGGATTGATACCTAATTGGTTGTCGAGCTGCAACCCGAGCTTTAAAGCAGGACGAGCGTATTCATACGGCAACATCGCATTGGTTTTAGCCTGAGATCCACTCAGATTTCCCTTGTCGTACACCTCAAAGGGGGCGAAGTCATCCTCTGGTGATAACAGGGGATGGGCTTCGGCTGTTCCCTTCTCCTGCGTCACCTCATAGAGGGGTTCAAAGCGATTGCGCTGACGGGCATAGTCGCGATCAATTGGGCTGTCATCCTTCTGATGAAAGGGATCAAACATCATGCCGTTGGAAAGATTGCCGTTATGCGGAATTGCCAACACCTTGCCGCCGGTATTTTTCTCAAAGTTCTGCATATAAGCCCAAAGATCTTCCACGTCATCGGAATCAAACGCCGAAAAGGGAAGAACCTTCTCGGCCTTCGTCTTGTCATCGCGGAAGACGACAACCCTATGTAGGTTGTTTCCGCCTGGTTGACTCGTCCACTCGTAGCCAATAAAAGCAGTGAACTTGCCAGGGTCGTTGTACTTTTCCGCCAATGTGGTGATTGTGTTCCAGGCAGAGCGTTTCATCGACTCACTTTTGATCTCAGCTTTATCGCCACCCTCTCCAAGCGTATTCAGTATGAGTAGATAGGCCTCATAACCCTTGCCAGCCTTGACAAGATCGTAAAGCTGTTTGCCGAAAGGATCATTGAGTAAACCTGGGTCTGACTGACCGATCATGTCTTGCAAGCCCATGTTCTCAGCGTGGTCAGCAATCACGACGAAGTCGTATGGGCGTTTGAGCTTGGCCTGCAAACCTGTATTACTGGTGACCTGCTGACCAAGCACAAATCGGTAGGCATCCTCTGGGCCAACTGTGGTTCCAACCATGCCGGCATCAGCGGAATAGGCCGTATGTAGATGGGTATCACCGAAGTAGGCGCGCGTAGGGATGGAACCAATAGCAGCCTTAGCGATCTCAACCTTGCTGGCAGACGTTGACGGCGCCTCACGCTTTGAGAGTGCTCCCAGCACAGGCAACAACAGCAAAGCGCCGACAAAAGAAAGCACACGGCCCCTTGAAAAGCGCTGAGAAGGTTGTTTGCTGAAGAGCACTGCCGTTACCGTCACAACTAAGGATGGAACCTAGCGTTTATCTCTCGTCCTGTAAAAGTTAAAAATGCTGCAAAAGCTTTGAAAGCTGTCAAAATTTTCTTCGTCCTAAGTCATGGTCAGCTGGATCAGTTCATTGCTTTGGCGGTCAAGGGATCGATGAAAAAAAAGATCACAGCGGCCTGATCGATCGGCAATCGCTCCAACTCAATCACCTTGAAGAGCTGCAGTGATCTAGTTGAACTTTTTAAGACCGCTAAACAGCAATCAAGGTGAATCAATCGATAACCCATCCCATCTGTTGTGATTCAGCCTGAAGGTCTGACCGGATTTCTCCATCAAACATGACCCAATCTGAACTGGCGCCACCGGCACGAATCGGCGTGATAGGCCTTGGTGCACTCGGACTGCCGATGGCCATCAACCTGCGTAAGGCCGGCTATAGCCTGCAGGTGCACACTCGCAGTCGCCGAGCAGAGGCAGATCCAAGCCTGCAGGGAGCGAGACGCTGCGACTCTCCAGCCACCACAGCCATTGACGTGGAAGCGTTATTGATCTGTGTCAGCGATGGTGCTGCTGTGGAGGATGTGATCTTCGGTGGCAAGGGAGCTGCCAGGTGGCTGGCATCAGGTGCCACGGTGGTCGACTGCTCGACGATCGCCCCAGCAACGTCGAGCACCCTTGCTGAGCGACTTGCTCAGCAAGGGGTGACCTATCTGGATGCACCGGTAACCGGAGGCACCGAAGGGGCTAGAGCAGGAACTCTGACCGTTCTAGTGGGTGGCAACACACAAGCTCTGGCAAGGGTGCAGCCACTGCTGGAAGTGATCGGTGAGCGCATTCATCACTTCGGTCCGGTGGGACGGGGCCAGCAGGTGAAGGCGCTCAACCAAGTGCTGGTGGCCGGCAGCTATGCCGCGTTAGCAGAAGCAATCGCGCTAGGGCAGCAGCTGGGCCTACCGATGCAGACGGTGATTACAGCGTTACAGCATGGTGCCGCAGGCTCATGGGCCCTTAAGCACCGATCAACAGCGATGCTGGAAGATCATTATCCGCTTGGCTTCAAGCTGGCTTTGCATCACAAGGATCTCGGCATTGCCCTGGAAACGGCAGAACGCGTGGGACTACAACTGCCAATCACAAGCAAAGTGAAATCCATGGAGGAAAACCTGATTGAACTTGGCCATAGCGAGGAAGATGTATCAGTGCTGAGGCGGTGGTTTGATCAGCAACAGGCAGAATCTCAGTAATTCTGATCTAGCCTTCGATAGGCTGAACAAGTTGTTGGTACAACTTTAATTGAAAGCTAGTATTTCATTCAAATAAAAGCCAATATATTCAGTCCGAATGCTTATTCATGGCCTACTATTGCACCAACTTTAACTGATATGTTTAGAAGGGATTAGCCATGAAATCGGCAATATTTGATTGAGCGGCTAGGCTACATAAATCAATTCAATGCAACGACTTAAGATACACAACGCGCACCTAAAAACTCACTTCCCACCATGGCGAACAATGACAGCCTGCATCACCAATCAAGTTGTCCACGGCTTTGAGTCTGATGCCGACTCCGTTGTTGTATAGCTTCCGTCGCTGCCCTTATGCAATGAGAGCCCGATGGGCTCTTTTGGTTTCTGGTTTATTGGTGAACTTGCGAGAAGTGGCTCTAAAAAATAAGCCGCCAGAGCTGCTGCAGGCTTCTCAAAAAGGAACCGTGCCAGTGCTGATGACTGCAGATGGGACAGTGATTGATGAAAGCATGGATATCATGCACTGGGCTCTTCAGCAAGCTGATCCCTTCGATGGGCTGCGAAGTGGAAAAGCCGAAGAACAAAAAACAATCCAGCAGCTTATTAAACAGAATGATGGCCCTTTTAAATATCATTTAGATCGTTTTAAATATGCCTGCAGGTTCAAAGGAGAGGATGCCGAAGAACATCGCAACATGGCTAGAGACATTCTTTTGGAATGGAATGCGCGACTAGCACAACAAGAATCAAGTGATTACTATGCTTGCTTTATTGGAGAATCTCAGAGTTTGGCAGACTGGGCTCTATGGCCTTTTGTGCGTCAATATCGTCTCGCTGATCCATCAAGCTTTGATTGCGATCAAGATCTTCAAGCCATCAAAAGATGGTTGCAAGCCTTTCTGCAACATCCACTGTTTGCAAGATTGATGACACCAGTCAAACCTTGGTTGCCAGAACATCAACCTCAGACTTTCCCTGCTGATTCAAGTTTAGTTAAAACAGATCAACCATTGTTTCATCTGGCTTTGATTGAAGACTGGCAAGACGCATGCAATCAAGGGGTTTATCAATTCTCTACTCGCGGATTAAAACTCAAAGAGATTGGATTCATCCATTTGAGCTATCAGCATCAACTTGAGTCTACTTATCATCAATTTTATCGTGATCGAGGCCAGGTGCTTAGCTTGAAATTAAACCCAGAGCAACTGACAATGCCGCTTCGAGCCGAACCCTCATCAGCAGGGGAGCTGTTCCCTCATCTTTTTGGAGTCCTGCCTTTGAGCGCTGTAGACCTTGTGGAAACTTATCCATGAATGAACGCGTTGATGCCTATCAAGATCGTCTTCACTTTGCAGCAACAGAGAGGAACCGTGATGCAATTGCTGCTGTTCTGAGCAAGGCGCTGCCGAGTGATGGCAGAGTGTTGGAACTTGCAAGTGGCAGTGGCGAACATGCCGTTGCTTTTCAAAAATTGTTCCCAAAGCTCATTTGGCACTGCAGCGATATTGATCCAATGCATCTTCGCAGCATCAATGCTTGGATCCATTTTGAGCAGCTTGAACAGATCATGCCTCCACCCCTCAAGATCGATGTCAACGCGCGCCCCTGGGAATTGCCTGATGGACTAACTGATCATCTCTGCGGGGTTATTTGCATCAATATGATTCACATCTCTCCTTGGAATTGTTGTGAATCTTTGGTCCAAGAAGCTGCTCAATTGCTGGGCGATTCTGCACCACTGATTCTCTATGGGCCATACAAGCGTAATGGTCTTCACACGAGTGAAAGTAATGCCAGGTTTGATGATTATCTGCGCATGCAAGATCCAAGTTGGGGAGTGCGTGAACTTGAAGATGTAGAACATCTTGGTGTCAGTTCAGGCCTCTTGTTGAATGATGTGATTGAAATGCCTGCCAACAACCTCTCCTTGATCTTCACGCCTAGGCAATCATGACTTGATCACGCGAATCAAGACATCCCATCCCTACCGCTGACGGCAACGAAGAAGACTTAAGCCAACCAAAACTCAAGGGATCAGTTCGTCTTCATTGCTGACCACCCGCACACGCTTGGTCACTGTGATCACACCATCAGGATGCACCAACATCGCTGCCCATGTTTGGCTGCCGGGCGTGAACGGGGCCTGCACCGATTTAAAGATGCCACCACCATGCATCGGTGCCAGCTGGATATCAGGCGTGCTTTGAAGACTGACCTGTGCAGGCGTAAGCGCAATCAAGCCACCGGCAACCATCGCATGCCCCAAGGGCTGATCAAAGATCACGTCAACGTCGTAACGACTACCTGTGAGCACAGCATCAGGAATCAACAGGCTGATCGGCAAGGGTTTGCTGGCGCTACGCAGGATCGACTGCTCGCTGATCACTTCTTCACCAGTGATCAGTTTGCCTTCAGTGAGCAATGCCAAGCGTTGGTTGGCCTCAAGGGCATAGCTAAGGCTTTCCGCTTCACGACGACCACGCACTTCAACTTCAAAGGTCGGCTGTCCATCCTTTAAAGGTTCGGCTGGACGAACAGACCAACGGGCATCAGGAAACTTGGCAGAGAAAATGCGCAAACGACTTTCCAGATTAGATGCATATTCGTCTGCGAGCAGACCACTGAGGGCTTCACCTCCAGGTGTATTGAGAGCCTGTTGTAAGCGGGTGCTGAGAGGCACAGCATCTGCAGCCCTGCCAATCAATGGCATCAACGCTGAACACAATGCCAGCAGACTGGAGGCCAAAGCAACTGGCTTGAGATGACGCACTGGAGGCTTGAGGGCACTGCCGATAAGTTAGGCCGCACCTTCATGCTCTGCCCACTGCCATGCCCAGGCTTCTGATTGCTGCAAGCGGCACCGGTGGCCATCTTTTTCCAGCACTGGCTGTTGCCGAAGCCTTGCCCGCCTCCTGGAGCGTGTGCTGGCTGGGAGTACCAGATCGCCTCGAAACCCAATTGGTGCCAGAACGCTATGGGCTGACCACTGTGCGCGCCGGTGGTCTACAAGGTCGCGGCCTGCGCAAGCTGGTGCAGTTGCTGCAATTACTCGCTGCCACTGGCAGGGTGCGAAAGCTACTGCAAAAGCAAGGCATCCAGACTGTTTTCACCACTGGGGGCTACATCGCTGCGCCGGCAATCTTGGCGGCTCGCTGGTGCGGCATCCCTGTGGTGCTGCACGAATCCAATGCCATCCCCGGACGAGTGACGCGCTTATTGGGCCGCTTCTGCCAGGTCGTGGCTGTAGGCCTCCCTGTTGCTGCCGAGCGCATCCCAGGCAGCAGAGTTGTGGTCACAGGAACACCTGTGCGCTCGACATTCCTTTCGCCACAGGCCTTGCCGCGTTGGGTTCCTTGCGGTGATGGCCCATTGCTGGTGGTGATTGGTGGTAGTCAAGGGGCCGTCGGACTCAACCGCATGGTGCGAGGCGCATTGCCATCGTTGCTGGAGGCCGGTTGTCGCGTGGTGCATCTCACCGGCAACAACGATCCAGAGGTAGGAGAACTCGATCACGCCAACCTGGTGGAACAACCCTTCAGTGATGAGATCCCTGGCTTATTGCAACATGCCGATCTGGTGATTAGCCGTGCTGGCGCTGGCAGCTTGAGTGAACTAGCCGTTTGCAACACACCAGCGATTTTGGTGCCCTTCCCCCAAGCGGCAGACCAGCATCAAGAGGCCAACGCAGCCTGCGCCGCTGCGCTTGGGGCTGCCGTGATCGTGCATCAACATGCAGCCGAACATCAGGCTCTTGGTCATGCTCTGCAGCATTTACTGGGCTCTCGCCTACGCGGAATCAATCGAGAAGAGGATCCATTGCTGAAGATGAGGCAAGGCATGCAACGACTGGCCGTGCGGGATGCTGATCAGCAATTAAGACATCGACTTGAAGATGTCATCCCCTAAGCCAGAGGGTGGCGTTGTAGTTCCAGTCGCATGGCGCTAATGATGCGGCGATTATTGCGACGGCTTTGATAACCGATCCGCAACCAGTTCTCGCCTAGCCCCTCAAAAGAGCGGCAATCACGCAAGAGAATGCGATGGCGCGCTTCTAAGGCTTCACGCAGAGGCAGCAGAGAGCTCTGAGCACGAATCAACAAGAAATTTGCAGCCGAAGGCATGGCAGTAATGCCAGGTAATTCCGCAAGTTTGCGCTGCAACCAGACTCCTTCACTGGCTGTCCAACGTTGCACCTTGCGGCACCAACGTTGATAGCGGCGGGGGTTTCGCAGTAAATGCTCTCCAACAGCAGCAGCGATGCCATTCACAGGCCAAGGGTCACGCCAGCCAGCCCAACGCTGCAAGCGTTCAGGCTGAGCCAGGGCATAACCAAGCCTCAGGCCGGCAATGCCATAGAGCTTCGTGAGGCTGCGGATCACCACCAAATTGGGATGAGCCTCCACCAGAGGAATTAAAGACTGAGGTTCACCATGGGGCACTAGAGGCAAAAAGGCCTCATCACAAATCACCAGGCGATAACGCTCAAGCAGAGGCTCTAAAGACGCACGACTCCAAAGTTGCCCTGTGGGGTTATGAGGATTGGTGATCCAGGCGACTTCTGCAGCAGCTGCTGTTGAACCGGCTGCGAGAGGCTCGCCTGCTGGTGAGGCTGCGGTTGAAGTCGCAACTGCTGGTGCTGTTGGAGCCACGCCAGCTGGTGAGCTGGCTGTTGGCGAACCAGAAAATCCCGGAAAAGGCTGCGGCATCTCACCAGACCAGGAGAGGGGCAGTGGCAAAGCTTGCTGGCAGGCTTGCCAGCACCTCAGAGCCCTGCCGTAATCAGCAAAGCCTGGAGTAGGCAGGCCACTCACGCCTTCAAACGCTGCATCACGAGCGGCCCAGGTGAACAGTTCCGCCGCGCCATTTCCCGGCAACACCATCAGGGGATCAACCCCATGCCAGTTGCTGATCACGTCTCGCAAGCGCTGATGGCTGCGATCCGGATAATCCCTCAGCGTGTTGTCAGTTAGAGCCCTTCTTAAACACCCTTGTAAAGCTCGCGATGGAGGGAAAGGAACCAAAGAGGCACTGGCATCCAAAAGCTGCTCCGGTCGACAACCCAGCCGTTGCGCCTCATCAATGCGATTGCCACCGTGAAGGGAGGGAGCGGAGCTCAAGTCAATGGCGACCCATAACAACAATCCATCCTGCCGAGTGGGAGGGAGTCGACGTGCTCAAAAAAGCCGATAGAAAGCAATGGCACAGCAAATTTCTAATCGCTCAAACGATGCGCCGTCGTCTGACCGCCCTCATGGTGATCCTGGTTAGCAGCACTGCAATCCTTGGCATTGCTCAACGCAGTGGAGCTGAAAACAACTTCAAGCATCTCGTGCAATTGCTGGAGACAGGCGCCTGCATGAGTTGCAGTCTTGAGGATGCCGATCTGATGCATGCCGATCTGCGTGCTGCCAACCTTGAAAAGGCCAAGTTGCAGAGAGCCGACCTCGGTCGCGCTCAGCTTGATGGAGCCAACCTAAACGGGGCTGATCTGAGCTTTGCCACCCTTCGCCACGCCTCATTACGTGGGGCCGATCTCAGAGGCGCCAACCTCACAGGAACTGATCTGATCGGAGCCGATCTCAGTGGCGCAAAACTGGACGAAAACGGACTGTCTAGTAGTCACTGGAAGGATGCCAAGGGAGTACAAGCAGTGGCTAGCGATTATGCCTCGCTCCATAACGCTGGTGTGGAGGAAGCTTTGCAAGGTCGCTATCCAGAAGCAGAGGACTACTTCAATAAAGCCCTGATTCGTCGACCGGATGCAGCAATCACATGGGTTGCACGAGGGATTTGCCGAGCTGAACAGGCAAATCGAAACATGGCCTCACGCGATTTTGCTTATGCAGCTGAATTGTTCGAGCAGCAAGAGCAACCTGAACTAGCTCAACAAATGCGCGAGGGAGCAGAACGAGTCAAGAAAAATCCAACTCAGCGTGGCGGAAATGGTATGGGTGGAGCTTTACTCAGCGGAGCGGCTGGGTTATTCCAACAGCTACTCCCTCTGGCAGCAAAATATTTTTCTCCCCTCGCGTTCTGAGAAGCCAAGCAAAACAATCTTGTAGCTCAACGCCGCGGTTGAGTATAAATTAAGTTGCGCGCTGCTTGAGTAGAAGGTCGATAGCCATAGCCATAACTACCACCCTGCTCATCGTCAATAATGCGAGGTGTCACCATGATGACCAGCTCACTCTTGCTCTTTGTTCCATTTGTGGACCTAAAGAACTGGCCAATCACAGGGATGTCTCCAAGAATTGGCCATTTTGTAACCACCTGAATATCACGATCACTAATTACACCTGTAAGAATCAAAGTTTGGCCATCTCGAACACGAACAGCACCAGTTTCAAGAAGCCTTTCATTGACGGTCTTAATGACGCCACATTCGCCCTGATCAAGTTCACCAACCTCAGCCGACAGATTGGGTTCTAGCGAGAATGTCACAAATCCATTGTCATCAATCTTACTAACTTTAGCGCCTAGAGATAGACCCGCCGTTTCAAATGTTGGCTCACAATAAACATTGCCATTCTGATCCGTTGTGACCACAAAGGCAGTAACAACTTTATCGCCGAGGCGCACATAGGCTTCGTTTGCATTTTTTCGACCTATATCTCCATCACTACTCCTCTCATCGCTCTCAGAGAGTATTAGCGTAGGAGAGGCCAATACCTTGGTGTTAGTGGATAAAATTTGAGCCTGGAGAAAATCATAGAAGGCTTGATCGGGGTAATTTAGGGAAGGATTGCGGGTCTTGCTTTCAGTACCTTTTTCTTTACTAGACTTCGTGGATTCTTCCGATGAGTCGCTTGTTATATCAAACAGAATTGGCCCGCGGCCTGCATTCGTCAAGAGATTGCCAAGGCTATCAAATTGAAGCCCATCAGCCTTTTCAGGAAGCCCTTCGTCATCACGCTGAACTTTTCCAGTCGACATACCATAATCGTCCAACTCATAAATATAACCATAGTCATAACCTTGTTTCCAAGTGCTTGCTGTAGAATCAGAGCTGCTTTCAGTCTTAGTCTCCACTGGAGCAGATTCAAAAGAGTCTGAGTTAGCTGGCAAGTTGCGACCAAATGCTGCCAACAATTGGCCATTATCGTTGACAATTAAATTATCACCAAACCGCAATGAAAAGCTATTATCAATATCACTAACATTGTCCAAATTTACATCCAATATCTTCACTGAAAGTGCCACCTGGCGTGAGCGCAGATCAATTTGCTTGAGATAGCTCTCCGCCACAGTAACCAATTGCGAATCGCCTACCAATGTGATTGTCTGCAAGCGAGAATCAGTTGTGCCTGTAAGACCCTTTAGCGGGCCCACAGAGGCCCCATAGGTGTCAATACTGGTTGAAGTGGATGTCGTTTGAGAGACTTGATTATTGAGCTGAGATGTTCCTGCAGAGGACGATTCGCCTGAAGTAATGGTGGTGGTATTTACCT
This sequence comes from Prochlorococcus sp. MIT 0701, assembly GCF_000760295.1. Taxonomy (GTDB): domain Bacteria; phylum Cyanobacteriota; class Cyanobacteriia; order PCC-6307; family Cyanobiaceae; genus Prochlorococcus. The sequence goes on from NZ_JNBA01000007.1 coordinate 38,778, forward strand.
TGCTAATCGTTGCTCCAAGGCTGGCTAAATAATCTGCAGCCTTGTCGGCCCTGACCTGATTCAACCGATACACCTTCGAAACCTGAGGACCAAATGTTTTGCTCGCAACGGCACTGCCAACAAGCAACGTGCGGCCATCAAGCTTGCCTTGTAACCCTGATGCCAACAGCACCCCATTGAGGGCACGGGCATAGCTCTCATTTTGAAAAGCCATCGACACCTTCTTATTTCCACCATTGACTGGCGCATCTGCTGATGTGTCCACTCCAGTCGTGTTTCCACTTTCTGAATCATCCCCGACAAAAATGAATCCATAGCCTCCCAATCGAGCAAGAGACATCAAGGCATCTTTCGCAGGAGCATTGTTCAAGGTCAGAGTCACTGAAGGACCACTCACCTGCACAAAACTGCGGTTACTCAGCACCATGGTGCCCACGGCCATATCTCCTAGTGGAGGCGCGACAGCTCGTTGTCGCAAAGGCGGTACATAAGACGCCTGAGGGACCCTGCCTGGCGTGCGCAAATCCAAGCGTCCAGTTTGCGTAGCCTGAGCAGTTAACCCAGGAAAGCTAAGGATCAAATTGCGGCCGTCGGCACTAACCAATGGTTTCAGTAACGGCCTGCCGGCCACCCCTTCAACATTTAATTGATAGCTCTCGCCTGATCCTGCAAGGCTCACAGATTGCAGCCCCAGTTGCGGCATCGACACTTGCTGTGGGCCGCGGCGCAGTCCAGGCTTGCCCTGGGTAGTCAATCGACCTTCCCAGTTCTGACCAGTTTGTCGCTGCTGCACAACGGGCTGCGGGCCCACACCTTCAATGATGACTTCAACGCTGTCTTGAGAGCGTCGCAACTTCAGCTCCATCGTCCCCTGCTTCTGTGCCTTCACCGGAGCTGGCAGCATCAAGCCACCGCTTATAGACGCGCCATACAAACCAAGAGCTGTAAGCAAAGGAACCAGTCGCTGGGAACGAGACATACGGCGACCCAGGGTCGATCTGGCACACAATCTTCACGGATGGTATCGATCGATTTCCTCGCCAGCTAGGGGCGCTTCAGGCTTCAGGAGGGAATCCTTCCTCAGACTCAAGAATCCTTCGCTTGCCTTGCTTGGCAGGAACGGATGTTTTGTCATAGAAGGTTAGTTTCAGCTTGAGCTGCGTGAGTGCTGGTCCTGTTACGACGTCATCTTCTGGCCTCTGCTGAGGGTCGAGTGCTGTGAGCTCAAGATCACTGGGTTGGACCACGAGCTGCAAAGCTTCTATTCCTCTAAGAAAGTCCTGCAGGGCGATAAAAGGTCCACGGGCCTGAAGGAGAACGGCTGTTTTCTCGTAACCACGTCCTGCCAGTGGGTTTTCAGGGCTGATCTCCTCGCCATCTGGGTTCGACTTCGTTCCCGGAGGCTCTTGGCTGGTAGCTGCCGATGGTGACGGGGCGACTAACACAGGTTCATAGAGCTCCAGCACCACCCCTGCCGCCATGGCTTCGCGGCTCAACTGAGCCAAAAAGGTTTGAATTTTGTTCTTACCTGCCACCAGATTCAGCAACACATCTTGCTGTTGTTGAACCTTTGCTAGCTCTTCAGTGGCTGTCTTCAACTGGCCAGGCAGCAACGGTAATGAGGCCTCCTGGTTGAGAAGCTGTTCCAGACGTTGCTGCTGGGCTTCCAAGCGAACCAAGCTAGGCGATACAACCGTGAAGACCAACGAGCCAGCCACCATGCCGCCTATCAAGAGCGGCACCCCCACCAAGACACGCTCACGTGTGATTTTGCGCTGCCAGCTCGGCCGCTCTTGGCTGAGATTGGTCATGGTGCTACCCCTTGTTCCTGAAGCAGCTGATAGCGCTCTACCAAACCGCTTGCACCCAACTCACTCAACTCCTGCAAAGAAGACCTGGCCTTGGGATCTAACGTCACATCGACGCTGAATTTCACGAATTCCTCATCCTCACCAGCCCCCTCCCTCACCACTTTCAAAACCTTTACCCCATCAGGTTTCACCATCGGCAGGGCCGCAAGTTCCAGAACCAATGCATTGATGCGTTCAAAGGGACCCGGAGAACCAACGCCCAAGGATTGACCGATGACTTTGATCTGCTGAGTCCTTACCGCAACTTCCTTCAGCTGTATGCCTTGAGGCGTTAGCCGGCGCAATTGTTCCATCAGTGCAGAGCTCGCTCGAACCGCGACCAACTGTTCAGCGATCTGGGTGTTTTCTTTACGGATGACTGCTGTACGGGCCTTTAGCTGCTTCAGTTGCGTCTGATCCAGCCGCAATCGTTGTTCCAGTGGCTGCAAGCGATCAAGCTCAACCTGTTGCTGACCTTCTTGCCAGGTCAACCAAGCGGCCACTGCTACAAAAGCAAGCACCAGCAGAGCCCCGAGCCCAATGCCCTTGCCAAGCAAGGATCGCAACTGAGGCATAAGAGCAGGCTGAGCCGTCAGACCCAACTCCTGGCGACGCTCTTGCAACAGATTCAACTCAGCCCTAGTCAATGAAGCCATCAGCGCTGCTCCCAGGCGCCCGCTAGGGCTAAACAAGCCAAAGCTGCGAAGTCACCCTGCCAGAAATCAGGCTCTGGCCCTTCAAGGGCGGGTTGCTCTTCACCAACCAACCAAAGCTTCTGCTTGCTTAGGCACTCACCTTGACCTTGAGACTCCAACGCTAAACAAAGTTGCTGTTGATCAACAGCACCGGCTGTAACCCACCATGCCAAAGGGGGCGACGCCCCTTCGCTGCGCAACCGCCAAGCCTGCAAAACCTCATCAAGCTCCTGTAAAAGATCTTTCGACAGATCGCCACCATCAAAAGAAGCCGAAAGAGCATGGTCGAGCTCAGGCAAACCGCTGCGTAATAGCACTAAACGCCAGTGCCCATGATGCTTCAGCAACCAAGCCAGATCACCTTCAAAGTGTTGGCTGGCCGTACGTACAGTCCGCCAGGCAGCTGTCAGCATCCACTCAAGGCTCAGTAGCGGTAGATCCGCCGCCTCGCCGACATCAATCCAGGTATTCACCATCAACCTATCAGTCCCAACCGCTAAAGACAGCGGCGTTGGAGTCGACAAAGATCCAGCAAGCTGCACCGATGACACAGCTAAATAAGACTCCGAAAAGGACAATGGCCAATTCAGCTCAAGGTTGAGCTCTCGCAGGGCCTTCACCTGATCCCCCTCTGGTTCACCATCAGGCCAGTAGAGCAAGCGCCATTGACAGGTCTGCATTGGCAACAACATCTCAAGCTGGCCTCCGAGAAGACCTATATCCAGAAGTAGGTCCCCTAACAACTCACCCAAAGCTTGACGCTGGGTTGGCATGCCTCCACGACAAAGACCTTGAGGCAGTGGTACATGTCGAAGAGTCAACCTCTCCCCCTGTTTCCAGAGCATCACGAGAGCAGACTCATCAACAGCAAGCAGTACCCGTTGCCTCAAAAGCCATCGCTCCGCCATGGCCTGCAACTGCTCCAGCTGCGGAAAACGTTCGCGTAGACCAGCCAACACCAAGGAAAGGCAACCCCGCTCTGGACGAAGGGTATCGGCTACTGCCAGGGCACGCCGCTCCCGACAGCCTCCGACACATGCCGGAAGCCATGGCGGTCAAGCTGGTCGATCAGCCCATCCAAAATATTCGGCACCAAATCTGGGCCCTTAAAGATCCAACCTGTGTATAGCTGCACAAGGGAAGCCCCGGCACTGATTCGCTCCCATGCGGCCTCTGGTGAGTCGATGCCTCCCACGCCGATCAGGGGCAACGCCGGACCTGCACTAGCCCGCAGCCGACGCAGCACCTCCAAGGCCCGTTGACGTAGTGGTGCTCCACTGAGCCCACCAGCCTCCTCCGCAAGGGTGCGACCCGTTTGGGGAAGGACCCGCCCGTCGAGGCCGAACCTGTCGAGGCTTGTATTTACAGCAATGACACCTGCTAAACCCTCCTCATAAGCCAATCGAGCCAGACCATCAATGGCATCGTCTTCGAGATCCGGAGCGATCTTCACCAGCAGCGGCGGGCATCCTTGCAACCGTCGCAATCGCTCCACCAGCCGCCTCAACTGGCTGGCACCCTGGAGATCACGCAAGCCGGGTGTATTAGGAGAGCTGACATTGATCACGGCGTAATCCGCCAATGGTGCCAGCAACTCAAGCGATAAGGCGTAGTCGTCTGGGGCCAGCTCCAATGGCGTGATCCTGGATTTGCCCAAGTTGAGACCCAGCACAGCTGGACGCTGGCCAGGTGAAGGCAAAGCCTGTTTCTCCAAAGTGCGACGCATCACTTCAGCACCGTTGTTGTTGAAACCCATTCGGTTCAAAGCGGCCTGCTCAGCAGCAAGGCGAAAGAGTCGGGGCCGAGGGTTGCCGGTCTGCCCATGCCAAGTCACAGTGCCGAGTTCGGCGAATCCAAATCCAAAGCGATCCCAGATACTGGCCGCCACTCCGTTTTTGTCAAAGCCAGCGGCCAGTCCAACAGGATTACGAAACCGGCAGCCGAATAACACTTGCTCAAGCCGCAGATCACGGCGTTGTAAATCCAAGGCTATAGCTGCCAGGACAGCTGACACGCCTGGCCAATCTCTACGTAGGGACGTCTGGCTAAGGGCACTCAATGCTGCTTGACTCAACTGTTCCGCATCTAAGCCCTGATCATTCGCGAGTATTGGTCCAAGCCAACGGCGATACAACCCACCGGTGGAGTACACCTTTGCAGGTGATGGCTCAGCCATCCAGGGCCTCCTCAGATCTGATCCGATCCTGCCGCGCAGCGGCGCAACCGCCAGCGGTTCTCCCCCACAGGCTCCAATAGCCAATCGCGCCAATGCCAGGGGGCAGTCTTACCCGCAAGCTGCTCGATTGGTTGCTCCACCAACTGGGCCAACTCAACCAGGCTGAGGCTATAGCCACGCTCAGCTAAACGATCAGCGAGCTCCAGTCTTGTGAGCAGCCGCTGCAAATGAGCAGGGGCATAATCTTCGCCGTCTCCAGTTTCTTTGATCGGCTCAACAAGATCGAGTGCAATAGAGGCTGACCTCCGTCCAGACATCAACGCTGGAGCACCACCACCTTTGGAAAAGCTCACAGCGATTTGGTCAACCCTTTCATTGTCTGGATCACCGCTGTGACCTTTCACATAAGCCAGGGGCACATCATCCAAGCGAGCACGGTCCAGAGCTAGCCAGAGATCCTGATTCAGCACAGGCTTGCCAGCCGCCGTTCGCCAACCCTTACGTTTCCATCCCGCCATCCATTTGCTCAAACCATCAATCAAATATTTGCTGTCGGTACGGATCTTTAAATCGGGGTGGCAAGGAAGCTCTTTGAGCTGTTCCAGCACATTAAGGGCCGCCTGAAGTTCCATGCGGTTGTTGGTCGTGGCCGGCGCATAGCCTCCGAACTCCTCCACGCTGCCATCCTCAAAGCGCAGCAGTGCCCCCCAGCCCCCAGGGCCAGGATTTCCACTACAAGCCCCATCAGTGGCAGCAGCCACAACCCGTCCACGACCATCAGCCATTTGAGAAGTCTGCTGTTGTTTGGTACAACACGGTTCGCTTGGTCCTTAGTAATTAGACGTTATGTCGCGAACCTACCCCGAGCTCCTCATGGCATTGAGAAAGCCAGGTAACAGGCTGTTGGTTTTAGGTCTTGGTTTATTCACTTTGTTGACGACCTTGCCAGTAATCTCCAAAACGATTTTCAACAGTCAGCCTCTCAACCAAGAACGCTTGGTCGTACTGGCTCAGGCAGTGGGAGGAAATCGCTGGAAACTGCTCGTACTCGAACAAATCAAGCCCCTGCCCCTCTGCTGGGAAACCCGTCCAGACGGATTGGTCAATCCCACCCTCAATAACTTCAACTTTGCAGGAATCTGCAATCGTTATTTAGACAGCAACGGCTATTCCTTGCGAAGTAGTGGCGAAGACGTGGCTAACAAATTTCGGCTGCGAATCAAACAAAGCCGAGAACGTCTGGAACTCAAAGCTCTCAATCCTGCGCGAGCGGTTCCAATTACCGTTGCCAGCGCAATCCTTCCTCAACGCAATCGTGATGCATTTGTGAAATTAAACCTGGAACCCGGTTGGAAGCTGGAGCGTCGCACATATCAAGGACGCAAACTCAGCCACGTTTACTTTGCTCATCCAGATCCTGTGAACCTCTTAATTGCTAAATCGTCTGCTCATCAAGGACCTTCCGTCTTCAATCAACTAGGAGCTCCCAAGGCACCACTTCCTCCCCCAATTTCAATAGGGAATAACAGCGCCATACAAGGCAAGGGCCCCATTCGACTCGTTGTGATTCCTTATCGTCCCTGACGTAGGTCACTGCAGAGAGGACAGTTGACGTAGCGCCCCTTAACACCAGTAACTCCAAAAAATGTCCCATATCATTAATATTGTGAGGGGTGCGAATCAACAGTTCAGGGTCGAAACAAGGAAAGACTCCTGAATCTGTCCCACCTAAAAATCCCTGCCTTTGGCAGGGATTTTTTTTGCGTGGCCAATATGCAAAAAAAACACCGGCCCCGAAGGACCGGCTAAGAGTTAAAAAAACGGATGCATAGCAACCAACCTGAAGGTCGCTATCCGCTGGCAATCACTTGAGGCTGACCTTACCGCCAACCTCTTCGATGGCCTTTTTGAGAGCCTCAGCATCATTCTTAGAAATGCCTTCCTTGATGGTCTTAGGAGCGGCTTCGACCATGGCCTTAGCATCGCCCAGGCCGAGGCCGGTGGCTTCACGAACTGCCTTAAGGACCTTGATCTTGGCCGAAGCGTCGAAACTCTCAAGCACAACATCAAATTCGGTTTGCTCTTCGGCAGCCTCATCAGCAGCGCCACCAGCAGCACCAGGAGCAGCCATCACAACGCCTGCAGAAGCAGCGGCAGAGACACCAAAAGCATCCTCAATCTGCTTAACCAGCTCAGAAGCCTCAAGCAAAGAAAGGGTTTTTAGCGAGTCAAGAATGTCGTCGGTTTTTTTAGACATGGTTTGGATTAAGCAACAGATCAGGGAGAAATAGTCGGATCGAAGACGTTCAGCTCTCGCCACTCTCGGCGTGCTGATGAAGCGCCCGGGCAAGGCCGGAAGGAACCTCGTTGATACCCACAGCAACCTTGGTGGCCAAGGCATTGAGGGAACCTGCGATCTGTGCCATCAGAACCTCCTTGGTTGGAAGAGAACCAATAGCCTTGATCTCACCCTGTGAGAGGAGCTTGCCTTCGAAAAGACCACCCTTCGTCTCGGATTTTTTAGTGTCCTTCTGAAAAGCCTGTACGGCCTTAACAGCACCACCAACATCGCCCTTGATCAGAACGAAGGCGTTGGTACCAGTCAGTAAGGATTCGAGATTCGACCAGGCACCATTCCCATTAATGGCGTGGCGCATCAAGGTGTTTTTGGTCACCTTGCACACCCCGTTGCTGGCCTGCAAACGCGTGCGCAGATCAGACATTTCCTTAATGGAGAGACCCTGAAAATCCAGGACCAGTGCCATTTCAGCCTCGCCGAGAAGCCCCTTGAGCTCTTCGACGATCTGTTGCTTGCTCTCCAGAGTGCGGCCCATAGGAATTGGATCGGATCGGGTGAACAAGCTGGACACGCACTCGCCAAGTGCTCAAGAATGAGCAGAGGCCGCGTGTCGATCCAATCCCAACAGGGAAAAACCTTCGCATCTACCTCGACAGGATTTAAACAACCTCAACTGATGCATGAAGCATCACTGCAAGATGGCAACCTGTTGTCTTGGGCCGGGCGCGTGCCCGTTGGCTTTCGCCAAGGGGCAACCCTACAGCAACAAGGTCAATCGTCCTCTTCGATGTCCTGAAGAGCAGTCACATCAACTTCCACTGAAGGGCCCATGGTGGAGGTGATGTACAGACTCTTCCAATAACGACCCTTGGCACCACTTGGCTTATTGCGATCGATGGTCTCTTGCAACGTCTTCAGATTATCGAGCAGGGCGTCTGCGGAAAAACTTGCCTTGCCGAAACGCACATGCACGATGCCAGCACGATCAGCCCTGAATTCCAGCTTGCCTGCCTTGAACTCCTTGATCGCAGACGCTAAATCTGTGGTCACTGTTCCAGCCTTAGGGTTTGGCATCAGGCCACGGGGACCGAGCACTCGGCCCAGCTTGGCCACCTTGGGCATCATGTCAGGGGTAGCGATCAAAAGATCAAAATCCATCTGTCCTTTGCCGATGCTTTCCACCAAATCATCATCCCCAGCCAACTCAGCCCCAGCGGCCTTTGCCTCAGCTAACTTCTCTCCCCTGGTGATCACGGCGATGCGCACGCTCTGACCCGTACCCTGAGGCAGAGCAACAGTGGTTCGCAACTGTTGATCGGTGTACTTGGGATCAATCCCAAGGCGCACGTGGGCTTCGATGGTTTCGTCGAATTTCGCTGTGGCGTTCTCTTTGACGAGCTGAATGGCCTCAAGAGGCTGATAAACACGGTCTTCAACTTTGGCGAGAAGACTAGTAATACGTTTAGACAGTTTTGGCATGGCAGATGAGGGGTGCAGGCGACACAACGTGTCTCCCCCGAAAATGGTGAATAGATGAATCTTGAAGACGGACGCTACATCAGTGTCAGTCGCTGATGGAAACGCCCATGTTTCGAGCAGTACCTTCAATGATGCGCATGGCCGACTCAATACTGGTGCAATTGAGATCAGGCAGCTTGGTCTTGGCGATCTCTTCAAGCTGAGAACGGCTTAGGGAGCCGACCTTGCCATGGGCGGACTCACCAGAACCTTTCTCAATCCCGGCAGCCTTCGTGATCAGCACTGATGCTGGGGGAGTCTTGGTAATGAATGTGAAACTACGGTCTTCAAAAACCGAGATCTCTACCGGAATCACAAATCCGGCTTTGTCCTGCGTGCGAGCGTTGTACTCCTTGCAAAACGCCATGATGTTGACTCCATGCTGGCCAAGGGCAGGACCCACAGGCGGAGCAGGATTAGCTTTGCCAGCCTGAAGGGCCAGCTTGATCACAGATACAACTTTCTTGGCCATGGACGAGCGGGATTGAACGATTGCGGATGACCTGGCCCTTGGGACAAGTGCGGCAAGATGGTGGCCCACCTCTTTGGCCGCCCTCCGCAGGGAGACGGCCGCCGTTAGCTCAATTCTGCTTATTGATTTGAGAAAACTCGAGTTCGACAGGTGTTTCCCTGCCAAAGATTGAGAGAAGAGCTTTCAGCTTGCTGCGCTCTCCAGAGACCTCGATCACCTCCCCCTGGAAGTCCTTGAAAGGACCCGAGGTCACAAGGATCTGATCGCCCTCAGCGAGATCGACCTTGACGAGCGTCTTTTTCTCAGCAGCACGCTTGAAGATGCGATCCACCTCCTGACGACTGAGCGGTCGGGGTTTGATGTGACCCCGAGCTTTCCCTGTGGCGCGGCGGTCCTCAGCCCCCACGAAGTTGATCACGTTGGGGGTGCTGCGCACCGCCATCATTGTGTCTTCATCAAGAACCATTCGTACCAACACGTACCCCGGAAAGACCTTCTCCTCAGTGGACTGACGACTGCCATCCTTTTTCAATTTCACTGCTGGGGTCTGGGGAATTTCGATCTCCAGAATCCTGTTGCTCACACCAAGGGTGACGGCCCGCTGCTCAAGAGTTGCCTTCACCTTCTTCTCACAGCTAGAGGCCACCTGAACGGCATACCAGCGGGCTACGGTTGTTCTGGCTGCAGGAGTTGGGGCCTTGGTACCCTCCTCTCCATCATTAGGAGCAGGCAGTTCCAGAACCTCAGATGGTTCTTGTGGTGTGAGCTCGAGTTCTGACACTTGCGCTGATAAGAAGCTAATGGTTTTGGAAAGACGGTTGATGCAAGACAGCAAAACCGCCCTACACAATCAAACGAAAATCTGGGACGACGCCCAGCTATAAAACCGACTCACGGCAGCGATGAATGCAGCCGAGAGACTGACCATCAGGATCACGGCGATGGATTCGCTGAACAGCTGCTGGCGACTGGGCCATACCACCAGGCTCAACTCCTCATATGTTGCTGCAAGAAACCCACTCTGACGGGTTGGTTCTGCTTCAGGAGAATCGCTGGAGTCGGTGGTGTCCTCGGCAGGAGATTCGCTGGAGTCTGTGGTGTCCTCGGAAATAGGGCTGGTCACGGAGCTTAGGCCGGTGGCTATCGCCGGTGCTGAAGCACACGCCGGCAAACAAACACCTTACCGGATACCTGTTTCAATCCTCAGGAAGGAACTGAAATGGTTCGGAGGCCTGAGCACCTGGTATCACGCGCACGGCGCGGGCACCGCTGAAACGTTCTTCCAGCAATTCCGTGGCCAACGGGTTCTCAACCCGACGACGCAGTACACGCCGTAAAGGGCGAGCGCCATATTCCGGTTCATAACCTTGCAAAGCCAAAGCCTCAACGGCGTCTGCCTCCACACGCAACTCAAGACCTTGCTCAGCCAGCAGGCTGGAGAGATCGGCCAATTGCAGCTGCACAATCCGCTGAAGGTCATCAGCCTTGAGCGGCCGAAAACGTATCACCTCATCGATGCGATTCAAAAATTCAGGCCGAAATTGCTTATTGAGGGCTTGATCCACCTTTTGAGCCAGGCTCTGATCAAGACAATCCCCATCTATCCCCTCCTGCTGTGCCAAGCGAGACGCATCAAGGATGGCGCGACTCGCCAAGTTGCTAGTCATCACAACCACGGTGTGACGGAAGTCCACGGTGCGGCCCTGCGAGTCAGTGAGACGGCCATCGTCCAGAACCTGCAGGAGCACATTGAACACATCAGGATGAGCCTTCTCAATTTCATCAAGAAGCAACACCGCATAAGGACGGCGACACACCGCTTCGGTGAGCTGTCCACCCTCCTCATAGCCGACATAGCCGGGAGGAGCCCCCAAAAGACGCGCCACGGCATTGCGTTCCATGAATTCACTCATATCGAGTCGCACCAGCGCCTCTTCCTCATCGAACAAGGAGGCCGCAAGCGCTTTTGCTAGTTCTGTCTTGCCCACGCCAGTGGGTCCAAGAAACAAAAACGAACCAACAGGACGGCGCGGATCCTTCATGCCCGCACGAGCCCGACGAATCGCTGCCGCCACCGCCTGAACCGCTTCGGGCTGACCAATCACCCGCTCGCCAAGATGGGCTTCAAGATCTAGCAACTTTTGCCGTTCAGCAGCCAGCAACCGCTGAACAGGAATCCCAGTCCAGCGTGCAACGACATCGGCAATGTCTTCAGCCTCCACTTGCTCCCGTAGGAGCGCCGAACCAGATGCCTTGGCAACAGCCAACGTTTCTTCAAGGTCGGCCCGTCGTTGCTGAACCCTATGCAATTGGTCGTATTGAAGACGTGCCGCCGCCTCTAGATCACCGAGTCGCTCTGCTTCAGCAATGGCATTGCGGAGATCCTCGTCTTGTTGCAACAAATCCCGCAGCTCGGCCAGATGATCCCGTTCGATCTGCCAGCGCTCTCGTAAATCTGTGAGCTGAGACGCCGCAGCAATCCGAGCAGCCTGTAACTGAACCCGTTCAACCTCCGGTGCCTGCTCAGCCGCCAGCAAAGCAAGCTCGACACGACGAAGCTCCGCCTCCGCCTCTTCAACCACCTGAGGCTTCGAGGTGACATCCATCTTCAGCTGGGCTGCAGCCTCATCGATGAGATCGATGGCCTTATCAGGTAAGCAGCGGTCACTGATGTAGCGATCAGCTAAGCGATTTGCAGCAGTCACCGCACCATCGGTGATCGTGACGCCGTGGTGAAGTTCGTAGCGCTCTTTCAGGCCTCGCAAGATTTCAACGCTCAATTCAAGACTCGGCTCCTTGATTAAAACCTGCTGAAAACGCCGATTGAGTGCCTGATCCTTCTCCACTGTGCGGCGATAGTTCTCAGGGGTTGTAGCCCCAATGCAGCGGAGGTCTCCCCTTGCTAAAGCCGGCTTGAGCAAACTTCCAGCATCCGCACTGGAACGATCGCTGCTCACCACTGTGTGCAGTTCATCGATGAACAACACCACACCTGCATCTGGATCGCTCACCTCTTTCAACACAGACCGAAGCCGTTCCTCGAATTGACCACGAAACTTGGCACCAGCGATCAGTGCACCAAGATCCAGGGAGACCAAGCGCAAACCCTTCAGGGAATCAGGAACCTCCCCAGCAACAATGCGTTGAGCCAACAGCTCGGCGATGGCCGTTTTACCAACGCCAGGAGCTCCAATCAACACCGGATTGTTCTTGCCGCGACGCGATAAAACCTTGATCAAACGGCGAATCTCTGGATCTCTACCGATCACAGGATCTAGCTGTCCTGCCTGAGCTGCAGCGGTAAGGTCACGACCATAGGCCTCAAGAGCCTGAGGTTCTTGCTGGAGTTGCAATGGAGTTGGCTCCCCAGCAGCGACTGCAGGTTCTTGGATGATCGGCGGGGCAGGAGAGGAGACAGGTCTCGTTTGTGAGGCCACCGATGCAGGCGGCGCAGAATCTGGCGCAGGAGGAGAAGGCGGCGTTGATGTACGCAACTGGCGCCTTCCTTTGGGCAAGCGTCTCAACTCCGCTTCCAAGCGTTCACTGGGCATTCCTAGCTCTTCAAATAGCTCTGCCCCAATGCGCGGATCGCGCCCCAACGCAATCAGCAAATGAGACACGTCAATCAGCCGAGATCCCCAGCGAACTCTGGAACGGTCTGCTTCTTCAAGGAGGTCTTCAAGGTCATCGCCGATGAACAACCCATCGCCTCGAGCCATCGGCTGCTCGGCCAAAAAACCTTCCAAGCGATCCAGCAGCGCAGTTGAATCAATGGGCAGAGCCAACACCCAATCGCTGTAACGCCGATCACTGAAAAGCACCTGGATCAAGTGCTCCACATCCAGCTGACCATGTCGCCAACGGCGGGCGACATCCTGACCGACAAGCAACAAATCCCAAGCGTCATCACTGAATCGATCAGGATCACTTGTGAGACTTCCCTGGGCGGAAGCCGCTTGGCTGGTCTCAGGATGCATAGGGATCAGCTCACGGCCTCACGAGAGGCCAGTTGAATCAGCTCCACCTTGTAGCCATCGGGATCTTCCACAAAGGCAATCACGGTGTTGCCATGTTGCATAGGCCCGGGTTCTCGCACCACACGCCCCCCCCGCTTTGAGATAGCCAAGCAGGTGGATTGAATATCCTCCACGCCCAAGGCGATATGGCCATAGCCCTCTCCCAACTCGTAGTGATCTTGGTCCCAGTTGTATGTGAGCTCCAGCACTGTGGTGTCACTCTCCTCGCCATAACCGACAAACGCCAAGGTGAAGCGACCTGAGGGGTAGTCCTTTCGCCGCAAAAGATGCATGCCTAGAACCTCGGTGTAGAAGCGCAGAGAACGATCCAAATCCCCCACCCTCAGCATCGTGTGCAACATCCGCATCTCGAGCGATCCTGACCTTTAGGACTCAGTTCATTCTGCGTCGTTCTACGACTGACAACAGCCTCAGCATCAGTAAAAGGGCTAGGCGGTACACAGTCCGCGGGATGGCAAACCATAGGATCCACGCAACTTCAATTCGTCACAGGTGATCGATTCCCTCGACCTCGTCATTGACACCATCGTGGCCAGAGAGGTTCTGGACTCCCGCGGCAACCCCACAGTTGAAGCAGAAGTGTTGCTCGAAGCAGGTGCCATCGGTCGGGCCATCGTGCCCAGCGGAGCAAGCACCGGTGCCCATGAGGCGCACGAATTAAGAGATGGCGACAGCCGCTACATGGGCAAAGGGGTGATTAAGGCTGTGAACCATATCGAGGATCGGATTGCCCCAGCACTCTGTGGGATCTCCTCCCTAGATCAGGCCAGCGTTGATGGCACCATGCAAGAGCTTGATGGCAGCGACAACAAATCAAGCCTGGGCGCAAACGCGATCCTGGCGGTGAGCATGGCCACTGCCCGCGCGGCGGCCAATGGCTTGGGTTTGCCCCTCTACCGCTACCTGGGAGGCCCAATGGCCTCATTGCTGCCCGTACCGCTGATGAATGTGATCAACGGTGGTGCGCATGCTGCTAACAATCTCGATTTTCAAGAATTCATGCTGGTGCCCCATGGGGCAAGCACCTTCCGAGAATCACTTCGCATGGGTGCAGAAGTATTCCACACACTCAAGGGCCTGCTCAGTGCTCAGGGGCTTTCAACGGCAGTTGGAGATGAAGGTGGATTTGCACCCAACCTGACCAACAATGATGCAGCAGGAGATCTGCTCATTCAAGCAATCGAAAAAGCAGGCTATTCGCCTGGTAAGGATATTTCCTTGGCACTAGATGTAGCCAGCACAGAGTTCTATAAAGACGGCTGCTATGCCTTTGGGGGTGGGAGTTACACCAGTACCGAAATGGTCAATCAGCTCGAAAAACTTGTTGATCGCTACCCAATCATTTCGATCGAAGATGGATTAGCAGAAGATGATTGGCAAGGTTGGGCTCTACTTACAAAAAAATTGGGGAAGCGTATCCAACTGATAGGTGACGATATTTTTGTGACTAGTACTAAGCGCCTACAACAGGGAATTGATCAAAACGTAGCCAATTCCATTCTGATCAAAGTGAATCAGATCGGCTCGCTAACCGAAACGCTTCAGGCCATTGATCTTGCTGGGCGCTCTGGTTACACCAGCGTGATCAGCCACCGCAGCGGCGAAACGGAAGACACCACAATTGCCGATCTTGCTGTTGCTACCCGTGCTGGGCAGATCAAAACGGGCTCCCTAAGTCGCAGTGAACGGGTAGCGAAATACAACCAACTGCTGCGAATCGAAGACGAACTCGGTAGTCAAGCGGTCTATGCAGGCGCCACAGGACAAGGGCCACGGGGGCGAAGCTAAGCACAGGCCTCAAAGGGGCTCGCCGGGTATCACTTTGGAATCCCTTCAGCGACTCTGACTAGACACATGATCCATGCGCGCCTCACGTCCCAGCTTGACCTGCAATCTGAACCAACCGAAGCCCACCGGGAGAGCCGCGACCAACGGCAAGACAGCCCAAATCGGCCGATTACTTGCCCCCAAAAGAGCAGCTGCAATGCCTAGAGAGCCCAATAACACCGATTGACCAAGGGCCTTCTGAACGCTGATCATGCGCCGCAATTGTCGATCGGATTCACCCATCCGGATCTGTAATTGCAGATCTCCTTGTTCAAGTCGTTCAAGGCTTTCGTCCAGACGCCGTGGCAAGGCTGCAGCCCGGCTGCCAATAGCACCTACTTGACGTCCGAGCTCATTGAGCAAATCGTTTGGACCAGAACCGCTTGAAGTCATCAGTGGCAGTAAATATGGCTTGGCTATAGCCATCAAACTAAAGCCTGAGTCGAGGCTTCGCCCCACACCTTCAAAGGTGGAGAGAGCACGCATCACAAAAACCAGCTCAACTGGCAGCCGAAAGGGTTGGCCATAAACCAACTCGTAAAGATCTCCGGAAAGTTTCTCGATCACATTGGCGCTGAAGGGCGGCGTCAAAGCGTCTTGAAACATCACTCGCACCAACCGCCGCACAGGCCCAACGTCGATGCCATAAGCAATCAAACCCGCAGCCTGCAACTCCTCAACCAGGGCTGCCGCATCTCTAGCTGCCGCAGCACGAATCATCGAACCGAGCCGACGGCGCAAAGAATCGGAGAGCAGTCCCATCATGCCGAAGTCGTAGTAAATGAGAGCTCCATCAGCGGCCACGGCAAGGTTGCCTGGATGGGGATCGGCATGAAAAAAACCGAACCGCACTAGCTGCTGCAGATAACTGGCGGCTCCAATCTCCGCTACGGCCGTGGGATCAATTCCTGCCTTCAATAAAGCCTCAAGATCATTCACCTTGATGCCTGGCAAATAATCGAGACAAAGAACACGCCGGGTGCTGAGCTCCCAGACCACTGCAGGCACGCGAATACGAGAATCATCAAGAAACTGCTGACGAAACCGAGCTGCGTACTGAGCTTCCACACGAAAGTCGAGCTCCCTTAACAAGACCCGCCGGCATTCCTGAGCAATCGCCACCCAGTCGCGTCCACGCCCCCATTTTGGGTGACGTTGAAGGACAGCAGCGACCTGCTGCATGATTTCCAAATCCAGGCGAAACAATCGCTCCAAGCGGGGCCGTTGAATCTTCAGGACAACTTGCCGACCGCTGCGCAGACTGGCGCGATGAACCTGAGCTAGGGAGGCGGCTGCAAGGGGCTGATCATCAAGATCAATGATCTCTGCACAGCGGTCCCCCAATTCCTGCTCCAGCAGAATTTGAGCTTGCTCAAAACTAAATGCAGGGACTTTGTCCTGAAGATCGGCCAGTTCAGATACCCATTGAACTGGCAAAACATCAGGACGTGCCGAGAGCAACTGGCCAAGCTTGATAAAAGCGGAACCAAGTTGGAGCAATTCTGTGGTGAGCCAACGAGCTCGAACCGTTTGGCGGGCCTGCCGCCGCTCACTGGTCCAACCACCTGGATAAGTCCATTGACGGGCATCCCACCAAACAAAGATGATTAACGTCAAAACTGCACGCCAAATACGCAGCGCACGCAGCCCACGCCGAATCGCTACCAGCAGGGACGGACAAGCCATTACTGGTTGATCTCAACCTGGCGATTGAGGTCTGCCACCTTTGCCCTAAGACGATCGATCTGATCCTGAGCCTGATCTTCATTAGGAACTGGCGATGAGGCTGCCTTTGTCTCACCGACCTCGCCAGATTCATGCTCCAGACGGTCGGCCTCTGCAATCACCTCCTGCTGAAAAAGATCCCATTCCTTGCCAACGCGCTCTGGAGCATCCTGGGCCAGCAATGCCAGGCCAGCAGCCGCGTCAGCAAGCCCATGACCCAATCGAGCTGCTAAGCGGTTCAAGGTCGCTCTGAGCAGGGAATCAGGAGAACTCATGACCACAGCACGGATGCCTGAAACTGTGGCAGATCCAACTCGCAATCAAAGCACTTAAGGAGCGGTGGGAGGCCTTGTAAAAGTATGAGGTGGGGCGCTTGGAAATGGTGTGATCACTTTCAAGGGCTTTTAGGGATAGTTCCTCCTAAGAAAGTCTGATACTGGTGATTGAGGTGATTGAGGGGAGTCCCGCCTCCTAAGGAAATCTGATGCTGGTGTGCTTGAAGGCTTGGGTCTTGGAGCTACTGGCTGAGGGGGCGCTGGCCTGCCAAGAGGGTTGGATGCTGGTGTGTTCGCAGGCTTGGGCTTTGGAGCTACTGGCTGAGCAGGGATTGTCTGCTGAGGTGTGATTGGTGCAGGCAGTTCTGGAGCAGCCAGACCGGGGTCAGCCAGACCGGGGTCTGCCGCGTCGGCTTCTGTGGTTTGGCGAATCGCTTGCAGCTCCTGTTCACGGCGAAGAGCAGCCGCAGCAGCCAACTTCTCTGCTTGCTGTTTGGCCTGCTTCTCAGCCTGCTCTTTGGCCTTACGTTTGGCTGCAACTTTGGCCTCTTTGGCAGCGACGTCCGCCTGAAGATCTGCACTGCTGCCACCATGCCGACGACGCAGTCCTTCTAGGCGCTCTCCAGGGAATGGAAAAGGAGTTGGTCCAAAAGACTGCTGCTGAGGCTGCTGCATGTTCCCACGCAGAATCATGATCCTCTGGGTCATGCCATAGCCCAGGGCAAAACACCCACCCACCAACAAAGGTCCAAGCCAAAAGCGTGGGCGTTTGCGGTTCTTCTGCTCAGTAGGTGATGGTGTGGCCACGTGATCAAGCATATCCAGTCGTCTTGAGCAGCCTTAAAGTTCAAACAAGGGCAAAATAATCCCTGATGCCAATCAGTGATAGCTCGATCAAGACTTACAAATCATCCATACTTAGATGGGTCAAAGTAGATGCAATTACAAAAGATTGAGACTAGAAGCTTTGAAGAATGTATAGACGTAGAGCCGGATTACTTAAGTGTTGCCAAAAGCTTCACACTGCTGGCTTCCCAATCATTGCGACCTTAGGTTTATAGACAAAAGGCAAAGTAGCTCGCTATCCAAGCCATTCATGTCATGGCATCATCGATAGTCTGAGATAGAAAGTAAGTCATTAGAAGCCTGAGACTCTTGTAAAAGTACGTCTGACTAGTCTGACTTTCTGCATCATCATTAGCTTCAGCAAGCACACGCAAATTCGTTGTTCAAAAAAGAAATGAGCCATTTCATGGCTGGCTAAGTCAATGAACTTGAAAAATCCGTGGCTGCATGGCAAGAGACTAAGAGATAGAGATCACTGGAGCATGGGGGGAGCTCCAGTGTGTTTAAACCAAGCTCAGTAGACATTTCCCCTGCAACGTGGACCAATGTCCATTATTGGTACAAACAATGTTGACAACCTGGCCAATTCAGACGCATTGACGAATTGATAAGTGAATGAACTCTTGATGGGCATGAATTCTCCTCCCAATCACTCGAAAAATATTACGCCCGATGGTATTGCCGAAAGCAGGATTCAAGAGAGAGTTAAGTTGGTTTCATCAACATATGATTTCTACTTTACAGGCTCACCTTTGTGTTCATTCATACACTTATGCAATAAGAATATTGCTAATAATAATTGCTTTAATCTACTATGAGGCTTGATAGGAAAAACTGAAAATAATGAATGGTCAGCTAGCCATAGCTGCCAATCATGATTGGCGTTATCGTTTTAGGAAGTGTTCATATAGGGGAAATTTTTGATCATAGAAAAGCTTCTAACAATTCAACCAAAGCAAAAAATTAATACCCAAAAGAAGAACTTGGGAGCATAAGGTCTGGTGGCCTCTTAAATCAGTAGAAAACAAACAACTGCAGCACTACTCAATCAGCTCAGGAAGTTTTCCGGCCTTGCGTGCAGCTGTACAGGTTACTGAATTGACATTACTATATTCTGGAGGCGCAAGATATCTAGATGTAATGGCACAAAGTTTCCAACCAGTGTAAGGTTTGCGTTGTCCTGCAAGGTTTTCTGAAAAACCATTCACCTCACACCAAGTTGATGCAGGGAATTGATAAGCGCTGACTTTATCTTCACAGACAACATTAGCTTGACGGAAAAAGTAGGTATTTCCTTTGTCACCATTGATTTTGATGTCGACTGCTTGTGGTGATTGAGCCTGAGCATTACTTGGGCCAGAGAATAGAAATGAAAGCAGACTGGTCATTAAAATCGGGAGACTTGCTAATGTTCTCAATTGTCTTGCACTTGATTAATTATATAATAACAGCCCCTAACACGAAAAGCGAAACTTTTAATTTAATTGGCTTTGTTCTTAAATACTATTCTCTTGATGATCGATTGAATCATGCCCTATTAACTAGCCTGAAAAATAAGTCGATAAACTCTAGGACTATTGATATGATCTTTGAAAGTTGAAAATCTAGCAATGAGTACGTTGGAGACCAGTTGGCTTTTCCCCTCAAGATAGAAAGATTAGAGAAAGTTTTCTTGATAGAAAATAATCTGCGAACTTACGATATTTTCTATCAAGAAAATAGGTCGTTGTGAATTCAATCAAAGTGGGGCGATGACTCAATCAATATGTTATCAATAGCAGCATGCTTTGAATCCGAGGCCATGGAAATGATTTTCAAAACTGTTTATAGAAATACAAGCAGTAGTGTGGTTATATATTCATTTAAATAAGCTGACAAGATTGACCTGCAAAAAATAGGAAGGCATTCAGCTGGAGCGTAAGGCTCTTATGACACACTTTGAGGGAGTGTGGCAAGAGAGCAGCTGAATTGATCTTTGCAGTAAAGGCTATGGAAGGGAGCTCTCTCTTTCATACCAAATAAATTATGCGGACCACTAGGCGCCTAAACAGCTAGAGATTGGAAAGGACAAAGTCTTGAAATTTATCTCTCAATGAATCAAACTCTTTACGAGTTTGATCATTGATTAGGCCCACATGGCCATTCTCTATGGCAGTGTGGGTTTCATTCAAAGCTTTTAGCATGTAATAAATTTCTGATTGGGATTCAAAAGTAAATTTCATGGCAAAAGATATTAATATTTTCAAAGTATCGCCGAGAAATGAAATAGGACAATCTGTATAAACACTCATAAATTTAAATAGTGCACAAGTATATTGAGGGGAGTGGCCGGTCGTAAACGTGAAGGGAAAGTAAAAAAGGGTAGGGAGGCTAGGGGAAATATTAAGACACTGTCTCGCTCAAAAGCTTACAGATTGAGCTCTAGGGGGCAAGCCGAATTAGTATTTACATTGTTCAAGGTAGCTTTGCAGAAAGGTATTAGGATCACTAGCTTTTAGTTGAAATGATAGAGAATAAGCCTCTATTATGCTATTGAGCATCAAAATATAGGCTCAGGCCTTGACTTGTCTCTATAATAGTGAATATATGCTTCTAAGCCTATATGGGCCACCCTATTGCATTAATCATTGCCATTACCCTTTTGTGCACTCTCTGGCGACTGTTATATTTTTCAGATGCTGCCAGAAGCTAGAGCTGAGAGAAAGAGATCTAGGTATAATAAAGTCAACCAAAAAATAGTCGTTATTCCTAATACTTAGTAGCCCGGGAAGGCGCTAATTCATTAAAAGAGATTGATATTTCGCAAACACACACTAGACATCTTGAGCCCGCTCAATCGAGTTTCAAATCTTCTTGAAAATAGGGTGCATTCTCCTGCTGAAATTCTCTAATTACGAAGAAGTGCTTTTTATTACTTGCAAGCAGAATGCCAATCTTACTGGGGCCCTTGTTCATCGAAATCAACACAAGGATCGCTAGCTAAAGAATATCTTAGGGCTGATAGCATCAGTAAATCATGTTGTCCATTGAGTAAACGTACTGTATGAGATCTTCCAGCGAGATTAATTCTGTAAAAAATAAGCTCTGCAAAATGGTGCCGTATCAGATCCAGCAGCTAAGAGCGATTCATCCTCAAAGGATGTAAAAAGAATATCGTTCCAACACCTAAAATAAGATGCCGGTTAAGTAGCATGCTGGCATGATTCTTCTATGATAGTGAATTTATGGAATCCAACTGCGATCATGCGCAAATGCCTTAAGAGCCCAATAGGCTACGAAAGGGAGCTACTCTTGACTATCCATCGTAAATATGTAGTACAAAAACCATCCCACACCAATTAGCAATATTATGATAGCGCCTATTATGTCCCAAGGAATGGAATCCATAATCTACTTTCCAATCCTCACAGTGCTAGTTGAAGAGGAACTATAATAGCCTAAGGACATGCTCAAATGGCACAATGCAAAAGTACGCCTGCAAGGTTTGTATCTATATCTACGACCCGAAAGTTGGCGATCCAACAAATGGGATTCCACCAGGTACGAGCTTTGCTGATTTGCCCAGGGATTGGAAATGTCCACAATGTAAAGTAGGAAAAGGAAAATTTAAACCATGCAACTGATTCTGCGATCTCAAATTAATCATGTTTTGACTGCAAAAGTACATGGTGGGATGAAATCATCAAAACCTTGAAGCCGCTAACAACACTCAAATAGACCTCCAAGTATAAAACCTGGTAATTATCAATGGCTAAGTGGCCTCTAATTAGAGATGATGAGCGTTAAGGTGTATTTGATTGTCGACAATAATCTAGAAGATATTCCCCAGGTCAGACTTCTTTGCGAGTGCTTGGAAGCAGATCAAAAAAGACGGAATTAATTTTGTCCGCAAGCTTTAAGAGCTGACCACACTACATAATTGAATAAGAAATATGCAAGACGCGGGACTCCTCAAAGAATTTTGGGGATAAATGTGTTGTCCAAAACCTTCAGTTGGTCGAAGTCCTATGTTTTCTTAATTCATTGCTGTCCTTATAATTACTGTATTTAAAAGCCATTGCTTTGGAATTCATCCAACTAAGCATTGCCTGAGGCATTGAGAATATATTTCAATCAGCATCTATTATGTACGTAACTGCCTCATCCACACAGGCAGCTTTCGATATGATGACATTGAACGATTAAGCAAAGGAGGTGATTACTTGACCAATTATTTGGATTAGTACCCTCATGTGAAAGGCACTGGCTGAGGTTAAATCTTGCACAGCATCTTCTTGCTGGCCGTGTAGTAAATATGAGCGACCATGATAATACGGTAAGTTTGCTTATTAGTGCACTCATGGCTTTCAAAGCGGAGATTCTGAATCTCTAATTGAACACTACCTATCATATGGCTTGATAAAGCCAACAAGTCTATAAATCAAAAACCTGATTGATTGAAATCTCCTCTTGACTAGCCAATATAATGATATTGATGGCCAATGAAGCCCTATGCTTAATCTGTTCAGTCATTCTCCACTTTTCGCCTCTTGTCAGGCGTCATTAGTGCTCATCTTTGGAGTTATTATGCTCCTTAATGCACGTCGAAGCCGTCCTAACCTTCAATGGCATCCAGAATACCGTCAGTTATTAACCAAAGCCTATGATAACTCACCCTATGCAAAAGGAAATAAACTATAAAACTCAAGCTTAACCCCTTTCATTGCTAGATGTGGATACTGCCATGCTCATTCGCCCCTTGCATGCCTGACTTACAACATAGGAGATTAAGGCCAAAATTATTCTTCTAAATGAAATCTAATGGTTGGGCTTTGTAGCAGCCGCACATCAAATCCCCCGAGCCGTTTAACTCATGTTTATGCATTATAGATTCGAGCCTTTTTTTACTGCAGCGATGTGTTCGATTTTAGATCTTCACTCAAGCGACTAATTGGATTATCATTGTTTAGGTTTGGCGCCGGGTAGAGGGTGGTGCAATTGAACGCAAAATCACCACCAGCTTTCTGAACAATGTTTGCAATCTGGAGGAAGACCTCCTGTTGAATATCTAGCCAGTCTTTCCAAACAGTTGTTTTAGTAAAGCAATACACCATCATGTTGATAGAGGAGCTATCCCATTCGTTGAAATTCACCAAGATGGTCTGTTTTTGATCAATGTCTGGATGGTTTAACAGCAGACTTCGAACATTCTTGGTAATCGCCTCGATACGAGGCAGATCTTCGTAGCGAAGACTAATGCTGGCTTTGATTCTTCTGTTATACATTCGTCCAGGATTCTCGATCGGTTTAGTCGCAAATATCGAATTTGGGATATAGAGTGGTCTACGGTCGAAGGTGCGAATGCGGGTGTGATACCAGCCAATTTTCTCAACTGTTCCATCATCAAAGCTTGAGACGCAAATCCAGTCACCTTCTGTGAATGGACGAGTAAAAAAGAGCATGAACCCTGCAAGGAAATTCTGGGATATCTGCTGTGTCCCAAAGCCGAGGCCAATCCCTGCTCCACCAAGCAAAGCGCCTACTGCTGCGGTAGACACCCCAAAAGTCACCATCAGGGCCGCGATAGTTAAAACAATGACTCCAATGGTGAAAATTCGATCCAATAAGGTGGTCAACATGGCCTCATCTCTGGGATCTTCTACCTTCAGCCAGAGTTGAATGCGATTCGATTGCAGGAGCAGTGCCCGGCCGAGATTGATCGTGGCCCAGCCCAGAGCGATCACCACCAGAGCAGTTGAGACTGATGAACTTTTAATGGGCAATAAGGCCTTAGCTTGCAGTTCCAAGAGGTGTAACAGCCAACCCAAGTAAAGAGCTGAACTAAATCCAAGCAATAAGGGCCTTCGGATGGATCTCGCTACCAGAGGGCCAATCCGCCTTCCGTACTTATCCAGTAGAACGAGTATCAACCAAAGAACAGCTAAGAAGACAGTTCCGACCAGGACCCCCTCTTGACTCTGAAAAAAATCGATCTTGTTGAGCAGCTCGTGTTGCGTATCGGGCATGCGGCTTGATCTGGTTTGAGCAAATCTTACTGAGGAAAGTTGAATCAGGGTAGATATAAAACTGCCTTTATCACAGCAGTCACAATTGATTAAGAGCAAGATAAGCCCCTCTCAAGAAAATGGTCTGATCAGCAAGGGTTTTTCTACTACTTGATCTACAAAACATGGATGCACTGTCTCTCAGTGAATCAGATGAAGCTATCTTTCAGACCATTGCAAACATGTAGAGACAGAAAAACTAGATCAATGAGAGCAAGGAAGCTAACAGTCACTGGTGGCAATGCTGATTCCATCCTGAAGCAGACCGTGTTGCTGAGGCCTATATCTTCAGTCGCGCTAAACAATCTGATTGATTCTTGCTCATCTGCTGAAGACGCGCAGATTGCTGTTGGTTATGCAGTCAGCATTTCTTTAAGCAAGTTTACGATGTGCTTTTGATTAGAGGTGATGGCTTTCACACCAAATGACTTGATGTTAACAAGGGTCAGCTTCTTGCCTGAGATGATTGAGTTCATACCTAATCAAGTGCAAAAAATCTAATTGATACCCAAGCAATCACCTGTTGATGCAAATACCTCAAGCCTAGTTGGAACGCTACTAAACAAGAATTAGCCAGTCAGCTTAAGCCTGAGATTAGTTCCCATCATAGCAAGTCTGCTTAAGTTAAGTCAAAGAAGCCTTGTCAGTAGAAGGAAGACAAGGAAATCTACTAATGAAGATCGAAGCTATGGATTCGCTAATGCAAAGTCGGCAAACTTCTTGCGTAATGTCTGAAAACCTTTGAGCGACTTCCTGTCCATTTCAAGCAATCCGTTCTCAACACACCATTGAGTCTGGTTTAATGCCTTCAACATGTAATAAATCTCCGTCTGAGATTCAAAGGTGAATTTGACAGCCATAGGAGATTTCTCTTTTATGGTGTCTAGCTTAATAGGAATCAAAGCAAAACGAGTGCGACAAGCACCTGCTCCCCATCTTAAGTAGTGGTGAAGGTGCGATTTGGTTGTTACTTTTAAAGAAAATGATTCGATTTCAGCAAGCATTATCTGGGGCCTGCTCTTGAAAACAAGTTGACTAAAATCTGTGAACCAATGTTGTTGCTATTCAGCCCACCCTACTTGATAGGAGCTAGGTGAATACTTGGCTAATTCAATGTTTCATCTCCCTGCAACCCAAATGAATCTGATCGTCAGTTTAAATGTAAATGAGAGGTAGTTTCTATGGGACCAATATAAAGAACTCCATATGCGACTTAGCTTTAATCCCGCTTCTAAGGATTCTCTTTAAGGAGTCTCATGAGAATCTTTTTCTGCATCATAGTCGCACGTAGAATATCTCTTTCTTGCTCGGCCAATGCTAATTCTTTTTGAAGACGATCAATCCGCAGATCGAGCTCTTTCTCACTGCTACTCATGTTGGCTTCCGATCCATTAGGGCAGACTTAAGGCCTTTGCAGCTTAGATGCTAGCCCTTCTTTAGGCAATTCCCATAAGAAGCATTATAAATATCTAAATTGAAGCAGACCTCATGGATAGAATCAAAATAATAAGAGCTTGATTCACAGCTGACAGACAATTGTCTTGAATTTGTTGATGATACAAGGCTTACTGTTGATATTCGTAGGATCAGCACGCCACTCCGGAAAGATTCCGTTGAGTTCGTAGGTTTCGCCAGTGCTTGCGTTGTCCACAAAAATGGTGTTGCCCGTGTCAGCGTTTGACATCCACCGGCACAGTATGCGAATCGTTGGCTGACCTGCAACAGTCATTGAGCAAGCTTGCCGAAAGGAGGAGGATGTCGATTGAGCCTCTGCAGATATGGTGGATAACATGACAGAGAAGACGGCTGTGAGTATTTGTTTCACTTGACCATAGAATGCTTTGCAATAATATATATATTGTGCGATATGACCAGAAAGAATTATATATGTTGTTGATGCAACATGACCCTGGCCCTCCTGTGGTGACCTTGACATTTGATTAAAATAGGCATGTCACTTGTACTAAGACGATGCCCGATCTTTCGCTTCCTACAATCCTGGCAATTGCAGCACTGGTAGCTTTTATACCTATTGTATTTGGCGGCTTTCTTGCATTGAAACGTCGCACAATCACGAGCTAAACAATTCTTGTTTCTTAGAAGGTATCGTTTTAATATAACACTCAAAAAGCTCTATTATTGCTACGACACCTTCTACTTATAATCAATCAATTCGATCCTTGATGACCTACTAAGTAGCCTGAGTGATCCGAGAATCTTCAGCATTGAGCGTGATGAGTGATTACTTTTAAGACAATCATCTTCAATCAATTGCCTTAGTCATGCCGGATTAGCAGTCAATAGAAATGTGTTGACTGCTAACAAAGTCTCGATTAGCAATGGCCAAAGTTTTGATCTATTGGTCTCGAGTTTTAGCATTCCTGCTACATCTCTTAAATTTACCAAGGATTAACTTCTGCCAAGTAAATGGTTTGTCTTATCTTGGTTATTGGATCATCCTCCACCGCTAGCCAATACTGCTCTTGCCCCTCCACCTGAACACATTTCATCTCTTGCCCCAGGCTATTTTCCTAGCAGTGGTGACTTTTTGCGGAGCCGGCTGCTCCCTTCCCGTAAGGGCTGAAGCTGGTTGTGCAGCATTTGAGGCTATTGGATGGAATCAAAATTTAGCCTCTGGTGCAAAGTCAGGCTTGATAACTGGAGGCAGTTGGAGATGTTCAAATACTTACGCTGCTGGTGCTGGTTTTGTATCTGATGAGTATGCAGTTACTGTGCATACTTGTTTTGATGATATATTTTGCAGTGATAGGGGCTTTGAAGTTGGAGCAATATACGTTCAAGTCAATAAGGATGGAATAAAAGGAAATTTCAAGGCTAGAGGGCAGGTTCTCAAGACAGATCGCAAGAGTATGAAGGTAAAGCAGGTGGATTCGGATGTCGCATACAGCTGGACTGATGGTGAATACAATGAGTTTAATACTGCATCACTGTTGATAGAACGCTAGCATTAGAGAAGGTAGTAGTTGCTAAGATGAACATCAAGCAAAGACTACAAAGAAGATACTTAAACTTAATAGATGGCCTCAGGTCTTTGGTCAAATTTATCTATGCCCAAAGCATTCAAGTACTTAAGTATTTGAATCCCTCACGTTCCAGACCTTTCTCCTGGGTGCTGATCTTTTTTAGTGTCTATATTGTCGTACGTTATATCGCCATAATAGCGTTAGTCCTCGAACTAGCATCAATTCTGTTGCCTTTTACTGGTCCAGGAGTTGAGGTTGTCATCGGACTGATTTTTTACACACTTGTAACTTTCGTATTGAAGTCCATATTTTGCAAACAATAAGTACATTTCCATAGAGCGCTATATAAAGGAAGAGCTCAAATACAGAAAATTGTAGTTATTTTTATCAGTCCAAGTCTTCTTCGTCAAGGAATCGATTGGCCACTAAGGCATCAACCACTGCAAGCAAGGCGCCGCCACCCCAGATCAAACGCCAGACCTGCTCTTCGGCGAATAAAGAGAGGCTGAGGAAGACCAACGCCAGCACCACATCGAGAAGAAGTGCACGGCGTATCAGTCGCGGGGGTAGTGGAGGCATAAGCTATCTTAGCTTCTTTACTTGATATTTAGGATCGTGAGATTCACCAACTCAAGGTCGGAGGAGATGCCTCTGTCAACCTTTTGATCGCATTAACTGTAGCTAGATGTTGTGATTTTGCGGCGATAAAATTAAATCTTTTATAATTATAGCTATTGAGATAACTCTCGACTGCCCCATCATCTTTGACATTCAATACAGGCCTTTCGCTTGATTCCTAAGAGGATTGCAATTCAGTAGATCTCAGCCTAGGGAGTCTAATTTCCGTTTAGTCATGTTTACTTTGGCTTCGCCTGCGATAAATCCGCTGTCGCGATTTTGCTTTTGCTGGCCCTTTGAGCAACCCATAGACAACACAGCTTGCGAATAGAGCTGCGATTGCTCCTACCAAACTTGATCCAAGTAAAAGGCGAGTGCTGAAGGCCCAGCCTTGAGTCCAAAGATCTTGGTCATTGAGTTGAGTGAGGTCAAAGTCATTTTGGCCTTGGCCAATCAGGTAACAGCCAACTTGATAGTTGAACCAATAGAGCGGCAAATAGGTGATCGGGTTACTGATCCAGGTTCCTATAGCTGCCAGTACATGGTTGCCGCGCACCACACTGGCTAAGGCGACACCCAGCAGTGTCTGTAATCCGAAGAAAGGGAAGCAGCCGCTGAACACTCCCGCTGCGACCCCTCGTGCCCGTTGCCCGGGCGTTCCTTCTTGCTGCCAGAGCCAAACAAGCCAGCGGCGCAGCCGCCTGCTGATTCCCTGGAGGGTTTGCTGGATCATGGCCAGACCGAAGCAATGGTGCTGCAGGGTGGCGTTGATCGTAGGAAGGGATGAAGGTGGCAGAGATGATGTCTTCTCCTATCCCCCATCAGCAAACGATTGCGGCAGTGGCAACGGCGGTTGCACCAGGCCAAGGGGGTATTGCTGTGGTGCGCCTTTCTGGGCCAGCGGCTGAGGTCGTTGGGCGGAGTGTGGTGTCGATCCCGGGGCAACAACTTTGGGTTAGTCATCGTGTGTTGTATGGCCATGTGATGGATGAGAGCGGCAAGGAACGGATCGATGAAGTTCTTGTGTTGCTGATGAAGGGTCCACGCAGTTTCACTGGCGAGGATGTTGTGGAGATCCACTGTCATGGTGGATTGATGGCTGTTCAGCGGGTGCTTGAGCGTGTGTTGGCTCAGCCGCATGTGCGTCGGGCACTACCTGGAGAGTTCAGCCAGCGGGCGGTGCTCAACGGCCGGCTTGACCTCACCCAGGCGGAGGCGATCAGTGAACTTGTGGCGGCGCGTAGTCGTCGAGCAGCCCAATTGGCGATGACGGGAGTCGATGGAGGTATTCAGCGCCGTATTACCTCTCTGCGGGAAAGGTTGTTGGATCAGCTCAGTGAGCTGGAGGCAAGAGTTGACTTTGAGGAGGATCTCCCTCCTCTTGATGGTGCTGAGCTGTTGGTTGAGTTGCAGTGCGTGCGGCGAGAGCTCGAACAGCTTGTTGAAGATGCCAAGCGTGGTGATGTGCTGCGTCAGGGGTTACAGGTGGCTCTGGTTGGTCGCCCTAATGTTGGCAAGAGCTCCCTGTTGAATCGCCTCAGCCGCCGGGAGCGGGCGATCGTGACGGATCTTCCTGGTACGACCAGGGATGTCTTGGAGAGCGAGATTGTGCTGGAGGGTGTGCCGATCACCTTGGTTGACACCGCAGGTATTCGCGCCACCAAAGATGCGTTGGAGCAACTTGGGATAGACCGTAGTCATCAAGCTCTCGCTGCGGCTGATGTGGTGTTCTTGGTGTTTGATCTCAGCCTGGGATGGACAGCAGAGGATGCTGCGCTGCTGGCGCAGATCCCAGACGATGTACCAAGGCTGCTTGTGGGTAACAAAGCTGATGCTCAGCCTGCCTCGATGGCTGCTTCGCGTGGCAATCAGGTCGATGGCAAGACTGTCGATGTGATCTTGAGCGCACTCACAGGGCAAGGAGAAGAGGCCTTGATTGAGGCTGTTTTGAAGACTTGTGGTGCCAGCGAAGCGCAGGGGTTGGTGGTTGCTCTCAATCAACGTCAGCAAGATCTTGCCGCAGCAGCAGCAATTGCTTTGGCTCGCACGCAGGAAGCAGCAGAGCAAAAGTTGCCCTGGGATTTCTGGACCATTGACCTGCGGCAAGCGATCAGCAGCTTGGGGGAGATCACTGGCGAGGAGATCACAGAAGCTGTGCTTGATCGAATCTTTTCGCGTTTTTGTATTGGCAAGTAGGTGAAAATAGAAACACACTAGTGTTAATTTCTAGTGTCTAAATGCTTTTTTCTGCCTAGCCAATCACTCCTCGAAAGCTTGTATTTTTGTTTGCAAGATGTTTTCCATGCCAGTCTCTTCACCTTCGCTGACGTTGACGCCAGAACTGCGCAGCAGGCTTGAGAGCTGGTTGTCAGAAGATATCGGTCGTGGTGATCTCACGGCACCTGCTTTGCTTGGTTGTCATGGACGTGCTTGCTGGCGAGCTAAAGCCGATGGTGTGTTTTGTGGGGGAGTGTTCGTTGAGCCATTGCTGCATGCGCTTGATCCAAAGGCCAGGGTGCAGCTTCTCGTCACTGAAGGGGCTTCAGTTTCAGTTGGCCAAGAATTACTTGAGCTTGAGGGGCAGGCCTCAGCGTTGGTGGCTGTTGAGCGAACAGCACTGAATTTGGCGATGCGATTGTCTGGCGTGGCAACCGCAACTGCCGCGCTCGTGGATCAGTTGCGAGGGTCGTCTGTGCGATTGGCTGACACCCGCAAGACCACTCCTGGGCTACGTGTTTTGGAGAAGTACGCCGTTCGTTGCGGTGGCGGAGTGAATCACCGTTGTGGGTTGGATGATGCCGCCATGCTGAAGGAGAACCACTTGGCTTGGGCTGGAGGCATGGCCGTGGCTGTCGCCGCTGTTCGCACAAGCGCACCATGGCCAGCTCAGATCATCATTGAAGCGGAAACTGCCGACCAGGCTGATGAGGCGCTTCGGGCTGGAGCGAATGGTGTGTTGCTAGATGAATTTTCCCCTGAGGCGCTTCAAAGCCTGGTGCCCCGATTGCGTCTATTGGCAGAGCAGCGAGCTGAAGGGTCTGTGGTTCTGGAGGCGTCTGGTGTTGATCCTGCCCAGTTGCATGCCTACGCGGCAACGGGGATTGACTTGATCTCGACGAGTGCTCCAGTGACGCGCAGCCCCTGGCTTGATATCAGCATGCGGTTTGAATCAACGAGGCCTGCCTAAGTTGCGCGAGGTTGTTCTGTTTTAAGCCAATCTTGCTAGCCAACTCAACGACTGCCTAAAGCGCTGCTCTGGACCCCAGTCTTGCAACATTATTAGTTGACGTTATAAGCGTTTTGTCACAGTGCAGCGCTCCCTTCGTCTTCTTCTGTCGCTTGCTGGTGCTGTGCTCTTGCTTTAGCTGGTTCTTCATTGCAACCAGTCGCTGCTCAAGACGATGGCAGGGCAGCAGATCTCGGTGTCATGGAGATCAACTTCAAGGATGCTGTGCAGTTCAGCTGGGGTTTTCAAGGAGCACTGTAAGGAGCTGGAACTCCTAACCAGGCAGGTATTGGCGCGTTTCTGCCGATTGCTGTTGGTGAGAACAGCGTCTTCTTCCTTGATGCCTTAGCCAATGCCAACTTTGGTGATCGTGATGGAGAAAGCAGCATCGTTAACACCGATGTCGCTGGTACCACGATCAGCACCTCAACCAGGCTTGGCTACCGCTGGCTCAATGGTGATTGCGCAATCACGCGTCGT
>NZ_JNBA01000008.1 GCF_000760295.1 Prochlorococcus sp. MIT 0701
GAAAGATTCTGAGGTCAGTCCCAAGCTGCTCGCGATGATGTCCGCTCGTACTTTGAATGCAATGGCTAATGCAGAGCCAAAGCAGCGAGAGAGAGTATATAACGCAATAGAGGAAAGGAAAATAGAAGGCAGTGAGAGTGAAGTTAAGAGGATCCTCAATCCAAATAGAAAGTCCAAACCCAAAGCTGCACTTGGTGCATTCAAGGATTTACCTAAAGACAGTACCGAAGCAGAGAAGCTAAACCATGCAACGAAACTGATCAATCGGCAAGGCACTCAGATCGACACACTTACCAGCCAGAGAGATAGGCTGCTTAACGACCAAAAGGAAAAGGCTAAGACTATTGCTGGCTTGAAGGAAGAGATCAGGCAGCTAAAGGAACAGGCTAAGGCAGCAAGTTCCTGAGTTGTTAATGCTGCATTAATCTAAATAGGCTTCAGGCCATTACTACATTCAGCTATCTCATTACATTTAGTTCTCACTGCATCCCTAGCAAAACTAGCTGTATCTTTATAGCCAGCCTTAGTGATTAGACGATGTAACGAACTATAAGCTGATTGATTGATCCTTACACTTAAGACATGTTTACCGTAGTTAGGCTTTTGAGACTTTGTATGCATAGGTAGTTTATGAGTGTGAATAGTTTTCGTGAATAAGGCAGCCGATTGAAGCAAAGCAGGGAGTGAAGAACCGGCTACAGGTTCTGAGCGCTTCAGTAGGCAACCATTAATCGAAGCAGGTAGCGACCGTGCGGCTACAGCACGGGAGCGTGCCTACTGAACCTTTAATCGCAGAAGATAAGATCGCGGCTACAGCGATCGTTCTATGACGCATTAAACGAAGCAGATAAACGACCGAGCGGCCACAGCGAGGGAGTGTCTCAATGGCCGCGGCGAACAAGCAATGTAATCCTGTGATTAATACTAGGCCGCGGCGGTTAATGGTTTGCCTTTGAGTTGAGTGTTACGTCTCTCTTTTGTTTAACCACTTATCAAGCTGCTTGATCCTCAATTGAACGTCCTGTTCCTTTGGGGCTACGTCCTTGCTCTTTGTTTTAGGTAGTGAGTTAGTTTGATTCATTGTATTGTGTATAGATGGGGCATGGGGGTTAGTCGCTCTTTAGTTAATTAAGATATGGCCTCAGAGATATGTGGTGTAAAACCTTTAGTCGATCTCAAATTATTTTTTCTGGTAATTCCTTCTAAGGTTAGCTATACTAACCATTGGAGTATTTACACCTAATGACTGAACCCAACGAGACAAACGAAGAGGTCAATGAGGAATTATCAAGTGATGAGTTGAAGGGTGTTAGTGGTGGAGTTATGTCTAATCCACAGTATGAGGGATTGTCCGTAAGGGAAGATGGTCCACATGGTTCTAGTCCACAAGGTTCTGGTTATGGAGGGTCGAACTGTGGACAAGGTTCTGGTTATGGAGGGACAAGAAATGATTGGGATAAACTCTCCCTCAAGAAAGCGAAGCGAGCAAAATCATAAAATGTATGTCTGAAGAGGTTTAGCTAATTTCCGGGAGGTTCTTCCAATATTTCAGTTGTGGTAATTCCTCTCAGGACCTGTGACCAAGATCACAACTAGCAATGATTGGAATCAATGACTTAGTAGAGAAATTGGGAGATGGTGTGTTTGTCGGCGGAAGAGATTCCAACGAACTTAAACACACTACTCATTTTTAATCATGACTACTTTTACAAATCAGATCAACCAAGCTGAATTTGAAGCACTCGTTATGAGTGAGCTTGAAGACATGGAGCTTACTCCTGAACAGCTGGCATTCATAACTGGTGGTGGCTTCTGGTCTTGGTTTAAAAAAACATACAAGAAAGTAGCCAACTATCTCAGAGAGATTGATCCGGAAGACTTCATCCTTGGTGGTCCTCAACTTTGAATGAAGGCTGGTCCTTGTAGATAGAATATATTCTCATATACATGTCTATGGCAAATTCAGATTGCTTTAACGAGATCTTTATTACCCTGCCATTGAGCAGGGTTTTTTATAGCTTTTTTAGCTTGTGATTAAGATCACAGGCAGCAATGACCGAGATCAATGACGTTGTCGAAGAATTGGTAGATGATGTGTATGTCAGAGGGATAGATCCCTCACAACCAATCCAAACTCATGACTAACAAAGAAGTAAACGTTGATCAAGAGTTGACATCTGATGTTCTCAAAGCGATTGCTGGTGGTCCACATATTAGAACGTTCAATGGTTTTGTTGTAGGTTCTATTAATAGAGTTGGGATTGATGTTGGTCCAGTTGCTAGAAGACCTAAGTGGGTAAGACCTCTCCGTTAAACATTTGTCAATAATGTTATCTAGTTGATTTAGGCTATTAGTTCTTTATTCAGATGCAGAGCGTAGTAATAGTATTATCATTATGGTAATTGTTACTTCGTAACCAGTACCATCTGGATAATCTGCTTACACTTCCTTTGCATCTGATTTATTAGATAGGGAAGACTCCCATTTGCTCACGCAAATGCTCGCCTTACTACTACTAGGTTTGTGTCGTTATTGTCTTAGTTATGTTCTAGTTAGATGTCACCAGGTAAGGCAAGTGAAAGAAAGGAAAAAAACCCCCCTACCCCCCATTGTTAAGTCTTAAATAAAGACGTCACCAAGGCATACAGCAAAGAAATCAGGACCCCAAACCTGGAAAGAAAGCAGAGTTAGATACTTTAATCTAGCACTTAACTTTAAATTCAACAGTAGCATGACTGTCAGCACAGTTATTTTACAGAAGATAACTAAACTTACTCACTAATGGTTCTTCATTAGCTATGTCATTTCGTTTAGAGTCCAACTTGACTTTGTTTATTCCTATATACAGTGGTGGTTAACCTTTCTCCTGTATACATCAGTGATGTGTCTTTATCCCTCTATACATAACTGATCGGTCTTTATCCCTCTATACATGACTGATCTGTCTTTCTCCTGTATACGTCAGTGATGTGACTTTGCCCTGTATACGTAAGTGATCGCTCTTTATCCCTGTATACGTGACTGATGTGTCTTTCTCCTCTATACAGTGGTGATGTTGATTTCTCCTGTATAGGGTGGTGATGTGTCTTTCTCCTGTATAGGGTGGTGGTCAAGCTTATCCATGTATAGGCGCGTTACCGCTCTATTCCCCTGTATAGGTGTGTCATGTGTCTTTCCCCTGTATACGGGGGTGATGTTGATTTCCCCTATATACATGACTGATCGGTTCTTCCTGTAAACATAAGGGGTTAGATCTCCTGTATACATGTGTCATGTAGTTCTCCTGTATATGTAAGTCATTAGCTCTTCTTGTATACATAAGTCATGTCAACTCTGCCCTGAGAGGCCCTGAGAGCTGCGAAAGCACACCCTTGCGATGAATCCCACCTGGAATGGCTTTAGGCTTGCCATAAGCGCTCCTGGGCGCCTCTCGTGAGCATGTAGATCATCTGAACAGAGCCTATAGTCCACCATGGCTCTTGCAATAGTCTTGTATTCACTGCTAGCACCCTTCTCCAAGGGCCCTCTGACCACGTCCTTGAGCTTGTCTTGACACTTTGCACCCTGAGGTGATTTAAGAGTGATTCCAGGCGGCTATAGAGGCCTCTCATGAGGCATATATTCCATCCTATCTGTGCATCTGAATTAAAGAAATATCTAATTCACATTAAATCCATCATTCCAACAAAAAGCCTGCCGTTTAAGACAGGCTTGAAATATCAGAAGAGAAACCCGAATGAAGAAGTGGCAATCAAGACATAAGTCAATGCCTGTTTCTCCTCCTGCAATGCTTGTATTAACTTGGCTTTACTTGACAGTTGATCATCTTGCAGCGAGATAAATTCTTTAGCTGCTTCGATGATGGCTGCTTTAGTAGATGCTTCGTTAATGACTTGCTTAGGTGAATCGGTGTGTGTTGATGACATGGTGGGTTTAAAGGGCTTCTTCAGTAGAAGCCAACGCCATTAGTTGGTTACGAACCAATAGAAAAGCTCACTTCTAATGGCAGTTATTGATTAATTTGAAATGCTTTGGTTAAGGCTAGAGGGTCTCGATAGCCTGACCAAGCACATAATAACCCATTGAAAGGCTACAGACGCCTACAATGATGCAAATCTTCACGCTAAACCCCTAAATGCCTTCATTTCTGCTTG
Source organism: Prochlorococcus sp. MIT 0701 (assembly GCF_000760295.1). Classification (GTDB taxonomy): domain Bacteria; phylum Cyanobacteriota; class Cyanobacteriia; order PCC-6307; family Cyanobiaceae; genus Prochlorococcus. Next base: position 4,156 of record NZ_JNBA01000008.1, read on the forward strand.
TATCTAGGGGTGTTTATGTATGGGCTGCAGTTATGAGTGTGGATTAAACTCTGATCTTTCAATTAAAGACTTAACTTTTGACAGTCAACAGTATTGGTTATGCCAAGTAAATATTGGTTTGATTATTTAATGTTTTACAAATAGGCGAGGTATAGTTACAAAGAGGAACTAGTTATTTATTTATTTTATGAAGCACCAAATACTTTTTTCAATATTCAGCATCATTTGCTTTTCAGGTCCTGCAATAGCAGATCTTGGTCCAGCAGATGTTCCAAAGTCAAAACCAGTTCAAGCTACTCAAGCTACATTTGATGCTTGGTGTGTAGAGAAAAATAATGATTGTACTGTTAAACTAAAGAATAAAAGATTAAGTGTAGATGGTAGTTCTGGTATCACAGCAGACCAATTAATTACATGGTCAAGAGAAGACAACTATAGAAATCCATCTGGGTTTATAGGTGGTCATCATTTATATGCTTACAACTTTAGATACACCAGAAGTAATGGAGATATTGGAAATGCAAAGATTGTATTTCAGAATTCAGATGTATCAGATCAGTTCTACGGTTTAGTCAAGGAATGGGTTTCAAGCAAGGAGAGTAGATGTCGATATAATTTTGAATACAGAGAAGTTAGATGTTGAAAAAGCTAGTTACAATATTAAAGAAAAGTCCTATTCATTGTTTTTGGGTTGCCTCTAAATTTTAATTGCGGATTACTGCACATACTTGGCTCTATAATAATAGTTTTCTTGTTGCCATTTCTTACGATCTGAAATTTTAGTTCTTTCCTCTTTGAAACCATATCACTAAAGAATTTATCTTTAGAATCCTTTCTCGAAAAATATGTAAAATCATTAACTGAGAGCACAATATCGCCCTTTTGTAGTCCGGCTAAGTCAGCTGCACAACCGTCGTCTACTTTGTCAATCAAAATTCCTTTGGGATCTTTTGATAATGAATCATAAAATCCGTATCTTATTGCTTTATTTGCCTTTATAGTAAATATTCTTATCCCACTCTCTATTTCTTGCTCAGAAAGGCCATTAACACAGGAATTACTCTTACCAATATCTGGTTCCTCAAGTGGACAACGCTCATCTGTAGTTGCTCTAATTGGCTGTCCTACAAATTGCATCGTTAGGCCACCTTTACATGACCAACCCTTACCGCCAAGCCTTGAATCATGACCACTAGGGTTACGAAAACATTTTACTTCTTGGCAATAGCCTGCGCCTGTATAAGCATGAGTTGATGGGCACATATTGCCTGTACTTCTAATCTTATCTAAATCAACAGTGATCTTGGTCTCTTGCCCTGCATCTGTTTGACCTGTCATCACCTTTACACATCCTTCAAAGTCAGATGCTTTCATGCATTGATCTATTACCTCTTGTGGAGGAGCTGCATGTGCTCCGATGGTAAGAAATGATAATGATAAAACTGTAAGACCTATTCTTTTCATTTACTCAGATTTACTAATGTAACCATAGCAGCTTTAATCTGTGCAATTAATATTGTTTAATTAGTTCATCTAAATAATGAGTGTGAATTCACAGCGACTTCAAGCACTATTTCATTTACCTTTCAGTAGTGGGTTCAATTTCTAAGAGGTTAATGTCCTCATAAGTTTCGCCTTTTTTGCCATAGTTAATTGATGTGATCTCTCTAGCCCTCTTCCTGATGTCGATCCTTTCATAACTTCTCATCAGCTCTTTAACATCATGACCAGCAATCCTTGCCAGCAGAAATAAATCAGTACCCTTCAGCAGATGGTCTTCAATGAACGTACTTCGTAATGAGTAGAGTGTGTATGGTTTATCCGTAAATTTGTGACCCTTTAGTTGATCTTTTAAGGCACTTCTAATCTCTCTCCAGCTTAAACTTAGACTTGTGTAGTGAGGCGAGTCATTCTCCTCATTATATGGGCTAGCAAATACGTAGCTATCACCTGTAATATTCATATCAAGATTATTCTCAGCTACATGGTCCTTCACAAACTGCATCCATCTTTTCAGTTCTTTGCCCTGATTGCATGGAATTTCTCGACTTTGTTGCGTCTTAGCCCTAGTAGTAAAAATGAATGCGACTAACCTTTCTTCTCTACCGCATGTATTTGGATTGCTAACCCATTCACTAGGGTCAGTTGCTTCAGGCTCTTCAATATCTATCTCTTTACCTTCTGCTTGTGCTTCTGAGATTATCTCCTCTATCTCTTGTTTAGCTTTAGACTGACTCAACCTGCCGACATCTTTAATCTCTATATTCTTCCACTTCAGTTTCAATACCTCTTCAGGACTCATTCCAGTATTTTTGGCTAATAGAATGAAGTGCCAGAATAAAGTTCTGTAAAACCATACCCTTTTCCATCTAGCCCATTGCCGTCTGTCTGGTTCTAAATCAGAATATGTTCGTTTATCAGGTGCTTCCAGATAATCTAATGGTGGAATGCATTCATGTCTCCAGATATCACGCACATAATCAATTATTTTACGCCAATCTTCTGAATTAATTGCAGGGTTAGCATCTCTATCCTTTTGAGTTACTTTTACCTGCTTCAGGAATCCACGATTATCAAGCAACATATCTGCTTCAATGTACTTGTTACGTAACAGAAACTTGTTCGCCCATTCATTGATTTTGGTTATCTCTCCAGCCAGTACCATCTTGGTTGGCGGTGAGCTAGATGTATTTCTAAACATAATATAATCATCAAATGTATTATTCGTTATCTGTTTATTGGTTTCCACTCCCTTGGATTGTAGATATGCCAATAGTTTTGTCCTGTAAAACCTTTCTTTACTTAAAAAGGTATTCTTCTTAAGCAATCCAGCGTTATATCGCTTCCTCAACTCATGAATCCACTGATTTATTGCATCTGATGTTTTGATTGATTTTCGTCTTCTGTTTGTGGAGACCTGCTTGATATACCCATCTTTACTAATAAATAATTCACTGGAATTCGTTTTTCCATCTTCCCTGATTGCAAATGCTGCATCTGGAGCTAGTTCAATAGCTTCATCAAGAGTACTAGCATCTTCAATTCTTTTAGTTAGGTATTTTCTATCTGCTTTATTCCACTCTCTGTAGAAGTAGTACCCAGCTGATGTACCGGAAACGTATTTTACTACGGTTCCACGACCTCCAAGTACTGAAGCTTTTTCGGATATTTTGGGGATAAGCCATCACCTCCTTTTGTTAGTATAGTGTTGGTATGAGGGTTGTGCTTTCCCTCAGATCACAGTCTATAGTTCCATTTGGCGATAACACGTTGTTCTCTTTCGAAACCAAGAATGCAAATGCTGCCTGTATCGAGTCGGAACAGTCGGCCGGCTGCTGCACCGAGGCCTAGCCAGGTGCCAGTCAGGGCACGCAGGATATGTCCATGGGCGAAGAGAACGATGTCACCCTTGCTTGAGATGCCGAGTGCATGTTTAATAATGCGTTCACAACGGTCTTGCACGGCAGTAGCGTTCTCGCCACCAGGACAACCTTGGTCCCAAATGGTCCACTCAGGAACGGTCTGACGGATCTCTGCTGTGGTGATGCCTTCATAGTTTCCGTAGTCCCACTCGATTAGCTCCGGCAGGATTTCAGCGGACATTTCAAGCTCAGCCAGCGCACAGGTGCGCTGGGCTCGTTGCAAGGGAGATGACAACACAGCGGCAAATGTCAAGCCTTTAAGCACAGGAGCAAGAGCCTTTGCTTCTTCTTCCCCCTGAGGTAGCAAGGGTAGGTCGGTGCTACCGGTATGGCGGCCTTGGAGTGCCCATTCGGTAGCCCCATGGCGGATGATCCAAAGTTGACGAGAAGTCATGCAGGGCGGTTGCTGCTGCCTGGATTTTGACGAACATCGTCAACTGATGTCTGTCTGGGTTTGTGCTTTTCAGAAATCACTTGTTGCTGGGATTGATTGCGGCTCGACTGCGGCTCGCCATCGACGGGAGATCATTGAGCAGCTCGCCCAGTGGAGGTGCATCCAGCTGGCATGCAATGTCTGATGGCTCCATCCTTCTTTGTGTTGCTGCACCCGCCAGCCTTGAACTTGCCATAGAGATCTTGGTTTATTGATCTTGTGTGGTCGATCAAGAAGGTTGTTTAAGCCATCGTTAGGGCCCGTCGGGTGGAGTTCCCAGCGGTGGAATTCATGGCCCATCAGTCGATCACCTTTGCGTACAACAAGACTGTCTTGTGTGCCATCAAGGCTGCGATAACCCACTTGAAGGGAGCCTTTTTTGGCATGAAAAGGCAGTAGGCCTGTCATGGGATGGGCTTGTCCTTCAAGATCAGTGAGGGTCTGTCCAAGCAGCAGCATCCCGCCACATTCGGCATAAATCGGGCGCCGTCCATACCAGGTTCGTAGGTCTGCGATGCTGCGATCACATTGACTAAGACTCGCCGCATATTGTTCGGGGAAGCCTCCTGGAAGGATCACACCTTTCGCTTGTGCAGGTAGGGGTTCATCCTCCAGTGGTTTCCAGGGCAGGACTGGCATCCCAAGAGCTTCAAGGCAATCTTTGGTTTCCGGATAGCGAAAGTGAAAGGCATCATCTTGAGCTACTGCTACGGGCCGTAGTGGTTGTGGTGATTGGATTCTCTTTTCTCCAAGCAGGGTATGAATTGGATCGCTTGCCGGGGTAGGGGCGCGGAGCAACGTTTTGAAGCTTGTTAGATCGAGATGAGTTTCTGCGAGGGCGCTCCAGGCTTCTAGTCGAGCTTCCAGTCCCTTAAGCTCATGGGCAGGGGCAAGGCCGAGGTGTCTGCTGGGCAGGCTGAGTTCAGGATCCCGGGGCAAGCAACCGAGCACTTTGACCTCAATGCCGCTGAGGACTTCCTTCAGTAATTCTTTGTGGCGATTGCTATTGACCCGGTTCAACACCACACCTGCCAGAGTCAGTTTTGGATCGTGGTCGCGGAAGCCTTTAACAAGGGCCGCTAGGGAGCCTGCTTGGCCGCTTGCATCCACGACAAGCACTACTGGTAGTTCCAGGTGACGAGCTACGGCAGCAGTACTGCCCTTCTGCGATGTGCCGACACCATCGAATAGGCCCATGACGCCTTCCACCAGGGCGAGGTCGGCAGATGCACCAAAGCCATGAAAGCTGTTGCGCACCCAGTCAGGGCCACAGAGCAGTAGGTCCAGGTTTCGACAGGGTCTGCCGGAAGCAACTGTCAGTTGTTGCGGATCGAGATAGTCGGGCCCCACTTTGAATGGTTGGAGACTTAGATCACGGCTGCGCGCCCAGGCAGTGAGGGTCAGGCTTAGTAAGGTTTTCCCAGTGCCACTGGCTGGGGCAGCAATCACACAGGCCATGAAGGGTGGTGGCGGCTGGGAAAGGGCTTCGCCAAAACGGTGGCTTTTTAGTTAAGTAGCTTGGCAGCAAGGGGGGCTGCAGCAGCAAGCAGGGGGGTGGTGGTGTTATGGCCACCAGCGAGGAGTCGGGCTACATCCATCTCTACAGTCGCGACCTGAATGGGGACGACTTCTTCAAGCAGCTCCATGCTGGCCATGCCACCTGCTTCAAGTCGCATGCAGCCTCCAGATTCGGCACAGAGAATCACGCAAACGGCATGTTCGGGTTGTGCATCTGGCTTGCAGATCAACCTGGCCCCCACGATCTGGCCAGGGTGAATGCTGGGTTTTCCCATGGGTACAGGCATAAGGCGGAACTTAACAGCGGTGTCATCAGGTCGTTGAAATTCAGCGATGATGCCTTCCCCTGCAACTGTTTGGGTGGCCTTTAGACGCCAGTTGAGTCGATCGGCGATCCAGGCTGCGAGCAACAGCCCCTGGACGGGGTGATGACCCTCGACATCGATATCAAGCTGTACAACGTGGCTGAGGGCGTTGCGGCGATGTGGTGGGTCAAAGACCATCGCGAGGTGTTCTCGCCAGGTTCGTAGCCGCAACCAGTTCAGATCATTCACCGCTTGTCCTGACTCCACATGGGCTTGCAGCAGCTCAAGGCAGCGACGCGGATCTCCGAGAGCTGTATCGATCACCAGACGGTGTGGAATTACGGCTAGCCGTTCGAGCAGTTCGGGGGCTTCGTCAAGGCTGCCGTTCCACCACACCCAGGAGGGCAGTTCTGCAGGTAGCAGAGGTTGAAGGATTCCCAATCCCTCTGCTAGGGCAGCATGATCACCCCGGAGAACCACCACATCTCCGCAGGCGGCGGTGCCGCCACTTTCTTCTGGGAGTGGGCAATAGGCAGCCACGAGTGTTTCGAGGTCATGCCCCTCATCAAGGGTTGGGGCCAGGGTGATGAGGCGTCGGGGCTCTAAGGCACTGATGGCAGCATCAACATGTTGTCCACGTAAATCCTCGCAATCTTGATTGCCTTTGCGATGGGCAATTGCTGCTGCAACACTTGAGTCGAGAGGAGGTGTGCTGTGGGGTAGATCGCCTTCGATTACAGCTTGGCGAGCAGCTTGAATTAGCTCTTGGCTCTGTGCTCCGATGATCGGGCCAGTAATCTTGCCGGTTCTAACCAGCTGCTGTTCTACCCAGGCGGGTTGCCACACCAGCAGGCAGAACGTCTTCGCGCCTGCGTTGTCAGGTTGATCGTTTGACCAGAGCTGCTCGAGATAGCTAGGGACCTCGCTAGGAGGGAGTTGCAGAGGGCTCTGAAGCGTGAGCTGGGGAGACATGGCTAGGGCTGAGTAATCAAGATGTGTAAGTCAGGCGGAATTAGGGTCGGCGCCAGAGCAGTCCGTCATTAGCGAGCAGGGCATCGGCAGCAGCCGGCCCCCAGGTGCGCGATTCATAGGGGTGAATCGGCAATTGCCATGGGCTGTCTTCAATCAGTTCCAGTAGTGGGGTGTAAAGGCGCCAGGCTGCTTCAACTTCATCACTGCGCGTGAATAAGGTGGGGTCACTGAGCATGGCGTCGGCCAAAAGTCGGACGTATCCCTCGTCGGATGGCTCACCGAAGGATTCGTCATAGGAGAATTCCATTTCTACTGGTCGGCTTCGCATCCCTGAACCAGGTGACTTCACCTCAAAGCGCCATTCGGCCCCTTCATCCGGTTGGATTCGCAGAATCAGTTGGTTCGCTGTCGGGCCGCCCCCAGCTGCATCAAAAAGGTGCACGGGAGCTTCTCGAAAGGTGAGCACCACTTCACTGAGACGTTTGGCCAGTCGTTTGCCGGTGCGAACGTAAAAGGGCACTCCTGCCAACGCCAGTTGTCGATAAAAAGTTTCATCGCTACATAGGTCTCGGTGGTGCTGTTGGGATCGACGCCTGGCTCCTGTCGGTAGCCTGGTAATTGAGCCTCCTTGGTTCCACCTGGTGCGTATTGGCCACGGATACAGCAGTTCCAAGGTTCAAGCTCATCAGCTAGACGAGCAGCTAGCAATACCTTGGCTTTCTCGTTACGGATTGCCTCAGGGTCAAAGCGTCCAGGTGGTTCCATTGTGGTGATGGCCAACATCTGGGTGAGATGGTTTTGCACCATGTCTCGTAGGGCTCCTGAAGATTCGTAGTAGCTGGCTCGTTCTTCAACACCTACGGTTTCAGCAGCAGTGATTTGAACGCTGGAGATGTAATTCCGATTCCAAATTGGTTCAAAGATGGTATTGGCAAATCGCAGTACAAGGATGTTCTGGACTGTTTCTTTGCCTAGGTAGTGGTCGATTCGGAAGATTTGATTCTCTTGGCCACAGCTTTGAACGATTTGATTGAGTGACTGAGCACTGGCGTAATCACGCCCGAATGGTTTTTCGATGACCACTCGACTGCGTTTGGGATCGCTTAGAAGACCGGCATTAGCCAGAGCTTTGCAGCCACTGCCATAGAACTTTGGTGACACCGAAAGATAGAAGGTGCGATTGCTGCGGGTGGCGCGGAGTCGATCAATCTCTTCCAGCCGATGGCTGAGTTTGATGAGGTCTTCTGGCTTCTGCAGATCGACGGGTTCGTAAAAAAGACCGGCGGCGAATTGATCCCAGGCAAGACGGTTTTCGTTGATAATCTCGCCGAGGGCGTCAGCCATTTTTTGGCGAAATATTTCGTCGCTCCAGGGACGTCGCGCGCAGCCAAGTAAGGCGAATTCACTCGGTAGCCGCCTTTGTTTGTATAGCTCGAAAAGGGCTGGAACCAATTTGCGGTGGGTCAGATCGCCACTTGCTCCAAAGATGACTAGGCACTGCGGTGCGATAACCCGCTCTTGACGTAGTCCAACCCGTAAAGGGTTTGTGATCGTGGTGCTCATGGAACACAGACCTCTTCTGACGGGTAACCAAGGATCTGTGAATTCAAAGTGCTCCAGACCATCCCGGCATGGTTTGTCGTCGTATGCCCAAAAAAACTTGAGGATGCATAAAAAGACCCGCCTATTGAGGCGGGTCTTTTTATCAGGCTAAAAACCTGGGGAGTGCAGGATTAATAGGTTTCAACGTGCCAGCGATGAGCTTTCTTCAGCTGGGGTCGTAACTCTGACCAATTAATCCCCTTCGCTGATGCCGCTGCGGTCATGGCTTCGTCGATTCCTGGCTCCATGCCCTTGAGGCCACACATATAGACATGAGTCTTGGGGCTTTCAATCATTTTGAAGATCTCATCGGAATGCTCCATGACCCTGTCTTGGATATACATTCGGCCGCCTTTGGAATTCTGCTGTTCTCGGCTGATGGCCTTGGTGTAGCGGAAGTTGTCTGGGAACTCTCTTTCATAACGATTTAAATCCTCGTCATAAAGCAGGTTGGCCGTGTAGGGAGCTCCCATGAATAGCCAGGCCTTTCCTCTGAATTTCCAGCCATTCTTGGAGCGCTCTGCAGGCTCAAACATGCGGCGAAGATAGGCACGCATTGGAGCGATGCCGGTTCCGGTGGCCAGCATGATGACGTTGGCGTCTTCATCATCTGGTAGAAGCATTTCCTTGCCTACCGGTCCGGTGATCTTTGTTTTGGCTCCAGGGTTGATGTCGCAGAGATAGGTGGAGCAGACACCGTCAATAGTTTTGCCGTCTAGCTCGTATTGGAGCTGACGAACACATAATGAGACTGTTTTGCCCTCTAGGTTGTCGCCATGACGGGTGCTGGCAATTGAATACAGGCGGAGCTTATGGGGCTTGCCGTTGGCGTCGGTACCAGCAGGAATGATGCCAATGCTCTGGCCTTCCACATAACTGAGGTGTGGATCACTCCCGGAAAGGTTGAAAGTGATGTGATTGACCCTGCCTACAGCACCTTCTTTGACCAGGCTGTAGTTTTCTAGAACAGTCCCTTCAAAGGGTGTCTTGGGCTTGTAGAGGTTAATAGGTATCGCCTTTTGAGCGGATGGGCTTTTCGTATCAGGCTTTTCGGTTGAGGTGGTTGTCGTTGATGATTTCCTTTGAGCTGCTTGGCGGTAAGAAAAGCTAAAAGGAGCTAACTGACCGTCTTGGCCTCGGTAAAAGAGTGCTTTGACAACGTAGAAAGCGCCAATAACAAGAGGGATATGGGCGATTCCACCGAGAACTACTTCAGTTTGGTTGAAAGCCATCAAGAGTAAGAGCGTGACGGCGAGAATACCTTAGAAGGTGTGATGGTATGCATACTCATCCGAGTTTTCGGGTTACGTTTGGCGATTGGCACAGCTCACCCTCTGGGCTTTCGATCAACGGACATTGAATTCTTTAGGTATTCTGAGGCGTCTTGAGCACAGCCTCTTCTTGTGGTACCTATCCAGGATCTTCAACCACGTTCGGGTTCCGTGCTCATAGCCTCGCCAGAGTCGGTCTCAGTGAAGCGACAGGCCATCGAGCAGACGATGGAACGCTTACCTCATGGGGCGCGTCGACTGGCTGTACAGCTGAGAACGCCGATCAAAGAGTCTTTGCTATGGGAAGTCCTGACCGATTACGAGAAACTCAGTGAATTCATTCCCAACCTTGCAAGCAGCACAGTTTTGGAACGCACCGGCAATCGAGTGCGGCTGAATCAGGTGGGTTCTCAACAGTTGCTGGGGCTGAGGTTTTCAGCTCAGGTTCAGTTGGAGTTGGTGGAATATCGAGAGGAGGGCCAGTTGCAGTTCCATTTGCTTAAAGGGGACTTCAGACGTTTTGAGGGAAATTGGATCATGCGCGAGCTGGCTGAGGGAAAGTCAACTTCCCTTCTCTACGAGCTCACTGTTCAGGGCTGCATTGGTATGCCAGTTGCCTTGATTGAACAGCGATTGAGAGATGATCTCACTGCAAATCTGCGTGCAGTGGAGATGGAGGGCTTGCGTCGCCAGTCATTGGTTTGAACATCTCAAGACATGCCGATGATCTTGAGCAGAGCTTGTTTAAATTTTTCGAGCTAAGGGCCTACGAAAAAAGGTCATTGCTTTTGCAAATAGAAGCCCCCGTTTAGCAAGGGCAATGCGTTATCAACTGATACCCCCAAGGGGATTCGAACCCCTGTCGCCTCCGTGAAAGGGAGGTGTCCTAGGCCTCTAGACGATGGGGGCGAGGCCGTAATCGCAGCGGTCTGTGCTTGTGATCACTCGGGAAAACTACGTTTAAGCCTGACCCTCCGTCAAGGCAAGCGGAGTTCATTCTTGTCCATGTCGTTGCCAGACTGGAACTGTTAAGTAAAAGCACGCGCCCTTGTCGGGTTCTGAGACAACCCAGATTTTGCCCCCATGGACCTCCACGATGCGGCGGCATACCGATAGGCCGACTCCGAATCCAGAGGTTGTCACTGAAGTTTGTGGCAAGCGCACTCGGTCAAGAAAAATCCGCTCTTGCTCATCTTCTGGAATCCCTGGCCCGTTGTCGCAGATGCTCACCTGCACCCATTGACTTGTGCGGTGCAGCATGGTCAGTGAGACTTTCCCGCCATCCTCAGTGAACTTCAGGGCGTTTTCCAGCAGGTTGAGCAGCACCTGTCGCATGCGCCTCTGATCAGCAAATACCTTGGGTAGGTCGGAGGGAATGTCTGTATGGATCTCGATGTTTCGTTCAAGCCATAGCTTTTCCAGCTCTAGGATCGCTTCTGCGGCGATATTTCCTAGATCAAGATTTTGAGGATTGAAAAGGTCTTCCCATCGCGTGCTTTTTACTTCCAGTAGGTCTTTCGAGAGGAATTCGATTTCATCAAGACGCCGTTTAAGGACATCCTGAAAGTATTCAATATTGATTTGACCAAGCTGTTGACTCTGCAACGCTAGAACTGCTGCGGTTAGAGGTGTTCTTAATTCATGAGCCACCATCCTTAGGGTTCGTTCCTGTGCATTGAGGCGGTCGATAAGGGTTTCGTTCTCCTGTCGCAATACCAGAAGCTGATCTTCCAGTTGCAATTCCCTTTGAGTGCGGCTGCCATCTAGTTCTGTGGGCCTCAAACTGAGGCCCAGGCCAGTTACGACGATGTCTTGCTGCCAGCGAGTTATCCAGTTTTGTAGTTGCTGGAAAATACTGCTACCTGCGAATATTTGCTTTGGCGTTGGCGATAGCTTGATCAGTGCAGGGGTTGCCACTAGTCGATGCAGTTCAAGCAACTCCGGCTGCTCACTTGGATCAGCCATCTGCAGCGTGACATCGAAGCCGCAGTCTTCGTTCTCCAGAAACTGGATCATTGATCGCAGATCGCTTCTGGAGAGCTGATGGCGAGCTGCTACAAGCAGGAGCTGAAGCTGTTGTCGCTGATTGGCTTTGACCCCATCCACTGTGGCGGGTGCCTGGCGAAGTTGAAGTTCACATTATGGGTTTTCACTTGAACTGGTAGAGCCGCTAAGACCTTGATGAACAGTCTGTTGCTCAGTGGGCTTTGCTGAGGGCTCTCTTCCCATTGCAAGATTGGTTGCTCCCACATGTGGATAAGTTGATCCGCGTGGAGGTTTTTGCATAAGCCAAAGAGGGTGATAGTCGTTATCGCTTCAGCTGTTGGCCATATAAGGAGTGCGAGTCCTTTACGAAAAAACTGGTGATGAGTGGGAGGGCTGATTGAAGATGAGGGTCTATCCACCATCAGAATCTGCTTGAGAGGGCATCAGCATCGATTCAGAAGGGATAGGCGTTGATTCGACCCAAATAGCTAGTGGCTATGTCATAACTGACCAGGAGGGGGTGGTTAAACCCTGGTCGGATAGGGCACCATGGCGAAGTCTTGAAGACCAGATCCATTGCAGACCCTTTCCCGTCGACTTCGTCCTGTTTTGGCGGCGTCGTTGTTAATGCCCCTCAGTTTGATTAGTCCTGCTGCGTTTGCTCAGGCAGCTGGTGAGTCAAAAGCAACACCGGCTAGCAACGAAGACATCTTTCTCTATCGAGGTATTGGCTCTTCGTACGTTTGTAATGCACGTGCGGCTGGCGTGGAATTCCCCAAGGCCGTTGGTATCGCTGCCGCTACATACGCGCAGCTCCTTACGGGCCGTCATGGTGGATTAGTGGCTTCTGCAGGAACCACCAAACTCACCACCAAGCAACTTTTCGCTGGTGCTGAGTTTCAGATCATCACTGGGGCTATTCAGTACTGCCCTAAGGAGGTGCCAGAAGATGTGAAGGCCAAGATTGAGGAGGCTGTCAAGAAACAGCAGAACAGCAAGTAGACGTGGTTAGGTATCAGGCGCTGTTTAACAGCTGCATCTAAATGCAGCTGTTAAACAGTTTTGTTTGCAGATTGAGCTGAAAGATGGAGATAGCATCCTTTATGAGTAGCTCATGTCTGAGAAGATCAATTTCTTTTGTCGGCTGATCAAGACGCTGTCAACTTGTTGAATCATGAAGGCTGCTTATGTTCGATGCAGAATCCATGCCTGTGACCAATCTCACTGCAGTATTTGAGCAAGGCTAGAACAGATCTGGTTGATCTGATGGATGGTATGTGCAGCCATAAGTCCTAGATCATGACTGCAAAACACTTCGCTGTTATCGGTGCTCAATTGTTGACTGCAACCGCTATTGGTACCGCTCCGCTGATCTGGGCAATTGCTGCTCACCCAAGCTTGTCTACCTTTTAGGGTTTGTTTTGAGAACAGGCTTCCTTAAGGATTGATCGATTGCTCAAGTTGAATGAGCATCAAGCTTTTTCGCTCAACTTTTGGATTAAATCATAAATCATGAACTTGCAGCAATGCTTAAAATCTGTTTCAGCCACTTCCATCAGGGTCTTTACTCATTGGCTAATCGATAGTTTTGAGTGCCAATATTTATGATTCCGAATCAGGAAGAGTATCCAGGCTGAATCGATAGCCCTGCTGGCGCATGGTGGTGATGCCACCTCCTTCACCAAGCCCAGCTTGTTCAAGTTTGCGTCGCAAGGTAAGGATCTGGGTGTCTACAGAACGAGGCCCGCCGCTGAAGGGAGGCCAAGCCATTCGCAATAATTCCTGGCGGCTTCGTACGATGCCTGGAGGCATTAAAAGTGCACAGAGAAGTGCAAATTCTCTGGGGCTTAATTCCACAGGTTTATCACGCAGAGTCACTTGTCGGAGCAACAAGTGGACTTCAAGGGGGCCCACTGTGACGCGCTCTTGCAAACCGCTATGTCCTCGCTTCAGCAAGGTGCGACAGCGTGCGGCGAGTTCTTCAAGTCCAAAGGGTTTGCGCAGCACATCGTCGGCTCCTTCATTCAGGAGTCCCACCATGGGTTCGGTGCCCGTTCGAGCTGTCAGCACGATCACAGGACAACGGAGCTGATGAGAGAGTCGCATTGCAGAACTCCTCTCAAGTAACTCAGCGCTAACGAGAAGATCTGGTGACTGATCTCTACATACGTCAAGGGCTTCCACGGCGGATGCCACTGCAGCGGTGAGATGGCCGTCCTGACGGAGGCGATGGACCAGCACCGTGCGAAGAGTTTGGTGAGGTTCCACCACAAGAACCCTTGAGGGCTGCTTTGGCGTGGTCTGCATCTGCAAAGACCCCGATGAAGACACTTGGGCGTCCTCAGTGGAATGAAGATTGCGGGGAATGGAGGTCACGTGTGATCACAGATCGCGCTTACGCTAAACCCAATCCAATGGCACGTTGGCAAAAGAGGCCGCCGTGATCTCCGACCATGACATCCCTTGATAACCCTGAGGCGATTAGACACTTCCAGTCGCTTTGTGATGCCTGTCAAGAACTTACCAGTCGTTACCATAGTCAGTCGGAGCTGCGGCTCTATGCCGACGGTTACATTCATGCTCTAAGGCGTAGTGGTCAACTGGAGATAAGGGATCAGGCCAGGCTGGAAGATCTTGTCGAGCGATGGATTTTGGATCCTTCCAGTTTTATTGGCCCAGATGGCGATGTGGGAGCTCTTTATCGCAAAAAAGAAGCGGGTTGGTAATTCCTTTTTGGAATTCCAGCAGCCTTTGCAGACCAGCAGGCCAGGGCAAGCCCAAGTTTTGCTTTTTAACTCGATGAAGTAGCGCTTGTTTTCATTGATATCAAGGCTTTTAGAGGGCGCATCAATGATTCTGTTCATTGTCATATTGAATTTTGTTCACTTTTGAGGGTGGCCTTTGCGCCTTGAAAACCGAATCGATACGCCCCGCTGCTTAAGGGAGGTTCATTGCCTTGCGACAGGCCTGACTGATCCCCATCAGCCAGGCCTGTCGCGTCACGCGAGGGTCTTTTTTTGGTTGATCAGCCTCCCAATTGGGCTCCAATGAGCCTCCTTGTTGGTCGAGGGCATAATGCAGAAAGCGTGATGAGCGGTGATTCGATGGACGAACCGCAGCCGAAAGAGAGTTTGCTCAAGAAGAGTGGACGAATCGGAGCAATCCTTGGTTTCGTCTGGATTGCTCTGAATATTGTTGTGCCATTGGCTTTGTTGCGTGTGCCAGCGGTGCAGCGCTGGCTAGTGGCCTTTGACGACAAGCTCCCTTTTCATATTCCAGGAATTGGCTAGCTGCCTT
>NZ_JNBA01000009.1 GCF_000760295.1 Prochlorococcus sp. MIT 0701
GTTCCTAAACTCTTAAGTTGTCCAGGTTCTGCTCCTCCACTCCCTTGTAAGGAGTGTCAGGCGCTGCGATCTTGCGATCGCTTCTAAAACCTACAACACCAGCGGATCGCTCCTCTGATCTTGTAAGCACCCACTGACACCTCAAGCTTTCGCCATCAGCATCGCGTGGCCTGCGCTACAGGACTCAGCCCTTTGCGCAGTCCAAAAACATAGCCCATTTCATACCCCTTACGCAATCGTTTCTCAATCGCTCCCATCTCCATAGTTGCTTCCACTGTTGGTCAAGGCTCCCATCACTAGCGTTTGGCAAATGCATTGCAAATCAGTCCATGGCCGGACGCTTAAACCAGCAAAACCAGAGGGTTCGTCCCAACTCCAATGAAGACCAGGTGGTGCAGCAGGTCAAGGAGCATTTCGAACGCACGCTGATCGAAGTAGGCGGCACTGTGGCTGGCAGCGTGGCGGCTCTTGAGCATCAGCCCCATAACAAAGCTCTCAATTACGGCGAGATCTTCCTGCGCGACAACGTGCCCGTGATGATCTACCTACTCACCCAAAAGCGTTACAAGGAGGTGAAGCAATTCCTCAGCGTTTGCCTAGATCTGCAAAGCACCACCTATCAGACACGCGGGGTGTTCCCCACCAGCTTCGTTGAGGAACAAGGCGAGCTCATTGCTGACTATGGCCAGCGCTCAATCGGCAGGATCACCTCTGTGGACGCAAGCCTTTGGTGGCCAATTTTGTGCTGGCTCTATGTCAAGCGCAGCGGCGACAAGAACTTCGGCACAAACCAAAAGGTCCAACGAGGTGTGCAGCTGATGCTCGATCTCGTGTTGCATCCCACCTTCGAGGGCACTCCAGTTCTATTTGTGCAGGATTGCTCATTCATGATTGACCGCCCCATGGATGTTTGGGGGGCACCACTTGAAGTGGAAGTACTGCTCTATGCCTCCCTACGCAGCTGCATCGAGCTGATGGAACTGAGTCGCAAGAATAATGTCAGTCGGCTTCTCGACCAACGTCTCTTACTGACCCGCCAATGGGTGCATGACCTACGTCAATTCCTGCTCAAGCACTACTGGGTCACCAGCAAGACAATGCAGGTGCTGCGGAGAAGACCCACAGAGCAATACGGCGATAACCAGCACCAAAACGAGTTCAACGTTCAACCACAGGTCGTTCCCGACTGGCTTCAAGACTGGCTTGAAAACCGGGGCGGCTATCTCATCGGCAACATCCGCACCGGACGACCTGACTTTCGTTTTTACAGTCTCGGGAACTCCCTGGCCTGCCTCTTTGGACTACTCACCGCCCCACAACAGCGCGCTCTGTTCCGACTGGTGCTTCACAACCGACAGCATCTGATGGCTCAGATGCCAATGCGCATCTGCCATCCGCCCATGGAAGGGGCGGAATGGCAGAACAAGACAGGTTCAGACCCGAAAAACTGGCCATGGAGCTATCACAACGGTGGACACTGGCCCAGCCTGCTCTGGTTCTTCGGAGCCTCAATCTTGCTACATGAACGACGTCATCCTGAGGCCGACGTGCTGCTGATGGGTGAAATGCGCGCCCTGCTGGAGGAGTGTTACTGGAGCCAATTAAACCAACTGCCGCGTCAAAAATGGGCCGAATACTTTGATGGACCAACAGGCACCTGGGTAGGACAGCAGTCAAGGACCTACCAGACCTGGACCATGGTTGGCTTTCTACTTCTCCACCACCTGCTACGCGTCTGCCCCGACGACGTGTTGTGGTTGGATCTCGATGAACTTCTGCCAAATCATGAGGTGGAGCCAACAAAAAACCCGGCGTGAAGCCGGGTTGATTGCAGCAAAGCTTGACTTTTAAAACCCGTTCAGAACAAACCCAGAGTTAGCGACTTGTCGATGGGAAGACAAGCACCGATGCCAAGATAAATCGTAATCACAGTTCCGAATAGAAAGAAAGCCATAGCAATCGGCCTGCGAAATGGATTCTGATACTTATTAAAGCTTTCGATGAAGGGAATAAGCATCAACCCGAGAGGAACAAGGGTCTGCAGAGCGATGCCAAGCAGCTTATTAGGAACGACCCGAAGAATCTGAAACACCGGATAGAGATACCACTCAGGAAGAATCTCTAGAGGCGTTGCAAAGGGGTCTGCTTTATCACCCAACATCGCGGGATCAAGCACGGCAAGACCAACAAGGCAAGCAAACGTTCCCAGAATCACTACTGGGAAAATGTAAAGAAGATCATTCGGCCAAGCTGGCTCACCGTAGTAGTTATGCCCCATGCCCTTGGCCAGTTTCGCCCTCAATTTTGGATCAGAGAAATCTGGCTTCTTAAGAATGTGCATGGGATTTTGGCCGAATAGTTAGCGAATGAAGTAGGTGCTGAACTGAGATATAAAAACGTGAAGTGGGGTAATGAGGATGAATGATTGACGCTTACAACGGGCCCGAAATGCCCTGCTTCCTGATCATCAGGAAATGCATGAGCATGAACACTGCAAGTAGCCAGGGCAGCACAAAGGTGTGAAGACTATAAAAACGCGTCAGGGTGGACTGCCCGACGCTCTCGCCACCGCGAAGCAATTCGACCATGAAGTCTCCAACCACGGGAATAGCAGCAGGCACGCCTGAAACGATCTTCACAGCCCAGTAACCGACTTGATCCCAAGGGAGGGAATAACCGGTGACACCAAAAGAAACGGTAATCACAGCCATCACAACACCGGTAACCCAGGTGAGCTCTCGAGGACGCTTAAAGCCGCCGGTGAGATACACGCGAAAGACGTGCAAGATCAGCATCAACACCATCATCGAGGCGCTCCAACGATGCACAGAACGAATCAACCAGCCGAAACTGACATCTGACATCAGGTAGCTCACAGAGCTATAGGCCTCAGCCACAGTGGGCTTGTAGTAAAAGGTCATCGCGAAACCTGTCGCGAACTGAACCAGGAAGCACACCAGCGTGATTCCGCCTAAGCAGTAGAAAATATTGACGTGTGGAGGCACGTACTTGGAGCTGACATCGTCAGCTATGGCCTGAATCTCAAGACGTTCCTGAAACCAGTCGTAGACAGGTGAGGAGTTCGTCATGCAAATGAGGGTCCGGATTGCGAGAGTCTACTTAACGTCCTGCATGGACAGCGCCCGGGATGAAGCCAATGTTGCCGACTACTAATTCCCGATCACATCCGCTGAGGCGCCTATGGCTTGCGTTGCTGAGCCTGGGTCTTTGCTTGCTGCTGATGGCGACTCCAGCCATGGCATTGAATGATGCCCAACAACTGATCGTTGAAAGCTGGCGCCTCGTCAACCAGGCATATCTAGACCCAGCCAAGTTCGATCAGGTGCACTGGCGAAGGCTCAGAGAGCAGGCATTAGAAAAAGCAATCAACAGTAGTGACGAGGCCTATGAGGCCATCGAAGCCATGCTGCTTCCGCTTGAAGATCCCTACACAAGACTATTGAGACCACAGGACTACACCGCCATAAAAACGACCAATTTGGGCAGCGAGATCAACGGCGTTGGCCTACAGCTGGGGGCACGCGCTGAGGATGGCCAGGTTGTGGTTATCGCTCCTCTTGAAGGCTCCCCTGCGGCCGATGCAGGTGTCACAAGCGGCACGGCCCTACTCAGCGTGGATGGCCAGTCTCCACAAGGCCTTGGACTCGAGGCCACAGCTGCAAGGCTGAGGGGAGAAGTGGGCTCACAAGTTGTAGTAAAGCTGCAACCTCCAAATGGATCCAGCGAAGAGCTCACCCTGGAGCGACGCAGTGTGGACCTCAGACCAGTACGTACTCGCCGTCTTAGAAGTGCCAAACACACCCTGGGCTACCTACGCATCACCCAGTTCAGTGAAGGAGTGCCCGAACAGGTCAAAGAAGCGCTTCAGGAGCTGTCAGAAAAGGAGATTGAAGGCCTTGTTCTAGATCTTCGCAATAACTCCGGTGGGTTAGTGAGCTCCGGTCTAGCTGTAGCGGATGCCTTCCTGAGTGGCTCCCCAATCGTGGAGACACGCAACCGAGAGCGGATCAACGAAGCAATCCCTTCTGCAATTGAAACCCTTTATGACGGTCCGATGGTGACACTGGTCAACGGCGGGACTGCCAGCGCGAGCGAAATCTTGGCTGGTGCCCTCCAGGACAACAGCCGGTCACAGCTGCTTGGCAGCCGCACATTTGGCAAGGGTCTGATCCAAACACTCACCAACCTCAGCGACGGTAGCGGCCTTGCAGTGACTGTGGCCGGATACATGACTCCAAGCGGCCGAGACATTCAAAACCAGGGCATCGAGCCGGATCGGATTCTTGATCCTCCGGAACCCCTCAATCCTGGAGGGGAAGAAGACCGTTGGTTGCATGATGCTGAACTCTGGATGGAGGCCCAAATCGACCGCGATCAGGAGGCCCAGTTAGAGAAAACAGAAGATGTTCAGCTGGATAGTGCTGAAGATGTTCAATCCAAGACTCAGCAGAATCGTGATGATTCATGAGTGTGCGCACATATCACGACCCTCTCCATCGCGGTATCACCCTCAATGCCAGCGATGCAGCAGAGGCCATGGTGATGCAGTTGATCGATGCGGCGCCATTCCAGCGGCTGCGGCGCATCCGTCAGCTTGGACCAGCCTTCCTCACCTTTCATGGAGCTGAATCCAGTCGCTTCACCCATTCCCTTGGGGTCTTCCATCTCGCACGCCTTGCTCTGGAAAGGTTGCTGCAGTTCGACTCAGGCCTACATGAACATCGCGGACTGCTCTATGGAGCAGCACTACTGCATGACCTTGGCCATGCCCCACTAAGCCATACCGGAGAGGAAATATTTGGTCTGGACCATGAGACCTGGTCGGCGCGTGTGGTGAGAGAACATCCCGCCGTGCGTGCGCCACTTGAGGCCTACGCCCCGGGCACTGCTGATGCAGTAGCCGATCTTCTCGAACGGGGAAGTACACCCCGCAGCGTGATCAAGGCTCTAGTTAGTAGCCAGCTGGACTGCGACCGACTCGACTATCTCTTACGAGACAGCTACAGCACAGGCACCCATTACGGCCAGCTCGACCTCGAGCGAATCCTCTCCGCCCTAACCCTGGCGCCTGATGGAGCCATGGCCATTCATCCAAAAGGCCTAATGGCAGTTGAGCACTACCTGGTCGTACGCAACCTGATGTACCGCAGTGTCTACAACCACCGTCTCAATGTTGTTTGCAACTGGCTACTTGAGCAGGTGGTGCGCACCGCTCGCCAACTCGGAGCTGCTCATGTTTGGGCCGACAAGATCATGGCCACCTGGCTCTGGAGCCTCAATCAACTCGACCTCGACACATTCCTCGCCAATGATGACCTGCGCACCGGCTATCACCTACTGCGTTGGCAAGACGAGGGACCTGCACCTCTGGCCGAACTCTGCAAACGCTTCCTCAATCGCCACCTACTAAAAGCCCTTGCAGTGGAGCATCTGAGCCATAGCAACCAGCTAGAGGTACTCACTCTGACTCGGCAACTTGCTGAACGCCAAGGCTTCGATCCAGCGCTCTGCTGTGGATTACGCCATCAGCAACAGCGCGGTTATCACCCTTACAAAGGAGGGCTACGCCTTTGGGACGGAAAGCAATTGCGAGCCCTCGAGCAAGCCTCTCCTCTCGTCGCCAGCTTGATTACCCCAGCCGACTCTTCATGGTTGATTTATCCCCGAGAGATCCATGGGGAGCTTCAAGCTGAGCTGGCAACCTAGACAGACGGACTGACTGGCCTAGCCTCCTCATCTGACCAGGGTCATGGAGATAAAGGTGGGCGAGCCTGAAACACAACGACTCACACTCCCCTGGTGCCGAGAAGCACATTGGCGAGAAACATTGCCGGCCAAGCTCAATGAACTTGACCTTGGGCCCACCGAACTCGATTGCCGCGACTGGCAACTTGGTTGCCGGGACCTGCATCAGCTGACGGAGCTGCTGAACAGAGCAGGGGTGACGCTGACCAGAATTCACGCCAACTTGCGAGAAACCCTTGTCAGCGCTGCTGCTCTGGGTTATCCAACGCATATGGCCTCTCCACAGGGACACAACTCCAAAACACGCTCGGGCGATGCACAACCCAAGCCCAAGACACCCCCAAAACTGCTCTTCCACCAAGGCACTCTGCGATCAGGAGACCATCTGAGCGCAGAAGGAGACGTGCTGCTACTCGGGGATGTCAACCCCGGCGCACGCATATCAGCTGGAGGCGACGTGATGGTTTGGGGCCGACTACGCGGCATTGCTCATGCCGGACAGGACGGTGACACAAAAGCAAAAATTGTGGCCCTACAACTCAGGCCACTTCAGCTGCGTATTGGCGACGCAGTTGCTCGAGGCCCTGAAGATCAACCCCAACCTGGCTTAGCGGAAGAGGCCCGGCTTGAGGGAGGCGCAATCATGATCGAGCCTGCTAGGGCTAACAGATTCAACGGTTAATTCTTCAGCATCAAAAGGCAAACACACTGAAGAATGATGCCTCCTGCTAACGCCCCGTTGAACAAAGCCCATTTGTTCCATTGCAAACCTTGGACCATTTCACTTGGGCCTATTACCTACGCCACTTAAGCTGACCGAACTTTTCAATGGCCCGTGGCGCCAACGACACGCACCATTCTGATCTGCTCAGGGAAAGGAGGCGTCGGCAAAACCACCCTCACCGCCAACCTGGGCATTGCTCTTGCCAAGCTTGGAGTTCACACCGTTGTGTTGGATGCCGATTTCGGCTTGCGCAACCTCGATCTACTACTGGGCCTGGAGAACCGAATCGTCTACACCGCTCAGGAAGTGCTCTCAGAGAACTGCCGGCTTGATCAGGCTCTGGTGAAACACAAGCAAGAGCCAAACCTCTCCCTTCTACCCGCCGGAAACCCCCGCATGCTCGAGTGGCTCAAACCTGAGGACATGCAACGCATTGGCGCGATGCTGGCCAAGCAATTCGACTATGTATTAATTGATTGCCCCGCGGGGATCGAAGACGGCTTCAAAAATGCTGTTGCTGCTGCCAAGGAAGCAATTGTGATCACAACCCCTGAGGTTTCGGCAGTGCGCGATGCCGATCGTGTCATCGGCTTACTGAACACCCATGGTGTGCACCCTGTTCAACTGGTACTCAATAGGGTGCGTCCAAAGATGATGGCCAATCAAGAGATGCTGGCTGCAGACGATGTGACCGACATCCTGGCCCTGCCCTTGCTTGGTTTAGTCCTAGAGGACGAACAGGTGATTGTGAGTACCAACCGCGGTGAGCCGCTCACCCTCAGTGCCAACAACTCTCCAGCCGCTCGTGCCTACTCCAACATTGCGCGTCGCCTTCAAGGGGAAGATGTTCCTCTGATCGATCCGGCCAAGGAGGGACTTGGACTACGCGAAAAGGTGTGGCGTTTGATGCAAACCAAGATCTTTTGAAGTAATGGCAACCACTCTGCGAGACATCCTTGACAAATTGCTGGGCCGCCAACCAGCCAGTGCCAAAACGGCAAGGGAGCGCCTTCAGCTGGTGCTTGCCCATGACCGCAGCGATCTAAGCCCTGAACTGCTCGATCAAATGCGCCGCGAGATCTTTGAGGTCGTTGCCAAGTACGTGGAGATTGACATTGAGGGAGGGGACGTAAGCCTTGAAACCGAAGATCGCATGACGGCCTTAGTGGCTAACTTGCCGATCAAACGTTCCAAATCCAAAGCTGTCAGCAGCCAAGAGATGGCTATCAGCAGCCAAGAGAAAGCTGTCAGCAGCCAAGAGAAAGCTGTCAGCAGCCAAGAGAAGGTTTCCAACAGCCAAGAATCCGTCTCAACTCCTGGAGCAATGGAATAGGACGGAGAAGAGGGGGAATCCTTAAGGAAATTGCTTTGCTGCTATGCAGCCAAAAAGTCAATCAAACTCTTTTCCATTGCCTCCATCAGCTGAACCGCAACGACTAAGCCCAGCGGAGCAATCCGTGGTGACTTTGTTGCTTGAGGGTCTCAGTAACAAAGCCATCGCACAAAGACTGATCCTTAGTCCACGAACGGTGGAAAGTCACATCAGCCATGCCCTCGCCAAAACCGGCTGTCAAAGCCGACTCGAACTCACGTTGTGGCTGATTGCCAACTATCAGCCAGAAGCACCCACATCCGTCGTTACACTTCCGGGATTGCCGGCTTAGCTCAGTGGTAGAGCAGCGCTTTTGTAAAGCGAAGGCCATCGGTTCAAATCCGTTAGCCGGCACTTCAGAATGATGAATGTCAACAGCCAAGCTGCCAAACAAGAAGATCAAGGGAGCACAAGAGCCCTTCCTTTTTGACACACTTGTCGAACTTCCTGTCCTAAAGAACTCTTCAAACCTCTCAACCATCAGCCTGATCCTTCACCTTCCCTGCGAGCAACCAAGCTCCAAGCAGCAACAGCACCCAACCGAGACCCCGTAATTCAAAGATCGGTGTAGTAATCACAGTCGCCTGCTCTAACAGCCAATGGAAACTGGCCTGAAGAAGCAATACCAAGCCGATCAGCCAGAGCATGTGGGAGAAGGCAATTTAGGCATCAGAGCCACTTTTAGGTGACTGGCAACATTGTGAAGAGTTGATGGTAACCATCGTTGAACAACAGACTAATTTCTATTCGCCACGATCAAAGCACCTGAAGCTTACAAAGAGGTTGTAACCCTAAGCTCGCGGGAATGCCACCACCCAACCAGAAGCATCGGCAGCAGTGAACATCTGGGCAACGACCAAAACAATTGCAAGGAGACCTTGGCAAGCGGAAAAGATGCAATAGCAAAACATGAAAGCAAACAAAATACAAAACAGCCGCTGAAGCATCTATAAGGTCAGTAAAGCTACACTGCTACAGGAGATTGCTCAATCCCATTTAATGAGAGGGAAAGGTTTCAACGCATATAAAGCTGAAGATCTTGCTTCTATCAGAAGACAGTCATCCCTTCAATGGTGAAAACAAAGTTTATCAATCTGCTGCCTATGCAGCAGCTAAGAAGTCTAGCTATCAATAAAGTTCTATCTCCTTTAAGAGATGCGAGATCACTACGGAATACTAACTACTTCTAGCCAAGCACTTTCAGGTCCACATCTTCTGAAGCTTGCATTTGCAATCACCAAGCCACATCAGCAGTTCCAACAAGACCTAGCCATCCAAAGACCACTGGCTGGCTACTTAGCAAGCCCAATGTGAAGTTCCTAATCTTATATGAATCAGATAAGTTTATGAAATCTACCTATCAAGCATCAGCCAATGTGCCAAACTACTCCTTGACATCAAGTAACTCTTTGAAGCAATTTCAGAATTAAATCTTGAAAAAGACTTAATCACTAGCGAAGCGCTAAGGCGATCACAAAAACAACACAGATGGATGAAAAACAAACATTGAGGGTTCCCAATCAAGAGCTCAATCATGCTTCTCGTCGGATCAGAAGCTGTCTACTGAAAAACGTCAAAGGATTGATGGCCCCAATGGTATTTGGGCCTAATAGAGAAGCTATTGCTAGGATCATGCTAAAACAAGAGACAAGGCAATGAGATTTATAGAATTCCTGGACCAGCGCTTCTGCAATTCACAAGAGATTAGAGAGATTAACCATCGAGGCATATCTGCAGGATTTGACGGCTTCAGAGAAGTATGGGAACTCGATTATCTTTACGAGCATTTTGAAGCCGATATCCATGAGATAATAGAGGAGACTGGATATATAGACTCTGACTTGAAAGACGAATTCGACAACGAAGAGACACTTAGGATGAAACTCGTATGGTTTGCAGTGAGCACATATTGCCTAAGTAGAACTGATGCTCTTGTCGAGGTAAAAGGTCAAGGAGTTGAGCAATGATTGGCCAAGGGAAAGTTGACAACATACCAAGCGATTACTCTGAGAACAATGAAATCTCAACAGCCAGTGCAAAAACTATTGCCACTGAAATTCACGACTACTATATCCATGAGATTGTCGTCGCACTAGGTTGCTTACTGAGATGGTCAAGGCCAAATAAAGGATTGAGCGAAGTAGTTAAATGGATTGCTTCAGGCAAATACGCCTTGTCGAAGATCAAATCGATTGCAGTAAGCAAAAAAGATGACGTATCAAGTTTACTAACTGAGTCAATCAGAGAAACCCAATCTCGCCTTGATGTCACTGCCATCAAAGCTTCTATACGAACATTACTTCACTCATCCCAATCCAAAAGGAATGATCTAATGAAGTTTGTTGAGGCTATTCTTGCGGGTGACCCAAGTCAAACAGGTGCAGTAAAGACGTTGAGAGATGATCTAATGAAGAAAACAATCGAACTTGGCTACCCAATTCCAATAATGCCCCAACCTACAAGTGCACAAGTTGCAGAGATCAACAAACAGCAAAAGGATCCTGTCAAGCTTCTGAGTGTTACTGCAACCATCCGAGAACTGGCAATAAAGCTGAATCAAGGTGAGCTGGTGTTCGACAAGCAAACTTTTGAGCTTGGCATCAAAAATGAAGTTTTGAAGTTTTTTACTGAAGAAGAGACTAAGAAGCTGGGCGGCTTATTCCCCAAGCATCTTCAAGAAGGAATCACCTTAGGCTTTCTTAACTTTGGCCTTTGCCGAAAAAATAACGGCTGGCGCAAAGATTCAAATGGTCGGGATATTGTTGATCTAAACAATTCAAGACCTGAATAAAGAGCGCAGGAAAACATTAAAAAAGCCTGATCATCAATCAATCTCACTGTGCTTTACAAGCCTCGCCAACAAGCGGAAAATGAAGGGAAAAGATCAATTCAAAAGGCACACTTTGCCTCTTATTGCATTAGTTAGGCAACATACACCAGTTAATCAGGGCAATTACCCACTGATCTGACGATGCGCTTAACGAAATCAAATAATTCAATGAGCCTTGCGATAAGGTTTCGCAACAGTTAAAAAATGTAGCGATTGTTAAGGTCGTGGCAATTCGGCGCTGGTATTTCTATGTTTAAACATCACATCAAGGTATTGGGTGAAGCTCACAAAACTCTCTCAATCAGAGCTCGATAGAGGCTGTGAGCTCAACAATGTCTTAAAAGAGTGTTGGAAAGCTTTTTACAGCCTGACAGCTCAAATGAATAATGTGGAGACAGATAGCACAAAATATCTTCAACTAGACAGGCTTCGCCAGACTTGTGAAAGAAATATCGGCGAATTCAAGCACGAGCTAGATGAGCTCAACTGGCTGATACGAATAGGGATTCGTGACTAGGCATCAGAGCAGCAAAAGCTTTATAGCCAACCAACAACGGCTCTTCCTAAGCAGCAGCCTGAACAAATCACCCCCTTTGAGACGAGTTTTTTTTACATCCCTCAAGTTGTCTCTGCAATGCACCTCTTATCCGGCGTTGGTTAGACCATTGGAATCGCCATGCTCTAGTGATCGCGCGATTCATTCAAAGCTCAAGCACCACTGCACCACGTCGCAACTCATGCCAACGCCCGGCCCCTTGCCAAGCCAACACCGTGCTGGCCAAACCAGAAGGCGTCGGCCATGGCAATGGCCCCAATAATGGCAATCCTGGGAAGCAAGTAGTAGCAGCCTCTGCAGAGAAAGTGGGAGCAGCACCAGACAAATTGGCGCTCGTTGTGGCTAGCGGCCCGCTCTGCTCCAGCAAGCACCTAATCACTCCACAATCCGGTACTCGCAACCCAAGCGTGAAAGCTCCGGGATTAAGAGCCTCAACAAGCACACCCGAAGCCGGTACAACCAAGGTGAGGGCCCCTGGCCAATAGCGCCTGGCCATCGTCCAGGCATCCTCCAAAGCAAGCGGCGAAGCATGCGCAAGTAACTCTTCAGGATTAGCTCCCATCAGAATCAGAGGTTTATCGGCCGACCTCTGCTTCATGGTCCATAACTGTGCAGCGTGAACAGGAGAGGCCGCCAAAGCTGGCAAGGTGTCTGTGGGCAATAAGGCCGCTGAACCAGCCTCCAATCTGGATGCCAAGGCACTGGCGTCAAGAACAGCCGAAGGCAGAAGTGCCATGGTTCAAAGACTCGTGATGTTCAGGATGCCGAGCAATGGCAAAGCGCCTTACCCCCAGTAAATCTGACTTGTACTCCAGATTCTCCAAACCCTGCTGACGCATCAAAGCCAGCACGGCATCGCTCTGGTCATGGTGGTGTTCCAAGAACAGCCAACCACCAGGCGCTAAGGCCTGCATGGCACCAGCAATGATTTGACGAGTGGCCACCAAACCATCGGCTCCCCCGCATAGAGCCAAATGCGGCTCATGATCACGGACCACAGGTTCAAGTTGAGCCATTACAGCTTCTGGGATGTAGGGAGGGTTGACCAGCACCAAGCTGAACTCTCCCCACCAAGGCCGCAAAGGCTCCCACCAACTGCCCTGATGCAGCTGCCATAAGGCATGGGGCGCAAGCCTTTGCAAGTTCCGTTTCGCCAAAGCCAAGGCCTCGATACTGCAATCCACTGCATGTCCGTGCCAAACAGGTAGAGCGCGAGCCAACGCCACAGCTAGTGCTCCTGAACCTGTCCCCAAATCGGCCCAGCGACCAAAAGGTTGCCGAGCCAATGCTTGCAAAGCAAAATCCACCAACAGCTCAGTCTCCTGACGGGGAATCAATGCCGCCGCACTGACCTCCAGCTCAACGTCCCTCCAAGGGCAGCAACCGATCAAGTGCTGAAGAGGAATGTGATGATCAAGATGTTGCTTCCAGATCATTGCCAGTTGATCAAGGGGTCGCTCAAGCAGCAATGAACGTCGTGGATCGAGATAAAGCTGCTGAAGATCGCTCCAGCGCAAACCTCCACCCAAATCAAGCAACCAGTCAAAATCAACAGCACGGCCTCCTCCCGCCAACTGCAAACGACGCCAGGCCAATAGCTCTGCTGCGGAAATCTCCAGCAATGCCATCGAAACAGGCTAGGCCAAACGCCAATGCAATCCAGGCTCTGCCACCAAAACCCCCTGCAACTCCAACTGAAGCAATTTTTCTGTCAATCGCGCCGAAGACAGATTCAGACAGGTCATCAAATCCTCCAAGGACGCCCCATCGCCAATAGCCTGCAACAGTGCTGTATCGCCATGCTGGCCGGCTCGTGAGCTAGATCGAGAACCAGATAAATCACAAGCAACCGACGGAGAAGGAATCGCCAGCGGACCAGTACCAAGTTGTTTTACAAGAGCTTCAGGGCTTAGCAAAGGGGAAGCCTGATCCAACAACAAAGCATTGCTGCCGAGGGCCGACCATCGCCTTGCATCTCCGGGCACGACCAACAGCTGACATTGCTGCTCTATTGCTCGCCGAGCTGTAATCAAGGCTCCACTTCTCTCGGGGCACTCGACTACGACCACAGCCTTTGCCAAGGCCACCAATAAGCGATTACGGGCTGCAAAACAACCCCGCTTGACCAAAATCTCACGAGGCTGCTCCGTGACCAGCAGCCCTTGAGCCGCGACCAAAGCTTGAAGGCCCTCATTCTGCCGGGGATAGACCTTCTGCAAAGGTGTTCCCAGCACGCCCACTGGCGCACCACCGCCTTCCAAGCAGCCGCGATGGGCAGCCGCATCAATCCCTTCTGCAAGGCCACTGATCACAGGCCAACCCGCTAGTGCCAAAGCACGGCCCAATGCTTCAGCCATACGCAAACCATGGTTCGAAGGCCGTCGTGTGCCAACAATTGCTACCGCCCTATGAGCCCCAAGGCTTACCAAAAGCTCCTGCCGGCCCTGCCAGAAAAGCGCCAAAGGGGGGCGCTTCAAGGCACGAAACCCTTCCGGCCAAAGCAAATCCACAGGCAACAGGACATCCTCCGGCACGTCGACACTTGGACAAGTTCCCCACTTGCTGCGGTGGATGCTCAAGTCTGTGAACAAGGCTGTCGGCCAGGAGAGCACCTTGCGCAACCTTTCCTCAGGCCAAGTCCATAGCTCAGCCAGACTGACCTCGTGAGCATGGCCTACCGCCTCGAGATCCCCCATTCGAGCAACTCCAATCCCTGGACAGCGGCTCCAGAGCCACCACCAATACCGACATTCCACAAGTAAAATGGTACATATGAACCATCAATCTTACAGGTGCAGCTCTGGCCCCTTCTGGAGTTGCCGTAAAGCACTCGCAAGAGGCTCTGGGGGTTGACGTAGAACCCGCCGCCTCAAGTCCATGACATTGACCAGGACAAGATCCACCTGAGCATCAGCGACCCGATCCCCTGCCTCCGTTGCGAAAACTGTGAACCAGGGCCATCGCACCCCATCGCACGGCAGAGACCAACTCTCCAGCACTACCACCTCACCATGGCGAAGCGCACGACGATAGTGAATCTCAAGACGCACCACAGGCATCTCCAATCCGTCTGCCGAGATGCGGTCATAGGGCAAGCCTGCCTGCGCCAAAGCCTCCACTCGAGCCTCCTCCAGCCATGCCAAATAGGCCCCATGCCACATCACGCCAGCGTGATCTGTGTGCTGCGGCAACACCCGCTTACGCAGCGTCCAAGGCTGAGTCTTCTCACTCTTAATCAGCATGCCGAACTCCTAGCTAACTCGCCATAGGCTGCTGCAAAGCCTGGTACAGCTTGCACAAGAACCTAATGACCAAGAACTAACTCGAAGGAATGCTGAAAATGCTCTACCCGAACTGACCTTCCCAAGTTCAAAACAGCTGTTATCTGTCGTCTAAGTCTGATTACTGAAAGCTGTCCAGCTAGATAGCGCAACCCCACCAAAAGAGTTGTGGCCCATTCCCCGCCGAAACATTGGCAAGGTAATGAGAATCAGCCCCAACGCAATCGAAACGCCCATAAAGCAGGGGAGAACCAAAGCGAACGTGGCCCAGATGGTGGTTGAAGTGAACGCAGATCTAGTTTCAATTGCTTAGGAAAGTCGCCAACAAGAACTGATCAAGGGCCTTTTGGACCTCGACAAACTGGTTGGGAGTTCCGGTGAGCAACTTCACCTGAGTTGATGAAACCGCTTCAGTCCTGATTGACCAGGACCAAGAACCCAGTTGAAACTGGCAAGCGGATTGCCTTCAAACCGGCAAGAAGTTGATCAGCTTTTGTTGCTGTTGGTCTGGATATAAAGACCAATCAGAAACAACATCGGAACCGCTACGAACAGAAGGGTGGCTAGGAAGCCGAAGTTGTTTACAGGCATGGTCGCAGAGGATTACTCCGGGAAAGTATCACCCGCAAGCTACCCAAACTGCAATCTGCTCAAGCCTCGTCACCGGGCGTAGCAGCCCACGCCCTTTCAAAACAAGCTGAGATCACACCATCAACCCCTCTGATTCGAGGGGATAGCTGGCCCCTTAAGACAGCTTTTGCGCACGTGCAGCCTCAAGACGACTCTTGGCATTGAGCAGAGTTTCCTGTGGTCGAGTCACGACGATCACTGACGACATGACAATGGTCTGACAAGCAAGGCGCCAATTCTCAGGACGACGCCTGAGCTTGATTTCCTCAACCTCAGTTCTTGGTGAAAGCGCTCCAACTTTGCTCTCCCCCTCAATTCCAACAAAACAAGTAATGCACTGACCACAACCTCCACAGTTCCCCAGCTTTCCTTTCAGCCCGTAGAGCTCCATTCCCTCGCGCAAGGCAACCTCCCTGAGATTTTCGCCCTGCTTGCACTCAACATCTTTGCCTTCCCTAACAAAGCGAATGATGGGCATGGATCTGGAACGCAAAAGACAACCCATTTTGTCTCAAGCGTGGCATTGCAGTTTGTAACCAAACCTCCACATCAGCCAAACCTCACCTTTGCCAAATCGGCAACCCGTTACAACCGCTCCATAAGAGCCGTTCCTGTATCACTACACGTTGCAGCTAGCGACAACCTTGTCCACACTTAATGCTGAACGTCTTACGATCTGCGGGTCTGTCTGCATCAGCAGCTTCGTTTCGTTCCCCCGAACCTGACCCATGGGATTGCCCTGGTATCGGGTGCACACGGTCGTTATCAACGACCCCGGCCGACTTCTGGCCGTGCACCTCATGCACACAGCCCTGTTAGCCGGCTGGGCCGGCTCCATGGCCCTCTACGAATTAGCCATCTTCGATCCTTCGGATCCCGTCCTCAACCCCATGTGGCGGCAAGGCATGTATGTCATGCCGTTCATGACCCGCTGCGGAATTACTGGCAGCTGGGGGGGCTGGAGCATCACCGGTGAAACCGGCGTTGATCCAGGCCTCTGGAGCTTCGAAGGTGTTGCTGCCGCTCACATCGTCTTCAGTGGCCTTTTAATGCTGGCCGCGATCTGGCATTGGACCTACTGGGATCTTGATCTTTGGCTAGATCCACGCACTAAAGAGCCTGCATTAGACCTGCCAAAAATCTTCGGCATCCACTTAACCCTTGCTGGGTTCCTTTGCTTCACATTTGGAGCCTTCCATCTCTCCGGCCTTTGGGGTCCTGGGATGTGGGTCTCTGATCCATATGGACTAACAGGTCATCTGGAGAATGTGGCGCCGGAATGGGGTGCTGCAGGATTCAACCCCTTCAGCCCAGGCGGCATTGTGGCTAACCATATTGCTGCTGGCCTTTTTGGATTCCTTGGTGGCCATTTCCAAATGCTCAACCGCCCACCAGAACGGCTCTACAAAGCCCTTCGAATGGGCAATATCGAAACAGTTCTAGCCAGTGGCTGCGCGGCTGTTTGCGCTATCGCCTTCATCGTTTCAGGAACGATGTGGTACGGATCTGCAGCAACGCCTGTTGAACTGTTTGGACCTACCCGTTATCAGTGGGACCAAAATTTCTACAGAACTGAAATCAACCGTCGTGTTCAGTCAGCCATGGATGACGGCGCTACTCAAGAGGCGGCTTATGCCGCTATCCCTGAGAAGCTTGCCTTCTACGACTACGTAGGTAACAGCCCTGCCAAGGGTGGTCTATTTAGAGTTGGCGCCATGGTGAATGGCGACGGCCTTGCTACTGGCTGGCTCGGCCACATCACTTTCAAAGACAAGGCAGGCAATGATCTGCAGGTACGTCGAATTCCCAATTTCTTCGAGAACTTCCCTGTATTACTCGAAGATCAGAACGGCGCCGTGCGTGCTGACATCCCCTTCCGCCGTGCTGAAGCAAAGAATTCCTTTGAACAGCAAGGCGTGACGGCAACCATCTATGGCGGTTCCATGGATGGAAAAACCTTCACTGATACCGCTGATGTGAAGCGTCTCGCTCGCAAGGCTCAACTTGGTGAGGCCTTTACATTCGACCGTGAGACCTATGCTTCAGATGGTGTTTTCCGAAGCTCACCTCGGGGCTGGTTCACCTTTGCTCACGTCAACTTTGCGCTCTTGTTCCTGTTCGGCCACTGGTGGCATGCAGCTAGGACCTTGTACCGCGACGTGTTTGCCGGTATCGATCCTGACCTTGGCGACCAGGTTGAATTCGGTGTTTTCCAAAAGTTGGGCGACTCTTCTACTCGTCGCGTTCCAGGGCAAACTTAAGCCCTCCACAGGAGCTACACCTTCAGCTGATCGACCCTACGGAGACTCTCAATGGATGCTTTTGCTTACACCCTCTTAATGACCCTGGTGGTTGCCACACTGTTCTTCGCGGTTGCATTCCGTGATCCGCCGAAAATCGGCAAAGACAGTGGCAAATAAAACGCCAATCTCTTCAAAGCCCCGCTTCGGCGGGGCTTTTTTTTCTCTTTAAGCACTTCTGCTGCCAATCTCGTTGATCCAAATAATCATGCAGTCTCATTGCCTCGCAAAGGATTTACAGCACTAACGCCTGAGAATGCAGATCAACAGGTCCTTCTCAAGGCTCGAATTACTGTCTAGACTTAGTTCACTACCTTTGGAGTCTTACGGGCATGCAATGCCCCTCCTGCCAAAACACTGATAGTCGGGTACTTGAATCCCGCGCTGCTGATGCCGGGCGAAGTGTAAGAAGGCGCCGTGAATGCTTACATTGCGACTTTCGCTTCACTACCTACGAACGCGTCGAAACTGTGCCAATCACAGTTTTGAAGCGTAATGGCAATCGAGAGACTTTCAATCGCAGTAAAATCCTTAATGGCCTTACCTTGGCCTGTGAAAAAACCGGTCTCGAGCAAGACAGACTTGAGTCAGTGGTGAATGAGCTTGAACTGCAGCTCCAACAACGAAGTGGGCGTGAAGTTAATAGTGCTGAAATCGGTGAAATGATTTTGGACCAACTATCCGAAATGAGCGAGGTCGCTTACGTACGCTTTGCGTCGGTATATCGTCATTTCCGTGGAATTAATGATTTCGTAGCAGCACTTGAAGGCATTCATGCCAACAAAGAACAGCTCGCAGCCGTTCGCTGAGATTAAGAAGTCAATCTGTAGAGTGATCGATTAATTCCGAAAGGTCGGCGGGCCACTCGGATTTCCCTGCGCACTGCCATAAGGCAGACCGCCATCCAACAATGTCTGCGACTCCAACTGAACAAGTTCAGGACTCTGCTGCTGAAAGCTCTAGCAGCGAGCAGCTAATAGATACCGCTTCTGAGACAGCCGAAGCTGCTAAGCAAGCCTTGGCTGAAGAAGACCTGAGCATTCCAGAGGATGTCCCAACAGCCGACGACCCGAGCAGCCGGGCAGCCAAAAATGACCTGAGTGGAGCTGGATTCACCCTTGATGAATTTGCATCGCTACTGAGCAAGTACGACTACAACTTCAAGCCCGGTGACATTGTCAACGGCACGGTGTTTGCCCTTGAATCAAAGGGCGCAATGATCGACATTGGGGCCAAGACCGCAGCCTTCATGCCCCTTCAGGAAGTGTCGATCAATCGGGTCGAAGGACTCAGCGACGTCCTCCTACCCGGAGAGATCCGCGAGTTCTTCATCATGAGTGAGGAGAACGAAGACGGACAGCTCTCCCTTTCAATCCGCCGCATCGAATACCAACGTGCATGGGAACGGGTAAGACAGCTGCAAAAGGAAGATGCCACCATCTACTCCGAAGTATTTGCGACAAATCGCGGGGGTGCCCTGGTAAGGGTGGAAGGCCTGCGAGGATTCATCCCCGGATCACACATCAGCACCCGCAAACCAAAGGAAGAGCTTGTCGCTGACTTCCTACCTTTGAAATTCCTGGAAGTCGACGAAGAACGCAATCGCTTGGTACTGAGCCATCGCCGTGCTCTTGTTGAAAGGAAGATGAATCGCCTCGAGGTTGGCGAAGTCGTCATCGGCGCCGTTCGCGGCATCAAGCCCTACGGAGCCTTCATCGACATCGGTGGCGTGAGTGGCCTACTTCACATCT
The DNA here is from genome assembly GCF_000760295.1 of Prochlorococcus sp. MIT 0701. Lineage (GTDB taxonomy): Bacteria > Cyanobacteriota > Cyanobacteriia > PCC-6307 > Cyanobiaceae > Prochlorococcus. Next base: position 19,211 of record NZ_JNBA01000009.1, read on the forward strand.
CCGAAATTAGTCACGAGCATATCGAGACCCCCCACTCGGTTCTCAACGTGAATGATCAGATGAAAGTCATGATCATCGATCTCGATGCGGAGAGAGGGCGAATTTCACTATCTACAAAGGCCCTTGAACCCGAACCCGGAGACATGCTCACCGATCCCCAGAAGGTCTTTGACAAAGCTGAAGAAATGGCCGCCCGTTACAAGCAGATGCTGCTCGAGCAGGCCGAGGAAGGCGAAGATTCAGAAGTTGTCCCCCTCGACTAATCCTGACAGTTAGCCCATGCCTCAACTGTTGCTGAGGGGGACGCCCATCGGCAAGATCCAAGGGGTGCTGTTCGACAAGGATGGCACCCTTTGCCATAGCGAACCCCACCTTCTCACTCTGGCGAAGGGAAGAATCGAACAAGCCATTCTTAGCTTTCACGGGGGGAATGCCAGCCTCAGTGAGATTTCCAAAATTCAGGAGCTTCTCTCTGCTGCCTATGGACTCAACGCTGAAGGACTCGATCCAGGCGGAACCATCGCCGTAGCGTCAAGGCATCACAACCTAATCTCCACAGCAACGGTGTTCTGTCTGCTCGGAGAAGGCTGGCCACAGGCTCTTGCTCTGGCCAATGAAGTGTTCGCAGCTGTGGATGCTCTTGAGAATGAAGTGCCCTGCCTAGCAACAACCAGAACTCTGCTACCAGGTGCCCTTTCGCTCTTGGAATCGCTGCGACAACAAGGGGTGATCTGCGCCGTGATTAGCAATGACAGCGCCTCAGGGATTGAAACCTTCCTGAACCAAAACAATCTTCATGACACGGTGACCGAACTCTGGAGCGCTGAGCATCAACCAGCTAAGCCCAATCCAAATGCCGTCAAAAGACTGTGCCATTTAATGGGATTAGCCCCGGCCCAGTGCGCCCTCATTGGTGATGCCGATTCCGATTTACAGATGGCTCGCCAGGCTGGTATAGGTCTCAGCCTTGGTTACATGGCCGGCTGGAATCAACCGCCAACATTAACGAACTACCACCACCTCATCCACCACTGGAATGATCTAGTCGTCAAGGCAGACCCTAAAGTTACGCATAACTTCAGTTCTCCATGAGCCGTTACGTCTTCACCTCTGAGTCCGTCACAGAAGGGCATCCCGACAAGATCTGTGATCAAGTGAGTGATGCCGTTCTCGACGCCCTACTCGCTCAAGACCCCAGCAGCCGAGTGGCCTGTGAAACAGTTGTCAATACAGGGCTCTGCCTCATCACAGGCGAAGTGACCTCAAACTCCCAGGTTGATTTCATCCATCTAGTTAGAGACGTGATTCGCGAGATTGGCTATAGCGGTGCTCGTGCAGGTGGGTTTGATGCCACGAGTTGCGCCGTGCTCGTTGCCCTGGATCAACAATCACCAGACATCGCCCAAGGGGTTAATGAAGCCGACGACCATTCAGGTGATCCTCTTGACAAGGTGGGAGCCGGAGACCAAGGGATCATGTTTGGCTACGCCTGCGACGACACCCCTGAGCTGATGCCCCTACCCATCAGCCTCGCCCATCGCCTTGCCCGTCAACTCGCTGCAGTCCGTCATGACGGGTCTCTGAACTACTTGCTACCTGATGGGAAGACCCAAGTCAGTGTGGTCTACGAAAACGACCGTCCTGTCGCGATCGACACGATTGTGATCTCAACTCAACACACCTCGGAGGTAGAGGGCATCTCGGATGAGAATGGAATCCGTGAGCGGATCACTCAAGACCTCTGGACCCATGTCGTAGACCCAGCGACTGCTGACCTCCCCCTCAAACCCAATCGTGAGGCGACCCGCTTTTTAGTCAATCCAACCGGTAAGTTTGTGGTCGGAGGCCCACAGGGGGATGCTGGCCTTACTGGCCGAAAGATCATCGTAGATACCTACGGCGGCTATGCCCGCCATGGTGGGGGAGCCTTTTCCGGCAAAGACCCAACCAAAGTGGACCGTTCTGCCGCCTACGCCGCACGATTTGTGGCCAAGTGTCTTGTAGCAGCAGGCCTCGCTCAACGTGCAGAGGTGCAACTCAGCTATGCAATTGGCGTGGCTAAACCTGTCTCGATCCTCGTCGAATCTTTTGGCACCGGAAAATTGACAAATGACGAACTTACAGCCTTGGTGCAGGAACATTTTGACCTGCGACCTGGTGCCATCATCGAGCAATTCAAGCTGCGACAGCTGCCTCAGCAACGCGGAGGACGCTTCTACCAAGACACTGCTGCCTATGGCCACTTCGGCCGCCCTGATCTAAATCTTCCCTGGGAAGACGTTACGGACAAGGCCTCCACCCTGCTTCAGGCAGAGGCCCAGCAACAAAAGCAGGGAAGTAGCCTCTAGATACCCCATGCCTAACTCGTCCCTGGCGCTCGGCATCGACCTTGGCACCAGCGGCGTACGCCTTGCCGTTCTCAACGAGCAAGGACAGCTGATCCACACAGGCACAGCGGACTATCCAAAAGGGCTTGAGATTCCTGAAGACTGGCAAACCTGCTGCACAGAGCTGATTCGGGCTTTGCCCACCAACCTGCGGCTGTCCCTGAGGGCAATAGCCGTGGATGGCACATCAGGAACTCTGCTGGCCTGCGACCGCACTGGGAAAGCCCTTAGTAGAGCCCTTCCATACCATCTGAGCTGCCCAGAACAAAGGCAAGCACTCATCTCCCTTGTATCCCATGAAGAACCAGCCTCAAGTGTGAGCAGCAGCCTGGCAAGGGCTCTACGACTGATCAGCAAACATGACGACACCGTTCTGCTACGCCATCAAGCGGACTGGATCAGCGGCTGGTTGCTAGGCAATTGGTGCTGGGGAGAAGAAGGCAACAACCTGCGCTTAGGCTGGGATTTGATCAATCAAGCCTGGCCTGCCAGCTTTGCCGAAACAGCCTGGCGGGCAGCACTTCCTGAGATCGTAAGCAGCGGCAAAATATTGGGTTGTGTGTCACCTGAGCAGACCCAAAGCCTTTGCCTACCGAAACAACTCCTCGTAGTAGCAGGAACAACCGACGCCAATGCTGCTGTTTTAACAGCTAATCCAGGTCCCGACGACGGCATCACCGTGCTGGGTAGCACCCTTGTACTGAAACGTTTTACAGAAGGTCCCCTCCGGGGTGCTGGCATCACCAACCATCGAGTTGGCGGACGATGGCTGTGCGGCGGAGCCTCCAATGCAGGTGGCAACGTCCTTCGACAACTGTTCAGTGATGCCGAGCTGAAAGAGTTAAGCCGTCAGATCAACCCAGAGTTCGACAGTGGTCTAATGCTGCGCCCTCTTCCCGGCCCCGGCGAACGCTTCCCAATTGACGATCCCACACTCGAACCACAGCTGGCTCCAAGACCTGTGAGCGATTCCCTCTACCTCCATGGCCTGCTGGAAGGCCTCGCACACATCGAATTCCAAGGCTGGCAACGTCTCAAAGAACTTGGCGCCCCCCCTCCCAAGCAAGTGATCAGCCTGGGAGGGGGGGCCCGCAATCCCCAATGGCGTCGATTAAGAGAACGGATCCTTGGCGTACCTATCAAGACTTGCACCAACCCACCAGCTGCCGGAGTAGCCCGTCTTGCTTTGAAAGCGATCTCTCCACAACACAACTTGGTTAGTACCAAGCAAGAATCGAATCACCAGCTCTGAATGGTGCCAACGAAATGACACAACCACATTCTGACTGGACTTTTTGTCATGAAGATGAGTTCAATGGGCTTCAATTTGATCAAACTACAGACAATCCCTTCTTTAGCAGCGCTTTGACTAACTCCTATTGGTAAGAGCTAACTGCAGTCTCTCCAATTTCTAATCTCAACATTTCCAACACCACTGCTGATGAGCTCCGACCCCCTCACCCCTGATGTCAGTAAACGCATCTGTAGGCACATGAATGACGACCATGCCGACGCTGTTATTAATTATGCGCGTTACTACGGAGGAATTAAAGATCCCCAAACAGCCAAGATGATTTTAATCACCTCGGAAACGATGGAACTTGAAGTGGATGGGGACGTCTTAGAAATCAAGTTCGACCACACCCTTACCGATAGTGAAGATGCCCATCACACTCTGGTGGCCATGCTGAAAGCCATGCCGAAATCATCCTGCTGAGATTGCCTCACAAGAGAGCCCTGCCATAAGAGCGAGGGGAATCCTTGTTTCAGAAGCTGAACTGAATTGCTTGCATCAATAATTCGAGCAGGTCATGACCTGCTCATGCAACCCCAGTGCCCTATCTGCAGGGCAACGATTACCTCAGAGGCCGAGTCTTCAAAGCCTTGCCCGAACTGTTGCATGAAACTCGATCTACCAGCCGATGGGTTAATAGGCCTCAGTCCCCTGAACTGGCGGGCTCTGGGTTGGTACGAAGGGCATCTCCGCCGACTGTTGTTGAATCTGCGTCGCGATCGAACGCTCTCATCGATACATGCCTTAGCAAAACTGCTGACCCCGCTCGTACCCATCAACGCTGTACTGGTACCGATCCCAAGCTGGAAAAACCTAAGACGAGCAAATCCTTTACCCCAGCTTCTGGCCAGTGGCCTATGCCGTCCCTGCCATGGCCTCTTACGCCGCCGCCATGCAACCGTGGGACAACACCATCTCGACCGACAGCTACGCCAGCGAAATCAAATTCATTCATTCGAGGCGGTGCCAGGCCTGATCAACAACGCAACTGACTGGTCATTTCATCGGGTTTGGATTGTGGATGACATCCTCACCACCGGTGCCACAGCTCAAGCAGCCAAAAGTTGCTTGCAAAATCTTGGCATTACTGTAGGCGGTGTGATCTGCCTAGCCAAAACTCCTAAACATCAACCCTCTAAATATTCACAACCATGATCTTCATGTTCAAGCGTGCTTGAAATAATATTTAAGGATGAGTTTTTTGCTGACAGTTCAAGACCATTGCACCCCTAGGCAAATCATCGAGCTGAAAACACTGATAGCCATTTTGATCGCTAATTACTTTTAGATCATTCAAGCGTTTATTCATTTTCGATTTGCGCCCAGATGCTGCCAAATAAAACTGCTCTGGTGAATTACCTTGTGTCAGTCGAGAGAGCAAATCATCCTTATCTCCCCAGGGCTTCTGATTAGACTTGAGAGAACCTGCCGCGACCAGCATCTGATCGCTTGCATTGAAAAGTATAGAACGGTCTGCATAACGCCAAGACTCATCCGCAAGCCGCAAAGATACAGATCGAAAATCAGAGCGTTCTCGCCGAAACTCACCTTGGGGGGGATTGATATCAACAAAGGCAGCATGCCAGTAATGCAATACCACCATTGTCAGAATCACCAATGCGAACCATTCACCTCGATAACGAAGCGACCAATCCGCTGCTGCCGCTGCCAAGGCTGGCACCAACACAGGAACCAAAACAACAAAATAGCGAGAAAATGCAATTGGCTTTAGATAAGACAACCCCATAACTATGAGTACCAAAACACACCCCCCCCATATGCCACTGCGATCTAACAGCTGATTCAAACCTGAACGAGCATCAGCATCTAAAACTTCCATAAACCTCTTCCGATGCCCCCAACTGTTTAGGGCCAAGATCAGCAAGATCAAACCACCCAGCTTCCAAAATGGATACACACCCAATGCCCGAATCAACGTATTGCTAAGCAAAGAAAACTCTGGTGGAGCAATCCAACGATTGGTGGAAGGATTAAAAAGATGTCCCGAGGAATAGATAATCCAAAGCGAACTGGGAACAATTCCGATGAACGCAGCAAATACCAGTGACCAACGTCGACGCAACCCATCCCAAAACAACAGAGCACAAATAAGTCCAAAACCGTAGTAATGGGTGAGGCTGGCTAGGGCGACTGCAAGTCCATAGGCAATGATTAGCGTTGGCCTAAAAGATGCACGGTCAAGAATTAGGCGGCGTATCAAAAGAGCCAACGCCAGCATGGCTACCAACAGGGCATAACCTTTACCCTCAATTGAAAAGCGCACAGGGAAAGGTGTGCAGAAAGCCAACAGAGCAGCAAAAGCAACCGCTCGAGCACGGCACCGAGCCAATCCGGCAGCCTGGGTGATCATGAGAATTCCTCCAACCAAATAGGCCAACCAGGAGAAAAGACGCAGGCTGATCGCGCTTTGCCCAACGGACTGTCCCCAGCCCCAGAGCATCAAGTAATAGAGGGGAGGGTGTGAGTCGGTTTTCAGATAATCAAAGATAAAAAGAACTGAAGGCTGAAATGCCTTGATCACAGTGCGCAGCTCATCACCCCAAAGACTAGAGCGATCGATCAGGCACAAGGCTTTGATAGCAAAAAGCAAGCTCACAATCATCGCCAGGGAGAAGAGAGCAGCTCTTAAGTTCAGATGGCCTTTGACTGCACGCTGAAGCATCATGATCATCGCCCTCAAGGCTCGATTCAGTTTGCCCCAAAGCAAGATCCCCCAGCCCAGCGGCCGAAGGGCATCATTTCATCGCCACCCTGGCAATGGTTAGCCTCACCCTGTGATCTAAGATTCCGAGGTCGCGAAGGCGACGAGCCGGGATAGCTCAGTTGGTAGAGCAGGCGACTGAAAATCGCCGTGTCCCCAGTTCAAATCTGGGTCCTGGCATCAATTTAAGATGCCCAATACCGTGTCTTTCTCTCCGTCCAACGAAAAGAGCGACCGCCTGTTCAATAATGCAGACAATTTTGCGATGATATTTGATGAGGCCTGGAAAAACTATCAGTCTAAAAAAGGAGAGAATAAACTTAGTCAGGAGACGAAACTAAATCTAGTCCTAGATACGATCAAGGACCATCCATTCCTATTGGGGTCACCATCCATTGCCAAAGAAGTGGCTCAATTTCGCATCCGACTTCTTGATCTAATCTAAATAATAGATCAGGCTGAAAGCAGATTTGTTTGCGCATCCTCCAAGCAATGAGTGTCGCCAACATCACCGTCAATAATCCCATCCCCATTCTCAATACCCTGATCAACATTCCCCTCTGCTTGGAAAGCTTCTGTCGCCAAATCAAAGACTTGGGCTGATTAACTATTCTCAGGCTTAACCTCTTAAAGGATCTGACCTTCTAATGAAATGGAGTGAATGACATTGAAAGAAGTTCATCGGTCTGGATCAACATCTAAAAGCCCCTGTAGAGGCCTGACGCGCTCCTGACTATCAACAAGGAGCGACTTAGTGACTTCCTGGCAACCATCATCTATCAAGGATTGACTACTCTCAAGTCTTGCGACCCTTTCTTCGAGCTGAACTAACCTCAAGACCAAGGCCTTACTCAACTGACTAAACCCATGTAGTTGCTTACCAAGCAACTTCTCAAAAGAGGCCTGGTTTTCACTGAACGTCATCAGATATTTCCTCCCAGAAAGAGTCTTGCCGATGGTATCGGTGCCAAGCTGACTGTCCATCTCAGAAGGTTCAACGAGGCAAGATTGCCACGTGACATCTTCTTCAATGCAATCTAAATGCCAAGAAGACCTGGCCATGAAACCAACACAAGGCTGACTGCAGATCAACGGAATCGAGACCATTGATCGCGATGATCAACACAAAACCCAAAAGCACCATTACGGATCAAGCTGCGATCGGTGCAAATTCGAGCGATATCTCGATTGATCAAAAAAAGTTTGGTCGACTGGGCTCGTTCACTACTCCAAAAGGGGTCATAAAGAAGCCATCAATGACTCCCGTTTGCAATGAGCCTCTCTACTGAAGCCAGGATGTATACCTTGCTACAGCATGAGCAAGGTAAATCCGAACTAAAGACTGAAACCATCTCTGGAGTTTTCAGGATTGACATCAAGCCTGAAAACCTCCGCCTTTGGCAAAAGACCCTCCAGAGACACTCCGAACCCTGCAACCTCCTGTTCGCCTGCGAAAGCAACCAAGCAAAACTATCTGAAACCCATTTGACATGGGTTGTCGGCTCGGCCATCCGAGCAAATCGACAGCCCAAGCCATGCAGTCGAACTTCTTGAGACCCTAGGAATCCAAAACAAACTGGCTGAGGTGGCCAAAGAACAATGCCCAGGCCTCGGGAAAGACTTCACCTGGGCCTTCTATCTCGAAAGACATGGATGGCTAACAGCTTCACAAGTACTTACCACTACTCAAATCTTGTCGATCGGACAAATTAATCCTCCAAGCTGAGCCAAGCACCCAAGATCAACACCAACTTTGCGGATTCGGGCAGGATTTCAAAACTCGTCAAAGCGGAAAACGTGCTCAGTCTTCCATCCACAGATGAGCGGCCTAAAGAGTACGCAAGCTTCTAGGTCTGTTTGCCCACAAAAAACATTGGATCCTGGCGAGATAAAAAGCCATCTTTAGCCATAAAAAGGGATGTAGAGCTTCTAGAGCTTCTTGATGAAACTATTCGAGCACTACAAATATGAAATCAACAAGATGGCCACCATGAGCTCATAAAACCAGTCAATGGCCCCTCAGCGGCATCCTGTCAGACAGGCCTTGAGTATTTCTACTCAGAAATCTCCCAATTGGTCTTCTTCTCTCCCTTACTGGCGACTGACGAGGATGAATCTATAGGTTGATGGCCTTACATCCAAGCCGAAAAAATCATGAAACCCTGCAAACTGAAAACAATTAAAGATTTTGTCTTCCACCTCATAGGAAGACACGTCTTGCTTGTTTATCATGGGATAAGGAAGTTGATTTCCCTGCAAACCATTGAGCTGTCGACAGGGCTAGAGCCTAAACTTTCCATCACCGTCTTTCCCCATGCCTCTGTTTCGCCCCCCTTCAAGTGAACAACCGGGTGATCAATCTGCCCAGACCCCCTCAGGGAAAGAAATTCCCATGGCGATGTCGATGATGGTTGACTCCATGGTACGCATGATTCAAAAAGCCAGCGGCAATCAGCCAAGTATTAAAAACGAAGAATCAAACGAATCTCTTGATGAACATTGAGAAGTTCGTTGCTCAAAGTGAAGGCATATGGCGGTCAATGCGAAGTAGCCATTCATTAGCCTTCCAACAATTTGAGGAAGTACTAAGCGAGATTCGCATCCAAAAGGTCAATAGCGAAGAGCCGGAAGTTGTCCAACTCCTAAAATCCAAGACAAGTTTCAACAGAATGCCCGTATCGCCGTTCAAAATGGAATGGCAAGCTGAAAGTGACTGGGAGCCAAATGTAAAATCAGAGGTCGCATCTGGCTCATGCCTTTTAATACCTATCCCAAAAACTCATGAGAAAGGGGTGATATTGAGAAGTATGGGCTACGCAGAAGCTGAAAAAGCTGTCTCAAATTACCAATTCCTATCAGACGGGACTTGCCTGCTGGTGACCAAATATGGACAGTCCATTGCTGAAGAGAGAATCTGGTTTGTTTCCAAACACATTCGTTGCCGAGCATCTGTTATACGAACATCAGAAGGCTCAGGCGTCCTGCAAACATCTTTTGCCTCGGAAGTACGCAGGCTAAAAAACTAAAGTGGCAACAAAAAAAGATGCATCAGAGTTCATTACTACGTTTCGCCAAAACATTAGCTGCTCACTACAGCAACAAGGCTCAGGCTCAGAAAAATCCAATCAACTTTGCTAGAATCAATATCTACTTTAGACCACTATTATGGGATATATTTCAAGGGCCTGGATATTATTCAGAGCAAAGTTATGACTATGATCCCTGGCGTCCTTATCGTCAGGGCGTGCATAAATTAATAGCAAGCAAAGAAGCATTCATATTGGAGAATTATAGTTTGCAAGAGCCTAAGCGCATGGCTGGCGCAGGTTTTTATCCTGACCTGCTCAATCACCTATGCGCTGATACGCTTGTCCCGCGACGCGGTTGCGCTATGCACTTCAAGGAAGTAAAGCCAAACCATTATCGTGGACAAGTTGAACCTGGTAACTATTGCCTAGTTCCTCGCAACAACACAATGACTTATCTGGTCAGCGAGGTGGAGTTTGATGAAAAAACTTGGATTAGTCGTGATCGCGGATTTGACCCCAAAACACATCAACAGCTCTGGGGATCAAAGCACGGTCCCCTTTACTTCCAACGTATTATCAATCTAGGTGATCATCTTAACGAAAGCTGGTTGCGCAATACATCACAATGAGCTAACACATCCAAAACATCTTGATTTGTGGTGAGTCTGAAATGGCAATAGGGAGAAATCCCATTGCAAATCAATGCTTCTATCAACTGCCTATGGACTCACATCGTGCTTTCCAGGCCACTAAGCCATTGACGTTTTTTAGCTTGCAAAAACCAGAGACTGTCGAACACTTCGGGGAAAGAGGCCGAGGGAATTCATAGGCGCAATGTCTTTACAGTTGATCAGTAAGATAATAATAAAGCAAGTACAAAATCTCTAATTAATACTACTGTCGAAGATTCAAGAGCACGGCAACTTAGCAAAGCAGAATAATACCCTTAACTTGCAGGAGGAGAAGCCCCGATATGATTCATCTCAAGACTATTCGCTTTAGCACGAACAAAGCGATGTGGGTCCTCCTTATTGCTAGAAATATTTTCTAACAATGCACCCCATCCTTCTAGATGAAGTAAAGGCTCAATAGCCAATAATGCTGCATAGCGACAGGCCCAGTAAGGAGACTTCTCTGGGTTCAGCCATTGAGACAAATGAGAGCAAGCAATTTCGGGGCTATAGTGCATCAGCGTAAGGATGGAAGCCGGTTTAAATTTAATAAAGTCAGGCCAACGCCTATCAAGTGCAAAGAAACAGAAATCCTGAATTTTCTGTTGTGCTTTTTCAGGCCAATCTGTAATACATCTAAAGAGAATCATAAAGAAATAGATCGCGCCATAATCCTTCTTGGCTCTTTCCCAGCATTTCAACAACAAAGGCCAAAGCTCTTTTGGATTGCGACTACGCAAGGTCTGAACAGCAAGATAACAGCGGCTGAAGTCAGTCCCGAATAGTTCCTCTATCAGGAAGGAGTCTGTAGGAGATTCGTCATAACGATGCACAAGGTCAAGATCATCTGGGTCATCACGCATCAGCGCATCCAAAACAACCAACAGATCAAGATCATTCTGCTGCCCCACCTCTTCAGGCCAAAGAGAATTTAATGCCCGCATTCGAAAGGTCGGAGACACGGGTGCCCTTAAAGTGGCCTTAAGTAAGCCAAACTCACCTGCATCTATAACATCCTGAATTGCAAGATGCCGGTCCACCTGAACAGGAAGGGCCAGATGCAACTCCAGCTCCAGCAAACGATCTCTGTGCCCGCAAAGCCTAAACATTGCAGCAAGAGCAGCCCCACGAACCCCAGGCGTAGCATCATCCTGCAAAGACTTAATTCTTGGTGCCGCTGAAACCACCCCAAGACAAGCCAGACTCTGAATCAACACGCGCCGATGCTGCTTTCGATCATCTAGCAAAGACATCATGACTTGATGTAGATCAGGGTCCTGACAATCCAACTCTTGTAGTGCCCAAGCAGAAATCTCCACCAAATATGGATCACTGCTTGTAAGGCAGCGACCAATGGCAGGAATTGCAGCGATACATCGAAGACGAGCTAAGCCCTCAACGGCCTTTTTACGGGCAATCACAACAGGCAATTCAGAGGATTCTGACTCAACCAGGCGCAACAAGGCTCGTTCCGTCAAGGGTCCAGGGAATTTGCTTAGGTGAAAGGCTGCCTTGTAGTAATCACTGGCCAACTCCAACTTATTGATAGGAGTACAAAGAATTTTGAGTGCCTCTTCCTGACTGAGAGATGGAAGATTGTCGAATGGGCTCTTCAGCTCTTTCACTAGATCAGAATATGAACGAGGAGCAAGGCCGAAAGGTTGGCCAAGTCATTACTCTGGAACACTGCATTCCTATCTCAGTCATCTTTTAAGAAATATAAGGCAATCGCAAACTCTGCTGTTTTGCAAAAGATACTGATATCACATTAGAGGCATGCCTCCTGAATGAAACTGGAATAGAAAAATATCGCTACAAACTGATAATGAATCCGAGAGTCAATAGAGGCAACAGTCATTGAAATATCTAATGAACAAATTGACACTTATAATCTTGCCAAGACTCTCCAAGCCTCTCAATCAATCGTTCTCTCCCATAGCCTCAGTGCTGATTACGGAGGGACTCTTTGCGCCTGACAGGGAAGCGAAATGTTCCTCCCAATTCAGCATGGGGGAAAACTAGCCTGATTTCAGCAAGCACAATGTGATAGATGCGTCGACTGAAGATGCATTGATTAGAGAGGTGCCAACATCATAATGCAATTTACAGGTGAATTGATGAGTTTATATTGCTGACTGCTCAGGGGTAGGAGTCTCTGGTGAGACTAGAACAATAGCTTCAACACTGGTTGACTGATTCAACCAGAAAAGCTTACTGCTATCTCTTTTCCCCAATATGACGAAGCAGAGAAATAACCAATCATGCCCAGGAATCCACAAATAGCTGCTAAAAGAATGATTAGCCAAAGAGCCAAACAGTAAGTTCAAAACCCCGGAAGCAAAAATCTATGCGCTGATTTAGGCAAAGAGGTGTTATCGACTTATCCATTCCTTTTCGGCAAAGAAATCTACCATCATCTACTTAATGCAAATGCCGCACTATTGACTGCCCAATTGAACTCACTTTTGCCGAGCCAACATATTACTAGCTCTAGCCATATTATTACTGACTTATGAATCGCTCACGCGGCTCAGTCTCAACCAAAGAAGCTATTTCCGCCCAGCGCACTATAACCTGTAGCTTTTGATTCATCCATATGAGTCATATTGATCAACAATAAAGCATGTTCTGAGATAGAAAGCCTGTGGGAATAAGCAAGGAATTCCATTCCATGGAAATAGAACGGCGGGCTAAAACTGTTGGCACATTGAGTAATCTACAATCTGGAAAGCACTCGAGACTTGCAGAAGCATTGGTAATAGCCTTAAAAACAAAACCAGCTTTCAAGCATCTAACAAGGGAATTGGAGTGCCTCAATAATCAATGTTGACTCTGAGAGATGAAGCGACACTGCATAGCTTGCCGTTGCTTAACTAATCTATTACATCGACAATTCAATCACCCTAGAAAGGGAAACTCTCAAAGCTTCAGATCAATGGCCTCAAAGACCCTTTTGGCTTATCTCACGATCCTGGGGCTGTTCTAGTTAATAGCAATTATTAAGCTATTGGAATCTACAATCTTCTGAATACCAAAACTTCACTGCTCAGGAAACAAGCTAAACACAATCCCAAGCTCCTTTCAAGGCCCAATAGGTATCACAATGACGCTGACCATGCCTTGAACAAAGACATGGCAGCCAACCTTCACAATGCAATTAGGATGAAAAGGAGTTTCGATAACTTCAACATTAAAGAAACGCAGCGAGAAGCTTCGGCCAGGATCCTGCCTAGAAAAATCCCAAGAGAGTAAAGACACAATTTATAATTAAAGCCAAAATCCTGCACCATTCACAAACGACATCATGGTCTCGTTGTTATCCCCTTAGCTTCTATGAGGCAGGCTTGCATAAGGGCCTGAACCATGAGAACAGTGGATCTCTCGACTCTAGTGATTCCCTTGCTCACATCGATAATGCATGCATTATCAAGTCGATAACATTGACAAAGGAGCACCCCTTCAGCATCAATCCTGACGAGACGTTGCTGAATGAAGGAGAAGCCGCTGAACTGGCCGATGAGTTAAAGGCTCTGCTCAGACGTGGAGACACACCGAAAGCCGATACAGAGCAGATCCAGCGCATGGTGTCTGGTCTTGGCGATCATCGAGGCTTGCTAAGACGTACCTTTGCAGAAAGTCTCGGGGTCGTAGGCAAGGCCGCGGTGCCGGCACTTTGTGAGGCCCTACAAAATCATTCCAGTGCCACGGTGAGGCGCGCCGCCGCAAAGACCCTGAAGTTAGTGGGCGATCCAAGCACCTTGCCAAATCTCCTCGAGGCCCTTCTCAACGATCCAGATCCTGTCGTTCAGGGATCAGCGGCAGGGGCCATGGCGATTTTTGGTGCAGATGCAGTAGAGCTCCTGCTAGAGGTACTCATCAATCCCAACAGCACAGCAATGCAACGTGGATTCGCCTGCTGGGGGCTGGCCTTTGTGGGAGCTCAAGCACCTGATGCTCTTCGCAATGCAGCCCAATCCGACCATGCAGAAATTAGAGCGGCAGCCATCGCCGGCCTGGGAGAGCAAATACAAGCCTTGGGTGATACGGATGCTCGAGAGCTTCTCCTAGGAGCTTTAGTTGACCCTGCAAGCGATGTGCGGGCTGAAGCAACCATATTGCTTGGCAAGCTACACGAACCATCCTGGGCACAGCCAATGTTATTGGCCAGGCTCGATGATTTACACCCTCAAGTCCGAAAGAATGCAGCCTTATCTCTAATGAAACTGAAGGCAACAGAAGCGCTCAATGAACTGCTTGCGAGAAAGTCTGCAGAACAAGATGAAAGCGTCAATAGGATTTTGCAGCTCGCAATTGATCAGCTTTCGAGCGAAGATCCAAAACACCATAATGATGAAAGCTAGTCATTATTGAGAGCTGGGATTGCCTGCATTACGTTGCTCCAATGTATTGAGAGCATCAATCACGCTCCCTCGCAACAAATCATCAATTAAATCGTCCGCCTGAAGCTCTTTCAAGCAAGCTTCAGCTGCAGGATCATCAACTTCCCCAAGAGCAGTTACTGCAATAGCGGCCCGCAAGATATTCTTACTTTTGCAACTCTCTAGCAGAAGTGGAAGCCCCTGCTTGCCGAGAAGAGATAGAAGCGGAACCACTGTAAGTATCAACTCAGGGATATCATCATGTAGAGCCAATTCGACAACCTCCATGGCCTCCTTTGGAAAGGCTTCACCAGGGGACTTAGCTGCCACTTGCACAAAAGCCTTGAGACAACTTGTGCGAACTATTCTGTTCTCACTGGCATGAAATATCTGCGCCAAAGGGAGCAAGGAACGTCTACCAAATACACCAAGGGCTTTTACAGATGATCTTCTAAGTCCAATATCCCCCTGATGCAAGTTTGCCAGCAGCCTAGGCATTGACTCCTCAGGCCAGTAGCGAGCCATTCTCAAATAAGCTTCTTCTTTGATTTGGGGATTTGGATGAGCAAAGTCATCAAATAAATCCTCAAGATCAGGCTTGCAGTTCTCATCCTTGCTCATGTATGTAGGCTCAGCACATCTAAAGTCACTAGCGACAAGAGTAATTCAGAAGAGCTGGATGGAGATCTTCAAATCAAATAGATTCCCAATACTTTTAAAGACAACGCCAACCAACCCAAAAAACAAGATGCAAAGACCTTCAGAGGCAGCCGCCTAAAGGCATTGAGGTTCAGGAGAGAGCATTAATCAGGTAGTTAAGAAGGTCCTTAAACTCGTTGGCAGCTTGCTCATCCATATCACGAGGAACACATACACGCTCACGGATGTAGCTAAAGGCCTCGATATATGCAGAAGTAGGGATACCAAGTGTGCGAAACACTTCTCGAACACCGGCAATACCCCACTCATCAAGAGGTCCAGTGCTACCGGCTATCAAGCAGTAGTTAATCAGGCGCAAGTAGTGGTTGATATCTCTTGCACACTTGTCCCTAGTTGCAATGTCATACTTACCGTCGCTGTAAACAGCTTTAAGTGCATCAGCAGTCACATTGTCTATGCCAGAAGCCAGCTTTTCAGCGGCTTCCATGCGGGCAGCAGCACGATCGAAGGATGCCTTAACAGCTTTAAGGTCGCTTATATCAGGGAAACGACCTGCTGCATCTGCTGCAGTGATCACTGTTGTGACAGCAGATTTCATCGTGTGATTCCTTCTATGGAAATGTGATGCCTAACTTGGAGAAGCGCACGAATGATTCAGCTCAAAGAACTGATCACACGATCAAAATAGGAAGCAGCTTCTGCGGCAATGCCCTGGCAGTCTGAACCGTTACCAGAGATGCCCTGGAAAGCGGAGGGACCAGAATTTGTATCAGTAATGATAGCGACAGTAGCGGCCTTCATGATCTCAACAGCACGAACTGCGTTCTTGATAGGCACGCCCAGCGCGTCGTAGGTCTCTTTAAGACCATTGAGGCAACGATCATCCAGAACAGATGCATCACCAGCCAAGAGGGCGTAGCTGACATAGCGGAGGATGATCTCTCCATCGCGCAAGCAAGCAGCCATGCGGCGAGTGGGATAGCAATTACCTCCAGGCTGGGTCATGCCTGTGTTCTCGCAAACCATGCCGCTCACAGCATCCGCTGCAATACAAGAAATGTGCTGCGCGATTGCATTGGTGGCATCGATTCGAATGTTGGCATCCGCAACGTGTTGACGAAGAGAAGCCAAATCGGCACTGCCGAGGCAAGCCCCTTTGGCATCAGCACCTACTACAGCGCGAGAGAATGCGTCAAGCATTGGCAAGCCAGACAGGACTGGGGGTTAGGGAGCTTCTGAACCATTAAGGGAAGACTCCAAAAGCTAGATGGCGATTACCACTTGCAGATAAACCTCTTAATGAGCGTGACGCCTTAAGAAGCCTGCATTACAGCGGCAAGACCTTTGCGCTAATGGGATTTGCCCCCTTGATTGGGCTGAAGACGAACATAAGCGTAAGCCTCCATACCGAAACCCAGCCAATCAGCAAGCAATCACGCAACGGTTCGTCACTGAAGCATCGACACAGCCAAGAAACACTGCTTGATCAAACTTTTGGGCTTCAGGCACTCAACAGACGCCAAGCCAACAAGAGCAGAAGAAAGCCATGCAAGGCTTCATTGAGTTGCGTTGATCATTTCTCGCAATGCTCGATGATGACCGCCTATACAGGGGTTCTCTTGCTTGAGATGATGCTTAAATATTCAAGTCTAGGATTAAAGATGAGTTATTAAATCCAATGCCTGAAGCCACACGAGCAGAGCTGCAGGAGACCATTGGGGATTTAAACGCCTATCGCAAGCGATTACGAAATGAAATTATTTCGATTGGGCAAAAGCTAAGGATGCCTCAACAAAAGATCGACGCCTCATTAGCCGAACATACCGAATTGCAGCGAATCGACTTGATTCTCACTGAGCTCGTCGCACAGCGTGATCAGGATTAGTCCAGCGTCATTGCCGTTGCATCCTCTTCAAGTGCGAATCCTTCTTTTAAGGTCTTACTGAAACTGCCATTTAGCCTCCTAGGGTCAATCAAGACATCCGACTTCAAGCACCTTGGCGGTAGCCCTTGCGAGCCAACTGAGAGAAGGCACCAAGGCAGCCCACACGATGGCCGAGAACACTGGTTTCGTGAGCTGTTTCCTTAAGGGCGTGGTTGATCAGTCCAGTTATCGCATCCTGGTGGCTGATCTCTATTTCGTGTACTCCGCATTGGAAGCAGAAATCGGCAAGCTGCGTGAGCAAAAGCATCCGGTGGTGGCGCCTGTGGGTTTCCCCGAGCTCAATCGCTGCGAGGCCTTAGA
The DNA here is from genome assembly GCF_000760295.1 of Prochlorococcus sp. MIT 0701. GTDB lineage: Bacteria > Cyanobacteriota > Cyanobacteriia > PCC-6307 > Cyanobiaceae > Prochlorococcus. The sequence goes on from NZ_JNBA01000009.1 coordinate 36,598, forward strand.
ACAAGATTTGATTTTTTATTTCGGGAGCGACTGGAGCAATCTGGCCAAGGCGACGCTGGCTGCTGAGGAGTATGTGGCCCGCATTCACAAGTTGGCTCAGGAGTCGCCTGAGTTGCTGGTGGCTCATCACTACACCCGCTATCTCGGTGACCTTTCAGGCGGTCAGATTCTCAAGACCATCGCCCAGAAGGCCATGAAGCTAGAGGGTAATGACGGCGTGCGCTTTTATATCTTTGATGACATTGCAGACACCAAAGCGTTCAAGACTCAGTACAGCGCCACCCTTGATAGTCTGCCGATCGATCAGCAGACTGCCGAACGCATGGTCGCAGAGGCAAATATGGCCTTTCACTGCAATATGGCCATGTTCAAGGAGTTGGAAGGCAACCTGGTTGCGGCAATTGGAAAGGTCCTGTTTGGATTCCTCACCCGCCGTCAGCGAGGAGGCAGCACCGAGGATGCGGTGGCCTGAGAAGAAAGCAAGAGGTTGACGGAGAATCAACACCTTCAACTGGTCAACACTTTCAACCTGGATGAGGATGAAATGCTTGCGATCACCAGTCCCTTCAAGACCACTCTGGAGACCGAACGATCTGGATTTGTGATTGGCCTATTCATCAAACGTGCCATGAAGCATCAAGCCACTGATATTGAAAAAATCTTCAACTCAGCCCAAAGAAGTGAGGGGTCACATTTAGATGTTTGACCCATTACTTGAGAAACTGCACTCCAGTATCCGAATACAAGGCGGAGAACGTGCAGCAGTTCCTGATGGTCTTAGTGAATGTCGAAACGAGAAAAAAAACAGCTTGATTCGAAGTTGGCTTTGGCAGGTACCAGGGTTCCGTCGCTGGAGGGTCTCGCGACTCGATGCAGGGGAAAGCCTTCAGGTCCTCAACTCAGTGGCCTATCCGGACTACAACATTGATCAGCCATTGATGGGATTGGACCTGTTGTGGTTTGGGAAGAGACAAAAACTAGTAGCGATCCTTGACTTCCAACCCCTGATTCAAGATCAGTCCTACTTAGAGCGCCACTTCCAGGGACTCAAAGCCCTCCAAAATCGTTTCCCTGAAATGAATGGAGAGGAAACGATGCGTTTGTTCGATCCCAATCAATACTTCTCCCCCTGGTTACTTTTCTGCAGAGGCGGCGCCGAAAAAGCCACCAACTCCTTACCTGAAGCGTTCAACGCTTTCCTGCACTGTTACTGGGAGCTTCACCAACAAAACAGCGATAAAGCCTCCCTAATTCCGGCGGCCGAAGTCAAACAACTGCAGATCGCTTATGACATTTACAGCGCTGAGCGGGATCCAGCCCACGGCTTGTTTACCAGTCATTTCGGCAAGGCATGGTCTGATCGCTTCCTACACGAATTCCTGTTTCCTGCCAGCACTAAGCCGGATTCATCTCCTCCGGCAGACGCAGACTATGACCCAGCTCGATGAACCCCTTACGCCTAAGCAGCCTTGATCCAGTCACGATGCCCGAATGGCGATGGGCGCCGTTCCTCTGCCATGCCATCAACGCTTTAATACCACTGAAGCCTGAGCCATACCCAGTGGCTCCAGAGTTCCTGCAAAGAGAAGGGAATACAGGCTCCAAATCTCAACCCATCAAGGTGTCAACATGCACCTGGGCTTGCAGAACCAAAAAGTTCAGACAGGTGCGCGCCGCGTGCGTGGAAGCCGGCAGTTCAGCCTCGGTATTGAATTTCGTGATAAACCCCTATCACACCTTCGATCTTCCCTTCTTCGGTGCAGACTTAGTAACACTTCCATCTGGGCACCTATTAGCACTGGACTTACAGCCAGCAATCACAAATGACGAACGCCATACCAAACAAGTCTGGGAACGACTGATCCCAATCTTTGAACACTGGAGAGTTCGCCTCCCTGAGGGAGGGCCGATACCAGAAGAAGCTAAGCCTTACTTTTCACCAGGTTTTCTCTGGACTCGCCTACCCCTGGGCAGTAAAGGAAAACAGCTGATCGATGAAGTCATCATGCCGGCATTTAGAGACTACCTAAACCTTTACTTAGATCTTGTCGAAATAGCAGAGGAGGTCTCCCCTCAACGTGCCGTCAAGCTGCTGGAAGGTCAGAAGCGATACATGAGCTACAGAGCGAAAAAGGATCCAGCAAGAGCCATGTTGGCACGCTTCCACGGCAGCCAATGGACCGAGTCTTATATCCATAACGTTCTTTTTGACCTCTAAGAGCTCTCTGACCAAGACCCTCCAAAGTTTCAGATAAACTCATTAGAAAGCGAGATTCTTTTGTGCATGGTTGACTTCAACTCAACAAACATGAGCTAAGGCAAGGCATCAATAGACTTCCAAGTGTTTGTAAGTTCAGCCAAAGATGCCTCATTGGTGTGTAAAGCGATTCACTCTCATCCCGCAACGCTTGGAGTCTGAATGAATCATCGGCTGCTGTTCGTTTGCCTCGGCAACATCTGTCGCTCCCCAGCTGCAGAAGGGGTTTTCCTGCATCAACTAAAAAACCAAGACATGGAGGAGCACTTCGTAGTGGATTCGGCCGGCACCAGTGGATGGCACGTGGGCAGGCCAGCGGATTCGCGCATGCGTAGTGCTGCCCAGCAACGAGGGATCCTTCTCCCCAGCCGAGCGCGACAGATCACCCCGGCGGATCTGCAGACTTTTGATCTAATCCTGACCATGGACGCAGATAATTTGGCGACTGTTCAAAGCCTGGCCAGTGAAGTAGGCCCCATGGCAACAGCCAGGATCGAGCCCATGCTCAGCTATGCCACCAAAACATCACTTAAGGAGGTCCCAGACCCTTATTACGGAGGAGATGCAGGCTTCGAGAAAGTGCTCGATCTGCTTGAAGACGCCTGTGAAGGCCTGCTGGTTGAACTCAACTCCCAGGTGTAGGCCAAACCTCCTCGGGGACCTGCACGCGAAAAAGATCCATCAGGACCTGAATCACCTCCTCAATCGACATGCCGTCAGTGATCAACTCAGTGGCATCTTCAGCTTGCCGCAAAGGAGCAACCTCGCGGGTGCTATCCATTCGATCACGTTCCTCGATTTGTGTTTCCAACTCAGCTAGATCAGGAACCGGGAAACCACGATTGTCCAGATCCAGAGCACGACGCCTGGCACGTTCCGCCGGGCTGGCGGTGAGGAACACCTTCAACTCAGCATCTGGGAAAACGGCCGTACCGATGTCCCGTCCTTCAGCAACCAAACCGCCTCGTAAACCCATCCTCTGTTGCTGAGCCGTCAAAGCCTTACGAACACAGCCGTGAGCAGCAACCACTGAAACCGAGGTCGTAACTTTCGGCGATCTGATCGCCTCTGTAACGTCGTGACCATTAATCCGAACCCTCTGTGGTCCTGATTGAGATGACTCAAGCTCAAGCTCAAGATTCTCAAGGATGGTTTTGACTTCCACAGGGTCGTGCGGATCAACATCATGTTGCTGGGTCAACCAAGTGACAGCCCTATACATGGCCCCCGTATCGAGGTAGAGCAGGCCAAGCCGTTCAGCAAAGGCTCGTGTCACGGTGCTCTTACCAGCACCGGCAGGTCCGTCTATAGCAACGATTGGCTGACGAATCATCAGAAAAGTGTGATCGATGAGGCGAGTCTCCCCGCAACGCACGGCCGCCGCCAGAAGGCAAAGCTTCCTACCAGCATGCAAAGGCTGCAGGGTAAAGGCATCTACCGTTTCTACATACTCAACCTCCAAACCAAGTTGCTCCCATGCTGACCGGAGCCCAGCAAGATCAACTGCTCGTCCATCCTGAGACTCCCGAGCAGCAAGGGCTAGTAGCTGAGGCAAGGCCAACGCCTGCTGGCGCTGTTGAGTCATGAGGTAACGATTACGGGAACTACAAGCAAGTCCATCGTCATCCCGCACTGTGGCGACCCCATACACCCGCACCGGCAAACCCAACTGGGCAACCAAATGGCGCAGGATCACCAATTGCTGCCAATCCTTTTCGCCAAGCACAAGCACCTCTGGCCGAACCAGAGCCAAAAGGCGAGCCACCACCGTGACCACACCATCAAAGTGACCGGGCCTACTCGCCCCACACAAATGTGCCTGAAGCTGAGAAGGAACCTGGATCCTGAACTGGGAAGAAGCCCCCCCAGGAAAAACCTGATCAACTGAAGGAGCCCAGAGTGCAGAAGCACCTGATCTTGATGCCAACTCACAGTCGGCCTCAAGATCACGAGGATAACTATCGAAATCTTCAGCAGGGCCAAACTGCAAAGGATTCACGAAAACGCTCACCAACACAGCGGCTGGTTGAACTCTGCCAAATCCTTGAACTGACTTGATCAGCTGGCTATGACCTCGGTGCAACGCGCCCATGGTGGGTACGAAATGAACCGAAGACTCCTGATGCTTACGCCATCGATGTAACTCAGCCGCTGAACTGAGAACAGAAAAACTCAGCGCAACACCTCAAGACGCACTTGGGCAATACCACTCGATACCAAACCAAGCTCATGGGCAGCACCATGAGCAAGATCGATGACGCGATGAGCGATAAAAGGGCCGCGATCGTTGATTGTCACAACAGCAGAACGATCATTCCAAAGGTTGGTCACCCTTACCTTGGTACCAAAAGGCAAGCTGCGATGAGCCGCTGTCATCGTGCCTGGCCTGAAAACTTCACCACTTGCAGTTCGGTTTCCGAAAAAGCCCGGGCCGTACCAGCTTGCTTCGCCAGTGCTCACTTGAACAACAGTGGGAGTTGGCTTGACAGATCGGTTGAGCTTGGCAACTGGAACGATTGGTAACTCTGGTGGTGTCTCAACAACTGAATCAACAGTTAAACCAGTAACGACATCAGCACTGCCTTGATCTGAGCTGCCTTGATCTGAGCTGCCTTGATCTGAGCTGCCTTGATCTGAGCTGCCTTGATCTGAGCTGCCTTGATCTGAGCTGCCTTGATCTGAGCTGCCTTGATTGGCAGAGAAAGGCGTCGCCAGAAGCGAGATTCGTTCAAGCAGGGCTGTCTTTACCTGTTCCCTGGTGACCTTTTTGTCGAGGTCAAGATCAAGGGCAAAGGCTGGTAAAAGTGCAGCACTGCTGGAGCAAACACCAGCAAGAACAAGAAGCGAAACGGAAAATCTCATTACTAGCAGACGACACTTGAATGAGGAGAAAAAATCATCCCCTGCAGGAATACGTCCTTAAGCCAACCAAAGTTCAGGCAAACCGTACGAATTACATCCTCTCTTTAGGAGAGCTCGAACAACACCTCCTCGTCAGATTGATTCATCTTTAACCAGCTAAATAACAGATCCTCACTGGGCTTGCAAGGGCCAGAGCAATGCCGCGCTGATCAGCCGCACTGATGCCATGCAGAGGCCCAGCTAATGCAAGGCAGGACAATCGTGGCATTGGCTAAATGGAAGGCGACAGAGGAGGATCTAGAGAGGGCCAGTCGAAACCATGGACTACAAGACCGCGGGCGTTGACGTCCAAGCCGGTAGGGCATTCATCGAGCGGATCAGATCTAGCGTCGAAGCCACCCACCGCCCAGAGGTAATCGGTGGCCTGGGAGGGTTTGGAGGCTTAATACGCCTCCCAGCAGGGCTAAACAAGCCTCTGCTTGTCGCAGGAACTGATGGGGTCGGCACCAAGCTCGAACTAGCTCAGCAACATCAAGCTCACTACGGAGTAGGGCTGGACCTGGTTGGAATGTGTGTCAACGACGTCATCACCAGTGCCGCTGAACCCCTCTTTTTCCTCGATTACATCGCCACCGGAACCCTCAGTCCAGAGGCCATGGCACAAGTTGTGGAGGGAATCTCAGAGGGATGTCGCCGCAGCGGCTGCGCCCTACTAGGAGGAGAAACAGCCGAGATGCCTGGGTTTTACAACCCAGGTTGCTACGACTTAGCCGGCTTTTGCGTAGCAGTGGTGGAAGAAGACGAGATGATTGACGGTCGCAAGATCAAGCCTGGAGATCAGATTATCGGTGTGGCCAGCAGTGGCGTTCATAGCAACGGCTTCAGTCTGGTGCGCAAAGTGCTCGCCCTTACTGAGGCCAATAAGAACACTCGCTTCGGATCCGACAACAAACCTCTAATCGAAAGCCTGCTAACCCCTACCACCCTTTACGGCCAACTGGTAAAAAATCTCCTAGCAGCAAAAGTTCCACTCCACGGCATGGCACATATCACCGGTGGAGGCCTACCAGAGAATCTTCCCCGATGTTGTCCAAAAGGCCTTGTTACCGTCATAGATCCAAGCAGCTGGACCAGACCAGAACTTTTCCAATGGCTCCAAGATGCTGGCCAGATTCCAGAGCATGACCTCTGGCACACATTCAATCTTGGAGTGGGTTTCTGCCTAGTGGTCGCAGAAGAAGCAGTAAATGCTGCCCTGCAGGTTTGCAACGAACAAGCTCTTCAAGCTTGGCCTATTGGTCAAATCGAAACTGCCTCTCCCTCAACCGGGGAGAGATTACGAGGGCTACCCGCCTAAAGCATTGCATCGCAAGGGCTCTTGAATCGAAAGATCTCTCTAACTAATTACATCGGACTTGTACGACCATATTCTCGAGCCGATCTTCAGACACGCATTCAAGTAATATTTACCTATGCAAGCCGAGAGAATATTTCGGCAACAGCGTCGTCAGATCTCACTTAAATCCAATGCCCTTTGATAGCCCCCAGCGCATAACGCGTCGACGTAGCTCAGCAGGCCCTGTGCCTCCACGACGTCAGATCAACGATTACGACGATCGCAACGCCCCCCACCGCCAGGGTCAGGGTCCGAGGCCAACCTTTTTAGCCCTGAGGGACCACGGCAAGGTTTATGTGGCAGACCTACCCAATCTCTCTGACGGGCAACTGGTACACATCTGCAAAGAAGCTGAGGAAGTTCTTGAAAGCCTGGAGCGTCGCATCAGCGATCTCGAACGCGAAACACACAACGGTTTCGGTGATAGCGACACCTTCATCAAGGCATCCACCAAACGAGATGTGACTCGTCGCTTCATCCGAGCCATCCAAGGTGAGCAAGAACATCGCCTCAGCAATCCAGCCCTACGAAAGGCGGCCGCTGAATCTCTGCCTCGCACTTTCCTCGAGATCTCACGCCACCGCTTGCCTGGAGCAACTTTTGATTCACTGCTTCAAGAAGCATTGGCAGCCTGCGAACTGGAGGGACTGGATTCCGACATTGCTCCAGAGGCACCCGTCAAGGTGGTCCCCATCCGCTCTACTGCAACCAGTCTTCCGGTCGTGGTGACACCTGATCCAAATCTTCCCAGCTCAACCAGCGCCTGACAGGGATTAATCACTCCAAATGGATTGCCGTCACTTAGCTAAATACTGCCAAGTGAGCTAATCGAAAGACTCTAGAACTTGCAACGTAAAGGTTGAGATGCTTGGGCCCACTCCTGTTCCCCCAGCGCTCCCTTCTGAAGGGACATGATCACAAAATCGAATCAAATCGCCATCCTCGCGACCATGACGAGAACCGGCAAATCATCCGATCCATTTCACTCCAGGAAACCTCTAAGGGGAAAGGAGGCAAAAGCGGTTGACACACCAGAGGATGAGGATGTCCTTTGCAACCACTGTCGGCGAACCGCAATCAATGGCATACGTTGTCTGGGAATGTGTGTCGCTGATAGCGACTATTAACTAGATGCGCACTCCGATTTTTTCCCTCTTACTGATCAGCCTGTCCATGGTTGCTGGAACAAGTTCGATCGCCGATCCACTCCAAGCTATCGGTCGCTTTGAAACGATTACCAGCAAATGTAAATACAGATTGGGGAGCGGCTCTCTGCAGACTTGCCATGTTGTTCAGATGGATCGCAAGACCGCGACAGTTACCGGGGTACGCTTCATCGGCCGAGGCGTAGTGCACGGATCCAGCCGTCATCTCACCTTTGTAGCCAACGCGCCGGATCAGACCATCCCATTACGCTGTATATCAGGCAGCTGCACCCTGAAGGGGAAAAGATGGACAGCCACGGTGAGCAGCGTGGCAGAAAGCAAGTTTGATGGGCGAGGGGTTGCAGAAGGACTGCCACAAGCCTGGCCCGTAAACGGTGTTTGTGAGCTCTCTTTGAAAAAACTCCGCTGCAAGGCACGGGCCATGAGTGGAGAGATCTTGACCGGAGAAGCCCAACTTTGAGAGACCAGCAAGAGCGGGCAGCTTCAAGGCGAGGAGCCATATGACTGGCTAGCGAACCTACCTACAAGATTGTCTATCCAGCGCACCACAAGAACTGACTACCCCTTCTGTCCATGATTGCAAGCACCACAAGAAGAGCCAAGGCCAAATCCGGCTCGTTGTAGCTGTAGTGAAGGGAAAGGTTTGCCCCGTTAACAGTCAGAAAACAGCAATGATCCTTTCTAAGCAGCAAAGAAAGCCGCTTAAGAGAGCTCAGCAGAAGCAGCAGAAACTCAGCGAGCAGAATGGCGCAAGGCATATAGAACGGGTTAATTCAATATGCCCTAATCCAGAATTAACAACTTCATTTTACAAGAGAGAGCGCAAAAGAGCATCCATGCAGTTTGACAAAGTGAAGACTTGGAAAATTTCAAGCTTGATCAGCCAAAAGTGAACCAACCTTGCTCCCAAATTGCATTGCGTAGACAGCAAGAACCTAATTTAGCGGCATGACTCTTTCACCCACTTAGCAGCGATTTCATCACCCAATGCGGAGGCCTCTCTCCAATCAGCACAAGCACCTGTTAGGTTGCCATCATTCTCTTTTGAGATTCCACGATTTAGGTAAGCAACCGCAAGTTGAGAATCAATCTCTAGCGCCTTATTATAATCAGCAATTGCCGCTCGATTATCACCTGATTTCCTGTTTGCAACGCCGCGATTATTGTATGCAACAGCATGCCTGGCGTCAATTTCCAGAGCCTTGCTGTAATCATCAATAGCACCTTTGTAATCCTCTAGTTCATCCTTGGCATTACCACGATTATAATATGCAAGGGCATATTGAGGATTAATGATTAATGCCTTGCTAAAATCTTCAATTGATCCTTGATAGTCACCAATCTCATATTTAGCATTGCCGCTTTTAATATAAGCATTTGCATCATTCTCTTCCCCCTCGCTTCTTGCTGAGACCGCCACCCCGGCAACTCCCACAACAGCCGCAGAAACAATCACCAAGGGTTTTCCTACCCGCAAGAACGACAAGCCAACAGCAGTGACAGCAGCTGTGGCAACACCTACAGCAATGGCAGCAGTACGGCGTGGCATCGAGGTCATTCTCCTATTCACTCAGCCTAGACAAAAGGTGCCCCCCTCCCAAGAGGGAAGCAGTTTTTCGGCATCAAGGTTAAAAAGAACACCCTCAACCGACGTCCTTAAACCCAAGACGAATTCTTGGGTATCTACGACCTCAGACTGACAAGCAATTTCAAGCAAGGCGAAATCCAAGCTTCAACAAACAAAGCGGCCCCTCCCTCAGGTGCCTCCATTGCAGAAACGAACTGCTGCAGAGACGCTCTTACCGCTGTTCCTTGTCTCTTCAATACAGGCATTAAAAAACTTTGCTTCCTGCTTAAGCGGATACAACTTGATCGCAATTGCCAAAAGAGCAAATGCTGCTATCCACCTGGCGGCTAAACCTCCAGCCCCAAATGCATACCAAAGGATCCGCCTACTACCGGAGGAGCTCGCGCATTTCTTGGATTTCTTGGTCTTCTTGCCCTTTCCGTTACCGTTGTCCTTTGCCATTGAATCAGTGATGATTAAGCAAACACTAGGCTCTTCGAGCTCAAAGCAGCTTTAGGTCTTCCAAAAGACCGCCAGGATAGTAGAGCAAGACCAGATCAATATTCCTAGCAGCACTTCACTCACTCCTTAACAGCCATGAATTTGCCTTGATGAAATTGGAGTGCTTTGTCCTGACTGATCCAGGTGGCAGTGGGCAGCTCACCAATCCAAACGAAGACCCAGGGGAAGGGCCTCATGCTTTGCAGGAATAAACAAAGATCATGGATTGAGCTATACCCCCTTCAGATCACCATGCAATCAAAGACACACCTGCAAGCAAGAGTGTTGTAACTACAAAGCCAATCCCAAAGATAATTGCCCCTATTCCTGTATTCCAATAAATAGACATGTTTAGCAACTCATCTCCTTCCTTTAAAGATTGATCTGAGGATGAGCCCAACTGAAAAGACACATAGTCATTGATCCATACCTGTGTTGCTGATCGATAGGGTGATTCGGTCGTCACAAAATCGACCACCTCTATGACTCTCTCTTTAATTGTCGCTCGTGTCACTTATACAACCGCCCTTGCAATCAAGGTGATAGCAGCAAACAGAACCGCTGAAACGAGGAATCCAACCGCGAAAATACCTGCAACTATGCCTGTATTCAAATAAACGGAGACAGTCGCTAACTCCTGTCCTTTTTTTTCTGCCACTGCTTTTTTCTCTGCCACTGGATGACGCTGAAGGAATCAATATCCTATAACCCCACCTCTTTGGATTACTTGTGACCCGCTCTGCAGAGCCTTCCCTTAAGGACGCCAGTACTACTAACGCCTTAATCGCATCGTCAATGGCTTAAGCAGAGAAGTAGAGATCTCAAGCAGGGCAATTAGGACTGCATCAAGACTGTGAATGGACCAAGCTGACGCCTTTCTGCAAATGGAGAGGATTTGGACTGCCACTCAAAGAAAGCTAAGGCAAGCAAAAATGAGAACGATCACGGAATCAGCCAGGATTGAACTTTTCATTTGCTTTGCAGCTAAAAAACTGGTCTTTTCCGAGAAGTATCAAAACCTAGGCAAGCTCCTGCGCCCATCCCACCTCCAACTCTCATCGCTTAATCCACTGCTTGCATCGCATGTTGAGATGCTCCCCTTGATTGATGAGTTTTTGATGGACAGGGCAAATCAACAGGGTGATGCACTGCTTGGCACAGGCATAACGGAAGTGGTTACAGGTCATGCAAACGTCACCAGAGCGTGGACATTCAAGTGCTCCGCAGTCGAAATACTCCCAACCTTCCACCTCAGCTGCAGCATCAAGCTCAGGAGCAACTTTTATGTTTCTGACACACCCCAAGAGCAAGCAGGCCCACTAAAGAAGAAACGGCAATCCACTTGGCAAGCACCTTTGCCTCAATGATCATGGCCACCTCATTCGTGACAAGAGAGCTCAACCCGCTTTGAATGCTGACCCTTGCACCACAACACAACAGGTTCTCCCCCCCATAAAGAGCCTTAGGGTCAAGCCTGAAATAGGGCACCGCATCGGATGCCCTATTTCAGGCCTCATTTTCTGAGTATCTGCATCTAGAACTCCTAAATCAATCCTGAGCTGTCGGAATCAAAGCATCAGCAAGTAAAGCCGACCCATTTGATTGACATTCAAGCGCTTAGGCAAAGCCCCCCTGCCAGCACTTCACGTCAGAGCGCCGAGCCTCAAGCTGAGGCATTCAATCAAGCAGAGTGCTGTCTTGCCTTTCACGAGACCATAAGCACTAGGGTGAAAGAAGTTGGCAGACCACAACTGCAAATTGCTTTGGCAGCAATCGATGAAGGTGATGAATTGGTGGTCGTGAAGTTGAACCGACTAGAACGAAACCAAGTGGAGGTGATTGCAAGGCTCCACGACCTTCAAAAGCAAGGCATCCATATCAAAGCACTGGATGGTCTGATCAACACAAGAGCATGAGGCAAGTTTGCGCAAGCCCTTCTTGGACTTCTTTCTGGTCTTGCTGAAGTAGAGCATTCGCTGACCCGTGACAAAACACTTGAGCAGATTCAGCACCGCTTGAAAACAGGAGGGAAAGTTGGAGGACGACCCAAGACAACTGCTGCAAAGGAGAGTTTGGTGCTTAGGTTGAGGGATGAAGGGTGCTCTTTTCGTTCCATCAGAAAACAAACAGGTCTTGCACTCTCATCAATCCGCAGGATCATCATGAAAAAGGAAGCATTAGCAGCATGAACCTGATCGAAGCACACAAGAGATCTATTGAACGTGAAAAGAAGAAGCTTGGGGTTTCTGACTATGGGTTGCTCTGGATTTCCTTCCTAAGAGGAGCATTTGTCGCCCTGATCATTGAGAGGTTAATCGTCCATTAATGAAAACAGTCTTACTTGGCGTCATCCTTGCCCTTCTCTGGTCTTCGCCTCAATCAAGAAACACAACAGCCAATGGTCTAAGGATGGCGGCAAACTGGTTGGATCCAAAGGAGGAACCAACAAAGAACCCCACACACATAAAAATCCCCAACCCCTTATATGTTGAGCAAGAATAAAAATAGAGCTCATTTCTAATTAAGAGATCAAAACTATTCAATGGCCTCTATAATTCGAGATGAGCAAGCTTTAAAAAAGGCGGCAGAGCAAAAACCACCCTCCCCCTACGCTGTTGGAATGGGAATTCTACTTAAACCATTTTCATATTTGCTCTTATTTCCTACCCATTGAATAAATAAGAGCATCAGCGATGTTAGTTTAAGCAAAGTTGGTTTATTGCCCTCATATGAAAGACGCTGATGAGCAAGTTTTAAGCGAAGAGAGGAAAGAGGAATGGCGAGATCATGTTCTTCAAGAAATAGTTAATTTTCTTGGGTCCCGCAAGGAGGAAATTTATGAGAACTACGCCAAGCAGAGCGAAGGAAGACTCTCCAAAGAAGTGATTGAGGATGAAGGATTGATGGACTTTGAACTCGCGATTACTTTCCTACGAGACAAGAAAAAATGGTTTGGACTTGGCTCCGGTTTCTTCAAGGCTAATCTCATTCGTTAAGTTAATGGAATGGTTACAACGTTGGATGAGAAGTAGCCCAACTCCCCTTCCGCTTTTGCAGAGAACTAAGACGAGAACACGCCAGTTACTGCAACTTGCTTGGAGGACATTGTCGAAGGCGGCACCCAGATTCGAACTGGGGATAAGTTTCTAAAAATGCGGATATAACTGGGATTATAGGTAGGAAAAGCGCCGATTCACCTTCCACTCACCTTCCAGTCGCGCTAAAAAGAACACTCCCAGACCTTCACGTTCAGAGGTCTGCAGAAGGTGACTTCAAGGTGCCCCGCTCTCTTCCCGATAACTGGTCGAACCTGAGCGTCTCGGACTTGGGCATCAAGGGTTCGTTCCCCAACAACCTGAAAATCAAGAGGGTCGCGAGGAGCGAAAACCTCTACGCGTCCTGGTTGCCCGACGCCGAGGCGGATACACGTCCGAATCAGGGAAGGAGCGGCAAGACCAACAAAAGAGTGCCGCTAACGGCATCTATGGGGACCTCTGACCCGCTTGAAGCAGGGAAACGGGCAGTTGAGTGGGTTGGCAAGCAGCAGCGCGCTCAAGAGGCGCAGAAGGCGGAGAGAGGAAACAACCTCGGCGTCTATTGGGACAGTTGGTTCGCCAACGAGTGCAGAACCAGAGAGACGAAGCGCAACTTCACCAGGTGGAAGCGTGATGAGCGCCTGAAGTGGGAGGGCGAGGCATATGGGATTAAGCACCAACCCTGGGCGCTCAAATCTGTTGAAGACATCACCGCCCTCGACTTTGAGGACTACTGGCGAGTGCTGGATGCACGCAGAACCGCCAAAAACGATATGGGCGGCACCAAAGCAGCACAGAAGACCCTGATTCGGAAACTGCTGCGGGAAGCAAGAAGCGACCACCCCCGCCTAAGCATTCCCGAGTTTCCGACCATCACCCGTCAGACAGAGCAGGTGGTGCATTTGAAGAAGTCCGACTGGGAGCGCCTGGTCAAAAAGGTGGTGGAACTCTCTGGAGGTGCTGCAAGGAAGCAACTAAGCGCCAAGCAATACGAGGCACTTCAGTTCTCCAAGGCGAAGAGACAGTCCCAACGGAACTGGGTGGACCTCTACGACGCGTTGCACCTGCTCTGGTTCTTCCATCTACGAGCAGAGGACCTCCCACGCCTGCGGGCGGAATGGTTCAGCGACACAGGCGATGACGAAATCATCTGCCTACTGGAGGAGACCAAAGGCAATCGCCACAAGCACGAAACTCGCTCTTATCGGGTCGATGCTCCCTCGAACTGGAGACGCTTGGCACAGAGGAAACCGAGCGGTTATTTGGTCTTCCCTCACATCGTCAGACCCAAAGGAAATCCAGCAGAGAGTTCTGTTCTCGACAACTTCAACGACCTCCTACGCACAGCGATGGATGCCTGTGACCCGCCAATCCCGTCGAAGGGGATGACAGCAACCAACATCCGTCACACAGCATTCCGACTGATGCTTGAGGAAGTTCCTGCACTAGGACGACCTCCACTCATCCATTCCTTTGCAGAAAATGGAATGACCTCAGCAGCGATGCTGGAGAGAACGTATCTGAAATACATCGACCAAGAGAGCACCGCCAAGAAGGTCAGAGCACAAACAAAATCAAGCGAATGGTCCCTTCAAAAGAGAGCAGAGAAGCAGAAGGGCGTGTGACAGTTTTCCCCTCTATAAGAGGGGTTTGAAAAGCGTCAAAACGAACGCCGAGAACCCTTTCCACCACTCAATACCTGCCACTTATTTACGCACAGATATAGGGTCCAAATAAACTGTCCCACACCAGGCAGATTCACCCAATAAACGCCGTATAATATGTCTATCGAAACGAAGGGCGAACACCTTCCTCTGCGGTATATAAATCAAATACACGCCACCGCGCTTGCCGCCCTGGCGAAGTCAATAAACTGACTATAAACCCTACGCAGAAGACTGCGAGAACAACGTACCCATACTGCTTTTCCAGGAAATCAAATGAACGCACAAGAACTCTATTCTGAACTCTCCGCTTGGATGAGAGATTCTGATGTTATTCCAAGTGATTGGGAAGAGGTTATCTGGGAGTATCTAAATGAGGAATACTCCGAAGATGTGGCAGACAACTTCACCGAACAGGTAATGGACCTATTTGGAGTCAAGAAGCAGTCCCAAAAAACTATTCAGGAATGGTTGTCCGAATGTCCCACTTCCTGGAATATGGAGTACCACGAAGATTTTGGCAAAATGTGCTTTTTCATTCGTGAAGAGAACGAAGACGAAAAATCTTTCGTTGAAGCATTCAACTGCTGATGCAGTCACCAGAGCAACTACTGCAGCGCCTTTATGGACGCTTCCCTGGATGGAGAAAGACCCAGGAAAATACTGCCTATCGGTTCAGGTGTCCCTACTGCCAGCACAGCACCGATACGCGTGCTCATAAGCACAAGGGATACATCCATCCAGACCAGGGACGACCAGGAAGGTTTCGCTTCAAGTGCCACAACTGTGGCGAACACAAATCACTACTGGACTTCGTGAAGGAGCAAGCGCCCGACTTGCTTCTGTCGCCTGCAGCACCCTCAGAGACGGTCTCTGAACCCTCTGAGAGCAGCAGTAGCGGTCAGAAGGTGACCAAGTTGCCAAGGGGTCAGAGCGTCTCGGACAACCTCTGGAGGTCCAGGCATATGCCCAGGCATCTTTACAGGGGTAATCCGAGAACCATTAAGAGCAACAACGAAGACAGGGACTGAAGAGTCTCTGTCTTTTTCTTTGCCTCTAACAAAATCATTTATCCTTGTTTGATAACAATCGTTTATCAATGGTCTTTTCTGGCAGATAACTCTTATACATAGAGGTGAAGAATATGATGATTCATCTTCAAGTCCATTCTTGAAGAGGACTTGAAACCTCAGAGACTAAATAGTTGCAAGAGGTTTGACTTCCGCGTTCCATCCGCATAAGAAGTTTTCTGGATACCTTCTGTTCTTATTTTGACCAGAAGTTCATCAAATGGATATTATTGTTGAAATAAAGGGATTTACCTTGTCCCCTTAGTGTGTTGTCTATCAGTAGATTGTTTCATCCAGAACCTCTTTTTTGTTGTATGTATTTCCACTAGAAAGGATTATGAACCAAACAAAGACTCCCTCTTCAAATGTTTCGTTTAACTCTAGAGAGGTTCCTTATTTTCGTGCTTTAGAGCAGGACTTGGTGCGTAAGACAAAGATGACTAAATCCGCTGTCTATAAACAGGCGCTTAAGGAGTATCACGGCAAACACTTTACCCATCAAATGTGAAATGAATATCAATACGCTCGTGAGCATTCGTAAATGGTACGAAGACCAGTTAGAACCATTAAAAGGGTCTCCTGGTCACTCAACTGTTAGGCGATATATCTATCAGCGTATTAATGAAATCAATATGATTTTGTTTTCGCAGGATGAGCAAGAGACCTTGAGGTCACTTGATGCTTTGTTCTTGCTTGAACCGATAAGTAGAAATGCATCCCCAGTCAATCCTGATATCAATACAACCTATGAGGTGACCGATGAAGAGACACCCGATTTCGTTTTCAACCTTTGCAGCAGAAGCAAAGGCGTCTAAGACTAAGCAAGAAAAGCGAAGGAAGAAAATCAGCAAACTCCAGAGCAGAACTGGCGGTTCTGAGGAACTCTGGTCTGGACTTGAAGGCAAGGAATACAGCAATCCAGCAGACCTCAACTGGAAAGCAAAGGACACCTATACAGAGCAGTTCCTGGACCGCTTAAGAGACTTGCTCAGGACTAATACAGAGATGACCCCGCTTGAGGTCACACAGCGTCTCTACATCATTTACGACGAAACTATTGGACAACGATGATGAATATCAAGATTAACCGACTCAACGAACGATACCTCAGAGAGATGATTCAAAAGAACTCTAGATATGGTTCTATGGAGTCCCTTGTCAATGAAGCAGTAGACCAGTTCTATCAGCAAGAAAAGAAACGAAGATTTAAGTGATTTTAGAATGATTGGATGATACAAATCATTTTCAAGTCGGTAAATTCAAAGTAATCTTTGAAATCGTGCTTGATGACAGCGACAGGAATGGAAAAACGCTGTCGCATATGAGGGAACTCATCTTCAAGCATGACAATCAGGAAGATCCAGCATCTGCTTTGAAGGACTTCTATGAGCAATTCCAGGAGATGGCGATTCTCGGGAACAGCGTTAATGATTTTCCTGCACTTATTTTTATAGTATTTGCAATGGGAGAAGTCGGTCGCTTTGAATTTAATGCAAAAGATGCATGGTTTGCATCATTCTTCGCACGAAATCGCCCTAAGTGTATAATAGAATCAAACCACAGTTCAAGTGCATCATGTTAAGAACTCTTGGGAGACTTGTCTCGACCGCTTTTTCGCTCGGTCTTATTTGGTTCGGGTATACCCAGATTAGATCTGGTGTATCGACGATGAGTGGTTCCTCCTCTGCGTCAAATGACAAAGACAAAAAAGAATACTCAATTGACGATGCAGAAATGGTTAAAACTATTGCTGGATTGTCTGAAGAGTTTGAGCAAAATTCTGTTCGAGCAGAGAATGCTTACATGGGTAGAATTATAGCATTCGATGGGATTGTTAATTCGATCGATGACTCTCCCTTTGGAGATAATAGCGCAATAGTTTCGATTCGAGATCCTTCCTCTAGTGAGTACACTTTAGAAGGGTTTGATTGTCGTCACAAGCGTGATGATGTCGCAATTGTAAGTCTAAATAAAGGTGAATTTGTGTCGGTTGTAGGAAAACTAAAGTCAGAAACAATGGGTCTAAGTTTTGCAGGATGCACATACAACTTGGATGGAGTGGGGTCATTTCAAAGGTTTGATGCTGCGGAATACGAAAGGAATCAAAAATTGAGCATGGAGAAAATGGTAAAACTAAGAAATTCTTTGAGTGAATTTACTGTCGACGACGCTTGCGGAAAATCGAAAATTTTGGAGGATTGCGATGGCGGAGTGTCCAAGTCTGCTGACAAAAAGAATTATATGATTGTCTGGAACAGCAAGTTTGCAGATCCTAGGTATAGACAAGACGAAAATGGTATTGAAGTGGCAATAAAAGAAGACGGCGAATTTAAAAGATATATGGGTTCTTGGGAAAACTCGAGAAACTCTTTAAGGGTGTACTTCAACCCTTATGGGAGAGTGGTGGTTTACGCAGATAATAAAGGTGATTTTAGTTTGAGTCCTTCGTCTATGGGACCTGCAAAAATGTCCTTTGGGTCTTCAAATGCAGAAACAGTATTCGTGCACAATCTCGGCGCTCAATAGATTGGTGCAGTTAGCAGTTAAGAGTTTTTATTTAATAGTCCTGCTCTCTTTGTAGATCTTCGAGTGGACCAACTCAAGGAAATGCTTTCGGTTTTCGATGTTCCAACAACCGAACGGTTGCGATAACACCTGGGAAATGAGCAGGCACTGGGATCAGGGTGTTCCAATAACAATGTTCGGTTGCTATGGTTTCACTAACACCCTTTTTGGAACAATGACCGCCCGCAGCGTTGGATATGCCCGCTGTTCCACGGCATCACAGAAAACAGACGCTCAGGTTGCAGCGTTGAAAGAAGCAGGTTGCGCGGTCGTCTTTGAGGAGACCATCAGCACGAGGGTCAAAGAGAAAGACCGACCTCAACTGCAGGCGGCACTGAATGCCGTCGTGGAAGGCGATGAATTGGTGGTGGCGAAGTTGGATCGCCTAGGCAGAACTCAGGTGGAAGTGGTTTCCCGTCTGCATCAACTGCAGGAGCAAGGGATCCATGTCCGAACGCTTGATGGATTGGTCAACACCAAAGGACTAGGCAAGTTCGCCCCTGTCCTTATTGGTCTGCTTTCTGGTTTGGCGGAAGTGGAACGCTCACTGATCCAAGAGCGAACCCTGGAGAGCATCCAGCACCGCAGATCAATAGGCGGGAACTTGGGCGGTCGCCCAAAGACCAACGAAGCAAAGGAGCGCCTGGTGCTGCGCCTAAGGGAGGAGGGGTGCTCCTATCGCTCCATTCGAGAGCAGACAGGACTGGCGCTCTCAACGATCCGTCGGATCATTGCTGAACAGGAGGCGGTGTCGTGCTGAAAATCCTTGTTGGCGTTGGACTTGGGTTCTTTCTCTTCACCAACCCAGAGGCAAGGCAGATCACCGCAGACCTGCTGAGATCAACTGCGAATGCGATTGCCCCTGAGCAAGACGGCAAGACTTTTCAGGACAGGGTGAAGGATGCCGTGGTGGAGAAAGTTAAGGAGGGCGACTAATGGGAAGGGGAAGAGGGTAGTTCCGAGTCGAAGAACTGAACCCTTTTATGGAATGGCACCTACATACGACAGAAGCGTCATTAGAGATCGCCTCTGCATCAGCAAAGAGGATCGCCAGGGTGATCGGACGAAGAACATGAGTCCTGAGCGAAGACGGAGCATTATTGACTCAGGTGGATCCTTAAAAGCGCCCTAGTTGACTTGCGACTTATGAGGTTCCTGCTGCTCCCCCTACTGCTCTTGTCCCTTGCCACTCCAGCAATCGCTCAGATGAAGTTCGTTCTGCAATACCAAGACCAGTTCGGTTCCTGGAGGAGGTGGGGTGAGAAGCACAACGAGGGTGATGCCTACAGGACTGCCACGGCGAGAGCGAAGGCAACGGGCAAGCGGTTTCGCATCGTTGATGGCAACGGCAACCTCGTCGACCTTGTGACCCCCTAGGAGCACACCCCCTCTACGTCACTCGGAAGGTGAATCTGGGAGACTTCTTTGCGGCGAATCAGAACTGCTGATTCACCTTCCGCTCACCTTCCGTGTCGTTCAAGAAGAAATCCCCGAGAATGCAGTCACAATCAGCACTCTCAGGGATTTTCTCAAAGGCGGCACCCAGATTCGAACTGGGGATAAAGGATTTGCAATCCTCTGCCTTACCACTTGGCCATGCCGCCGTGAGGGAGACTCAATTCCCTGCAGCGGATCGTATCAGCCACTCTGCTAGCTCTCTGCTCGTAATTTGCAACGGGCATGGCGAGGATCTGATTGCCCTACGGGTCTTGGAGGCATTACATCACAAATGTCCGAATCTGACCATTGAAGTGCTTCCCCTCGTAGGGGTAGGACAAGCTTTTGAGCATGCCTTAGCCGCTGGATGGCTTAAGCGCCTGGGCCCTTCAGCGCCCTTGCCAAGTGGTGGCTTCAGCAATCAAAGCTTGCGGGGCTTGATTGCTGATCTTGCCGCCGGACTCACTCTGCTCAGCTGGCGACAGTGGCGATGTGTGCGTCGCTCAGCCAAAGGTGGCAAAGCCATTCTGGCAGTAGGAGACCTGCTTCCCCTGCTCATGGCATGGAGCAGTGGTGGGACCTATGGCTTCATCGGCACACCAAAAAGTGATTACACCTGGAGAAGTGGACCAGGCCGGGCCTTTAGCGACCACTACCACCGCCTCAAAGGCAGTGAATGGGATCCCTGGGAATGGGCCCTAATGCGATCTTCTCGATGCCGAGTGGTTGCCGTTCGTGATCAGCTCACCGCCAGAGGACTACGACGCCACGGGGTAGCCGCAAAAGCGCCTGGAAACCCAATGATGGATGGATTCAAGGTCGAATCAATTCCTACCGCCCTCAACCGATACCGGCGACTGTTATTGCTCTGTGGAAGTCGAATGCCCGAAGCAGGCACGAATTTCAAGCGACTCCTTGAAGGCCTAGGCCAGCTCGAAAGCGATTTACCGCTAGCAGTACTTGTAGCCCTTGGCTCCCAACCCAGCTTCAACCAGATCGAAGCCATTCTAAGAACCGATGGCTATCTACCATCCATCCCCCCCATCGACACCCTGGGAGCCAAGGCCTGCTGGGTCAAAGGTACAAAGCTCGTACTGCTCGGGCCTGGTCAATTCAGCCGCTGGGCGGCCTGGAGCGAAGTGGGCCTTGTCACCGCTGGAACCGCCACAGAGCAACTTATAGGTCTAGGGATTCCGGCCTTATCCATGCCTGGACCAGGACCACAATTCAAACAACAATTCGCCATGCGCCAAAGTCGCCTCTTGGGAGGAGCCGTACTGCCCTGTCAAAGCAAAGAAGAACTGGCAGAAAGGATGCAGAGACTGTTAAAAGACGACTCCCTTCGACAGCGGTTAGGCAGGATTGGCAACAGACGAATGGGAACAGCTGGCGGGAGTGATGCACTCGCAGCACTGATCTCACAGCTTTTGTTAGGGCATACGAGAGCACCTAGACAACGCTCTGTTTGACCCGCCATAGCGGATACTGAACGCTTGCAGCACCACTGCCATGGCGGCCATGCAGGACCATGCCTTAGTGAAAATCTGCGCCGAACTGGCTAGCTGCCTCAGCATTAGCCTTGCCTCGGCCCGAAGAAAGGTTGAACTGACAGCAAGTCGAGAGGAGGTTAGGGATCTTGAAGGCCGCAAGGCCATTGCCGAACGTCTACTTGAGGAGGCTCGCTCACGCCCAACAGAAGGAGAAAACTCCTCAGGTTCCCAACTCGACCGACTTCTGGAAGCTGTGGCCAGTGAAGAAAACTTCATGGTCGAGGACTAAAGCCCACGACACTCTTCAATGTTCAAAGATCTGGGTGAATCGCAAACGATCCAGTTCCGCGATGACAGGAATGCAGCTGAAACAACGCTGAGCCATCTCCCAGCGCCCCTCTCGTCGCAACATCATTTCTAGACGGTGCCTAGCCGGAAGCAGATATCGAGCATCGTTGGCTGCATAGGCCAACTGAACATCGCTGAGTTCCTCAACCCTTCCCCAATCACTGCTCTGGGCCTGCTTATCCAGTTCAACTCCAACCAACTCCATCACCACCTCCTTCAACCCATGGCGAGGGCTATAGGTTCGTGCAAGTCGACTGGCAACCTTTGTGCAGAAAATGGGCAAAACGGAAATGCCCAACCCGCTAGCAAGTGCAGCCACATCAAAGCGAGCAAAGTGGAACACCTTTTCAACAGAAGTGGCCTCCATTAGCTTCTGCAAGCGAGGGGCAGAGGTCTGACCCAAACCGATCCGCACGCATGCCACATTGTCGGCAGGGTCACAAATCTGCACGAGACAGAGGCGGTCACGGCCATGAATAAGTCCCATGGCCTCAGTGTCTACCGCGATGGCAGATGCTCTGAGATATCGATTCGCCCAATCGGCGTCGAGATCCCCATCGAAAACGACAAAGCTTGCAGGAGCTTGAGAAAAGTCGGCCATTAAGCAAATGGCGCAGGGCCAGGACAGATCCTCACCACTCTGAAGGGCAACAACGCCGGCTCGCTCATTTTGCTGATTTGAAAACGGTGTCGAGACTGGGTTGAATCGGGCATGATCACTCGCTCGCCTTGAGCATCCGACGCATGCCCTCGCTGAACTGTCTGGCCGATATCAAGCAGGATTTTTTCAACCACCGCCACAGTTTCTAGATCTGGGAGCAACCGTCTACAGGTGGCTGATCTACTTGCTCAACGCAGTCAAATATCAAGCAAGAATCTTGCATCAACTAGCACTGAAGCAGCCACGCCATCGGCTTGCGAAACGCATGCTGCAAAAAGCCCAGAATTTTCTAGAGAGCTAAGGCTCATATAGCAACACCAACCAACGCTGTCGAAAACGTGATCCGACCAAATCGAATGCTTCTTACAGCACAAGCTGATGCAAAGCAACTGATAGAGCCCTGCCATGGCATCGTAAAGACCTAGAACAGGTGGGTTCATCAGCACCCATGCACTAACGCGATGCCGGCGGTCTTCTCCTCGACCCTGCTACTCACAGTGCTACTGGCCATCGGCCTGGTGTTCTTTCTGCGGGCAGCAAGTAAAGACCGAACCACGGTTGTAGATGTTCACTCACCGCGGCCCCCACTAGAGGTCCTCAATGGAATGATCCACTGGCTGGAGGAACGAGGCTGGAAGCAAGATAGTGGCGATGCTGATAGACAACTACTTCGCTTCAGTGGAAGCGTTGCCTCCAGCCAATCGCTGGCAGTCCTGTTATCCCTATACGCTGCAGTTGGTTCAGGCTGCCTTGGACTGGTTGTCCGCCAGCTGTATCCCGTACTGGACTGGTGGCCGCTTCTGCTTATTGGTCTGGGCCCACTCGCAGGATTGATCTATAGCAAACGTGCTAACCGCATTGAAGCCGTTGAACTTCGCTTAATCAGCGCCAACGACGACGAAGGCAGCACCCTGCGGCTGAGGGCCCATCGCGACGAATTGATTGCCATGGAATTAGAACTCTCCCAGCGCCTTGAGCTGGCTAGCGACGGCTCTCTTCTTTCCTCTCCAATCTGAGTGATTTCAAATCTCATCTGGAGAGGCAGAAGCCTATTGCTTCTGAGCACAGCTTTCAGCTTTGGGATCAGCTTGCTTGGCCCGGCCACTGCATTAGAAGCATCGCCTTCGCCAGCGATTGCAGAACTAAACATCGGTCCCCGCACGCGCTTAAGGGGCAATTGGGTAGGTCGCCAACCTGTGTCTTCCTGGTTAAAGATTGTGGTCATGGCAGGACATGCCGACTCCCAAGACATGCATGGATCTGGCACCTCTGGTGCTGCAGTTGATCGAAGAGGCGCAACACCGATGAGTCCCCACATGCGTGACGAACTCTTTTGGAACCGGAAGGTACGCGATGCAGTCGTTGCCCTCAGCAAGCAAAAAGGACTCAATATCATCGGCTACGACCCAGGAGCACTCTCAATTGCTAAAGCGAGTGATCCACGTACCAACTGGTCAGTAGCTCGCCGCCTTTCCAGGCAAGGCGACTACATCCTTGAGATTCACTTCGATGCATACAGCCCGCATGGATATGGATCTGGACTGATCCCGGCCCTAAATCGCAACCTCAACCGAGTGGATGAAAGTCTTGCTCAGAGCTTCGGCCGCTTTCCCAGACTCTTCCGGGGAGGCCTTGGTGGACCACGACGCGGCATCAGCATCCTTGAGATCGGAATGCTGGAAGGGATTCTGGAGGCCAATCTCCGCAACCCCAAAACCAGAGAAGCAACCATTCAAGCCATCGCCCTTAAAGTCACCGATGCTTTGATGCTGGGAGTACGTGGAAAGACGTCTTCTAATCCACCGCCTGATGAGGTCGACAACGCTCATCCAACGTCGAATCCTCAAACCAATTCTGAGGTCGAGTAAACAAATCAGTGAGCAAAGCCTCCCTTGAATCAGCTGGTGCGACATATCCATACTCCCAACGAGCCAGTGGTGGCAAAGACATCAAGATCGACTCAGTTCGGCCATTGGTTTGCAATCCGAAAATCGTGCCCCGATCCCAGACCAGATTGAACTCCGCATATCGCCCACGGCGATATAACTGGAATTGACGCTCTCGATCGCCATAGGTCTGCTCCTGACGTTTCTCCACAATCGGCACATAAGCCGGCAAGAAAGCCTTCCCACAAGCCTTGGCCAGGTCAAATAACTGATCCCAGCTCTTCGGATGAGGCCCTAACTCCCGTGAGACCTGTGCAGCCGGACCCTCAGGGTTTTGACCTTTGTAAAGCACTCCAGATCCATCCTGGTAGTCGTAAAAAATTCCACCCACACCACGGGTCTCACCACGGTGCTTCAGATAAAAATATTCGTCACACCAAGGTTTAAAGACCTTGTGGAGCTCCGGTCCAACCGTATCGCAAGCCTGCTTGTGAACGCGATGGAAATGGCGGGCATCTTCCAGGTAGGGATAAAACGGCGTGAGGTCAGCGCCACCGCCAAACCACCACACCGGCCCCGCCTCGAAATAGCGGTAATTAAGGTGGATCGTAGGCACATAGGGATTGCGCGGGTGTAGCACCATCGAAGTGCCGGTAGCGAACCAGGGATGCCCCTTTGCCTCAGGCCGCTGATTCAGGATCGATGGAGGCAACTCCTCGCCATGCACCTCAGAGAAATTAACGCCGCCCTGTTCAAAAACTCTGCCCTCACGCATCACCTTGGATCGCCCACCACCACCTTCAGGCCGCTCCCAACTGTCAGTCCTAAAAGATTGGCCACCATCAAGACGCTCCAGTTCATTACAGATCTCATCTTGCAATCCGAGTACCAACTCACGTGCACGTTCGCGCGAGTGAGGAGGAGGAGCTTGGCCAACATTCTCAGAAGCACCCATAACCTTGCCAATCAAAGTAGGAACCATGCAGACAACAGTAATAGAATTGCGTTGTATTTTGCGACAGGACAAATCTGTCTTTGTGTCTTTTACAGATATCGCCCTTGAGAACTGTCACGAGAGTCCACACATAGGATCCTCTCACCTGAAGGAAAGGCATGGCCACGGCCGAGCAGGCACACACTGCGCTTGATCAAGTCAAGGATTCAGGCAGCGGCCGCTCGGCTCTTGAAATGGGATGGATTGACCAGGTCCGTGTCATTCCTCCTCGCGCCGTCATCCGCCTCACCTTGCCTGGATTTGCCCAAAGCCAAAGGGATCGATTGGCACAAGAAGCTCGACAAGTGCTCCTAGAACTCAACGGAATCAGTGAGGTACAAATTGAGCTTGGAGAAGCTGCCAGCCAGGGACCTATAGGCCAGGCGGGCCATGGACAATCTGCCGAGCCCCAGGCCATCCAAGGGGTTCGGCAGATTGTCGCCGTAAGCAGTGGTAAGGGAGGTGTTGGCAAAAGCACCGTGGCCGTCAATCTGGCCTGCGCACTAGCCCAGGAGGGCCTAAGCGTGGGACTGCTCGATGCCGATATCTATGGACCAAATACTCCAACCATGCTTGGAGTCGCTGATCGCACGCCTGAGGTCAGCGGCAACGGTGCTGAGCAATGCATCATTCCGATCGAAAGTCATGGGATAGCCATGGTGTCGATGGGTCTGCTTATCGAGGAGAACCAACCAGTGATCTGGCGCGGCCCAATGCTCAACGGGATTATCCGCCAGTTCCTCTATCAAGCTTTGTGGGGGGAGCGGGATGTTTTGGTGGTCGATCTACCTCCAGGCACTGGCGATGCACAGTTGTCACTAGCGCAGGCAGTTCCCATTGCGGGGGTGGTGATTGTCACCACCCCCCAGAAAGTTTCACTGCAGGATGCTCGCCGAGGGCTGGCAATGTTCAAGCAAATGGGCGTCAACGTGCTTGGTGTGGTCGAAAACATGACCGCCTTCGTCCCCCCCGATCAACCAGAGCGTCGTTACGCCCTATTCGGCTCTGGAGGGGGAGAGCAGCTGGCGATGGAAAATAATGTCCCTCTGCTGGCACAGATCCCTATGGAAATGCCTGTGCAAGAGGGGGGTAATGAAGGTAGCCCCATCGTTCTTAGCCGACCCGAATCAGTGAGTGCCAAAGCCTTCAAGCAATTAGCCAAACAAGTTCTGGATTGCGCCTCCCAGGCCAGCTGACCATGCTTTCAAGCCAGAGGCGGAGACGCAATGGTGGCAATTCCTTCCGTTCTAAGGGGCATCTACGCAGATGGTGGAAAGAACTGGATCTAGTGCTCTGGGGGGTGCCATTGGCCATGGTGATCCTTGCGGGCGTCCTGATCGCCAGCACTCAAAGACAGGCTGATTACGCCGACTGGTATCACCACTGGATCACCGCTGGACTGGGATGCTTGGTCGCTCTGTTGCTGGCCAGATTGCCACTCCAGAAGCTTCGCCCGCTATTAATTCCCCTCTACGCACTCACTGTTCTGAGCCTGGTAGCCGTTCGCCTCATCGGCACCTCCGCCCTAGGCGCTCAGCGTTGGATCAGCATCGGTGGGGTGAATGTTCAGCCATCTGAATTCGCCAAACTTTCAGCAATCCTCCTTTTGGCAGCAGTACTTGACCGCCACCCGATAGAACGCCCCATCGACCTGATGAGGCCTTTGGCCGTGATTTCTGTGCCCTGGACACTGGTCTTCCTGCAACCGGACCTCGGTAGTTCACTCGTGTTCGGCGCCTTGCTGGTGACAATGCTCTATTGGTCCAGCATGCCCTGGGAATGGGTCCTGTTGCTCCTATCACCTCTAGCGACAGCACTCCTTGCCGGTCTATGGCCTTGGACTCTCTGCGCATGGATCCCTCTGATGGGTTTCCTGGCCTATCGCTCACTGCCATGGAAACGCCTAGCCAGTTCGCTCACTTTGGCGTTGCAAGGAATCGTGGCTGTTACCACCCCTTGGCTTTGGTTGCATGGCCTCAAGGACTATCAAAGAGAACGGCTGGTGCTGTTTCTCGATCCCACCAAAGACCCCCTAGGTGGTGGCTATCACCTCCTGCAGAGCACTGTGGGCATTGGCTCTGGCGGTCTATTTGGCACAGGGCTGCTGCAAGGTCAACTCACCAAGCTACGTTTCATCCCCGAGCAGCACACCGATTTCATCTTTAGTGCCCTAGGGGAAGAAACTGGCTTCATAGGGACCATCCTTGTCGTAACAGGCTTCGCGCTACTAATGGGACGCCTACTACAAGTTGCCAGAGAAGCCCGCACTGACTTCGAATCACTGGTTGTCATAGGAGTCGCCACGATGGTGATGTTCCAAGTGGTCGTGAACATCTTTATGACCATTGGCCTTGGTCCTGTAACTGGCATTCCCTTACCCTTTATGAGCTATGGCCGCTCAGCAATGGTGGTGAACTTCGTAGCACTTGGACTCTGTCTTTCGGTGGCACGCAGAGGCCACACAAGACTCAACAACTGGTGAGTCATTCCATCTCGCTCACCACGATCCAACAACGACTTGCAGAAGGTGTCCCTCCTGGCCGGGTCGATGAAGCCACTGTTCGACGACTGTGGTGGGCAGCTCTGGACACCTTGCAAGACGACATCCTGCTGCCAATGAATCCTGAGAAGGGGCTTTGGCTGGCAGCACCCTTGCCTGCGCTCTACGAGCCAAGGCTGCTCGAACGCTTAAAAGGATGGGTCTGGGCACCAGACGAGCTCGAAAGCCTCCATTCTCCCCAGGGCGGGCTCTTACCTCCCAGTCGTGTGAGGTCAATCCATGAGAGAAGCAATTCAGCCGTCGGGGGCTATCAACGTTTGCCACTGCGCCAGAGCGATGGCCACGAGCCCCTTCTGCTGATCATCACACCGGACGTTCAAATTGCCCTGGCCCTGCATGGCAAACCCGCAGAGCGCCATCTGCTGATGCGCAGTGATCAAGAAACCCTCAGTGATCTCCTGAAGATGCTGGACCTGAGACTTAACAGCGAAGACCCTGACCATGCCATTGAGCTTCGTCAGGCTTTGGCAGACCTAGGACCTTTACAAAGCAACCCTGAACTAGAAAAAATCTTCTGGCCTCGACTTGCGGAACGGTTGGCCGGCATGGCCCCAAGTCTCACACTGCAACCGCTTGCTGAAAGATCACACCCGACCAAAGCCAGAGGAGAAGCCAATCAAGAAACGAGTGCTGAACTCATTCTGCTGGAGGCACTCACACATGAGGTGCGAACCCCGCTAGCCACAATCCGAACCCTGATCCACACCTTGCTGCGGCGAAATGACCTTCCTGGTGTCGTAGTCAACCGTCTCAAACAGATCAATGCTGAGTGCACTGAGCAAATTGATCGATTCGGCCTGATCTTTCATGCCGCAGAACTTCAACGACAGCCACCGGAAGCCTCCATGCTCGCCCATACCGACCTCGGCGCCATGCTGGCAATGCTTCATCCAGCCTGGTGCCAGCAGCTCGAACGCCGCGGGGTAGAGCTCCAGCTCGATATCTCTCCTGATTTACCAGAGGTACTTAGTGATCCAAGACGTCTTGAACCGATGCTGGGTGGACTAATTGATCGTACGAGCCGCGGCCTGCCAGCAGGTGGAAGCCTATCGCTCACGCTTCGCCCTGCAGGCCACCGCCTCAAGCTTCAAATCCTGAGCCAAATACCCAATATTGAAGAGCAAGCAGCCAGCGGTAAGGATCAAAACGCTGATCTAGGCCCAGTGCTGAGCTGGGATCCAAAAACCGGCAGCCTGCAACTCAGCCAAGCTGCAACCCAACGAATGCTTGCTAGCTTGGGTGGGTGGCTGACACAGCGTCGGGACAAAGGGCTCACAGTATTTTTTCCCATCGCTGAGGAAAAACTTTGAGCTCCAAAACAAGCCACAATGTTGACGGGTGTGAAGCTTGCTGCCAAGCAGTGCCATAGGGCACAAAACGCAGTGCTACTTTTCACCAGTAACGGTATGCCGATTCTCGAGGTTACTCATGACAGCAACGGCGTTGACAGGTCAGTATCCCAAGTATCTAGGGAGCACCGGGGGCCTTCTAAATTCCGCTGAAACCGAAGAGAAATACGCCATCACTTGGAGCAGCTCAACAGCTCAGGTGTTCGAACTACCCACTGGCGGCGCAGCAGAAATGAATGAGGGCGAGAACCTCATGTACTTCGCTCGCAAAGAACAATGCCTCGCCTTAGGCACTCAACTGCGTACGTTCAAACCCAAAATTGAGGACTACAAAATTTATCGCGTCTTCCCTGGCGGTGATACCGAATTCCTGCATCCAAAAGACGGCGTATTCCCCGAGAAAGTCAATGAAGGGAGGGTTATGGTGAACCTCAACAATCGCCGGATCGGAGAAAACGCCAATCCAGCGAAATTAAAATTCAGCGGTCGCAACACATACGACGCCTGAACTCCTTTCGCCTGAAGGGTACGGGGATCTTCAACGACTCGGCACCAGCTGCGAAGATTCCCTCATGCTCAGCTCTGATCGTGCCCATTTCTTTGAGATGGCTGCTAGTGGTGCCAATTTCATTCCTTTGGCCCACAGTTGGCCAGCGGATCTGGAGACCCCTCTCACAACTTGGTTAAAAGTTGGTGCAGGCAATCCCCCTGGGGTCTTACTAGAATCGGTCGAAGGGGGGGAAACGCTCGGTCGTTGGAGTGTGGTGGCCTGCAATCCACTTTGGACCGCCACCTGCCGAGGCAATCAGCTCACACGTCGTTGGCGAGACGGACGAACCGATGAAGCCATCGGCAACCCTTTTGAAGGCCTCAGGCAATGGCTTGCTCCTTATCGCTCCGCAACCCTGCCAGGCCTACCCCCCCTTGGCCAGCTCTATGGCATGTGGGGTTTTGAACTGATCAAGTGGGTTGAACCAACAGTGCCCGTTCACTTGAGGGACAACAACGATCCACCTGATGGCATCTGGATGCTGATGGACAGCATCTTGATCATTGACCAAGTCAAACGCCTCATCACTGCCGTGGCATACGCAGACCTGAGCGGGGAGCAAACGGCTAACGACGCTTGGGACAAGGCACAAGCACGCATTCAAGACCTAGAAAAGTGCATGGCGGAACCACTTGCGCCGATTCAACCACTGCAATGGCAACCAAAAAGCCAATCTCCACCTTCCACCATCAGTAACTACAGCCAACAAGGCTTTGAGGAGGCAGTTCAAACGGCCAAGCAACACATCGCAGCAGGTGATGTCTTCCAGCTTGTGATCAGTCAACGGCTCGAGACCAGAGTTCCTCAACAGCCACTTGAGCTCTACCGAAGTCTGCGGATGGTGAATCCTTCTCCATATATGGCTTTCTTTGACTTCGGCGACTGGCAGCTGATTGGCTCAAGCCCGGAGGTCATGGTCAAGGCGGAGCCTGTCGCCGATGGCATTAAGGCCAGCCTTCGGCCTATTGCCGGCACGCGTCCGCGTGGCTGCAACGAACTGGAGGATCAAAATCTAGAAGCAGAGTTGATGGCAGATCCCAAGGAACGAGCCGAGCATGTGATGTTGGTTGATCTTGGCCGCAATGACCTTGGACGCGTTTGCAAGCCGGGCAGTGTGACGGTGAAAGAGCTGATGGTGATCGAAAAATATTCCCACGTCATGCACATCGTCAGTGCAGTGGAAGGTTTGCTTGCCAAAGGCAAGGATGTTTGGGATCTACTCATGGCCTCATTCCCAGCAGGCACAGTCAGTGGCGCCCCAAAAATCAGGGCCATGCAGCTCATTCATGAACTCGAACCCAACTCAAGAGGACCCTATTCAGGTGTGTATGGGTCCATAGATCTCAACGGTGCCCTGAATACAGCTATAACCATTCGCACAATGATCGTGCACCCCCATCCTGAAGGCGGCTGTCAAGTCAAGGTTCAAGCAGGCGCTGGTGTGGTGGCCGATTCCATCCCCACCAATGAATACGAAGAGACCCTCAACAAGGCAAGGGGCATGCTCACAGCCCTGGCCTGCCTCGAGTCCCACAAGTCATGAATACCAGGCTGCTACTTAAGGGGTTTGAAGTGGAGCTTTTCACAGGACGCTTCAGCGGTGAGCACGTCGGCGTAGCAACAGCCGCCGCAAGCGATCTCTCTGATTTCGTCACCGAACCAGACCACCGAAATCTGGAATACATCACTGAGCCCAATCAACACTACGGCCCATTGAGGGAAGCCCTGTTGGCTCCGAGGCGAAGACTGCGTCAATGGTTGGTTCCACGTCAGCTCACCTTGATTCCTGGTAGCACCCTCAGCCTGGGCGACAGTCATCGCTTTGAACGTTCTGATCCGCTCAACCCTTATCACGATTTGATTGAGGCCAACTACGGCACCAGGGTGGTCACCACCAGTGTCCACATCAACCTAGGGATTGAAGATCTACCGCTGCTATTTACTGCACTGCGCTTGGTGCGTTGTGAAGCAGCCCTCTTTCTTGCCCTGAGTGCAAGCTCCCCCTTCCTCGATAGCAAGCCCACGGGGAGCCACTCTCAGCGATGGCTGCAATTCCCACTCACTCCAGAGCGGGTGCCACTCTTCCAAAACCATCCTGACTATGTCGCTTGGGTTGAAGCACAACTAGACACTGGCACGATGCAAAATGAGCGTCATCTATGGACCTCAGTACGGCCAAACGGACCTCGCCGCCCCTATCAACTCAACCGTCTAGAGCTGCGCATCTGCGACTTAATCACCGATCCCGATGTTCTGCTCGCAGTGACTGCCCTAATCGAACTGCGAGTACTCAGCCTTCTTCAGAACCCAAACCAACTGGATCCTCTGAAAGTGAGTCAACTAACCACCGATGAACTTGCTGATCTTTGTGATGCAAATGATTCTGCTGTCGCTCAAATGAGCTTGGACGCAACCCTGCACCACTGGCGAGATGGGAGCCCCATCCTTTGCCGCTCCTGGATCGAGACATTGTTGGAGGAAGTCATTCCGATCAGTAGAGATCTGGGTCTGGAGGAACAACTTGCACCGCTGCATGCAGTCCTAAATAAGGGCAATCAAGCCATGCAATGGCTACAAGACTATGCCGATGGCAAGTCTGTGGAGGCTGTCATTCAAGACAGCATTGCCGAAATGAACGCCGAAGAGCTCCACACAAGCAAAGCCGAGGCCATTTTGGGATGATCATGGCCAAACCTGAGTCCACCAGCGCGTCGATGCAGCAGTCCTCCGCCCAAAAACCTGATTGCGATCAGCCCAGGGCAATCTTGGAAGGACAGCAGCCAGGACGCTTACTGCAGAACCGCCTTGAACTGGTGGAAGACCTTTGGCAAACGGTGCTACGCAGCGAATGTCCACCGGATCAGGCAGAACGACTGCTTCGACTTAAGCAACTCAGTGAACCTTTGGCCCTTGAAGGGGCTGATGAAAACAGCACTAGCACGGCAATCGTGCTGTTGATCAAAGAGATGGACCTGGCCGAAGCGATCACCGCAGCACGCGCCTTCTCCCTCTATTTCCAACTGGTAAATATCCTCGAGCAACGAATCGAGGAAGACAGCTACCTGGCCAGCATGTCTTCTGGCAAAGGAAATAATGACCAAGACAAACTCTATGACCCCTTTGCTCCACCACTCGCCACTCAGACAGACCCAGCCACATTCAGGGAGCTGTTTGAACGACTTCGCCGTCTCAACGTGCCCCCAGCTCAGCTGGAGACCCTTCTACAGGAGATGGATATCCGCCTAGTTTTCACTGCTCATCCCACTGAAATCGTCCGTCATACCGTTCGCCATAAGCAACGCAGGGTTGCAAGCCTGTTGCAACAGTTGCAATCAGATCCAACAACATCGATATCTGAGAAAGAAATCCTGAGGCTGCAGCTTGAGGAGGAGATCAGGCTCTGGTGGCGTACCGATGAGCTTCATCAGTTCAAGCCCTCCGTTCTGGATGAGGTGGATTACGCCCTCCACTATTTCCAACAGGTGCTTTTTGATGCCATGCCCCAGCTACGGCGACGCCTGATAACCGCAATGGCCGAGAGCTATCCGGACGTACACATTCCACAAGCTGCCTTCTGCACCTTTGGATCTTGGGTTGGATCAGATCGAGACGGCAATCCTTCCGTTACACCAGAAATTACCTGGCGCACTGCCTGTTATCAACGTCAGCTGATGCTGGAGCGCTATGTCAATGCCGTTCAAAGCCTCCGTGATCAACTCAGCATCTCCATGCAATGGAGCCAGGTAAGCACTCCACTGTTGGAGTCCCTGGAAATGGACCGGCTTCGATTCCCCGAGGTTTACGAGGAACGGGCAGCCCGCTATCGACTCGAGCCTTACCGCCTCAAACTCAGCTACACCCTGGAGAGGTTGAAACTCACTCAACAACGCAACCAGCAATTGGCCGAAGCAGGCTGGCAAACCCCACCAGAAGGCCTCAACCCCAGCCCCAATGTGATTAGTGCGGGAGAAGCCCTTCACTACAAATCAGTAGCAGAATTCCGCAGCGACCTGGAACTGATCCGCAACAGCCTGGTCAGCACAGATCTGAGCTGTGAGCCTCTGGATACCCTCTTAAATCAGGTCCACATCTTCGCTTTCTCACTAGCCAGCCTCGACATCCGTCAGGAGAGCAATCGCCACAGCGATGCTCTCGACGAAGTAACCCGTTACCTAAACCTCCCTAAGGCCTATGGCGAAATGCCCGAAAGTGAGCGGGTGGAATGGTTAATGGAGGAACTACAGACTCGCCGCCCCCTGATCCCCTCTGCCGTTATCTGGTCGCCCAGTACAGCAGAAACAGTGGCCGTGTTTCGCATGCTGCACCGACTGCAGGAGGAATTCGGCAGCCGAATCTGCCGCACATATGTGATCTCAATGAGTCACTCAGTCTCAGATCTACTCGAAGTGCTGCTGCTAGCCAAAGAAGCCGGCCTCGTGGATCCGGCGGCTGGCCATGCAGAACTGCTTGTGGTGCCCCTCTTCGAAACCGTAGAGGATCTCCAGCGGGCTCCAGCAGTGATGGAGGCACTTTTGAATTCACCTGTCTACCGCAATTTGCTCCCTCGTGTCAGTGAACAGGTCCAACCTCTGCAGGAGCTGATGCTGGGCTATTCGGACAGCAACAAAGACTCCGGATTTCTCTCCAGCAATTGGGAGATCCATCAAGCCCAAATTGCCCTGCAAGATCTAGCTAACCGCCAGGGTGTGGCTCTGCGCCTGTTCCATGGACGCGGTGGATCTGTTGGCAGAGGAGGCGGCCCCGCCTACCAAGCAATCCTTGCCCAACCAAGCGGAACCGTGCGCGGCCGAATCAAGATCACTGAGCAGGGAGAAGTGCTGGCATCGAAATACAGCCTGCCCGAGCTAGCCCTTTACAACCTAGAAACATTCACAACGGCCGTCCTGCAGAACAGTCTGGTAACCAACCAGCTGGATGCCACCCCAAGTTGGAACCAACTGATGACCAGACTGGCTGGCCGTTCACGTGAGCACTATCGGGCCCTCGTCCACAACAACCCTGATCTGGTGGCCTTCTTCCAACAGGTCACGCCGATCGAAGAAATCAGCAAATTGCAAATCTCCAGCCGTCCTGCTCGACGCAAAAGCGGCGCCAAGGACCTCTCTAGCCTGCGAGCGATCCCCTGGGTCTTTGGCTGGACGCAAAGTCGCTTCCTACTACCGAGCTGGTTTGGCGTGGGAACAGCCTTAGCCGCCGAAGTCGAATCAGACGCTGACCAGCTTGACCTTCTGCGCAGACTGCACCAACGCTGGCCATTCTTCCGAATGCTGATCTCCAAGGTGGAGATGACCCTTTCAAAAGTAGACCTAGACCTGGCCCATCACTACATGACTAGCCTTGGCAGCGAAGATTACCGTGAAGCCTTTAACCGTATCTTCGAGATCATCGAAACGGAGTACAGCCTCACCCGCCGGTTGGTCTTAAACATCACAGGACAACCCAGGTTGCTCGGGGCCGATCCCGCCCTACAGCAATCAGTAGATCTTCGCAATCGCACGATCGTGCCACTTGGTTTTCTGCAAGTGGCCCTGCTTCGCAAACTGCGTGATCAGAACCGGCAGCCACCAATGAACGAGGCTGGCGATGGTCGCACTTACAGCCGCAGCGAACTGCTAAGAGGCGCACTGCTCACCATTAACGGCATTGCTGCAGGCATGCGCAACACCGGTTAAAACCACCTTGCTTGCCTTTCTTCAACAGCCCGAACTCCCCCCCGGCTTCCGGCTCGACCTTGAACAGCCACCCAATCCTCGAGCACTCAACAAACTTCTCGCTCGTTGTAGAGAAGCCACTCACACCCCAGAGCAATGGGCCCTGGCCTTTGAGCGAAGCGTTTGGCATCTAAGCATTGTCGAACAAGCAAACGGAACCCTGGTTGGTTTTGTGCGCGCCACAAGCGACCATGGCCTCAATGTCAACCTCTGGAATCTCGTCGCCCAACCCGGCTCATTACAAGGACAATTGCTTGCAGTTCTCGTGCATCAAGCGCTTGAGAATTTGCGCCGCATTCTGCCTGGTTGCAGCATCTCAATATTGGCACCTGCCAACTCCCTCCAAGCATTGAAGGATCAAGGCTTCATCGTTGATCCTGATGGCATACGAGCAATGAGTTATCGACTCCGCTAAGTCGTCGAGTCAACATCGTTATCGGATCCTTCCTGCAGCGATCAAAACCACGCTTGTAACCCAAGCATGGCGAGAGAAGTGCAGCACTCTGGCCATCTTTGCTTGGCCTACTACAACCTGAATTGAGATCAGCGCCTCAGCTGAACAATGCCACTGACGACGCTTGAAGAGTGTGGGAGCTAAAGCAAATACGAGCATGGAGGGACTCGAACCCCCGACCCTCAGAACCGGAATCTGATGCTCTATCCAACTGAGCTACATGCCCACAAATATCGGCTGGATGCCGCTATATGAGAGCAACTCTCAAGCCCCCTCAATCAAGGTACCTTAACCTCATGCCGCTCCAAGACCGATTCGGCTTCACCAGCTCGAACTGCAGGGGTACCGCAATTACAGCAGGCTTCAGCTGGAGTTGACGGAAAATCGTCTGCTGGTCATTGGCCCCAACGGCATCGGTAAATCCAACCTTCTCGAAGCCGTAGAGCTGCTCGGCAGCCTGCGCTCGCATCGCGCCAGCAGCGACCAAGACTTGATCCACTGGGAAGAACAGCGAGCGCTGCTTCGCGCCATCGCTGATGACACTGAGAAGCTCGAACTGGAATTACGACGGCAAGGAGGTCGTCAAGCCCGCCGCAACGGCAAAACGCTCACCCGCCAATTGGATCTGATTGGTCCACTGCGTTGCGTGGGGTTTAGCGCTCTCGATCTCAATCTCGTTCGAGGCGAACCTGCCCTGCGGCGCCAATGGCTTGATCGCGTCGTACAACAACTTGAACCGATCTATTCAGATCTGATCAGTCGCTTCAACAAGCTGCTGCGTCAACGAAGCCAGCTATGGCGTCAGTGGCGCCATATCCCGATTCATGAGCGTGATTCGCTCTTGGATGCCTTCGATGTACAGATGGCTTTAGTCAGCACACGCATTCATCGACGTCGCAGTCGAGCTCTCGCCCGCCTTGAACCACTCGCAGCCCGATGGCAAGAAACCCTCAGCAAGCACAAGGAACGATTGCGACTCGACTATCAGCCAGGCAGCCAACTGGAAGGCGAGGAAGAGGAAGAGCCTTGGCGGTTGGCGATCGAAACGCAGCTCCTAGGCCAGCGCAGCGAGGAGGAACGATTAGGGAGCTGCAGGATCGGTCCTCATCGCGACGAGGTGAGATTGCTGCTCAACGATTCAGAAGCGCGCCGCTTTGGCTCAGCAGGGCAACAACGAACCGTGGTGCTGGCACTCAAGCTTGCCGAACTAGAACTCGTAGGCGAACTCTGCGGTGAACCCCCTCTGCTGTTATTGGATGACGTTCTTGCGGAACTTGATCCCGGCAGACAGTTACTGCTGCTGGAGGCTGTCGGAGAGAAGCATCAGTGCCTCGTTAGCGCGACCCATTTGGAGGGTTTCCAGGATGAATGGCAACAACGATCACAGATCATCGAAGCAGGATCTTTGAATCGCTCGGAAGAGGTCCGCTAAGGTGGCGAGCTGATTTTTATTGCCTTGATGGAGAGAACCCTGTCTTGCTTGCATCCCAATCCAGGATGGGAAGACACCGATTGCCAAGACAACGCAAGCTCCATCAATCACAGCGCCACCGACATGGTGGGCAAGCACTGCATCCTCGAGCTTTATGACTGCGATCACACCAAGCTCAATGACGAAGCCTTTCTGAGAACCACGATCACAACAGCAGCGAAGCGTGCTGGTGCCACTCTTCTCAATCTCATCACTCACAGATTTGAACCTCAGGGGGTCACAGGGCTTGCCCTGCTGGCTGAATCGCATCTCTCCATCCACACATGGCCTGAGAATGGTTATGCCGCGGTGGATGTCTTCACTTGCGGCGATCAAACGATGCCGGAACGAGCTTGTGAGCTCTTACGCCAGGAACTTGGTGCCAAAAGCCATGCATTAAAGAGCTTCCAACGGGAAACACCAGCAGCTCTAGCGACCGCAATACGCCATCCAAAGGCTTAATCAGCTAGAGCGAGCTGCTGAATACCAATACTGAAGCGCTTGAGTGGTCGTCACGGGCACTTCTAGAACACAAGGTGTATCTCACGCCTGCTCACATTGACCCATTCATCCATCTTCCGGTTAGTGGTGGCTTGAGATTCAGAGGCTGGTGACTAGTCAAGCCTCGTGTTCTGCTCAAACTTATCCAAATGCTCTTCTTCTAACCTCAACCTTTGCTCTTCCCTTTTCCGATCATCGTCTCTCTTTCTCTCTTCTAAAGTAAGAACTTGCCCCAACCCAATCACCATTCCATTGAGCTCATCAAACCTTTTGTTCATGAGCCCTAGCATTTTTTCTAGGTCTTGGATAGCTAATTCTGTTTGACTGAGCTGTTCTTGAGACTCCTTCAGCAGTTCCGATGTAGGCTTCATAGCAAGTATTGAAAAGTATTTGAATACAGAGAAATTTTCTAGCGAAAGAGTGACCACAACGTTCTAACCATTTGACTAAGTCGTTCCAACCACTTATCTACAACCACAACTAACACTGGATATTTAGACAAGGAAGATAAGAGCCTAGTAAATATAAATGCCGGAGCGAGAGAATGATTTAGCATGAACACAGGTTCGGTTTACTCTCCATCTCTCAGCCATTAGCAATGTATATGGATGCATACAAGAGGATATTAAGCCTGGGCAAAACGATGGAGAGGGATTAGCCATCATCTCTATACTCTTCTCAAAAGCATTGAAGCCTTCATTCAAGCTAAAGAGTTGTTAGTTCCAGCAGCCCTTTCTAAATAGGCCTCACCACTTTCTATCAGCGAAGAGAGCAGTAATTTTCTATTTGATTCATCATTACAGCAACTATGCCAACTACGGCAGGTTGGAATGTGATGGCATCAGTGAGTAGCACCCCAGCTTTTTGCAACTGGCATCAAGCCTGAAAGCTTGCTCCAAACGGTATGCATGGTTTTGCCAGAACTACCGGCACCAAAGCAAAAGCGGCTCAAGGTGCCATTGGGGCTCAAGGAAGCTGAAACGGCTGGTTGAAAAAGGTAGAAGCAGTCATTGCAAGAAGAACCGGGTCTCACCAGGACAGCAGAAATTACCGTTTGCCTTTAACATCAGGCTCAATCAAATTCCAGAAGATTGGCATCAAGTTGTGGTGAGATTTAGAAAAGCCAATGGCATCCGCGATGGTGATTCAAGGCTATTGCTGAGGTGAACAGGTTGAGCAAATAAGCCTATTAATAAACGTATTAAACGCAGGGGCTGAGTTCACTGTGGCTAAATATTTTAAATGGAACTGACCAATGCAGAATCACCAATGGAAGAATTACCAGAGCGATATTAGTGCCAGGTATTTAATAGTTAATTAGCTGCTTTTATGAGAGTTTTGATGAGACGTTAAATCCGAGATGGGCCAGTACTATTTAACGACTTCCCAGCCGTAGTTGTCAGGCCAGCCCTCGCTCTCATCTCGCCGTAGGGTTACAGTGGTGCCCATCCAACGTATACGTCGATTTGGTATAGCACTTATTAGGCCAGCCCTCGCTTGAATCATGAACGCGTATATTCCTATGCCTAACGGCTTCAGATAAGGCTTGAATGGTTGGCTTTTGCCATGCTTTTTTCTTGGTTTCTGCAGCTGAACTATTACTACCAAAGCGATAGCTGATGTTTCCTGAAACTCTGGTTTCAAAGGCTTCGTCATAGGAAACATTGATGCCAGCTGTTAAACCATCAGCGATCAGATAATCCAGCTCAACCTGCACACCAGAACCATCAGCATCATCAAGATCACCTTGCTGGTAGTAATAACCAACAGAGGCATTGAGATCAGGGGTGATGAAATAACCAACATCAAGGCCATAGGTATCAAGCGCTCCGCCTTGAAAGGCTCTATTTAGCTGCTGCTCTGTATCACCAACAGGGATAAGGGCATAGGCATTGAAGTTCCAGGTATCAGATACTGCTTCTAAACCTGCTGCGATCTGCTGAAAGAAAGCACTTTCCTTGTCGTAGAGGGTGACACCTGAATCAGCATTGCCTGTATTCATCGGCCGGCTGTCATAGCCAGCATTCACTCCAACCATCCAAGAGCGGTCTCCGTTTAGCCAGCGGTAACCCAAACGAGTTGAAGTGCTGATCGTGGTACCAGCAACCTCTGTATTGACGATGCTGCTGGTGCCGCCGTAATCAGCAAAGTTGGCATTGAGCAGAACATCAGCAAAGAACACACTGTTCTCACCAACAGCTATCGGCAGAAACGCGCCAATACCTGCTTGGTTAGGCGTTCCTGCTCCTTGCAATGCACCTTGAAAACCCCAGTTGAAGCGCACAGCATCCTTGAGGTTGATCTCCATCACGCCGAGATCTGCTGCACTGCCGTCTTCTTCTTGAGCAGCTACTGGTTGGATGGGTGTGTTGACTAAAGCAAGAGCCGCAGCACCAGTGAGCGATAAGGAGAGGCGAAGGGAATGCTGCACTGGGATTGAGCGCTTAAAAGGTCACTCATTATCTGGTTGATTTCTGGTTACAGCTATCAGGCCACATCAACTGCAGAACTCATCTGTTTAGGGTTTGTGCCAACAAACATCAAAAAGCCCCGCCTTAGAGCGGGGCTTTTGCTTATTTAGTTTCTCCCCCTGGGGCGGTGGCGACTTTTTGTTTTCATCCTTCACCGCTATCAATAGATTCACTCAACCTCTTTAAAAACGCAGTGACCTGGCTCAATGCCAGCCGTGAGTTTGAGCACAAGCATCAAAAACATGTGCGTTTTCTCTGCAAGTAGAGAAAATAACTGCCATGAAGAAGGGCACCCGCGTTGGAGGCCCTCAAGTCCAGGACTAGTTGTCAGGGCATCTAAGACCTCGGTCTTCAAGTTCCGGTTTTCACCGAGAAGGAAAGGGCGTTCAGTAGGAAAAAGTGCTAATTCTCCCTCCCATGTGCAGCCTCTCTAGCTGCTGGAATTTGATGTGCAGAAATGCTCATGGTTGATTCGGCAAAAGTCTGTATTGTTTGCGAGCTAGAAGCGCAGCCGCAGGTTTGCCACCAGCACACCCAAACAGCATTGAACACTTGGATAAGAACACAGCCATTCATGAGGCAGAGGTGCTTCGCCTTGAGGCATCCCTCGCCGCAAAGCCCCATAGCCAACAAAACCTGATTGACCGCAAGCATCCAAGCACCAAGAAGACGACTAATAGTCGCTCTGCTCGCCCTGAATCAAGCTCAAAGCAAAACTGAAGCAATCATCAGTTTTTCCTGCGTTATCAAGATGCAGACGGACAAGGGATAGGGGCATCTCAACAGCCACCCTTGTTAGCCATCGTGACTCCAAAGCCGGCAGAGCTAGCTCTAGCTAGCTGATTCCCTCTCAATCTCCAAATCAAGCTGTTGTTGCTACTCGCCCAGCTGGTTGAGCAGCAACAACAATCTTTCAGGCTTGTGGCCCATGACATCAGCCACAGCAGCCAGTTCAATCATCCCCCGATAGCAACTCAGTCAAGAGGAGTCGCGAAAGGGATACAGCCGCAAGCCATTGCAAGCCTTCAATGCACTTGGCCAGTGCGATTGAGCTTGCCACTGACCAAACCTTCCAGATCAAGGCTGATGGAGGTGAAACCCAGCGCAAGGAAATGCGCGACGACCTGCTCACGATCCAACTCAAGCACCACATCCTCAATCCGATCAGCGGGAACTTCAATGCGTGCAGCCAAGCCCTGGCTGCGCACTCGCACCTCAGCAAAACCAAGCGTTCTTAACCAGGCTTCAGCCAGACCAACCTGACGCAATCGTTGAGCGTTGATGCTATTGCCATAGGGAAAACGTGATGCCAGGCAGGGCTGCGCGGGCTTATCCCACCAAGGGAATCCAAGAGCTCGTGACATCTGACGTACACCTGCCTTGCCAATCTCCAATTCAGCCAGCGGAGAACGCACACCCGCCTCAAGGCCCGCCTCAATGCCAGGCCGATGCTCTCCCAAGTCGTCGTGATTCACGCCATCCACCACCTGAGCTCCACCGGCTGATTGCGCAATCGGACCCAGATGCCGATGTAATTCACGCTTACAAGCAAAACAACGGTCTGTGGGATTGCTGCTATAGGCCGGATCATCCAATTCTTGAGTCATGCATTCCTGGTGACGAATCTCAAGCCAGGCAGCCTGTTGACGTGCTTCATCGAGAAGCTCAGGGGCAAGTGCAGGAGAAACCCCTGTCACAGCAAAGGCTTGGGGGCCAAGTTGTTCCCGCGCAATCGCTGCCACTAGTGCACTATCAACTCCACCGGAATAGGCCACACAAACGCGTCCAAAACTGGCAAGACGCTTGCGCAACATCTGCAACTGGGCATACTCCCGCTCCGGCAAAGGTTCCAACTGCCGAAACACCGCTGCACCAGCCGTCCCAGCAACCACCTTCTCAGCCCATCGATCTCGTTAAGCTCCAACCGTAGAGGACCCGTCAATGGCTTCGCAGACGGCAGCATCCAAGACACCCAGAAATCGCCAAACATCAAGCGGCAGAAGAGGACGTGGGATTGGCATCGCGACCGCAGCCGAAAGCAATGAACGCAGTCATGGCCAACTGCACATCTATGACGGCGAGGGAAAAGGTAAAAGTCAGGCCGCTCTTGGTGTTGTCCTACGCACCATCGGGCTCGGCATCTGCGAGCAACGACGAACCAGGGTGCTGTTGCTTCGATTCCTAAAAGGCCCAGGCCGGGCCTACGACGAAGATGCTGCTATTGAGGCACTGCAACAGGGCTTCCCTCACCTGATCGACCAAGTACGCACTGGTCGGGGTGCATTTTTCATCGCCGAGGACGCTACCCGCTTTGATCGCCAAGAAGCCCAACGCGGCTGGGATATCGCCAAGGGAGCCATCGCCAGCGCCCTCTATTCAGTCGTTGTGCTTGATGAACTCAATCCCGTGCTGGATCTAGGCCTGCTGGCTGTTGACGATGTGGTCAAAACACTCACCGACCGACCTGACGGCATGGAGATCATCGTCACCGGACGTGCCGCTCCACGAGCCCTAGTTCAGGTAGCCGATCTGCATTCCGAAATGCGCGCCCATCGTCGGCCGGAGCCTCAGGATGACAGCGTCATTCCCTTCATGACCACCGGTGGAATTGAGATCTACACCGGTGAAGGCAAAGGCAAATCCACCAGTGCCCTAGGCAAGGCTCTACAGGCCATTGGCCGTGGCATCAGCCAAGACAAAAGCCATCGCGTGTTGATCTTGCAGTGGCTTAAAGGTGGCAATGGCTACACCGAAGACGCTGCGATTGCCGCCTTAAGAGAAAGCTATCCCCACCTTGTTGATCATCTTCGCTCCGGCCGTGATGCCATCGTCTGGCGAGGTCAACAACAACCGATCGATTACGTCGAAGCAGAGCGCGCCTGGGAAATTGCCAGAGCCGCCATCGCCAGTGGGCTCTATAAAACTGTCATCCTCGATGAACTCAATCCCAGCGTGGATCTTGAACTGATTCCTGTGGAGCCGATTGTTCAGACCCTGCTGCGCAAGCCGGCTGAAACCGAAGTGATCATCACCGGCCGCTGCAAAAACCAACCTGCCTACTTCGATCTGGCCGGCGTCCACTCAGAAATGGTGTGCCACAAGCACTATGCCGAACAGGGCGTAGACCTCAAGCGAGGCGTGGATTACTGAATAAATAACGCTTCTCGAACACCTTCAACTAATTCCTGTCCCATCAAAGCCAATATCGAGACTCGATCATATGGGAATTAAAACGGTTCAAACTCTTATTTCTAGAAGCCCAGCAGATAAAACAGCTTGATCAAGGCGACTTGCATGACACGGCCACGAGCGGGCAG
The DNA here is from genome assembly GCF_000760295.1 of Prochlorococcus sp. MIT 0701. Classification (GTDB taxonomy): domain Bacteria; phylum Cyanobacteriota; class Cyanobacteriia; order PCC-6307; family Cyanobiaceae; genus Prochlorococcus. The sequence goes on from NZ_JNBA01000009.1 coordinate 79,902, forward strand.
ATAGAAGCAAGCCGCGACAGCCTTCCTCCCGACCCGGCGAGTTAGAGGTTCAGTCAATCACCAACTTTCAACTGGAATAGGTTGCCCTGCATGAGCATGGGGGACGAGCCAGAGGGATGCAGGCTGATCTCAGTAGCGTTGCACCGAGGGGTCAACTTCCTGGCTCCAAGCGTCGATGCCACCTGCCACATTGAGGCCCTCGATACCAGCACGCTTGAGAGCGATCAGGGCCTTGGCGCTTCGCCCCCCCAGCTTGCAGTGCACATAAAGTCGCTTCCCCTTGACCAAATAGCGCAATTGCTCGATAGCACTCCCGCTCTCGATCTGATCAAGGGGTATCAGCACAGACCCGGCAATAGTGGCAATTTCCGCTTCCTTGGGGGTGCGCACATCAACTAGCAAAACGTCGTCTGCACCGCTCTCGAGCAGCGCTTTTAAATCGCTGACACTAATACTCTCCACCGCGCCTGCCTCCGGGGCAATGTTGCCCATTCCACAGAAATTCTGATAGTCAATCAGCCTATCGATTACAGGGCTGTCGGGGCTAGGGCATAACTTGAGCTCGCGGAAGCTCATCTTTAGGGCATCGAATAGTAGAAGCCTGCCGCTGAGGCTGGTCCCGACCCCGATGATGATCTTCACCGTTTCGATGGCCTGGATCAGGCCGATGATGCCAGGCAACACTCCAACGACACCACCTTCTGCGCAGGAAGGAACCATGTCTGCCGGTGGCGGTTCGGGGTAAAGATCGCGGTAGTTAGGACTATCTCTAGTGAGATTAAAAACCGAAGCCTGACCTTCAAACCTGAAGACTGCACCGTAGATATTGGGCTTCCCCAGCATCACGCAAGCGTCGTTGACCAGATAGCGAGTAGGGAAGTTGTCCGTACCATCGCAAACGATGTCATAAGGCCGGATGATGTCGAGAGCGTTGTCGCTAGTGAGGGCGATCTCGTAAAGATCCACCTGGCAATGGGGATTAATCTCGTGGATGCGAGCTTTTGCCGACTCGATTTTCGGCTTGCCAAGCCAGCTTGTGCCGTGAATCACCTGACGCTGCAGGTTGCTGTGATCCACCACATCAAAATCAACGATACCCAGACGCCCTACACCGGCAGCGGCTAGGTAGAGCAGTATCGGAGAGCCAAGTCCCCCGATGCCGACGCAGAGCACCGAGGCAGCCTTGAGCCGCTGCTGTCCTGCTAGCCCCACCTCAGGAAGAATCAGGTGCCGTGAGAAACGTGCGATCTCATCTGGTATTAGCTCAACACTACTGATATCAAGAGGAAGCATGGCGGCTAGTGCGTGGGACAAAGCACATCGGCCTTCTTAGTCTCCCAAAGCTTCTAAGCAAACCAACGCCCATTAGTGCTGGTCGATGAACTCAACCACAACCTCAATCATGACCTTCTACCTCTAAAAGAAAAGGCCTATGAATGCAGAAGAATCACGGCTATCTCCAGACAACCAGTTAAAGGGGGAGGCCCAAGCCAAAACGAGCATCATAGGCATTCTACTATCCCAGTATTAGCATTACCTATTAGGCATGGGGTGTGAATAAGTCTTCTGGCAAAAGATTGCCAAATAAAGGCACTTCATCTTAAAACAATAATGAAGTTATATCAATTGACTGCTTTTAAGGTGCACTCTCCCGGTCACGCAGATTATTGCTACAAGGTGCCAAGACAGCTCCTTGATGGATCAGCCTGCCTGCAGATCAAGCTGCCAGCGTTGGCGCGAGTGGAAGCAGGGCATGGCCAAGGGCATAGGAATGAGCAAGGGCAAGGGCATGGGCATGGGCAAGCTCTAAGCCGCTGGCGAGGCTTGCGGCGATGAGCAACCTCGATCACAGCAACGAACAAGACGATCAGGCCAGCATCAATGCAGGCCAAGAAAGCTTTGCGGCTGATGGAGAAGCAACTAATAACGGCAATGCCAGCCCTGCTAACACGTCTGCTCCAAACAGCGAAGCCAGCAATCTGTCTGGCAATGGCAGCCAAGCCAGCGTTAGCAGCAGCCCCGATCCAGTTCTCAGCTTGAGCCCTGTTGCGACGGCATCAGCACTAACAGCAAGCGCAGACGCACAGGTGGCCGCAAATGCTGCTAATAGCTCGTTTGAGTATTACGTTTCTAATGATGGAGATGATGCCAACTTAGGCACAATTGATGCACCATTTGAAACGATCCAACATGCGATTACAAAAGTTGCAGCAGGCGATGTTGTTAATATTCGGGGCGGTATCTATCGCGAAAAATTACTCTTAGAAGATATACATGGAACGGCGGACAATCGAATTACATTTAAAGGTTACCAAGGCGAAGACGTCTTAATCACTGGGGCTAAGGAAATAACAACACCCTGGGAAATTCACGAAGGCAATATCTGGAAAACAACAGTTGACTTCGATGTCTCGCAACTGTTCCTTGATGACAAAATGCTAACGGGAGCCCGTTGGCCGAATATCACGAAGGATTGGGATCAGCCAGATGATTCGAATGGCTATGACCCAACAGCAGATAGCTATTGGGATTTAAATGCTCGTGCAGAAATTAATGCTAATCCAGATAAAACAGGTGAATATATAAACCTTGAAGCCAAGCATAGCTTGGCAGATCTGGATTTCAGCGTAGAGGGGGCAATGCTGATTCCCCACAAATGGCTTGCTCCTAAATTTACACCAGGTGGCGGTCAGATTTTATCGCATAATGCAGGTGAGGGTACTTTTGAATTAGATAAAAGTTTTGAGCTTTACCTTCGATCTAAATCTCCGTACTTCCCACTAGAAGAAGAAGAACTAGAACTAGATTGGTCTGATGGAGATTTATGGGGTAAACATACAGGAATCAAATATTATTTAACTGGCCAACTGGAGCTATTGGATAGCCCGCGTGAATGGTTCTTCGACGTAGACAGCAGTGAACTCTATGCTTGGTTGGACGATAATAAAGATCCCAATGATTCCTATATTCAGGCTAGAACCCATGATAAAGGTACATATGATATCAACAACGATATTCTAGAAATAAAAGATAGTTCATTCTTGGATTTTAAAGGAATAACTCTACATACAGGTTCCTTTACTTTGGAGGAGGTAAAAGAAACTAGCTTCGAAGATAGCAAGTTTTTATATTCAACCAGTGAAGGGCATATGCTTAAATCCGGGGATTCGCCCTACTATAGTAATTATGCTAAAACAACGGGTATTGCAAATCTTTCCTGGGAAAGCTGTGAATTTGCATATTCCTATACTCCCTTTCTAACCCTTAACAAAGGAGGCTCTGGCTTCCTAATTAACAACAGCTATTTTCATAATAATGCTAGAGGTTCTGGTGTTGTAGATAACAGTAGGGCTCAAGACTATACGATGAGTCGCTCGACAGTACATACTATTGGCTATGGAGGCCTTTTTGGGCCTCGTGGTGCAGTATTCGATAATAATCATATCTACGGCTTTCACTTCAGCGGGGACAATTCAGCTATTCAGTTTCCAGCTGGTAATTCAAGAGAGGCAATCGTTAAAAACAATTGGATTCATGATGCTGCTGGCCGTAATGGTATCCGTTTTGACGGCGACCCAGGAAAAACGGATGGAACTATACACAATAACGTCGTATTTGATAATCGAAGGGGCTTGCGAATAAAAGGTGACCAACATACTATTCTCAACAATACGCTCTTTAATAATAGTCGCTATGATCTTGGGGTTTCATATGACAAGTTCTACGGATACGACCCTGAAGATAGTAGAGAACATGAAGACAGAATTAAAGGCACACGTGGAGTAGATCCCTACCGTGGAAATTTTAATTCAATAGTTCACAATAATGCTGGCAACAATAACCTCAAAAGAACACCTACAAACAGTACTTTTGTCCTTAATGAAGATGATAATACCGCTAATTTATCAAGAAAAGATCGAGGTACTTATTTAGAAGACGAACTTCGTGATCCTACTAATTATGACTTTAGGCCTCGAGAACATTCAGTTCTTATCGATGCAGGCACTGTTTTAGCTGGATATACGGATGAGTATGTAGGTGCAAAGCCTGATATTGGAGCGTATGAATACGGTGATTTGAACTATTGGATTCCTGGACATCAGATCGACAAAGCAAAGACCCCAGTTCCATTTGATAGCTCTGGCACTGTTAAAACGGATGCCGACTTGATGTGGCTAGAAGGCAAAGACTCCATCGCAAATAACGTCTATTTAGGTACAGATAAAAGCAACTTAGTTTTTCAAGGTAGCCAAGCCAACAACATCTTTGATCCAGGAACATTGATTGGTGGTCAACAATATTACTGGCGAATAGATACGGTGACCGATGACGACGTGATCGAAGGCGATCTTTGGGACTTCACTCCTGTCTCAGGCCAAGAAATTATTATTCCTACTGTTGAGGTCGCAGATGAAGCAAATGTTGCTGATTCAAGCGAATATGGTGCTGTTCCTTATTCGTACTACATTGGAAAATATGAAATTACTAATAGAGAATATGCCGCATTCCTAAATAGTGTTGCTGCTACAGATACTCATAACCTTTACAACCCAGAGATGTCAGACAAGGGTGGCATCTCGCGAGATGGGAAAAAAGGGCTTTTCACCTACAGCACTATTGATGGGCATGAAAATGATCCTGTTACTTTCGTTAATTTTTGGGATGCAGCGCGATTTACAAATTGGCTGACAAGTGGAGATACAGAAAATGGGGTTTATCAATTGGATGCTACAGGCATCGAAAACAACAGCATTACTCGCGACATAAGCAGTTGGGAAGAAGGTGGTGTTGCTATAGCGAATGAAGATGAATGGTACAAAGCTGCCTATTACAGCGGAGAGGATACGGGAGCTGATGGAGATGGCTATTGGTTATATCCAACTCAAAGCGACACGATTTCAATAGATGATGCCAATTACGGCGATAGTAAAGAAGGAGTTATCCCTGTTGGCAGCTTCGCGGATAATCCTAGTTACTACGGTACTTTTGATCAGGCTGGAAATGCTAGGGAGTGGATTGAAAGTATCCCAACCTCTACGAGTAGAGGTTGGCGTGGGGGCTCATTTACTAATAACGAATCCACGACTCGTTCTAGCAATCAAGGAAGTATTGGAGACAACGTTCAGTATAACAATACTGGATTTCGAGTTACAAGTTTGGCTCCAATCGGCAATGGCTTCTCAGCAATAGAAAATCAACAGCCAGCATGGCAAGCTGATAAATGGTCGACAGGAGAGGCTGTTGTTGAAAAAGATTATTCGTTCTCTATCCTTGATAATGCGGTTGATCCGGAATCAGAAATACTTTCGTTTAAATTATTAGATGGTCCTGAATGGCTGTCATTAGAAACCGATGGAAATCTCACAGGTTCTCCTACAGCTGAAGATCTAGGTATTAATTATGCACTTTTTAGAGTAACAGATCCACACGGCCTTTATGCAGATACTCCATATCCTGTTCGGCTTGAGGTGTTGCATCCCAACGCACCCACTGTAGAAGGAATTGCTGAGAGCCAGGTGGTATCAATAGTTGAAGAAACTCAGCTGGATGTGGTTGACGCTTCGGCTGACCAGGAAGTTGGTTGGAGCCTGCTAGGAGTCGATCAATCACTGTTTGAAGTGACTGACGATGGATTGGTTAGCTTTTTATACTTGCCAGATTATGAATCACCGACTGATCTTGATGAGGATAATCAATATGAAATAAGCTTATCAGCGAAGAATGCTCAGGGCTACGAGAAGATTGTTAATTTCATAGTAAATGTTCTTGATGATAATGTTAATCCAACCAATCTTGATCTGTCGAGCCTAACCTTTGATGAGAATATTATTGCCGGCACTTCTGTTGCCACTCTCCAAACTGTAGATCCTAATGTTGGTGATACACACACCTATGATTTTGCTGCGGGCAATGGTGATAGCGATAATATTAAATTTACCATCGATGGCAATCGGCTTCTGATTAACGAAAAGCCTAATTTTGAGGCTAAGGATGTTTATAACATAAACCTGCAAACAACTGATTCTCTAGGATTGTCATTTGAGAAGTCATTTGAGCTTTCTGTTGGTGACCTTAACGATTCCCCTACAGATATAGCGCTATCGGTCAGCTCGTTCGATGAGAATATAGAAGCTGGAACTTCTGTCGCGACGCTCAGCAGTATTGATCCTGATGCAAATGATTCCCACAATTATTCGTTTGCTGTAGGCGAGGGCAACATAGACAATACCTTTTTCAGTATTGATGGTGACCAGCTAAAGATCAACATATCGCCGGACTATGAATCCAAGGAAACGTTCAATATACGCTTGAAAACGACTGATATAGGAGGCCTGGCCTATGAAGAATCATTCGCTCTAACAACTAATGATTTGCAGGAAGTTGTTATCGATTCTGTACAGGTAATTGAATCAGGGAATGCTAGCGATTCAACAGGATTTGGTGCTGTCGCTTACGACTATCACATTGGGAAGTATGAGGTTAGCAACTCAGATTATAGTGTATTTTTAAACAATGTAGCCTCAGTTGATGATTATGATTTGTACTATTCCAAAATGTCTACAATTGGCGGCATTTTACGAACTAAAAGTGATAGCAAATTTACCTATAGCCCAATAGAAGGCAAAGAAAATGATCCTGTTACTTTCGTTAATTTTTGGGATGCAGCGCGATTTACAAATTGGCTGACAAGTGGAGATACGGAAAACGGGGTTTATCAATTGGATGCTGCAGGCATCGAAAACAACAGCATTACTCGCGACATAAGCAGTTGGGAAGAAGGCGGTGTCGCAATAGCGAATGAAGACGAATGGTACAAAGCTGCTTATTACAGCGGAGACCCTACGGGAGTTGACGGAAATGGCTATTGGTTATATCCGACTCAAAGCAACACGATTTCAATAGATGATGCTAATTACGACGATAGTGAAGAAGGAGTTATCCCTGTTGGCAGCTATAATAAGCCAAGCCATTACGGCACATTTGATCAGGCTGGCAATGCAAAGGAATGGACTGAAGGCGTTGAAAATGAGACTCGCCGCATACACCGAGGAGGCGCATTTAATAATAATGAATTAGTTCCCCTAGCATCGAAAAGCGGTAGCCAATCTGCCGCTTCTCATACTACTAGTACTGGTTTTAGAGTTACAAGTCTTGAACTAATTGGCAACGGTCGCAATTATATTGAAAATTATCAACCCTTCTGGCAAGAAGGCTATTCGAAAGGCTTGGATGCCGTTATCGGAGATGCATACTCTTTCTCAATTAAAGAAAGTGCCATCGATCCAGAAGGTGATCAACTTTCATTCAGCATGTTGGAAGCCCCTGAATGGCTGTCTTTAGATAGCCAGGGCAACCTTAGTGGCACGCCCTCCCAATCAGATATTGGTATTAATTATGCAACTTTTCGAGTAGCAGACACATCAGGTTTGTATCACGACACCCCTTTGCCTGTAGAAATTGAGGTCAATATAGGAGCAGAAGAAAGACTCTATCCATATATTGCAAATAGCTGGGCAGCAAATAAAGCCAGAACAGAGTTTAGTGATATCGAACTGGGTTATAGCCTGCATTTAAAAGAAGGAGAAGAAGCAGAACAAGCAACAGCAAGAAAGCAATTAGCCGTTCTTGGTGATTCTGTTGATCTCAGTGATATCTATCAGTTGGATATCACAGCCAAGAGCCTTGCAGCAGGATATAACTTAGAAACAGCAGATATCACGATCAACTTTGATCCTTATTTGTTTGATGAGATTAAAGCATCGGATATCACCATTGGCGGCCAGCTACCCATCGCCAATGCGGTACAGATTGATAATGTTGAAGGAACCATCCGTATTGCAGCAGCAAGTCTTGGAGATCTAGAAGCAGGAGATCTGTATGGAAACCATCTAACCGATGCCGGAGCAAGCATCGGTACCGATGGTGCT
>NZ_JNBA01000010.1 GCF_000760295.1 Prochlorococcus sp. MIT 0701
CACCTCACTGGGTGTGAGCACGATGGCCTTCAACTTGAACGGCTTTAACTTCAACCAGTCGGTTCTCGATGCCCAAGGCAGAGTTGTACCAACCTGGGCTGATGTGCTCAACCGCAGCAACCTCGGTATGGAAGTGATGCATGAGCGTAATGCTCATAACTTCCCTCTCGACCTGGCAGCTGCTGAGTCCACACCTGTGGCTCTGATTGCTCCTGCGATTGGCTGATCATCCTGCTAAATAAAAGGTTTGGCAGCAGCTGAACCTGAAAGCCCCCTCCTTAGAGGGGGCTTTTTTTTATGATTGTTCTGTTGTATCAGCTCAGATCAGTTAACTCAGGGAGCTGCTGAAATAATCAAAACAACAATGTTCGCATCAGCTTCAAAGTCAAAGTCTTAGGTCTTCAGGGAGTCTTGGCCTCTGCTGGTTGAGTTGTCGCCTCATGAGCTCTTTGTTGCATATCTTTGTTCTCTTGATCTATGCCTAGTTCTTGAATTTGAAACTGTTCTTCTGTGTCTTTAATGGTATTTGTGGTGACTTCTGGAGTGGGATCTTTGATCAGTTTCCCTTCTCCCCCTTTGATCAGATTGGGTTCCTCTGGAGGACCTTCTACAACAACAACGCGTTGAACAATGAGTTGGTAATCCAGCTCTTGGCGTTTGTTGATTTCTTTCTGTACAGCTGAGACCTGCTTGAGGCTGGGCTGTGCAGGATTGGTGACCAGTACCAAAAGACGAATCTCTGGTGGGTTCTTGTCCCAGGCGATCTCAAGGTTTGCCACTTTTGCCTTCGCCTCCTTGCCACCGAAGGTCAGGGTCTCTCGCTTCAGGAAGGTCTTAATCGTGCGTTGAATCTCGTCGCGCGTCTCCTCCCTATCCTTTTCGCCAACAAGGCTCACAAACTGTGTGGTTAGGGGGATCAGCAGTAGTGCTGTTAGGCCAAACGTCACTAAAAATTTGGCCGCGCTGAGATTGTTTTCTCGCAGTCGCTGAAGAAAGGAGGGCTCTTTCCAGGCCATCATCACAAGCCCACCGCTAAGAATGCCGAGCAGGTTGGTAGCGAATAGCAAGCCGGCCCCGAAGGCATCGGCCCAGTTTTGATGGGCAATTAATAGACCCATCACACAGACCGGTGGAACGAGAGCCACGGCAATGGCTGTGCCGGCGAGGGAACTCACGGCGTCTCTGCGCAACTTTGCGTATATGGCCATTGCACCTGCGACTAAGGCGATGCCTAGATCGAGCAGGTTTGGACTCGTGCGGTCCATGACTTCCGAACCCAATTTGGGGAGGTTCGCGACTTCTCCCAGCAAGACGGAGAGCACGATCGTAATCATCACTCCTACGAAGAGGCTTAGGAGGGCATCCATCAACAGTCTTATGTCGCCAATTAACACGGCGAAGGCACTTGCTCGTAGGGGCTCGATCCATGGGGCGACAACCATCGCTCCAATCACCACCGCAGCATTGTTGGCCTGCAGGCCCAGGGTGGCAATCATGCTGGCGCCGATCGTCAGGACGACAAACACTTCATCGAGTTGGGCGTCCGCTTTGTAACTGTCGTGCATTCGCTTCAGGCGAGTGGATTCCATGCCTCTAATGACCTCGCCTAGGTGAACTTCTAGTTTGTTGGACTATTGTCCCAGATGTTTAGAGCTGTAATTGGAGGAGATCTTGTAATACTTATGCAGAACACTGGATTGGATTAGGCTCTATGGCAAGGATTAATTATTGTCTTTGAATTGACAGCTATAGCAAGCTAAGTTCAACCAAAGCTTGCTCAGCACTTGCCTTTTAGAATGTTAATTCTGCAGAGATTATTGCGCTGTATGGCGTTCGATAAGAATGGGTTGTCTTCGAGTGATGCTTAGGAATCTATTGCGCCTATAGTAGGCCTAGGTTCACGAGAATACGATGATGTCAATGACGACTTGCTAATAGCATTAATGATGCTTATGGGCAGTTAGCCTTGTCCGACTAATCTCGGACCTTGTACGATTGAGTGCCACAGATTTCTATTGGGGCAGTTGAATTCTCTTTGCTGCTGCTGCACGCTTGGCTTGTTTAGGTACGCAAAGGCGCCTGCTGGAGGGCAGCGCTGCTGAATGAGCAGCAAAACCAATGCATTTCCAGATGATTGTGAGGCCAATGCCTGCTTTTGCCGGCAGGGCTTATCTCCTGATATGTGATCAATCTCACAATCGCTGTTGACTCAGAACAATGCTTAGTTGGCAGATATGGAAGAGATTGTTTACAGCGATTAGAGTCACACCATGCAAAAGATGAAGCAATCTACTGAGCTTGGCAAAGGAATGATTGCCGTTGTTTTAGCGACAATTATTGGTGCTTCAACAGCGATCTTGTTGGATTCAGTGATTACACAGACTGGAACTGCCTTAATGGTTTTGAGACAGGATCATGTCAGCAAAGTTTTGCTCGATATCTAGGCCCAATAGCTCTGTTAATCAGTTCAGAAATCTGTTTTTTTAATTTAATTCCCTTTCTTTGATCAGCAATGATCTTTTGGAAGATCTGTTGAATCTTCATAGGGACCTTTGTTGATCTGCTTTGATTTATGGTGCATTCTAGATCGATGGCCTGGGCCGAGCAGAAGTAGTATGGGCTGTTTTTGGTTTATTTTAGATAAGTCTTTGCTGAAGCTCTTTGCATGATTCTAGATTTCTTCTCGTATTTAACCTTTTGAGGTCGTTGTCAAGTGCGCCAAACATATGTGACGTGCTCTTTTGCGCTCTTCTTTAGTGATCAGATTGCTAAGGCTTAGGCGATACAAACCTTGGATTATTCTTTAGGAATAGTGCCATACTTGTTTAAAGCTTTCTAAGCTAGATGAAGGGTTTGAAGGTATTCTGTCTGGTAGATCAGCGATGATTTGGCTAGTTGTGGGTCAGATACGCTAAAAGATGGCTGCTGATTGAGGAGCAATCAGGCCTAAGTAAGCCTTTTTTAGTATTTTGCTCATGGTTGGCTTTTGGCTATAGGTATTGGATATGCTTTTGGGTTTTAAAAGGCGTGTTGCTCCCAGTTCTCTGAGAAAGATTGCAAAGAGTGATGCCGGTGACGGGAATTGAACCTGCGACCTACTGATTACGAATCAGTTGCTCTACCCCTGAGCTACACCGGCACTGAGCGGAACTTAACATTCAAGCATTGTGCTTTTGAACTGTTGGGCGATTCTTCCGGTCCTGGCTCAAAGTTGGATCCTGAGCTAAGAGAACGACTGATCCAAGAGTCACTCAGCCCTTGGCGGGGTTTCCGGCGGGTGTTTTGGTTCGCTTTCTTCGCTTCCGCCTGTATCGGTCTGTTGACGATGGGCTTGCGTGCCTCCTCCGGGAGCATTGTTCCCCTCTCCGACCTCTTCATTCAGATCGGAGCTCTTCTCCTTACTGGTGGGTTGCTTTGGATTGACCGCCGTCGCGGGACTTGAAGATGTTGTTAGGAGTTCCGGCATGGTGAGCAGACTCAACCCCAGGCAAAGTCGTTCATTCTGAAGTTGGTCTTCGCTTAGACAGGGGGCCTGGGCAAGTTCCTGGTCGGAGCGGGTCAGAAGCCAGAGGCTCTGGGTGAGCTGTTGCCACTGCCAAAGAACGAGAGCAAGTAGGGGGACTGCCGTAAGCAGTGTGACCAGTCGAGAGCTGCCTTGTAATGGCGAGAGGTCCATCACCAAAATGGAAGATTGATCGATCCACCAGAACATCGCTAGTAGGGCTGTTGATCCGACCAAGAGGCTCAACCGAGGGATCAAGCCCTGCTGAAGACCACTGAGCTGACGCTGGACCTCTGAGCGTTGACTCACTGGGCGCCGCAGCAGCAGTAGTGATCCCCAGTCGGCAGGGCGTTGCCAGAGGACGAGGGTTGGCGTTAACACCGCTACAGCCCAGGTGAGTAGACGCTCTAAGACTGGAACAGGCCCCAGGTCTGCCCCGGCTAAAACCAGTCTCAGTAAAAGCAATTCTATCGGGATAGCCCCAATAGCGATGAGCTGAAGCCAGAGCAGTGGTTCGCGTTGGGCAATCACAACAAGTTGTAGGCGGGGCGAAACCTCATGAGCTACTCAGCGTGCGTCGCTTGGTCACCAGCTTGTGAGCTTCAATGATGTCGCGTTCTTCCCAGTTAGCAAAGCGATCGCAGCCGATGCCGCACTCGAAGCCTGTGGCCACCTCCTTGACGTCGTCTTTATTGCGGCGTAGGGAGTTGAGATCGCCTTCAAATACCACCTGTTTGGCACGCCGCACGCGCACTCTGCAGTTGCGCTGCAGCTTGCCTGTGGTGATGTAACAGCCCGCCACAGCGCTCTTGCCGATGGTAAATACGGCACGCACTTCTGCTTCTCCAAGCGATTCTTCCACCAGCTCTGGCTCTAGTAGACCTTCCATAGCCATCTGGATGTCTTCCAAAAGCTTGTAGATCACGTCGTAATCACGAACGTCTACACCCGTGGCATCCGCGGCCCGCTTGGCTCCAGAGGCCATGGATGTGTTAAAGCCCACAATCACAGCCCCGGATGCAGCCGCAAGATCCACATCAGTTTCGGTGATTTCACCCGGCGCGGAGAGCAGCACGCGGACCTGTACTTCATCCTTCGGCAATTGTTCCAAGGATCCCAGGATGGCTTCCACACTGCCTTGAACGTCGGCTTTGAGAATCAGGTTGAGTTCCTTGAGTTCGCCATCGCTTGCTTGGCCAGACATGGCTGCAAGGGACACCCTCCTTGAGGCCATCTGTTGGGCCAGCCTGGTGGCACGGGCATCGGAGGCGCGTTCTCCCACAACGGCTCTTGCTGACTTCTCATCTGGGTAGACCTCAAATTCATCTCCGGCTGTTGGCACTTCGCTGAAGCCGAGGGCCTCTACGGCACCAGACGGACCAGCTTGTTTGAGTCGGGCGCCGTTGTCGTCGACCATGGCTCGCACCTTGCCAAGCACTGGGCCGGCGGCGAGCACATCTCCGGTTTTGAGGGTGCCGTTCTGGATTAGCAATGTGGCAACAGGCCCTTTGGCCTTGTCGAGGTGAGCCTCGATAACGGTGCCTTTGGCCAGACGGTCAGGGTTGGCCTGCAAATCTTCAACTTCGGTGACCAGCAGAATCATCTCGAGAAGTTTGTCGATGTTCTCGCCCTTGATGGCACTTACGGGAACCATCACCACATCACCACCCCACTCTTCGGAGAGCAGGTTCTGATCAGAAAGTTCCTGCTTGACCCGTTCTGGAGAGGCTCCCTCCTTGTCCGTTTTGTTGATCGCCACAATGATCGGAACCTTGGCAGCGCGTGCGTGGCTGATGGCCTCCAGGGTCTGAGGGCGTACACCATCGTCAGCAGCAACCACGAGTACTGCTATGTCCGTGACTTTGGTGCCGCGGGCGCGCATGGCAGTGAAAGCCTGGTGGCCTGGTGTGTCAAGGAATGTGATCTGGCGGGGCTGACCGCCATGATCGATCTCTACCTGATATGCGCCGATGTGCTGGGTGATGCCTCCGGCTTCAACCGCGGCAACCCTGGCTTTGCGGATTGCATCCAGCAGGCTGGTTTTGCCGTGATCGACATGACCCATCACGGTCACCACAGGTGGACGGCGGATCAGGTGGGCTAGATCAGTCTCCTCAATCATCTCCGTTGTCTTTTTGGCTGCCTCCTCGATGTCGTCCTGAAGGACAGGCACCCCGAACTCCTCGGCCACTGCTTCGATGGTGGGAAGATCTAGTGACTGGGTGACTGTGGCGGTAATCCCTTTGAAGAAAAGGGATTTGATGATTTCGGAGCTTTCTATGCTGAGCATGTCTGCCAGCTCCTGCACTGTGAGGTTGGCCTCCGGGACAATCAGCATTTCTGGCCTTACCTGCTTCGCTTCGCGGGCTGCACGCAGCTCCATTGCCCGTCGGCGTTGCCTTTGTCGGGTGGTTTCTTTTTTGCGCTTGCGTAATGCCGCCACAGGTTTGGAGGCGGGCTTTTTCTGCGCTTTTGGTTTAGCGGGCCGGGCCAGGCTGGCCGTTAGTACGACGGCCTGTTGTTCTCCTGCGTAGCCGCTGGTTTCTGCGGTGAGGGCATCATCATTTTCCCCAATGATGTGCACCTTCTGGCGCTGCTTCTGGGGAGACTTGTTGCGTAGGGCTTCCAGCTTGGCGCTGTCGTCCCACTCCGGTCTACCGGGCCTCCTTGGGGCTCCGGCAGCAGGGGCTTGAGCAGGGCGGTGACCAGGTCTTTTGGGTGCTGTGGGTGCTGTGGCAGTGCGTTCCACTGGTGGAGTTGCTCCCTCGGATCCTCCGCGGGTTCCAACGCTGGTTCCGTCCGGCCGTCGTGGCGGTGGTGTGCCAGGTCGACCGGTGGGCTTTTGAAGCTGCATCAGCTCTCCAGGAGCCACCGGTTTGCGCATGCCTGCAGGCATCCCTGGGCGGGTGGGGGCTCCTGGGCGGTTGTTGTTATCCCGTGCTGCGGAGCCAGCGTCGGATCGATCACGCCGAATGGGCTTGCCCACTAATTCGAGGGTGTTGCCGGCAGAACGAGGCTGTCCTGGTCTGGTTTTGCCTTGCCGTATGGGGGCGCCTGGTCGCTGGGGCGTGTTAGCGCGCTGATTTGGTCCGCCGATCGGTCGTGGACTAATTCCGGGTCGTTTTTTGTCAGGGCGTTGTCCCTCTGGCTCTGGTCGGCTCGGAGGGGCTACGACAGGACGCTTTGGTTTAGGGCGTCCCACCAGTTCTGGCTTTGGAGCTTTGCGATCAGATGGGATTGATGGCTTGGCCGGTGGTGCGCTGCGTCCTGGCGCTGCTGGCGATTGTGGCCTAGAGACGATTTTGGGACGAGGGCCTTCTCCACTAACGGTGGTTGCTTTACTCGAATTAGACGTCTGACCTACGCGTGGGTCTTTGCCCCCCGTGCTTGGAGGCACGGGTGAGGAGGGTTTGTTTGCTGATCTTGGTGCAGGAGCGGTAGGTCGGCTGGGGGTTGCTGGACGACTTATAGGAGTGTTGACCGGTCGAGCTGCTGTTTTAGGGGGCGAGCTTGCCGCGGTGGGAGTGGGGTTTGCTGGGCGAGTCGGTGGAGCAGGATGAGCGACTGATTCCGTTGAGGGTCGCTCAGGGCCTGTGGGAGTGGGGTTTGTAGGGGCGGATGGCTTGACGTGGCTGATCTCTGAGCTGCTTGTAGCTTTTCGCATTGGTGGCGCAACGTCCTTAATGGCAGTGGGCGCTGCTTTTTTCAAAGACAGAATTGTCTTCCCAGGCTCTGACTTGCTTGGTGGAGATGAATTAGCAGCGGAGCCTTGGCGCAACAGGCCACGGATGCGCTTTGCTTCATCGTCACTGATGGAACTGCTATGGCTCTTGGCCGCAATTGAGAGTTTCTCAGCGGCATGGAGCACGTCCTTGTTCTCAAGGCCTAGGTCCTTGGACAGCTCATAAATTCTGATTTTGCCGCTGCTGGTCATTAAAAGCTCCTGTCGGTCCGGGCACGAAGTGCCTCGGGGCTCCAAGCAAGTCGGGGCCATTGTTTATTTTGCCTCAGCGGCGGAATCAAAGGAGTGATTGAGCCGCTTTTGCAGCACCTCCACAACGCTTTTAGGCACCTGGCAACGCAGGGTTTTCTGTAGACGTTTGCGGCGGAGTGCCTCCTCTAGGCAGGCCTCGTTTGGACAGAGATAGGCCGATCGACCCATCCCTTCATCGAGGACTACACCCTCCTGATGGTCGCGTATCACCCGCCAAAGCTGCTGGCGATCCAGCAGTTGACGACAGGTCACGCAGCGACGCAGGACGGGGCGTTGGTTCACCGGGCTCTGTCCTCTTCCTCTACTGATACTGATTCTTCATTTGAGAGTTCTTCGCTTGATTCGTCAGGTTTGCTGCTTAAGTCGTCAGGTTGGCCGTCGGATGCATTTTCGTCTTCAGCCATCGTCTTAGCAGGTTCTTCTTGGTCGTAATCTTCTTCATCTTCCGGTAGGGGGTAAAGCTCTCTTAGGCGTGCATCCTCTTCTGCTCGGGTGGCTTGTTCAGCAGCCAAACGGGTTTCGGCATCGCGTTGGAGAGCCTCTTCTTCCTCTCTCTGAGAAATCAGCTCGGCGACGGTGGTGTCCTCACTGGCCTGGTCATATTCCTGGGAGTTTTTGATGTCGATTTTCCATCCGGTTAGACGAGCTGCTAGGCGTACATTTTGTCCTTCTCGTCCGATGGCCAGGCTTAGTTGATCTGGGGGGACTAGGACGTGGGCATGCTGCCCTTCTGGATCCACCAGTCGCACCATCTCAACGCGAGCAGGGCTAAGGGAATTGGCAATGTATTGACCCGGGTCAGGTGACCAGCGGATCACATCGATTTTTTCGCCGCGTAGTTCATTGACCACTTGCTGAATGCGTGAGCCGCGGGCACCGATGCAGGCGCCGACAGGGTCCACTTCACGTTCAATGCTGTCAACTGCCACCTTGGTGCGTGGGCCCACGGAACGAGACGGAGGATTGGCTTCACGGGCTACGGCCACAATGCGCACTGAGCCTTCTTGGATTTCGGGCACCTCGTTCTCAAACAGGTAAACCACTAGTCCGGCGTTGGAGCGGCTAACGAACAACTGAGGCCCTCGTCGGGGCACTTCGCTGACTTCCTTCAGAAAGACTTTAAAGGTGGCGTTGGCGCGATAATTGTCGTTGGGGAGCTGGTCGCGGCGTGGGAGCTCGGCCTCCACTTCAGGGCGCCCAAGACCAGAACTCACGGCCATGATCACCGAATGACGTTCAAAACGGATCACACGAGCTGTGAGCACGGGATCTTCTAGATCGGCAAATTCCTCCTGAATCATGCGGCGCTGCTGGTCGCGTAGCTTTTGCGCCAGTACCTGTTTGGTTGTGGCGGCAGCCATCCGGCCGAAGTCTTCCTTCTCGGGGGTGACATCGAGCACCACGGTGTCACCGATCTGGGCGTCTTCAGCGACTTGCATCACTTCTTGAAGAGCAATCTGGTGGTCTTCGCTTTCCACCTCTTCAACGATGATTTTGCTGGCTAGGACCCGATAACCTTCATCGTCCAGCTCTAGTCCAACATCGAAGTTACTGAAATACTCTTCTTCGAAAGGGTCCTCACTGATACCTAGATAAAGAGTGCGTCGGTAGCGTTCATATCCTTTGAGGAGGGCTTCACGCAGGGCTGCTTCCACCACTTGGGCAGGGAGTTTCTTCTCCTCGCTGATGTCTTCGATCAGGTTGTTGAGGCCGGGGAGTAGAACGAGAGCCATCGACGATGGAAAGAGTGGAAAGGTGCTGAAGCTGAGCTGATCGTTACGGTGATTTAGCCCGTGGGGTTGGTAAGGCGAACGCAGGTCACAGCCTTACGTGGTATGCGTTGAATGCGTCCCATGATGTTGATGTGCACATGTTCGTCGGATCGTTTGTGCAATAGACCGGCTTGATGAAGGTCTGAATCGTCGTCACGGAAGCTGATCTCCACAGGGAAGCCTCGGAAAGTCAGGAAGTCCTGATCACTGTGGAGCTGATCACCGATCCCTGGACTGCTGATTTCCAGAACATACGCTTCAGTAAAAAGTTGGGAAGCCTCGAGGGCTTCAGCCATAGATGCGCTGAAATGAGCACAGTCGTCGAGGGAGACATCACTGCCATCCTTGCGACGGATCTGCACCTGGATGGTCATAGGAATCAGATGGGTGAATACCTGTACACAGCAAAGTTTGTAGCCCCTTCCAGTAGCCGTCGCCGAGGCGAGGGTTTCCAGGTCCGGGAGCAGAGGATGAGGCAAAAGCAGGGGAAAGGTTGGACTTCTGGCCCGACCGGCTTCAGAAGTGACCTGCCTCCCGAAGGAGGTACCCGCCAGGCATCAAGACAATCTAGGTGATGGCCACTTCATGCTGTGTTCAACTAATGGCGAGGAGGCGATCAAGCCATCGAGCAGCTGGAGGATTCGCTAGTTAGCGCCGCCCGGCCGTTTAGCAGTGATTGGCTGCGCCGAACTGACGCTTCGTAGACAATTCAAATCTGTGCGGATGCATTTTGCTTATGCCTCTGATTACACCCCTTCCCTTCAATCTTCAGGTGCCGATTGTCGGCCTTGTTTTAGCCATTGTCAGTTGGTTGTTGCTAGACACTCTTGGCAGGCGGTTCCGCTCAGGTTCGTTGAGGCGTGGATTGCTGCTCAGTAGCAGGCAAAGCATTTCCCTGAGTTGCGCACTTGTAGGAGTGATTTGTTGGCTGTTGGACTTGTTGGATCCGTCATTGATTCAATTCCCGCGTGATGGCGTTAAGGCGTTTGGAATTCTTGTGGTCATAGGTCTTTCCTGGACGCTGCTGTCTTGGAAGAAGGAGCTCAAGCAAAACCAAGAGAGGTATGCCACTCAGATGTTGCGGGGCTTTGGGGAAAAAGACAGGCGGTTCCTGTTCGATGTTGTTCAGAAGACCATCGGTATTGCAGCGATGGTCATTTTGTGGCTGGAGGTGATGCATCTGATGGGTATTTCACCGGCCGTACTGGTTACCGCCGGTGGGGTTGGTGCCGTTGCATTGGGTTTCGGGGCCAAGGGGATTGTTTCGAATTCCCTAAGCGGCCTAAGTCTTTACGTTAATCGTCCGTTTGTGGTAAGTGACTACATCGATATTCCTTCCGAAAATCTTTCTGGAAATGTAGAACATATCGGTTGGTTTTATACCAAGTTGCGTTCCTCTGATCGCCAACCAGTGTACATACCGAACAACATCTTTACAAGTAAGCCGGTTGTTAATATTGCTGATATAGATAACCGTAGGATTTGGATTGAATTTGGTGTTAATTATGGTGATCGTAGAAGGATTGAGTCGATTGTGAGTGATCTTCAGCAGGTTTTAGTTAATCATCCAGATATAGATCAGAGCAAGAAAATGGCCGTGAATTTTACCGGTTATGGCGATTCTAGTCTGAATCTACGCTTGGTTTGTTATTCCTCTAGTGGAAACCTAAGCGATGCCTGGGCCTTGCAGCAGAGGCTGCTTCTCAAGATTGGTGATGTGGTTGAAGAGCATGGTGCAGGCATGCCATTCCCCACCCGCACTTTGATTCATTCAGGCTCCAATCAAATACCACAAATGATGAATCCTCTGATAGGAATCAATGAAGAATCGGGTGAAGGTGCAAGTTGACCCTCCCCGATTCTCTTGTCAATTTCTAATATTTAGAATAGATTACCGGCAGCCCTGAACAGAAATTCTGTAACTGAATCCTGTTGCTCCTGGATCCTTTGCTGTTCCTATCTTGAAATTCACTTGGCTTACCGCTTTCCCGGGAATTGCTTGGATAGGACCAAACATCTTGCCGGTACCCATTGGTGGCCGCATGGATTCGTTGACGACTTGTAGGTTGCTGCCATCGCTGAACTTGAGGAAGGCCTGAATTGGGTAGCTGGCGGAATCGGTTGAATCTGCAGTGAAGAATAGTTTGTAATTGCGATAGGGCTGATTAACAGCAAAGTCTGTATTCCAGTTTGTGCGGCCAAAGGCACTTCCCATCAACCCCTTTGGACGCTCTACTCTCTTTTTGATGATCTTGTTGCCATCACCGCCAATAGGCATTAGGAATTCACAATTGGCCATGGTTGCCTGAGGGGTAAGCAGTGAGGCCATCACCAGGCCAACGGCCACAAAGCGTGATTGATTCATAGGAAAGGAATATTCACATCCATAATGATGGCGGGATTGGAGTTTTGCAGTGCAATTGTAATTCTAGTTAGCCCTTATCACGCAGGTAAAGACCCGCAGGTATCTGTGAAGACTAGGGTTTGCTGCAATTGGCTAATGATTTGAGTAAATGCGTTCTTCAGTCAAGTCCATCAGTTTGCTTGCAATACTTAGCGTATACATCAGTGCCTAAACTGTTTTGATAGCTGGTGATTGTTAAGCCGCTGCGTGAGCTCCCTCCGATTGATTGTCACCAGTGGCCTTTCTGATGCGATCTCAGGAGGTTTGCTCACGGTGCATGAAGACGTTGGGGCCAACGCTTAGTTCGGTTAATCAGTGACTTGCTAATAATGATAACCAGCACCAAGCTTTATCCAAATCAACCTCGGTTGTCTGAACGATCAACGTCTTGGTAATCAGTTCATCTTTTTGATGGCTCCGAGCCTCCAGGTTTGATTGAACCAGGGATCAAGTGGCCCATAGAGCCGCAGAATCCCAAACCAACCTTTACTGGGGATGGTTTTGATCCAATTTGCTTTTTTCCCTTCTGGTGCCTTGGGGCCGAAGTAAAGATCCACGGAACCATCATTATTCACCAGCATGTCTTGGTTGCGTTTGCTGTTTTTACTTGGATAGGGCTGTTCTTTGCTCTGCAGCATGGAGCGGGTCTGGGGGTCGTAAACCACAAACGACCAGAAATCCTTTGCAGGCGCTTTGGCTGGAATCGTGAGTTTGTATGTGGAACTGCCATCGAGGTAATTGCCATCCGCATCACTTGCGGTGTAGGCGTATTGCGAACCTAAGCCTGGAATCTCAAGCTGCATGGCCGGTGTATTGACTGTTGCGAGATAAAAGTAAAGGCTGCGGGCATCGATAAAGCGTCCGCCTTGCCCCTTGTCTTTAAGCCACTCATAGCTTCCACCAAGGAAACCTGTTTTCCAGCCACCCGTCTGATCTTCATAGATGAAAGTGTTGGGATCACGTGGCAAAAATGTGATTGCGCGAGCAGTAGCGTTACCAATAGCTACTGCTTCGATAAGAATATCTTTCATACGCGCATCGGGATTGAAGCTTTTACCCTTCTCGATCCCAATTGCTGCCAATACTCCAAGTAGCTCTGGAGAAAAAACAGATGATGACTCTCGCTGAATTACATCATTGAGCTCATCGTAGAAGCTGTAGTTGTTGGCGTGGATTGTATTAACATTTTTGCCTGTGAAATTCTTGAATTCCATCGCAGGAGGAGCATTCTTTTCTGCAAGAGGATAAATTTTCAGGCCTTCCTGAAAGTTGTTGATAGCAGTATCAGTCTTTCCTTCCTGATCAAGGAATCCTCGTAAGATCAGCCAGTTAATTCTGCTGGGAGTTTTGGCAACAAAATAGCCCTCTGGGATGACTCCTGAATAGCTCTCAGGGACGATTAAATATTTGCCTCCTTTGCCTTTGTCGGGACCCGGTCCACCCATGTCCACAATAAAGCGGAAATAGGCATCGTTGACGGTGCCAGGACCCATCCCTGGTGGTACTTCAATGACGATCGGGCCATTGTTTAGATCGAGGAAGGTAGAAGCGTAGACCGTGTCAGTATTTCCGGTGAGCCAGAGCGAGTCTGAGCTCATTAAATTTTCAAAAAGCCCTACCTGGTTACTTGATTTGATGCCATAGTCATCACGATGACCTACATACATCATTTCCATGGAAGCTGCAGGAATGAAGTTTAGAAATGCTCTGACTCCACGGCCAAGGTCAACTTGATAACGAGCGCGTTCAATCGTCTGATCATCAGGTAGACCATCAAAATAGTTGAGATCCCCTATGCGGGTTTTCACTTTGTCTGGCGTTAGAATATCTTGAGGGATCGGAGTATTGAAACCCTTGGGTATTTGATCTTTGGCTCTGGCAACTAGGCCACAGGATAATGATGTAAGGGCAAGTGCGGAAACGGCAATTTGGAAAGCATGTGAGGTTTTCATTGGAGTAAAATTCATTGTTGATGAGGTGATGACTGCTGTTATTAGTCGAGTCTTTGGATATCATTTGGCTGCCAACTTTCGTCAAACCAAGACTCAAGTGGCCCATATAGACGCAGTAGAGCGAACCAACCTTTCTCAGGGATTGTTTGAATCCAGTTAGAAGCTTTCCCGTTAGGAGCTTTGGGCCCAAAGTAAAGATCAACCGATCCGTCATCATTGATCAGGATGTCTTTGTCTCGCTTGCTGTTCTTGCTTGGTAGAGCTTGTGTGGTCTGTAGTTCCGAACGAGTTTGTGGGTCATAGACCACAAAAGACCAGAAATCCTTTGCAGGAATATTGGCTGGCAGGTTGAGTCTGTAGTTTTTGCCACCATTGAGAAATTTCTTTTGGGAATCGGTAGCAATCAGGCCGTACTGGGAGCCCACACCTGGCATTTCAAGCACCATGGCTGGAGTATTGACAGTGGCAAGCCAGAAATACATTGCCCTTGCGTCTAAGTTTCGCCCTCCTTTGCCTCCATCACGAAGCCATTCATGACTACCACCAACAAAAGGAGTAGTCCATTGTTTGCCGTCGTAGAGGTATGCCGATCGATCCCTGGGTCTTGTCATCTCTGACCTTGCATAAGCAACGCCAACTTGGACCGCTTCCTCCATCGTGCTTCGTAACGCAGGCGGAGGATTAAAAGGCACTCCTTTTTCCATCCCAATGGAGGAGGCGAGTCCCCGAATCTCTGGATCTAGGAAGTTGATGGGTTCCCTCTGAATAACTTCATTCAGCTCGACAAAAAATTGAAAATTGTTGGCATGAACAGTGTTAAACACAAGATCTCCTGCTTCAATGAATTTCATTTTAGGTTGAGAATCTTTGAGGCGATAAGGATAAATATGGAGATCTGATTTGTAACTCTGAACTGCTTTATCAGGACTGCCATTTTTATCCAAGAATGCCCTCATTATTAGCCAGTTTGAGTATGTGGGAGAACGGAACACAAAGTAGTCTTTGCTGTCCGATGGCTCCTGATCACTGGGACCAAGGATTAAGTATTTCCCTCCCTTGCCTCTGTCAGGACCGGGGGCGCCAGTGTCAGCGACAAAGCGGAAAAATGCATCATTGATCGTGCCTGGGCCAAGGCCCGCAGGGATATTGATTACAAGCGGTCCGGTTTTACTTAGGTCGAAGAAAACGGAACCGTAAACAGTGTCTGTATTGCCTGTGAGAAATATAGGGTTGGATTCTAAAGGCGACATTAACATGACTTCATTGTAGTCATCTACCCCCATCTTTGTATGTCCTTGCCTCAGCATTTCTATGCTCGCAGCAGGCATTAATGACAAGAATGTTTCGTACGCATGGATGAAATCTAGATTTTCATAGGCAAGTTTTGCACTTGCCTTGTCAGGCAGTCCATCGAAGAAATTAAATGTACCTATGCTTGTTTTAACTGTATCTGGAGTGAGGATGCCTGAGGGTATTGGAGTAGTGAAATTCTGGGATACTTTTTTTGATGCCGTTGTCTCTGCAAATCCCATTGGGCTTGACAATCCATTCGCCAATGTGCTTATTAGTATCCCCGCTATCGCCGAAGAAACTCTGCGATTACGGATAGACCGAGTGAATGGACTGATCATGATTACATCGCTGTTCATGTCTTTTTATTATACTGATAAATCTTTGAGGATGGCTTGTACGTTGCTTTAAGCAGCACAAACTTCAACTCTTGCTGCTCGAATATTACTTGAGTTAAAAACGAGTTTAGTTGTCTATTGGAGGGCCAGATTTGAAGCGATCTAATAGAACATCTACAGGTATCTTACTGTTAAAGCGACAAGCATTTGTTTCACTACTGTTCAGGCTTCCGTGCTCCCAGAACTTATTGCTTCCCATGCCACCTCCGCAGAAGCCGAAGTAGTTACATTCTTTCTCGCAGCGTTTCACGCCAGATAGCATATCGCTCCATAATGTCTTGAATCGCTCGGTCTTAGCTGCTTCCATCAGCGAAATCGTACGGATGCTACCAAGATCAAATGTGCCATAGAGCTTTGATGATACTGAAAGAAGTTCAGGGTCAAAGGTTGAGAAATTACCCTGCCAATCCACACTCAGAATTGAGTAAGGTCGATTGAGTTCATTTTGATTGAGCCGCCGATCTTCGCGAATCAGACTGATCACCTGATCAAACTCCCTCAGTACAATTGGGAAACCATCCTGCTCACTTAACTGCCAGAAGGTTTGGAGGAACTGACGATACTGTTCCTCACGCTCGTAGCCCTGCATGGATGAACTTGTATGTTCGCCTTCTTGTTCTTCAACATTGAAGCCAACAGAACGAATTTCATTGTCACGGAAGAATTGATACATCCCATTTGGATCATCCATTGCTGTTGCGGTTACAACGGCAATCGCATGAAATGGGATTTTGTTTCGCTTGAGTGCTTCGATGCCTCGCATTGAGTGGACATGAGAGCCTTCCCCATTACGGAAGCAACGATTGGCATCGTGTATGTCCTTGGGGCCATCCACACTGATGCCAACATTGATCTGATTCCTGCGAAAGCATTCACACCAAGCATCGTTAATCAGTGTGGCATTGGTTTGTACATGTTGTTCAACATGCACTGTTCCATTAGTCCATTTTTCAACAGCTTCGTTGATTAATTGTGTGGCTTTGTCGTAGTAGCTGCAGGGTAAAGTGAGTGGCTCCCCTGCATGCCACACCAGGCTTAGCTCTTCACCAAAGAAGGGGCTTTCAAAGATGCGTTGCATCAGTAAAGGCAAAAGCTCAAGATCAAAGATCTTGCGGCTTTTACGATCTGGTAGATAGCAGTATGAGCAGTCCAGATTGCATAGAGAGGTGGACTGAATAACCACCAGGCCGATTGGGCCGAAGCGACTGATGTTGGGACTTGCTGTTGTCATTGAGATCAATGTTGTCTGCTTACCAGTTCAAGAAACCCCCACTACCATTTTTCCACTTGCCACTGCTTCCATTCCTCCAACCACCATTTCTCCATCCACTACTGTTCTTCCAACTTTTTCCGCTTCCATTTTTCCATTTGCCACTACTACTACCATTCTTCCATGAATTTCCACTACCATTTTTCCATGAGCGTGCCTGATCAGTTTCGCCAGATATTGCATTATTAGGCCCGAGAAATAAGCTCCAACTACTGTTGCGGATGTCTTTGATGCTCGCTTCAATGGGGTTAGAAGTATTTGGTTGGCTGTAAACCGTAGCCTCTGCAGATTGCGTGATTACAGCAGAAGTTGCTAGTAATGCATATAGACTGATTAGAGAGCGAGTTGCCATGGTGTAATTAATACAGTATTCGAGCAGTTTAAGTCAGCACTATTGGTGATAAATGCATCGATCAAAGCATTGATGAGTGTCATTGCTTTGATCGATGATGTCGCTTAGGTGGGCTGATTAATCGTTACCAATTAGCAAAGCCACGGCCCCCGTAGCCGCCATTCATCCAGCCGCCTCCGCCATTGCCCCATCCTCCGCCATTGCCCCAACTTCGGCGAATAACCCCACCACCACCATTCCCCCATGCGCGGCCACCACCGTTGCCCCATGCTCGAGCAACATTCCTTTCATTAGAGTTTGATTGATCCTCTTTAAGTAATGCTTCCCAGCTGCCAGTTCGAACAGTTTGAATTTTCGCTTCGATGGGATTCGAAAGGTTAGGTTTATTGTAAACGGCAGCTTCAGCAGACTGCACGACAACAGCTGATGAAGCCAGAAGTACATATATGCCGAGTAGTGAGCGAGGTGTCATGAGTTTGTAGAAAAGAGGATGTGAAGGATTGGAATTAGAATTTTCAAGCAATCAACGCAAAGATAATTGAGCAGCGGTAGATAAGACTGTGGCGTAGTAGGCCTTGATCAATTCTTGCTTGAGATTCACTGCACTTCCTGGACCAATCCAGCGATTGATCATTGTTTGAACAGGGGCAACATCATTGACATAGCCTTGCAGGATCTTGCCGATGGCGATGTTGCTGTAATTCAGCATTGTGGAGTTGTTTTCTGGAATGATGCAGGCGATACCTGAGCGGCCGTAAGGAACGATTGGCACGATATCGGCGTTTGGCGCCACACTAGCTTTATTGGCCTTGAGCCAGAGACTGTCTCCACCGAGCATGTCAACAGATCCAGAGCGCATGGCGGCAAGAGCTGCTGCTGGAGAGTCGTAGGAGACGTACTTCGCTTGTGGTGCTGCTGTTCCGAGAGTTTGTGCAGCAACGGTGTCTTTAATCACCCCAACAGTGTTGCCAGCAAGAGATGCGGGAGTGCCATCATTGCCGACAGGGGCTAGTACCCTCACCCCGCCCACGGCAAACGGGATGGTGTAGTCCACAAGCATTGCCCTTTCCCATGAGTAGGCAACACCACAGGCGATGTCTGCTTTGCCGCTCAGCAGGGCATCTTTTGCCTCTTGTACTGAGTTCACCTGTAAGGCATTAAGCCTGATCGGCTTGCCGGCAAATGCCTGAAGTTCATTCTTGATAGCTGCAACAACATCTATTGCTAGGCCTTTGAAGCCGGCGTCGCTCTTGGTAGCAAATGGCAGCTCGTCACCGATAACAACCGCGTTCAGCTTGCCACTGCGTACAACCGACTCCATGGAGGTCTCTGCTGAGACTGGCTGGGTTGTTAAGGCAGCTAATGCGAATAAAGAGCTGACAAAGGCGATACCTCGTGTCTTCATCAAGATACTGATTAGTAGATAAGCAAATTTTACTTTGTATGCACAAACAAGAGTGAGCCTATGGAACATTGTTATGAAAACTGACTGACCTGGATTCATCTTTTGTTGCGAACTGCGTACGATTGCAGTTGAAATTTGTCCTAGTGAAGGGGTTGATGCTCTTTAAGTGAGTCAGCAATCAAGGTCCTCCTTTTGCACAGCGAAAGCCCATGTGACAGGTGGCTGTGTCTACTGTCTGGCCTTGTAGTGCAGAGGGTCGATAGCGGACGCAGTAATTATCTGCGCAGAGAAACGATCCGCCTTTGATCGTTCGCCGTTCCTGGTGGCCTGACGCCACGGGATAAACAGAGTTGGTCCATTCCCACACATTTCCGCAAACATCCAAGAGTCCATAGCCGTTGGCAGGAAAGCTGCCAACGGGCGAAGTCCAGAACCAGCCGTCTAACTCCTCGTTGTGCCACGGGAAAGGACCTTGCCAGATGTTCGCCATCCAGCGGTTATTTGGAGTGAGTTCATTCCCCCAGGCGTATTGGGCATCGACAAGACCTCCGCGGGCGGCGACTTCCCACTCCTCAGCAGAGGGGAGACGCTTGCCAGCCCAATGGGCATAGGCCATGGCGTCGGCGTAGGCGACATGCACGACAGGGTGATCATCAAGGCCATCGAGATTGCTTTTGGGTCCTTGGGGGTGACGCCAGTCAGCCCCAGCCACAAGCGCCCACCAGCTCAGGGGTTTGCTGCGATCCACCGTTGCTGGAGGTGGTTGAAATACAACTGATTCAGGGATGCGCTCCTCGGGCGGTAGATCGGGATAGAGCGTTGGATCAGGTGGTAGCTCCGAGACTGTGAGATGCTGCGTGTCGCTTACGAAAGCTCGGAACTGGGCATTGGTGACTGGCCCTACGTCGATCTGGAATGAGTCAAGCTGCACTTCTCGCGCGGGTGCTTCCTCCGGATAGCAGCGAACTGAACCATCCGGATAGCAGCGGTCACAACCAACCCGATAGAGCCCTTCGGGGATGGTTGCCATCTCTACTGATAAAGATGTGGTCACAATTAAAGTCTGCAGGGGGGAATGTGTCCATCTTTAATTGTTGGCTGAAAGCCAAGATGACTAAGCATGAGCACATTCAGAGTGCCCAACCAATGTCACTGTGGATAGATCTCCAATGTCACCTTGTTGATGGTCCCATTGAAAGCACTGAATCGCTGATCCCCAATCACTCTTTGAGCAACAGGTGATCCACGATCCATACCGACATCAGCACCTTCGTCAATCGAAAAACGTGAGCCAACGGTTGCATCAATCCTGCCAGTGGATGTGATTTTGTCATCAACTAGTAGGCGTACATCTGCACCCTTGCCAGCGCCTCCACCATCGTAATCCATCTCAAAGCGAATCTTGGTGCTGCCAGAAGAGAGTTTCTCCTTGCTGCGGAAGGTATGAAGATTGCCGAGGTAGTTATAGGCATAGGCGGGATAACCATCTTCTACATAAAGTGACCATCCGCCAAAGCGGCTCCCTTGGGCCATGATCACGCCGTTGGCATCTTCGATTGAGTCAATTTCAACCTTGGCTGTAATGCTGTTGGAAATGTTCTTAACGTTGAGGATGGCATCTTCAACAAGATCCCACGAGCCTGGGTAGAGATCAAGTTGTGTCCTCGAGCCCATAATTGTTGGCCGGCCTGCAACAGAAGGCAGCAAGCGTTGTAAAAGCCGATCATCTAAGGGAAGTACCTGATTGGCGATTGCTTCTTTCAAGAAGAGTCGTTTCATTGACTCGAGCCGTTCTGGATACTGACTTGCCAAGTTGTTAGCTAGGCTGAAATCATTGCGCGTGTCGTATAACTCCCATCCATCATCTTTGGCGAGGCTATGCATTTTCTTGGGCGCTTCCCATGGCAGGCCAACTGTGGCTCTTGCCATCCAGCCATCTTGATAGATTCCACGATTGCCAACAACTTCGAAATATTGAACCTTGTGACGCTCGGGTGCATCAGCGTTATCGAAAGAATAAACAAGGCTGGTTCCTTGCATCGGGATTTGTGCAATCCCATTGATCTCTTCAGGCATGGGTAAACCAGCAGCTTCAAGGATCGTTGGCGCAACATCAATCACATGGGAGAATTGCTGGCGATATTCTCCTTTTGATGTGATGCCCTCAGGCCAATGAATCACAGTGCCATTGCGTGTACCGCCAAAATCACCGGCAATTTGTTTGGTTAACGCAAATGGAGTATCAAAAGCAATTGCCCAGCCGACTGCCATATGTGGATAGGTGTTTCGATCTCCCCAATTGTCATAATGCTCTAACTGAGCCTCAAGTGTTTCAGGGATGCCGTTAAGCATGTGTCCCCAGTTCCAGTTGCCGGTTTGGTTTCCTTCTGAACTTGTGCCGTTATCACCACTGATATAAATAATCATTGTGTTATCAAGTTCACCAAGCTCATCAAGGGCCTGGATCAGTCGCCCAGCTTGATAATCTGAGTATTCTGTAAAAGCCGCAAACACCTCTGCTTGACGTGCAAACATGCGTTTTTGCACATCACTAAGATCATTCCAGTCCGGCACACTTGCGGGCTTTTCTGCCAATTGTGTGTTTGTAGGTACAACACCTTTTGCGATCTGATTTGCGAGCGTCTCTTCTCTAATAACATCCCAGCCTTTATCAAATTTTCCCTTGTACTTTTGAATCCATTCAGGGCTTACATGGTGTGGTGCATGTGAGCCAGCAGATGCATAATAAATAAAGAAAGGCTTGTCTGGGCGCAGGCCCTGTTGTTGGCGCATCCAGGCAATTGCCTGATCTGTCATATCTTCAAGGAAGTGGTAATTCTCACGATCTGGGTAATCAATGATTGTGACCCCATCGTGAAGCGATGGCTCATACATATTTTCTTCTGCTCCGATGAAGCCATAAAATTTTTCAAATCCCTGTCTGGTTGGCCAGCGGGTTTGTGGTCCCGCAGCAGTGGTTTCACGACCAGGGGTTTCATGCCATTTACCAAAAGCGCCTGTGTTGTAGCCATTGAGCCGTAGGATCTCCGCTACAGGCTCGGCATAGTTAGGCACAACGGTAGTATTACCCGCATATCCAGTCGCAATTTCAGGGATCGAGCCCATGTTCATTACATGGTGATTACGGCCAGCTTTGAGAGCAGCTCGGGTAGGTGCACATAGGGCTGAAGTATGAAATCGGTTATAACTCAGGCCATTGTTTGCTAGTTCTTGCAGGGCCGGCATTTGCACCACTCCGCCAAAGGGCGAAGGGGCACCAAAGCCAACATCATCCAACAAGATGACAACAACATTGGGTGCTTCTTTGGGTGCCTCGACTACATGTTGCCTTGGCATCTTGACTTGACTCGGTAAGCGCTCTTCAACCTTCTGAGGATATGGATCTGCGATAGGAAGGCGCCGGCGATTAATCTCTTCTGCGTTGGCGGCGGATGTTGCAGTGAAACTTATGATACATGCAAGCCAAACAAGTATTCTGAATTTCATGTTTGCTTTGAAGTAGGAGATGTTTTATTACTGATCACCATTTAACAGGGATGTGTCCAAAGTTGGTTGCGTATCCAGACTGACTTGTTGCTAAATTTCAAAAAATCGCAAGGATTTGATCTAAAGAAGTCTTTCCCAAGTTGTGGAAGAGACATGTGAATGCAACTCGCTCAATAGTCTCATCAATCGCTAATGAGACTGGACCGTGACCCATGTCTGAACAATTCTAGAATGATATCCCTTCCCAATGATGCCTTGACGCGCTGATTGGCTTCGTCTTATTTGCTATCAAAAACGAAGCATAAGAGTCATGTGTTCTTCGCTATTCATCAACGGGAACATTCTGGTGATGAGGTCAGTGCTGGGATCTGGATTGCTGGTTGGATTTATCACTTTTTATTACCACTTAATAGGAATTGTCTTTTGGAATAGGCGATAATACCCTGAATTTTTTTCAACCAATGGCAAGAATTGCTCCAGTAGCATTACCACTAAGACGATGTGTGCTGACTGCAGGAGCTGCCCTCAGTGCCATGGTCATGCAACCATCTTTTGCTGAGCATCATGACATTGGTCCTGAGCAGCCATTTGATTTCTCGGCGCTGACCATTCAAGAGAAGATCGCTCAGGCAGATTCTGCAGACCCTGAATCGAGTTCAAAAGCGAACCTAGAGGCTGGAGCAGATCAAGACAACACGGAAGAGTTGGCCAAGGAAGCTCAGAATCCGATTGCGAGCATGATCAGCTTCCCAATTCAGTGGAATGCAACGCCTGGAACTCAATGGGCGCCTTCATTAATTGACCCGTCGGCACGTGATAATCGTACGCAAAATGTTGTCAATGTGCAGCCTGTTGTGCCATTTAAGGTCAGCAATGACCTTACCTTGGTCACACGAACGATTGTGCCAATTGTTAATCAGCCATGGGCTGACGGAGTGGACTTTACAGCCATAGGAGATATCAATCCGAGTGTTTGGCTGGTACCAACTCTTAAGGGGAATCTTACGATCGGCCTTGGGCCAACTTTGATCATTCCATCGGCGACCGATATTCGCATCAGTTCTCAGCGTTGGAGTGCTGGGCCTTCAGTAGTTGTCGTCTATAGCACAGGGCCATGGGTCCTAGGAGGACTTGCTAATAATGTCTGGTCCTTTTCAGGACGTGGAGCCAAAGATGTGAATAAGCTTTTGATCCAGCCATTTCTGAACTACAACATGCCGAAGGGTTGGTACATTACGAGTTCACCAGTTATCACGAATGACTGGAATGCAGATGATGGCAAGGGTTGGATGGTTCCTATTGGAGCTGGGATAGGTAGGGTCTTTAGAATTGGCAATCAACCTGTTAATGCTTCGCTAAGTGCCTATTGGAATGCTGTAAGGCCGGAAATCTTTGGAGAAAAACTTCAAGGTGAATTTACGATCCGTACTCAGGTTCAGTTCCTATTTCCAACTGGTAGCTAAAATATTCTTTTTATTATTCTCCCCACTCATACAAAAAACATGACACCTTCGCGACGCCTAATAGCACTGATTGCAATTTCTACTTTTTCAATGTTGTCCTCTGAGGCCTTTGCAGAGCAATCTCTGTATGAGCGCAATCCTGATCAGGGGCAGGTCTTAGTTTCGATTGAACCAGATCAGCTTGAAGATGATGAGGTGGTTGAAGAGAATGAGGATGTATTGGAAGA
Source organism: Prochlorococcus sp. MIT 0701 (assembly GCF_000760295.1). GTDB lineage: Bacteria > Cyanobacteriota > Cyanobacteriia > PCC-6307 > Cyanobiaceae > Prochlorococcus. The sequence continues at coordinate 23,537 of NZ_JNBA01000010.1, forward strand.
GGATGATTGGAGAGTGTATTTGGACCTTTATGGATTCCTGCCATTATCGACCACTGGAGACATCACAATCAATGGAAACACTGCGCCTATAGACTCGAGCCTTGCCGATGTTTTGGCTACGGTTACAGGACTTTTTACAGGAAGAGCTTCTGTGGAGTATGGGCGACTAGGTTTCATGGCTGGGATTATTTATGGCACGTCGTCTGAGGATCAGAGTGGTACAAATAGCTTTGATGGTGAAGAGCTTCATCCTGCAATTGATGGCCTGAAGCTTAATAGTCAATCAACTACAGATTTTAATCAGTCTGTAGTTGACCTTGCTTTGCGCTATCGCCTTGGTGCCATTGAACAGCCAGTCATGAAAACAGGCGACTCAACTTTCATAGGCTTTCTTGGCGCACGAGTCATTGATGCAGGCATGGATATGGATATGTCTTTGTCAGCGGATGTCAAAGTTAATGGCAGGACGTTAACAAAGAAAGAAATACCAGAGTTGGAGAAGAGTGCAAGCGGATCTATTGATCGCACCTGGGTTCAGCCTTTGCTTGGCATGCAGGCGACCTACGCCATGAGCCCAGAATGGCAGGCTTTTATGAGGTTGGATGCGGGAGGATTCGGTCTTTCTGGCAAGAAGGACCTCTCTGGAACTGCTCAGGTAGGACTTGCTTATACAGTTGGGAATTCAGCGCAATTAACTCTTTCTTGGAAGTACTTTGGTATTGAGTACGCTGGTTATGATTCTGATAATAGCTATAGTAATTATCAGAATGGTGTCAACCTTGGCTTGAGATGGTTCTTTCCTTAATGGTTTTTAGCCGGGCCCATTGTCATTGAGAGTTGCTATTGCTATCAGTCATCTGTCTTGAAATCTCTTAATACTCAGAGATTTATATTAGTGCGTAAACTATAAGAATTATTCTCCGTTATGCATCATGATTTCTGTGTGTTCTCACTTTTAATGCTTCGCCAGGCCTTCTAGTCCTTCAATTCTTAACCAAAGCCAATGTAGCCTAATTGACAGGATTGATTTGTAGGATCTTCTGCTGTTTGAATTTTAGATAGCATGGCAGGATTTGATCCCATGCTTCTTCTCCCATCGAAGAACGAATGCTCCCATCCTCAGGGGCTTTGGTGCTGATGATTTGCTGTGGTGTCATCGACATAGCATCGGATTGTTGGAGTTTGCTTGCTGATGACTTCTTGTTGGAGTCGGCTTGATCGTTTGGTCTCAAATCATTAGCAACCTCCTAGGCATAGAAATAGGCACACAAAGTATTGATTTCAGCATTCTTCTGGCAGATCGGTGGCGTGGCTTTGTCTCGCCCCTCTGTTTCGGCTTAGCCTCGAGGCCATGATTTCTTTCAGGCTGTTGCTGCAACAGGGTTGCATTGTTTTGAAGCGCTTTTGGGGATTGTTTTTGATGGCCGTGCTGTTCCCCTTTGCTGCCGGGGTTCAGCCTGTTTGGGCTTTGTCTAGTTTTGATGGGACGAGCAGCCATAACTTTGTTGCTGATGCGGTAAGTCAGGTCGCGCCCGCAGTGGTTCGCATTGATACGGAACGCACTGTTCAGCGTCAGCCTTTTGATCCCACGCTGATCGATCCCTTGCTGCGAGATCTCTTGGGCGAGCCAGGAATTGGGCCAGAGCGTGAGCGGGGTCAGGGTTCGGGTGTCGTGATTGATGACCAGGGGTTGGTGCTGACCAATGCTCATGTAGTTGAACGGGTGGATGCGGTCAGCGTCACCCTTGCCGATGGTGATCAGCACGATGGTTCGGTTGTCGGGACGGATCCTGTTACTGATCTGGCTCTTGTGCGACTGGATGGGGACACCCGTCCTGAGGCCGCTCCTCTTGGTGATTCAGATGCGCTTGAGGTAGGTGATTGGGCGATTGCTCTTGGCACCCCCTATGGCCTTGAACGCACCGTCACCCTTGGCATTGTTAGCAGCCTGCATCGCAATATCAGCAGCCTCGGCTTCTCTGATAAACGTCTGGATTTGATTCAGACCGATGCCGCGATTAACCCAGGTAATTCCGGTGGTCCACTCGTGAATGGTCGTGGTGAGGTGATCGGTATCAACACCCTGGTTCGTTCTGGTCCAGGTGCTGGTTTGGGATTTGCTATCCCGATCAATTTGGCTCGACATGTTTCTGAGCAGCTTTTGACCAGTGGGGAGGTGGTGCATCCTTATTTGGGTGTCCAATTGGTGCCGCTGACAGCTCGTATTGCCAGGGAGCACAATCGTGATCCGAATTCGCTGGTGGAACTACCTGAACGCTTTGGGGCGCTTGTACAGAGTGTTTTGCCGGATAGCCCGGCGGAACGAGCTGGTTTGCGGCGTGGTGATCTGGTGATTGCTGCAGCTGAAACATCAGTCTCTGATCCACAAACTCTGCTTAAGCAGGTTGATCAGGCTGAGATCGGTGTGCCCTTCTCATTAAGGATCATGCGTAATGGTCAAGAGATGAGCCTTTCGGTTAATCCAGCCGCATTACCTGGCCTTAGTTGAAACCCTTGCCCTTGCTACCGTCGCGCCGATGATTCAGAAACGATGGTGGACCTTCAAACTCAGATGAAGCAGGCGGTGGCGGCAGCCGCTGTGGAACAGATCAAAGATGGCATGGTGCTTGGTTTGGGTTCAGGCTCGACGGCAGCTCTGATGATCCAGGCTCTTGGTGACAAGCTGGCCAGTGGGGAGCTTCGGGACATTGTTGGCGTTACCACCTCTTTCCAAGGCGAAGTGATGGCTGCGGAGTTGGGGATTCCCTTGCGCAACCTCACGGCCGTAGATCGCATTGATTTGGCGATCGATGGAGCTGATGAAGTTGATCCCTCTTTTCAGTTAATTAAAGGTGGCGGGGCCTGCCATGTGCAGGAGAAGCTTGTCGCCAGTAGAGCGGATCGCTTTGTGGTTGTTGTTGATTCCACAAAGATTGTTGATCGGCTCAACCTTGGTTTTTTACTTCCTGTTGAGGTCTTGCCTGGTGCTTGGCGACAGGTGCAGGGTCGCTTGGCTGAGTTGGGCGGTATTGCTGATTTGCGTATGGCTCACTGCAAGGCCGGTCCGGTGGTCACCGATCAGGGCAATCTCGTTTTGGATGTGAGCATGGCCGGGGGTATTGGTGATCCTGAGGATCTGGAGTGTCGAATTAACAATCTTCCGGGTGTCTTGGAGAACGGTTTGTTCGTCAATCTCACCGATGAAGTTTTGGTTGGCGAGATTAGTGATGGTGTTGCGGGAGTGCGTCGTCTACAGCGCCGTGAGTAGAGGGTTATTCGAAGCGGATACGCACGGATTCAGCATGGCTGTGCAAGCCTTCGCTGCTGGCCAATTCTCTTACGGCGTCAGCAGTGGCCTCAAGGGCAGATCGATTGAATTCGATCAGAGAGGTGTGCCGCAGAAATGTTTCCACGCTTAGGGCGCCACTGAAGCGGGCCGTTCCGCATGTCGGTAGTGTGTGGTTTGGCCCGGCTAGATAGTCACCTACTGCTTCAGGGGTCCAGGGGCCGATGAAGATGGCGCCGGCATTGTTGATGCGGTCGGCAATGGCGTGCGGGTGCTCGACCAATAACTCCAGGTGCTCAGGTGCGAAGTGATCGCTGAGTTGAGCGCAGGTGTCCAGGCTGTCGCATATCACCACCAGCCCCCAGTTGCTTAAAGAGGCTCGGCAGATCTGCTCGCGAGGATGCCCCTTAAGCTGAGCCTCCAGCTGGGATGGGAGCAGTTCGGCGAGGCTTGCTTCCGTGGTGAGTAGTACTGCAGCAGCAAGTGGATCGTGTTCTGATTGGGCCAGTAGATCGGCGGCCACCTGCTCAACATGAGCACTCTGGTCGGCGATTACTAAAACCTCACTTGGGCCGGCTAGCGAATCAATGCCCACTTGCCCGTAGACGGCCTTTTTCGCAAGGGTGACGTAGAGATTGCCGGGTCCGCTGATCACATCGACCTTTGGCACGGTTTCAGTGCCAAAGGCCAGGGCTGCGATGGCCTGGGCACCACCGAGACGCAAGACCTCACGAATTCCTGCTAGGTGTGCGGCGGCTAGAACGGTTCTGTTGATCTGACCATCCCTTCCAGCAGGTGAAGTCATCACCAGCTGCTCTACGCCGGCTACTTGTGCAGGGACTGCATTCATTAGCACGGTGCTCGGATAGGCAGCTCGGCCTCCTGGAATGTAGATCCCGGCTTTTTGTACAGGGCGCCAGCGGCGGCCCAATTGTTCGCCGTGGATGCCTTGCACCATCAGGTCATTCGGTCGCTGATGCTGATGGAAATCCTGGATACGGCGATAGGCCAGCTCCAGAGCAGATTGAAGGCTTTTGGGAGTTTTTCGCCAGGCGTCTTCCAACTCTTCTGGAGCTACGGTCAATGGCTCTGGACGAAAACCGTCAAAGCGCTCGGTCAAGGTCCTTAGGGCTTGGTCCCCTTGACTGCGAACGGTGTCGAGAATGTCCTCCACCGTCGCCATCGCTTGCTTTTGAGAATTGCCGGTAGAGCGGTTGGCCAGCCGCTCTAGTTCACGCTTGGCTTGTTGCTGATCCCGAACACAATGAATCAGGGTTGAGGGAGTCTCTGACTCGGCCTGGCCGCTTTGTGTCAAAGTCTGCAACCTGAATATCTGAAATCAAGTTAGGGCTTGCTCTTCTGGCTTGTCTTAAAGCGCTTGCAATGGCATTTGAAAAATAGGTGCTGGGTTAATGTGATCGATTGTTGAATCAGCGCAAGGATCTGTGGCCAATAACAAGTCTTCCAAGAAGCGTGTTCAGATTGCCGAGCGCAACCGTCTTGAGAACAAGTCGTATAAATCGGCCATGCGCACATTAATGAAGCGTTGCTTCAGCGCTTGTAGTAATTATTCTCAGCAGCCTGGCGAGACAGCTAAAGCGAATGTGCAGGCCAGCATTGATTCGGCCTTCAGCAAGATTGATAAGGCGGTGAAATGTGGAGTTCTGCATCGCAACACCGCTGCCCATCAGAAGTCTCGTCTTAGTGCAGCTGTGAAGCATGCGATTGAACCGGCGCCAAGCACATAGGGCTGATTGTCATGGTCCCTCGTGAAAGGGTTTGTCCTTTCCCTTGATGAGGGAAGGCCTGCACAATGGGGCCAAACAAGCGTTTTGGGTTCTGGTGTCGTCTCCGATTCTTATCGATAGTCATTGTCACATCGTCTTTCGCAATTTCGATGATGATCTCGATGAGGTAGCTGCTCGCTGGCGACAGGCAGGCGTAGCGAGCCTGCTGCATGCGTGCGTGGAACCTGCAGAGATTCCTGCGATTCGTGCTTTGGCGGATCGTTTCCCTGAGCTGCGCTATTCAGTGGGGGTTCATCCCCTCGACACGCAGCACTGGAATCATCAGACGCAGTCGCTTTTGCGAGATGCAGCTCTTGAAGATTCAAGGGTGGTGGCTATTGGTGAACTGGGGCTTGATCTTTACCGGGATTCAAACCTTGAACAGCAGTTTGCTGTGCTGAGACCGCAGCTGGATTTGGCCACGGAGTTGGATCTTCCCGTGATCATTCATTGTCGTGATGCATTTGATCCCATGCTGTTGGAGTTGCGTCAGCGCCAGAAGGAGGGTCGTTGCCCTAGGGGGGTGATGCATTGCTGGGGCGGCACAACAGAGGACATGAAGGCCTGCTTGGATCTTGGCCTTTACATCAGTTTCAGTGGCACAGTCACCTTCCCGAAGGCTGAGGCCATTCACGCCTGCGCGCGCGAAGTTCCGCAGAATCGTTTTCTAGTCGAGACGGATTGCCCGTTTCTGGCCCCAGTGCCTCGAAGGGGTAAGCGCAATGAGCCTGCCTTCGTCGAGGCTGTGGCTTCTCGGGTGGCTGAGCTTCGAGGGCAGTCTTTGGCCTTAGTTGCAACCAATACCACGGCTAATGCAAGACGATTGTTTTCTTTGCCCTGATCTCAAGACATTGGGCAGGTGTTTGGCGCTCTACAAGTGTAAAATTGTTGACTGGTCTGGCCATGATGCAGTTTTTCTGCGTCCCTGCCGCCCGAAGCGCCCATTGTCTTCTGGTGCATTGTTGACGTCAGTCTTTTTGACTCGAGATCTCTGAGCCCATGAGTGCGGCAGCCTCTCCTTGGTAAGGGAGCGGCTGCCGCTGTCTTTTGTGCTGCCGACTCGGATCTAGGCCCGTCGATTGTTCAGGTCTTCCAATTTCACTTCTCAACTGCAGGTCTCCGCATGAGCAGCAGCGCGATTCAGGTCGCCAAGACCGCCACCTACCTGCCTGATCTTGTTGAAGTTCAGCGGGCGAGCTTCAAGTGGTTTCTTGATGAGGGCTTGATCGAGGAGTTGGATAGCTTTTCTCCGATCACTGACTACACAGGCAAGCTTGAACTCCATTTCGTTGGCAATGAATACCGACTGAAGCGGCCTCGCCACGATGTTGAAGAGGCCAAGCGCCGTGATGCGACGTTCGCCTCGCAGATGTATGTGACCTGTCGCTTAGTGAATAAGGAAACAGGTGAGATTAAGGAGCAGGAGGTATTTATTGGCGAGCTTCCTCTCATGACTGAGCGAGGTACGTTCATTATCAATGGTGCAGAGAGGGTCATTGTTAATCAGATTGTGCGCAGCCCAGGGGTATATTTTAAGGATGAACAGGATAAGAACGGACGAAGAACATATAATGCCAGTGTTATCCCTAATCGTGGCGCCTGGCTAAAGTTCGAAACAGATAAGAACGATCTTCTGCATGTGCGTGTTGATAAAACACGCAAAATTAATGCCCATGTTTTGATGCGGGCCATGGGGCTATCAGACAACGATGTAATCGATAAGCTTCGTCACCCCGAGTATTACAAGAAGTCTATTGAGGCTGCAAATGAGGAGGGAATTAGTTCAGAGGATCAGGCTTTGCTTGAGCTCTACAAAAAGCTTCGTCCTGGTGAGCCTCCTTCAGTAAGCGGCGGACAACAGCTCCTGCAGACCCGATTTTTTGATCCCAAGCGTTACGACCTTGGCCGAGTTGGCCGTTACAAGATTAATAAAAAGCTGCGTCTAACTATCCCGAATACGGTGCGTACCCTCACCCATGAGGATGTGCTCTCAACCCTTGATTATTTGATCAACTTAGAACTCGATGTGGGTGGTGCCAGCCTTGATGACATTGATCACCTGGGCAATCGTCGAGTGCGTTCCGTGGGTGAACTTTTGCAGAACCAGGTCCGGGTTGGCCTCAATCGCCTGGAGAGGATTATCAAGGAACGGATGACGGTGGGTGAGACCGATTCGCTCACGCCAGCTCAGTTGGTGAACCCCAAGCCTCTCGTTGCAGCTGTTAAGGAGTTCTTCGGTTCCAGTCAGTTGAGTCAGTTCATGGATCAGACGAATCCATTGGCTGAGCTCACCCACAAACGTCGTATCTCCGCTCTGGGGCCAGGGGGCCTCACTAGGGAGCGTGCCGGCTTCGCGGTGCGTGATATTCACCCCTCTCACTATGGCCGTCTCTGCCCAATTGAGACACCGGAAGGCCCGAATGCAGGTTTGATCAATTCACTAGCTACCCACGCTCGCGTCAATCAGTATGGCTTCATTGAGACCCCCTTCTGGAAGGTTGAGAACGGTCGCCTGATCAAAGAGGGTGACCCCATCTATCTATCAGCTGATCTTGAGGATGAGTGTCGTGTGGCTCCTGGTGATGTGGCCACTGATGCCGATGGACAGATTCTCGCTGAATTAATTCCGGTACGTTATCGCCAGGACTTCGAAAAAGTTCCACCTGAGCAGGTGGATTATGTGCAGCTCTCGCCGGTGCAGGTGATCTCTGTCGCCACCTCCTTGATTCCTTTTCTCGAGCACGATGACGCCAATAGGGCTCTGATGGGATCAAATATGCAACGGCAGGCCGTACCACTGTTGCGACCTGAGCGTCCTTTGGTGGGGACAGGGCTCGAAACTCAGGTGGCTCGTGATTCCGGGATGGTGCCCATCTCCCGTGTTAATGGCATGGTCACATTCGTGGATGCCACTGCGATCATCGTCCGGGATGAGGATGGGGTTGATCACACCCACTACCTGCAGAAGTATCAGCGTTCAAATCAGGACACCTGTCTCAATCAGCGTCCGATTGTCTGCCAGGGTGATCCGGTGATCGTGGGTCAGGTTCTCGCGGATGGTTCGGCTTGTGAAGGCGGTGAAATTGCTTTAGGTCAGAACGTTTTGGTCGCTTATATGCCTTGGGAGGGTTACAACTACGAGGACGCTATTCTTGTTAGCGAACGCTTGGTTAAGGACGACCTCTACACCTCGGTGCATATCGAGAAGTATGAGATCGAGGCACGACAGACAAAGCTTGGTCCCGAGGAGATCACCAGGGAGATACCCAATGTTGCCGAGGAAAGTCTTGGCAATCTTGATGAAATGGGCATCATTCGCATCGGTGCTTTTGTCGAGAGCGGCGACATTTTGGTGGGCAAAGTGACGCCTAAAGGTGAGTCAGATCAGCCTCCCGAAGAGAAGCTTTTGCGTGCCATTTTTGGTGAAAAAGCGCGCGATGTGCGTGATAACTCTCTGCGCGTTCCCAGCACTGAACGAGGACGAGTTGTGGACGTTCGTATTTACACTCGTGAACAGGGTGATGAGCTTCCCCCTGGCGCCAATATGGTCGCTCGAGTGTATGTGGCTCAGCGTCGCAAGATCCAGGTTGGCGACAAGATGGCCGGTCGCCACGGCAATAAAGGAATTATCAGTCGCATTCTTCCCCGCGAAGATATGCCTTTTCTGCCCGATGGCACTCCAGTTGACATCGTTTTGAATCCTTTGGGCGTGCCCAGCCGGATGAATGTAGGACAGGTGTTTGAGTGCTTAATGGGATGGGCAGCAGCCAATCTCGACTGTCGCGTCAAGGTGGTGCCTTTTGATGAAATGTATGGAGCTGAAAAGTCTCAGCAGACAGTTGAGGCTTATCTCAAGGAAGCTGCCAAACAGCCAGGTAAGGAATGGGTCTACAACCCTGAAAATCCTGGCAAGCTTCAATTGATTGATGGACGATCGGGTGAACCTTTCGACCAGCCGGTGACTGTTGGTTATGCACAGATTCTGAAGCTTGTTCATCTGGTTGACGACAAGATCCATGCTCGCTCAACAGGTCCGTATTCACTGGTAACCCAGCAACCTCTTGGCGGTAAGGCTCAACAAGGTGGCCAACGTTTGGGTGAGATGGAGGTGTGGGCTCTTGAGGCTTATGGCGCCGCTTACACCCTGCAGGAGCTGCTTACTGTTAAATCAGACGATATGCAGGGTCGTAATGAAGCCCTCAATGCAATCGTTAAGGGCAAGCCTATCCCCAGACCGGGGACACCCGAGTCTTTCAAGGTGTTGATGCGTGAGCTTCAGTCTCTCGGGCTCGATATCGCTGTTTATACCGATGAAGGCAAAGAAGTGGATCTGATGCAGGATGTGAACCCTCGCCGTAGTACTCCTAGCCGACCCACTTACGAATCCCTTGGAGTTGCGGATTACGACGAAGATTAACGGCCTTACCTAACTGCTTTTCGTTTCCCAAACTGTTTGCGATTCGTTCATGACTAACAGCAACCTCCGTACAGAGAACCACTTCGACTACGTCAAAATCACACTTGCTTCACCAGATCGGGTGATGGAGTGGGGTCAGCGCACACTTCCTAATGGGCAGGTTGTGGGTGAAGTGACTAAGCCGGAGACGATCAATTACCGCACCCTTAAGCCTGAGATGGACGGGCTCTTTTGCGAGAAGATCTTCGGCCCTTCAAAGGATTGGGAGTGTCATTGCGGGAAATATAAGCGGGTTCGACACCGTGGCATTGTCTGTGAGCGCTGTGGCGTGGAGGTCACTGAAAGTCGGGTTCGGCGTCATCGCATGGGCTTCATCAAGTTGGCCGCTCCTGTCTCCCACGTTTGGTATTTGAAAGGGATACCTAGTTATGTGGCGATCTTGTTAGATATGCCACTACGTGATGTTGAGCAGATTGTTTACTTCAACTGTTATGTAGTGCTCGATCCTGGCGATCATAAGGAACTAAAGTATAAGCAATTACTCACTGAGGATGAGTGGCTAGAGATCGAAGATGAGATCTATGCGGAAGATTCCACGATTGAGAATGAGCCGATGGTTGGCATCGGTGCTGAAGCCCTAAAGCAATTGCTAGAAGATTTAGAGTTAGCTGATGTAGCTGAACAGTTGCGAGAGGATATTTCCTCTAGTAAGGGGCAGAAACGGGCCAAGTTGATTAAGCGTTTGAGAGTGATTGATAATTTCATTGCGACCAATGCAAGGCCTGAATGGATGGTGCTGGATGCAATTCCAGTTATTCCTCCAGATTTGCGCCCCATGGTGCAACTAGATGGTGGACGTTTCGCTACATCCGACCTAAATGATCTCTACCGTCGGGTGATTAACCGCAACAATCGTCTTGCGCGACTTCAGGAAATCTTGGCCCCTGAAATTATCGTTCGCAATGAGAAGCGGATGCTCCAAGAGGCAGTTGATGCTCTGATCGATAATGGTCGTCGTGGTCGAACTGTTGTTGGTGCTAATAATCGCCCGTTGAAGTCACTTAGTGACATCATTGAGGGCAAACAGGGTCGCTTCCGCCAGAACTTGTTAGGTAAGCGGGTTGACTATTCCGGTCGTTCCGTGATTGTGGTGGGCCCCAAGCTGAAGATGCATCAGTGCGGCTTGCCTAAAGAGATGGCAATCGAGCTATTCCAGCCTTTTGTGATCCATCGCCTGATTCGTCAAAACATTGTCAACAACATCAAAGCCGCTAAGAAGTTGATTCAGCGAGCTGATGATGAGGTGATGCAGGTACTGCAGGAGGTCATCGAGGGGCATCCGATCCTGTTGAATCGAGCACCGACTCTGCACCGTCTGGGTATACAGGCTTTTGAACCGAAGCTGGTTGCTGGCCGTGCCATTCAGCTTCACCCGTTGGTTTGCCCTGCCTTTAACGCCGACTTTGATGGCGACCAAATGGCTGTTCATGTGCCTTTGGCGATTGAGGCTCAGACGGAAGCGCGAATGTTGATGTTGGCCAGTAACAACATCCTTTCACCTGCCACTGGCGATCCGATCATCACGCCTTCCCAGGACATGGTGCTTGGCTCCTATTACCTCACGGCGATTAAGCCGGGAGCTTCTGTTCCTGAGTTTGGCGATCAATCCAGAACCTATGCTGGTTTAGGGGACGTCATCCATGCGTTTGAAGATAAAAGACTCCTCCTGCATGACTGGGTTTGGGTTCGCTTCAACGGTGAGGTAGAGGATGAAGATGAAATTGACAAACCTCTCAAGGCTGAATCACTTAGTGATGGCACTCGCATTGAGCAGTGGACTTATCGCCGAGACCGTTTCGATGAAGACGGAGCGTTGATCAGTCGCTACATCCTCACAACAGTGGGTCGAGTGGTGATGAATTACACAATTATCGATGCGGTGGCCGCTGCCTGAGTCACTCCAAAACCAGTTTTCTTCTCTGACCTGATGCGCGTGTAGCCATGACCTCAACCTCCCCGAAATCCCGCAAGCCTTCGACCAAGACCACCAAGCCCAAGGCCAAGTCCAAGTCCAAGTCCAAGGCAGCGAAGGCTGCTGCGGCGAGCGCTTCGCCAGCACTGGCGAAGACTCCACCGCAGTTTCGTAACCGGGTTGTCGATAAGAAGGCCCTCAAGCAACTGGTGGCATGGGCTTTCAAGACACACGGCACCGCTGTAACCGCTTCCATGGCGGACAATCTCAAGGACCTTGGCTTTCGCTACGCCACTCAGGCTGCCGTGTCGATTTCCGTGGAAGACCTCAAGGTGCCTGAGGCAAAGCAAGACTTGCTTTGCCAGGCGGAGGCTCAGATCACGGCCACCGAGGAGTGTTATCGCCTTGGCGAAATCACAGAGGTTGAGCGACATACCAAGGTGATTGATACCTGGACTGAAACCAATGAGCGTTTGGTTGATGCGGTCAAGAAGAATTTCAACCAGAACGACCCGCTTAACTCGGTCTGGATGATGGCCAACTCTGGGGCGCGTGGAAACATGTCTCAGGTGCGCCAGCTTGTTGGGATGCGTGGCCTGATGGCCAATCCGCAGGGGGAGATTATTGATTTACCGATTCGCACCAACTTCCGCGAGGGTCTAACGGTTACTGAGTACGTGATCTCCTCTTACGGAGCACGTAAGGGTCTTGTTGATACGGCGTTGCGAACGGCCGATTCCGGTTATCTCACGCGTCGTCTGGTGGATGTTGCTCAGGATGTGATCGTTCGTGAGGATGATTGCGGCACCACTAGGGCCATCATGGTGAAGGTGGAGGACGGTGGTTTCGGTAGCCGTCTTGTTGGTCGCCTCACTTCAGAGCAAGTCGTCAATGCTGACGGCGAAGTTCTTGCTGAACGTGATACGGAAATCGATCCACCGCTTTCTAAGCGTCTGGACAAGGCAGGCATCACTGAGATCATGGTGCGCTCACCGCTTACCTGTGAGGCCAATCGTTCCGTATGTAGGAAGTGCTACGGCTGGGCATTGGCTCACAACGAATTAGCCGATCTCGGTGAAGCCGTCGGCATTATTGCTGCTCAGTCCATCGGTGAACCGGGCACGCAGCTCACCATGCGAACTTTCCATACCGGTGGTGTGTCTACCGCTGAGACTGGTGTGGTTCGCTCCACTGTTGCTGGCACAGTTGAGTTTGGTCCAAAGTCTCGTGTGCGTGGTTATCGCACTCCCCATGGTCTAGAGGCTCAGCAGGCTGAGGTGGACTTCACTCTCACTGTGAAGCCTTCAGGCAAGGGACGTGCGCAGAGGATCGACATCACCTCCGGATCTTTGCTGTTCGTTAGTGATGGTCAGGAGATCGAGGCGGATGTGACTGTTGTTCAGATCGCATCTGTTGCGGTGAAAAAGAGCGTGGAGAAGGCCACCAAAGATGTGATTTGTGACCTGGCTGGTCAGGTTCGTTATGAGAAGGCTATTCAGCCCAGAGAAGTTAAAGACCGTCAGGGAAATATCACTCTTAAGGCACAGCGTTTAGGGCGACTTTGGGTGCTTGCTGGGGATGTCTACAACCTTCCTCCTAATGCCGAACCTGTAGTCCAGGGCAATGTCAAAGTTGAACGTGGTCAGGTGTTGGCGGAGGCCAGCCAGGCCAGCGAGTTTGGAGGTGAAGTTCGTCTACGCGATTCGATCGGGGATTCTCGCGAGGTGCAGATCGTGACTACCTCGATGACGATGAAAGACTTCAAGCTGCTCGGAGAGTCCACTCATTCAGGTGAACTTTGGCATCTGGAGGCCAAAGATGGTACCCGTTATCGCCTTAACACCATTCCCGGAAGCAAGATTGGCAATGGAGAAGTGGTGGCTGAATTGGCTGATGACCGCTTCCGCACTCAGACCGGTGGTCTGGTGCGATTTGCCCCTGGTCTGGCGATCAAGAAGGCTCGCTCAGCCAAGAATGGCTTTGAGGTGAATAAGGGTGGCACCTTGCTTTGGATCCCTCAGGAGACACATGAGATCAACAAGGATATTTCCTTGTTGATGATCGAGGACGGCCAGTGGATTGAGGCCGGTAATGAGGTTGTGAAGGACATCTTCAGCCAGACCGCAGGGATCGTAACGGTTACTCAGAAGAACGACATCCTGCGCGAAATCATCGTTCGTAGTGGCAGTTTCCACCTTTGCACTGAAACCAAGGCCTTAGAGCGTTTCACAGGTGATGGCCAGATCGTGAACCCAGGCGAGACGATTGCCAAGGGCATCAACTCAGAAGCCATGGTCTTTGTGCAGACCGTGGACACACCTGAGGGGACTGGTCTGTTGCTAAGACCTGTGGAGGAATACACCATCCCAAATGAGGCACAACTCCCTGAGTTGACTCATGTCAAGCAGCCGAAGGGGCCTCATCTGGGGATTAAGGCCACCCAGCGACTCGCCTTTAAGGACGGAGAGCTGATCAAATCGGTTGAGGGCGTAGAGCTACTCAAAACCCAACTCATTCTTGAGACGTTTGACACGACTCCTCAGATGACTGTGGATGTAGAGGCTGTGCGTGACAAGCGAGCTAAGACCATCGAACGATTGCGTTTGGTGATTCTTGAGAGCATCCTTGTGCGTCGTGACACAATCTCAGATTCAAGCCATGGCTCCACTCACACCGAGTTACAGGTTGAGGACGGCCAGTCGGTTAAAGCTAGTGATGTGGTTGCGACAACTCAGATCCTTTGTAAGCAAGAGGGGATCGCCCAGTTGCCTGTTGCCCAGGAGGGTGACCCTGTGCGGCGTTTGATTGTTGAGCGTGAAGAAGACACCATTACGGTGACGACTAAGGGCAGTCCCCTCGTGGGGGTAGGCCAGCGATTGGTCGATGGCGACTCTTTGGCAAAAGATGAGCCGTCAAGTTGTTGCGGAGAGGTAGAGGAGGTTGAAGGCAAAGCAATCACCTTGCGCCTTGGACGTCCTTACATGGTGTCTCCAGATTCTGTATTGCACGTTCGCGATGGCGATTTGGTGCAGCGGGGTGATGCTTTGGCGTTGCTGGTGTTTGAACGTCAGAAGACAGGAGACATTGTTCAGGGTTTGCCGCGGATTGAGGAGTTGCTCGAAGCTCGTCGCCCAAGGGAATCTGCTGTGCTCTGTAAGAAGCCAGGCACTGTGGAGATCAAGCAAGGAGAAGACGATGAATCAATCACGGTGACTGTGATTGAGGCAGATGATGCTATTGGCGAATACCCGATTCTTCTTGGTCGTAACGTCATGGTCAGCAATGGGCAGCAGGTCCATGCTGGAGAACTGCTCACTGATGGTCCGATTAACCCTCACGAGCTACTCGATTGCTTTTTCGAGGATTTACGTGTGCGCAAGCCGTTGATGGAAGCTGCACAAGAGGCGATCGCCAAACTCCAGCACCGTTTGGTCACAGAGGTTCAAAATGTCTACAAGTCACAGGGTGTCTCGATTCACGACAAACACATTGAGGTGATTGTGCGCCAGATGACTAGCAAGGTGCGGATTGAGGATGCTGGTGATACCACTTTGCTGCCAGGTGAGTTAATCGAATTGCGTCAGGTGGAGGACACCAATCAGGCCATGGCGATCACTGGTGGAGCCCCTTCAGAATTCACACCTGTTCTGCTGGGAATTACCAAGGCGTCTTTGAACACCGACAGCTTTATCTCGGCGGCTTCTTTCCAAGAGACCACACGAGTGCTCACTGAAGCCGCAATTGAGGGTAAGAGCGATTGGCTACGTGGTCTCAAAGAGAATGTGATCATCGGTCGGTTGATTCCTGCCGGCACGGGCTTCAGTGGCTTCCAGGAAGAGTTGCGAGCTGAGGCTGGACCTCACCCGGACATCCTCGCCGAGGACCCTGCGGGCTATCGCCGAATGCAGAACTTGCGTCCGGATTACACCGTGGAAATGCCTGCAGCTCCTGCGGCCAGTTCGACTGCTGTGTTGGCTGACCCCAGTGACGCTGATTTGGAGGCCACACGCAGTCGTCATGGTATTGATCCATCGGCTAGCAACTTCGCTGCTTTTGTTCGTCCTACTGGTGAGAATGAACTCGAGGAGGAACAGCTGCCAGATCCCTCCGCTCTCGAGGGTCTTCAGCAGGAGGGGCTGCTCACTGAGGAGTGAGCAAAGCTCTCCTGAACGTTCGTTTCTGCTTTGCAAACGCTTGATTGAGGCCTTCATCCATGCTTGAGCCCACCATCATTCCGCAACGGCGAAAGCCTCGCTACGGCTTTCACAGCCATACCGAGAAGCTCAATGGACGTATGGCGATGCTTGGCTTTATTGCCTTAATGGTCTTGGAGGCAGCACTCGGTCATGGTTTGTTGATCTGGTGAGTTCTACCCATCTGCTTGGGGGCAATCAGGCGTTACTGGGTTGTAGTGCTAGTGAACTAGAGGGCTGGGCTGTTGCAGAAGGCCAGCCAGCCTTCCGAGGCCGTCAGTTGCATGACTGGCTCTATGCCAAGGGGGCCAGAAGTTTTGAGGCGATCACCGTGTTGCCAAAGGCATGGCGCAACTCTTTGCAACAGCGAGGCATCACGATTGGGCGGTTGTCGGAGGTGAACCGGGCTGTTGCGGTGGATGACACGACCAAGTTGCTGCTGGCAACGGTTGATGGCGAAACCATTGAGAGTGTAGGCATCCCCACCCAGCAACGTCTCACAGTTTGCCTATCCAGTCAGGTGGGCTGTCCAATGGCTTGTCGCTTCTGCGCTAGCGGTAAGGGAGGGCTGCAACGATCGCTGGCCACACACGAGATTGTTGATCAGGTGTTGAGCATCCGCGAGGCGATGGATCGCCGTCCTTCCCACGTTGTCTTCATGGGTATGGGTGAGCCTTTACTCAACATTGAAGCGGTCTTGGCGTCGATTCGTTGCCTGAATATTGATCTAGGCATTGCTCAGCGCCGTATCACTGTGAGCACTGTGGGTGTCCCCCATACTTTGCCCCAGCTGGCAGAACTGGCTATGAAACGTCTTGGTCGCGCCCAGTTCACCCTGGCTGTGAGTCTGCATGCTCCCAATCAAGAGTTGCGCGAACGTTTGATTCCTACCGCTCGCGCTTATCCATTCGAGACTCTTCTTCAAGACTGTCGCCATTATTTGGCAGTAACTGGCCGACGGGTGACTTTTGAGTACATCCTGCTTGGAGCACTTAATGATCAGCCTCAGCATGCAGAAGAACTAGCGGATCGGCTTAGGGGCTTCCAGAGTCATGTGAATCTGATTGCCTACAACCCCATCGACGATGAGGGTTTTCAACGTCCTAATCCAGAGACGATTGAGGTCTTTCGGCGTGTATTGGAGCAGCGTGGGGTGGCAGTGAGTTTGCGTGCAAGTCGAGGGCTCGATCAGAATGCCGCCTGTGGCCAGCTCCGCCGTCAGCACGCAGCCATAGGCTGAAATGGACTAGTTGAGTGAGACTGCGATCAACCGCTTAGCGATATGGCTGCCATTGATTGGATGATCCTCGCTGGTTATCTCGCCAGCACTCTCGTGCTGGGGCTTTGGTTGTCTCGTCGCAATCGAAGTGAGGATGATTACTTTGTTGCTGGACGTCGACTCAGTGGCTGGTTGGCTGGGGCGTCGATGGCCGCAACGACATTTTCGATTGATACCCCTCTCTATGTAGCCGGTCTGGTTGGCACACGCGGATTGGCCGGCAATTGGGAATGGTGGAGCTTCGGCCTGGCGCATGTTGCTATGGCAGTTGTCTTTGCTCCGCTCTGGCGAAGGAGTGGGGTGCTGACCGATGCTGCATTCACCGAGCTGCGTTATGGCGGAGCGCCTGCCGCCTGGCTCCGTGGGATTAAAGCATTTTTGCTCGCACTACCGGTGAATTGCATCGGTATCGGCTATGCCTTCCTGGCCATGCGCAAGGTGGTAGAAGCCCTGGGCATAGTGTCTGGCAGCCCTGTGGGAGCGCTTGGCGGCACCTCTGACACTGTTGTGCTGTTGGCAGTCGTAGCTGTGATGGTGCTTATTTACACCGTTGCTGGGGGCCTTTGGGCTGTCGTCATCACCGATTTCGTGCAGTTGCTGTTGGCTCTTTTGGGAGCGATGGCGGTGGCGTGGGCCGCCGTTCATGCAGCCGGAGGGATGGACGCCATGCTCGATCAACTGAGGGGGTTAGAGCGACCTGAACTGCTGGCGATTGTGCCCTGGGAATGGAATGGTGATGGCTTTGATTGGATTGGTGGCGCTGAGATCAGTGTGGCCACATTCCTGTCTTATCTCACTGTCCAATGGTGGAGTTTTCGTCGCAGTGACGGTGGTGGTGAGTTCATTCAGCGAATGTTGGCCACTCGGGACGAGCGTCAGGCTCAATTGGCTGGCTGGGTGTTTCTGGTGGTCAACTATCTGGTGAGGAGTTGGTTGTGGGTTTTGGTTGCTCTTGCCGCTTTAGTGCTCTTGCCAGCTCAGGCCGACTGGGAACTCAGTTACCCAACCTTGGCTGTGACCTACCTGCCACCGGTGGTGCTTGGTCTTGTGGTGGTCTCTCTGGTGGCGGCTTTCATGAGTACGGTTAGTACCGCAGTGAACTGGGGTGCTAGCTATCTCACCCACGACCTTTACCAGCGTTTTATAAGGCCGGATGCTGATCAGAGAGAGCTGTTGCTGGTCGGTCAATTCACCAGTGTTTTGCTGCTTGTTCTCGGGGTGATCACCGCATTAATTAGCGACAGCATCGGCACAGTGTTTCGTCTGGTGATTGCTATCGGTACCGGGCCCGGAGTGGTGCTTGTGCTGCGTTGGTTCTGGTGGCGGATCAATGCTGCTGCCGAATTGGCGGCGATGGTTTGTGGTTTTGTGGTGGGCCTTTGTACATCCGTGGTGCCTTTGTTGACAATCCCTGATTACGGCACCAGGTTGATGATCACCACAGCGATTACTGCTGTGGTCTGGGTTGTTGTGATGCTGGTCACTCCGCCTGAATCGCCGAAAGTGCTCGAGCGCTTTGTGCATCAGGTGCAGCCACCAGGCCCAGGCTGGAGTCGCTTGCGTCAACGCTTGGATATAACTCCGGTGGACTCCCTCGTGAGTTTGTGCTTGCGCTTCCTTCTTAGTGTCGGTCTGCTGTTTGGCGTTCTGCTCGGCACTGGCGCGTTCCTGCTACATCAGCAGCTAGGAGGTTGGATCGGTCTGGTGGTCGCTGTGGCCTGTGTGCTGCCTTTAACCCGTGGTTGGTTGCGCAGTCGGATGGGCATCGCATGATCTACAAGGTCTTGGCTTGGGCGGCAGAATGAGAGAAAGTGTTGATAAACCTTGGATTTCTTACGTTCCACCGTGTTGCCGGCCCTGATTGTGGCTTTGTTTGGGGTGGCTCTTGTGGCAGTAACTGCTCGTATCTGGTTGCCCGGGGACATGCTCGCGCCGGCTCCAATCGGTTGAGATCAGTTGGCCTAATGCCTCTACGATCAAGGTCATGAGTGATGCCTCCGGACAGTTAAGGGAAGAAGGTATGGCCAGCCTGGCCATTGATCCTGATGTCTTGGCCAAGGAGTTGGCGGCTGAACAGTACGTTGATCCGCTTGACGAGATCAATCCTGATGATTCAGACGTGGCGCATGTGTGCGACGCAGGTCTTAACTGGCTGAAGCTGGGCCATGAGGAGCGTCTGCAGGGGCTAAGGGTGTTTTGTGAACATAGGGATCCCAGGGCAGTGGCCTTGCTTTTGCCCTTGTTGAAGGAGCCTTGTCCAGTGGAACGGATGAGTGCTGTTTATGCGTTAGGTCGAAATCCTTCCCCGCCAGCTTTAGAGCCCCTTTTGCAGTTGCTACAGGCTGACTGCAATGCCTATGTACGTAAGGCAACCGCCTGGAGCCTGGGGAATTATGCCGATGCCCGCGTCCTCAACCCCCTCATTCATGTTCTTCAAAATGATGTTGCTGCGGTACGGCTATGGGCCACCGGCTCATTGGCGGAAGCCGGTGGCACCTCTCCTGCCAATGCCGATATCGCTGCAAGTCAATTACTGATTAGTTTGCAGATCGATGGTGAGCCTGTTGTGCGAAGTAACTGCATCTGGGCCCTCGGACGTCTTTACGACACGTTGGTTGAACCTCGTCGGCAGGAGTTGGTGGAGGCTTTTGTTGATTCTTTGCTCAACGATGCAGAGCTCTCGGTACGTGATGAGGCTCGCATCGCTCTTGAGCAGTTGGAAAACTCTGAGGTGATTCAGCGGCTTCAAACTCTTTTAGATGAAGGACGCTTGACCTGAAGGCTCTCTTGAGGTGATTGGTTTCATGGATCTTTTGAAAATCAACACGTCAGCTATCGCCCATGGCCGATAGCATTCGAGTCCCTTCCGATGAAGTGGATGCCTCAACACACTGTGCGATTTCGGATCCGTCAAGACGGACGTGTTGAAGAGAGTGTTGAGGGAGTTGTCGGCGAAGCCTGCCAGCACCTCACCGAGCGGATTGAAGAATCCCTAGGTGTCGTTGAACAAAGCACACCTACCGCCGAGGCGTTTCTTCGTCCTCAGGACCAGTCCCAGTCCCAGTCCATTCCAGCCGAGCTTCTTTGATGTCTCACTTCAGCACCGTTAAGACACACCTGCGCAAACGAGAGCCCCTGGTACAGGCGCTCAAGGATCTTGGTTATGTCCCCCAAGAAGGGGAGCGTTCTGTTCGCGGCTATCGCGGACAAACAGTCACAGCTGAATTGGCTGTGATCATGCCTGAAGGTGGTGATATTGGCTTCCGTTTGAATTCGGCTACAGGGGCCTATGAATTGGTGACGGACCTCGATCTCTGGCGGCAATCTGTTCCGGTGGAACGTTTTCTTGCTCAGCTCACACAGCGCTATGCCCTTAATACCGTGTTGGCATCAACAGCGCAGGAAGGCTTTGAGGTGGCAGAGCAGCGCAATACTGATGACGGCGCTATCGAACTGGTGGTAACTCGCTGGGATTCCTGACATCCAACCTTGACCATTGATTGATCCATCGGCAGCTTTTCAAGTTTCCGCCCAGCTTGATGAGCGGGCGAATGGATCAGAGCCGCTGCTTGGTGGCCAATTGCGTGAAAAGGCTGTCTGGGTTGATGAGGCTGTCTGCATTGGTTGTCGGTACTGCGCTCATGTGGCTACTAACACCTTTGTTATCGAGCCAACAATGGGTCGCTCGCGGGCCATCCGGCAGGACGGGGATAGTACGGAACGCATTCAGGAAGCCATTGCTACCTGCCCGGTGAATTGCATCAAATGGGTGCAGTTTGAGCAGCTAGATGAATTGCGAGCTCAATTGGCAGCTCTTGAATTGCTTCCTCTCGGGTTTCAAAGGACTTCTCGGAAGCGGCGCAATCATGGCTCCTAAGAGTTAATGAAGGCGTCTTTGGAGCAGAGCTTTCTGCCTTGCCGCCGCTTTGGCCGCACCGGTTTATCCATGCCTGTGTTGTCTTTAGGGGGGATGCGCTTTCAGCAGAGCTGGACAGATTTGGAGGCGGAGGTGATTACCTCTGAGTCGCAGAAACTTCTGCAGGACATTTTGGAGCGAGCCGTGGCCTGTGGCTTCCATCATGTGGAGACGGCGCGCCATTACGGCAGCTCTGAGCGGCAGTTGGGATGGGCGCTGCGTGATGTCTTGGATCCACAGCGGCTGTTGCAGAGCAAAGTCCCTCCTCGTGAGGATCCCAAAGTCTTTGAGGCGGAGCTGGCACTCAGCTTTGAACGGTTGGGATGTGAACGATTGGATCTAGTTGCCATCCATGGCCTCAATCTTTCGGAGCATCTGGAGCAGACCTTGCGACCAGGAGGTTGCATGGATGTGTTGCGTCGTTGGCAGGGTGATGGACGCATCGGCCATGTGGGTTTTTCCACTCATGGCCCTACCGACTTAATCGTGCAGGCGATCGAGACGGATGCCTTTGATTATGTGAATCTGCACTGGTATTTCATTTATCAAGACAATGATCCTGCACTGGATGCAGCTGCTCGTCATGACTTAGGCGTTTTCATCATTAGCCCGACAGATAAGGGTGGCCATCTGCATACTCCCTCGTCTCAACTTCTGGAACTCTGTGCTCCACTTCATCCAATTGTGTTCAACGATCTGTTCTGCTTGCAAGACCCAAGGGTTCATACGATCAGTGTTGGTGCCGCGCGACCCAGTGATCTCGATCGGCATCTCCAGGCGGTGGATCTCTTGCAGAGTGCCGCTGAGTTGCTGCCACCAGTCCAGCAGCGACTCGTTGATGCGGCACAGTTGGCTTTAGGTGAGGCTTGGTTGACCAGTTGGCAGAGGGGCCTGCCGCCCTGGCAGGAGTCTCCAGGCCAGATCAATCTTCCGATCCTGCTTTGGCTTCATAATCTGGTAGAGGCTTGGGGAATGGAGGGTTATGCAAAAGCCCGCTACGGTTTACTTGGCAATGGCAGCCACTGGTTCCCTGGAGCGAATGCCGAAGCACTGGATGCAGATGTGAGTGAGGCGGCCCTCAGGGAGGTGTTGGTGAACAGCCCCTGGTGTGATCAGATCCCAGGTTTGCTCCGCAGGTTGCGCAACCGTCTTGGTGGTCATCCTCAGCAGCGACTGACCAGTGTTTAAGACCCGAGCGGGTTCTTGGCAGGTATACCGACTGGCCGTGGGAAGGTCGCTGGGCAAGGGAGCGTTGCGCGCAGGCGTAATTGGTGACGCACCCCGCGATTGTCAGGAAGTTCGCGACGCTCCATCTTGATCAGATTGGCTTGTAGCAATTTGAGAGCCTTAGCGAGATCCTTTGCATCGTTGGGGCTCCAATGGCCACGAAATAGCAGGGCTTCACCATCTGGCTTGAGAAGGGGGACGAGGTATTCGGCGACAACCGGTGCTGTGCTCACTGCGCGAGCCATCGCGAGATCAAACAAGCCACGGCAGCACTGATCCTGCCCGGTGAGTTCTGCCCGTTCGCTACGTACCGTGACGCGCGACGTTAGCCCTAGCGTTGCCGCCATTGCATTTAGGGCAGCTGTCTTGCGCCCTACCGAATCCACCAAGGTGACGCTTGCGCCGGGTAGTGCGATGGCTAGGGCCAGACCGGGAAAGCCACCGCCACTGCCGATATCGATGCAACGACGAGGTTGTTGGGCGTTCTGCAATTCGCTTTGCAGAGGCCAGAGGCTGTCGAACACCTGCATGATCCAGTAGTCACCACCTTCGACCAGGCGGGTGAGGTTGACCCGGGCATTCCATTGGCGAAGCAGGGCTTGTAGAGCGATCATTTGCTCCAGTTGCTCACTGGATGGATGCCATCCAAGGGCATTCCAGAGCTCCGGGCCTGGGTTGCTAAAGCAGGCCTGATTTGACATGGGCAATCAGAACATAGTTCTCTCTAGGATGGAATTGTGCAAGGGGAGAGGTGATGATGGTCTGCGAGTTGCTGATCAACTTCTGGTTTTGACTCTTGTGAAGAGCCATTACGAGCGCCTGGGAGTTGCGCGCTCTGCAGATGTTGACACCATTCATCTAGCCTTCCGCCGTCGCAGTAAGGTTCTTCATCCCGATACGGCACCACTCCCCGCTGAACAGGCTGCCAAGCAGTTTCAGTTGTTGTGTGAGGCTTATGAGCTTCTCACCGACCCGGTGCGTCGCCAGGCGTATGACGCGAGCCTGATGGCAGAAGGGTTGTTGGCTGGGAGCTCCAGTGTTGGCACTGAGGCGCTGCCTTCAATGTCTTCTAGTGCTCCGAAGGGGGTTGGCGTGCGCCGTCCTCTTTCCGGGGGAGAGTGGTTCTCTCTGCTTCTACTGGGGCTGACTTTATTGTTCAGCCTGCTGATTGGCTTTGGAGTGGCTTGGGCTCATGGACGTGAGCTGCAAGTTTGGCCTAGTTGGCTCAACAGTGAACAGACTGCTGGCAGGATTTCAACACCAGGTGTCATCAATGTCGTCGTTGCCTCCCGAACAGACGCCTTTGGATCGCCATTCCCTCGTTTCTCTTGAGAGTTGGCTGCAGCGGCTAGGTGCTGAGCGCAGTTGTGAGGATCCCTGCCGATGGATTTGGCTCAGGCCTGAATGGTCAGCTGAGATCGTTCTGGAGCAGGATGAATTGAGGGTTGCCTGGGAGCAAGGTGGTCAGCGCAGTCAGTGCTGCTTCCCTTATGGTCTGCCGCGCTCCGATGTGGAGGCGGCTCTTTCGGAAGGCCCTTAAGAACGAGGGTGTTGCTTCTGTTGAGCGCTTGAACTCAGAGGGCTTCCAAGCCTGAATGGATGGCTGCATAGCATTGCTTCAGCTGAGCGTCATTGAGGCAGAGCGGAGGCAGCAGATAAACGACCTGACCTAGAGGCCGCAGGAAGACACCATTGTTGATGGCCTGTTGCTTGACGATTCGTCCTGCTGGATTGAGGTAGCCATGGCTCCCGTTTATCGCGAGGTCGAAGGCGGCGATGGTGCCGATCAGTCTTGGTTGCTGCACCTTTGGATGTTCAGCTAGGGCTTTGAGATGAGGTCGATGCCTAGCCTCAAAGTTTTCGTAGTTTTCTGGGTTGGCCTCCAGTAGGTCGAGGCTGGCGTTGGCGGCTGCGCAACCAAGGGGATTAGCAGTGAAGCTATGGCCGTGCCAGAGGGTGAGAGATGGATCATCGCCTACGAAGGCCTCAAACACCTCTTCGCGGGCCATGGTTACGCCCATGGGTAAAAATCCCCCGGTGAGTCCTTTCGATAAAGCGATCAAATCGGGTGCAAGCCCAGCACGCTTGAAGGCGAAGAGGGCTCCACAGCGTCCGAAACCAGTAAGAACCTCATCAGCAATCAGCAAGGCTCCCGCCGCACGTACGCGTTGCTCGACTTCTTGTAGGAATTCCGCTCGCACCATGGCCATGCCGCCTGCCCCTTGGACTATTGGCTCCAAGATGACTGCTGCTGTTGGGGTTTGAAGGCAGCGTTCCAGTTCACTTAGAGCAAGCTGTTCACGTGTTTCAACCTCTTCATCGCCCCACCAGGTAGCGGGCCAGGGCACCCGTGCCACTGGAAACAACATCTCATCAAATGGGGCACTGAATAGGTTGCGCTCCCCTACTGCCATCGCCCCGAACGTGTCGCCGTGGTAGGCCCCGTTGAAGGCGATGAGTTGTTGCCGAGGCTCGCCGCGGTTGTGCCAGCACTGACAAGCGATCTTGAGCGCAACCTCCACGGCGGTAGAGCCGTTGTCGGAGAAGAACAGGCGTTGAAGGCCTGTGAGGGCACTGAGGCGTGCTGCAAGTTGTTCTGCCTGGGGATGAATGAAGTCAGCAAAGATCACCTGCTCCAGTTGCTGTGCCTGGGTTGCGATGGCGGCGGCGATGCTGGGATTGGCATGGCCATGAAGGGTGACCCACCAGCTGCTGATTGCATCAATCAGGGGAGGTGCCCCATCAAGCATCAATAGCGCCCCATCCGCCGCGATGACACGCTGCGGCGGTAATGCCGATGCGATCTGGGTGAAGGGAGGCCAGAGATGGGGATGCCAGTTGTTGGCGCTTGGGGTGGAGAGTGGATCGAAGCAATCCATGACCCGATGGGGTTGTGTTGTCATCTTGGATCGTGATGTTGCAGTCTGAACTGATCACAACGGCTCGTTGCAATCCTTTGGCTAGAAGTATTGCTTGGCGATTGCACCACTATTTGCAGTTTGAGGATTTTGATATCGCTTGCCAGTGCTTTTAATTAAGTGATGAAATCCTTGTTTTCAAAGTGGTGCTTTGAGTTGTCTTAAGCAATTGCGAGGCTTTCCTCAAGCTTCTTTTTGATGATGTCTTGAAAGGCATTTTAGCCGTTCGGCTGTAGATAATTTTGATTCACATTGTAGTTGTTCTATTCTGCTGATTTGGTTTTATTGCTGCTGCAATACGTTTGTAGATGTGCTGACTGAGCAAGAAGGAATGCTGAATTCGGGAAGGCTTGTCGTTGTCGATGCAGAGAGTTTTGCGTTTGAATTCAATTCATCTATCCTTTTGGCCTGCTGCAGGTTGTTGCATTGATGAGAGGGGCGTGATTTAGCGGCAGACCTCGCTTTGTTGTTCCCCCTCTGTAGCGAGAGGGCCGCAGTTGACCCAGCGCACCATGCCAACTTCAATGTCGGTGAATAGCACAAGGATTCCTCCACAGAGAAGAACAACTCCAACGGTGGCCCATGACTGACGCTTGTTCATTGAACTTGACTCCAGGATTGCAATAGCCGTTTGAAGGTAAGGCTCAGGTCTTGCAGATGCCACTGCTCTGCGAGTGTTGCTGCCGTGAGATTGGGTAAGTGAGGCAACTGAGCGATGACTGGAACACCACCAAATTGTTCCAGGGTTTTTGGATTGTCGGGGTGGGGTGGACCATTGAGCACCAAACCTAAGACCTTCAGGTTGCGCAAGCGCAATGCTTCAAGGCTGAGCAGGGTGTGGTTGAGGGTACCCAGGCCACTGCGTGCAACGAGGATTAGCGGTAGTTGCCAACGCTCGAGTTGATCGAGTTGTAGCCATTGACGGTTGAGTGGCACCATTAGGCCGCCAGCAGTTTCTATTACCAGAGGACCAGATACAGCAGGCAATACAAGTTGATCGGGGTTGATGCAGCAGTTCTCTTGTTCTGCGGCCCAGTGGGGTGATACCGCGGCCTGGAAGTTATAGACCTCTGGGTGCCAACGTTCGGCGGGAAGATTAAGGAGTCGACAAACCCTATTGCGGTCTCCACCGTCTTCCTCTAGGCCGCTCTGTATTGGCTTCCAGTAGGTGGCAAGTAATCCTTGCACTAGTAATGCACTCACCACGGTCTTGCCGACGTTGGTGTCTGTGCCGCAGACGATGAGAGGAGTCTTTGCCTCAGTCATCGCTGGATTAAAAGCAGTTGGATCAGCCAGGTGAGTTGTGCATCTCCACTGTCCTGGCAACGTGGCCAGGCTTGTTTGAGATGACGCCAGTTGCCAACCCCCATGGCTGGGCAAGGGCTGGCCTGGGCACCAATTTGGCGCATTGGTTTCAAGAGCTGAAAAACTTCAGGACTCTCTTGGGTGAACTGGTGTAGCTGTTGATGGCGGATGCTATTGCTGGACAGAACCTCAAGCAATGACGCTTGGGAGGGGAATGGCAGAGCGGTGCAGCTCACGCCTGCCGTTGCTGCTGCTTGGTGCCACTGGGGGAAACTTCCTTGTACCGGTAAGGCCAACGCCAGCCAGCCTTGAGGAGCTAAGGCGGCCATCCATTCATTCAGTCGTTCTAAAGGATTAATCAGCCAGTGAAGGGAAAAATTCGAGGCCAACAAACTGGGTGGTGTGGGCCAAGACGGCAGGCCTAAATTGAGATCCCACAACTTTGAGGAGCTGGACTGGTGCTGATGTTTCAGCATCTCGGGACAGCCATCCACGCGGAGGACGGCTTGGTCTGGATTACAGGCTTCTAGAGCATCTGCCATTAGGCCTGTGCCTGAACCGAGGTCTACCCAGAACCCTGCTGGAATCGGCTGCCGAGCACACTGTCTGGCGAGCCTCCAGGCAACGGCACGCTGTAATTGCGCCTGGCCGTTGTAAGTGGTTGCAGCTTGCTCAAAGTTGCTCAACACTTGTTTTGACCAGCTATTGCTCAAGGGGCTGACTCCAGCCACTTGTGCACGCGTTCAATGAGTTCGGGTATCAGCAAGGCATGCCCTGCCTCAGGCAAGATCCAATGGCAAGGGGGGCTTTGTAAATGATTAAGCAGGGTTTCTACCAAGGCGATTCGTGCAGCGGGAACCACGATTGCGTCTTGCGCAGCTTCGACCACCAGCACCCTGGCCTGGGCAGGAAGTCCTGCTGGTAAACCATCAGTTTTGATTAGTAATTCGAGATCAGCCTGCAGTTGCTTGCGGCCGTTTACGGAGAGGCCTTGCTGGATGGGTCCAGCGGGTATGGCGCTAACGGGACTTGGCTGGGCGGCCCGAGCGAGGAAAGTGTGGAGCATGGCGTTTTCAGCTGCTGTGCCGAGGCGCTCTTGCATGCCCTTTAGGCCAGTGCGTAGGGCACGGTTTGCTGGTCCTTTGGGCAAGAAACCCCCGAAGCTTGCCAGCAGCACCAGATCGGTGGCCTGCGCAAGCACTTCGCTGGCGAGCAGGTGTGGACCTAAAGAATGGCCAATCACCACCCGTCGTTGCTCTGGTTGTGGTTCAGGGTTGTTATGCCATTTTGGTTTAAGTGGTGGCAGTGATGCGTAGCCCTGTTCTTGGCTTTGCCACAACCAGCCATGGGCTTGAAAATGGCGGGCCCAGAGCTGCCAGGTGTTGCTATCGCCACACCAGCCGTGCATGGCGATGATCTCTTTCATCCAGTTTCAAGGGCGCTCATCAGCCGTTCCAATGTCTCATCGGGTAGATCCCTGCGCAGCACAAGCCGAAGACGCGCGGTGCCTTCCGGAACAGTGGGGGGACGGATGGCCACGCTAAGTAGGCCGGCTTCCTCGAGTTGACTTTGGCGATTGAGAGCTTGTTGGTCGGAACCGATCACTAGAGAGAGGATTGGCCCATATCCAAGTGGGCGAGCCCATCCTCTAGCTGCCAATTGACCACGCCATTGCTCGGCACGCTCTTGCAGTTGCTTACCCCATTGAGGGTGAGATTGGATCAGGTTTAGGGCAGTGAGGGCTGCCGCCGCTAAGGGCGGTGCCAGTGCTGTGGTGTAACGAAAGGCGCCACTGTTTTGCAGAAGGTGATCGCCCATGGCGCAATCACCCGCCAGGAAGGCCCCACCGCTACCGAATGCTTTGCCGAAGGTGCCGCTGATGATTGCCACTGGTGCAGAGAGCCCATGGCAAAGACCTCGTCCTTGAGGACCGATGATACCCAGGGCATGGGCTTCATCCACGAGCAGCCTGGCACCATGCACTTCGCAGAGCTCGGCCATTGTTGACAGCGGTGGACTGGTGCCCTCCATGCTGAATAGGCTTTCGGTGAGAACAAGCGGCGGTTGATGCGGTTGATGATGCCGGCAGAGCTTGAGGCGACGCTCAAGGTCTGCCAGGTCATTGTGGGCGTAACGCTGCAGCCTGGCGCCACTGGCTTTGACACCCATCAATAGAGAATGGTGAACTAGGCGGTCAGCCAGTACTGGGGTATTGCGGTTGGCCAGTGCGATCACTGCGGCCAGGTTTGCTTGGAAGCCACTTGGAAAAAGCAAGACCCGCTCGCGACCTAGCCAGTCGGCGAGTGCTTCTTCCAGCGCCACATGCACTGACCGGCTACCAGTGACTAGCCTGGATCCACCTGCTCCAACACCTTCTGAATGCAAGGCTGCTTCGGCGGCTTCGATCAGCTCAGGATGCCTACATAGGCCTAGGTAATCGTTGCTGGCCAGGTCTAGTAGAGGTTTTGATTTCCCCTGAGGTGTCACTGCTTTTAACTCAGCTGGCCCTGGCCCTGGACGCCAGGTGCGCAGCTGGCGACGACGTGCTGGGGGCTGGCTTTGCATGGGTCCAGTCTGGAAGCCCTGCGCAGTTCAGGATGGCTTCTTTGGCTTGATTTTGCCTTGTTGGCATGCTGGCTGGTGCCAACGATTGCCAGAAGTGGATTGCAGGGCTCTTTAGGATTGAAACCATGAGTTCAGTGGCGCACGTCACGACTGCTTCCGACGTCGCCAAGCTTGAACTTGATCCATTAGCGATCTTTCCTTTTCCGCTGGATGAATTTCAGCTTGAGGCAATTGCAGCACTTAACCATGGACATTCTGTGGTTGTGAGTGCTCCTACGGGATCCGGTAAGACATTGGTTGGCGAATATGCCATCCATAGGGCGATTGCTCATGGGCAGAAGGTGTTTTACACCACGCCCCTGAAGGCTCTGTCAAATCAGAAGTTGCGCGATTTCCGTGAACAGTTTGGTTCGCAGAACGTGGGGCTGATGACCGGTGATCTGAGCGTCAATCGTGAGGCCTCGATTGTGGTGATGACCACCGAGATCTTCCGCAACATGCTTTATGCGGAAGCAGATCAGGCTGACGATCCGTTGGCTGACGTGGAAGCGGTGGTGCTCGATGAGTGCCATTACATGAATGATTCTCAACGGGGAACGGTGTGGGAAGAGTCGATCATTCACTGTCCAGCGTCTGTGCAATTGCTGGCACTTTCTGCAACGGTGGCCAATGCTGGACAGCTCACCGACTGGATCGAGAGGGTGCATGGCCCTACACAGTTGGTGTTCAGCGATTATCGGCCGGTACCACTGCAGTTCAGCTTCTGCAGTGCCAAGGGATTGCATCCTTTGCTCAACGATGCGGGCACAGGACTTCATCCCAACAGCAAGGTGTGGCGTGCTCCTAAGGGGCACAAGCGCAAGGGGCGTTCCCCTAAGCCCCCTCAGCCAGAACCACCGCCAATCAGATTTGTGATTGCGCAGATGGCGGAGCGCGAAATGTTGCCGGCGATTTATTTCATCTTCAGCCGTCGTGGCTGTGATAAATCCGTTAAGGATCTTGGCTGCCAGTGTCTGGTCTCACCGACCCAGCAAGAGCAGATTCGCCAGCGTCTTCGAACCTATAGCGAGACCAATCCAGAGGCTGTTCGTGATGGCATCCATGCTGATGCCCTGCTGCGGGGCATTGCTGCTCATCATGCTGGTGTGCTGCCTGCGTGGAAGGAACTGATCGAGGAGTTGTTTCAGCAGGGGCTTGTGAAGGTGGTGTTTGCCACTGAAACGCTTGCGGCAGGGATCAACATGCCGGCACGTAGCACTGTGATTTCAGCTTTGTCGAAGCGCACTGAGCGTGGTCACCGACCACTGATGGGCAGTGAATTTTTGCAGATGGCAGGCCGTGCCGGCCGGCGCGGGTTGGATTCTCAGGGTTATGTGGTCACAGTGCAAAGTCGTTTCGAGGGCGTGCGTGAGGCAGGCCAGCTGGCCACCAGCCCAGCAGATCCTCTTGTGAGTCAGTTCACTCCTAGCTACGGCATGGTGCTGAACTTGTTGCAACGCCATGACCTCAAGAAGGCAAGGGAACTTGTAGAACGCAGTTTTGGTCGCTATTTAGCCAGCCTGGACTTGGTGTACGAGGAGGAATCGCTCGAACAACTGCGGCTACAGCTGGGGCAACTGCAGGGAGTTGCTGGTGATGTTCCCTGGCAAGACTTTGAGGATTATGAAAAGCGACGCAGTCGATTGCGTGAGGAGCGGCGTTTGTTGCGGATTCTGCAGCAACAGGCTGAGGAGACCTTGGCCAATGAGCTCACCTTGGCTTTGCAGTTTGCCAGTGTTGGCACCTTGGTGAGCCTGAAGGCTCCCCAGCTGCGGGGACGTGTCACTCCAGCTGTGATCGTCGACAAGCTTGAGGGCCCAGGTCAGTTTCCGCTTCTGCTTTGCCTAACCGATGAGAACGTTTGGCTACTGCTGCCCTGTCAGGCGGTTGTCAGTTTGCATGCGGAATTGAGCTGCTTGCAAGTGACTGAAATGATTGAGCCGGATCTGCAGCGCTCTGGCGAACTTCGCCATGGTGATCAGCAAAGTGGAAGGCTTGCTCTTGCTGTTGCCCATATTGCCAAGCGTCACGACATGACGACTCCCCAATACGACTTGGCAGGTGAGGTGTTGGCCCAGGCGCAGTTGGTTCGTGGCCTTGAGGAAGAGTTAGAGCAGCAACCGGCGCATCGTTGGGGGGATCGCAAACAGCTCAAGAAACATCGCCGTCGTATGGAGGAGCTGGAGCTTGAGATCTGCGAACGTCAGCAGTTGCTGCACCAGCGGGCCAACCGTCATTGGGAGACCTTTTTGAGTTTGATCGAGATCCTGCAGCACTTTGGTTGTCTTGATGATTTGGATCCCACGGAGATTGGTCGCACTGTGGCGGCGATGCGGGGCGACAACGAACTTTGGCTGGGTCTTTCATTAATGAGTGGTCATTTGGATGACTTGCACCCTGCCGACCTGGCGGCGGTGTTCGAGGCGATCAGCACGGAGGTCAATCGCCCTGATCTTTGGAGTGGCTATCCACCACCTGCGAGTGCGGAGGAGGCCCTCCATGATCTAGCAGGTATTCGCCGAGAGCTCTTGCGGGCACAGGAGCGCTGCCAAGTTGTTGTTCCCGCTTGGTGGGAGCCTGAGCTGATGGGTTTGGTCGATGCTTGGGCGCGTGGTGCCGCCTGGAGTGATCTGATTGCAAATACCTCACTGGATGAGGGCGATGTCGTGCGGATCCTCCGCCGCACGGTGGATCTACTCGCACAGGTGCCTTACTGCGAGGCGATCAGTGATCAGTTGCGTCGTAATGCACGTTTGGCACTGAAAGCGATCAATCGCTTCCCTGTGTGTGAGGCAGAGGATCTGTTAGATGCGGCTGCAGTTGAGGCAGAACTCAATCCTGCTACAGAGCGGGTGGCTTGATCAGGAGAGTTCTGGTTGGTTAGTGGGCCATGACAAATTTCTCTTTGCGCGGTCTCGTATCTTTCACGCAGAGGGAGAACCCTGTTGATATGAGCATCAGGACCACCACGAGACCATAGCCTTGGAGCTCCTGGGCCGGGGAGGGGACCAAGCCCTTAGCAACCCCTATTTGAGTAAGGAAGCCAACAGCGGGCTGAATGAATACTGGCAGCACCATGACAACGAAGTTCACGAAAGCTAGTTTGACTGCACGGTTATGACGTTTGGCCACGTCGGCCGTCATCACGAAAGCGAGCACCTGGGCACCTGTTGTCAATCCGAGCGCGATCATCAACACCGCGGTCCACCAAAGCGGGGCTGAGTTCGCAAAGGCAATCGCAACGGCGATCAAGGACGACAAGATTGCTCCAGTGACGAAAAGAATCTTGCGGCGCTTCAAACGATCGGATAAGTGCCCGGTTGCAATTCCTCCGGCAGCGAAACCAATGAAGATGAGAGTGGTTAGCAAACTCGACTGCCCTGTCGACAATCCTGAGTCGATGTGCAAGAAGTTCACACCCCAAAGATCGCCAATCACTGAGATCGGGAGATATAAACCGGCTGCGGCGAGAGAAAGACACCAGAGATTCCGGTCGCGCATGATTTCCTTAAGCAGACTCGCGAGTGGCTGCGGACTCTTTGGATCAAACCCGTCTTCTCGCATCAACTCCACGAACCAATTGGGGCGCTTGGGTAGGAGTTTCCACAGCATGAGCGCGATGATCAGACCCGCCCCTGTACAAACCAGCAAAGGGACGCGCCAACCCCATGACTTCGCCAGAATCAGAAGAGGGTATTGAGCGAAAGATGCGCCCAGAGTGCCCATTGCTACGGTTAAACCCGGGACCATCCCATGACGTTGTGGCGGGAACCAGACCATGGCGAGATAGATGACGCCGAGATAAGCAACTGAACTGCCCAACCCCTGCATCAATCGCCCTAGTCCCATCACCACCACATCGTTGGTGCTGGCAAAGAGTAGACAACCCAGTGCTACGACAACTGCCGCTGGGGCAACGACGGCACGGACTCCGAAGCGATCGAGAAGGCGGCCTACAAGAAGCTGTGAGGGAGCGTATGCGAGAAAATACATTCCCATGGCGAGGCCAAACTCTCCCTGGCTCGAGCCGGTGACCCGCATCAATTCGGGCTGAAGGACGCCCGGTGCGACTCGTGCGAAGAACTCGTAGAAATAGAAAAGGGAGCAAACTAGAAAGAGCATCCAGGGTCGCCAACCCTGGCGGGCTCGATGGGCTTGACCATGAAGACTGCGGATTCGTTTCTGGGCGGAACTCTGGATGCTTTTTGATTCGCCATGATTTGATTTCATCGGCGGTTCATAGCCCAGCAGATGTCATTGATGCCGGATTAACAATGCGATCGAAGTCTTCTTGGCTCACATAGCCGAGTTTTAGTGCGGCTTCACGCAGGCTGAATCCCTTTTCATGGGCAAGGTGGGCAATTTCGCTGGCTTTGTCGTAACCGATCTCTGGGGCTAAAGCCGTCACAAGCATCAGCGATTGTTCTAGATCCTGCTGGATCTTGGTTCGGTTTGGTTCAATCCCTTGCACCATTGCCAGCCGGTAATTGCGGCAGGCGTCATGTAGCAATTCAATGCTGTGAAGCAGGTTGAAGCCAATCAGGGGTTTGTAGACGTTCATTTGGAGATGACCACTACCACCTGCCATGGTCACGGCTGAAT
Organism: Prochlorococcus sp. MIT 0701; assembly: GCF_000760295.1. Lineage (GTDB taxonomy): Bacteria > Cyanobacteriota > Cyanobacteriia > PCC-6307 > Cyanobiaceae > Prochlorococcus. Next base: position 57,043 of record NZ_JNBA01000010.1, read on the forward strand.
CCAGCCCGATGACCTGTAAACAGACCATGGCCATGGCCTCGCATTGAGAGGGGTTGACTTTCCCAGGCATGATCGAGCTTCCGGGCTCATTTTCAGGGAGATGCAGCTCTGCCAGGCCGGCCCTTGGGCCACAGGCCAGTAGGCGTAGATCATTGGAGATCTTGAATAGGGCAACCGCCAACATGCGCAGCTGAGCCATTGCATTCACTAACCCGTCATGGCTCGCCATCACGGCGAACTTGTTTTTGGCTGAGCTGAATGGCAGGCCTGTGAGGCGGGCAAGTTGCGCAGCTGTTTCTTGATCGAAGCGAGCTGGGGCGTTGAGGCCAGTCCCCACGGCGGTGCCTCCAAGCGGCAGGGGGTAGAGCTCTACCAGGCTTGCCTGAATACGACTATGGGCTGTGGCAATTTGATCCCGCCACGCAGAGGCTTCCTGCCCAAGGGTGAGAGGTACGGCGTCCTGTAGATGGGTGCGACCGATTTTGATGATGTCACTCCAGGCATTGCTTTTACTTGCAAAGGCTGCGATTAATCGCTCCAGTTCAGGCAGCAAGCTTTTGGTGATCCCCTGGGCTGCGGCGATATGTATAGCCGTAGGGAAGGCGTCATTGGTGGACTGGGATCGATTGACATGATCGTTTGGATGCACCGGCCTATGGCTACCTAGGGGTTCGTCGTTCGCTTGAGATGCCAGGTTGCTAATCACCTCGTTGACATTCATGTTTGTGTGGGTGCCGCTACCGGTTTGCCAGATCCTCAGTGGGAACTGGTCGTCGTGGAGACCGGATGCAACAGCAGAGGCTGCCTTGATAATTTGATCGCGCTGGATTTCATCGAGCACACCCAGGCGACAGTTCACGCTGGCGGCAGCCTGTTTGATCAATGCCAAGGCATGGATCAGTTCGACTGGCATGCGGTCTTCGCTGATGGCGAAGTTAAGTAGCGATCGCTGGGTTTGTGCACCCCAGAGGACCCCAGCGGGCACCTCCACAGTGCCCATGCTGTCGTGTTCGATGCGCACCAGGTCAGCCATCATTTTTTTGGCAAGGGGCAGAAGCAGATCACATTGATCTTTACGTGTTTTATGGGGCTTGGGAGTGCGTTAGAACCCATTCAATGATGGTGAAAAGTCTGGCGAGACTTGAACACTCAAATCATTCCAATCGGTTTAGACGTCCAGGACATGGGATTCAGAGTCCGAGCCGTTGCCAGATCACGTCCAGGTTGGCTTGGTGTAGCTCAGTGCTGAAGCATTCGGCTAGCGCCTTGGCCTTGAGAAGGGTCGATACTTCAGGATCGGCCTCAAGATTGGCGCGGAAGTTACCCCCTTCGGTATTCCACGCAGAATGGGCGTTGCGCTGGACAACACTGTAGGCATCTTCTCTGCTCATGCCGTTCTCAACAAGCGCCAAGAGCACCCGCTGACTGAAGACCACGCCGCCATAGATATTCATGTTACGGCGCATGTTTTCTGGGTAGATGCCAAGGCCCTGCACGACTTGGGTCATCTCCCGCAACATGAAGTGGAGTGTGACGGAGCAATCCGGCAGCATCATTCGCTCAGTGGAGCTGTGACTGATATCACGCTCATGCCAGAGGGCCACGTTCTCGAGTGCTGCGACGACATAGCTGCGTAGGACCCTTGCAAGACCACTAATCCGCTCAGCCCGAATCGGGTTGCGTTTGTGTGGCATCGCCGAACTTCCCTTTTGACCCTTGGCAAAGCTTTCCTCCACTTCCAGCACATCGGTTCGCTGCAGGTTGCGGATCTCTGTAGCGAACCGATCTAGAGACGCTCCTACTAATGCCAGGGTCTGTACATAGTCAGCATGACGATCGCGAGAGATGACCTGGGTACTAGCGGTGTCTGGGATGAGACAGAGGCGCTCGCATGCGAGCTGCTCAACCTTTGGATCCGTGTTGGCGTAGGTGCCCATGGCGCCGCTGATCTGGCCTACAGCCACATCCCGTGCTAGTCGCTCCAGTCGCTCGGCATTGCGCATTGTTTCTGCTAGCCAACCGGCCAGTTTGAAACCGAAGGTGATTGGTTCGCCATGGATGGCATGGGAGCGGCCGATCATGACTGTGCCCTTGTGCTCCACTGCCAGGCTGCGGATCGCCTCTTGAAGGGTGCTCAGTTCTTGTTGCAGCAATGCCACAGAGTTTTTCAACTGCAGGGCCAGACCCGTATCCAGCACATCGCTGCTGGTCATGCCGACGTGGATGTAGCGGCCGGCATCCCCAACGTGTTCATTGACGTTGGTCAGGAAGGCGATGACGTCGTGGCGAACCTCTGCCTCAATCTCCAAGATTCGCTGTGGCTCGAAGGTTGCACGTTGACGAATCTGCTGCATGTCAGCTTCTGGGATCTTCCCCAGTTGGCAGTTGGCCTCACAAGCGGCGATCTCTACATCTAGCCAGCTTTGATACTTGGCCCTGTCGGTCCAAATCTCGCCCATCTCGGGCAGTGTGTAGCGCTCGATCAAGGACTCACAGACGGGCGGGTGATGCTTGAACTTAAGCCTTTGGATTCAGGCTGACTTGAGACGGCGGTGTTCAACTTCCCAATGAACATGTTGCCCCCAGGCTTGCTGCCGTACCCAGCAGCGGCCACCTTTGCATTGGATCAATTGGAATGGCGGTAGATCGTTGGGTTGATTTTCAAGGGTCACAAAGCTGCCCGGCGGAAGTAGCTCCAGCACTGTGGCAAGTTGCTTTTGAGGAACAACATGCTGATTGCTGCGGCTTGGGTACCGATGGGTATCTATGAGTTGTGGAGGTTGGCCTTGAGACACGTCCTTGCGGGCGAGTTGCGGTGATCTTCTCGGAAGCTTTTGCTTTTTGCGGTGGTTAAGAGGTTTTTGTTTCGTTTTCAAGTCTGCTTTTATGACGAAATGTCCCACAAACAGCGTCTTGATCTACTGCTGCTGATGAAGGGCTTGGCTAGTTCTCGCCATCAGGCTCAGCAGCTGATCCGTGCCGGCAAGGTGCGAGATGGCAATGGCCAGCTGCTTGATAAGCCTGGTCATGAGGTGTCGCAGGAGCTTGAGCTTCAGGTTGAGCAGCCACCGAGATTCGTGTCTCGTGGCGGGGAGAAGTTGCTGGGAGCTCTTCGGGCGTTTCCTCTCAACGTTGAGGGACGAGTGTGCCTGGATGGCGGCATCTCGACAGGAGGTTTCACCGATTGCCTGTTGCAGCATGGTGCTGCTCGGGTTTATGGAATCGATGTGGGCTATGGCCAGACGGCCTGGGATTTGCGCAACGACCCTCGCGTGGTGCTCAGGGAGCGCACCAACCTGCGCACCCTGAGCTCTGATCAGCTCTACGGGGCTGAGGAGCCTTTGGCGAGCCTTGCTGTTGCTGATCTTGCCTTCATTTCCTTGCGGCTTGTGCTGCCTGCCATCAAGAAACTACTTAAGCCAGACCACTCAGAGGCAGTGCTGTTGGTGAAGCCCCAGTTTGAGGTTGGGCGTGAGCGGGTGGGTAAAGGTGGAGTGGTCAGGGATGCCTTGGCCCATGTGGATGCCTTGAAGAGCGTGATCGATGCATCAAGGTCTTTGGGTTGGTGGCCCAAGGGACTTATCGCCTCGCCAATCACTGGACCGGCTGGTAATCATGAATACCTGCTCTGGCTGGGTGACGAGGAGGAGACCCTCGCAGATCTTCCAGTTCTTGAGAGACTTGTGGCTCAGACGTTGGCTTAGAGGGCCTTGCTGTCACGATCACCGGTACGGATACGTACTACGGAATCCACTGGAGAGATGAAAATCTTGCCGTCACCGATTTCGCCGGTTTTGGCAGCTTCTGCAATGGCTTGCACGACAGCTTCCACTCTGTCGTCGTCGACGACTACTTCGACCTTTAACTTCTGCAGGAATTCAACGGTGAATTCCGAGCCCCGATAGCGCTCGACTTGGCCTTTCTGGCGTCCGAAGCCTCTCACTTCACTCACAGTCATGCCGATGATCTCGGCATTGACTAATGCAAGCTTGACGTCCTCAAGCTTGAAGGGACGGACAATCGCCTCGACTTTCTTCATGACGGCTTGATGTTGCTCGTTCAGAGATAAAGGAAGTGTGTCAGAAACGGCCTGGAACTGATAGGGCAGATAGATATCCGAGGCTCATTCCTGCGTTCTTTGCATCCTGGGAAAGGACTTCCGCGTCCAATTGAGGAAGTCTGACTTGGCTTGTAGCAAGAGCCTCCCAGTGGGCATCTTCAAAATGGGTCTGTAGCCAGAGCATTCCATGGATGCTGGCAGGGCGGATCTGGATGCTGTCACCAGTGCCGATTAACCAGATGTCCATCAACGAGGCCCGTTTCTGAACCCATTAGGGCTTTTTCAACGGGCCTTGGTTGTGGCTGTTGTTACCGATTTAGCTGTTGCAGCTTGTGGCGGCGTCATTTTGGCGGTGATGGTAGATCTTGCCGCGATAATTGAGTTCCACCTCGGTGTCAGCAGGTAGTGCGTCATGCTTGAGGGGAGCCTCATAGCGCTGGCCGCGGTAGACATGCTTGACGGTGCTGTTGCTGGGTTGCTCGTGGTCAGCAGTCTTGTAGGCGACGCCGCGATAGGTGCGTTCTTGAGTGGTCATGGGATGGGCCTCGAAGGGATGGGGTTTTTGCCTTGATGGCAGAGGTGCCGCTTCGTGGAAAGGAGCGTTGCTTCGCCTTGCGGAGGGCTACTTCCTGCTGATGGATCAACGACGATGCGATGACCTAGCTCAACGTTTTGTCCTTCAATTCCTTTTTACAGCGATCACACTGTTCATGGTGAACATTTTCGACTTTGTGATCTGAAGAGTTTCTTAAATTGGGTCTTGAAGAGCGTTTCTGCGGTTTGCGTTGACTCCAAGGCGGAGACTCCAAGGCGGATTCTTTCTCCTCTAAGGCCGAGCCATGGGCCGAGATCTAGGGTCCGTTTTAGGCATCGTTCCATCCCCGTGAGCAGTACTGAGGCGCAGGCATCTAAACCCCTCTATGGCGAACGGGTGATCGCTGAGGGTGAGCTGATCTGTTTTGACAATCCGAGGCCTGAGCGGCCCTATGAGATCTCAATTGAGTTGCCTGAGTTCACCTGTCAATGTCCTTTCTCTGGTTATCCCGATTTTGCTGTGTTACGTCTGCTCTATCAGCCAGGCCCGAGGGTGATTGAGCTCAAAGCGATCAAGCTCTATGTGAATAGCTATCGGAATTGCTCGATTTCACATGAGGAGGCTGCAAACAAGATCCTCGATGATTTGGTCGTCGCCTGTGATCCGGTCTGGATGCAATTAGAAGCAGATTTTAATCCGCGCGGCAATGTGCATACGGTGGTGCGGGTTAGTCATGGCAGTCGTCAGCCCTGTTGAGTTATTGCTGTGGTACTGCTGCTGCAAGCAGGCTGGGCAGCTCATTAGCGAAGCCGGCCAGATTGCGGTTGCAGAGACCTCCAACGTGTAGGCATTCATTTTCAGGGTCGCCTACCGCCCAGAGTTGGCGAGTGGCAATCATGCTCAGCCCACCACCCACCAGGGTGATCAAGAAACCGATGTAGACCAGAGGCACGCCCGGATCGCGCTTGAGAAGAAGGCCGCTGGCGGGTAGAACCTCGACGACGCGGATGGGTATTCCCTTCACTTCTGCTGTTGGGCCTCCTGGTCGCAGGCTGGCCAATCGCTCACCGGTGGCATCGAACACTTGTACTGGCCCTGCTTCGCTGGTGAGGCTCAGAAGGACTGGCTCGCTGCCATCAGGGTTGGTAGGTAGTACGAGTCCCCAGACCTGTTCACCAAGCTCTGGGAAAGTGCGTAGAGGCAGCTGTAGTAAAGGGCTGCGGCCAAGTTGCAGTGTGATCGCAGCTAGGGACCAGTCGGCTTGATAGACAGTTAAGCCATGGAAGCGCAGTGGATGGTTGACACTGACTTCGTGCAGCTTGGCAGTGTCTTGACCAGGCTCAAGCAGCTCTAGTTTTGAGCGGAACTGTTCAGGGCGACCCGCTGGGTCTCTCTCAATTCCAAAGTTTGTGAGGGTGAGTTTGAGATGGCTGTTCCCATCACGGTTTAACAAGTCGAGGGAACGCCCCGGGGCGAGGAATTGTTCCAAGCGGTGTCCACCCAAGGAACCCCAGACGGCCCCTAGCATCAGCAGCACTAGGCCCAGATGCACAAGCATTGGCCCTGCTCGGCCGATGATCCCTCGACGCGCGGCAAGCCTGCCAGGCTGTTGTTGGACTTGCCATCCCTGTTGATGGAGATGGGCTGCCAGTTTGTCGATACTTTCGTTTTTTGGTGGGCTTGCGATCGTTTCGGCGATGGCCAGTTTGCTTAATTGACGCGGCTCCTGGTAGTCGATCCATTGCAGAGCTGCTTGCAGAGCAGGCCATTGTCTTCGCCAGCTGCAGAGGATCAGTGCAAGCCCAAGCCAGGCCAACAGCGCTAAAAACCAGCTGCTTGTGTAAACGTGATCCAACTGCAGGCGCAGAATCATCGAACCGTTGACAAAGCCCAGCCAGGGTTTGTCGCTATAGCCTTCCAGGTAGCTCTCTCGCAGTTCTCCCTGGGGTATCGCAGTACCTAGGGCACTTGCGAGTGCGATCACGAGTAGCAAGCCTATGGCTATTCGTAGGTCGGAGATCCAGGCCAGGAGGCGTTTAAAGGTGGCCATAGGTTCAGCTCCAGCGGGCCAGCAGAGTGAGAACGCCCGTCGTGAGTAGAACGGCTCCGCTCATGGGGGGGATCCAGCGGCCTAATGGTCGCAATGCCAGTAATTTCGGCAGGATGGCAGCTGCGCTTCCTGCTAGGAGCAGTGGTAGGACCTGCCCAATGCCAAAGCAGGTGAGCAGCACGATTCCTACCAAAGGTTTACCACTCTGGGCGATCCATCCCAGTAGTACAGCCAGCACAGGTGTCGTGCAGGGGGAGGCGGCTAGGCCGAAGGCCAACCCGGCGGCCACTGGGGCAAGTGGAGCTGGAACGCGTTGCCGCCAAAGATCTGGATCTGGTCCTGCAGGCAGGGGCAGTTTTAGCAGGCCCAGCAGATTCAGTCCCATCACCACCGCGAGCAGTGCTACGACGGTGGGCACCACTCCAGGGACCTGGCCATAAATCCGCCCGATCAGACCACTAAGGCTGCCAAGCAGTACCAGGGAACCCACAATGCCGCCACAGAATGCGATGCTGCGGCGCCAGGGGGCTTGATTGCTATCAAAACCTGCCAGATAGGCCAGGGTGACGGGTAGTAGGGAAAGGGAGCAGGGGCCTAGGCTGGTTAGAAAGCCAGCAGCAAAAACGAGGGCCAGGGTGAGCGGACCTTGATTGCTTAGCCCGTGGCTGAGCATTTGCTCACCGTTGCGGGCTAGATCTGAGAGAACCAGGTCCAGAGCAGGGATGGGTAGAGCCGGCTCAGCCGGATCAAATTAAGGTATTTACCCTATCGACTGACGTCGCTGTCGAGCGGATCTGCCACCAAGAAGCCCTGTTGATTCGAGGGAACAACGGATCAACAGACCGGCAATCATGACGCTTGAGAGCAGTGAATTGCCTCCATAACTCACCATTGGCAAGGGCAAGCCGGTTGTGGGCATCACGCCGGAGGCCACGGCCACATTGATCACGGCTTGACCCACCAGGATCGTTGTGCAGCCGATAGCAACCAATCGCGACTGGTTGGTTCTGCAACTCAGAGCTACCCGTAGGCCGAGGAAAGCCACCAGCATCAGGAAGAGCAACATCATCACCGAGCCCACGAAACCAAATTCCTCGGCAAAAACGGCATAGATGAAATCAGTGCTTTGTATGGGCAGGTATTGCAGTTTTTGGGTCGAGAGGCCGAAGCCCTCGCCAAACCACCCCCCGGAGCCGATGGCAAGCAGGCTTTGTACGAGCTGGTAACCACTCCCTTGTGGGTCTTGCCATGGGTCGAGGAAGGAGATCACTCGTATGCGCTGATACTCATTGATCAGAATGCTTGTTGTGCCGAGCAGGCCGCCTGCCATGGCGGTTGCCAGCAAGGTGCGCAACCTCAGACCAGCGGCCAGTGCCATCAGCCATAGCAACATGCCCGTCAGTGCGGCAGTGCTGAGGTTGGGCTGTTTGAGAATCAGTAGAAGTAGGGCCCCGAAGATGCCAAGCCAGAGCAATTTCTCATCTGATCTGATGCGCTGCCAGTGGGCAAACAGGTTGGCGGCTTGCAGCACCACAAAGGGTTTGACTAGTTCTGATGGCTGGATCTGGAGAGGGCCGATCACTAACCAGCGACTGGCCCCATTGACGGTGCTACCGATGACTAGGGTCGCTGCGACGAGTAAGCAACTGAGCCAGAGGGCTGGACCTGCCAGTTTTAGCCAACGGCGCAGACTGGTAGATACAGCTAGGCCAAGCAGGCTCCAGCTGGCAGCCATCCATATCAGTTGTCGTTTGACGTAATAAGCACCTTCTCCCATTTCTCGAGTGGCTACCCACCAGCTAGCCGAGCCAAGCAACAACAGCCCTGCCAGGCTCCAGAAGGCAAAAAGGGTAAGTAGTAAACGGCCTTCAGCTGGCCAGAGTGCCCAGGGGAGGGGGAGACGTTTTTGCCAGAAAGACAACTGATCGCTTCCATCATTACGGCTACGCCGTAATGCCCCTTGCCGTTGTTTTTGACTCCGGCGGGATAGGACGGAGGAGCTGCTCAAGGGGGGAGGTCTTAGTCAAGTTGACCTATTGAGACGTGTTAATAGCACTTTGCCAAGTCTTAATTGACAACAAAAAACTGCTTAAAACATTATTGGGCAAAAGAAGTTCAAGGGCATTCAGGAGATTTCATAGGTTCGATTTTTGATTTCACAATCTTCTTTCTAGAAAAGAGTTTGATTTTGTCGATTCAGCTTTCTTCGCTTTGAGATAAGTGCTGCAAGGGATGTCCTGACTCCCCTCGGGGGCGGCCATGAAATGCTCGCCTTGTTGCCAGCTCCCTTTCGATGTCCTCTGCTGCTCAGCCGTGCGATGAGGCCACATCTGTTGTCAGTGCTTTTTATGACCGGTTCCCTTACCCAGGAGATCCTTTGCAGGACGGGCCGCCGCCTGGATACAACTGGCGTTGGTGTGTGGATATGGCCTATGCGGTCTGTACCGGTTCTGTTGTCCGAAAATGTGCTGGTAGTCAGCCTCTAAAAATCCTTGATGCCGGATGCGGTACGGGTGTTAGTACCGATTACCTAGCCCATCTCAATCCCGGCGCGGAGATCCTGGCTGTGGACATTTCCCGAGGCGCGCTGGAGGTGGCTCGAGAGCGATTGCAGCGTTCCGGAGGCAACGATCAGGCTCACGTTCGTATCGAGAACCAAAGCTTGCTCGAGCTTGAAGATGAGGGGCGATTTGACTACATCAATTCCGTTGGTGCGCTTCACCACTTGCGAGAGCCGGAAGCTGGACTCAAAGCTCTGGCATCTCTTTTAAAGCCAGGGGCTTTGCTGCACCTTTTCCTTTATGCCGAAGCTGGTCGATGGGAAATTCATCGCATTCAGCGGTTCCTTTCCTCCCTGGGAGTGGGCACTGATGAGCAGGGCCTGAGATTGGCCCGGCAGCTGTTTGCAATCTTGCCTGAGGACAACCGCCTCAGGCTTAATCATGAACAGCGCTGGGCTATCGACTGTGTAGCCGACGTGAACTTTGCAGATATGTATCTCCATCCCCAGGAGACGAGTTACAACCTTGAACGACTTTTTGCTTTTGTCGCTTCAGCTGATTTGGAGTTTGTGGGTTTTTCTAATCCCAAGGTTTGGGATCCAGTAAGGCTGTTGCAGGGTGAATTGCTTGAGATGGCCTTGGCGTTGCCTCAGCGTCAGCAATGGCAGCTAATGGAAGAGCTAGATCCTGACATCAGTCATTTCGAGTTCTTCCTCTCCAAGGGGCCACAGGCCCCCCTGGGTTGGACAGATGACAAGGAGCTGCTTGCTGCTACGGGAAAGCTGTCCATCTGCCTCTGGGGCTGGCCTGGCAAGTCTTTGCTTGATTTAGAGATGGCTCCTCTAAAGCTAAGCGTTGATCAAGTTGAGTTGCTTAAGGCAATCGAGGCGGCGCCTGATACAGCTCTCGGATGTTTGCCGCTTGGCTGGGATTCGAAGCGGATCAGCTCTTTGGCCAGGGATTTGCAGCGGCGGCAGGTGCTCTTGCTTTCGCCTGGGAATGTTCCATCTACATGATAGATTCCGCGGGCCTTTATCCAAGAGCCTCGGCGCCCTTGCTGGCATCCCCGCTGCTCCAGCCTGAAATTGACCCTCCAAAGGAGGGACAGGGTGGACTGGAAACAGCTGTGGAGGCTAGCCCTAACACTGAGCTCTCTATGGATCCTGAGTTGTCAGCTGTGGTTTCTACGGCTTCATCTGACGACTATGCGCAGCTTCAGCGGCGCTACATCCTGGCAACGTTGACCGTCTCCGCTTTTGCGGTGGCCGTCACCGCACTTTTCTTCGATCTTCACATCGCTAGCAGTTTGCTAGTCGGTGCTTTATCTGGAGTTCTCTACCTGCGGCTTTTAGCTCGCAGCGTTGGCAAGCTCGGCAAGGGATCGAAGAGTGTGAGCAAGTTTCAGCTTCTCGTTCCCGTTTTGCTTGTCCTTGCTGTTTCACGTTTGCCTCAGCTTGAGCTTCTGCCGGCCCTGCTCGGTTTTCTGCTCTACAAGCCCGCCATGATCCTGCAGGTTTTGCTTGAGTCATGAACTCGAACCAAACCTGGATCAACTGAATTGCCGGTTTGCCGGCTTCTCCTCAAACCGTCGTTTTCTCGACACCGAATTTCCAGCCTGATGGGTTCCTTGCCATTTGCTCTTCCCTTTGCCGAACTGGAGGTGGGTCAACACCTTTACTGGCAGATTGGGAATCTTCAGCTCCATGGCCAGGTGTTCTTGACATCCTGGATTGTGATTGGCGCCATTCTTGCCCTAGTTGTTGTGGGCACACGCAAGATGGAGCGTGATCCACACGGTGTTCAAAATCTTCTCGAGTTCCTCTGGGATTACATCCGTGATTTAGCGCGCACGCAGATTGGCGAGAAGGCTTATCGCGATTGGATGCCGTTCATTGGCACCCTGTTCTTGTTCATCTTTGTGAGCAATTGGGGCGGCTCTTTGGTGCCATGGAAATTAATCCATCTCCCAAGTGGGGAGTTGGGTGCTCCTACGGCTGATATCAATACCACCGTGGCACTTGCTCTACTTGTGTCGCTCTCTTATTTCTATGCGGGTTTGAGTCGGAAGGGATTGCGGTACTTCGAGTACTACGTCCATCCCACCCCGATCATGATCCCCTTCAAGATCGTGGAGGATTTCACCAAGCCTTTATCACTCTCCTTTCGTCTGTTTGGAAACATCCTTGCTGATGAATTGGTTGTTGCGGTTTTGGTTTTCCTTGTTCCCCTCTTCCTGCCAGTCCCGGTCATGTTCTTGGGCCTGTTCACCAGTGCCATTCAGGCTCTAATCTTCGCCACCCTCGCCGCCTATTACATCGGTGAAGCGGTTGAAGAGCATCATTGATCAAACTCTGATCTAGCCAGGCCTAAACCCTCGGTCTGGCAAACTCCATGCGCGCAGGTCCGGCTTGTTCGGGCCCATCTCAGAATTTCCGAGATGTCCCAGGCGCTGGTATCAACCTCTCGGTCCTCATCCGCGCTGTTTTAGCGCCCCACACCTTTAGTTCAACCATGGATTCCATTACCACCGCCGCGTCTGTTGTTGCCGCTGGTCTAGCTGTAGGCCTCGGGGCCATCGGTCCAGGTATCGGTCAGGGCACCGCTGCAGGCGGCGCTGTTGAGGGCATTGCCCGCCAGCCTGAAGCTGAAGGCAAGATTCGCGGCACCCTGCTGCTCTCCTTTGCCTTTATGGAATCTCTCACCATCTATGGCCTTGTGGTCGCCTTGGTGTTGCTGTTCGCCAATCCCTTCGCTGGTTGATCCAGACCGGAGTCGCTCGCTGGCTGCTCTCATCACCTCACGGCCATGGTTGTGAGTTGATCGGAACTCTTACCAGAGGCGATCATCGCCCTCCAGCATTCACTCCGTTCTGAGTCCTGCTTCAACTGCTGTCACTCTTGCCTCATGACCAGCTTGCTTCTGTTCGGTGCTGGAGGTCTATTTGACTTCGATGCCACTCTGCCGCTCATGGCGTTGCAGGTGGTGCTCCTCACCTTCATCCTCAATGCTCTCTTCTTCAGACCCGTTGGTCGGGTCGTTGAGGAACGAGAGGTCTATGTCACAACCAGTCGCGCTGAGGCGAAGCAAAAGCTTGCGGAGGCGGAGAAGCTGGAGTTAGAGCTCAAGGAACAGCTCAAGTCAGCCCGTATCGCTGCCCAGCAGTTAATTCAAGAAGCTGAAAAGGATTCTGAACAGCTCTACCGTGAAGCCCTCGCTATTGCAAATGCTGATGCGAATGCAGCTCGGGAGAAGGCTCGTCGTGAGATTGATGCTCAGAGGGATTCGGCCCTGACTCAACTTAAGGGTGATGCAGAAAAGCTTGGTGATCTCATCGTTAACCGCCTGCTGGCTGCCAAATGATTAGCCCTTTGTTCTTTGCCAGTGAGGGTGGTTTCGGCCTGAACCTCGACTTGTTTGACGCCAACATTGTCAATCTGGCGATTGTTATTTTCGGTCTCTATAAATTCCTTCCTCCTTTTGTGGGGGGGATCCTTGAGCGCCGCCGTGTCGCGATTTTGGCTGATCTTAAGGATGCCGAAGAGCGTCTGCTTAAGGCCACCGAGGCCGTGGCTCATGCCAAAAAGGATTTGGCAGCTGCCCATCAGAAAGCCGAACAGATCCGCGAGGATTGCAAGGTTCGTGCTGAAGCCATTCGTCTTGACAGTGAAAAACGCACGGTTGAGGAGATGGCACGTGTTAAGCAGGGTGCAACCGCAGATCTCAATGCTGAAGCAAGTCGTGCTAGCGCTCAATTGCGTCGAGAAACTGCCCGCATGGCGATCGAGAATGCCCTATCTGCTCTACCTGGAAAACTCAATGCCGAGGCTCAAGCCAAGTTGGTGAGTCAGTCCATCAAAAACCTTGGGGAAGCCTGATGCCACTGCTTAACACCATTACCACCCCCTATGCCGAGGCCTTTCTTCAAGTGGCTGAAAGCCGCAAGGAAGTCGATCAGGTGGTTGATCAGGCAAAGGCAGTTCTGGCCTTGTGGAACGACTGCCCTGAGCTAAGTGGGGCAATGGCCTCACCCGTTTTGGAAGTGGAGTCCAAGAAGGCTGCCTTGCAAAAGCTTTTTGCTAATCAGGTCACACCTTCTTTCCTCAACCTGCTGAAGCTGCTCGCTGATCGTCAGCGAATCGGCGTTTTGGATGCGGTGCTTGAGCGCTTGATTGAGCTCTATCGCGAGCAACGCAACATCGCTCTTGCCACAGTGACCTCTGCTTCTGAACTCAGTGAGCAGCAACAGGCTGAGCTGCAAAAGAAAGTGCAGGCTGTGGCCAATACCGACAAGTTGGAGATCAACCTCAAAATTGATCCAGATTTAATCGGTGGTTTCGTTGTCAACGTCGGCTCCAAGGTGATCGACGCCAGCGTTGCTGGACAGGTTCGACGTCTTGGTCTGGCACTGGCCAAGGTGAGCTAGCTCCCTACCTTTTTCCCTTTCTCACCCTCTTCCTCAACACCAACGCCTCCCATGGTTTCCATCCGCCCCGACGAGATCAGCGCGATTCTCAAGCAGCAGATCTCCGACTATGACAAGTCGGTTTCCGTCAGCAACGTCGGCACTGTTCTGCAAATTGGTGACGGTATCGCCCGTGTCTATGGCCTTGAGCAGGTCATGGCTGGCGAACTGGTGGAATTTGAGGATGGCACTGAAGGGATCGCCCTCAATTTGGAGGACGACAATGTTGGTGCGGTGTTGATGGGTGAGGGTGTTGGTATTCAGGAAGGCAGTACCGTCAAAGCCACTGGCAAGATTGCCTCAGTGCCCGTAAGCGATGAGATGCTGGGCAGAGTGGTGACTCCTTTGGGTCAACCGATGGATGGCAAAGGCGACATCCCCAGCACTGAGAGTCGCTTGATTGAGTCGATAGCTCCAGGCATCATCAAACGTAAGTCGGTGCATGAGCCGCTACAGACAGGAATTACATCAATCGATTCGATGATTCCTATCGGTAGGGGTCAGCGTGAGTTGATCATTGGTGACCGTCAGACAGGTAAGACCGCGATCGCTATCGACACGATCATCAACCAGAAGGGAGAGGATGTTGTCTGTGTTTATGTAGCTGTCGGCCAGAAGGCTGCCTCTGTGGCCAACGTGGTTGAGGTGCTTCGCGAGAAGGGCGCTCTCGATTACACCGTGATTGTGGCAGCTAGTGCTTCCGACGCTGCAGCTCTGCAGTACTTAGCTCCATATACCGGAGCGGCTATTGCTGAATCCTTTATGTATAAAGGCAAGGCTACTTTGGTGATCTACGACGACCTCACAAAGCAGGCTCAGGCCTATCGCCAGATGTCGCTACTGTTGCGTCGCCCACCCGGTCGTGAAGCCTATCCAGGAGATGTTTTCTATTGCCACAGCCGCTTGCTTGAGAGGGCTGCAAAGCTTTCTGATGCAATGGGAGGTGGTTCGATGACTGCTTTGCCGATTATTGAAACTCAGGCGGGAGACGTATCGGCTTATATCCCTACCAACGTGATTTCGATTACGGATGGTCAGATTTTCCTTAGTTCGGACCTTTTCAACTCCGGTCTGCGTCCTGCCATCAACGTTGGCATTTCAGTGAGCCGGGTTGGTGGTGCTGCTCAAACCAAAGCGATCAAAAAGATTGCCGGCACGTTGAAGCTTGAATTGGCTCAGTTTGATGAATTGGCTGCTTTCTCCCAGTTCGCTTCTGATTTAGATGAAGCAACTCAGAAGCAGTTGGGGCGGGGTAAGCGACTGCGCGAGCTGCTTAAGCAGCCTCAGTTTGCACCGCTGAATTTGGCTGAGCAGGTTGCGATCGTTTATGCAGGAGTGAAAGGTTTGATTGATGAGGTGCCAGAGGATCAGGTCACTCAGTTTTCACGTGAATTGCGTGATTACCTCAAGACCAACAAGCCCGAGTACATCACCAAAGTTCAGACTGAGAAAGTGCTCAACGAGGATGCTGAGACCATTCTCAAGGCCGCCATCAACGAGGTGAAGTCGTCGATGCTGGCTTCGGCCTGACCCTGAAGGTAAACCCGGAGAACCCTATCCATGGCGAACCTCAAGGACATCCGCGACCGGATCGTTTCAGTTAAGAACACCAGAAAGATTACTGAGGCGATGCGTCTCGTAGCCGCTGCGAAAGTGCGTCGAGCACAGGAACAGGTGTTGCGAAGTCGCCCTTTCGCTGATCGGTTGGCTCGCGTGTTGGAGAACATTCAATCGCGAATGAGTTTTGAGATGGCAGATGCGCCTCTCTTGAAGACCAACGATCTCAAAACCATTACCCTGCTTGCCGTTACAGGTGATCGTGGCCTTTGCGGAGGCTACAACTCCAACATCATCAAACGCACTGAGCAGCGCTATGCCGAGTTGAATGGCCAGGGATACAACGTTGATCTTGTCTTGATTGGTCGCAAGGCAATCACCTATTTCAACAATCGATCAAGCCAGTACACGATTCGGGCTACTTTCACAGGCCTTGAGCAAGTTCCAACCTCTGACGACGCAGAGTCGATCACCACTGAGGTTTTAGCCGAATTCCTTTCTCAAAGCACAGATCGAATCGAGGTGATTTACACCAAGTTCATTAATCTTGTGAGCTGCAATCCTGTGGTGCAAACCCTCTTGCCGCTTGATCCCCAGGGCATCGCCGAAGCCGATGATGAGATCTTCCGGCTGACGACGAAGGATAGTCGTCTCACGGTTGAGAAAGGTGTTGGACCTGCTAATGAGCAGCCTCCGCTGCCTTCGGACATCATTTTTGAACAGAGTCCTGAGCAACTGCTCAATGCTTTGTTGCCTCTCTATCTGCAGAATCAGATGCTGCGTGCCCTTCAGGAATCGGCGGCTTCCGAGTTGGCCAGTCGGATGACGGCGATGAACAATGCCAGCGACAACGCTAAGGCCTTGGCTAAGACTCTCACCCTTGACTACAACAAAGCACGTCAGGCAGCAATTACCCAGGAGATCCTGGAAGTTGTAGGTGGGTCTTGTTCCTAGTCTTGTGTTTGATTTGACTTCAGTCAGCCGGTCTTTAGAGACCGGCTTTTTGATGGTTTGAGTTTTTGCGATGCAGAACGGGTGAGCGGTGATCTTGGCGGTGTTTTTCGAGAGTCACTTCAATGGTGGACTGAGTGTTGAGCCTTTTCCCTGAGAGGCTTGATCAGCATGATGCGTTTTGTTCTGGATCACTGCCACAGCTTTTGGCGTAGCTTTGCTTACACCATTGAGATTGATGGCTCGGAGCACAGCGTTTTTTGCCAGTTTTGTGGTGGCAGGATGTCTTCAATGAAGCCCAGTTTGGTGAGCATCTGAAGTGAGCTTGAATTTGTGTGTGATGCAGCTTGAGCTGGTCTGGTCTGCGCAGTTGCCTTTGCATCAGTTGCGGCCCTGGTTGCGAGAACAGCTCGCTGTGCATGGCGAGCCCTTGCGATGGGCGATCACAGCAGTGGAATTCACTTGTGACCAGTCTCGCAAGTTGAAGATTGAGGCGGTTGTGGTCAGTCCTGAAACGTAAGGGGATGACGTTTTGATCCCTTCTTTTCTTCTCTCTGCAAGCGTATCTATCGCGCCTCCATTGCCTACCTTGATGGTGGTGCCTACGGGGATTGGTTGTGAGATTGGTGGCTATGCCGGTGATGCTTTGCCTAGTGCTCGGCTGTTAGCAGCAGCTAGCGGTTGCTTGATCACCCATCCGAATGTGATCAATGGAGCGACGCTTTATTGGAGCGATCCGCGCATTCAATACGTTGAGGGCTACAGCTTGGATCGTTTTGCGGCTGGTGAGCTTGGCTTGCGACCTGTGCGTCAGCAACGGATTGGCCTGTTGTTGGATGCTGGCATCGAACCGGAGTTGCGGCAGAGGCAATGGCAGGTTGCTGAGGGTTGTCGCGCCAGTCTTGGCTTGAACCTCGGGCCAGTGGTCACCACAGACGTTCCCTTGGAGGTGCGCTTGTGTCAGGGGAGTAGTGGGGCTAGCTGGGGTGAATTAGGCCAGCCCGATGCGCTGCTGCGGGCTGGCGAGCATCTTCGCGATGCCGGTGCCAGCGCAATCGCGGTGGTTGCCCGTTTCCCGGAGGATCCTCAAAGCGAGGCTCTGAGGGCCTATCGCCAGGGCAGTGGTGTTGATGCGCTTGCCGGTGCCGAGGCGGTGATTAGCCATTTGCTGGTGCGTGAGCTCTGCTTGCCTTGCGCTCATGCGCCGGCTTTGCCTCCACTGCCATGCGATCCACTTTTGGATCCACGTGCTGCTGGTGAGGAGTTGGGTTATACATTTTTGGCCTGTGTATTGGTGGGATTAAGCCGCGCACCGGATCTTGTGCCACTCACAACTGAAGAGGCATTGCCGGCAGGAGCAGAGCTGTTGCATGCTGAGCAGCTTGGTGCCGTAGTGGCCCCGGAGGGTGCTCTTGGCGGTGAAGCGGTGTTGGCTTGCTTGGAGCGGGGTGTACCTTTGATCACCGTGGCCAACCCGAGCGTGCTGAAGGTGACGCCAGAGGCGCTGGGAATCACATCCGGAGTGCAGAGAGCTCGTAGTTATGCGGAAGCGGCAGGATTGCTATTGGCTCTCAGAGAGGGGATTGCGAAGGACTCCCTGCAGAGGCCTTTGGATCGGTTGAGTGAGATCTCATCCAGCTCTGATACGCCACTGTCGTGATGCTGATCAAAAGCGTTGCGAAGCGGTGTTTTTGAGAGCTGGTTTTGTGGTGAAGGCTGTTTAGCGTAAGCAGGCCATTGGGTGCCTTGGTGGTAGCCCTAGGGCCTTGGCGACACCCGGATGACAAACGGAGCCTTGAATTGTGTTGAGCCCGGAAAGAAGTTCGGGACGCTCGGTGACGGCCTCCTCAAGGCCCCGCCCGGCAATGCCAAGGATGTAGGGCAGGGTCACGCTCACCAGGGCTTCAGTGGAGGTAAAAGGCACCGCACCTGGCATGTTGCCGACGGCGTAGTGCTGGACGCCGTGGATGGTCACGGTGGGGTTGGTGTGGGTGGTCTCTTGGCTGGTGGCCACACAACCTCCCTGATCGATCGCTACATCCACGATTACTGAATTGGGCTTCATTTGTTTCACCATCTCTTCATCAACGAGGGTGGGTGCTCGACCACCGGGCGTCAGTACGGCACCGATCAAAAGGTCTGCAGTGGGGATGAGTCTCTCCAGCAGGCCACGGCTGTTGACAACGCTAATCAGCCTGCCGCGGCGGCTTGATTCAAGGCTACGCAACCGTTCAGGTGAGCGGTCTAGCAGCATCACTTCGGCATCCATGGCGGCGGCCAGCCTGGCTGCATTCCAGCCCACGGTGCCAGCGCCCAACACGACCACCCGGGCCGGTTGCACGCCGGTGCAGCCTCCGATCAGCACGCCGCGTCCGCCGTGAGGTCGTTCCAGCAAATGGGCGCCTACTTGTGCGGCTAGGCGGCCGGCAATTTCGCTCATTGGTGCCAGCAGTGGCAGGCTGCCGTTTTCCAGTTGCACCGTTTCGTAACCCACGCCGGTGGTGCCAGCATTGAGTAGCGCTTCACCCACCTTCGGGTAGGCGGCTAGGTGTAGGTAAGTGAATAGCACCATGTCTTGCCTGAGTAGACCGAACTCCTCTTCCTGAGGCTCCTTAACCTTCACGATCAGATGGGCTGCCCAGGCCTCCTCGCGGTTGACAAGCTTGGCACCGGCATTAGCGAAGGCCTCATCACCAATGCCCGCTCCAGCCCCGGCACCAGCCTGAACCCTTACTTCTAGCCCCTTGGTGACCAGTTCTTTTACCCCGTCAGGAGTAAGAGCCACTCTCAGCTCATCGGCTTTAATTTCGGTCGGTACCCCGATGCTGGCTATTGGGGCCGAAAGAATAGAGGAGTCCATGGACGCCAATGACTTCTTTTAGGTTGGCGAGACCAGGCCAGCCTGACCAGGTTTTGTGGTGATTATTCGGCGGCGATCGGTAGCCGCCAGCCGCTGCCAAAGGCCTGTGAACTCACCTTCAGCAGAGGTGGGGCCTGTCGCCGTTTGAATTCGGCCCGTCGCAGTAATTGCTCCACCCGCCCAATCAGGGCAGGGTCATGTCCTCTGCTGACAAGTTGCTCCGTACTGAGGCGTTCTTCAATCAGAGCTTTCAGCAGAGGGTCGAGGAGGGCGTAGTCGGGCAGTGAATCGCTATCGCGTTGGTTTGGGCGCAATTCGGCGCTGGGAGGCTTTTGGCGGATTGTCGTACCGATCAGCTCGCCTTTAGTTGGCAGTCCTACCTCTTTGCGGCATGTTTCGGCGGCAGGGCTGTCGAGCCAATCACAGAGGTTAAAGACGTTGGTTTTGTAGACATCTCCAATCACGGCTAGGCCACCGTTCATATCGCCATAGAGGGTGCAGTAGCCCACTGCTAGTTCGGATTTGTTGCCAGTGGATAGCAGCAGCTGGTCTTGTTGGTTGGCCAATGCCATCAGTAAGGTGCCGCGGATGCGGGATTGGAGGTTCTCTGCAGTAACGCCCTCGGGTGGCTTGCCGAGAGGAGGGATGAGGGCAGCCTCAAAATTCGTCATCAAGGTCGCAATCGACACAGTGTGAGTAGCCATGCCTAGTCGCTTGGCTAGGGCTAGGGCATCATCAATTGAGCCAGCTGAACTCCAGGGTGAGGGCATCAGTAGGGATGTCACCTGATCGGCGCCTATGGCCGCTGCGGCGATCACGGCCACCAGGGCCGAATCGATGCCACCGCTGAGGCCAAGCAATGCCCGCTTAAAGCCACATTTGCCAGCGTAGTCACGAACACCTAGAACCAATGCCCGGAATAGTTTCTCCAGTGGTTCAATCGTAGGGACGTCGAGATGGGTCGCTGTAGAGGTTGCATCCCAGATAGCTAGTGCTTCGCGACAACTTGGCAATTGCAGGGCAAGTTCAGCATGCTCATCGACGACGAAACTGGCGCCATCAAAGACCAGCTCGTCGTTGCCGCCCACTTGATTCACATAGATAACCGGAGCGCTCAGTCTCTGCGCAGCCCTAGCGGCCAAGCGCTGGCGCAGAAGTTCTTTGGATTGGCTGAATGGCGAGGCCGAGAGATTAAGCAGTAGGTCGATGTTTTGTGGCAGGAGCGCTGCGATGGGGTCAGGGCCGGCAATGCGCTTGCCCTGCAGTGCTTCTTCCACCCATAGGTCTTCGCAGATTGTGAGCCCAAGGCGCCAGCGACGCCCATCGCGTTCAAGCTCCAACACAGCCGGAGTTCCTGCCGGGCGGAAATAGCGTTTTTCATCGAAGACGTCATAGGTGGGTAGCAGTTGCTTGCGAGCTACCACCTGCCATTGGGAGCTTTTGATCAGGGCTAGAGCATTGAAGAGCTGGGGCAGTTGAGGGTCATGGATTTGCTCGGCTAGGCCCACGAGCACTGCTAGATCAGGGGCTTCGCGGGCAAGGATGCTCGCCATCTGGTTGAGCACAGCGTTCTGTTGAACGAGGTGGTTGTGGCTAAGCAACAGATCTCGGGGTGGGTATCCCCACAGGGAAAGCTCAGGCGTGAGTACCAGATCTGCGCCGAGATCAGCAGCCTCACGGCAGGCAGTCAGAATCTGTTCGCCGTTGCCAGCCAGGTCGCCTACAAGTGGATTGAGCTGGGCTAGAGCAAGGCGCATCAGGGAATGGTGGCGAGGCCGTAGAGGTTGTGTTTCAGAACCAATGGCCACAATGCTGCAGGGATCTGAGCCGGCTTGGGTTGACTGCGCACCTCAGAACTTGAGGTGGCGGGGATTTGCATTGGTAGCAGCTCGATACGACCACCCAAGCATTCCAGGGCTTCGAGTTGCTGTAGCTGTAGTGGCCAACCTTGACGAGGAGCAATGGCGAGGCGGGCGAGTTGCAAGACAGCCCGAGCATCTTTCCAGTGGGGGATTTGGCCGGCTAGATCACTGCCAATCACAAACACCAATTCGTTGCTAGGCCAGCGAGTGTTTGCAAGTTTCAGGGTAGTGATTGCCCATGGACTGCTGAGCTCTTGCGCCAGCTCTAGCTGCGGATTAGCGATCGCCTTCACCAAAGTAGCCAGCAGAGCTTTTCGCTTCTCCAATGGGGCGTAGTGGCGTTTCATCGGGTTGTCGCTAGCCCAGGTGGCGACCTTTGGGAACATCGCCACCAAGCCTTCCAACAGTGCTTGGTGGCCGCAGGTTGGGGGGTCGGCGCTTGTGCCAAACAGGGCGATGGTGCCCTGATGCTTGCTCATGGAAGCAGGGTCTGAAGTTGGCACGGTTCGTTGGCCGCCAGCTCTGGCCAATCGATCAGCCAGCGACGGACTTGAGGGTCGTTGGCAGCCAGGCGCCTTAGCAGTGCAGCTGGTTGGGCCTCGCGTCGTTGGCTGCCAAGCAATAGTTCTCGTGCTGCTAGGCGGCCGGTGCGTCGTGTTGTGTGCACGGCGAGGGCTGCTTGAGCGAGGGCAACTGGGGCTGCTGGCGCCAGGCTTAAACCGCCGGTGAAGGGAACTGCCAGCAGCAGCAGCTGACGCACTGCGCTGAGCGCCAGTTGAATGCCCAGTTGAGCACCTCCTAGAAGGGCATTGTGGCTCGAGAGGCGGCCGAGTAGTTGCCGGGCTGCAGGGCCGCCGATCTGCAGGCCATAGAGCTGGCAAAGCTTGACGACCAGAGCAGTGTCACAAGCCAGACCCCCGGCTAGATCCAGTAGCACTAGAGGATTGGCCGCCACGCCGGAAGCTTTGATGGCGGCAAAACGGCCGATTAAGCCTTGGGCTGCAGCCTTGCTTCGCTGCAATCGTCCTCGCTTGAGGACCTGGTAAAAACGGTCGGCCTGCCGCAAGGCATTGAGAGCCAAAAGCAACTCACCCTGCTCCATCAGTAGGTGAATCAGGGCTTTGCGCAGCGGCTCCACTTGAGGGGGGCAGATATTGCTACGCACAAGGCCATCAGCACGAAGCCGCGCCTCACGTGGAGCGGCGGCCACAGCATGGAGTTGTAGTTGGAGAGCTGCAGCGGGCAGGCGGCTGCGAATACTTGCCAAAAGTGCATTGCACTGCTCTGTCGACCAGCAATCGCAGCGGTTGAGCACAAGCACGATCGGCCTGCCACTTTTGAGCAGGGTCTTGAGGGCAGCTGCTTCGACGCTGGTGAGGTCGCTGTCAAGAACCAGCAGCACCAGATCGGCCTGCAGAGCTACCCTCGCCGCTAGCCGTGCCCTGCCGGCAGCAGCGATCTCATCGATGCCGGGAGTGTCGACCAGCTCTACAGAATCAAGATTATTAATCGGTTGGCACCAATCCACCGCTTGTTGGTGACGGGTGCAGCCATGGGCTACATCGGTGGCAAAGACGTTCTGGCCCAGCAGTGCATTGAGCAGGCTTGATTTGCCGACTCCTACTCGACCAAACACTGCGACTCGCAATCGACGCTGCTCCAATCGCTTGAGTTGGCGATTCAGTGCGATCAGCTCCCCAGCGAATTGGTTGTATTCGCGGTTACTCAGCGATAGTTGTTTGACCCACTGGCTGAGTAGAAGGTGACAGCGCTCGGGTGTGGAGGGGGGTTGCGTCATTAGCTTGACTTCCTCCACCAGCCGGCCAGTACGGCCAAGACCGCTTCGGCACCGATCACGCCCACGAAACCGCCGAACTCATCAACCACCACTCTCACGCCGCTGTTGTCACGACGGAAGCCAGTGAGTAGTCGATCGGCGCGAATCATTTCAGGTACAAATTCCACCGTTTCACTGAGGTCTGCAGGGGTGAGGTGACCCTGACCCTGCAGAAGGGCGGTGAGCAGCCTTTCGCGGCTGGCCACGCCAAGAACTTTATCGACTTCTTGGCCAAGCACGACCCACCACTCGGCGTTGTGGGTGAGCAGTTCAGGGCGAAGTGTTTCAAGGTTGGCCGCAGCATCGAGGGTGGGAGCTGCCACCCGGGGGATCATCAGGTCGCGGGCTGTGAGGTCATTGAGTTGGAACACCTTGGCGATCATGGCAGCTTCATCGGCCTCGATCTGCCCTTTTTGCGACCCGAGCCTTGCCAGCAGCCTGATTTCATTCTCATTCGTGCTCAGTTCGTTCTCGGCGGTAATTGCTGGCAATAACCGCTCGAGCAATACCACCACTGGACGCATCAGCAGGCCAAGCAGGTGCAGCACTGGGGCACTGGAGAGGGAAACCGATAGGGCCAGGCGGCTGCCGAGGGATTTTGGCAGGATCTCGCCCAGCACGATCACGAGCAATGTGAGACCTACCGAAAACAACGGCAAGGCCACATCACTGATGTTGTGCTTCTCAAAGACATAAGCCGCAAAGGCGCCAAGCATCAGGCTGCCGAAAATGTTGAAGCCGTTGTTGGCGATCACCAGTACAGACAGAGTGCGTCCCAGCCGTTGACGTAGTTGGGCTAAGCGTCTGGCGCCAGCGATTGGTTGGGGCCGTGCTGCCAGCTCATGCACTTGCACAGGATTCACTGTGAGTAGTGCAGCCTCCACACCTGAGCACAAGGCAGAACCGGTGATAACGACAACGACCAATAGCGTTAAGACCAGGAGGTCGTTGCTCATGCCTGGCGGGGGGGGGTAAGGATGTCGTGGTTGATCACGACAAGTCGTAAATGCTTTTGCGACTCCTGATCATGGCCACGCAGTGTGACCGTCTCGGGCATCAGGATTAGTGGTGATCCGCTAATGGCGGACGATGGCATGGAGGGTTCCCCCTGCATGGTGTTCTGCTGCCATCCTGACGTCCAAATGCTGTTGTGTCTCTTGCCGTGATCGATCTGTGTATCTTCCATCAGCGTCGCGCTTGCTTGATGGCGCAATTGGGGGGTGTGGCAGCGGTAATTCCAGCGGCTTCGTTCGTGACGCATCACGCCGATTGCGAGTATCCGTTTCGTCAAAACAGTGACTTTTGGTATCTCACGGGTCTGGATGAGCCTGATGCGGTGGCTTTGCTTTTGCCCTATCGACCCGAAGGTGAGCGTTTTGTGCTGTTTGTGCAACCCAAAGAGCCAACGACCGAGGTATGGAATGGCTTCCGTTGGGGTGTCGAGGGAGCAGTGGCGCAGTTCGGCGCTGATCATGCTCATCCAATAGCTGAATTGCCTCAGCTGTTGGGCGATTACCTCAAAGGCGCCGAAGCGATTGGCTTCAGGGTGGGGAAGTATCCAAAGGTGGAGCCACTTGTTCTGCAGGCCTGGGCTAAGCAACTCGATCAGGCCCCACGTAGCGGCGTATCAGCGCTTGGTCTTGTGGCCCCTTGCCCTTTCATCCATCAGTTGAGGTTGCGCAAGGGGGCAGAGGAAATCGAGCGCATGCGTGAGACGGCTCGGATTTCTGCGGAAGCTCATCAGCTGGCTAGGGATACGGCGCGTCCGGGCATGAATGAGCGACAGCTGCAGGCTGTAATCGAGCAGCATTTTCTTGAGCAAGGCGCGCGCGGCCCTGCCTATGGATCGATCGTGGCCGGCGGCGATAACGCCTGCGTGTTGCATTACACCGCTAACAATGCTCCGCTTGTTGATGGCGAGCTGGTGTTGATCGATGCAGGCTGTTCGCTCGTTGATTATTACAACGGAGATATCACTAGGACATTCCCTGTTAACGGACGCTTTAGCGCAGAGCAACGCGCTCTGTATGAGCTGGTTTTAGCAGCGCAGCAGGCAGCGATCGCTGAGGTAAGACCGGGTGGCACTGCTGATCGAGTGCATGATCTTGCGGTGCGGGTGCTCGTTGAAGGGCTTGTGGAATTGGGTTTATTGCTTGGCAGTGTTGATGGACTGATTGAGCAAGGGGCCTACCGACACCTTTATATGCATCGCACTGGCCATTGGCTGGGCCTTGATGTTCATGATGTAGGCGCCTATCGCCTTGGTGAGCATCCGGTGGATCTTGAGCCCGGCATGGTGTTAACAGTGGAACCGGGTTTGTATGTCAGTGACCGTTTGCCAGTGCCAGACGGGCAACCAGCGATCGCTGAACGTTGGAAGGGGATCGGCATTCGTATTGAGGATGATGTGTTGGTAAGTGAGCAGGGGTATGAGGTGCTCACATCGTTAGCTGAGAAAAGTACTGAAGCAATGCAGCGATGACAAGTTGAGCTTTTGTGAGAAAAATATTGGATTTGGATGTTGTCAAATATGGAGATGACAAGTTCTAATAGTGAATTCCTGCAAAGCTTCCCCTGGGTATGCTTGCGGATGCAATCGGGTTATGTTTGGCGATAACTATTTGCCCGGAATCGTTGATGCTTTTAGAGGTGTGACTGTGCGCATCATGGCCTTGAAGCAGTGATCCAGTGCTTCAGGGCCTAGTAAAATCTACGGTCGTATTGATAGCTGCTGATCATCTACATCTGCTGCCATTATCGTTGCATGTTGATTGCTGATTAGGCGTCTTAATCACTTTTCTGTGATGGCTATTGTCAAGCAATCATTTCGCCACAGAGCTGTTAATATTTTGTTTGCTGACTAAGCAACGCTCCAAGACGTGCCCATATCGGTATAGCCAGCTGCAATGAATCCTGCATGGTCAACTGCTAAATTTGAGTAGCCATTGGCACCAGTCTCAGCATTGAAATAACGTTTATAATCTACTGAGCCCGCATCTGATGCAAGAGCCTCGAAAGCGTATTCTAGGTTCGAATATTGTTCGGTTTCGGAAAGTTTATTTGCCTCCTCCTTATCGCTCGTGTAAAGGTGTGTAGAGCTGGCTACATGTAGAAGTGAATAAAAACTTTTAGCGTCGCCTTGAGTGGCCTGATCCCAGAAAGGATTACCCATGGAAACATATCCCGATCCTTCTCTTGATCCGTCAGGACCTGAATAAAGTTTGTCGATTGCATTTTTGATGTCAGATGTGTAGTAAGTATCAAGAGAGTCGACTGAATCCACTCTGGAAACGTACTTTATGCCTGTCAGTGGATCTTCTCTTCCAGAATCAATAAGGCTATCAACGTTGGAATTGTTATAATCGAATTCAGTATGTTCGACATGACTAACCCTCGCACCTCCGTATTGGTAGCCAGATCCAAGCACTTGCCCATAAGGATCAGATGCGCCAGTTGCAGTAATCCAAAGTTGATATTCCGCTGCATTCGTTATCCCCCCATGAGCCCGAAGATATATAGGTATATCCTGTGGATTGATGCCATCGTTAGATTCAGGAGCTTTTGAGATGGTATCCGTTATCTCAACTAGATTTCCGCCCATATCGTATGCAAGCCAGGGGGATGGACTGCCGGAACCACCAACGTCAGTTACGTTGGCCTTGCTAGTATTTTGAGGTGCATATGTTGGCTGCCAGAAAACCCCATAGTCATATGTTGCATAACCATTAGAGGATAGGACACCGTCATTAAGAAGATTCTTATTGACATTTCCATCACTGCCAACATCGATTATGGCATTGACATTATCCGCAGAATCTCCCTGGCTTAGGCCAAGATCTTTGCCCAGGGATGTGAATAGAGGTAGAGGAGCCTCATTACTTGAGGTTGGGTAATAAAAATACTCAGTTTCATTGGATGTTTCGTTTCCATTTCCAGCAAAATAGGCTGCCTTGACCCACTCGTCCTGGCTAGGCATGAAAAAACCTTGGTTCCCTTCACGAGATAGAAAAGCATAATTACTATCGTCAAGTCGATATGCGCCGCTATATATATCTTCCGAAAAACGTATATACTTCTTGTTTGTCTTTACATTGAATCCTTCAGGGCTAACCTCATTTTCTTGAGTGCCTGCGACAACCTCGCCATTGGTAAGTGAATTCACAAAATATGCTAGTTGGAATGCACCCAAAAACATGATTGGCTTGTTGCCCCAAGTCTCGTCAGCAAGGGTATAGTGCTTGCCGTCTGGTGCGTTTTGAATATAAGCAATTTGCCCCTGATGTGGATTGGAAAGAGGGCTATTTTTGTCGGACCAAAGTTTTACTTTTGTCCACGGTTGCTCTTTGTTCTCTCCAGAAGGATCAACAGCATTTAGAAATGCCACGTATTGATCTGTGGTGACCTCGTACTGGCCTATTTGATACTCGTAGGGCACATCTCCAACAACTTGATAATTGAATAAAAGGCTATTGCTATCATCTTCTGCAATGACTGGGGAAACAGTTGGTTCCTCAAAGGCGAAGGCCGGAATGGTTTCTGGCGGCAAAAAACCACGTACGCCAATTCCTTCGTTGCCCGCATCAGTAACCTCTGAGAAGCTGATTACGGTGTCATATAAGGAATTGCTCTTTACAAAGGCTTTGACTTTAGCCAGGTCTGATTTGCTGTTGAAACTCTTGATGCCAAGCTCAGATGCTGCTTCTGTATAGGCACGAATTAAGCTTGCTTCTTCTTCTGAAAGATTGGCAGTGTCTAGGTCCATTACCTTGGCGACACGCTTTTCCTTTTTGGTTAGATTATTCTTTGATATAGAAGCTTCAGTTGACATTAAATGCGATCAATTAATTCAATAAGACTTTAATACGGGATCAGTTCATCTCGCTAGTTCCCTTTTTATTTTAATCATTTGATGTATTGGTTGATGGTCGGCTCGCCGGAATCGAGTCGCTTATGGAAACATCTTTAAAAATAATTTATTTGTATAGACGTAACTAGATTAAAGGCAAGGTATTTAGCTTCCTTCGCTTCAAGTTTTTAGCTTTCTGACCTTTGTCAACCCATGAAGTCTTTATCAATATTAAATTTAGTCCACAAGCCTTCAAGGCAAGCATCTGCTGATTTTATTGAACCCCTCTTGAAAGCATCATACGCCAAGGCCCTTTTGTGATTTAGAGCAGCCTGTTCATCCCAATCCCATGGCAGTCGTTGTTGGCCTGGTGAGATCCTATTTTTCTTACTTGTAGTTCTTGAATGACTGACTAGTCGTTTCAGCATGCGACTACACCAGTGGCACTTGAGAGCAGCTTTGGCGTGCGTGGCCCGTGGCATTGATCGTAAGGAAACAACCGCGGGGCAAGCAAAAGACTCTTGATCTCGAGAGTGCTTGAGCCACTACCGGCATCAAAGGCTTCTTTAAGCGCTGGAGAGTAAGAGGACAATTGTTCTCTTATTGGCAAGAGTTTCTCGAACGTTCTGGGATGGCACTGGAGCGACCAGGCTTCTCAGCTTGGCTTTATATATGTAATGCCAAGCCAGGGGCTTCAGTCAGTCAGAGAAAGGGGGTCGCTTGGCAAAGACTTTTTCTTGCCCCTTGAATATATCAATTAAATTTCTTATCAATATTGCTTTGTTCATAAACTATACTGGCATTTATATATGCAATTAGCCTGCAACCCTGTAGACTCAGGGAGTATATTATGCTTCTGCGATGAGTTCCGCCGAATCTAGTAAGATTTCAGCTAAAGCTAAAAATATTGTCAAATTGTATTTCACGTCAGTAATCGCAAGTTTTGCATTATTTCTTGTCGCAGTTTACCTTAACCCAAGCAACACAGACTTTATTCATAAAGAGGACGGGTTGCTAGAAAATCTCAGCGCTGGAATCTGCTTTGCAACATTTATCTTTGGCATTGTTCTTATACTCAGAAATTGCAGATATAAGAAAATGTTAGCAGGCATCTCTTTTGTTTCATTGCTTGGATTTTTGGACAAAATAAGTTTCGGGGGGAGAATTTTTAAAATTAAATATCCACGCATATTCGGCGTAAACATTGATGGCATTCATGATTTCCTATCCGTAGCTAAACGACTTGTCAAAAACGAGATAATAGAAATGCCTGGCAGACATTTAACTGCGATTTTTATAACAGCAATAATCCTTTCTCTAATTGCATGGACTTTGTATTCATTGATATTACGCTCAACAATTTTGTTTAATAGTCCGTACTTAATCCTCTTCACGGCTTTTGCAATTTTTGTTGTAATTTCACAACTCATAGATTTAGAACTACTGTTTAACGATCACAATGTTTACCTCATAACCATTGAAGAGTTGTTTGAAGCTTTTGCCGCACTTTCACTTCTCTTTGTCTGCCTTTTGGTAAAAACCGAAAGAGTTAGCGGCAATGTCCTTAAGTGACGCCTTGGTTTTAGCGATTTGGTTGTCAGCAATTTTCATGAAAAACCCCGCATTATGACCGGGTTTTTTGATGGTTAGTCGTCGAAGTTACTCAGTCTTTTTTTGCTGCAGTTGATGTGGCCTGATACCAGCAACCAGAAAAAATCCCAGATAATGAATGACCTTTTAAGTGTTCAATTCCCTTGCAGCACTCTGTTCGTCTCTCCTTGTCGCTGACTGGAGCTTCCGCACTTGCATTGGCATCTGCACCCTTTGTGATCCTTCCGGCTGTTGCAGAAGAGAGTGCTGCTACATGGCCGCAGCAACGAGACAAACTCGTCAAGGAGAATGAGGCGCTCAAGCAACGTATTGAGCAACTCGAGTCCCAGATCAGTAGCTCTTCTGAAAGCACAACTGATGCCTTTGATGTGCTGGATATCAACCTCAAAGACGCTGTGCAGTTCAACTGGGGCTTTCAAGGCGCCTTACAAGGAGCAGGCACACCGAACCAGGCAGGTATAGGTGCTTTTCTACCGATTGGCGTTGGTGAAAACAGCGTCTTCTTCATTGATGCTCTAGCGAATGCCAACTTCTTAGACTTCGACGGCTATAGCAGCATCATTAATACAGAGGTTGCTGGCACCACGATCAGCACCTCAACCCGTTTGGGTTTCCGCTGGCTGAATGGTGACCGCAGCTGGATGTACGGCATCAATGCTGGCTATGACAGCCGGCCAATCAATACAGGTAATGCTGATTCAGGTGTCACTCTCTACGACAAGGAAAGTGTCTTCTTCCAGCAGGTCGCAGCAGGTTTAGAGGCTGTATCGGATACCTGGAACTTCAATGCCTATGCCCTTATTCCAGTCGGTGATACAGAGCAGCGCCTTAACAGTCGTTATTTAGGCGGCGCTTTAGATACCTACGGCTTAGATGTTGGTTATTTCATCACGCCTGATCTCAATGCCTCTGTTGGTTATTACTACCAGCAAGGCGATCTTGATGATGCTGATGGTTCTGGTGTGCAAGTCGCGCTGGATTATGTGATCGCTGATGGCTTAACTCTTGGCGTCAATCTCTCCCATGACGAAGCCTTTGATACAAG
>NZ_JNBA01000011.1 GCF_000760295.1 Prochlorococcus sp. MIT 0701
GGCAGCTGATGTCGACATTTTTTCTGGTTGCAGGAATTGGCTTTTCTGAAGTCACATTGCTTGCTTGATACAGTGTTTAAATTGCTTGTAAGGGATTGATCTAGTTGTGAGAGGCGCTGCAGGGGAAGTGCTAAGTGCTTCACCAGCTTTTCACCAGTAACCCCTGCTCTCTCCACCAGAAAGAAATAGGAGTTTTCACCAGAAAGTCTGAGATCTTGTAGGAGTCGAGGGAAAACAACCCAACACAATTCACACACTTATCACCTTTAAAACAATGACTACTTTCAACACTGACTACAACAACACTGAACTGCTCGATCAAGAGCTGACTACTAGTCAATTAATCGCTATTGCTGGTGGTTTACCCAATTTGGGCAATCAAATTTACCCTGAAGGATATGACGGTCCTAGATTTTCTGATAGCCCTGCTGAAGCTGCTAGAAGAGCAGGCAAGCCAAACACCATTGCAGAGGTGCACGAGGCTACCCTGGGGAACCTACCAACTCCACAAAATGCAGCAATCAAAGGGGTTAGAACTATTCTGAAAATATTCGGACTTTGAGCAAAACTTAATCCTAAGCTACTTGCCTCTTGTTAATTCCATATGCTCCTATCAACAGAAAGCCCCGCACTAACTCGGGGCTTTTTATTGCTTCGATCACTGCCTAATCACGCCTAAACATCATCTGATACCTGGCACTAATTAATACTGAGTCCTGCCACGAGCGGGGTTTTTTATTGGCTGTGGTGACCACTTCCAGGCTTTGACTGGGATCGGAGCGGTTCACCAGAAGCTCACCAGAAGTATTCCGGCGCTTCACCAGAGCTATGTAGTGGGGTTCACCAGAAAGGCTGAGATCTTGTAGGAGTCGAGGGAAAATAACCCAACACAACTCACACACTTATCACCTTTAAAACAATGACTACTTTCAACACTGACTACAACAACACTGAACTGCTCGATCAAGAGCTGACTGATGACCAATTGGAACTTGTTGCAGGCGGCAGCGTGATTATGCCTCCAATGCTTCGGCTGCCAGGTGGTATCTACAACTACTACCCAAAGCCTGATGTGAATCGTGCCATTAGTATCTGACCGACTGGACACCCCAATTAGTAGGCCTGGAGAAAGCAGAGTAAAGACAACATAGTCAGGGACTGGATCACTTAAGGCCCCACAACGCCCCGCCATGAGCGGGGTTTTTTCATGTCTGTGGTGTCTGCACTTCATCCTCTTACAAGGATCTGAGCGGTTCACCAGAAGCTCACCAATACCTCTTGGGGTCTACACCAGAGCTGTGTAGTGGAGATCACCAGAAAGGCTGAGATCTTGTAGGAGTCGAGGGAAACAACCCAACACAACTCACACACTTATCACCTTTAAAACAATGACTGATTTCAACACTGACTACAACAACACTGAACTGCTCGATCAAGAGCTGACTACTACAGAACTATCAGAAGTATCTGGTGGGCTTGGTGGTGACACCATCAATCCCGACCTGGATCCTGGGTTTGGTGGCATGCCCGCCGGTATTATCTTCTATCCCATAGCAAGAGCAGCGATTGACCTTTTTTTTCCTCAGCTATTAGACTCGGCAACTTCCGATGATGTAGCTCTTTAGTCCGATTCGATCTAGGTCTGTGATCAGCCTGAACCTTTAACTCCTTTCTCAAAACAGGCGCCCTCTTTTGAGTTGAGTTGTTGGTGAACCCCGAGCCCCGCCATTGTGCGGGGCTTTTAAATGCCTAAAGCCATCCAATACCTGACTCCTTCTTGACTTTATCTGCATAAATACGTATGCACTAGATCAGAGTAAAACTGTTGCTATTTCTTTGAGACTAAAAAAATAGGATACATCCATTAGCCCCTTGACTTCTTTTGAATCCTCAACTAACCCATCAGAGAACCCATCAGAAGCGGAACTCACATCACCATCTCTGATTCCATTTGCCCTACGGAGCCTGACTGCAAATTGATTGCACTCTACTGGAGTCTGATTCAGCCTTAGATCCCCATCTCAACTCCAGGTAGTAGCAAAAACTTGTCGAGAAGGTTGATCTGAGCTTTTCACCAGCTTTTCACCAACAACCCCTGCTCTCTCCACCAGAAAGAAATAGGAGTTTTCACCAGAAATGCTGAGATCTTGTAGGAGTCGAGGGAAAACAACCCAACACAACTCACACACTTATCACCTTTAAAACAATGACTGGTTTCAACACTGACTACAACAACACTGAACTGCTCGACCAAGAGCTGATTCATGAAGATCTATCAGCTTTGTCTGGTGGGTTACTTCCTATTGGGCCGGGGGATTTCAATGTAGATCCATTTCCATTTAAATACTTGTACCGAGCATTAGGGATCGATCCACAAGATCCGCTTGGCCTAAAATAGTGCTCCGGGCCATACAGAGTTATGGTTTAAAGTGAGATCATCTAACCAGCGTCTCCATCGATCCCTTCCAATAGGAGGGGATTTTTGTTTGCATACAATCTAAATCGCTTGGAAAAATTACAGACAATTGGCGCCTTGTTTCCGAAGAGATGGTCAGGTAGGAGTGTCATTTATCAAACGCAAGTTTGAAGTATCTGCTAGACAAGTAAATTACAGCTGCCAACTTCTTGGCTCTAGTTAATACCTGTATCTCCTCGGCTATTCATCAAATATTGTGCGAGAGATCACCATCTCTGATTCCATTTGCCCTACGGAGCCTGACTGCAAATTGATTGCACTCTACTGGAGTCTGATTCAGCCTTTGGACCTAATCTCAACTCCAGGTAGTAGCAAAAACTCGTCGAGAAGGTGGATCTTAGCTTTTCACCAGCTTTTCACCAGTAACCCCTGCTCTCTCCACCAGAAAGAAATAGGAGTTTTCACCAGAAATGCTGAGATCTTGTAGGAGTCGAGGGAAAACAACCCAACACAACTCACACACTTATCACCTTTAAAACAATGACTGGTTTCAACACTGACTACAACAACACTGAACTGCTCGATCAAGAGCTGACTACTGCAGAGCTGACACGATTTTCTGGTGGCATGCTTAGCGAATTTCACAACATGAGTGAGGACAGGCGTTTGGAAATTTCACAATATCCAAAGGAAGCATGGGATGCGGCCAAAAGAGTTGATTCGTGGAGGGGCTTAGGACGAGAGTTTGGATTTTTTGAAGGGCAGCAAGTGCAATTAGGCCCGCTCACACTTACATTCTAATTGAATTAATGTCGAACCCCGCCATTGTGCGGGGTTTTCAATTGCCTATTGATACGCTTAGAACCTTCCCCAAAAGCCACCCGATGCCTGGCCCTGCATTGTAAATAAGAGGCCTGTAAAGACGTGTGATTGATAGAAGCAAATGCTTCCTATGGTCCCTGGAAACTGCAAATCCAACCATCAACTGTCCGTCTCTAGCTAATATCCTTACCTCTGTCACTAATCATCAGCAGCGGAATTGACATCACCATCTCTGGATCTATTCGCTTTTCTAAATCTCACTGCAACTTGATGCCACTCTTCTGGTATTTAATTGAGGCGAACATCCCAATCCCACGGCAATCGTTGTTGGCCTGGTGAGATCGATTGCTGCAGTTGATGTGGCCTAGTGGCTGAAACCAAAAATAGCCGAGATCATGAGTGAACTTTTAAGCGTTCAATCCCAGTGCAGCGTTCGATTCGTCTCTCCTTATCGCTCACTGGTGCTGCTGCACTAGCTCTAGCCAACACTCCTATCCAACCAGTCGCGGCTCAAGACAACGGCAGTGCAGCAGATCTCGGCGTGATGGAGATCAACCTCAAAGATGCTGTGCGCTTCAACTGGGGTTTTCAAGGTGCCTTGCAAGGAGCAGGCACACCAAACCAGGCAGGTATTGGTGGGTTCTTGCCAATCGCTGTTGGCGAGAACAGTGTGTTCTTTGCTGATGTACTGCTCAATGCCAACTTTGCTGATTACGACGGCTACAGCAGCATCATCAATACAGAGGTTGCTGGTACCACCATCTCCACCTCAACCAGGATTGGTTACCGCTGGCTGAACGGTGATCGCAGCTGGATGTATGGAGTGAATGCTGGCTATGACAGCCGGCCAATGAATACAGGCAATGCTGATTCAGGTGTCACCCTCTACGACAAGGAAAGTGCCTTCTTCCAGCAGATCGCAGCAGGTCTAGAAGCTGTATCGGATACCTGGAACTTCAATGCCTATGCCTTAATTCCTGTTGGTGATACAGAGCAACGCCTCAATGTGCGTTATCTCGGTGGGGCGCTTGATACCTATGGCCTGGATGTTGGTTATTTCATCACCCCTGCTCTTAATGCTTCTGTTGGTTATTACTACCAGCAAGGTGATCTGGATGATGCTGATGGTTCTGGCGTGCAGGTGGAGCTGGATTATCAGATCGCTGATGGTTTAACTGCTGGTGTCAATGTTTCCTATGACGAAGTCTTTGAAACCAGAGTTTCAGGCAACATCAGCTATCGCTTTGGTAGCAATAGTACAGCTGCAGAAACGAAGAAAAAAGCATGGCAAAAGCCAACGATTCAAGCCTTATCTGAAAGCGTTAAAAACAGGAATATCCGCGTTCATGATGGGATCCATGGCACTTCCTTGACGAAGTGCAAGCTATTTGATCCGCGCAATGGCCACTTCCTTAAGTCCGTCTCCCCGACCTTCCACCACGCGACCATTCCAACCACCTCCCCCGTTCGTTACTACCTTCATTGTAACCCTGGCGCGCCCAAAGCAACTCCGGCCGGCTGGGAACCCGCTTAAGTACTGGCCTATCTAGGATTTAATATCTCATCAAAACTCTCATAAAAAGCAGCCAACCAGCCTTTCAATACCTGGCACTATCTAAGTGCAGAGCTAGCTTGCTTGGGTCAATTTATTTAATATCTAAGTTGCATTAAAGCCTGGGCAAAGTGAATACATTTTCGCATTTGAGTCCGCTAGTAATGTAGTTATTTGCTCTATTATTGCGTCGTTAATCGCGAAAATAATTTATGAAAGCAGTATTCTTGTGTCACCATCGCGGATGCCATTCGCTCTTCTAAATCTCACCGCAACTTGCTGCCAATCTTCTGGGATTTGATTGAGTCTGATGTCAAAGGCAAAGGGTAATTTCTGTTGTCCTGGTGATACTCGGTTCTTTTTGCTTTGTCTGCCTCTGCCCTTCTCTACTAATCGTTTCAGCATCCTTGAGCCCCAATGGCACCTTGAGCCGCTTTTGCTTTGGTGCCGGTAGTTCTGGCAAAACCATGCATACCGTTTGGAGCAGCCTTTCAGGCTTGATGCCAGCTGCAGAAAGCTGGGGTGCCACTCACTAATGCCATCACATTCCAACCTGCCGTAATGCCCGTAATTGGAATAGGGATCATAAAACCCTTTCCTGATTCCTGCTGCCTTTGGGTTGGCGTGGATGTAGCGCAAGGTATTCAGCACTCGTCTGTGATCTTTTGGAGCAATTGCAGTGGCGTAATACCTAGCCTCCCAAAAATGTCCGCAACGACCAGAAAGACGATTAAGTGCCATCGCTGAATACCAGCCAATCCAATGCATCAATTTCGGCAGCTCACTTGCATCATCAGGACGCAGCAGCAAGTGCAGGTGGTTGGCCATCAGGCACACCGCATACAAGCGATGAGGAACCTTCTGCTTGGCTTTAGCAAGCACAGCTAGCAGCACATCTCGCCTAAGGGCTTTAGCAATCAGAACCTGACGGCTATTGCATCTGAGCGTGATGTGAAAGGAGTGGCCTGCTGGCAGTAAGCGTTTGGCTCGAGCCATGCGTAGTACCCAGTTGTCGGCAGTAGGTCATCCGAGCCATGGGCAGACGGCATCAGAGCTCGATCATCAGCAAGGGGTTACCGAGTAACTGATCAAGAGAACGAATAACGCAAAGATCAATCAGTTCATGGGCTCCATTGTTCAGCTTTTGTTGAATCGTTTATACCGCCGAAAACCTAGTCGCCGAACATCGGTAGACGTAGCAAAAAAGTTTGCTACTAATAGCTAGCTGTCTCGCTTAGCAGAGCAGCCTTTCAAGGTGATTCGCCACGCTGCTCACGGCTGCCTTGGCTGTGGCATAAGCCATGCGCATCGGGCCAACGAGAGCAACCTGTCCGATGCCTTCCCCGGAGCTGTGATAGGTCGCTTGCACCACGGAACAGGCTTCCAGGGCGCTCTTGGGGTGCTCCGCGCCGATCCACACGCCTCCCAGTTGCTCATTGCCAACTGGAACCACTGCAGCAGGCTGCGTATCCATCAGTTCAAGTAAAGGTTGGAGGCTGGCGCTACTGCTGAATTCTGGCTGCGCAAGCAGCCTTGACATCCCATGGAACACTGCATCTGATTCAGCCGGTGTTTGAGCTTGGCTGTGGCTGTGAATCGCCTCTCGCAGTAAAGATCCGCTCAGATTGAGCTGCGGTGGCAGGCTCGACCAGTCGAGGCTGCCGTTGCCGGTTGTGGCCAGTTGATCGCGGGTCCACTCCTCGATGGCTTCGAGTTCGTTGCTGGCTTCATGGGGCAGCCGCAGATTGAGATGACTGGCTTGGTTGGAGCTTTCCACCAGCATCACCAGCAGCCTGTCGCCACTGCGCACCAGGCGTACGGCTTGAAGCGTTGGCTTTGGCCGTGCTGGCCTTGTGATCAAGCTCATCAGGCCAGTGAAATCGGTGAGGCGTCGGGCCAATTGCCACATCAAGTCATCGAGAGCTGCCCAGCGCAGACTGAGGTTTGTCAGTTCCCGTTCCAGGTGCTGCGCCGCCGATCCTGGAGGCGGCAGCAAGCAGTCCACATAGTGGCGATAGCCCTGCGGGCTCGGCACTCTTCCCGCCGAGGTATGAGGTTGGGTGAGCAGGCCACGCTGTTCAAGGGCTCCCATTGCCGAACGAACCGTTGCGGCGCTGGCTTTGAGGCCAAAGCGTTGCACCAGGGTTTTGCTGCCGACGGGCTCAATCGTGTCCACGTAGTGGTGCACCGTTGCTTGAAGCACCTGCTGTTGTCGTGCCGGTAGCGACTCCAAAGCGGTGACGTCGGGATCTTGATGGTACGGGGGGGCGCCCTGCTTTTGTGCTCTGTCACGAACTCACTAAGCCGGTCTCAGTGTTGGCGCAGTTTGCTTGCAACCCAGCATCACCACTGTCGAGGGTTCTTTCCAGATTGCAGCTGTTGTGTTTCTCGTCGTGCAGCTAGACAAGATTTTGTGGCGGAAATTGTGTAGCTGTTCGCGATTTAGTTGGCTTGCACAAAGAGACCTGTCAATCGCCTCATTGATGTTGACTTTGTGAGCGCTTCATACTGGTCGCAAGACGATCAGACGATTAATGGATAAAGATGATCTAAAGAGTCCCATTGCCGGCCCATGAAGGCCCGCCCGTTTTTGATTGCCGTGGTGGCCACGGTGTTTGTCCTGTTCTCATTGGTGGCGGGGCTTGGATGGGCTATGGCCCGCCAAAACCCTCTGCGTTTGGTTGATCAACCACTGGAGTTGCCACGTGCTGCAAGGTTTGTGCCTCGAGATGCTGCTCTTGCCGTTCATTGGTTGATGGATCCAGTGCGTGTGCCTGCCTATGCCCAGGCTGTAGCTCCGGCACGCAACCGTCGTAAGGCTCGCGATGGTGCTCAGCAGATTCGTGATGGTGCCTTCGCACTCGCTGGTTTGGATTTTGAGTCGGAGTTGGTCGACTGGCTTGGTCCGCAAGTGAGCATGGCTCTGTTGGAACCCGACGGGTCAGAAGGATCCATGGGTTGGCTTTTGGTTCTAGAGAGTCGAGATCAGGATGGTGCGAGGCGGTTTTTGCAGCGCTTTTGGCAAGCACGCAGCTTGGCTGGCACAGATCTGCAGATCAGCCGCTATCGAGGAATGGGAGTGATTAGTGGCAAAGGGGCTTTGAGCGGACGCAATCCCCAGCCTTTGGCAACAGCATTGATCGACGATGACCTGCTGTTGCTTGCCTCCGGCCGGGGGGTATTGGAACAGGCTCTTGATGTTTCCCAGTTGTCTGATCAGCATCAACTTGGGGATCAGGAGCTTGTCGAGATCGTGCGCCAGCTTGGTGAGGGTGTGGCGCTGATGGTTGCCTCGCCGCCCGCTATTCACTCTTGGTTAGGCCTGCCTAAGCAGCTCAGCCAGCGTGAGGATCTGTTGGGTTTGGTGGCTGCCTTGAAGCCTGAAGGGTCCGATTTGGCGTTGGAAGGGCTGTTGCGTTTCCAGCAACCCCTGGAAGTCGTTGCAAGTGAGGCTGGGGCAGGTGATGGACTTGCTCAGCTCACTGCCTCTGCTGGTGGTCAGGCGGAGGCACTCGCTTTGTTGAGTTCACCTTCTCGATTACTTGATCCTTCAGATCAGGATCCTCTGGTGCAGTG
Source organism: Prochlorococcus sp. MIT 0701 (assembly GCF_000760295.1). Classification (GTDB taxonomy): domain Bacteria; phylum Cyanobacteriota; class Cyanobacteriia; order PCC-6307; family Cyanobiaceae; genus Prochlorococcus. The sequence goes on from NZ_JNBA01000011.1 coordinate 8,367, forward strand.
GTTAGGCCCCTTACTGCGTCAGCAGTTGACGGCAAATGAACTGTCTTCGGCTGCCACGATTGCTGGTTTGGACGATGGACCGTTGTTGTGGCTTCAGCAGCCCGAAGGCTGGGTGGTTGCGACCAAGCAGGACCATCCAGCTGTCTCGGTGGTGGATGATGCGCTGACTGAGCAGGGTTTTATTCGTTCGGATTTGCCGTCTGATGACGAATCTCTGCAGGTGTGGACGCGCTTGGCACGTCAACAAAGCTCCAGTAAGAACTTGCTTGAAGCTCAGTTGGGCGTTGCTTTGGCCGAGGAGCCAGACCTGGCCTGGTGGGGTCAGACCCTTGCGGCTCTACAGCAGCGCAAGCAGGGTAAGGCGTTGCAGCCTCGTCTTCGTCAGCTGAACAATCTCAATAGAGATGATCGTCCGCTTAATCAACAGCTGGTTCTTGGTGCAAATCCTGGTCGCGTGCAGCTTCAGCATTGGCGCCCCTGGACGTTGATGCAAACGCTTGCTGGTGGCTCATTGCAGCCCAGTGTGCAGGGGTTGGCCATGGCTGTGGGGCCTGACCAGGATGAGCAAAGCTCTTCTCTTCGCATGCGTGCCCGCCTCAACCTCGGTTGATCTTTTCTTATTTCGCCATGGCATCGCTGAGCAGCGATGCCATGGCGTTGATGATTCGCTACGCCCACTTACAGAACAAGGAATTCTGCGCACGATGGAGGTCGCTCGTCGCTTGCGAAGCCTTGGCTTTGCTGCTGATCGTCTGTTGAGTAGTCCTTATCTGCGTGCTGTTCAGACGGCCGAACTTGCGCAGCAGGCGGGTCTGGCGGGGCGGGTGGAATTCGAGAGTTGCTTGCTTCCTGGAAGGGATCCTTGGCCTTTACTTGAAGGATTGGTTGGGCGCTGCCTTTTGGTGGGTCATGAACCTGATTTGACCCATCTAGCAGCAAGGTTGCTTGGCATCCCTTCGGGCTGCCTGGTGTTGAAGAAGGCTGGTTTTGCTCACCTCAGATGGTCGCAGCAGAAACGAAGCCCTGCTGGTAGGGCAACGCTGCAGGTGTTGTTGAGGCCGTCGGTGTTGCTGCCCTGTTCCGCTTAGGTTGCCAAGCAGTTGTCGAGATGCGGTGGGGCAGGAGCAGGTTGGGGAGATTCGCCACGATCGCAGTGGCATCACCTTTCGTCCGGGGCTGGAGGGAGTGCCAGTAACCCAATCCGCCATCTGTGATATCGATGGACTGCAGGGGAGGCTTGCTTATCGGGGTTATCCAATTGCGGAGCTCTCAGCACATAGCAGCTTTTTGGAAACCACCTATCTGTTGATCTGGGGCGATCTGCCTAGCCCACAGCAACTTCGTGATTTCGAAGCTGAGGTGCAGATGCACCGTCGTGTGAGTTTCCGTGTACGGGACATGATGAAGTGCTTCCCAGCTTCGGGGCATCCGATGGATGCACTTCAGTCGAGTGCGGCATCCCTGGGGCTGTTCTATTCCCGTCGAGCCATCGATGACCCGAAGTACGTCTATGACGCCGTGGTGAGGCTGATCGCCAAGATTCCCACGATGGTGGCGGCCTTCAAGTTGATACGCAAAGGGCAAGATCCCATTCAGCCTCGTGACGACCTGGCCTACTCAGCCAATTTCCTCTACATGCTCACCGAGCGTGAACCGGACCCTTTGGCGGCAAGGGTTCTTGATCGCTGCTTGATCCTGCATGCGGAACACAGTCTTAATGCCAGTACTTTTAGTGCTCGAGTGACCGCCAGTACGCTCACAGACCCTTATGCAGTGGTGGCCTCCGCAGTGGGCACCCTTGCAGGACCTCTACATGGTGGTGCCAATGAGGATGTTTTGGCGATGCTCGAAGAGATCGGCAGCCCAGAGCATGCTGATGATTATCTCAATGAAGCCACCACTTCTAAGCGCAAGGTGATGGGCTTTGGTCATAGGGAATATCGGGTCAAGGATCCTCGCGCTGTGATCCTTCAGGGTCTTGCAGAGGAGTTGTTTGCTCGATTCGGCACCGATGAGATGTACGACGTGGCCAAGGCGTTGGAGCAGGCGGCTGCCACCTGTTTAGGCCCTAAAGGGATCTATCCGAATGTGGACTTCTATTCCGGTCTTGTGTATCGCAAGCTTGGAATTCCACGCGATCTTTTTACTCCTGTGTTTGCCATCTCAAGGGTGGCTGGTTGGCTAGCTCATTGGCGAGAGCAACTTGGCGCGAATCGGATTTTCAGGCCTTCGCAGATTTACACAGGTGCCCAGAACAGAACTTGGATCCCTAGTGATGAGCGTGTCTCTTCTACGGGCGCCTAAGTTGCAGCCAGCTCAGCCATCACCATGGTGACCACCTTTGCCACTGAAACCTCAGGCTTGGTGAGTTCTGGCCTTGATCTGGAGTTGAGCTTTAGTCAGTCATTACAAGGGCTGGGACTTTCCCCTCAGGTGGCTCATCTGCTTTGGCTGCCGCTACCGATGCTGTTGGTGTTGACAGCGGCGATGGTGGGCGTTTTGGTCACCGTGTGGCTGGAGCGGAAGATTTCGGCGGCTGTTCAGCAGCGGATCGGACCGGAATACGCAGGAGCTCTCGGAGTGTTGCAACCGATGGCCGATGGCTTGAAGTTGCTGGTGAAGGAAGACGTGATCCCTGTCAGGGCGGATGGCCTGCTGTTCACTCTTGGTCCGGTCCTGGTGCTTGTGCCTGTGATCCTCTCCTGGCTGATCGTGCCCTTTGGTCAAAATCTGCTGATCAGCAATGTGGGGATAGGGATTTTCCTCTGGATCTCCCTCAGCAGCATTCAGCCCATTGGCCTATTGATGAGTGGCTATGCCTCCAATAACAAGTACTCACTCTTGGGTGGGCTGAGGGCTGCAGCTCAATCGATCAGTTACGAAATCCCTCTTGCCTTGGCTGTTCTGGCAGTGGTGATGATGAGCAATTCACTCAGCACGGTCGACATTGTTGCCCAACAAAATGGTGCTGGCTTGCTGAGCTGGAATGTGTGGCGGCAGCCTGTGGGCTTTTTGATCTTTTGGATCTGTGCGCTGGCCGAGTGCGAACGACTTCCTTTCGATCTCCCTGAAGCGGAGGAAGAGCTGGTGGCGGGTTATCAGACCGAGTACGCAGGGATGAAGTTTGCCCTGTTTTATCTCGGTAGTTACATCAACCTTGTGCTGTCGTCCTTGTTGGTCGCAGTGCTCTACCTAGGGGGATGGGGCTTCCCCATCCCGGTGGAATGGCTGGCTGGTTGGCTTGGTCAGTCGGTTGATGCTCCCTTGGTGCAGGTGATCACTGGCTCCGTTGGCATTGTGATGACAGTGCTGAAGGCTTATCTGCTGGTGTTCTTAGCCATCTTGTTGCGCTGGACGACTCCACGCGTACGCATTGATCAATTGCTTGATTTGGGCTGGAAGTTTCTTTTGCCGATCGCTCTTGGAAATCTGTTGATCACCGCTGCTCTTAAGTTGGCTTTCCCTGTTGCCTTTGGCGGTTGATGCGGCGAAGGCGCTTGAAGGTGCTGGATCTCGTCCCGGCAAGGCTAAGCACTTTTACTTATCCTGGTTAAAAAGCTTGTAGGATTTCTTGCATGCTCCTAGTGGGCCTCTTAGAGGTTCCTTTCGCATGTTCGGGTTCCTCAAAAAAGTTGCTGACTACACCCGCGACGCTGCGGATGCAGCGAACTATCTGATCCAGGGCCTTGCGGTCACATTCGATCACCTGCGCCGGCGTCCGATCACGGTGCAGTATCCATACGAGAAGCTCATCCCCTCAGAGCGTTATCGCGGTCGTATCCACTACGAGTTTGATAAATGCATTGCTTGTGAGGTTTGCGTCAGGGTTTGTCCCATCAACCTGCCTGTTGTGGACTGGGTGATGAATAAGGAGACGAAGAAAAAGGAGCTGCGCAATTATTCCATTGATTTCGGTGTCTGCATCTTCTGTGGCAACTGTGTGGAGTACTGCCCTACCAATTGCCTATCGATGACGGAGGAATATGAGCTGGCTGCGTACGATCGTCATAGCCTCAACTACGACAATGTTGCATTGGGTCGTTTGCCAACCAGTGTGACGACAGACCCATCTGTGCAGCCTTTACGAGAGCTGGCCTATCTGCCTAAAGGGGTCATGGATCCCCATGATGTACCTGCCAATCAACCTCGTGCCGGACAGCTCCCGGCAGAGGTGCTCAAGAGTCTGAGCTTGCAGCAAGACTCTCCTCAAGGGGATAAGAGAGAATCGTTGCAGGATGCTCCTGATCAAGACCAGCCCAAAGGATGACGATTGCTACTTCCACAGAATTAATCTGTTTCCTGGTTCTAGGCGCCGTGGTGGTTCTCGGCAGTCTTGGTGTTGTCTTGCTGGGCAATATCGTCTACTCCGCCTTTTTGCTTGGTGGCGTATTTATGGCTGTGGCTGGTCTCTATCTGCTCCTCAATGCCAGTTTTGTTGCAGCAGCACAGGTGCTGGTTTATGTGGGTGCCGTCAACGTGCTGATTCTCTTTGCGATCATGCTGGTGAATAAGCGCGAAGATTTGAAGCCTATCGAGGGATTGCCTATTCGAAGGCTGCTCTCTGGTGGAGTCTGTGCAGGGCTGTTTGTTCTTTTCTTTCGTGTGGTGATCACCACGCCTTGGGCAGTGCCAGGCCCCGCAGCGATTGGAGTAGGGGCTACTGAGCGAATTGGTGAACACCTATTTACTGACTACCTTTTGCCTTTTGAGCTGGCATCTGTGCTTCTACTGATGGCCATGATCGGTGCAATTGTGTTGGCCCGCAGAGATGTGCTGGAGGTTGATGTTGGTACAGGTGATGCTGTCAATCAGGGTCTGATCGAGAAGGCTCGAACACCGTTGCTTGTCGATAAGTCCACGCCCTGATCAGTTCAGGACACTTTGTTTTTTCCCCTGATCGATCCCATGCTCGAGTCCTCGTCCGGTCTTGTTCCTCTTCAGGCCTATCTCTTGCTTGCTGCGATGCTTTTCTGTATCGGCGTGTGGGGGCTGATCAATAGCCGTAATGCTGTTCGGGTTTTGATGAGCATTGAGCTGATGCTCAATGCGGTGAATATCAATCTGATGGCATTCTCTTCATATATTGATGGCGATCTGATCCGCGGTCAGGTCTTTGCTGTGTTTGTCATTACTGTTGCTGCTGCAGAGGCAGCTGTGGGTCTTGCGATCCTCCTTTCCTTGTATCGCAATCGCGTCACTGTGGATATGGAGCGCTTCAATCTGTTGCGCTGGTAAGGAGACCCAAGCATGCGTCTCGATTTGGTCTGGGTGATCTATCGGGCGGGAAGTCATTCTGCGCATCGTGAAGCCTGTTGTTGTGTTGACGAGCTCCAAGCGCTTGGAGTGAAAGTGGTGATGGCCATGAGTGGAGTGAGGGCCAACCCTTTCCCCGATTTATTGGCCTCAGAATCCGGCCTGCCTGATTTGGCTGTTGTGCTTGGGGGCGATGGCACGGTGCTCGGTGCGGCCCGTCATCTTGCCGTTCATGATGTACCAATCCTTAGTTTCAACGTCGGAGGGCATCTAGGTTTTCTGACGCATGAACGCGCTCTGCTTGATGGCGGCGGTCAGCTATGGCAGCGATTGTTGCAGGACAACTTTGCTTTGGAGCGCAGAATGATGTTGCAGGCTGCGGTGGACAGCCGCTCCCCTGTTGAACGAACTGCTCGACCTATTGCTTCGCTCCAGGATTTGAATGGGAGTAAGGCACCGCACTGGGCCCTGAATGATTTTTATATGCGTCCTTATCGCGATGATGTGTCGCCTACCTGCACCCTTGAACTTGAGATCGATGGTGAGGTGGTGGATCATTACCGTGGCGATGGTTTGATCTTGGCGACACCGACAGGGTCTACCGGCTACTCGATGGCGTCTGGAGGACCGATTCTTCACCCTGGCATTGATGCCATCATCGTTAGTCCAATCTGTCCGATGAGTCTCTCTAGTCGTCCCGTCATCGTGCCTCCAGCCTCACGGCTAGTGATTGGGCTTCTGGGAGAAAACACTCGCCGGGTGAAGCTCTGGAAAGATGGGGCGAGTGGTGCCCTGCTTGAACCAGGCGAGTGTTGTGTTGTTCAGAGGGCTCGGCACCATGCATTGATGGTGGTTCTTGAACAGAGCCCCTCTTATTACAGAACTCTCACGCACAAGCTGCATTGGGCGGGAAGTCTGCTCAACAATCAACAATCTCCCAGCTGAAGCTCATGGGCCTCGAGATCGAACGGAGGTTTTTGGTGGTGGGAGAAGAGTGGCGATCTTTGGCAGGACCGGCCTTGCCTTTGCGTCAGGGTTACCTGGCCGGGTCTCCTCAGGGATTCACTGTCAGGATGAGAATCCTGGCGATGGATCAGGCTTGGCTCACCCTCAAGGCTCCTGCTGAGGGTATTGCTCGCCATGAGTTCGAATATTTGATCCCTCTAGTCGATGCAGAGGCTCTCTGGGGTTTGGCACCTGATCGTCTGATCAAGACACGTTATGAACTAAGCCTTAAAGGTGGTGATTGGGTGGTCGATTGCTTCGAAGGAGCGAATGCTCCTCTTGTGTTAGCGGAGGTGGAACTTGTCTCTGCGGATGAGCTGCTAGAGATTCCCGCGTGGTGCTGGCAGGAGGTGACTGGTGAATCTGAGTGGAACAATGCCGCTTTGGCACGCACCCCTATTCAGCAATGGTCCGATCAGAGGCGCCGAGATTACGGCCTGGCTTGACCAAAGCACCCCCAGGCCCTTTAGAATCTCTTAACAGTTCCGATTAAGCGAACTGGTTGTTCGGGCAGCCGATGCTGCGGGAAGGCAACTTGTGTTTGGTTTGTACGATACCGATGGCATCCTCCGCTTTACATGCCGGGATCGTGAGGCTTGTATGGCCTATGTCGAGTTGTTTGATCTCGAGTCGGACGGATGTTCTCTGATGCCCATACCAGAGCCGGCTGTGCTTGGGTTTAGGAGTCAGAGTCGGATTCGTCTGGCAAGGAGCAGCAATTGAAACCATCGCGGCAGATCTTGCCGTGATCCATGGCCCAGTTCAGAAGGGCCACACGATTTTTTGAGCCTGTTTTGGTGAACATGTTGCTGACATGATTGTCGACAGTTCGCTTGCTGATGGTTAGCTTTTCGGCGATTTCTTGGTTGGTTAGCCCGTCGGCGACAAGGTCAATGATTTCCATTTCTCTCGAAGAGAGTGAGATATGAACGGAACTGGGGATTTTGCCTGTGGCCATTCCCTATTCATGATCTCCGGTCATCTTACGCAGACTTTGGGCAAGCGATCCCTCATAGTTGGTGAGTGAGTGAAGGACATCGTGATTTGAGTTCAGCCTTGCAGCGCTCCATCGATGCCGGAGCGGTGACGATCACTGCTGAGGTCATGCCTCCTCGTGGTGCAGATCCTGCTCATTCCTTGTCGATGGCTCAAGGTTTGAAAGGTTATGTTCATGCCATCAATGTGACTGATGGCAGCCGTGCAGTGATGCGGATGAGCAGCCTTGCTCTCTGCCGGTTGCTGTTAGATGAGGGTCTTGAACCGATTTTGCAGCTCGCTTGCCGTGATCGCAATCGGATAGCCCTTCAATCAGATTTACTTGGCGCTCATGCCCTGGGTATTCGCAACTTGCTCTGCCTCACAGGTGATCCGGTCCGGGTCGGTGATCAACCTGAGGCGAGACCTGTTCATGACTACGAGTCGGTGAAATTGCTGCATCAGGTCGCTGCCTTCAACCGTGCGGAGGACCCTGTTTCGGGATTACTCCCTGATGGAGCGACTGCTTTGTTTGCTGGGGCCGCTGCTGATCCCAATTGCCAGAGCTTGAGTGGTCTGCGTCGTCGCCTCGAACGAAAGAAGGAGGCCGGCGCTCGCTTTCTTCAGACTCAGATGGTGATGAAACCCGCTGTGCTTGAACACTTTTGCAATGAGGTGGCCAATCCCCTTGGCTTACCTGTGCTTGCTGGGGTGTTTTTGCTGAAATCAGCTCGTAATGCAAGCTTCATTAATAGGGTTGTGCCTGGAGCATGCATTCCTGAATCACTTGTGGTTCGGCTGGAGGAAGCATCTGATCCAATGGCTGAGGGGATCGCTATTGCTGCTGAGCAGGTAAGGAGTTATTTGTCTCTTACCCAGGGCGTTCATCTGATGGCCGTGAAAGCAGAAGAGCGCATCCCCGAGATTCTTGATCAAGCAGGAATCAGCTTGGTGCCGGTGTGAGGTCTGTGCCAAGCAGTTCGGCCATGGCCTTCTGCTGAGGAGATGGTTCCACAAGGTCTTGGCGCCTTGCATCGGTGATCAGCCAATCAAGGGCTGCTTCTTGAAGGTCAAAGTGATCGCCATTTTTGCCAACGCAGTAACGGCCAAACACCAGCTTTTCCACCAGCTGCACACCAGGTCCAATACGGGAATAGTCAAAGATGATCGAGTTGTCGACGGTTGCCCCCTCGCAGATGCAACAGCTAGGGCCGATCATTGATGGCCCAATAATTGTTGCTCCATCTTCGATGCGGGTCATGCCACCTACATAAATTGGGCCTTGCACATTGATCTTGTCCCAGTTTGCGGCAACGTTCAAGCCTGTGTAGATGCCAGGACGGACCTCTTTACCAGGGATGCCTACTTGGCGAACCTCTCCTTGCAGCACGCTGCGAATGGCCCTCCAATAATCGGGAACCTTGCCAATGTCCACCCATTCGAAATCCATTGGTAGGGCGAAGAAAGGTAAGCCCATCTCCACCAGCTTGGGGAATAGGTCAGAGCCGATATCGAAGGGTTGGTCCGAAGGAATGTGCTCGAAAATCTCTGGTTCAAAGAGATAGATGCCTGTGTTGATTGTGTCGCTTAGCGCTGCATCAGTGGCGGGTTTTTCTTGGAATGCCTGAACACAATCATTCTCGTCTGTGACCACCACGCCATAGCTGCTTACTTGATCTTTAGGGACTCGTTTGGTCACCAAGCTGGCCAGAGCGCCTTTGGCACGATGGCGTCTCACGGCTTCTGAGAGGTCGAGATCAATGAGGGCGTCACCACAGAGCACCACAAAGGTGTCATCAAAGAATTGCTGAAAGTCTTGGATTTTTTTGAGGCCGCCAGCGGAACCAAGGGCATCGCCAATTAGTTCTCCCTCTTCGATGCGTCCCTCGAAGCTGTAGGCGATTTCTACGCCAAAGCGCTGGCCATCTCGGAAGTAGTTTTCAATTTCCTCAGCTAGGTGAGACACATTCACCATCACTTCTTTGAAGCCGTGCTCCTTCAGCAGTTCGAGCAGAAACTCCATCACGGGTTTCTGAAGGATGGGAATCATCGGCTTGGGGATCACGTGGGTGATCGGCTGGACGCGCGTCCCTTTGCCGGCCGCCAAAATCATCGCCTTCATTGGCGTTGTTAGGCCTCAGGTCGTTCAAACAACATAGACCTCCATTCAGGCGGCATTCACGGCCTCGGCCGGCGTGGCAGCTGGCACGTGAAGGCTGGTAAGCGGCAGTTGAGCAATTGTTCCTGGGGCCAGCAGTCGCTTGAGGAGTAGGGGGGCATAGAGAGATCCTTCCTGCGCCAGCTCCACTTTCCCCTGTGAGCATAGAAATAACAGAGCCCAGAACACGCCCACCCGATCAGTGTCCAGGTCTGCTGTTGAGACCTGTTCCCACTGACCAACCAACACTTCGAAATCAACCCAATGCAGAGCCTGTTCCCAATCGTTGAGGAAGACTCCTAAGGCTGCAGTCGTTTCAGGAAGTTTTTCCCGGTGAGCCAGAGCGGTGACTTGGGCAATGGCCTCACGCTCGCTAAAACGTTTATTGCGTTTGCGGCGTCGCTGTTGCAGTTCGTCGGATTCGAGTTGCTCGGCGATGGATTCCAGTTGTTCGATTAACTCCCCAAGGGTCACTGGCCTGCGAAGGGGTGGTGGTGCTGCCGGACGACGTAATAGGTGGCGCTCTGGGCGCCTGGGCAGTGCAAAACTTGGATCTAGCCAGCCTTGCTCTCCCAGCTCTGCTTCGAAGCCTTCTTCATATAGAGGTTCCGGTGGAAAGGTTTGGGCTTCTAGAACCTCTGCTTTTAGACCAACCAGTACGGATGCGGCCAAAAAGGCTTCACTGCTGTCAGCTAAATCCTGTTCATAACTGCCGCCTTGCCGTTGAACTTGTACGGCCACTTGCCGGGGCACCTCAATCCGTTGGCGTAGTTGATCGAGGAAACCATCAACCACAGCGATCACATCGACATCCCAGGGATCTAATTCGCCTCGCTCTGCGGCATCTTGCAGCAGGCGGATCGCAAGGCGTGCGCCTGAATCAGTCCCCCTGGTCAGTCCATCATCCTGCAAGGTAAAGATCACGCTTTAAATAAGCTATCGATCTTGTTAGGCGTGCGCTAGGGGGGATTTCATAGATCATCATGCTTTTAAAAAGCTATATGAATTTTGTTAAGAGGAAGCTGATGAGATGGTTTCTAGTCAGCTTTCAATTCAAAGGTTGATCGTCTTGCTTTGTCTTGGTCACTTGAGTTGGTGGCTTAGAGGTTTAGGTCGGGATTGCTTGGCATGGTTCTAGATCAGCCACTCCAGGCAGCGAATAACCATCAATTGTTAGCCCTTAGACCTGCAATGACATCTAAAAAGGGTTCGAGAGAATTGTGAATCGCTTTGTTGAGTTCGAGGCACAAGATCAAGATGAAATTGATCTTACGAATCCCTTGAAATAGCAATTAGCTAACAATTACTGCGTCAGACTTCAGGGTTAAGTCTCTGTGAAGAGAAAGGCCGAAGTCTCTTATTTCCTAGTGAGCTGCTCCGATCGCGTTTGACTGATCGGCAGCCTTGGGGATGAGATCACAGCAGGTGTCATGGTGGTGTTTCGAATCATCAATGCTGAGGGTTTTTTGATGCGTTGCATGGCGAGCTCATCTCGCTTTACTAGTGCTTGGATGGATGCGGTATAGCTATCGGTCACTAGTCGGGGGTAGAGGCCAATGCCGATGATCGGCACGAGTAAGCAGCTAATGATGTAGACCTCTCTTGGTTCCGCATCAACAAGGTTGGTATGGGAGACAAGTTGGTCATTTTCTTTGCCGAAGAAGATTTCTCTCAGCATGGAGAGTAGATAGATGGGAGTAAGAATGACGCCGATTGCCGCAAGCCCTGCAATCACAATCCGGAATGTCAGCGTGTAGGCCTCATCGGTCGCAAAGCCCACGAACACCATCAATTCAGATACGAAGCCACTCATGCCAGGAAGGGCGAGTGAGGCGAGTGCACAGACTGTCCATAGCGCGAACATGATTCGCATCTTTTGACCCACTCCTCCCATCTCATCAAGTTGCAAGGTGTGAGTGCGGTCGTAGGTGGCTCCTACAAGGAAGAACAGACTGGCTCCGATTAGACCATGACTGATCATCTGCAACATGGCGCCACTCGTTCCTAGGGCACTGAAGCTGCCAATGCCGATCAGTACAAAGCCCATGTGGCTAATTGAGCTATAGGCGATCTTGCGTTTGAGGTTGCGCTGGGCGAAGGAGGTGAGAGCGGCATAGATGATGTTGACCACCCCAAGCACGATCAGAAGTGGTGCGAACTGGGCATGGGCTTCAGGTAGCAGTTGAGCGTTAAAGCGCATCAAGGCATAGCCGCCCATCTTCAGCAGGATTCCAGCAAGCAGCATGTGAACTGGCGCCGTTGCTTCTCCATGGGCGTCTGGCAGCCAGGTGTGTAGAGGCACAATCGGCAGCTTGACGCCGAAGGCAATCAGCAGTCCCGCATAACAGAGCAACTGGAAACCTGTACCAAAGCTTTGTTGGGCGAGGTTGGTGTATTCGAAGTTGGGTGTGCCTCCGCCGAAGAACCCCATCGCTAGGGCCACCAGCAGAATGAACAGCGAACTGCCAGCTGTATAAATGATGAATTTTGTGGCTGCATATTGCCGTTTTTTGCCACCCCAGATCGCTAGCAGCAGATAGACCGGCAACAATTCCAGTTCCCAGGCCAGGAAGAACAGCAGCATGTCTTGAACGGCAAAAACTGCGATCTGGCCGCCATCCATGGCCAGGATCAGGAAAAAGAACAGCTTGGGCTTGAAAGTCACTGGCCAGGCTGCCAGGACAGCCAGTGCTGTGATGAAACTGGTGAGCAGAATGAGTGGCATCGAGATGCCATCTGCTCCGACGGCCCAGGTGAGGCCCAGATCAGGTAGCCAGCTCACCCGTTCGGATAGTTGTAAGCCGCTAAGACTGGGGTCATAGCCGTATAGGTAGGCAGCCACGGTGATCAGAAAGGTCACCAGGGCGATGCCGAGTGCAAACCAACGAACCTGCTTCCCCTCCCCTTCATCAGGGATGAACGGCACCAGAAAGGCACCCACAATTGGGAACAGAATTGAGAGGCTCAGCCAGGGGAAGTTAGCGCTCACTTCATCGCTCAGCAGCTCTGCACCTGTTTCCAAGGGTGCGCTTATGGCAAACTCCAGCACGGACAGGCCTTTTCAGCACTGGACGGAGTGTAGAAATGCTTGGCGTTCTGACACTGCCTCGATAGGGGTTAACACACAATTTGGTTTGATCAGCTCACAGGACTGCCTAGGACGCCGAAAAGCACGACCAAGGCGATGACACCACCGAAAACGATTAGGGCGTAAAACTGAGCGCGGCCTGTTTCAAAGTACTTAAGACCTTCGCCACTTCCAAGCGTGAGTAGGCCGGTGAGATTAACCACGCCGTCCACAACCTTGGCATCCACCTCAAGCACTTCACGAGCCAGTTTGCGGCTGCCGCGTACGAAGATCTTTTCATTGATGTCATCCAAATACCACTTGTTGGCCAGGAAGGTATTGATGGCAGGGAAGCGATTGGCTAATAGTTCTTCGAGATCCAGGCGGTGCAGTGCATAGGCCAAGACAGCCAAGCTGATGCCTGCCGTTGAAATCGCCACTGAAGCACCTGCGAGTGGCAGGAATTCACTCCAGCTGAATGTTGCGGCCATTTCAAGGGCCTCCTCTGGGTTGAGCAGGCCTGCAAAGCGGCTGTTCCAGGGGGTGCCGAGTAGACCGATCAGCATCGAGGGCACTGCCAAGATTGCTAATGGCAGAGTCATGGACCAGGGCGACTCATGCAGTACCCCGGCTTGATGAGGGTGTTCGTCTTCACTGCCTTTGCCTGCAGCAGCAAGCAGTTTTGTCTGTAGGGCTTTGTCGTTTCCGCGGAATGGCCCTTCAAATGTGAGGAAGTAGAGGCGGAACATGTAGAAGGCCGTCATCCCTGCTGTCAGAAAGCCGACAACCCAGAGCAATGGGAAGGTCGTGAATGCTTGTCCCAGAATTTCGTCCTTGCTCCAGAAGCCGGCTAGAGGTGGAATACCGCTGATGGCAATGCAGCCGATCAGGAAGGTGATGGCGGTGATCGGCATTTTTTGGCGCAGGCCGCCCATCAGCCGCATGTCTTGGGCCAGGATGGGCTCGTGACCAACAACGTCTTCCATGGAGTGGATCACTGAACCTGAGCCAAGGAAAAGCATGGCCTTGAAAAAGGCATGGGTCACCAGGTGGAACATTCCTGCTACGGGTGCGCCGCAGCCCATCGCCAGCATCATGTATCCAAGTTGAGACACCGTGCTGTAAGCAAGTCCCTTCTTGAGGTCCATCTGGGTGAGCGCGATGGACGCTCCCAGAAAACAGGTGATCGTGCCGATCACGGCGATCACCAAACCCACCAAGGGGAACTGACTGTAGAGAGGTTCGAGCCTGGCAACGAGGAAGACACCGGCTGCCACCATGGTTGCCGCATGGATGAGAGCTGAAATTGGTGTGGGCCCTTCCATGGCATCGGGAAGCCAAACATGAAGGGGGAATTGAGCTGACTTTGCCATCGGCCCCATGAAGACCAACAGACATAACGTCACAGCCGCCCAGCCGGGCACGGTGCCGCTCGCGATGGCATCTGATAAGCCATTAGCGATGCCATTGAAATCAAAACTGCCTGTTGCCCAGAACAGCCCGAGAATGCCCAGGAGCAAGCCAAAATCACCCACACGGTTGACGACAAAGGCCTTTTGAGCTGCATGGGCGGCACCATCTCGGTCGTACCAGAAGCCCACCAGGAGATATGAGCACATCCCTACCAGCTCCCAGAACACATAGATTTCGAGAAGGTTTGGGCTGATAATCAAGCCCAGCATCGAGCTGCTGAACAGGGCTAGATAGGTAAAGAAGCGCACGTAGCCCTTGTCGTGGGCCATGTAGCCGTGGGAGTAGATCATCACCAGCAGAGCGATGGTGGTGACCAGGGCAAGCATCACGGCTCCAAGGGGATCAATCACATAACCCATTGGCAGAATGAAACTGCCGGCGCTGGCCCAGACGAAGAGATGTTCGACAGGTTCGCCACCGGCCAGCTGCTCCGCGAGGACTGCATAGCTCAAGACGGCTGCAGCACCAAGAGAGGTGAGCAGCAGCACTGCTACCGGCTTACGCAGGCGGTTAATGGTGCGGTTGAAACTGATTAGTCCCAGGCCTGTGGCGATCGCTCCGAGGAGGGGGAACACCGGGATTAACCAGGCGAGGTCGGCGGCCGAGGTCATCCGGTCCAGGCAGGATCCTGGGAGTGTAGGCAATTCAGCTCAGAAGGCCCTCCAGCTTGGAGGAAAGGAAGGCCGCGCTGCCGATGGGGATGAAGCGATGGGCATACCAGAACACTCCCACAGCAATAGCGATTCCTAGCTGGGAAGGCTTCAGAGCCTCTTGCCATAGCAATTGTTGTCGTCCATCGATTACCGCCCTGAAGGGGATTACGGAGGTGTTTTGACGCAGTTCCTCAAAAGCATCACCGAAACGAGCTTGCAATCTGCGATCGCCATGCCATACAGCAAATAAGTGATGGCCGATCAGGCCTACACAAGTCACCAGCATGAAGCTGCTGCCAATCCAGAGTGCATGGGTAAAACACCAGAGGATTTGGCCAATGGCTTGGGGATGTCTACTGATGCGGATGATCCCCGTGGCATAAAGCCGTACTTTCGGCTTGAGCAAGGCGGGGATTTCCAGCAGGTTGTAGGTAGCGGGATAGAGGAAGAGGAAACTGATGGCCGTGAGGGCCCAGATCATTGGCACCATGCCTGGCACCCCTTGCAGATTCCAGAGCCGCACCCCGTCATAGCGATGTGCGAGGAAGTAACCGATCACCACCACAGCAGAGGGAATGCTTGTTGCGGCAAAAATCAATCTCCATGCCCTGGCCCCGATCTTGGTTTCGGCATGGCTACGTAGGGCTGCTCCGCCGCTGTGGATCACAGCGAAGAGAAACAACAGCCCAAGCATCACAAGGGTGCTGTGATGGAGCCCAGTGGATGACAATTGTGCCAAGCGGCCGTGGCAATGGTGCTCGATTCTGGCGCCCAGGCTTTTCCGCTTACAGTTTTTCTATTGTTGCTGCCGGGTTGGCAGGTCCTCCATGGCCGATCTGCCTTTCACCCTCGATCAGTTGCGCATCCTCCACGCAATCGTGAGTGAGGGCAGCTTCAAGAAAGCAGCCGATAGCCTTTACGTCACTCAGCCGGCGGTGAGCCTGCAGATTCAGAACCTGGAGAAGCAGTTAGAGGTCTCCTTGTTTGATCGTGGGGGCCGCAAGGCTCAGCTAACCGAAGCGGGCCGACTTCTGTTGAGCTACTGCGAGAGGATTCTTAGTCAGTGCCAGGAAGCCTGCCGAGCTCTTGATGATCTTCATAACCTCAAAGGTGGATCATTAGTCATTGGGGCTAGCCAGACGACTGGCACCTATTTGATGCCGCGCATGATTGGCTTATTTCGCCAAAAGTACCCGGACGTTTCCGTGCAATTGCAAGTGCACAGCACCCGACGCACCGGCTGGAGCATTGCCAATGGTCAAATTGATCTAGCGATCATTGGTGGCGAGCTTCCGTCGGAGCTCAACGAACTTCTTCAGGTTTTGCCTTACGCCAGCGATGAACTGGCCCTAGTTCTTCCGGTGAAACATCCCTTGTCGAGGCTTGTTGAACTCACCAAGGAAGATCTCTATCGCTTGGGTTTTATCAGTCTTGATTCCCAGTCCACCACTCGCAAGATGCTGGACCAGCTCCTAGCTCGATCCGGCTTGGATGTGCAGCGCTTGCGGATAGAGATGGAGCTCAATTCTCTTGAGGCGATCAAGAATGCAGTTCAATCTGGTCTTGGGGCAGCCTTTCTGCCTGTGGTATCGATTGAACGTGAACTAACCGCTGGCACAGTGCATAAGCCGGTGGTGGTTGATCTGCAGGTGCGGCGTCAGTTGAAGTTGATCAGCCATCCTGCGCGTTACTGTTCACGCGCAGCAGAAGCCTTTAGACGGGATGTGCTGCCAGTGTTCGCTAGTGCCGACAGCCCCCTGCGTCAGAGTAGGGCTGTGATTGCAGATAGCAACGGCTAAGAGTCGACTCAGAATTGATCCGCTTCGGGTGTTATGCCCACGGAATCGTCAGCAACTCCTTTAGTAATAAATTTATTCTCTCTGATATCTGTCTGGTAGACGCAGCGGACGATGGGTTTATCGCGGATTGAACCGATGTAGGCAAAGGTGTTCATGCGTTGCTTGCACTCTCTCACCTGGTTATTGGTGACCGCACCTTGTTTTTCCAGCACCGTCCAGTTTTCCCGACGAATGACACAGCCAGGCTGCAGGCTGGGCTGGGTGACGAAACTGCTTGAAGGGTTAAGCGTGGTGTACATCTCAACGTCAATGACGAGGGCACTGGCTCCCCATTGCCGGCAGAATTCAGGATCGGGTACAGCCATATCCAGCTGCTGACCGCTAGCAATATTGCCTTGATCGCCCCCAGTGGTGCTAGTGACAGCACTGCCGATCCCGATCCCCACGATCAGAACCCCTGCGAGCACAGCCAGGCTGGCTGTATTCAAGCGGATTCCATTGCCTCCAGGTGGGGAGGGAGGGCCAGAACGATTTGAAGGGGAACGGTCATAGTTGGAGCCATCGCTTTCATAGCGGTTGCGGCGGGAGTAGCGGTCCCCGCGGCCTCCCTCTTGACCGTAGTTCTCAGGAGGTGATTGGCGGTTGTAACGGGAGCGATTCACAACAGCTCAGGTGTACGCGGGAGCCCCATGGAGTAATTCAACACGCGGCACTCTGGGTTGTAGCTTAATTTTCCAGCCTGAAGCAGCTGGCGGATGGTCCCTTCTAGCTCTGAGCCGATTCGCCGCAGGTTGTAATCACTCAGTTCGCCTCCGGCATGTGAGGCCACCAACTCTTGGAAGCGTTGCTGGATCTCTTTTGTGATCGATTCTGTCCAAAGGAACTCGTTGTCAGGATCGAGATCAAGCGTGAGCTGGTCGGGGTCTGGAACGAGATCATTGTTTTCAACCCTGGCCGTGAAGATCCTTACGTGACGGGTCGTGCACTTCAACAGGGTCTCGTTCATGGCATGGACCGGTCCGCCAATGGGGACCGCTAGAGCAATTGAAGTGACTCTAGGAAGAGGATGGGGGAGGGCTCCTTTTAGGGTTGATGTTTACTTATCGTGAGAAGCATGCGCGTTGCCATCGCAGGAGCAGGTCTTGCTGGCCTCTCATGTGCCAAATATCTCGTTGATGCTGGACATATCCCAGTGGTTTATGAGTCCCGCGATGTGCTCGGGGGCAAAGTTGCTGCTTGGAAGGATGCTGATGGTGACTGGTATGAGACCGGTTTACATATCTTTTTTGGTGCTTATCCAAATATGCTCCAGTTGTTCCAAGAATTGGGCATCGAGGAGCGTTTGCAGTGGAAAAGTCACTCGATGATCTTCAACCAGCTTGAGGAGCCTGGAACATACAGCCGATTTGACTTTCCTGATCTTCCCGCTCCATTCAATGGAGTGGCTGCCATTTTGGGTAATAACGATCTGCTCAGCTGGCCAGAGAAGGTTGCCTTCGGCTTGGGTCTCGTACCGGCAATGTTGCGTGGTCAGGGCTACGTGGAGGAGTGTGATCAATATTCTTGGACTGAATGGCTGAGGATCCACAACATCCCTGAGCGGGTGAATGAGGAGGTTTTCATCGCCATGAGTAAGGCATTGAACTTTATTGACCCTGATGAGATTTCAGCCACTGTCATCCTCACGGCGCTCAATCGATTTCTTCAGGAAAAGAATGGTTCCAAGATGGCCTTCCTTGATGGAGCCCCTCCTGAGCGGCTTTGTCAGCCGATGGTGGAACATATTCAGGCTCGTGGTGGGGAGGTTTATCTCAACAGCCCCTTGCGGGAGATCAAGCTCAGTGAAGACAGCAGTGTGGAGAGCTTCCTGATTGGCGGTGAGCGGGGGAGTGAATCCAGGAATGTTCAAGCCGATGCTTATGTCAGTGCTCTTCCTGTGGATCCGCTCAAATTGCTTTTGCCGGCCCCTTGGAAGCAGATGGAGGTGTTTCGCAAACTCGACGGTCTGCGCGGTGTTCCAGTGATCAACATTCAT
The DNA here is from genome assembly GCF_000760295.1 of Prochlorococcus sp. MIT 0701. Taxonomy (GTDB): domain Bacteria; phylum Cyanobacteriota; class Cyanobacteriia; order PCC-6307; family Cyanobiaceae; genus Prochlorococcus. Next base: position 26,785 of record NZ_JNBA01000011.1, read on the forward strand.
CTCTGGTTCGACCGCAAGCTCACGGATATCGATCACCTGCTCTTCAGTCGTTCCCCTCTTTTGAGTGTCTACGCCGATATGAGTATTACCTGCAAGGAGTACGAAGATCCAGATCGCTCTATGTTGGAACTGGTCTTTGCTCCAGCCAAGGATTGGATCGGCCGTAGCGATGAAGACATCATTGAAGCCACATTGGCTGAGCTCAAGAAGCTTTTCCCGATGCACTTCACAGGCGAAAATCAGGCCAAACTGCGCAAGTACAAGGTCATCAAGACACCCCTTTCGGTTTATAAGACCACCCCTGGGTGTCAGAAGCTTCGCCCGAGCCAGGAGACTCCGATTGCCAACTTTTTTCTCGCTGGTGACTTCACAATGCAGCGATACCTGGCGTCGATGGAGGGTGCGGTGCTCAGCGGCAAGTTGTGTGCAAACGCCGTGGATAGCTGTGGGGAGAAGTTGTCCACGGCCCAGTCTGTTAGCAAGTCTCTCCCGGCCTGAAGAATGACTCAGCTAGCGCCGGATTCGTCGATTATCAGTACTCAGGCTTGCTTGAGTCTTGAGGAGGCTTATGAGGCTTGTCGGAAGGAAACAGCTCAGTGGGCGAAAACCTTCTATCTCGGCACCATGTTGCTTCCTTCGATCAAACGCAGAGCGATTTGGGCCATCTATGTGTGGTGTCGGCGAACTGATGAGCTTATGGATAGCGCAGAGGCTCAGACGCGTCCTGTTTCAGAATTAGCCAATCGGCTGGATCAATGGGAAGAACGCACTCGGGCCATGTTCGCTGGTCAGGTGCGGGATGGCCTGGATGCTGTCATGGCAGACACTCTTGAACGTTTCCCTCAGTCCATACAGCCTTATCTGGACATGATTGAGGGGCAGCGCATGGATCTGAATCAGCATCGATACGCCACCTTTCAGCAGCTAGAGCTCTATTGCTATCGAGTCGCAGGCACTGTGGGTTTGATGACCCAGCACGTCATGGGTCTTGACCCTGCATACACAACAGCCCCTTGGAGTTCTTCTCCAGAGACATCAGATGCTGCTATCGCTCTGGGAATTGCCAATCAACTGACCAACATTCTTCGTGATGTAGGAGAGGACCGTGGTCGTGGCCGTATTTACATTCCTCAGGAAGATCTCGACCGGTTTGGTTATTCAGAAGCTGATTTGATGGCTGGACGTTTGAATAGTGCTTGGAAGGCTTTGATGGCTTTTCAATTGGAGCGTGCTCGCGAGTGGTTTGCCCGGTCGGAAGCTGGAGTGCGCTGGCTATCTCAAGATGCCCGTTGGCCAGTATGGGCTTCATTGCGTCTTTATAGAGGAATCCTCGATTCCATCGAACGCTTGGACTATGACGTTTTTAATAATCGGGCTTATGTGAGTCGCTGGATGAAGTTGATTGATCTGCCTCTTTCATATCTGATGGCCCAGGCACGCTGAGGCTGGACAAGCAGATTTTGAAAGAGGATTAACGGTTCAGTTCAAACAGTTGTTTTTTGATTGGCGAGGAGATCCTTCAGTTTTGAAAGTTCTCCAGCCCAGCGTGGGTCGGGTGCTTCTTCAGCAGGCCCATCACTGTGTACAACTTTGTTGGCTGATTTTCGGGCTGATCCTGGGGCATTGCCGCTTGAATTTGTACCGTTGCGGCGTGAACCACCACCGGATCCTTCGTTTGTATTGCGGCGTTCAGAACGCTCAACTCGTAAGTTATTTCCGTTGAATTCTCGGCCGTTGAACTGTTCAATTACCGCATTGGCAATTTTCTCATCATTGACATTGGCGAAGCCGAATCCACGACAACCTCCGGTTTCTCGGTCGAGAACTGCCTTGAAGCGAATCCCCTCTCCAACGCTGGCCAGCTGCGTTTCCAGCTCTTTGCTTTCAAAAGTTTGCGGCAGGTTGCCGATGTAAAGGCGAACGCTCATGAAAAAGAGAGGGGAACGAGAAAAGGATGTGGATCAGGCCGATCGATGTCCTTATTGCCAGTGCAGTTAATCACAGCAAGGTTTGTTTTTGTTCCCACCAGTAAGTTGCTGCCTTAAAAGCTTGCTTTCGACTCTGTACCCGACCAAAGGCTTTTTCTTTGCAGAGATGGCGAAGCAGCTCACCTAGAGCTTGCCCCTTTGGGAGTTTGAGGGTCTTTTGCAGTGCATAGCCGTCCACAGGAGGTGAGGGATGGAAAAGAGGATCATCGGCGTTCCGCCAACGCTCTAGCCACTGCAACTGGCTGATTTGCGGTAGCTGCAGGATGAGGGCTGGAAGGTCTGTTTCTAGATCGAGGTGCAATTGCAGCCGATCAAATTCGCTGAGGCTTGCAAAAGCCATGCCGTCGTTGCGTTCTTCCCAGTAACGAAGGAGTTGGCAGCGTTGACATTGTCGTCGGCTGAAGCGCAATGCGCTCAGCCCCTCATTGCTGAGCAGATGAGTGAGACGAGCCAAGGGAAGTGCTACGGCTTGCTCTTCAGGTTTGAGGGATTTGGCAACCTTTAAACATGGTGCTGGTCGGCTGATTCCTGCAATGGTGTTTTGCCAACAATCCAGTAGGCCAGTTCGCAGCAGCAGTGGCAGCGCGTCATCGGCCCAAGGCGCAGTCACGATCCGTTGTAGTTCCGCCTGAATTCGTTCAGGAGCTGCTTGGGGCAGAAGTCTGTGGTGGCAATTGATCCACGACAAGGTTTGTTTGTCCAGGCTGAGCTGCAGTTCGGCCATTAGTCGCAGACCGCGCAGCAACCTCAGGGGATCGTCGAGCAGGTTTTGCTCACGTACCGCAACAAGTTTTTTTTGCTCCAGATCACTCAGCCCTCCCGTTGGGTCCACGAGCTGAGGGGTGGCCTCGAGGGTGAGGGCAATGGCGTTGAGACGGAAGTCCCGCCGCCAAAGGTCCTCTTCAAGGTTGGATCCCTCTTGGGCGGCCATGTCGATGGTCCACCCTTTGATAACCAATCGCGCTATGTCCCTTTCTGCGTCTAGCACCACACATGTGCCTCCCAGTGTCTTGGCCAGACTGCGGGTGAGCTCTAGGGCCTTGCTTGGCACAATTAAGTCGAGATCCGGTTGCTTCTGGAGTCGGCCAAGCAGGCCATCACGAACGGCACCTCCTACTAGGACCGTTCCAGCAGGCAGTTCTTGAGTCGATAGTGGCCAGCGATCAGGATGTAATTGTTCCCAAAGGGCCTGGACCCGGATGGTGGGATCGCCCTCCAGAATGGGTGCAGCAGAGCGAAGGGAGGGCATGTGTATTTGTGTCGACTGCCGCTGGGTTGATCGTTGCCAGGCCTATCACGCGGTGGAGCGGCAGCACGGGGTTGCCCATCTCAATGCGGTACCGGATCTGGAGCCTCAGAATCCACGCATCCATATCAGTGTGATTGATTTGCCTGAAGGCGTGACAGGCGTGGAATGGGATGTACGTGATTGCGGTAGTTTTCTTTTAGATCATGGGCGCTGGAAGCGATTGTGCCCTGGTCAGGAGCTGCCTCGATGACCTTTCAGACCGGTTCATCCTTGGAAGCAGATAAAGCTTGTTTGCTTTTGGCTCTCCACAGTTCTTCAGAAACGCTTGGTGTAGCTGTTCTCGATTGCCGTGATCCCAAGACCAGTCGGCGTACCGCAACTTTCCCACTGGGCCGCGGGCTCTCAAATAGTTTGCTCAATTGTGTAGAGGAGCTTTTGCCAGCAGCCTCTTGGCCTCAATTGGCTCGCTTGGCAGTGGCCATTGGTCCTGGCGGATTTACTGGGACTCGTTTAACCGTAGTGATGGCAAGAACTCTGGCCCAGCAGCTTGGTTGTTCCCTCGATGGGGTGAGCAGTTTTGCTTTGATGGCTCCTCGGTTGGCGATTGCGTTAAGCCATGAGCAAATGGAGCAGCCATTTTGGATCGTGAAACCCCTGCCGCGGCGAGGAACTGTGGCCGGTCGCTATCAGTTGCAAATGGCTGCAGAAGTTGGCGCTGCAAAGGTTGTTGTGGAGTTGGAATCGCCCCATTTGTTGGCAGAGGATTTCAAGGCCTTCCCTGCCCTATATGCCCAAGATGATGTGGCTAAGGATGTAGAGCATTTGCTTGAGCTGTGCGCCACGGCGCACAGTTTGGGCCAGGAGGTCGCCTGGACTGATGTGCTTCCTGTTTATCCAACATCTCCGGTGGTGGTCTCGCCTTGAGGAGTTGGTGTCGTCCTGGGCCGATTGTTGTTGGAGGCCTGTTGTTCTGGCTGATTGCTGCCGGACCTTTGCGTCCGTATCGGCAAGCGCTAACGAATGGGAAGCCTCCTCAGTTGATCTTGGTACTAGGAGGTGATGTTGATCGTGAGCATCTAGGCATCCGATTAGCGAGGGATTTGAATTTGCCTCTGGTTGTTAGTGGTGGCAGCAACCTGGAATATGCCCAGTGGTTGGTTCGTGAGGTGGGGATTCCTCCGAGTCAGGTTCAGCTCGACTACCGCGCTAAGGACACCCTTGGTAACTTCACGTCTCTTGTGGATGAACTGCGGTTAAAGGGCATCCAACATGTCTTACTGGTGACTAGTGAGGATCATCTGCCCCGTTCCATGGCCGTGGGTCATGTTGTGGCTGGTAGCCGAGGGATCCGCCTGACAGGCATCTCTGTCTCTTGCGCTAATCAATGTCGGGAGGAGGGGTTGCGTAAGCGGATCAGCGATTGGGTAAGGGCTTGGGCTTGGGTGGCTACAGGTCGTGATCTTAAGGATTGGGCCCAGCGGCGCTGGTCAGAGGCACTCAGCGCTGGCGGCGGAGACGCTCTTCTGCAGAACTCAAAAGCCCTTGATCCAGCAGCGCATTGATTCTTTTTTGGAGTTCTGCGCTGGTGGCTTCCAGGTCGTGTTTACGACGGCTGGAAGGTGGGGGAATTGGTTTGCCGATCCGCAGCTGTATTGGTATGAGTCGGGGTAATTGTCCACGTTTACCAAGGGCACGGTGGCTATTGATGATCGCTACTGGAAGTAGGGGTGCATCGCTGCGAGCCGCTAGCAGTGCGGCTCCAGGCATGGGGGCATTGACGCGGCCGTTGGCTTGGCGAGTGCCATCAAGGAAGACCCCTATGGCCCAGCCTTCGCCCAGGCGGGCAGTGGCCATGCGGATGGCTTCTCTGTCACTGGCGCCGCGTTTCACCGGGTAAGCACCACAGGCACGGATGAGTGCTCCTAAGAGGGGGATCCGGAAAAGTTCTGCTTTGGCCATGAAGGCCACAGGCCGCCCAAGAGCATGGCCAAGCAGGGGGGGGTCAAGGTGAGAACCGTGGTTGGCTACAACCACGACAGCACCTTGATGAGGAACATTTTCGTTGCCAAAGGTGCATCCCCTAAATAGACCCCTGAAGATGGGAAACACCAGTAGATAGCTAACGAGTCGGTAGGTGAGACTTGGCTGCGGTGTCATCAGCACCGGCATGCTTGAGTTCAACAGGGGTTTGGCTTGGGTCAAAGTTCAATTCCCCAGGTCTGCAGCACAGCTCAGCTGGATGGTCGCAACTCCTTGAAGAGATCGTTTTACGAGACCACTCAGCACATTGCCAGGGCCGATTTCGACCACTGTGTTGATCCCTTGACTGGCCATGGTATCCATCGTTTCGCGCCAACGGACGCCTGTTGTCATCTGATCTTTTAGCCGTTGCTTAAGCAGGTTGGCATCGCAGGTTGGAGTTGGATCGGCATTGCAGAGAACGGGGACACGGGCATCTTTGAAAGTCACCTGATCCAGTTCAGCTGCAAATTCTGTGGCCGCTTTGGCCATGAAAGGCGAATGGAAGGCTCCCGAGACTGGCAAGGGAATTGCTCGCTTGCATGTCAACTGGCTGCTGACCTTGCTAACAGCCTCTGGGGTGCCCGATAAAACCACCTGGGCAGCACTGTTGTCATTGGCAATCACGACTCCTTCTGTTGCTGCTACCTGAGCTTCTAGCTGTGTGCGGTCAAAGCCCAATATTGCTGTCATGGCACCACCGCCGGCTGAGGCCATCAGCTCTGAGCGGCGTCGCAGCAGCATCAGGGCGGTGTTCACATCAAAAACCTCAGCTGCGTAGAGGGCTACAAGTTCACCCAGGCTGTGTCCTGCGATTAGCGAGGCGTCACGACCCTGCCTGCGAAGTTCATCCACCAGCAATGATTCAACGACAAAAAGTGCCGGCTGGGTATTACGGGTGTCATTGAGGTCGGCCGGGTCATTATTGGTTTGGTCGCTATCACGGCAAATAGCAAGGAGATCACGTCCCATGAGTCGAGAGGCGAGAGCAAAGCGCTCTTCGGCATCGGGCAAGCTGATGATCGGGTCAGCCATGCCCAGCTTTTGTGAGCCCTGACCAGGGAACACCCAGGCAATCGACATCAGAACGCTATAGCGATTTAGCGGGAGCCTAGATGGGCCCTTGCCAGCGGACTAACGCTGCACCCCAACTGAGACCAGCTCCAAAACCGCTGCTTGCGATCAGTTGACCAGGCTTAATCCTCCCGTCTTGTACGGCTTCATCAAGCATGAGTGGGATGGTGGCTGCCGATGTGTTGCCGTACTCAGCCAGGTTGCTGAGCACCTTGGCCTGCGGAATGGCGAATCGATCCCCGACAGCATCGAGGATGCGTTGATTGGCTTGATGAAGCAGGAGCCAGTCCAGTGACTCCGGGGCTGTGTTGGTGGCTTTGAGAAGGGTTTGGAGGATGGCAGGCACTTCTCGGACAGCGAATTTGTAGACCTCCTGTCCGTTCATCTGAATTGACTGAAAACCGCCTTGTTGATGGCTATTGCCCGCTACCAGGGATAGATAGTTTTGAACTTGCGGCAGGTTGAGGCAGTCGCCGCGGCTGCCATCAGATTTCAGCTGAAAGCCCAGCAGCCCGTTCTGAGCAGCACTCGTTGCTTCCAGAGCAACAGCTCCGGCTCCATCGCCAAACAGCACACAACTGCGACGATCGTCCCAGTTGACCCAGCGGCTTAGTTGGTCCGCACCGATCACGAGTGCTCGCCGCATCGCACCAGTGCGAAGGAACTGGGCGGCAGTGACCAGGGCGAATAGAAAACCACTGCAAGCGGCTGTGAGATCAAAAGCCACTGCTCCTCGAGCTCCCAAAATGGCTTGTAGTTGCGGGGCTGAACCAAATAGATCATCAGGGGTCGATGTGGCCAGGATGATCAGATCAACACTTTCGGATTCCCAGCCAGCCATTGTCAGGGCGTTGGCTGCAGCTTGATGGCTGAGACCTGTGAGCGTTTCATCCGGTCCGATGACACGTCGGGCACTGATGCCAGTACGGCTACGGATCCATGCATCGCTTGTATCAACCCTTTGGCCGAGTTGGTCGTTGCTAATCCGTTGGGATGGTGTGGCACTGCCGCAGCCCACCAGAGCTACTCCACTACCGATTGTGGACGTTTCAGCCAAGGGGCAAGTGGTCCAAGGTGGCGTCAGTCAATCACAGCGTTTCAGGAGAGTGCCTTGAGGCGCTTGCAGCAGGAGACTTTTGCAGTTCGGCTAAATCGTCCATGACACCATGGCTCGCTGCGGAGTGGGCTAGTCGTAGTGCACTGACCACCGATAGCGCCTTACTGCTGCCATGGCCGATCACACAGATGCCATTTACACCCAGCAATAGTGCCCCACCATGTTCTGCATGGTCGAGGCGTTTTTTAATTCGCTTGAGGTTGCTGCGTAGGAACGCAGAACCCACTTTGCCGCGTCTGCCTCGGGGCAGTTCGGCTCGCAATACATCAAGCAGCACGCTGCCGACAGATTCCAGGAATTTGAGGAGCACATTGCCGGTGAAGCCATCGCATACCACCACGTCGAAAGCCCCTGAAAGAACATCTCGTCCTTCGCAGTTGCCCGCGAATTGAAGGCGATGCTCTTCGCTGAGTAGCTCATGAGTGCGAATGGCTAGATCGTTGCCCTTGCACTCCTCTTCGCCAATATTCAGAAGCCCGATGCGTGGTCGAGCCACCTGGAGAACATCGCGGGAATAGATATTGCCAAGTAGGGCAAATTGGTGGAGGTAGATGGGCTTGCAATCCATGTTGGCGCCCACATCCAGCACCAGCACTGGTTGTGTTGGATCCTTTGTTGGGAATAGAGCACCTATGGCGGGACGGTCTATCCCTGCTAGACGCCCCAGCCGGAAGATGGCTGAGGCCATCATGGCTCCGGAATTTCCAGCTGAATACATCGCTAGAGCTTCGCCCTTCTTGACCAGGTCCATGGTCAGGTTGATGCTGGCGTCGCGTTTGCGGCGCACCACAGTGGCCTCTTCATCCATGCCCACAGAGGGGCCGCTTGCGACAAGCTCCAGATGACCCGCGGCTGTGGCTTGGTTGAAGAGTTCGGTGAGACCCATGGTTTGGACAGCGCCTAGCACTTTCTTGGTCTCTCCGACGAACTTGATGCGTAGGGGAAGTCTTTGAATCGCTTTTAGACAGCCATCAAGAATGGGGCCAGGGGCCTGGTCTCCACCCATGCCATCGACGGCAACCCAGAGCCGATCGCTATTTTTGATGTCCTCAGCTTCAGTGTTGTTCTCGCTGCCTTGTAGTCGCCGCAGAGGATCAAAAACGAGTGGCTGAAGCATGCTTCCTGCCATTGATCCAGCATTCGACACGACGGATCCAGCACTGGAAACAACTGTTCCGGCTACGTTTCCAGCGGCGGAAGCAGAGTTCGTGGCACTTCCTACCAGGCTGGTAACGGCTGCATTGCGGCGATACCAAATCACCAGACGCCTAATGGCTCTGGGGCGGGTGGTCTTGCTCCGGGGCCCGGAGGCCGCGGAGGGTTCAGAGTCCTTCGGGGGCAACGGAGTCGATGATGCGCTGGAACAGGTAGCCGGTCCCCCGAGCGGTGAGGATCAGCTCGGGATTGGCGGGATCGTCTTCCAGTTTGGAGCGAAGACGTGAAATATGAACATCCACGACCCTGGTATCTACATGTCGTTCGGGTGTATAACCCCATACCTCCTTGAGGATTTCGCCGCGGCTGAAAGGCTCCCCTGAGCGGCTGACCAGTAGCTCAAGCAGGCTGAATTCCATACCGGTAAGGCGAATGCGCTCATCTCCTCGGAAAACCTGTCGCTTGTTGGTGTCGACTCTTAGTTCAGCCACTTGAATCACCCCTGAGTTAGGGATGCCGGCAACGTGCTCTTTCTCGACGCGCCGAAGCACGCAGCGTATGCGCGCTTCAAGTTCCTTGGGGCTGAAGGGTTTGACGACGTAGTCGTCTGCACCCAGCTCAAGCCCCGTGATTCTGTCAGCGACATCTCCAAGGGCCGTGAGCATCACGATCGGGACATCCGATTCTTTGCGAATCTCTTGACATACGCCATAGCCATCAAGCTTTGGCATCATCACGTCGAGCACGACAAGATCAGGCTCACAGTTGTGGAAGATATCGAGGGCTTCGTTGCCGTCACATGCCGTGACCACTTGATAGCCGATCATCGAGAGGCGGGTTTCGAGGATCCGACGAATGCTGGCCTCATCGTCGACCACGAGGATCGTCTCTTTAGATGGGCTGGTGGCCGTCATTTTTTTTCTTTGGCGGCTGCAATCAATGAATCTTAGATAAGAGCTGTTAAGGCTTGCCGGCCTTTTGGTTCATTTAAAGCCAACTTTCTTTACCTATCTTAGTAAGTGCGCACTGCTTCCGTCTACGTCTGCCAGAGCTGTGGCGCTAAGACCAGCCAGTTTTTTGGTCGCTGCGCCAGTTGCGGGACTTGGAATTCCCTGGTCGAACAGGTCGCTCATTCAACCGATAGCCGCCGCCGTAACGGTTTGGATCCGGCCGTGGAACCAGCGGCGCGTCGCTCGATGGCGATGGCTTCTCTCGGGGATCAACCCGTGCGGCGTCTTGCCAGTGGTTACGACGAACTTGATCGAGTCTTGGGAGGAGGTCTGGTGCCTGGATCAATGGTGTTAGTTGGAGGTGATCCTGGTATTGGCAAGAGCACGCTGCTGTTGCAGAGCGCCACGGCTATGGCACTGCAACACTCAGTGCTCTATGTGAGTGCTGAGGAGTCTGCCCAGCAGGTGAAGTTGCGTTGGCTGCGTCTTGAGGGGATTGCGTCGGACCTGCAGCTTTTGGCGGAAACGGACTTGGAATTGGTGCTTCAGGAATTGGAAGCACTGCGGCCTGCGGTGGCGATTATCGACAGCATCCAGGCTTTGCATGATGGGGCCCTTTCTAGTGCGCCTGGCTCCGTTGCTCAGGTGCGCGAGTGTGCAGCGGCTTTACAGCGCTTGGCTAAGCGTCAGGACACAGCATTGGTTTTGGTGGGCCATGTCACCAAGGAGGGGATGCTTGCCGGCCCCAAGGTGCTTGAGCATCTGGTCGATGCAGTACTCACTTTTGAGGGCGATCGGTTTGCCAGTCATCGCCTTCTGAGGGCTGTAAAAAACCGCTTTGGAGCCACCCATGAGTTGGGGGTGTTCGAGATGCAGGGGAAGGGTTTGGCGGAAGTAGGGAACCCCAGCGAACTCTTCCTCAAGGGTGAGTCTGCCTCTGGCGTGGCCACCATCGTGGCCTTTGAAGGGACCCGTTCATTGGTGGTGGATCTGCAGGCTTTGGTGGGTGTCACCAGCTATGCCAGTCCACGCCGTACCGCTACGGGATTAGGCACCAACCGCTTGCACCAAATTCTGGCCGTATTGGAGAAGCACATGGGCTTGCCATTGTCACGCTATGACTGTTATCTGGCTGTTGCTGGCGGACTAGAGGTCGAAGAGCCTGCTGCTGATTTGGGTGTCGCCGCTGCTGTTGTCTCCAGTTATCGGGATCTCACGTTGCCAAAAGGCACAGTTTTGCTTGGGGAGTTGGGCCTGGGGGGGCAATTGCGGCCAGTGGGGCAACTTGCGCAGCGTCTTAAGGAAGCAGTTCGCTTAGGTTTTCATCGTGCAGTAGTGCCGCGGGGCAGTGGCCTAGGACCCATCGGGGAGGGGCTGGAGTTGGAGCTACTTGAAGCTGCGAGTGTTACTGAGGCTTTGGTAATGGCCCTCGGTGTGGATCCAGCTGATGATGACTGCTGAATGATGTTTTCGCTTTAGAAGTAGACGTCGATGTTGCTGCGGCCTGTTGTCTTCAGCCAATTCTCAATATCTAGGTAGCCGCCGGGATAGAGCCGTACCGCTTGGGTCCACACATCTGCAGCTCGGTCGAACAATCGATCAGCTTCGTCTTGAAGACCAGCTTCTTGCGCTGTGCGGCCGCGCTTTTCGTAAATCAAGCCCATGTTTTTGAGGCAGGAGGGCTGATTTGAGTTTTGGTCAAGGGCCTTCTGATATGTGTCAAGAGCGAGGTCCTCGTCCCCGTTGCTCATATAGATGATCGCCATGTTCTTGAGGGTTTCACTGCGGTCGAAGGGGCTTTCCTCAATCTTCAGACTCTCTTCATAGTTTTCCAGTGCCTCTGCATAGTCGCCGGCATTCTGGGCTGATAGACCATCGCGGTAATACACATAGGCTCTTTTGGCCTTATCGTTGATTGGCATCATCTTCACGATTAGATCGGCCATCACCGTGAAGGTCTTGTCAATGAAGTTGTCTTTGTTTTGGGTGCGTGGCACGGCGTGAATAAAGGAATCACACCATTATCCTCGCCTTATTCTGAAAAGACTGTTTTGAGTCTCTGGTGAGATCTTTGAGCTGCTTTTATGGGATGGGCTATCCGTAACGATTGTCATTAGCGTGCGAGAACACTTCACCGTTCCGTGAGCCGCAACGACCGTCCATTGGCTCATCAATCCGTCTCACTCGATATCGAGGGGATGAAATGCGGCGGCTGCGTTCAATCTGTGGAGCGTATTTTGCTTGAGCAGCCCAGTGTTGCTCATGCCAGTGTCAACTTGGTAACTCGAACTGCTTGGCTTGATCTCAATGATCCAGGCCAGTCTCTTGAGCCGATCCTTGCTGCTCTGGCAGCTCGCGGTTTCTCTGCTCAGCAAAGAAATACGGGCTCATTAGAACAGCTGACCTCTTCAACGCGTGATTCCCTCGCGGATTGGTGGAGTCAGTGGCGTCAGTTGATGGTGGCCTTGGTGTTGTTGCTGCTTTCGGTCCTTGGCCACCTTGCTGCAGGTGGGCATCTTCAAGTGATGATTTTAGGGGCGTTGCCCTTCCATGCCGGATTGGCCACGGTGGCTTTGTTGGGCCCTGGTCGGCCGATTCTGGTTGGCGGAGCTCGGGCAGCTCTTGCCTTAACCCCCACCATGGACACCTTGGTGGGGTTGGGCGTTAGCAGTGCTTATCTGGCGAGCCTGGTTGCTCTGCTTTGGCCTCAGGTGGGTTGGCCTTGCTTCTTCAATGAACCCGTGATGTTGCTCGGCTTTGTCTTGCTGGGAAGGTTCCTTGAGGAGCGGGCTCGCTTCCGCACTGGGCGGGCCCTCCAACAGTTGGCTCAATTGCAGCCTGATACTGCCAGGTTGCTGGCAGGTGATGGGACTATCCGTGAGGTAAGAGTCGGTGCTCTCAGGCCTGGAGAGAGGGTTCAGTTGTTGGCAGGGGATCGCATTCCTGTTGATGGCATGGTGCTGGAGGGACATTCCGCTGTCGACGTGTCCAGCATTACTGGTGAGCCCTTGCCGTTGGATGCAGCTCCAGGAATGGAGCTGACTTCAGGCAGCCTCAATCTTGAAGCCACCTTGTTGCTAGAGGTGCGACGTGTGGGAGCTGAGACAGCTCTGGCAAGAATCATTAGTTTGGTGGAACAGGCCCAGGCGCGTAAGGCTCCTATTCAAGGCCTGGCTGATCGGGTTGCAGGTCGCTTTTGCTACGGCGTTGTCAGCCTGGCACTGTTGACCTTTCTGTTTTGGTGGCAGCTGGGTGCACGTCTTTGGCCACAGGTGTTGCACGCTTCGGGTCAGGGGTTGGTGCATGGATATGGACATGGTGGTCTGCATGCCCCGCTTGGAGGCGTCGCTGAAACCTCGTTAGGATTGGCTTTACAGCTGGCCATCTCTGTTCTAGTCGTGGCTTGTCCCTGTGCATTGGGATTGGCAACGCCCACAGTGATCACTGTGGCCTCTGGTCAGGCGGCCCGCCGGGGGTGGTTATTTCGCGGTGGGGATGTGATTGAAATGGCAGCCTCGCTGAGGCAGGTTGTCTTCGACAAAACTGGCACTCTTACCCTGGGCCGCCCTTTGGTGGCGGGGGTTCTTGGCACAAAAAAGCCTGATCAATTGATGAAGCTAGCTGCAAGTCTTGAGCAGAACAGTCGCCATCCCTTGGCCCATGCTGTTTTGCAAGAGGCTCAACGGCATCGGCTGTCGCTACTGCCCACTTTGGCAACCCGTACCTATCCAGGCTCCGGCCTGGCCGGTGAGCTTGAAGGTGTAGAAGGAACGGTGAGAGTCGGCACACCGGAATGGCTTCAGGCTGAAGGGGTTCATTGGACTGCTGAACTTCAGGCTGATGTTGATCAGGCGTCTCTTCTGGGGCAATCGGTGGTAGCCGTGGCTCTTGGGGAAGAGCCTTTGGGTCTTGTGACCATTGATGATCGGCTTCGACCTGATGTGTCTGTTGCTTTGGATCGATTACGAGAGCAGGGGATGACTCTGGCCATGCTTAGTGGTGACAGACGTCAGGCTGTGGAACGCCTGGGTGAGCAGCTGGGTTTTCAACCCCATCAGCTGGGCTGGCAGTTGTTGCCTGATCAGAAGCTGGAGCGCTTGCAACGTCTTCGCAAGGCTGGACTGTTGGCAATGGTTGGGGATGGCATTAATGATGCCCCAGCCCTGGCGGCAGCAGATCTTGGTATCGCTGTGGGTACCGGCACGCAGATTGCTCAGGATTCTGCTGATCTGGTGTTGCTTGGGGATCGCCTGGAGGGTTTGCCGGAAGCCCTCTTGTTGGCTCGCCGCACCATGGCAAAAGTGCGTCAAAACCTGACTTGGGCCTTTGGCTACAACCTCATTGCTTTGCCCATTGCTGCAGGATTGTTGCTGCCGGGCTTTGGGTTGCTGCTCTCCCCACCCATCGCAGCTCTATTGATGGCCCTTAGTTCGATCACAGTGGTCGTTAACGCTTTGGCGCTGCGTACTACATGAGTGGTCGCCTTCTTGTTCTGGAGGGCATTGATGGCTGTGGCAAGACCACTCAGCTCCGTCACCTTGCTAACTGGCTGCCACGCAGTGGTTTGATGCCTGAGGGTGCAAGGTTGCATCTCACCCGTGAGCCCGGTGGGACGGCTTTGGGTGTTGCCTTGCGCAAGTTGGTTCTTCACCCGCCTGGGGATGCCTCTCCTGAGCCTCTTGCGGAACTGTTGTTGTATGCGGCTGATCGGGCCCAGCATGTGGCTCAGTTGATCCGACCGGCGCTTGAGCAGGGTCACTGGGTACTCAGTGATCGTTTTAGTGGCTCTACCCTTGCTTATCAGGGTTATGGAAGAGAGTTGGATCTGGATTTGATTCAGCAACTCGAGCAGATCGCCACGGCTGGACTTGTCCCGGACCTAACGTTTTTGTTGGAGTTGTCTGTAGAAGAAAGTCTGGTTCGGCGGGATGCAAGATCTAACGATCGAATCGAAGCGGAGGGAGTTGATTTTTTAACCAGGGTGGCAACTGGATTTGCTGTTTTGGCTAGGGAACGATCTTGGGTGCCGTTGCAGGCGGATCAACAAGTTGAGTTAGTTAGTTCTGCTTTGGAGAGCCAGCTGAAGCATCATTTCGGGCCTTTGCAAGAGAGCATGCGATGAGCCTTGAGATTGAGTCGCGTGGGCTGTTTGAAGATTTGATCGCTCAGCCGTTTGCAGTTGCATTGCTGGAGGCAGCGTTGAGTCAGGGTCGACTGGCTCCCGCATATCTCTTTTCTGGTCCAGATGGAGTGGGTCGCAGTCTGGCGGCATTGCGTTTTCTCGAGGGCGTCATCAGCAGTGGCAAGCCGGCTCTGCGTGAACGCCGTCGTCTAGAGGCGTTCAACCATCCTGATCTGCTTTGGGTCGAGCCGACTTATCAGCATCAAGGCCGTCTGGTCCCCAAGTCCCAGGCAGAGGAAGAAGGCGTCAACCGCCGTTCCCCCCCACAGGTGCGCCTCGAGCAGATTCGGGGGGTGACAAGATTCCTAGGACGACGACCTGTTGAGGCCCCAAGGGGCATGGTGGTGATTGAAGCAGCGGACTCTATGCCCGAAGCTGCTGCCAATGCCTTGCTTAAAACGCTGGAAGAACCAGGTCATGGCTTGTTGATTCTGCTTTCGGCCGCTTCTGAGCGCTTGCTCACGACAATTCGTTCTCGATGCCAACAGATCCTTTTTGCTCGTCTTGAAGCAGCTGACATGCAGGCTGCTCTGGCCAGGACGAGCAAAGCTGAGATGGGGTCGTCCTTGTTGGCATTGGATCAGCCGGAACTGGTTGCGATGGCCGCTGGTTCTCCGGGGGCGCTGTTGCAGCATTTTTGGCTCTGGCAGGCAGTTCCAGAGGAGTTTTGGCTACGCCTTGAAGAGCGTCCCCAAAAGCCAATGGAAGCCTTAGCTCTGGCGAGGGATCTGACTGAGGCTCTTAATGGGGAGCAGCAGCTTTGGCTGATTGATTGGTGGCAGCAACATTTTTGGATCCAACGGCCTGATCCAAGACCACTAAAACGTTTAGAAAGGCTGCGTTCACACCTGCTGGGGTTTGTGCAGCCCAGGCTGGCCTGGGAAGTGGCTTTGCTGGAACTGATTGCTTGCGTTTAAACGCTGGCGCGTTCTCCTTGCTTGTTTTGTGCTTCCCTGGCTTCCCTCTCTTGGCGTGCCTGAATTAGCAGGTCTTGAAGTCCTTCGAGTTGTCCTCCCGTAGGCAATTCAAGGCAGTACCCGGCACCGTAGACGGTTTTGATGAAACGAGGTTTGCGCGGATCGGGCTCAAGCTTGGTGCGCAGGTGGCGAACGTGTACTCGGATGGTTTCGATGTCATCATCAGGTTCATAGCCCCACACCTCCTTGAGGATTAGGGAAGGTGCCACGGTTTGTCCATGGCGCTGAAGTAGGCAGTGGAGCAGCTCAAATTCCAGGTGAGTAAGCCGTACGGGCCGGTCAAACCAAATCGCTTCAAATCGCTCAGGCACAAGTGTGAGAGGGCCGTAGCTGAGGATCTCGTGATGAGCGTTGGTTCCCACCGGCGCTCGATCGGTGCGACGTAGTAGGGCTTTCACCCTCACTTGCAATTCTTCAAGATCAAAAGGCTTTGTTAGGTAATCATCCGCGCCTGAATTGAAGCCGGTGACCTTATCTTTTGTGCCCCCCAAGGCGGTGATCATCAAGATCGGAATCCCCGCGGTGCGCTCGTCTCGACGCAACCTCTGGCAGAGAGTTAGCCCATCTACGTTGGGAAGCATCAAGTCGAGCAAAATCAGGTCTGGGGTGTACTGAAGAGCAAGAGCCTGACCTTTGATGCCGTCATCAGCCTTCTGTACGTCAAAACCATTGTGCTCTAAATGGCTGCTCACCAGTTCACGCATGTCCTGGTCGTCTTCGATCAGCAGGATGCAAGGCTTCATTTAGATCGGAGTCCAGGAGGAATTTGAAATCATCGGGGTGCTGTGAAGTCAGCTCTTGTCAGATTCTCTCAAGATTTGCTTTGAGGTGCATCATTGGCATCTTTGTGGTGGCATAGAGCCCAATCACTGAAACTCCCATGCAGACGGACCTTTTGACTGGCTGAAGAATGCCTTAAAGGTGTCCTCTTTTTAGGAAGTCTTCCGAATCTGTCCACGCACTGTTGTGGATGCCCTCTCATAGGCAATCAAAAACCACAGCCACCGGCTGTGGATCTGAAAAACTCCCCGGGCGGGATTCGAACCTGCGACCAATCGATTAACAGTCGACCGCTCTACCGCTGAGCTACCGAGGATTGCAACCCGAAGAACCTACCCCTCATCCCCGCCGACCTGCAAGGGGTTGGAGGTTTTGTCTTAGCTGATGGCCAGATTGCCAGGCTCCTACTTGGCCGTGTTCCATCCTGGCAGCCCCATCAGCGTGGTCGAGTTCCTCTAGACGATGAGTGACCCATAGGGCTGTCAGGGGTGCGTGGGAGCGATGGCAAAGCTGTTGAACTGTTGCCAGAATTCTTTGTTGGCTTGCTGGGTCTAGGAGTGCTGTTGGTTCATCCAGCAGCAGTAGCTTGGCTTCACTGGCCAGGGCGCCGGCAATTGCGAGGCGTTGTTTTTGGCCTCCGCTAAGGGTGTGAATCGGGCGCGATTCCATGCCGGCCAAACCCACCTGCTCGAGGGAATCGCCAATGCGCTGTTGCCGTTGTTTGATTGTGAGACCGCTAGGCAAATTCAGTAGCAAGTCGCTGCCGCAACTTGGCAACAGCAGTTGATGGTCAGGGTTTTGAAACACCAGAGCAGGTTTGAGCAGGCAAGTCACCTGGCCACGCTGCGGCTGCAATAAACCGCTGATTAGCTTGGCAAGGGTGCTTTTGCCGCTGCCATTGCTACCTACGAGCATCCATAGGCCTGGTTCTGGGATTGCAAAACTGCATTGGTCCAAGGCTTTTGTGCCGCAGGGCCAAATGAAGCTCACCTGCTCAAAACTTAGGAGGGGGGCCATCTCTAAAGATGCTTTGATCAGCGTTTTCGGCCACCATGGCCTCAGGTCTCAAAGGAAAAGCCAGGCCGCTTACTGCCTCCAGTGGCTGCTGTCTTCTCATAGAGCTGTACAGCAACTACTTCACTGACCAAAACAGTGACTTTTTTGTCTTCGACTTTTTCGCAACTGAGCTCCAGAAGGTGAGGCTGACCTCTCTCCAGGCACTTTCGCACTTGCTGGTAAACGGCTTCCGCATCTGCCAATGCTTTGCGCTGCACAGATACCGGCAAGGGGCTCAATTTGAGGGCCAGCTCAATGACGTACACGGACAACGTTGGCAGGATTGCTTCATTCTTGCGAATCAAGCTCCACTATCTGCCATGCAGACCAAAGCAGATGAGCATTTGCACTTGGAATGGACGGTTTTGCTTGAGTGGCCGTCAGGCATCCTCTCCATGGGGCCAGTGTCCTTAGCTTCCTGTGGAAAGGCAAGGTTCTTTTGCTCTGATTGGTTATTTATGTCGCTTTAGGCCTTGATCTTGTCTTGTCGGCTTTGTGTGTTTGGTTGTCGATCTGCGGCTCACCGATTCCTTCTCACAGGAGATCTGCTCCCCAGAGGAGCCAGAGTTCGACAGCTTTTAGATTGAGTATTTATTTTTGAATGCCGTGATTAGAGCCTGCAAGCCCTTTGTGGACAAGTATTTTTAAAACAGTGTTTCCCTTTGCGATCTACTTGCTGCAGGCAATGCCGTGCAATCAATGGCATCAAGGGTTGGATTTTAATTTTAAATCAATCCCTGCGTGAGCAGTGAATCTATTGATTTAAGTCCTTTACTTTGAGTCGTTTTGTGAGGCCAATGGCCTTGGTAGCTGTGATGGCTTGTTCTCTTGAGTATCACATGGCGGATTAGATTGTATTAATCTTCCCTTAAGAGACAGAGCAGTGCCTAATGAGTACTCCCCTTCCATCGAATGCCCAGGCTCAGCGAGATGCTGGAGATTATCTTTGCGAGAGCTTGATTAGACAAAAGCTGGTGCAACGTATTTGCGGCCAGGCTGTCATCTATTTTGGGGTATTGATTGTTGCAGTTTCTCTGTATAAATTTGTTAGCGCTTTCTCGTTAGAGGTCTCTCCTTGGCCTGAGCTGCAGCTTGGAGTCGCTGGCCTGCTGTTAGTTTTTTTAGGTAATTTCCTGCGACGCTCAACCTTTTTAAAGTCTTTGCTTTCGGAGGTTAGTTCTTCGGCTAGAGCAAGAAGATCTCTGTTGATGTTGATCTTTGCCTTATTTATTATGGGATCTGTAGCTCTCTTCAAGCTTTCAGTTCAGGATGTTTTGCGTTACAAACGTCTGCTTGGAGAAGGAGGAATTCTTGAGTATTTACAGGCTCTAATTCTTTTCACTTCTGCCTGGGTCTCTTGGCTGATTTCTAGGGACCTATGGAGGCGTTTGTTGATGCGCTTGCATGGAGTAATTTATGGGATTATCGCTTTAGGACTGCTCTTTGTTGGCTTAGAGGAGCTTGCTTGGGGGCAGGTTTTGTTTGGCTGGAGAACACCTGAGAATATAGCCTCTCTTAATGCTCAGAATCAGACAACAATTCATAACCTCGAGTTTTTTCAGGATTATCTCGATATTAATCTTTTTCTGGTCTCAGCATTGATTCTGGTTTTGGTGTTATGGCGGCCATCTCTTGGAGTATTGAAAACAAGACTATCTCGAGTCGATGTCATTCCTGTCGGAACATTTTTTCTGCCTAGGTATTTCTGGCCTCTATTCTTTTGTGCTGCGTTTTTATCTTATTTTGTCGCTACTAGGTCAGCGACAGCTTTGGTTCTCAACATCGATCAGGAGTGGGCAGAATTGATGCTTTATCTCTCCTTCGGTCTAGGGTTGTTGCGAACCTATGTTTTGCTAGCCAATCCATTACAGCGCCAGAATAGCTGATAGATATCTGCCGATATTGATAGATATCTAGCCTGAGTCAGTGTTGCTATGAGTTGAGGTTATCTTATGGTGTTAAGTATAATTATTTTTGCCTATTATTCTATTGATGTCTGGACTTAGAGTAAGCCTCCAGTCAACACTGGCTATGCTCTTATCTCCTGGTCTTTATTTTTTCGTTAGGGTGGTATTTGTCGGCTGTCTATTATTCATTTTGGCAGCTGAGGAATGATGCGAATGTCATCTCTTGTCAGTGGGTTGAGGTCCTATCGCAGAGACAACTTCCCTTGGGTTGTTCTTGGGATGGCTGGTGGCTTTGGGCTGGTCGGGCTGTTGATTCAGTTTTGGCGCCTTGAAAGCCTTACTGCTACTTACGACCAAGCTCTTTTTTTGCAAGAGCTGTGGTCTACTGCCAGAGGTCATTTTTTTGAAAGCAGCCTTTCGTCGGAGTTGTCGGCAGCTGTTGCCAATCAAGATGCTTTGCCAAGCATCGACTATCTCCATCTTGGCCAGCACGCCAATGTGCTGACTGTGTTAGCAGCGCCCTTAGTAGCACTCTTTGGTCGCTGGGCCTTGCCGTTGATTCAAGTGGGGCTGTTGGCTCTTGCAGGTTTGGTGTTGTGGCGGATGGCGTCGGCCCGATTGTCGAGGCCCTTGGCGATTCGTTTGACAGCTTCTTACTACCTGAGTGGAACCGTGATTGGCCCACTTGTTGAAAACTTTCACGACCTTTGTTGGTTGCCATTACTGGGCTTTTTGGTTGTTGATGGTCTCCTCAAGCAGGGATGGCGCCAGGTGATGGCCTGCAGTCTCCTGATGCTGTTGGTGCGTGAAGATTCCGGACTAACCCTGTTTTCACTTGGATTGTGGGCATCGCTTCGTCGACCTGGTGCACGCGCCATGGGCCTCATGGTCATGGCGATGTCGTTGGTTTATGTGGCAGTCATGACTGGCTGGATCCAACCCCAGTTTGATTCCACCCTCTCTGATCGCTTCCTGCAGGAAAAGTTTGGGCATCTTTTGCAAGGCCGCTCTGGTGGGACCTTCACCGTTCTATGGACGATGGTCACCCATCCGCTTCGTTTGCTGGCGGCCTTGGTGTCTCCTCCTGGAACCACCTTGGCTTTTCTGCTGGCACCAGCGTTGCCTTTGGCCTTTATCCCCTTTTTCTCGCTGGATGTGGCCCTGATGGTGGCTGTGCCTTTATTCATCGCCTTGGTGTCCCAGGGTATGAGTGCGTTGTCGGTAACGCTCAGGTATGTGCTTGCTTTGGTCCCAGGGTTATTTATGGGCGCAATGCTTTGGTGGCAGGCCCATCCAGGTTTCTGGTCTCATCTTTGGTTCCGGCGTTTCTGGACGGGATGTCTTGCCCTAGGGCTTGTTTTGACTTTGGCAAGCAATCCCCATCGCACCTTCTCCGCTCTTGTACCGGATAGTTTTAGTCCATTGGTTCATGTCTCGCCGGTCGCCATGCTGCAGCGAGCTGCAACGGCCCGTCATGCCGTTGGGCTGGTGCCAGATAACGCCTCGGTCGCTGCTGATACTCCCTTGTTGCCGCTTCTGGCGGAACGGGAGGTTGCCTTGCGCTTTCCGAAAAATATCGAGTACTACAACCGTCAGGATCAAATTGAATCGGTTCAATGGGTCTTGGCTTTCCCTGGCTATTACCGTTCGTTGATGCCACTGTTTCGCCAGGAAACGTCTCGTTGGCGATCCATCAATAAGGCCTTGCAGGAACTCATTGACGAGGGGCGTTACGGGGTGGTGAGCTGCGCGGATGGGTTGGTGGTCTTGCGCAATGGCGTCGAGTCTTCTTCTGATGCAAGACGTTGCCTTGATGCATTGCTAGCACTTGAGCCTGGATGAAATAGAAGGTTCAGAACGTGCCTTCTGCTCGATTCCGGTTACTGTTGATTTGCTTTGGCAATAGCGAAGTGACGTTGTCTGAAATAGGCATTCGTCGCATGCTTCGTGAATTGTCGTTATCCCCAAAGGAGGAGGTGCTCATGAGTTCCAGTTGTTCGATGCAGGGTCTGCTGATCGCGGAGAACGCCGGCTGATTTTTACACCTGTTCCCTGATCAAACGGTTCCGCGCCAGAGTGGACCCGACGAGAGCCCCCGCCATGCATGCATGGCGGGGGCATCGTTTTGCAGTCGTTTATTTGATTGGGGCCTCAAGGTTGTTTGATGGATTTGTGCTCGGACCGCTTACAAAGTTCCAAGCCGTTCTCCCAGCTTTTGCATGTCCAGCCAGCTTGTTTGGCTTGGCCCAATAGGTTTTGTTGATGTTTTCGGCTGGATCCCCAACCTGGATCTTTTGGGTTGAGAAGCAGTACATCAAAGTTTTCTAGATCTAAGGCCTTGCTCTTGCGGCGCGGAAAGCTAAGCGCAATGCGTTGGCTGAGATGGGGGGCGAGATAGCTTGTGGTAGCAAGGCGGCTATTGCTAGGAATGCTTGCGATTGCTTCATAGCTTGGAGCTAGAGCATGGAGTCTTTCCAGATAAGGCCCACTAAAAAACCAGGGTTTGGCAAGGCTTACCCAGCAGATGGCGCTCCAGGTCAGCAGCAGCCAGGGAACGGCTTGTTTTGGGCTTATCGCAAGGCCATCGATGGCAGCCACGACAGCTATGACCGCAATTGGCAGGCTGTAGTGATTGGTCAGTGCCCGTAGTTGTGAGTCTTCCGATAGCAGATTCACCAGCACTAGCGGTAAACCTCCCATCAGAACGGGTAGGGAGTCTCGACGCCAGAATGGAACGACGGCAATGCTGATGAACAGCAGATACAGCAGTCCACCGATCCAATCCACATGCTCGATTAACAACTGAGGCTTTGTGATCAGATTGAAGAGAACCTCATCGAAGCTGTCGCCTAGGTAGGAGAAAAGGGCTCCGGCTGCCTTAGGGCCTCCAGTACTGCCTTTCAGCCAGGGGTAAAGCCAGTGATTGAGCATGGCTAACCAGCCCAAGGCCAGTCCAATGGCGGCACCGGCCCAGATCCAGCGCTTGCGCAAGGCCTGCTCTAACCCCAGGCCTACCACCACAAGCACAAGTCCATCACGGCAGCCAAGCAATAAGAGCAGCAAGCCAAACCAGAGCCAGGCTTTTTTGGCTCGACTGGCCCAGTAGCAACCTGCCAGGGCTGGCATCACCCATGTTTCGGGGTGGAAGTCGAACAGATTTGCGTTGAATACCACTGGCTGCAGCCACCAAAGAGCGCAGATCAGCCAACACAATTTTGGAGTAAGGCCTGCTTGGCGGCCCACCCACCAAAGGGGTAGTGCTGTCAGGCTTAGTCCAGCCGCTTGGCTGGCGAGTAGCCATTGAGCGCTGGCATGGAAGTGATATGGCAGGGCTGCCAGATAGAGAGCCCAGGCTCCGTGATCGCCTAGCAGATGCAACCCTCCTTGCATCGAGGAATAGGGCGGCAACCCTTGGCTGGCCAACCAGATCCACTGGTCGAAAAGGCCAAGATCGTAAGCATTACTCTGCAGCAGAGCATGACGTGTTGCGGCGGCGGCCCAAAGCAGCAGGAAGATTGCCAGGCAGGTGAGGCTCAGGCGGCGGGGTGGGCAAGCCTTGGTGTTCAAGCGGTAATGCTCGAGTGTTGTTGAGCTTCCCATAGGCTTTCGCCTCGGGTCAGATACAGCACGTTGCCGGTGCTGATGATTTATCGGATTAACAGGTTGATGGGCGCCAGATAAGTTTGATTAGATGTTTGGGGGCAGAACTTGGAGTTTGATTGTTTGCACAAAAGCTTATGCAGGCGATTTCTTGTATTTCCTTGAGTAAGAGGTTTAAAGCTTTCTTCCCAGTTAAGGCTGCCCACTACATGGGTAGCACCTTGTGCTGCCCATGCTTGTAGCTGTTTCTGATTAATACTTTTGGCAGTGGTGAGCCAGCCTTGACGCCGTGCAAGGTTCAACAAACTGGGATCATTGCCAGTCACGCTCACGATCCGGGCCTTGCTTGGCACCTCTTTGCGGATGCTTTGGGCTAATGGCATCCAGATTTCTGTTTGTTGGCGCTCGAGAGCCCAATAATCAAAATTGAGTACAGCGAGACTGATGGCAATAATCAGTGCCAGGTTGATGTTGATCAACCATTGGTGGTGTAGCCCTTTGGATGCGATTAGCTTCGTTAAAGATTGCCAGCCCCGTCCCATTAATGGACAGAGAAAAATCAATAGGGGCAGTTGGTAGTACTCATGAATGGAGCTTGCTCGTAAGAAGACTGCTGTGCAGGCTCCCATGCCTAGTAGGCCTGCTGCCAGAATTTGACCACCTGCATCTCGGCGGCATTCCCATAGGCCAAAAAGCACGATCGGTACACCCAGCACAGCTAGGTTGCGTACGCTGATTCTCAGCAATAGGTTTAGCCAGAGATTGACATCCAGTAGCAGGCTCAGGCTGCTGCGATCAGAGTTGTTGCCCCAGAACCCGAAGCTCAAGTCACTGGTTTGGCCAAGTTGATAAGCATGGCTATACCAAAGGGCTCCAATCAGTATTGAGCTACCCGCATAGAGCCAAGGACCAGGTGAACGTAGAAGTTTTCCTAAGCCTTGAATGAATGTCGCCAGTGGTAGTGCTGGTCCAAGTGGCTGAGGCTGCATTTGCACGACCAAAAGGGGTATGCCGAGCCAGATCAAGGGCAGTACTTTGATTAAGCAGGCAAGGCAAAATGCCAACCAGCTGGTGAGCAGAGCCCAGCGAGATCGCCGCTGTTTCCAGACAAGCAGACGCTCGATACTCAGTGCTGCCAGTAGCATTAGAAGCGCTTCTGCCTGCAAAGTGCGGCCGTAGTAAACCCCTAGTGGCAGGACAGCGAAGAAGACCCCGCCCCACCAAGCGCTAATCGGATCCAGCAGGCGACGACCGATGCGGATGATGAACACGATGGCGAGTGCGCTACATAAAACTGAAAGGC
Organism: Prochlorococcus sp. MIT 0701; assembly: GCF_000760295.1. Classification (GTDB taxonomy): domain Bacteria; phylum Cyanobacteriota; class Cyanobacteriia; order PCC-6307; family Cyanobiaceae; genus Prochlorococcus. Next base: position 51,142 of record NZ_JNBA01000011.1, read on the forward strand.
CTCGTCCCAACCATTCGTGCAAGCCTGCAAGTTTGTAAAGCTGGCCAAGCAGATAGGGATATAACGGGAACTCGCATTCCACATATCCAGCACTGGCTCCACTCCAATCAATTTGCGGTAACCAGATCGGTGTGCCTTCTAGGGCAAAATGTCTCGCCATGGCTGCTGTATCCGCCTGACGCCAGCTATGGATGCCGAGGATGGGAGCCTGCACTTGGATAAGGCGCAGGATCACCCCTAAGCCCACGGGAAACCAGATTTGTTGTGCCCAGCGGTCAACAGACTTCGCCATCAGCAACTGTTTTCAATCAAGGGATATACCGGATGCAACTTGATCAGGTGACATCCTTCCAGGCAATGATCATCAGGCTCACTGCTATTTGAGCCCAAAAGGTAATTGCTACAACGTTTTTGTAGCCACCTCCAGTGGCTTCTGGTAAACAAATTCAGCTTCCTTTCATTGTGTTCGTTAAGTCTTAGTTGCTGAAACGATGAATGAGTTGGATGCGTTGATCTTGGAGGGTCAGCGCCAGGATGAGTGCTGCGGTGCGATGGTTTGAAACGCCAGCCACCACGAATTTTTTGAGCTCATAGGGCTTCGCCAGAGCAAGCAGTTCCTTGAGCTGAGTGGTGAGGCTGTTGTCGCGTTCGTTGTGGTTTTGCCGAATCGCCTACAGGCGTTCTGTTTGGTGTGTTCGGCAGAATGCGTGACAGGCCTCGGCTTCCCTAGATCGAGGCAAGTTATTGGGTTTGCGGGCCACAAAAAAGCAGCGCCCAGTCTTGCTTGCTTTCCGCAACCTTGCACTGCCGCTTCTGAGCCATGCTGCTGATTCGCTGGGGATTGCGCGTCAAGATCCATTCAGCGTCTGGAACAGCATCTAAGGAGCTGATGCGCTGGCCTGCATACCAGTTGAGGCTGGGCCTTTCATCATTCCCCTCGAGCACCACCTTCGCTCCCTTTGCTTGTGCGGCGAGCTGGGCGACAGGTTCAACGGGCCAGTTCTCATTGAGTTCCCAGAGCCAGAGTGAGGAGCCCATTAATAGGTATAGAGCTGCGACGCTTCCAGCCACCATGCTGATTGCGCCCAATTTGCGTTTGGCATGGGTTGGGCGCAGCATCAGCCATCCGCCGATACTCCAGCCAACCCCAGCAGCGAGTGCAATACCGCTATAGGGATAAAACGTGAGAACTTGCCCTGATGCGCCGATCAGCCCTAATAGAACAAGGGTGACTCCTAGGGCCAGCCAGAGGAACGGAACATGTTTTAAAACTGCTGCACCGGCAGGATTTGTTAGACCCTTCCTGTGAATGAGCCAGGCCAGTGGTGCTCCACAGAGCAGTGCAAATGGGAGCCATAGGGGGTGGCTGTACCAGGGGAGTTGGGTCTTCAGTGGCAGGATTGCAATGGCCAAAATGACCTGCGTGCCGAGTGCCCATTTGCCCCAACGGCTGTGTCGTTGACGCCAGGCCCAGGCCATTGCGAAGGGCCATAGCAAAAGCCATGGCCAACCACCCTCGAGCATCTCAATTGCCGGGACTCTCCAGCCGAGGTCGCTGCCTTCTCCAGCATCAAACAGGACGCGGCCTGCACCATCGCCTCCCCAGAGCCACAGCGCCCCAGTACCTCTATGTAAGCCATGCCACAGGTGCCAGGCCAGGCCAGGGATCAGCCCCACTCCAAACCAGCCTGCCAGTGGCCATCGCCACCATCGCCTGAATTCACCACCCCAGAGGATAGGAATCAAGGCTGCTGCTGCTGCTGGCAGCAGCAGAGGCGCTTTGAGCAGAAGCATGCCACTGCTGATGAGTCCTGCCCCAAGCGTTCGCCAGCGGTCCATTGGGCTGCGGTCGAGGCTTAAAACGAGTAACCACAACAAGGCCATGGCACTGAGTTGTGGGCCATCGAGCATGGCCAGCCGACCATGTCGTACCACTGGCATCAGCGTCAGCAGAACCCCAGCTGTAGCAAGGCAGCTCGTTCGATCATTTGGTCTTAGATGCCATTGAACGAGCCCCCCTAAGGGAACAATCAGCGTCGATAGCAATGCAGGCACCAGTCTCACCAGAGTGTTTGAGGGGAGCAGAGGTGAAGAGTCCCCGCCGTTGTTGTTGAGTTGAACGGCGGCAGCTATCAGCCAATGCAAGCCTGGTGGTTTATTGAGGTAGGGCGAATCCCACAGGGTGGGAAGTAGAGCTTCGGCGCCCTGTTTTTGGCTTAACTCAAAGGCCACTCTGGCAACGATGCCTTCATCAAAATCGCGCAGGGGCAGATCTCCTAGCCCCACCAGTGCAAGCACGCAAGCCACGAGCCACAGCACTAGCAACCCCACAAGAGGCGCTCTTTGAATGGATGGCCTGTGATCAGCTGATGGCGAGAGCAATGGTTAGGGCTGGTAGGCGAACATGGCATGGGGATTCGGGATGAGAGCTGTCGACCAAAAGTTCCTTTTTATTGGTCATTCACATCCTTTTTCTGCTTCAGCTTGGTTCAGTTCGCAAGGGATGACTTCAGGGGGCAAGTCAGCACTGGCGAGACCTAGAAGGGATGCTGGCTGGCATGGTTTGACTTGGTGTTTCTGATACCCACCATTGAAACCATTGATACATCTGTCACACCAACAGGTGTTTAAACAGAGAGTAAGGGCCAGCATCGAAACGGCGCATTGCGCCCATCCGTGTGAGGAACCAAATGAAACTCTTCCAGCAATTGCTGGTGGCACCTGCTGCCTTGGGCCTGATGGCCCCTATGGCTGCTAATGCCGCAGACCTAGATATCAAAGGTGTGTCCGATTATTCGGCCTCCAGCGAGCAGGTCACCAGCATCTCCCAATTCCAAGATGTTTACCCAACCGATTGGGCTTATCAGGCTCTTAGCAACCTGATTGAGCGCTACGGCTGTGTAGCTGGCTATCCAAGCGGTAGCTACCTCGGCAACAGAGCAATGAC
>NZ_JNBA01000012.1 GCF_000760295.1 Prochlorococcus sp. MIT 0701
AATGCAACGCAAGCTGGATCGTCAGCATTGATTGCGTTATGCCCTTGCGTAGGGCTGCGTGATTTTTCAATCGACGCCCCCTCCTTTTAGGTTCTTCTTAAGTGAATTAATCAAGGTGGCCTCCCAGCCCTCAAAATCATTAGCGGCAGGCCGTTGTTCGTGGTTCACCAGGCCGCCAACACTTTTGATACTCCTGTGATTAATTCCGTTTTTGCTTCTGAGCTAGTTCGCCAGCCGATTGCTACACCGCTGAGCCTTGGCGCTAAAGCTAGAAATTGATCTCGCACCCTGCGACTGCGATCAAATTGTTTGCTAGTTACATCTGTAACTAACACCACTTCAGCTGCCGCCTGTTGTGCTCTGAGGCGATGAAGTCCACCGCGTGCTCGTTCAATATCGGCTTGTAACACCTCCAGCGATGGAAGCTCAGATGGCATAGCTAATTGCACGGGCGGCTCTGTTTCTTTTTCTTCATGTGCATTTCTCTGTGCTTGATCACTTGCCGCCTGCAAGGTGCTGTTAATGCTTGAAAGCATTAAGCCATATGCATTACTACTCTCAAGCAGCTGTGGTGCAATCGATTGTGCCCAACTCTTCATTAGTTTCTCAAGCAGAGCGAATACTTCCTTCTCTGGAATCTGAATCTGCGCGGTATTACAAAACTTTCTTTCCTCTTCCTGCAGCTGTAGCAATAAAGAACGGCCTTGCCACCAGAGTCTTTTACGACGTTCTAATGCCAACGCCTGCCGGGGACTGAGTGAACTTTTATCGGCTTGCTCTAATTGATGCCAGACGATCAGCAAACGCTCTAGATCTACTTTTGCTGGACGTCCAGGTTGAATGCAGGCCTGCAATCTTGGTTCGGCCTGCGCAATCCGTCGAAAACTGGTGAGTGGTAGCCCAATGTGGCGAGCAGCTGCTCTAAGGCTCACCACTTGGCAATCAGAACTGCTCATTAAGAGATCCCTTTTCGTGGCCCCCAATGCGGATCATCACCGGCGTCGATATCCCAACTGCTGCCTTGGACATACCGCTGAGAACTCTGTGGTGTGGTCACAAGATCCATTGCAATGCTGTTGACCTCCGACCTCGGCACCCCGGCCACACCAACTAGGCCAGAACCTTCTCGCGCTCGATTTGTACCTGCGCACACCACCCCATCAGGCTTTAACTCCCACCTCTGAGTCAACTCTTTTGTTTTTGATATGTCCGGTGTGACCACAACCGCAGATCCTTTGCTGTTACTTGGATCTTCGCTATGGCCAGTGGCATGGCCATCGGTGTGACCGCTCTGGCCAGACTGAGGAGCCCAAAGGCCTGCAAGTCTTTGTCCCCCAGAGACACGACGTCGGCCCCACTCCCAGCCGGCTTGCTCTGCAATTTGCCGCACCCTTGCACTGAGTTGGTTATTACGACGCTCAACAGGGACACCGAGAAACTCCAGTAAATCAGGGCTTTTCACAGGACCAGGTGTGTGGAGCTTTAAGTAGTCGAGAACCTGATCAGTCCACGGATCAATCTCAGTGAAGTCACAATTACGCCCTGCAATCGCATCCCGCTCTGATTCATCGCAAACGTCCCATTGAACGCCCACTTGGTACTGCTCGACGGCACGAGCCCAGATTGCATCTCGATGCTCCTTCGCCCATGCCAAAGGCAACATCCGATCAGAAATCCGAATGCAAACAAATCGAGTCGACCCGGTGGCGTCTCTTAGAGGAGACCCGTTGCTTGTCGCCCAAAATACGAATCGGCGCGGATGACGTTCAGGAGCACGTTCATAGGGAGCGCGGTAGGTGTCTATCCGCTCAGTCAAAAACGCCTTGAGCTTTTCCTGATCCGCTCGACGAGTAACGCCATCCAGCTCTGCCAGCTCAACCCCCCATGCGGTTCGGCATTTCATCAACGCATCACGACCTAAGTCCTCAAGACCTTCAGTCCAGTAATCAACTCCAAAAAGAATTCGACCAAGAGCTGACTTGCCCCGCCATTGCGGACCAACCAGAACCGGCGTCTGTCTAATGCTGGCACCAGGCTCAAAAATACGAGCAACACCAGAAACTAAATATCGCGACAGAAACGCAGCTGCGATCGGATCATCAATTCCCAGCAAGAACCTATCCAGTCGCTGCCACTGCTTCATCGGCAAAGGGTCTACTCGCAGCATCGTCTCGAGATAATCCTGAACAGGGTCAAACTGGTTCTGCTTTGCGATGAGCTGCAAAGCATCAGAGGTTGCCTCTTTTGGCCAAGTCGCTGCTGACGTCGAAAGCCTCACGTACAGCCTGCCGATGTCATTGGCTCCCAGAACCTGATCCGCTACATACACATCACCTGTACGGATGTTCAGTCTTGGCTTCCCGCCTAATACCCAAGGCAAGTTGCTAAGGACCTGATCGGCCTTAAGACGATGACGGAGTCCTGGAAAAAACCTTGCGTCACGTGAGCCCTCCGGTATTGAGGACGATCGTGGTGCAGACTCCTGCCCCTGCTGTTGTCGCAACCAGAAGCGCTCGCGCCCTGGCCAGCCGGGATCCGGTTCTGACGATCGACTCTCTGCAGATCGCAAAACCTTGATCAGCTCGTCTTCCTCAAGCGGCGGTTCGCATCGAGCAGCGAATTCACGGACTATCTCTTCTGAACAACCGCTGAACTTGATTCCAGCTGCCCTGGCGGCATTCTCCACTGCCATCGTTCCAACGGCCAACCGGAAACACTGGCTGTTGCGATCACCCTCCTGAGCACCTTTCTCCACTAACTGTTCCTGATCTCGACTCAACAAATTCGACAGATCAGGCAACTCCTTTGGCTTAGCAATCGCTTTGCTGATCTCTTCAACGGAATACCTAGCCCCAGCAGCATTGGCTATCTGGCATGGCTTGCCTGTCTTCGGGTGAATGGTGCCGGGCAATCGCATTACCCGGGAGGGATTATTGATGCTGCGATCAGCATCTGCAAAATTCAGCAAGCGCTTCTGCAGATCGCGCCATTGCTCTGGAGCTAGCGGCTGATCGAGCACCCAATAGCTATGAATGCTCTTATGGCCGGTATCAATCTGAACCGTCGGCTCTGGCAAGCCCAGATCACGCCAGCAGTCCAGCTGCCATAGCCGACTGCAATCATCGTGCTCAATAAAAACAGCTGGGCATGAAGTAATACTCTTGTCGTTGTCGCCGTTGTTTCCAATGACGGCATAGATGCTGCGCCCCTCTGATTGCCATTGCTTGATTAGGTGCTGGGAAAGTTTTCCTTTGCGGCCACGATCGTTGTGATTGCCTTTCGGCAGAATCCCACGGATTCGGGTGGAACTTGGATCCTTCCTCAACAGCTCCAGAAAGCGCTTAATCTGATCAGAGGGGTCCTCCTGAAAGCAACGCTCTAGTGCCAAACGAGCGTCATCAAACATCTTTAGAGCACTCTCGTCACCAGCTTCAGCAAGGTCACAAAGTTGGCTTACGTTGAATTTTTTGAGATAGAATTGTGTTGAGTCATTGTTCAGAAGTTTCTTGATTTTGGACATCAAAGAAGCCCCGGGAATGCAACCCTCCGGGGTTATTTATTGCTCAAGCCCTGGCTGCCAATTTCGAGCAAGCGCCAAATGTTTCAATCTCCTCAGCTGGTAGACGCTGGAATACTTCAAACGCCTTCTCGGTGGCATCAGGCTTCCATTGCAGACGGCCTCCTTGGACTAAACCGGACCAGCGATAATCACGGCCCTCTTTAAAAGGAGTAATCGCACTTCGTCGCATCGCTAATAGCGACTTCACGTGAATCCCAAGCCATTGCGCCATCAATTCAGACGAGAGCAAGCCACTAGGGATCAAAGAATGATCATTCATGAGAGTTATGCGGTTTGTATTGACCTGTCGCCGGAACCCGTTCAGCCATTGCTTGAGCCAACAGTCAGAGACTGAAACTGCCGGAGGTTGCACTGCTTCGTAGAGCAGCAGCACGAAAAATTTGGGCTTACTGAGGTGTGTTTGGCCGGTTCGGTTGATCTCCTTAATTATAACTCTTAAAAACGGCACTGCACTACTGGTAGCGTACAGATAATCCCATGAGCACCAGAAGAAGCGTATTTTATCCCGAGTTTTATCCCGAGTTTTATCCCGAAGGTGTTTCAGACCGAAACACGTGTCCCTTAAAACCCCTCTTATAGCAATAAAAGAGGGGCCCTTCCAGGCCCCATGAGTCATTTGGGTGATAAGGCTGACCTCACCCCATCTCCCTTATTAGGGTCAGGCAGCCACGAGGGCAGGCTGACGGGAGAAACGAACGATGTTGTTCGCAGTTACGGATTTGCTCTTACCGAGCAGGCTTCAGTCACCCTCCTCATACCCCGTCGAAACCATTGCAGCCCCAAGAAACCTGAAAGAGGAATGGAGCTGAGCGGAATCGAACCGCTGTCCGAGACACTGGTGTGGATCACCTAGTCCGCCAAAAGGTGGACACGATCATTCTGACAGGAATGCTGTTCTGTCGCTCAACAACCCGTGGGGTGTAAAAGCTCAATGCAAGCGATCGCCGTACTCCCCCAAGGATTAGAAGAAGAAGGCGCTAAAGAGCTCACCACTCTTGGGGCCAAAGCCGTGCGCCCGCTCAGACGCGCTGCGGCTTTTGAAGCCAACATGGCCTGCTTCTATCGGCTGCATCTACAAGCGCGCCTGCCATTTCGCCTGCTCAGGGAAATTGCCCAATTCCCTTGCCGAGGGCCAAAAGAGCTCTACTCAGGTGTGCAATCAGCCTTCGACTGGGAACGTTGGCTGCATCCCTCGATGAGCTTTCGTGTCGATGTCACCGGCAGCGGCCCTGGCCTCACTCACAGCCACTTCACAGCCCTGCAGGTAAAAAATGCGATCATCGATCTACAACGGCAGCTATGGGGTGAGCGATCTGATATCGATCTGCAAGACCCTGCGCTCTGTTTGCATCTCCATCTCAATCGAGATTGTGCCGTCCTGAGCTTGGACGGTTCAGCTGGCAGCCTGCACCGCAGGGGCTACCGAGCTGCAGTCGGCGCTGCGCCTCTCAAAGAAAACCTTGCCGCCGGACTGATCAGACTCAGCGGCTGGGATGGCTGCGTGCCCTTAGTTGACCCCCTGTGCGGATCGGGCACCCTGCTGATCGAGGCAGCCAGTATGAAGCTTGGCCTTGCACCAGGGTTAAAGCGTTCTTTTCTCCTAGAAGGTTGGGCAGATTTCGATCCTCAACTCTGGAGCGAGGAACAAGCACGAGCCAAGCAACGAGAACGCAAAGATCAATCGCTGCCAGTGATCATTGGTTGCGACCGAGACCCCAGCATCACAACACAAACAAAAACCAATGTGGCCGAGGCAGGCCTCGGCCATGTTGTAGGCATTCAAACCTGTGATTTTCGCGACCTAGAACTGCCAAAACAGCCAGGAGTAATGGTCTGCAACCCTCCCTATGGCATCCGAGTTGGCCAGGATGAAGACCTAACCGCTCTCTATGAAAGCTTCGGTCAATACGCGAAAAAACATGCCTCAGGTTGGCAGCTGTGGCTGCTGAACGGCAATCCCAGCCTCAGCCGATCACTGCAAATGAAAGCGAGTCGGCGGATTCCAGTCAGCAATGGCGGCATCGAATGCCGTTGGCTGAACTACGCCATTCGCTGAACCGCAGGGCAACTTGATCTATCAGCAGCAATCTTCAGATTCACGGCACTTTTTAGAGGCCCTAATCATCCAATAAGGTCCCAGAGGTATCAAAGAAAACATCAGCCTGCAATCTGCCAAGCTCTTGCCCTAAAATAAAAGGCAAGCTCACTTGGAAAGATGCTTAGCCACCTTTTAACGCCTACCAACCTAGTTATTTTTGCTGTTGCATTTACAATCAAACTCCTTGTTGCTGGCTACATTATCTTGAAAGTACGCAAAAGGATTGCATGATGACTTGGCTGCTATTAGGAGTGATAGTGCAAGGTGATCTTAAAAATAAAGCCCTAGGCTAAGAAGACGATAACTTACCTTTTGCAATTGACGTAATACATCAAATATTACTGCGCTTATTAATCTTTATTGAACAATCTTAAGAGTCGGAACGATGACTCATTGAAGACTGATTAGATCAATTCATGATGTGTATATTTGATGCCATTTTTTCTGATTGTCGACTCTCATGCCAAGCACACCATTCAAAGCAAGAGAGTCCGTTGCCATTCAGATGTCTTGAATGAAAACTACGCCATTCGCTGAATCAATGGCGCCCGAGCACCGCCCGAGTGGTTTTCGACAAACCCTCCAACGTCTGTGGCAAATACGGCCCTTTGGCGAGCTGACCACCAAGGCGCAGGCTCACTCCTGCCAAGACAACATCAAGAACTGCGATAGCAAGCAAACCCTTCATCAGACTCCAACCCCAAACCTCCTGCATCCAAAGCACCAAAGCCACTTCCACAGCCAACAGCGCCAGAAGCATCAACGTGCCTCCCATGGCCAGGAAAACGCCTCCACTAATCAAACGGCGTTTCTCTCGATCCACCTCCTGCAAAGCAATACGCACATGCAGATCCATGACTGAAGCAGCAATCGCAGTCACACGCGCGCCCGCTCCTGATCCGCTTGAACGTTGTTCGTCGCTCATCAGGACCGCCGACCTCCGGCGAAAATAACTCCAATCAGTACACCGATTCCAGCAGCCATTGCAACAGCAAGCAACGGTCGCTGCCGCACAGGACGTTCAATCCGCGGCCGCAGTGTGCTGTTCAGCTCATCGAGAAGCTGCTCGAGCTGCTTCTCCAATGGCTCCAGACTGTCGGCCAGATCCCTGGTGCGGTCACCAGCAACCTGAAATAGGTCCTCCAGCTGATCACGCACACCATGGCTCGTTAATCCCGAATGCTGTGAAATCACACGAACCATTTCATCAAGGCTGCCTCGTGTTGCTTCCAGTGTGTCCCAAGCCAAATCTGGCCAATACTCTTGGATCGTGGGCAACAAGCTCTCAAATCGTTCACGGAACCTCTGTTCAGAGGGATCTGCAGTACGCGAAGGCTCAGTATTGACTTGGGTCTGTTGATCGCCGGATGCGGAATTCTCTGATTCCATGAATTCCAGACGGTTGATCTCAGCCTAGTTAGACCTGTGCAGGAGCGAAACCCCCCTGTAGCTGGAATGCATCGAAGCCTGCTGCCTGAATGCCACTGCCACTGCAACCGCAACCATCACCCAGCTCTTCGCAGTGCATTCATAAGCGTCATTGATTTGCAGAGGATCTGACCTGCTCAAAAGTTGATCAACAATCCTTGGGTATCTCAGAACTCAAAGGATCCTGAGCACTACCCCTTGAAACGAATCGCCCCTGACGGAACGACTCCTCTCACAAGGCTTTCGCTCAACTTGCCAGATATGGTGTAGTTGTTGCTACTACCTTCTCCAGATCTAGTGCGTTACAACTCCTACATGAACAAAATTCTCCATTGATGGAGTTTATGAGCGATTCCGTAGCTGAACATTTAGGGACTTTGCAACCCATTGTTCCTCCTCGTCTAGAGCGCATCCGGGAGCAAATCAGTATCCAAGAACTTGAACTAAGCCTGGCTCGCCTTGGCCTCACCTCACCAACCTCTAATGAGCTAACCGAAGTAATCGCGAGCTGAAACAGCTACTCCACCAGCACGACAATCTTGTTTGCATCGATGAGCATGACTTGACTGGAATCAACTCCAACATTTGCTTGCTGCCTATAACCACTGAATCAAGCTGATCGATAGTCCCAGATCTTTTACTGCCCACAACAAGCACGCTGAGGCATCCTTGCTTAATCGTGTTCAAAAAATGTCTAGCAAATACACCCTTTCGCTCAAGCTCTTGTGCTGGCCTCTGGCGACAGATGATGATCTCCTTTAGATCCATCCGTGTAGCTGGCGCTATCGGCAGAGATCCTTCTGGAGCCTTATCAAGGCTTAGCGGAAGCGAAGGTGATGCAAAAGATAGTAAAGAACATAAAGCGAGATTTTACCAAGCAAGGGAATGCTAAAAATTCCATCTATAAATAACAATTTTAGAGCCTTATACCAGTGCAGTTTACCCCTAAATTTTTACTCTGCTTGGCAAGAATTAGGACTCAGCTAAAATCAACAAGTCTTCCAAGAAAACATTAGCTATATTCTCCAGGTACATCCTGTTTCCTGACGGTCACTCGGTCCACCTTTTGTCCTGAGATCCGCAGCAGCTCATCACCTGAGAATTCATAACCAAGGCCGACAGCAAGGTTTGCCACCTCATCAGCCGTGGAAGCACTTAAGACCTGCTGGCGCAGGTCAGAATCATCCTGCATTTTGATAAGAAAGGCTCGGAGTTGCTCGAGGGACAAAATTTAGAGAACAAAGGCTTCAGACAATGATATTCAAAACCATCCTGCGATGCTAAAAAGATCAAGTTTTACAAGGCAAGATAGCTTGACCATCCCTTTGCAAAGAGACATACCTTAAGGCTGCCCAAATCCGACACCAAAGCAAAGGCACTAAAACGCAGTCGCTGGTCAAGAAGAAACCTACAGAAGAGACCGTATATGCGCAGCCTCATCTACTACATCAATCATTAGTACTGATCAATTGCACTTCCGCTTTCACGATGAACAGAGGGATGCGAGCTATTAAAGATCGCAAACATCAATACAAGGCCGATCAATACTGGATCTATTACTGATTCAACTAAGCTAATGCAATTAGGTTTTTCTCTCTGAATAGATTCGTCCTATTGGAACATCGTGGAGCGCCGAATGATCCGCTCGGGTGTCATTTTGATTTGCTCCTAGAAGACGGCCCCGCATGTCGAACCTGGCGATTGCCGCAGATCCCACGATTAGATGGTCCAGCGGTAGAAGCCATTCCTCTAACAGTCCATAGGCTGGCTTGGCTGGATCATCATGACGCCGCCGTCTCAGGGGGACGCGGTTGGGCTAGACGCATCATCGGCGGACTGTTCAGCGGCTCCCTGCCTATCGACTGTGAAGATCGCTTGAGTGTGCGCCTACAAAGCACTGATCTGGAGGGGCACTTGGAGATCAAACACAGACTCTGCTGGATCAGATCCGAACCGAGGGCGAACCCTTGAGCTTCAAAAAAAATTCGGTAAAGTTGCCTTGCTGAGAGCCCGTGCAACCTGTTGGTTCACATCAATCAGGTTGGGCTTACGCAGTTCAAGTCCTTTGGGGGGTCGATGACCATCCCCCTCGAAGAGGGCTTCACAGTCGTCACAGGCCCCAACGGTTCTGGCAAGAGCAACATCCTCGACGGCGTTCTCTTCTGCCTTGGTCTTGCCACAAGCAGGGGTATGCGAGCAGATCGACTGCCTGACCTTGTCAACAGCCGCATCCTTCGAGCAGGCAAGGCAGCTGAAACCGTGGTGAGTGTGCGCTTCGACCTCAGCGACTGGCAGCCCGATCCAGCCGAGGCAGGTCTGGAGCCACCAGAGGAAGGTCCTTGGATCAAAGCTGATCAAAAAGAGTGGACCGTTACCCGCCGCCTGCGGGTCATGCCTGGCGGCTCCTACAGCACGAACTACAGCGCCGATGGCGAACCCTGCAACCTGCAGCAACTTCAAACCCAGCTGCGCCGACTGAGGATCGACCCAGAAGGCAGCAATGTTGTGATGCAAGGCGATGTGACCCGCATCGTCTCAATGAGTAACCGCGATCGCCGCGGCCTGATCGACGAACTGGCTGGTGTAGCACTCTTCGACAGCCGCATCGAACAGACTCGCTCCAAGCTCGATGATGTTCAAGAGCGGCAGGAACGCTGCCGGATCGTGGAACAGGAACTGCTGAGCACACGGCAACGCCTGGAACGAGACTGCGCTAAAGCCCGCACCTACCAGGAACTCCGCCAGCAACTTCAATTGGGTCGGCAACAGGAACTGATGCTGGCCTTTGAAGCAGCCAAGCAAGGTTTGCGTGATCTTCAAGCACGACACCAACAGCTTGGCGAGCAAGAGGTACACGACGCTGCAAACCTCAAAGAGGCCGAAGAAAAGCTGGCGAAGGCCGCCGCCAACCTGAAGACGCTGCAAGAGAACGTGAAGGCCCTCGGCGAAGACCAGTTGCTAGCGGTGCAAGCCGAACTGGCGGGATTGGAAACCCAGGCTCGTGAACTCGAGCGCCAAGCGGAGCAACACCAAAATGAAGGTCAGCGCCTCCAAGGCGTTCGCCAAGACCTAAGTAACCGCCGCAAACAACTGCAACAGGAGGCTCACAGTCAAACCGAAGATCCCCATCGCGCGGCCTTAGAAGATGCTGAGAAAACCTGCAGAGAGGCCGAAGCCGCTGTAGAGGTCTCCCGTCGCCGCCTTGGAGACGCCGCCGGTCGCTCTGGTGCTTGGCTTGAGGAACAACGGCAGCGCAGCTCTCGCCGTCAGGAGCTTCAATCCACCCTTACACCACTGCAGCAGGAGCAACAACAACTTCAAGAACGCCTGCGACAAGACGGAGCGCGGCGAGTGGAACTCGAAGCAGAGCAGCAGCGTGACGGCACCGAAGACCAGCAGGTACAGAAACAGCTGGATCAACTCGAACAGGAATGGCAGACACTCCTCCAGAACATCAGCGACAAGAAAGAACAGGTTCAGCAAGCCGCTGAAGCCCTTGCAGTGCAGCAACGTACCCGCAGTCGACTAGAGCAAGAACAAACCCGCTTGGAAAAAGAAATCGCCCGGCTAGAGAGTCGTCGCGAGACCCTGCAGGAGAGTCGTGGCACTGGAGCTCTAAGGCTGCTGCTTGAAGCCGGTCTGGAAGGTATCCACGGCCCCGTTGCCCAGCTTGGGGAGGTAGACGATCGCCACCGACTTGCTTTGGAAGTCGCTGCGGGTGCACGACTCGCTCAAGTCGTCGTAGACGACGATCGCATTGCCGCCAAAGCCATCGAACTGCTCAAAAGCAGGCGAGCAGGCCGGCTCACCTTCTTGCCTCTCAATCGCATCAAAGCACCTGCAGCTAGCAGCAATAGCGCCCTAACTCGAGGCCGAAAGCCAGACAACGTTGATAGCAGCACTGGGCTGATCGGCAAAGCCTTTGAGCTGGTTCGCTTTGAGCCCATTTATGCCGAGGTCTTTGCCTACGTCTTCGGCGAAACTTTGGTCTTTAGCAACCTGAAATCTGCCCGGCTGCAGTTGGGACGAACTCGAGCCGTAACTCTTGATGGAGAACTGCTAGAGAAGAGCGGTGCCATGACAGGCGGCAGTTTTTCCGGTCGTAGCAACAGCCTTAGCTTTGGTAGCAGCAACGATGGAGATGAGGCCGAACCCCTACGCCGCAGGCTTCTTGAACTTGGAGAAACCTTGGTGGCTTGCCGCAGAGAGGAAGCTCTCCTCAGCCAACTCCTCGAGGAAGCTCGCCCCTGCCTAAGAAATCTTGAACAGCGCCAAGCCGCTCTGGAAGCCGAACGCAGCGCAGCCCGCCGCTCCCATGGCCCCTTGATGGAGAGACGTCATCAACGCTCTCAAAAAGTGGAGGGGCTACAAGCGCATCAAAAACAACAGCAGCAGCGACTGAACGCTCTCATCGAAAAGCTGTCTCCCCTCACCCTTGAACTGCAGCAACTGGAACAACATGAGCAGGAAGCCCAGGCGGATGGCGATGCAGAGACATGGCAACGATTACAAGCGGATCTTGAAGCCGCCGATGAAGCACTTGGGACAGCCAAAACGAATCGGGATCAGTTGCTGACTGCTCAGCAGCATCGCCACCTCGCCCTCGAACGCCTAGGCGATCAACAAAAGGGCCTGGAGGCTGAGGAAAAAAGACTGCAGGAAGCCGTCCAGGCGCTGGCAACTGCCCATGCTCAATGGCGTGACCAGCAGCAAGAACTGCAAGCGCGAAAACAAACACTAGAGAGCCAACAACAAGACCTACAGACTCGCTTTGGCGAACAACGGCGCGCCCGCGATGCGGCTGAAGCAGAAGTAGCAAACCAGCGCCAAGGCCTACAAGAGGCCCAGTGGAACCTGGAACGCCTCCGACAGGATCGCCAAGCCCTGGCCGAAGAGCTTCGCAGCGGCGGCCTCCGACTCAAAGAACTCCAACAAGCCTTGCCAGACCCTCCCCCGGAGATCCCCGCAGAGCTTCGCAGCGCAGGACTTGAGGCCCTTCAAACCGATCTGCAGCAGCTTCAAAGCCGTATGGAAGCCCTGGAACCAGTGAACATGCTGGCGCTTGAAGAACTCGAACAACTCGAACAACGACTCGGAGATCTGGTCGAAAGGCTTGAGGTTCTCTCCCAGGAGCGAGAAGAACTCCTACTGCGCATCGAGACCGTCGCCACCCTTCGTCAGGAAGCCTTCATGGAAGCTTTTGAAGCAGTTGATGGTCATTTCCGTGACATCTTCGCCAGCCTCTCTGAGGGCGATGGCCACCTACAACTCGACAACCCTGACGACCCCCTCGAAGGCGGCCTCACCCTGGTAGCTCATCCCAAAGGCAAAGCAGTGAGACGCCTTGCGGCTATGTCTGGTGGAGAAAAATCGCTTACGGCACTCAGCTTTCTATTTGCTCTTCAGCGCTTCCGCCCATCTCCCTTCTATGCCCTCGATGAAGTGGACAGTTTCCTCGATGGGGTGAATGTGGAACGCCTTGCTGCTCTGATCGCCCGCCAAGCAGAACAAGCCCAGTTCATGGTTGTGAGCCACCGCCGACCAATGATCGGCGCCTCCAACCGCACCATCGGGGTAACCCAGGCCCGTGGAGCTCACACTCAAGTCGTGGGATTACCCAATGCGGCGTGAGCTGTTTCCTCAAGCCCTTGAGTCAAAATGACTCGATTCGCCCCCTGTTGAGGGCCTGCGTTTGACGACAAACCCATCCCCGAACGATCCACTGGACAAGGTTCCTAGCGACCGCCTCTGGCTGCGCTCAGAGCTCATGGGCACCGACGTGATCACCCGTGATACCGGACGTCGTCTCGGCGTAGTGGGAGAAATCGTGGTTGATATTGATCGCCGTGAAGTGGTGGCCCTAGGCCTGCGAGACAACCCCCTCACCCGTTATCTACCCGGCCTTCCACGCTGGATGCCACTTGATCGGATCCGTCAGGTGGGGGACGTCATCCTCGTGGATTCCTCTGACTCTCTCAAAGAGGGTTTCACCCCAGATCGCTACAGCCGAGTGATCAACTGCCAAGTGATCACAGAATCTGGCCAGCAACTAGGCAGAGTCCTGGGGTTCTCCTTCGACATCGAAACAGGGGAACTCACAACCCTGGTGATTGGAGCAATAGGTGTCCCCATATTGGGTGAAGGGGTCTTGAGTACCTGGGAGATGCCGGTAGACGAGGTGGTCAGCAACGGCGCAGACAGGATCATTGTGTATGAAGGCGCAGAAGAGAAGCTCAAGCAACTGAATAGCGGCTTCCTCGAAAAACTCGGAGTTGGCGGCCCCAGCTGGGAAGAACAGGAGCGAGAGCGCTACAGGATGAATCTTGTACCAGTGGAAAACCAGCTCAATTCAGGACAGCCCACAGAACAGGAGCAGCGCCGGCTCCAACCTTCCACCACTCAAACCTTTGAGCCGGAAGAGGAACTTGAATACGTTGAAATTGAAGAGCGTCAGCAGGAAGTCATCCCCCAACAGCGCTATCTCGACGAAACACCCTCAAGCTCCCCAACGCGCTACCGCAATGACAGAGAAGAAAGAATGACCTTCGAAGAACCTCCTGCCTATGAACAAAGGCCAGTCTTCGAAGAATCAGCTGCCTATGAACAAAGACGAACCTTTGAAGATCAACAACCGCAAAGACCAAGGCCAGCCTCACGTCGACCTGTTCAGAGCCTTGGTGATCCCCTTGATGTGGAGCCCCTCGACTTTTCAGTACGTGATCAAGCTGGCCGAGACCGAGATGCAGAGGTGGAGGAGCCGCCACCGCGCCGTAATGGCACCGAACTAGACGACCCTTGGTGACGTTCGATTCAAATCAAACCTCTGACTGCTCGGAAAAATCAAGCGAAGCGCTGTTCACGCAGTACCTCTGACCTGTAGGAACTGGTCCGTCGTTAAAGACATGGCCCAGATGAGCCGCACAGCGAGAACAGTTGATCTCAGTACGCTCCATTCCATGACTCGTGTCCTGATGGGTGGTAATAGCACCTGCATTTACTCCATCCGAAAAGCTCGGCCAACCAGTGCCTGAATCGAATTTTGTCGCTGAGCTGAATAGTGGGGCTCCACAACAGACACAGCAATACATCCCTGCTGCCTTGTGGTTCCAATAAGCACCTGTAAATGCTCGCTCCGTGCCTCCCTTACGGGCAACCTGATACTGCTCACGAGTCAACCTGGCCTGCCATTCCTCAGGGCTGAGCTTGATCCAATCCACTGAATCGGAAGCGGAGGAATCAGACCTGGACATGGAAGGGAACAGAGAAAGGACCTGCAAGACCCTAAACAGCATTCAAATCTAAAAAGCACCGAGAGCTTTGGGCAGCAAACGACGCACCTGCTGAACCAGTGCAGACACAGCCCCAGGTTGCCCACGCAAGCTGCGCAGATCCTCGCGCAGCCCCCTGAGCCGTTCAGGAGATTCCAGCCAAGCTGACGCCTCATTAGCAATGTCCTGTGGCGAAATTGAGCCCACTCGTTCCGGAACCACCATGCGTCCAGCAGAAATATTGGGCCAAGCCAGGAATCCATGGCGACGCAGCCGCCATGCACTGAGCAAGACACCAATGCACCAACGCAATCCAGGGAGCCGAGCCAACAAACCCATCCAGCCATCCCATGCCTGCATCACAGCCAAATGCTGGGTGGGCACGATCACAATCATTGGCAAACCGAGCGCCCCCAATTCGGCCGTATTTGCCCCCACAGTGGTAAGAGCTAAATCACATTGGCTCAAGGGACCATGCGCAGGATGGTCCTCTTGGAGATAGATGACCGTGCCGGCCCTGGTGATCAATCTTCGCCAAGGCTGATCAAGCTCAGCTGGCCTGATCATGGCAATGGCTGAGCGATAGGCAGCAGCAATCGGATTGCTCGAACTCATAAAGCTTTCCAACTCCTTCACGCTTGTGGTGGGTGCAACAGGCAGCAAAAACCGACATCCAGGTCGCAGCCGAGCCAATCGATCAGCCGCCTCCAACAGGAAAGGAACCCCCACGCAGAGCTTGGCCCGTTTAGACCCCGGCAATAAAGCCACCCAGTCGCCTTGTGGCAGCGGAGCTTCAGCTCGTGCAAGACAAGACAAATCCGCCATCAGGTCCCCCACCACAGTGCAACGTTCCCGGAAACGACGTGGCAGCTGATCCCGCACTTTCGGAGACATCGCAGCAATGCAGTCATTCCAACGAGGCCAGCGGGCCACCCACTCGGCGTAGGTGAGATGGCGGTAGCCCAAGCGGGCTGAAAGAAGCACGCTCCAGAACTGATCTCCACCAAGGAAAACCACCACTCCTTGGCGAGGCCATGGCCCATAGCGGCGGGGAAAGAACAACAAATTCCAAAACTGCTGTGCTGGCGTGATCTGCTCAAACTGAATCCATCGCCTAGCCGCATCAGCCTCCTGTCCTGTGGCATTCGGGCAAGGCACCAACACCAGCCTCAGGTCAATAGGCGAGCTTGCAGCGCGAGGACGCATCAAAATGCTGCGATGCAGGCTCTCAGCAATGGGTCTAACCCAAGTCGCTAGTTCGCCTGGACCATTGGAAACCAGCACCACCGCCAGCGAAGCGTCCGGCATGACAGCTGGAGGGAGTGAGGTCAAGTTGTAAGGAAAGAATGCGGATGGCGAGACTTGAACTCGCAAGGCCGAAGCCACACGCCCCTCAAACGTGCGTGTCTACCAATTCCACCACATCCGCGTGGCCGACTCAACCTCGCGAGCTTCGTCGATCGAGGATCATACCGGCCAATGGTCCAACGTTTTGCAAAGTTGCCTGGCAAGGAGCGCTGATACGATCCGCCCAAAGCCTGATTACTGCGGGATGACCATCGGCAAGGTGCTGATCGCCAACCGCGGCGAAATTGCCCTCAGAATTCTGCGTACCTGCAGAGAGCTGGATATCCCCACAGTGGCTGTTTACAGCACCGTGGATCGCAATGCGCTGCATGTTCAACTTGCTGATGAAGCCGTCTGCGTTGGCGAGGCCCCTAGCAGCAAGAGCTATCTAAACATCCCCAATATCCTTGCGGCTGCCACCTCCCGCGGGGTCGATGCAATTCATCCGGGCTATGGATTTCTGGCCGAAAACGACAGATTCGCCGAAATCTGTCGTGACCATGGCATCACCTTTGTAGGTCCTTCCCCCCATGCAATCCGCTCCATGGGAGACAAGTCGACCGCTAAGGCGACCATGCAACAAGTCGGTGTTCCGACTGTGCCAGGCAGCGAGGGCTTGCTAGCCAATCCAGAAGAAGCAGCTGAGCTAGCGAAGGAAATGGGCTACCCAGTGATGATCAAAGCCACTGCAGGCGGGGGTGGCCGCGGCATGCGCCTGGTAACCACGCCAGACCAACTGGAAAACCTCTTCAAGGCCGCCCAAGGAGAGGCCGAAGCGGCCTTCGGCAACCCTGGGCTCTACATGGAGAAATTCATCGACCGGCCCCGGCACGTCGAAGTGCAGATCCTGTCAGATCGACACGGCAACGTCATACACCTCGGCGAGCGTGACTGTTCCATTCAGCGACGTCATCAAAAACTGTTGGAAGAATCCCCCAGCCCAGCCCTCACCCCCGAATTACGCCTCCGCATGGGTGAGGCTGCGGTGGCCGCCGCAAGGAGCATCAACTACGAAGGCGCTGGAACCGTGGAATTCCTACTTGATCGCAAGGGTGACTTTTACTTCATGGAAATGAACACCCGTATTCAGGTTGAGCATCCCGTCACAGAAATGGTGACAGGCATCGATTTGATCGCAGAACAACTGCACATCGCCGGCGGCGATCCCATCAGCATCAAACAAGAGGACATCCAACTAAGAGGCCATGCCATCGAGTGTCGAATCAATGCTGAAGACTCCACCCACAACTTCCGCCCCTCACCAGGGCAAATCACAGGTTGGTTACCACCAGGAGGACCAGGGGTACGCATCGACAGCCACGTCTATACCGGCTACGACATACCGCCTTTCTACGATTCATTGATTGGCAAGGTGATCGCCTGGGGGCATAACCGAGACGCGGCCCTCAAACGAATGAAAAGAGCACTCAATGAATGTGCTGTCACAGGCATCCCCACCACAGTTGAGTTCCATCTCGAACTGCTCAATCGAGAAGAATTTCTTAGAGGAGATGTTCACACCAAATTCGTCGAGCAGGACATGCTCGACTGAAATTGCTTCGCTCAATCTCACGCAATGGCCTGGCTCTTAAGAAGCATCTGAGAAAGCAGTCCTTGCTGGCCAACCAACAACTCCCTCAACAAACTGATCAATCCAGCCCATATCACGGGAGTGACATCCACTCCACCAATGGGAGCCACCACACGGCGGGTTATCGCCAAAAGAGGCTCCGTAGGCCAACTCACCAAAGGCCAAAACCCCTCGCTGAGCTTCACCTGGGGATACCAAGAGAGCACGATCCGGAAGATAAATGTCAGCGTCCAAAACGCAAGCGAAAAGGCCAGAACCAGATGCAGTGTTGGCAGCGCTTGAATCAGAACTGGTGTCACAAAGCTCAAAGCATCAGCAGTTCCATCGTAGAAAGTCACCCCTGATCATTAAGATCATGATGGCCTTGCCCAAGTCAGAACCACTGCTATGACCGCTTCTCTCGCCAATTATCTAAGCAGCCTCGTTTGGGCCGCAGTAATCGTGGTAATACCAGCTGCCGTTGCCCTTGTGTTGATCAGTCAAAACGACCAGATGTATCGCAAGTGATCAGGTTGACCGAAACTTCAAAGCACCCTTGGCGCACTTCGTAGACTGAGCTCAACGAGGTTGGTTTTCAACCTCCTGTTCAGGCGTTTTCAGGGGGCGCAATTGTGGTCAATGCCAGTCTTAACTGGGGCAGCATTTGTGGAATCGTGCTTGCAGTAGGCGGTGCTCTGCTGTATTTCATGCGATCGTTCAAGCCTGCCTTAGCACGCGACTACGACGTCTTTTTCGCAGCCATTGGCCTGCTTTGTGGTGGGGTTTTCTTTTTTCAGGGGTGGCGCCTGGATCCGATCCTGCAGTTCGGCGTCTTCCTGCTAGCAGGCACCACCATTTTTTTCGCCTACGAAAGTGTCAGATTGAGAGGCGTAGCTGTCGAGGGGGCTCGGCGTTCCTCTTATTTCGATGATGAACCAGCCCCGCCTATCAACCAGGGGAGAGAGGGTGGCCTAAGGGGTGGCTGGGATGAACCCTATGACCGCTTTGAGGAACCCCAACCGGTTCGAAGACGCTTCTCCAGTCGAGATAACGACGATGCTGACCGCCCTCAGGAAGACTTATACCGGCCCCGCAAAACCACAAGAGCTGCAATACCAGAACAAGCAGCAAGCCGCCGCCGCAACAAGGAGGAAGAGTCCTGGGGCGAAGACTCAGAACGCTCTCGGCGCATGGCCCGCTTCGGCCGCCAGGATGATGAACAGAACAATCGTCCTGACTTTGGAGAACGCCGCAATGTTCGCCAAGATCAACGCCGGGGCAGCCGTCCCTCAGCCAATCAACAAACCAGCAATCGAACCCAATTAAGCAACGAGCCAAGACCTACGACCAGAGGGGGCTACGCCTCATCAAGAAAACCTGGTGTCCCTCAAGGGTCTCAGATTCGTCCAGAGGCTGAAGATGCGGCCTACTCTCCTGCAAAGTCCAGGTCGACGGGATCCAGGCCCACAGCATCAAAACCCTCCCGAACCCAAGGCAATCCCTCAGCCACCAGAACAGAAACTGCTCCTCCTTCATCATCAATGCCTGAGCCAGGACGCTCAGCTCCGCGAAGTTCAAGACCTCGCGACAACAGTTCCCGTTTTGACGACTGAAGACCATTGCCAACAATCTGCGGCAACTGATCCTGCTTTTTGGCTGCCTCAGCCTTGGGAGCTGCATCAATTCGATTGAGAGAGCACCCGGTGGCCTGCTTCAGCGCAGCCAGCAAGACCCGGCCCTCAGCGGCAATGGCGAAATGCTGGCAGTGATCGTCGATCAGCGAGGCAGGCCAACCGTTCAGCTCCGCGATCTTAGAGACGGAAAGATCCTGCCACTACGCCATTTCTCCCGTCACCAACCTCACAGTTCTCCCTCCCTGAGCTGGAGTGGACGCTATCTGGCAGTCATCACACAAAAAGGCAATCGACGCCTAACGATCATTGAAGACCGTCTAACCGGAAGGATCCACCCGCTCCCCCTACCGGGGGGGAGAGATCCTGTGAGCCTCAGCCTTGCACCAGATGCACGCCAGTTAGCTCTGCAAGTGGCCGATCAGGGCCATTGGCGCGTAGAGCTCTTCGATCTATCTCAAATACTTGAACCAGATCAAATCAGAGGACTGAAGCGCTCAACGCCGACTAAAGAGGGTAGGCCGTGAAATATGGGTTCTTACGAGATCTGCCGAGTTGGCTTGTAACTCTGCTTATTTGCTTTGGGCTGGTTGCTTGCGGAAGAGAAGCATTGAGGCCACTCCAAGGCATCAATCGCTCACTGCTCCAATCCGCTAGCAGTCGTCGCCAACCGGCCCTTGGCGAGCGTTGGTTGGCCACTCTGGCCAACCATCAAGGAAAAGAAAGAATTGAATTGATCGATCTACGTAGCCGCAGACCGGTACTACTTCCTGGCCTGAATCGAGCTGATGCTCAGCCAATCAGTGTGAGCGTGAGTGCCAATGGCGAACGCCTGGCACTGGTAAGACAGCGTGACGACCAAACGGAACTGTTGCTCTATCACCGCAGTATGGGTACTGTTCATCGGCTTGAGCTCAGCGCCAAAGGGATCCCTCGCGATGTGATTCTGGATGGCGAGGGTCGACTTCTAGCAGTTCAAGTCAGCCGAGATGGTCGTTGGGATGTGGACCTGATCCGTTTACCAAGCTGATTCGACAACCCAACCACTCAGGACAGCAAACCGGCCCAATGCAAGAAGGTGTCGCGACTCACCACTTCGATGAGCAGCACAGCGGCCAATCCAATCATCGCGAAACGCCCATTGACCCGTTCTGCATAGGCACTCCAACCAAAAGCGGGAGGATCTCCCGTAGTCGCACTATTGACGGGTGGCTGTACCTCTGAACTTTCAGAACCCTGCTCGGATCCCTCGAAGACAGCCTGTTCGCTTGGAAGGTCCTGATCGCCTGGAAGGTTTTGCTTTGTTGAGGTCATCAAACCAGGTCAGGATCTTGAGACAATAGATAGGTGGCGGTCGGGATCAAACGCCATTTGCCATTCCCTAAAAGTTCAAGCACGGAATCGTGGAAGTCGATAAGGGTCGAGCGATGGCCGACACTGATGACAGCCAAATCACGATCCTCTAGAAGCTTGTAGAGATGCTTCTCGATCTTGACATCCAAAGCACTCGTCGCTTCATCAAGAACAACAAAACGAGGCGCATTCAACAGCAAACGTCCAAAAGCCAAACGCTGCTGCTCTCCCAGCGAAAGGATCCGCGGCCAATCTTGCTTGACATCAAGATCTGGATAGCGCTCAACGATCTGAAGAAGCCTAACCTCCTCCAAAACTGCTTTCAATTGATCGTCGCTGAAACGATCTTCATCAGCTGGATAACAAAGCTGCTCACGAAGTGAGCCCAAAATCATATAAGGCTTCTGAGGGATGAATAACAAGTCACCCGAGGCAGGTCGTTGAACACTCCCCTGACGTGGATTCCAAAGACCACTAATCATACGTAGCAAAGAGGTCTTGCCACAGCCTGATGGACCAACAACAAGAAGTTTCTCTGACTCCTCAACATTCAGGCTCAGGTCATTAATAATCTGTTGACCTCCATTAGGGGGATATAAATCAGCGTGCTGAATCAAGATAGAATTTCCACTAGAGAAAGTCGGCGAATCAACAACAGCAGTCTGCCGACTAATCTTCTCAACCTTCGCTTGAAAGCCTTCCAAACGAGTAACCCCGGCCGTAAATTGTGCAAGCTCATCAATTCTATTGACAACAAAAAATAACGAGCCCTCAACCATATTAAATGCGAAACCTGCTTGAACGAAACTTCCATAATCAATTTCGCCCGCAAAGTACGGGACCGCCATAATCACATACGGGAAGAAAACTCCAGCATAAGTCGACGAACGCTGCATAGCGCTAATAATCACTTGCCAAACAATCAGCAGGTTAAAGTTTTTCACCACAGATCCAAGCCTTCTTTGCGTCTCTTCCTGCTCAGGCTCTTCCCCTGAATAAAAGGCAATTGACTCTGCATTATTACGGATATGAACCAGTCCATACCTAAAATCAGCTTCAAATCGCAACTGGTCAAAATTAATTTTGACCAGTTTTCTCCCAGCCACAATCAAAACAGCAGTGGCGAAGGAAGCATATCCAAATAAAGAAAATGTCAGTGTCCTGCTAATACCCCAAAGGATAAGTATATTCAGAGAAAATGTAAGAATCGCATCAAATACACCAAGGGTAAATTGAAGACTCTGTGCCGTAAACGAGCGAGTGTCATCTGTAATGCGCTGATCGGGGTTATCAACGTCCGTAGCCTGCTCGTCATTGGGGTCTAAAACGTAATACGCACGATTGCTCATGAAGTCAGAAATCAGGCTGCGCGAAAGCCAATCCCTCCAAATGATCCCGAGCTTCAATGTGAAAAAGATCTGCGAAACTCTTATTGGTAGTGCAACAACAAAGCAACAGGCATAAATAATTAAAATCCGGTAAAAACCGCTTTCCTCTCTTTCCACGAGAGCATTGGTGAGATCCCTAGCAATAAATCCAATACCCGCATTAATGCCATTCACAGCCAATAGCATCAGAACGATGACAGCAAGCATCAACCAATGCAGCCAGCGTTTGTGACGCAACTGCTGACGCATGCCAAAGAAACTGCCTGCTCCAATCACGAACAGGCCAGAGAATGCCCAGCCCCACCAGCTCGACCAGATCGTCTTGATCGTGCCAGCAACGCCTCCGAAATAGTTCTCCGTTAGAACTGGCTGAAGTCGTTCAAGAACTGCAATCAGCCCCGTAAGGGCAACGAGGACAAGTCCACCAACACAAAAAATCAGCGCGACCAGCAGCCCAATAAATTGCCATCCGTTGGCTTGGTCGAGCGGCAGAAAGAAAGGCTGAGCAAGCCTCCGGAACTTGCCGAGCTGATTAGGCAGGCCCTTCAGAGCCCCCCTCCTGATAGTGGTTGTCATCGCGTCATTCTTGCCAGTTCAATCCTCAACCGGGAGGCCAGGCCAGCGGACGGCCACCTATCACATGAACATGAAGATGAAAAACGGTTTGTCCTGCCTCAAGACCACTATTGATCACGGTGCGAAAGTCATCAAGGCCCTCCTGCTTGGCCACCCTGGCTGCCACCAGCAGCAAATGCCCCAGCAACTCCGAGTCCGTGGAATCAGCGGCCCGCAGACTTTCCAGCGGTTTACGGGGGATCACCAGCACATGAACCGGGGCCTGAGGCTGAATATCGCGAAAGGCCAGACATCTCTCATCGCTATAAACCTCATCACAAGGAATCTCACCGCGAAGCATCTGGCCAAAAATGGTGTCACCAGCCATTGAGTCACAGTCTGAGGATGGGACGGCTGGGGCATGAAATCCATGCACCGTCTGATTACAAATGCTGGCACGTTGCCTGAGTGGTTCTCTGCATGGCATTGAGGCCCTAGCCGTCACCGTGGAAGTGGATCTAGTGCCTGGGCTGCCAGGGCTGCAACTGGTAGGGCTACCCGACGCCGCCATACAGGAGTCTCGTGAGCGAGTGCGATCAGCACTGCGCAACAGTGGCTTTCGCGGGCCACTCGTGCGAGTCGTGGTGAACCTGGCTCCTGCCGATCTTCGTAAAGAGGGACCTGCCTTTGATCTACCTATCGCCCTGGCCCTATTGGTAGCCAGTGGGCAGCTGGATGGTCCGTTGCTTGCGAATCTCTGCTGCGCTGGAGAACTCGGACTCGATGGCAGCTTGCGGCCCTGCAGAGGAATCCTTGCCATTGCCAACCTGGCCGCTGCGCAAAACGTAAGAGCGCTAGTGGTGCCATCAGCCAATGCAGCAGAAGCAAGCCTTGTACCTGGATTAACAGTACGAGCTGCTCATTCCCTCAGCGAGGTTGTGGATCTATTGCACCAACCCCAACCACTAGCACCTACACACATCTCCAACGCGGCCGTCACAGCAAACATCACGCGCAAACCAAACGATCAACGTCATCCACTGCTTGGTTGCACCTTGGGCCATAAAGCCCTTGCCTTGGCTGCTGCCGGAGGCCATCACCTCCTGATGGTGGGGCCACCTGGCTGTGGAAAAACACTTTTGGCTCAACATTTAGCGCAGCTGCTGCCGCCGCTCACGCGCCAAGAGGCCTTGGAAATCACCAGTATTCACTCTGTGGCGGGAATGCTGAAGAGCACTCCCCAGTTGATGCAACAGCGACCCTTCCGGGCTCCCCATCACAGTTGCACGATTGCTGCCCTCGTTGGAGGCGGTGCAAACCCCAGGCCAGGAGAACTGAGCCTTGCCCATGGTGGTGTGTTGTTTCTCGATGAACTAGCTGAATTTCCACGCAAAGTTCTCGACCAACTTCGACAACCACTCGAGGAAGGAGTCATTCGTCTGAGTCGAGCCCGGCAGACATCTGCCTTCCCTGCTCAAATCACCCTTGTAGCAGCAACCAATCCCTGCCCATGCGGGTGGTTTGGAGATGAAGAGCATCCTTGCCGCTGTAGCCAATCCCAACGCCAGCGGTATTGGAGCCGCCTCTCTGGCCCCTTATTGGATCGCCTGGATCTACAACTGCGGCTCAAGCACCTACCCGCAGCTCAGCTGCGCAAATCGGTTACCGGCATAACTCCCACTGATCTCAATGATCAAGAGTTAATCGGCATCGAGCAGATCTTGCGCGCACGCGCGCGGATGCTTGTTCGCAATCCTGATGGGAAGCTCAATCGTGACCTCTCGGCCCAGGATTTAGGAAAAATCGGCCAGCTGGATGAAGAGGCTCTAGAACTCTGGGAGCAAGTTGTCAATCACCGCAGACTCAGTGCCCGCAGCGGTCTAAGGATTCTTAGAGTCGCTAGGTCTTTGGCAGATCTTCATGATCAAGATAAAGTCAATAAAAATGCGATAGCGGAAACAATGTGTTTCCGTAGTTTTGATTGTGGCGATGCCAAAGAAGATTTCGCCATCATTGCCAAGCAACTCGCCAGCTAATTTCCTTCGAGTTCAGCAATCATCCGTATCAGGCTTATTCCAACGAGGCTAAAATCGAATCAAATGGAGTTGATTATTAATCTTCGCCAAGGTAATTCAAGCTGTATTCCAGCCCATAGGCAAACCATTTATTTGCACAGGCCATTAGGAATATGTGCCATAGCAAAGATACTGTTGAACTGATTTTAGTTACGCCCTAACGCCCAATCAGGCTACGAATAATATCAACAGGCAGCCACACTTCCCAATCAGCTCTAAGAAAAAATTATTTAAACTAGCAAAACTCACGCCAATGGAATGCACTGTGGCTACTATACTTCTGATTCTTGCGCATATTATTCTCTACAGGGGAGTCTCGTGACAGAGGGTACTCTTTAGACCAGTAAAAATCATAGTCTTAGATACTTGCCACTAAAACGGTGCTGACAAATTAACTTCGCTCATTTTCTCGAACCATGACTTGGTTCATTGAGCAAGTAACCATTTTGAGCACTGCAGAGTAGCAGTCTGAATCTGCTTATCAATCAGCAGATTCAACAGTTGATGCCTCAGGAGTTATGTCTTCAACAACTTCCTCCTCAGCTACTACTTCCTCAACTACTAATTCCTCAACAGTTTCCTCCTCAGCCACTTCCTCAACTACTACTTCCTCCTCAACAACTTCCTCAGCGGTGACGTTTTCATCTGAACTCCCAGGCCAAGTGTCGCTGAACACATACAGATGGCCAAGCGTACGTTGCCCATATTGGCGACGCATCAATTGCCAACCAGGCTCGAAGTCCAACTTAAGGAAATCACTGCTAGAGACCCCAGAACCACCAGCCCTCGCCACGATCAGGGTTGGATTAGAGGTGTCCCTAGTGGGGATGGCTAGCAAATGCATATCCCCATCAGTCCTCACCACACTCAAGCGATAGTGAGTTCCTAGGTCATCGCCCCCTATCCGCAACGAATACCCATTGCCGTCAATGTATCGATTGCAAATCCCGGTGAAATCAAACCTCGCAAGCAGAGGATCAACAACAGCCGGCAAGCTTCCATCTACTGCAAAACAGGCTCTTTTGCTACTGCGTTGTTCGTAGATATTCAACTGCGACCTCTCACCCTTGCCAATCGGGGCACCCACCAAAATGAATCTGCTCTGCTCAACAGGGGCTGCTGTAAAGAGAGATCCCTGAGCCTGGACAGATGACGACCATCCAGTCAGGCCCGTCGCACCTACCAGGACCAGAGCAACTGCAGAGGGGAAATAACGAGCCATCAAGGCCTGCAAGATTCTGATCGAATCGTAAAAGTCTGCCGAGCAATCGGCTGCCCCCTAAGGCCGGTTTGTTGAGTCGAATCATGACCAACAGTGAATCCACCATGCCTGAAGCTGCAACCAGCAGAAGCTTGCCAGTCGCTAAAGCCCCAAGAGATGGATCTCACAAGCGCTTCAAAGCAAGGCAAAGAAAGAAACAATCAAAACGCGACGCCAAACAGACAAGAAACAGTCAAGGAAAGCATCCTCAAAGGCTTCAGCCAACGCATTCAAACCAGTGGACGAACATCAGCCCGCTTGAAGCCATGCTCCTTTAACTCAAGGCTGAGCTCATTCTCATCGGTGACCCTGTCGACAAAAAGGACACCTTCAAGGTGATCCATCTCGTGCTGGATGCAGCGAGCCATCAGGCCGTCGGCCTTCATTTTGCGTGGTCGTCCCATCTCATCGCGAAAACTGAGCACGATCTCACTAGGCCGCACCACATTGAGATAAACGCCTGGGATGCTCAGGCAGCCTTCCTCATAGGTTTCGACAGTTGCACTGGAGCTAATGATCTCGGGATTGATCAAAACCACTGGCGGGGTTGTAGGGGTTTCCAGATCTAGGTCAAGAACCAAGAGCTGTTTATGAATTCCCACCTGCGGGGCAGCCAAACCAATCCCCTTAGCTGCATACATGCTGCGAAGCATGTCCCTCACCAAGTCCCTCACAGATTCATCAACCTTGCCAATCCGACGGGTGGATTGCCGCAAAACCCCATTGCCCAAAGTGTGAATTTGAAGGGGCGGATGATCAAGCGGCTCCTTCGGGACAGCAACAGAGCCCGTATTTTTTTCGGCCGTACGTGCCAGCTGAGCGAAGCTTCGAGCCAAAGAAAAGTCTCAGCATCAGTTGATTGAGTTTAGGCAACTCCACCGCACATCAGACCCCAAACCGCCATGGAAAGCACAAGCCATGCCCAGCAAAACCAGAACCAAACCACTCAACCTCTTTCTGCCAGCCGCGCTCTTGGACGAACACCCACCCTCAAAGAACCGCGCCTGATTGATGACTGGGTGCTTTGGCTGGAGCAACGTCCTCAGGAGCATGGTCGCACCACTGCCCTTATCCGTCCCTGGGGTGAATCTGACCACCCCCCCCAAGAGCTGACACCGGCCCCAGCCAACCTGCGTAGTCGTATTCACGATTACGGAGGAGGGGCCCTAGCAACAGCCTGCCAAGACAACCAGCTACTGATGGCCTGGATCGATGATGCCGATGGCTGCCTCTGGTTCCAGCGCTGGCAGGGCCTCAACCAGGCCACAAAAAGTAAGAAGGCATTATCTCCGCTCAAGCCTCCGCTTCGCCTCTCAAAACCTAACGATGCCCAACTTGCTGATGGCCTGATTGACCTACCACGGCAGCGCTGGCTCGGAATCATGGAAGCAGACAAGCGGGACTGGCTGGTGACCTTCTCCCTCAACCATGAGAACCAACCTGCCAAGGTGTTGCATCGCCCTGCTGATTTTGCTGGTTACGCGATCCTCAGCCCCAATGGAGATCAGCTGGCCTGGGTGGAATGGCAACAACCGGCCATGCCCTGGGAGGCAAGCCAACTCTGGTGGGCCAGCCTCGACCCTGCTGGTTTGATCAAAAGCTCGGCCTGTCTAGCTGGTAGCAGTCCACTTGATCACAAACAAACATCCGTTTTCCAGCCCCTTTGGCTACCCAATGGAGAGCTGGTTGTCAGCGAAGACAGCAGCGGCTGGTGGAATCTGATGGTGGCAAATCTGACGACAGACCCCACTGTTCCACCCACTTGGCGACGCCCCTGGCCGATTTCAGCCGAAACCGGCATGCCGCAGTGGGTTTATGGCATGAGCACCAGCGCCTGGGATGGAGAGCAAATTCTGACCGCCATCTGTGACCAGGGTTCTTGGAGGCTGAGCCGCCTGGCCGATGATGGACAAATCAGTAACGTCAACCAACCTTTTGATGATCTAACTGGTCTACAGGCGCAGGAAGGTCGAGCCGTAGCCATCGCCAGCAATGCCACCACGGGTCCTGGGCTACTGGAGCTCAACCTCAACTGTGGCAGCTGGAAGCACACACCTGCCAGTGAACCTTTACTGAATGCTGATGCGATCAGCGTTGCGGAGCCTATCTGGTTTGAAGGCTGCCTTGGGCAGGCAACCCATGCCTGGTATTACCCGCCAATCAATGGCAGCAAAGGCCCTGCTCCACTGCTTGTCAAAAGCCATAGCGGCCCTACCAGCATGGCCAGCCGCGGTCTAAGCCTCAGCATTCAGTTCTGGACGTCTAGAGGCTGGGGAGTGGTGGATGTGAACTATGGCGGCTCCACTGGATTTGGCCGTGCATACCGCGAACGCCTGCGGGGAGGCTGGGGAGAAGAAGACGTCACGGATTGCGCCGAAGCAGCACGTGCATTAGTGAAATGCAAGAAGGCAGATCCAACACAAATCGCCATTGAAGGAGGTAGTGCCGGTGGGTTTACCACCCTGGCCTGCCTTTGCTTCACCGATGTATTTCGCGCTGCTGCCTGCCGTTATGCAGTGACTGATCTCACCGCCATGGCCGAGGACACCCATCGATTTGAATCTCGATACCTCGATCACCTGATAGGCCGTTGGCCCGAGCAAAGACAACTTTACGAAAACCGCTCACCTCTCCTACATGCCAACAAGATCCAATGCCCAGTGATCTTCTTTCAGGGACTTCAAGACAAGGTGGTTCCCCCAGAGCAAACAGAACAGATGGCCAATGCCCTACGAGAAAACGGCATACCAGTTGAACTCCACATTTTTGAGCAGGAAGGCCACGGCTTTCGCGACAGTGCTGTCAAGATCAAAGTCTTAGAAACAACTGAGCAATTCTTCCGCCGTCACCTAAAGCTCTAGCTGTGCTGTCTTAGGAAGCCAATCGTCGCAACCAATTCCTCAGCAAAGCGATCGACTTCTTCTGGTGTGTTGGTGAAGCTCAGGCTGGCACGAGCTGATCCAGGTATCCCATAGTGACGATGCAAAGGCTGGGTGCAATGGTGGCCGCTACGAATACAAATGCCTGCTGAATCAAGCAAGGCGCCAATATCATTGGGATGCAAGCCATCAACCGTGAAAGCCGCCAGGACGGCTCGATCAGGCTCCTGCTGAGGAGTTGGGCCCAGAATCGTCAACCCATCGATGTCTTGAAGGCGATCAAACAATTGCAGCGTGAGCTGCTGCTCCCAAGCGTGGATACGATCAAGGCCAACCTGCTTCAGGTAGTCGAGCGCAACGCCCATACCAATAGCTTCCCCGATAGCAGGGGTACCTGCTTCAAACTTGTAGGGCAGATCAGCCCAGCTGCTGTGGTCGAGATAAACATCCTGAATCATTTCGCCACCGCCGAGGAAAGGCGGCATGGCATCAAGCAACTCCTCTCGAGCCCAAAGAAAACCCATCCCGGTAGGACCACACAATTTGTGGGAAGAACCCACGAGAAAGTCACATCCAAGCCGGGACACATCCACAGGCATATGTGGCAAGCTCTGGCAAGCATCCAGCAACACCAGAGCACCGAAGCGATGAGCCTCTGCAGTGACCTCAGAGATAGGGTTAAAACAACCCAGCACATTGCTCAAGTGAGCCAGGCTGACTAAACGGGTGCGCTCTGAGAGCTTGTGCCGTAGATCATTTAAATCAAGCTCCCCGCAATCGGTGAGGTCGACAAAGCGCAGCACACAACCTGTTCGCTTGGCAAGCATCTGCCAAGGGACAATGTTGCTGTGGTGCTCCATCAAGGTGAGCAGCACCTCGTCACCCTCATGGAGGTTGGCATCTCCCCAACTGCGAGCCACCAGGTTGATAGCCTCACTCGCATTCCTGGTGAAAACGATTTCCCGCGCGCTTGAGGCAGCAATGAAATCAGCCACCTTCTGACGTGCTCGTTCAAAATCCTCTGTAGCCCGAACACTCAACTGATGGGCACCACGGTGCACATTGGCGTTGTCATGGTCGTAGTAGTGCTGCAATGCTTCCAGCACCTGCCGCGGCTTCTGACTTGTCGCGGCATGGTCCATGTAAATCAAGGGCTGGCCTAAGCAGGCGGTCTGCGCCAGTAGCGGGAAATCCGCTCGCGTGAGCTCTGCCAGGTTGGCTGAAGCTTCTACAGCAGCCATAGCCAACGGCATGCTCTGCTCTGAACTAACGGAAGAGGTCATGATCGGCTCAAACCCCATCCAACAATCGAGCTAATGGCCGCCAGGCCCCTGCAGTCGATGGGAGCATGCAAATCACCTCATCACAAAACGCGCGCAGTAAAAGCTGTGCGGCTTGATCAGGAGAAATTCCGCGACTTTGAAGATAAAAAAGTGCCTCCGGCTGCAGCCGACTCACAGTGGCCCCATGGGCGCATTTCACATCGTCAGCAACAATTTCCAACTCAGGCTTGGTATCAATTCGGGCCCGATCTGAGAGCAGCAAGCTACGACTTAGCTGAGCGGCATCAGTACGCTGCGCCTCACGAGGCACCTGCACCACCCCATTAAAAACACTGCGGCCATGACCTGCCGCAACTGCCTTGTGAAGTTGATCCAAAGTTCCTTCTGGGCCATTAAAACGCACGCAGGAATGAGTATCAGCAAGCTGATTAGCCTGCACCAGTTGAAGGGCCCGCAATTGACTCTTAGCACCACCATTCAACTGAATCAATTGGGGCTCATGACGAATCACACCCCAACCTTGACAGACACTCACCAGGGAAACATCACTGCTTGGTTCCTGCTCAACATCAAGATGAGCCAACAATGCAGCTTGAGGATGGCCGAAAGCTAGAAGGCCATGACGCAACTTGGCCTCACTTTGCAAGTGGGCTTCCACCAAAACACTGGTGAGATTGGCACCTGAACTCAGCTGAACTTGTAGCAGCTCAAGCTTGGCCTTTTCCTCAAGCAGCAAGAGCACCCGCACGGCAAAAACACCCCGATCGGCGCCGGCATCACACACCAATTCAAGAGGGTTATCAACTGTCCCGCGAACCCGCAAGCCAATGACTTGTGAAGCGATGGCCTGATTAAGCGCCACCGGCCATTGGCCTTTGGATGTCGCCAGGTTGAAAGTTTGCCCAAGGGAATGCTTGAGTTCCGCATCACTAAGCGGCGACAGGCCCTTCGGGAGAGTCACTCCAGCGAAAGGATCCTGCCCCGTCCCTAAGACCAGACGTGTCACCTGATCAGAAACACTAGGAGCCGATGGCTCACCTAGAGAGCGAATCTGTCGAGGCTCAAGTTCAGCGATGGGTGCAAGATCACAAAAACGCCATGCCTCCTGTCGACGATGAGGAGCAGAGAGGGTTTCAAGCTGATTACGCGACTGAGCCTGGCAGGCAGCCATCGGACCTGATGGGGCTTCCAGACTGTGCAAGAGCCGCTCACACCAGTCATCGAGAGCTGAGGAGTTCTTGATGGGGGATTCCACCATCAAGTCATCTCCAGTGCATCCAATTCACGATCCACCCATTCATAACCTCGTTGCTCCAACTCAAGAGCCAGCGCCTTATCACCGGAGCGCACAATCCTCCCCGCGGCCATCACATGCACGTAGTCGGGTTTGATTAGATCAAGTAGACGCTGGTAATGAGTAATCAACAGGGTGGCATTATCAACATTTGCGAGTTGATTGACACCCCCAGAAACGATGCGCAAAGCATCGATATCCAAACCGGAATCGGTTTCATCGAGAATCGCTACAAGAGGTTCTAGTAAAGCCATTTGCAAAATCTCATTGCGCTTCTTCTCTCCACCACTGAAGCCCTCATTCACCGAACGGTCTAGAAAAGCTGGGTCCATCTGCACCAAGCCGAGACGCTCACGCACAAAGTCTTCGAACGCAAAGGTGTCCAATTCCTCCAGGCCTTGTTCTAGGCGACGGGCATTCGTAGATACCCGCAGGAACTCAAGATTACTCACACCAGGAATCTCAACCGGGTACTGAAAGCCGAGAAAGAGCCCAATTCGAGAGCGCTCATCTGGCTCAAGAGGAAGTAAATCCTCACCGCGATAAAGAACACTGCCCTCCGTGACTTTGTAAGCAGGATGCCCTGCCAAGACCTTAGACAAAGTGCTTTTGCCGCTGCCATTACGACCCATCAAGGCATGAATCTCGCCTGCACGGATGGTGAGATTTACTCCATTAAGAATAGGCTGATCATCAACGCAGGCACACAAGTCGCGTATCTCTATCAGTACTGGAGCATCGAGAGAAATCACTATGAGAAACGAAAAGAATTAGGAGAGGTTAAGCCAACGCAGCAATTCATTATCCAACCGAACCCTCCAATTTCAGAGCCAATAGCTTATCAGCCTCAGCAGCAAACTCCATTGGCAACTGACTAAAAACATCTCGACAAAATCCACTAACAATCATCGAAATTGCAGCTTCAAAATCTATGCCCCGGCTCTGAAGATAAAAAAGCTGATCTTCTGAGATTCTGCAGGTACTGGCCTCATGCTCAATACTGGCATCAGGCTGCTGACTGCGTATATAGGGATAGGTGTTGGCTCCTGCCTGGTCACCAATCAGCATGGAATCACACTGGCTGTAATTCTTGGCATTGACAGCCTTTGGACCCATCTGTACCAAACCGCGATAGCTGTTCGCAGAATGGCCTGCGCTGATGCCCTTGCTCACAATCGTAGAGCGAGTACGAGGCCCTAGATGGATCATTTTTGTACCCGTATCTGCCTGCTGACGATGATTTGTGAGAGCAACGGAATAAAATTCACCTACGGAATCAGCACCTTGCAAGATGCAACTTGGATACTTCCAGGTAATCGCTGAGCCTGTTTCTACTTGTGACCAACTAATTTTACTGCGCTCACCACAGCAATGCCCTCGCTTGGTGACAAAGTTGTAAATACCTCCAACGCCATTCTCATCACCGGCATACCAGTTTTGCACCGTGGAATACTTGATCGAAGCATCATCAAGTGCCACCAACTCCACAACAGCAGCATGGAGTGTATTGGTATCAAACATCGGAGCTGTACAACCCTCGAGATAACTCACTGATGCCCCCTCTTCTGCAACAATCAAAGTCCGCTCAAATTGTCCAATATCGCCCGAATTAATACGAAAATAAGAAGATAATTCCATCGGGCATTCCACACCCCTAGGGATAAAAACAAAAGAGCCATCGCTGAAAACAGCTGAGTTCAACGCTGCAAAATAATTATCATTCGAAGGCACAACTGTGCCAAGATATCTGCGAACCAATTCTGGATACTCATTCACAGCATCAGTAATGGAACAAAAGACCACTCCATGCTCAGCAAGCTTTTCTTTATAGGTGGTTGCAATCGAAACGCTGTCAAATACTGCATCAACAGCCACATTTGATAAGCGCTTTTGTTCACTAAGTGGAATACCAAGCTTATCAAAAGTTTCCAACAAAGTCGGATCAACCTCATCAAGGCTATTTTTTTTCTCCTTCTGTTTAGGTGCCGCGTAATAAACAATATCTTGATAATCTATCGGTGGATAACCAAGGCCTGCCCAATCAGGTGCCTGCAATTTAAGCCAGTGCCGATAGGCCCTGATCCGAAAATCAAGCAGGAACTGCGGCTCATTTTTCTTTTCCGAAATCAAGCGAACAACGTCTTCATCAAGACCCTTAGGGATCTTTTCAGTTTCGATCTCAGTAACAAACCCATACTTATAAGGCTGTGAAACAAGCTGCCCAACGTGGCTTTGGCTGGTCATAATTGATAGCCGATCAGAAGGGAGTGAGGGTTTTGACACCCTCTAGACAAAGGCCTTTGCTTGTGAAATATGGAGGGCCCCATCTGGCATGGCATCGAGAAAAAGGATGGGCCAATCAACTTAGGCACGACGACATGAATAAACAAGAAGCCGTTGAAGGCTCTCAGGAGAAACGAAACCAATAGGTTTCGATTCAAGCAGCCTAGGGCAAAAGGCCTTGAGGTGACTGGCCGCTTGGTGAAGCACTGTTCAAGACTCAACCAGATTGTGTCCATAGGATTGCGGATTGAACCCTGCCTTAAACCTGATCTAACGCAACCTCTCCCGCCACCTTCTGTTTCTGCGTGGCATGGTTATAGGAGCACTAACTATCCATGACCACAGAGGCGCAGGCACCTACCCGCGAAGCAACCCTCACTCTGCTATTGCGGCAGGGTGAGAGTAGTGCGGCAAACCTGGCTGCATCGTTGGGCATCTCAGTCCAAGCAATGCGTCGCCATCTACGCAGCCTCGAAGACGATGGTCTGGTAGAGGCCAGCCCAACTCCCTCAGGCCCAGGGCGACCCTCGAACCTCTGGCAATTGACAACGCAGGGACACCATCACTTCCCTGATGGCAGTGAGCATTTCGCCCTCGGCTTGATGGAGTCCATGACAGCCGCCCTGTCTCCCGAGACATTTACGTCACTACTAAGTCAACAAGCACTCAAAAAAGCCAACCTCTACCGCCATCAGCTCGGCTCAGGTTCAATCCAGGATCGCCTTGAGAAGCTGGTGGAATTACGTCGCCAAGAGGGATATGAAACGGAATGGCAGCCCGCCCCAGATGGTATTGGCTGGTTCATCAAAGACTTTCACTGTTCCCTGCAAAGAATTGCAGAGGAGTATCCATCGGTTTGCGAGCAGGAATTACTGCTCATGAGACAAACATTCCCCGACTGCTTGATTGATCGAGTGAACTGGCGTCTGGAATACGGCAATTGCTGCGGCTTCCAAATCAAGCCAACTCAAGGTCATGACTGAGTAGGAAACGTAGTAGGGGAATCCTCTCAGCCTGGAAGGCCTTAGCCAGATCCAAGCCAGGCTCAATCCAATCCGCGACAGCGAAAACAATTCCATCCTTGCGGCTAGACAGACACCCTCCCAAGCCAGCGCAATCGCTGCATGGATGAGCAAAAGGTCACCAACACCGCAACAGCCAAACCTGCAAGCTGCACCTTTGCCTTTCCGATCGTGATTTAGACCACTGCCATCGGCAGTGCCCCAGGCCATATCTTCTAGCAATCCCGTGGAGGCAGACCAGCGGAGTCCTTGCCCTGGATGCAGTCACAAGCAAAGGCACCTATGCATCTCATTAAAGGGGGAGGGAACAGCCCCGCAATGATCTGCATGGCCAAGGTGCATGTCACAGCATTGAGCTCTGAACCATCCCTGCTCGGGAACAGATCAACAGAAGGTCCCATTCACGGCGAAGAGCAAAGCTGAATTTTTTATTTGTAGGTGCGCTCAATTGAGCGTCACCTGCAGATCCCAGTGCTGTCAGTAGATGCTGACCACCAGAGCTCTAACCACCCGTAAACGACCAATTGCCCACAGAATGTGATCCCAAACAAAAACGGAGTGTTTTTAGACGTGACCCAAGCCTTATCTTCTATGGCACGTCTCACCATCCGTCAGCTCCGCCAAGTGGCCAGCGATTTGGGTGTAACCCTTTACAGCCGAAAGACCAAGGAACAATTGCTCAGCGCTATTACTGTTCGTCAGGAAAAGGAAGAAAGGAACCGACAAGGGCTAGAAGCTGAGCTCAACTCCCCATCCAGACTCAAATCCGATACTCGAGTGGTTTTCCTACCCCGAGATCCTCAATGGGCTTATGTCTTCTGGGAAATCTCCGAAAGTGATCGCAAGCGAGCACTATCGAAAGGGGCCAACCGGCTCTGCCTACGTTTAACCGACGTAACCGGCATCGATGACAACAAAGCACATCCCCACACACTCCAGGAAGTCTCTGTAGACAGCCACAGCAGCGAATGGTATCTACCTGTTCCAATGGGTGATCGGGACTATCGAGTTGAACTCGGTTATCGCGTCGGTACTCTCTGGATGTCCCTGGCCTTTTCCTCTATAGCCAAGGTCCCAACACTGCACCCCAGCGAGCAAATCCTCGATCAATTTGTTCCCTTCAGCCTTGAGGGCATCACGAGCAGTCCTTCACCTACTGCTACACAAGCACCACAGCTCGACAATGATCCCGTTGGCGAAACGATTGATAGCGGGCTACACGAGCGGCTCTATCAGAGCGCCACACAACACTTCCGCAGCAGCAGGGTCGGTTCGGAAGTCTTCCAAGAACACAACAGCTTGAATAGCGATCAACGCGGTCTGAACGATTCAGGTGTCGGCCTTTGGGCCAGTGGTCGTAATGAGTCCGGAGTGGGTGGAGTACCACCACGCCAAAAAACCTTCTGGCTTATTGCCGACGCTGAGCTGATGATCTACGGCGCAACAGATCCTTCTGCCCGCCTAACCATCGGCGGCGAAGACATTCCTCTCTCCAATGATGGAACCTTCCGTATCCAAGTTCCCTTCCGCGACGGAGAACAGATCTATGCGATTGAGGCGACTGCAGCAGACGGTGAGCAGAAGCGCAATATCACCTTGAACTTCCAACGGATGACACCCACCGATAACACAAACCCCGAAAACCAGGCAGTCGCAGAATGGTTTTAAATCAGCCCCCTAGATCATGACGATGTTGCGTAAGTTTGTCGCCATCACTCCCCTCGCTGGGGCGATCATCTTCCCTCTCGTTGTACCCCTCAGCATGGCCCGTCTTGGTGTCGGTGCAGGAGTCCTCATGACGCTGATGGTGTCCACTATCTGGTTCGTAGCCATGCTGCGCACCGCAGAAATGCCCCACTAACACAAGGGGCCAAATCAAGGTGGAACCCTATTAGCGGGTGGTTGAGGTCAAGAGGTGTGCAAGCAAGGCTGGAAGTGGATGCTCCCCATACTTCTAGGGTGTGCAAGTTGCAGCAAGGTTGGATCTGTACAGGGCAATGCCCCTACGGAACTGCCCTTACCTGAAAGGATCCAGGTGGTTTTCAACCATCGCGATGGTGCGCGATACCGCAGTCCCCTTAGTGATCAGTGGCGCAACGGCGACAACCTTGAGAAGTTCGTCATCACTGCCATAGAACAAGCGCAGCAAGAGATTCTTGTAGCCGTGCAAGAACTCAGCTTGCCTGGAGTAGCAGAAGCACTCGTCACTGCCAAGCAACGGGGTGTGACCGTGCAAATGGTGATCGAAAACAGCTTTAGCCAGCCCTGGGGTGATCTACATGAAGCAGATCTGTCCCTTCATGAACGCCGTCGAGTGGCCAATCTGAAGATGTTGGCAGATCGTAATAACGACGGGAAGCTAAGCCCCACAGAACGCTATCGCGGCGATGCGATGCAAATCCTCAGGCGTCATCAAATCCCTTTGATTGATGACAGAGAAGACGGCAGCAAAGGCAGCGGGCTTATGCATCACAAATTCTTGGTTATCGATAATCAAACGGTGATTACTGGAAGTGCAAACTTCAGCAATTCAGGCATGCATGGAGATCCCGCAGCAATGCAAACGCGCGGCAATGTCAACCACTTGCTGAGCTTCAACAGTACAGAACTAGCTGAACTATTCAAAAAGGAGTTCCTTTTGATGTGGGGCGATGGTGCGGGGGGTGCAAAAGACAGCCTGTTTGGGTTAGCTAAAAACGAGCCTGGTATTCAAACTGCAAAGGTTGGTGACACCAGAATTGAAGTGTTCTTCGCTCCACATGCAAAACGACAAAAGATGAACGGCCTAAAATTTATTACCAAGCAAATAGAAACATCAAAACAAAACATCGATATGGCCTTGTTCATCTTTTCTGCACAAGGTTTAGTTAACAAGCTACGGGAGCAGGTGCAAAGCGGTGTGAAGGTACGATTAATCGCTGACCCTGGCTTTGCCAGCCGTTCCTATTCAGAAGTACTGGACTTATTAGGCCTTGCACTTCCAGATCATCGTTGCAAAATAGAAGCAGGTAATAACCCATTTGATTCACCTCTTAAGGGTGTAGGTACACCGAGGCTGGCGAGCGGAGACAAGCTGCACCACAAGTTCGCGGTGATCGACAACAAAAAAGTAATCACAGGCTCATTCAATTGGAGTCCTGCTGCAGCTCACACCAACGACGAAACACTGCTGTTGATTCATTCACCCCAACTTGCCAAACACTTCACCCGTGAAATGAATCGGATGTGGCGAGGCGCTGAGCTGGGGATCACTGCGAGAATGCAACGCAAGCTGGATCGTCAGCGTGCCAGGTGCGGGAGTGGTCAAGAGAGGGGATGAGAGTGACTTACGAAGTGGCTTGAGAGGTGGCTTAAGGCATTAGGAGAATGGCTCCAACGACGTAAATTGCTCTTCAGATAAAGCGCAAACATCCAGTGGATCAAAAGACATTCCAGGATCTCTCATCCACTGGACGTCATCAGGAGTGCCTAAAGGCATGCCAACAACTTCTCCAAAGCGAACCTGAAAACTCATCTGCCTGGAAGTACGCAGGTAAATCACTTCTCGCCCTAGGGCAATTTAAAAAGGCTAAACAGTGCCTAACAAAAGCTCATCAACTCGACAATAAAGACCCTGAGATCATCAAAGACATATGAAATATTTTCAACGCTCTCCAAAATGATGCGGAAGCGATAAGACTTTATAAGGCTGCTCTAGCCATCGACCAAAATTACGCACCAGCAATCAACAATCTTGGCTTAATCGCTAAACTACAAGGCAATCTCACCGCCGCAGAGCAGTTAGTCAAAAAGGCTAGAGATCTGGATCAATTCTTCGCCCCTTATCACCTGAACCTGGGCGGCATCTACAAAGACCTCGGCAACCTTGATCAAACTCTTGCCTCCACTCTTAAGTCCCTAGAGCTCAAACCTGATAACCACACTGCCCTCATGAACCTGGGCGGCATCTACATAGATCTCGGACAGCTCGATCAAGCGCTCATAGCAGCAAAAAAAAGCATGGAACTAGACGCACTTAATCCAAATTGTTATGTACTTTTGTCTTCTGTGTACCAAAAAGCAAATAACCCAACACAAGCAAAGGAGGTTTGCGAGCAAGGTTTAAGGATTAGTAGCAAAAATATCCGCCTACAAAACAATCTGAGCGAAGCGCTAAGCCAGATAACACCTCTTTGGCACATCGCAATGATGAATGATGCGGACCGAAACAGATGCTATGCAGAAGCGATCAATAAAGCAGTAAAGCCTAACGATTTGGTTCTTGATATTGGAGCTGGCGCTGGACTGCTATCAATGATGGCAGCAGAAGCAGGCGCATCAGAAGTTATCGCATGTGAAATGGTAATTCCAATCGCAAACAAAGCACAGGCTATTGTGAGAAAGAATGGATTTGAGGATAAAATAAGGCTCTTCGGCATGAAGTCAACTAATGTCAAAATTGGCAAAGAAATGCCTCAAAAAGCAGACGTAATTATCTCTGAAGTATTTTCATCGGGAATGGTTGGAGAGGGGATACTTCCAACACTTCAGGACTCACGAGAAAGACTACTAAAAGAAGGAGGACTCATGATTCCAGAACAGGCTGAAATAAAATTCGCCCTAATAGGAGCAAGTCCTGAAGTAAGTCGCCTCACAAATCCAGGAGCTGACAGCTGCTATTGCTTAGAAGACTTTAGTGAAATATGTCCCCGAAAAATTCCTGCGAAATTAACAGAAAGACCAAATCTTCTCAGCGAAGCAGAGGCTGCATTTCATTTTGACTTTCGCAAGCCATTTGCATTTAAATCAGAAAAAAGAATCAACGTTACCGTCGCAAAAGGCGGGCAGTGCATAGGAATAATACAATGGCTCAAGACTATTCTTTTTGGCGACATCGTATACGAAAACATTCCAGGTGAAATCTCATCTCACTGGAGCAGCAATATTTATCTTTTCCAAAATCCGATCTCAGTTAAACAAGGTCAGAGTATCAAAATAAATGCCTTGGTAGAAAAAGACATGCTGTGGTTCCAACATTGTGGGCTGGATAGCTAAATGTACTCAAATAGATAATTTGTTTAATTATGACAGGAAAGATTCCTGCGCTCCTGGATCTTCCAAAATTTGTCAGAGATTTTTATTCACTATCGGAATGCCGAGACCTATGTTTCCATGTTCAAGAACATCGCTATACAGTAGCAGTAAGACTTACAGGTCTCTAGACTTTGACGAGCGCATCAAATGACAAGAATTCTCCAGTAAAAATCTTATTTATGAGAAATATTTTCAACTCAAAATTGCCACACCTACTATTCCCAAGGGTAAAGACAAATTCAAGGAATGCCAATAAGCTATCCAAGAAGGCTTGCATAAGTGCCAAACCGCTTTTGTTTTAGTGTTCGCTTATTTACTAATACAGCATGACTTCGTTCAAGGATTACACGAGGTAAGACGTCTTCTACAGAAAATGACAATGAATTAATATTTTAAAGCCAAGCATTGGATTACAATAAGCACTCAGGAGCTACATTGTCTTTATTCTATAATATTATTGAAGCGATTGGAGTATGCTCGGCAAGAATTTAGGGCTTAAAGCTCTCGTCAGTTTTCAGATGTCGATACTAGGTTAGTGTTCACAACCACCCATCACTTCAAACCACAACCGACGTGGCGAACCCGTTCAGAGCCTCGGGACCCAAGCAGAGACAAGCCACGCACGATCACGCAATCATATAAAGTAATTAGCCATTAAAAGCAGGCCTAAAGTATTAGAGATTTCCGCAAAAGCTTTCTAAATGGTGATATAGAAGAGTTATCGGAGCTGTCTCAATCAGGAAGCAACTTTTACTCACTCTCTACATGTCGCGTCCTCTGGTTTCACGAGCAAGAACATCGGTTCACAGCAGGGCTACTACAAAAGCTTTTAGACAATCAGAGACTAACATTTTCCGGATTTATGCTGCCAGAAACAATCAGAAAAACTTACCAACAACAGTTTCCCTCCGACACTGACATGACATCTCTTTCCAATTGGGGAGAATTTGAAAAGCAAAATCCATCTACTTTTAAGGGCATGTACCAATTCTGGGCTTATAAGCCTTCTTAAGATCAGGTGAGATGCTTGGGATATTGATTTTTTATGCCTGACGAATCGACTCCTCAATCGCTTCCTAGCAAAACGCAAAAAGGTTCAAGCATCATTTCTTTTTTCGTCTGACCAGCAGCTGATGGAAAAAATCACATAGCAAGATCCGTTCACCGATCGCAAAGCCTGAGCCACAATCAACTCATCCAGGGCAGAATGCGCCCATGAGCCCGCTCAAAATCCATCCGGCCTTGGCCCTACTCGGCCTGTTTGCCATTTCTGCACCTGCTGCACCCAGCGATGTGGAATACATTCCGTTCCCAAGCAAAGAGGAGCTGCGCAGCATCCAGCTTCAGGCCTACGCCTGCTCCCGAGACAATGATGCGGAAGCCTGCAGCAACACCCGAGAATTGATCGATCCTTTACTAGACCACCCCCGTTTGCCATCCTCTTGCAAGGATGTCGTCTGGGATTTGCTTCAGGTGGCCAACAAAGTCCCTAAAAACAGCTTCCAGCGCAGGGATGCCATCGATCAGCCCGCCAAACGACTCTCCATCATTTGCATCAATCCAGCAAAACAAACAGCACCTAAGCCTTCCCAACAAGGTGGTCTAGTCCCCCAACAAAGCTGAACCAGCAAGCATGCAGCAAGCAATTGATGCTTAGATCATCTTGATCACCTAGTTCCTCAATGAAATGCTGATCTGCTGGCCTGTTTCAGCCTGTGTAAGAGCAACCTCAAATCCTGAATATCCAGGTGATGGCTCCAAGTCATGAACCTGAAGTAATCCCTAGGCTCAACAATCAAGGTTCGACAGAATCAGTGTCGAGTAAATCCAATAAGGTCTCTGCTGTCGCCGTCATCTGAGCAAGGCTGAACTCTCCTTCTTGAGAGGCAATTTGAGCAGCCAATTTGCACAATGAGGACGATCGACCTGTTGCGCTGCAGCTCATCGTGAGATCGAGCAGGGCATTTGTCAGCTTGCCGCGCAGGCAGCTTTCACTGCCGGAGCTCACA
Organism: Prochlorococcus sp. MIT 0701; assembly: GCF_000760295.1. GTDB lineage: Bacteria > Cyanobacteriota > Cyanobacteriia > PCC-6307 > Cyanobiaceae > Prochlorococcus. The sequence goes on from NZ_JNBA01000012.1 coordinate 41,398, forward strand.
ATCACAGCCTCAGCAGCTGTACGCGTCACCTGTTCGGCCTGCGGATAAGGAATCTGACGAATTCCTTTAAACGCCATCGAAGGAGTTGTTAAAAAAAGCATGGCACTAGCGAAAGCCAGCCCATAGGCTTGGAGGCCGATTCTCCAACAACTGAGCTGCATCTCAGCTCCTCTCAATGATCTTTGCGAACACTAGCCGCGAGAACTGGATGGGGCCAAAACAGGATTGATGATTGCGTTTGATTAGGTTCGATGAAGAACTGCCTTCGTCTCTGATGACCAGCTCGGCCCAGAAGGGACCCACACAGCGCCAGGTACATCTGAACACACCCTTCAACGACCAAAAACCAGGGACCTCCGGCCTACGTAAAAGCAGCAAGCAATTCGAACAACCCAATTACCTGGAGAGCTTCATTGAGGCAATCTTCCAAACCCTGCCTGGCGTTGAGGGGGGGACTCTGATCTTGGGGGGAGATGGTCGCTATGGCAATCACCGCGCCATTGATGTGATCCTGCGTATGGGTGCTGCTCATGGCCTAAGCCGAGTGATCACCACCACAAATGGCATTCTCTCCACGCCGGCAGCATCCCATCTCATCCGTGCCAACAAGGCCATCGGAGGAATCATCCTTTCCGCGAGCCACAACCAAGGAGGGCCAGATGGCGACTTCGGCGTCAAAGTCAACGGTGCCAATGGCGGCCCAGCAGCCGAATCACTCACAAACGCGATCTACGCATGTAGCCAGGCTTTAGAGAGATACAGCCTTGTCGATGCAGACGTAATCCCACTTGAAGCCCCCGGCCGCCATGCCATCGGTGCCATGGCTGTAGACGTAATCGACGGCGTTGAAGACTATGTAGAGCTAATGCAGAAGTTGTTCGACTTCGAGCGCATCAAAGACTTCATCAAAACCGACTTCCCAGTCGTGTTTGATGCAATGCATGCCGTCACTGGTCCCTATGCACAACGGCTACTGGAAGGACTTCTCGGTGCCCCAACTGGCACTGTGCGCAACGGAGTTCCTCTTGAGGATTTTGGTGGAGGCCACCCAGATCCCAACCTCACCTACGCCGCTGAACTGGCAGACCTCCTCCTCAATGGCAAGTCCTACAGCTTCGGTGCCGCCTGCGATGGTGATGGCGACCGCAACATGATTCTGGGCAGAGGTTGCTTCGTCAACCCAAGTGACAGCCTTGCAATCCTGGCTGCCAATGCCAACGTTGCACCGGCCTATGCCGATGGGCTTGCTGGTGTAGCCCGCTCCATGCCCACGAGCGCCGCAGTGGATGTTGTGGCCAAAGAACTCAATATCGACTGTTTTGAAACTCCCACCGGGTGGAAGTTTTTCGGCAACCTGCTTGATGCAGGTCGAATCACCCTCTGTGGTGAAGAAAGCTTCGGCACTGGCAGCAACCACGTGCGTGAGAAGGATGGACTATGGGCAGTGCTCTTCTGGCTACAGATCCTGGCAGAGCGACGGTGCAGCGTCGCTGATGTGATGACACAGCATTGGAGTCGTTTTGGACGCCATTACTACTCCCGTCACGACTACGAGGCAATCGCCAGTGAGAATGCTCATGGTCTTTACGACCGGTTGGAGAGCATGCTTCCTCGACTCGTCGGTCAATCATTCGCCGGGCGCCAAGTTAGCCAAGCGGACAATTTTAGTTATAGCGATCCTGTGGATGGCTCAGAGACACAAGCTCAGGGGCTACGCATCCTGCTGGAAGACGGCAGCAGAGTCGTGGTTCGACTCTCGGGCACCGGCACCAAGGGTGCCACATTGCGCGTTTATCTAGAACGCTATGAACCTAGTCATGGCAACTTAAATCAAGATCCCCAGTATGCTCTGGCCGATCTCATCAATGGCATCGATGCGCTTGCCGAGATTCAAAAGCGCACTGGGATGCAACGGCCAACGGTGATCACTTGAACTCAGCGCAGCCACCACTACCGTTGACGGCGGTGATACTCCGCCTCGGTGCTGCTTTGTTGCAGCTGGCGCATGCTTTCAATAACCACTGCTCCAAGAGCTCCAGATAGCGTGACCATGATGAAAAAAAGGTTCAGCCTCTGACTGTGGAGGTCTACGGGAGTGTTTGAGATCACCGTACGCAAAAAGAGGGCAACAAGACCTCCGAGCAAGAACCCCACCAGCAGCGCTATCAATACCCTCGTACCGCTCATGGGCTTGTTTCTTATTGAGCGAGAGCGGTTCATTGGTTTATCCCTGTCCAGAGGGGTCTCCCGAATTAAGTAAATTGGTGTTGCCTTGTTCTGTATCACTAAAGGTGCCTACAAGAGCTTTAACAACGACGTAAAAGACAGGCACAACAAACAGTGAAAGGAAAGTGGCAACCAAAAGGCCACCGAATACAACCGTGCCAAGAGAAGCTTGGCTGCGGGCTCCTGCTCCACTAGCCAAGACCAACGGCATAAAGCCAAAAAGAGACGAAATAGCAGTCATAATGATCGGCCTAAGTCTCGACTGGGCTGCCTGCCTTGCTGCTTCAAGGGCCGTAACTCCCTCAGCCATGCGTTGATTAGCCAAATCAACAATCAAGATCCCGTTCTTAGCCGCAAGACCAATCAACATCACAAGACCAACCTGTGCATAAATGTTGAGAACCTCGCCACGCAATGCAAGAAACATCAAGGCTCCAAGCATTGCGGTAGGAACTGTCATCAAAATAATCAGAGGGTCTACATAACTCTCATATTGAGCTGCAAGCACGAGATAAACCACCAAAATTCCCAATGCAAAAATCACAACAGCTAGTGCACCAGCTTTTACTTCCTCTCGAGATATCCCTGTCCAATCAAATCCAAGGCTGTTAAGATTCTGAGCTGCAAAAATCTCTTTCATACCATTAATTGCCTGCCCCGAACTCTTACCAGCAGCAGGTGATCCTTCTATTTTTATCGATCTGTAAAGGTTAAAGTGAGAGATCACACTTGGCCCAACAGAAGGCTCAACTGTTAAAAATTCAGATAGCTGAATCTGCTCACCCGCGCGATTCTTAACGTAAATCGAAGCCAGCTTTTCAGGAGCAGACCGACCCAATTCATCAGCCTGAACATAAACACGACGAACCTTACCTTCCTGGAAAGTATCATTAACATAGGCGCCTGCAAAATTAGCGCTAAACACACGCATTGCAGAGCTAAAGTCAACATCAAGAGAGGCCATAATGTCCCTATCGACCTCAACTCGTAGCTGCGGAGACTCAGGAGAGAATAAAGTCCGTACACTGCTCAACAATGGATTTGCATTCGCCTGCTGAATAATTTGACCAGCCGAGGCAAAGAAGTTGTTTAAGCCATAAGCACCACCACTCTTGTCAAGTAATTGGAACTCAAATCCACTGCCAATACCGTATCCAGGAATAGCAGGTGGCTCTACAACAAAAATCCTCGCGCCATCAATAGCCTCAAAGAACTTCTGATTTAGCCGTCCAACAATTGCATCGGCAGATTGATCACGATTTTTCCGCTCATCCCAATTACGCATCCCAATAAAAAACAATCCTTTATTAGGGCTATTGCCGTCAAAACTTGCTCCACTAAAAATTGCTGCTGAAGTGATATCAGGTTCGCTGCGCAATGTCTCAGCAACTTGCTGATTAATCTTCTCGGTGACCTGAGTCGACACACCTTCTGGAGCCTGCAACACGCCGATGGCATAGCCCTGGTCTTCAGTAGGAACAAATCCTCCTGGAATCGCGGTAAAAGCAACTCCGGTAAGCAGAACGCCTACCGCAAGAATTCCCATCACAAGAGAACGGCGGCCAAGAACCCACTCGAGCAGATCGGCGTAACGCTGCTCAAAGACGGAATAAATGCGATTGAAATGACTAAAAATCCATGGTGTATACCAACCCAAAGCCAAGCCAAGACCAGCGAATAAAAAGACTGGCAAGGGATTTGAAACTCCAGCGATGAAAAGGCCAATCACAGCGCCTGCAACAGAGAATGGCAGCCTCAACGAACGGCCAATGAAGCGAGAAAGCACAAAGCCAAGAATTGCAGCCATTACTGCAGGGATCAAGGTAAGCGCCGCACCACCACCAACAACTAATAAACCGTAGATAAACCCAATAACTGCCCCAGAAATTGCATATGTATTGCGTCCCGGAGCTGTGTCTTCCCGACCCAAAAGCAAGGCAGAAAGCATGGGAGAAAAAGTTAAAGCATTAAAGGTAGAAATCGCGATAGCGAAAATAATCGTTGCTGCAAACTGCTTGTATATCGCACCCGTAGCACCAGGGAAAAACAACACTGGCAAAAACACTGAAAAAAGAACCAAGGATGTAGCAATAACTGCAGAGAAAAGCTCATCCATTGTTGACTTCGCAGCTTCCAAGGCAGTCATCCCTGATGCTTTCTTGGTTGAGGTATCTTCAATCACTGTGATTGCATCATCAACCACTAATCCTGTAGCAAGAACTAATCCAAATAAGGTGAGCTGGTTGAGCGAGAAGCCAAAACCTAAAACCAGAGAGAATGTTCCTATAAGCGCAACAGGGATGGCAATACCAGGCACCAAAGTAGCTTTCCAATTCTGTAAAAATACAAACAGAATAAGAACCACCAAAATGATCGCATCTCTAAGCGAATTGGTCACTCCATTAATTGATGCATTAATAAAGTCTGTATTGTCATAGATTTTCTCCATCTTCATACCAACAGGCATTTTGGCGGAAAATTCTTCGAGAACATCTTTTACTCCATTGGAAACCTCAAGAGCATTGCTGCCACTCAATTGGTAAACAGCCATACTCACAGAAGGGACTCCCTGCAAATCCGTAGCACTGTTGGAATAGCTTTCACCACCAAGCACAACACGACCGACATCGCTGAACCTCACTAATCCGCCATCCTCTGTGGTCCTAACGACCATATTTTCAAAGTCTCCAATGGTCACAAGGCGGCCATTTAATTGCACAGGGAAAGTAAATATCTGCCCTGCTGCAGATGGTTCACCTCCTATATTCCCAGCAGGAACCAAACGGTTCTGGCTTTCAATAGCCCCCATTACATCAGCTGAAGTCAGGCCAAAGACCTCCAGCTTTTCATTATCCAGCCAAAGCCTAAAAGCAACCTTACGGTTACCAAAGTAGGTCACTTCACCTACTCCCTTAACCCGCTTAACCTCGTCCGTTAGGCTCAGATCTAGCAGCCCACTAATCGTTTCTACACTATATTCAATATAGCCTGGATCTTCGCTAACGAAGTTATAAAGAAGCAAGATAAAATTGGAAGCCTTATTAACACTCACCCCTGCCTTGCGCACTTCTTCCGGTAACTGTGGCTCTGCAAGCGCAACCCTGTTCTGAACATTAACTTGATTAATATCGCTATTACTACCACTTTCGAACGCAACAGCGATCGAGCTCACCCCATCAGCCGAGCTTGAGGAAGTCAAATAGTCCATATTCTCCACCCCATTAATCTGCTGCTCCAGCACACTGGTCACACCCTGTTCAACCGATTCAGCATCTGCACCGATGTATATTGAATTTACTTTTACTGTTGGCGGAGCAATATCCGGAAGCATTTCAACTGGCAAAATAGGGATAGATATCAGTCCCGCAATGACGATCAACAAACTGCAAACTGTTGCTAAAACAGGTCGCGTAATAAAGTTATTTGAAGCAGACATCTACTCGCCTCAGTTATTAACAGAAATAGGCATACCATGTCTCAATTTCAAAAGGTTTGTTGTGATCACCTGCTGGCCAAACTTCAGCCCCTTTGTAACTGCATAGCGCTGCTTCTGTAATTTTCCCAACGTCACAGGGGTCTGCAAAGCAAAACGTGTGGAGGGGGGTAACTTACGAAGTTTCTCAAGAGACGCATTGCCAGAAAAAGTCTCAAGCTCTTGGAAACTTCCCACACGATAAACAAAACTCTGACCCGAAGTTTGTGTTACCGCAGCAAAGGGAACAGACAACTCCTCTCTGGCATCCAATTGAACCCGCGTTCGCAAGCGCTGGCCATTTCGCAACGATCCATTACCATTCTCAAAGGCTGCCTTCACTAGTAATCCCTGGGTATTTCTATTAACAGTTGGGTCCACAGAATTAATTTCACCAGTCGCGATCACATCTGACGATCCAGTCTTGCTGAGAAAAACAGGCAAGCCAATCTTGATCCGATCAGAGAATGTGGCAGGCACCTCAACTCGAGCCAAGAGCCAGTTGTTTCTGATCAATTTGGTGAATGGATCACCAGAACGGATGACATCTCCAACCTTGACATCAACATCAGCCACGATCCCTGAAATTGGAGAACGTAAATTGCTATATGCAAGCGTTGCTTCTGTGGCTTTTACCTTTTCTCGAGAGGCGATGTACTGGGCCTTGTATTCATCTCGATCCAATGCCGAGGCAGCTCCTTGAGGAACCAAGAATTCATATCGCTGCCAATTGAGCTTGTTCTTCTGCTCCTGAGCTTTGAAATCTGCCAATTCCGCACGGATCTGAGCTTGATCCAGCACAACCAACATCTGACCAGGCTGAACCTGATCACCCTGATCAATCTTTAACTCAATAATTCGACCAGCAGCTTGTGCAGCAAGATGAACCTCCTCCTTCGCCTCCAAGGTGCTCACCGTATCGATATCGTCCGTGAATTGAGCCGTCTTCACAGGTGTCTGGCTGACGGTAATCGGCGAGAAAGCTATTTGCGCCTTGCCACAGGCGCAAAGCAACAGCACCGTAAAAACGACTAGAGCGCGTTGCTGATTCGGCACTAACGACTTGTTCAACAGCCTGATTATGGAAAGTTTCCAGCTCACGACAACAAGTCACCCCCTAGCGCAAGAATTGTCCACCAGTGCCAGAGCTCATTGGATCAAGATCTGTTCACATACCAGGGAGATCAGGAGCTAAAGCGCCATGCACCACTAGCTGATCGTCTGCGCCCTAGAACCCTGGAGGAATTTGTTGGCCAGGGTTCGATCCTGGCGGAAGGACGTCTCCTACGCCGAGCCATTGCTGCCGATCGTGTAGGCAACTTGCTGCTACATGGTCCTCCAGGTGTTGGTAAAACCACCCTGGCCAGGATTATCGCTGGCCACACCCGTGCCAACTTCAGCAGCCTCAATGCTGTTCTGGCAGGGGTCAAAGAACTTCGCCAAGAAGTAGACGCAGCCAAGCAGCGGCTAGAGCGACATGGCTTACGCACGATTCTCTTCATCGACGAAGTACACCGCTTTAACAGTGCCCAACAAGATGCCCTGCTGCCCTGGGTAGAGAACGGCACCGTGACACTGATTGGTGCCACCACGGAAAACCCCTATTTCGAAGTCAACAAAGCGCTGGTAAGCCGCTCCAGGCTGTTCCGACTACAGGCCCTCGAGAATGAAGATCTTCATCGCCTCCTGAAACACGCTCTTCAAGATTGCGAGCGGGGCTATGGCGATCGTCAGGTGATGCTCAGCACAGCAGCTGCAAACCATCTCGTCAATGTCGCCAACGGCGATGCTCGCAGTCTGCTCAATGCGCTCGAACTCGCTGTGGAGAGCAGCCGTCCAAATGAACAGGGCTCAATCCATATCAACCTTGCCATCGCTGAAGAATCAATTCAGGAGCGGGCAGTTCTCTACGACAAGCATGGGGATGCCCATTTCGACACCATCAGTGCCTTCATCAAATCCCTACGAGGCTCAGATGCCGACGCAGCTCTGTTTTGGCTAGCGCGCATGGTGGAGGCTGGTGAAAACCCACGCTTCATCTTCAGACGCATGCTCATTGCCGCTGGAGAGGACATTGGCCTCGCTGATCCCCAGGCGATCGTGGTGGTAGAAGCCTGTGCTGCAGCCTTCGAGCGAATCGGCCTACCGGAGGGTCTCTACCCCCTGGCACAAGCCACCCTTTACTTGGCCTGCGCCGAAAAAAGCAACAGTGTGCTGGGTTTCTTCGAAGCCCTACGCACGGTTCGGGAGGCCCAGCGTCAGGACGTCCCCAGCCATCTCCGCGATGCCCATCGTGACGGAGCAGCATTTGGAGATGGTGTCGGCTACCGCTATCCCCATGCTTTTGCGGAACACTGGGTTTCACAGCAATACCTACCCACCTCCCTGCAAGGAGAAGTCTTCTGGCAACCGAGCCGAAAAGGCTGGGAAGGGCACAGGCGCCTACTCATGCTGGAACGAAGAGCAGCACAGCTGGCCGCAGCAAGCGAATCAGCCCAGGAGAACCCATTGCTCGTTAGCAGTGGTCCAGAAACCCCTGAGCTAGAGAGATGGGTGCAACGCCAGCTCAGCCAAGATGGAGAACGCCTAAACCACCTGCGCGAACGCCTCTGGTCTGGAGTGACTTGCCAACGCAACCATCGAGTTCTGATGATGAGCGGACGCTCCTTGCTCTGGGCACTCGATCCGCTTCAAGCAGTGCCTGAAGGCGGCGTCACAATCCTCTGCGCAACAGCGCAGGATCAGGAGCGCCTCATCGCTCAGCTCGATCTGCTCGACCCAATCATCCGCCCTGAACTGATCGATGGAAGCAGCGATGCACTCAAAGAATTACCAGCACAACATCAGTTCGAATGGATTGGGGGACGTCTCTCCAGCCAAGACATTGCAGGCACAGAACAAAAGAAACTTTGGAGCCTCATCAGCCAGCGATGCACCGATGAAACCGGTCTAAGGCTCCTGATCAGCCATGCAGACATCGGGCCGGCCGAGGCCCTACTGCAATTACTAGAGAGCAAAGAAGCCAATCCCGTGGAGAGAAACCTGCTAGCACCACTAATCGCTCGCGAAAAGATCTGGCTTGAAAGCCAGCGCCTCGATACCCTCCTTGCACAAAACCTGAAGGAGCTCGGCTGGCATCTGACCTGGGAGAGATGGGAAGAACCCCTTACGTTGCAGGTGGATGAGGGCCTTGAGCATCGCTGGCTCAGCGAAGGGCGACCCTACCGAGACCTAGTAGCGAACAATGCATCGTTAGAGGTTCTGGAAAACCTGAAGCTCATGCTCAAGCGCACGCGAGGACAACAACTACCCCAACGCCTGATCCATCAACGCATCATCGGCAGCCGCAGACTCCACTAACACTGCCAAGCCATCGGGAAGACCAACACAGCAATAAAAAAAGCCCCGGCGATGCCGGGGCTTGAGAGTTGTGATCAAAAACGGATCACCAAAGACCACGAATGGGGGACGAGCTGTAGGACGACAAGTTGTTAGAAGACGTCTGACCTGTTGTCTTGCCGCCATAAATCCATCTAGGAGCAAGCTGATTGGCCTGCACACAAGCAGGAAGAAATACGTACCAAGACAACAGGGAGGTGCACTGAGCGTCGCCCTGGCACTTGCCATCTGCACAAACATTCTGGCTGCCGTCATAGGTGCCACAGGTGTCGGCAAGACGGAAAGCAACAGGCAGGTTTGCCATAATGCCCTGCGAAGAGATGCTGCCATCAACAGAATCAGCAATGATCGCTGCACGAAGGCCCTGCACAGCCGTAGCGGTCATCTTCCAGTAAGGGAAGTAGCTCTTCGTCTGATTCTTAAGGAAGACAACCCCATCATCGGAATAGAGGAAGCGAGTCACGTCGATCACGTCGACGTCATAGGTTTTGGTCATGCCCTGCTGAATTTCATCAGCAGACCAACCTGAGCCGCTAATCCCTGAGTCAAGGGCACGATCGGTGATATCACCATCTTCTAAGAATGTTGAGAACTCACTAGACGTAGTGGTCCAAACAGCACCACCGGAGTTCCAGCGAACGGGTGAATTGGTACCTGCCTGCGCGGGGATGGCTAGGACCGACAAAGAGGCACCGGCAAGCAAACCGGCAGCAAGACGATTGAACACGGACGATTGAGAATAGGTATCCAAACTAAACTAGCTGCAAAAGATAGATTCGCCAACACATCTGATTGCCCTGTTCCAAAATCACACTTTTGGCAGCACTTCAGGCCGTAATCAAACTGGTCTTGCACCAAGGCTGAAAGATCGCGAATCTCCTCGTGCCCCAATAATCAAGAAGCCCAATCAAGTTGATGTCGCAATATTCAAATATTTTTTAAAGGCAAAAATGCACTCCATCCATCTGGGCAACTACCCAAAAAGGGTTTCTTCAACCTGGAAACATTGCCTCTGCAATGAAGCCTCTCGAGCCTAGTGCCGCTGCTGTCACGACGAACAATGGCTAAATAGGCTTCCTCACCATGTTGTGGAGCCAGCCACAACATGGTGAGGTTTTTTGATCGTTGCACATGTGCGATGAGAGGTTCTCCGACAGTCAGGCCCAGCTCATCCAACGACGAGGCAAACTCACCCCAATAGAAACGTGTCATCTGAGCTCGGGTGAAAGACAACAACAACGCTTCGGCCTCGCTGCGCAGGTTGAGAGTGGCCTCCCGTTCCGCCAAGCGAGACGTCACATCTTCCCCGCTCAACCAAGTTCCAGAAACCATGAGCGCCTGCTCCTGATGCATCCCCAACAAACCCATCACTGCCAAAAGGACTGCGGCTACAAGCGATGGGGCTTTCTGTGAGCTCAGCATGCCGAGCATGAGCGTCTCAACAATGACCCTCAAACTAAGCAGAGCATTGGGGAATTAGACATCGCACTTAAATCACTCACCACCGCCATGCTCCAAATGTTGTGATGCATTCGATGCACATCGACCTGATGCCCCAATACCTCATGAACAGCAAACGCAGAGTCGACCCCACAACGCCAATGAATCAGATCCGCCGCCAGGCTGCCCCGCTGCCATTTAATCGCTGCTTCTTTAATTAGCCATTGCTCAAGCACGGCATCCCGCAAAGCCGCACCCCTCAAATGGCAGAGCGCTGCCTGATCGTCAGCACAGAAATAACGACGTGCAAGCAACTCAGCAGAAATAGGACGGTCACTACGCTCCAAATCCACCCCGACCCGTTGCGGCGACCAACCCACCAGCAGTGCATCTTGACAGTGACTGAAGCTGATGTATCCCCAACCATTTGCCAGCTCTGGAGGTTTGCCTGGAGGGGCCTGCAATGGAATCTCAAGTGCAGACACTTGCCACAGGTCAGCGAGGGCATGACGTACATAGCCACGAGACTGTCTGAACTGCCTTGATCTCCGCGTAGGCAATCGCCCAGCCCATTGTTCCTCCTCCGTACTGATAGGCATCAAGGGAGCCTGCATCGGAAATAACCACAACGCCAGTACGCTTCGGCTATTGAGTTGAAGCGGCATCAATGACCCTGCAGATTGGTGATCCAGCACCAGATTTCAATCTCCCCAATCAGGACGGCAACCTCGTTCAGCTGGCATCACTAAGAGGTCAAAGGGTTGTGATCTATTTCTATCCGAAGGACGACACCCCTGGCTGCACGAAGGAAGCCTGCAATTTCCGAGACCAATGGGAACGCTTCGAGGCCAATGACATCAAGGTGCTTGGTATCAGCAAAGACGGTGCTACATCCCACACCAAATTCATCAACAAGTATCAGATTCCTTTCACCCTTCTTAGCGACACGGAACCCTGCCCAGTGGCCAGCTCCTACGAAAGCTATGGGCTCAAAAAATTCATGGGGCGCGAATACATGGGCATGATGCGCCATAGCTTTGTCGTAGATCCAAAGGGCAATCTGGAACTGATTTATCTAAAGGTGAAAGCCGCAACCATGGCCGATCAAATCCTCAAAGACTTGGGGCTCGACTAATCCGATCGTGCACGTCAACCATCCCCTCCAAGACAAGATTCGGATGATGAACCACATCGAGCCCCCTCTGACTGAGTGCTTCCTTAAGAACCGAGGCATCACCTCCACATAACCAAAGCGGTAGGGCCGCCTCACGCTGAGCCTCTAGAAGAGTGCCAAGCAGTGCCTGGAGGCTGCCCCGACGCATGGCCTCGGCCGTGGCAAAAGGAAATGGTTCAGCACTAACCGACCCAATGCCTGGATCAATCAGACCTTGGGTCCCCTGCGCCATGGCACGTAGCTGCAGACGTAAACCCGGCACCAACTGTCCACCAGCGAAATCACCAGCGGCCGTCACTCGCGTCAAGCTCAACACGGTGCCGGCATCGGCCACAAGCAGGCCTGAAGAAGACATCCCGATGGTGTGCGCTCTTCTCAACGCACCCCAGGCCGCCAAAGCTCGATCAATGCCAAGCCCTAAAGGCATTCGGGTTAAGGGCACATCCCCCAACCCCAAGCGCCGGTTCGGATCCAAGACAACTCCCGCAGGGATCGGACCAACAGCAGCCCATGCCACAAGAGGGGCCTCAAGCGTTTGAAGCTTGAGCGGATTGGGAACGCTATGGCAAAACTGCCATGCATCAGCCTGATACTCGGCCCAATGCCAGCGACTGTTGCCAATCAACAAGCAATGCCTAACAACCTCCACCTTTAGATGCCTTCGCCCAACACACCTGGGAGGTGCAGGCCGCATTCCTGCTTAAGACCTCCAAAGCGTGTCTCCCGTCCAGACGCCTCCCCCCCATCGGGAGCACTGGAATGCAAATCGCCGACCGTGGAGTAACCCTTTTCAAAAAGAGGATGCTGCGGCAACTGATTCTCCTGCATGTAATAGAAAACCTCCTTGGGAGTCCAGTCGAGTAAAGGCCTCAATGAAAGGCGATCACGAATCAGGTCCAAAAAAGCCATTGAGCGCCGATAGTCGGTCTGATCACTGCGCACTCCACTTGCCCAGCAATGCACATGGAGATCATCCAGAGCCTGCTCGAGGGGCTCCACCTTGCGAATACGGTGATATGTCTCCAGATCCTTCACCGAGCCTGTCTCCCAGAGCCGGCCATAGATAGCCTCCATCCGAGCGGGAGACATTGAGCTTTGAACCACCTTTAAATCCAGCCCAAGCTGACGCGTGAGCTGATCGGCATAGAAATAGGTCTCAGCTGGTAGATAGCCCGTATCCACCCAGACCACAGGGACCACCGAACCACCATGAAGATCATGGAGCATGTGCAACAGAACAGCTGATTGAATGCCAAAGCTCGTTGTCAGAACAAAGCCTTGACCAAACTGCTTCAGTGCCCAGTCAAGACGGTTCTGGGGAGAAAGATTGGCAAGGTGTATCCGAGCATCCTCCAGAGGCATCTCGAGAATCGAGGCAACCTGCACACTCGAAGATTGGCCTGCCGCAGTAGACGTGGCAGTGGTAACCGTCTCAATGGAGCCATCAGTCATCTCCCCATTCTCCAATGTCGCCCTCCACAACAGAGTGTTTAAGGTTCGAGAATCATCCCAGGCTTGTCGCCCATGATCCCCAACCCGTCAAACGCCAATGCCGTGGTTGTTGTCGGAGGCGGATTTGCAGGGCTAACGACCGCGCTCGCTCTCAGCCACTGCCAACCTCGCCCCCCCATCGTGCTGATTGAACCGCGCCAGCGGTTCGTCTTTCTCCCCTTACTTTACGAACTCTTGAGTGGAGAGCTTCAGGCTTGGGAAGTCGCACCTCCGTATCACTCTCTACTCAGTCAACGCGGTATTGCCCTTCTCGAAGACAGGGTTGAAAGCATCGACACCAAAGCAAAAACGGTCACCACCAGCTCAGGGCTCAAGCTCAACTACGCACAACTGGTACTCAGCACTGGCTCAACTCCAACAGATTTCGCCATTCCAGGGGTCCGTAAACACGCCCTGATGTTTCACCGTCTAAGCGACGTTGAAGTGCTGCGACAACGAATTAAAGAACTTCAATTACGTAAAAATCCTCGTCAGGCCCTTGTGATTGTTGGAGCGGGTCCAACTGGCGTGGAACTGGCATGCAAGCTGGCAGATCTCCTTGACGGTGCTGCTGAACTCCACCTCATTGAGCTTGGCGAAAGGGTTCTGCCCAGTGCGAAAGCCTTCAACCAAGAACAAGCCGAGCGAGCACTCAACGAACGTGGTGTTCACGTTCATTTACTCACGCAAGTTCGAGCAATCTCGACAGATCAGGTTGAACTCCTAAGCAAACAAAAGGAACCTGCCATAAGTTCAGCAATAACGCACAGTGGTCTTGTTTGGACAGCCGGCACAAGACCGGTCATACCAGCACTCAGCCCCGACTTTGTCCTTACCGAAGCAAGACTGCCTATCGATTCGTGCCTACAAGTGATCGGACTCAGTGATGTGCTTGGCATTGGCGATGCCACTTACAACAAAGACCACTCCTGGCCGTCCACAGCCCAGGTGGCACTTCAACAAGGGGAGATCGCCGCTCGAAACGTGATCGCACTACGAACCAGCAGTCCTCTCCAGCCTTTTGAATTTAAGGATTTTGGCGAAATGCTCAGCCTGGGAGTAGGAGAAGCCTCCCTCACCGGCATGGGTTTCACACTCGCAGGCCCTCTGGCTTTCCAAATTCGTCGGGGTGCCTATCTAACAAAACTACCTGGATTGTCTCTAGGCCTGCGCTCAGGCGGGGCCTGGCTGCTCGGACATTGAAACAAGCCCACCTAGCTGGTCGCACCAAAGGACTACGCCCTTCACAACAAAGACAATTAGAACGCCTCAGCCACCGCCGGCATCCCGAAAGGGAAGGCGCCGATCAGCTGACCCTGGAACGCCTAGCAGAACAGGCGCTTGAGCTATGCCAACCACTCCATTTAGTGCTGGATAGCCGTGGATTGTGCCGCCTTCTTTGGGTCGGTCCTCTCGATGGATCCGGCCAACTTCTCGCCCATCTTCCTGAATCACCCCGTCGCAAGACCGCCGGATGGCGCTTAATCAGCTGCTCTCTGACGCTTCAGCGAAACAACCTCAGGCCAGACCAACATGATGCAATCGTGGCACTCGATCTAGCACCGAACTCCTGGCTACGTTTTGCCCCCACAGCAGATCGAGGAGGTCACAGGATTGCTGCCCTCTGGCAACCAGATCCCAAGGAGATCTCGGGATGGAGCTTGATCGAAGCCAACGGACTAAGCGAGCTCTGCCAATACAGCCAAGGATCAACCCCCAAGCCAGAAGTAAACCCCCGACCATCAAAGGACGGTAAGGAACGGGTCCTACTACTTACCCTTACTGGACCAGAGCAAAGCCGCAGCGAACGCGACCTTGCTGAGCTCGAGGGGTTGGTGCGCAGTGCAGGGGGGCATCCTGTAGCAGTTGTGCGACAAAAGCAGGGTGCTGCTAACCCTCAGACCCTCTGGGGCAAGGGGAAACTACAAGAGGCCGCCTTGGAAGTTAGGCGACATAACGCTTCTCTAGTGATCACAGACCGTGAGCTAAGTCCTGTTCAAGTCAGGAATCTGGAGCGATATCTCGACTGCCCTGTCATGGATCGCAGTGAATTAATCCTAGACATCTTTGCCCAGCGCGCCTCTAGTGCAGCAGGCCGCCTTCAAGTGGAACTAGCCCAACTTCGCTATCGCATGCCAAGGCTGATGGGGCGAGGTCGCAGCCTATCCCGTCAGGGAGGTGGCATCGGCACACGCGGACCCGGCGAGACCCAGCTCGAGAAAGACCGGCGTGCCATTACAAGACGCATCGAACACTTGTTATGTGAGGTAAGGCAACTGCAAAACCATCGCGCCCGACTTCGCAACCGCCGGGAAGGTCTGCCAAGGGTGGCACTCGTGGGTTATACCAATGCGGGGAAATCATCCCTACTCAATGCTCTCTGCAGTCGAAACGAGCACAGCAAAGTGCTGGCAGAGAACAAACTGTTTGCAACCTTGGATCCAACCACCCGACGATTCTTGATTCCTCAGACAGGTGGAAAACCCCTTGAGCTTCTAATCACAGACACTGTGGGCTTCATCCGTGAACTGCCAGCGCCATTAGTGGAAGCCTTTCGGGCCACTTTGGAGGAAACTCTTGAAGCCGATCTCCTCCTAGTGGTGGTGGACTTATCAGACACAGACTGGCAAGCCCAACTAGACACAGTGCATCAGTTGCTTAATTCCCTTGGCGCAGAATCAATCCGGCAGGTGGTAGCCAATCAAATTGACCGCTGTGACAGCAGTGCCCTTGAGACAATCCGCAGCATCGACCCGAAGGTGATTTATCTCTCCGCTGCCTCAGGTGCCGGGCTGCAAGGACTCAAACACTGGCTGAAGGACCAATTCTGGGGTCGCAGAGCAGAATCGGCCCCTCTGCATTCTGCAAACAACTAACTATGGCTGTGCTGAGCACCGCTATTCAAAACCCCCAAGCCCTCATCACCCTGGCGGTGTTGTTGCTGGCGGTGGTGCTTTTCATCAGCGGTGCCCTAGCCCCTGAACTCACTGGCCTGCTGAGTATGGCACTGCTGATGGCCACAGGTGTCCTAACTCCCCAACAAGCCCTGGCGGGATTTGGCAGACCTGCCCTAATTACGCTGATGGGCCTGTTCGCCGTCTCTGCAGCCTTATTCCGCAGTGGTGCCCTGGATCGCGTGCGCGAATTGATCGCATCCGAGCGCATTCGCAGCCCACGCCGGTTGATTGCCTTGTTGGGCCTAGTGGTCGCTCCCATTTCGAGTGTCCTCCCAAACACACCCGTCGTCGCCTCGTTGCTACCTGTCATCGAAGCCTGGTGTCATCGACGCCGAATCTCTCCTTCTAAGGTCCTGCTGCCACTATCATTCGCCGCGCTTTTCGGCAGCACACTCACACTGCTGGGGAGTTCAGTGAATCTGCTGGTCAGTGACATCAGCGAGCAACTGGGCAATGGATCTCTAGAACTGTTCAGCTTCACAGCCATCGGCGTGCCGATCTGGCTCGCCGGAACCACCTATCTAATGCTTGCCCCTCAGGCCCTGTTGCCAGACCGTGGCAGCAACAGCGATGAACTAGGAGACAACAAAGACCAGACCGGTTACTTCACAGAGGTCACCATCCCTCAGAACTCTCAACTGGTAGGACAATCCCTGCACAACAGTCGTTTACAACGTCGTTTTGATGTAGACGTGCTGGAACTGCAAAGAGGTCGAGAACGACTCCTACCGCCCCTGGCTGATCGCAGACTTGAACCTGGCGACCGACTTCTCCTCAGGGTCACCCGCGCAGACCTACTACGTCTCCAACAAGAACACAACGTACAGCTAGCAACAAGAGAGTCGATCGCTCCCTCCTCACTTTCCCCATCTGGCCTCGGCGAAGGGCAAAGAACTGTGGAAGTACTCCTACCGGCAGGCTCAACTTTGGCTGGTGCAAATCTGCGGGAACTGCGATTTCGGCAACGCCACAACGCCACAGTTCTTGCTCTCAGGCGTGGTCAGCAAACAGTGCAAGAGCGTCTTGGACAAGCTGTACTACGCGAAGGCGATGTCTTACTGCTGCAAGCCCCACTGGACTCCATTCGCGGACTGCAAGCCAGCAATGATTTGCTGGTCCTTGATCAGCTGGAAAACGACCTGCCCACAGTGCGCCGCAAACCACTGACCATCGCCATTGCTTTGGCCATGCTGATCATGCCAACAGTGACGGCCCTGCCACTGGTGGCAGCGGTCCTACTTGCTGCAGTCGCGATGGTGGCAGGAGGATGCCTTCGTCCAGGGGAACTTCAGCGATCAATTCGACTCGATGTGATTCTGCTGCTGGGGTCGCTCTCCAGCTTCAGCGTGGCAATGCAGAAAACCGGCCTGGCAGATGCTCTGGCAAGCAGCTTTGAAACCTTGCTGAATGACTGGTCCAACTACTTAGCCTTACTAGTCATCTTTCTGGTCACCACGCTCCTCACCCAGGTGATGAGCCCAGCCGCATCCGTTGCACTACTTGTCCCAGTGGCCATCCAACTCGCACCTGGACTAGACCTTGTACCCAATGCACTGGTCTTCACCGTGCTATTTGGTGCAAGCCAGTCTTTTCTGACACCAATGGGGCATCAGACAAACCTGATGGTGTTCGGTCCTGGGCGTTATCGATTTCTGGATGTAACCCGTTACGGAGCTGGCCTAACGGCCCTGATGACCGTGATGATTCCTGGGCTGATCCTTTGGCATTTCGGCGGATCTTGAATACAGCAGAACTGTGCCAGCATTTGCAGAATCTGGTTCTATCCGTCTGGGGAGCATCCTCAGTACAACCTTTGACTCTCGTCGCGATAAAGCGGTAACCCATCGGTGCCATTTCCTAAAGCCGTCCATCGCACTCAGGATTTGTACCGTCGCCTAACGGTTCCTCAATTCACTGTGGTCACAGGTTTACTGGTGATCACGGCTGGAACTCTGATCCTCGCCACTCCGGTCTGCTCCAACGCCAAGGTGGGCTTGTGGGAGGCACTGTTCACGGCGACCTCAGCCGTGACCGTGACTGGACTTTGCATTATTGATATCGGCCAAGATCTAACCAACGTTGGCCAGGGGGTTCTTGCAGCGATGATCCTTGCAGGTGGACTTGGGCTGATGGCTATCACCACCTTCTTACAAGGTTTTGTGGTTCGCGGAACTGAACTGAGATGCAGGCTTGATCGAGGCAAAACCCTCGATGAATTCGGGGTTGGCGGCGTAGGCACGACTTTTCGAGGCATTGCCCTCACCGCAACAGTGCTGATCCTGATTGGCGCGATCGTGCTCTACATCTTTGGCTTCAATGACATCACCAACCATGGAGACCGACTGTGGGCTGCACTTTTTCACAGCATCTCTGCCTATAACAACGCTGGCTTCGGCCTCTGGTCTGACAGCCTGGAGCACTACCGCAGCAATGCGGTAGTCAATAGCGTGATCATCGTACTGATCGTTCTGGGCGGGCTGGGATGGAGAGTCACCAGTGATCTCTGGAGCAATCGCAAACAGCTACAACGCCGCAACCTCAGCCTGCATACCCGTCTGGTCATTCGCACATCCCTGATCCTGATCCTGATGGGAACAGTCGGGCTAGTGATCACTGAATCACTAAGCCAAGACCACTTCCTCTCAAGCATCGGTTGGTCTGAGCGACTGATGAGCTCGCTATTCGGATCTATCAGTGCCAGAACCGCTGGATTTACCACCGTGAACCTCTCTCTCGAGAGCATTTCCGATTCAGGGCTACTTCTGCTAATGGCGCTGATGTTCATTGGAGCTAGTCCCGGAGGTACAGGCGGTGGCATCAAAACCACCACCCTGGCCGCCTTAATGGCCGCCACCCGTTCAACCCTGCGTGGCCATGACGATGTCGTCATCCGTAATCGTCAGATTTCCGACAAGGTGGTCTTGAAAGCCGTCGGCATCACAGTGGCATCCATGCTTTTCGTGCTTGTGATGGCCTTATTGCTGGGTATGTCCAGCAGCCTGAATGGAGAGGAAGCCTTCACCTTTCTAGAGATGTTATTCACATGCATTTCAGCCTTTGCCACTGTGGGGTTCGATGTTGGCGTCACCCAGAATTTGAGTCATTTCGGACAACTCGTGCTGATCGTCGGCATGTTTGTGGGACGACTCGGCATCCTTCTGCTGCTCAGCGCAATCTGGGAAGCCGTCAACAAAGATCGGCTCCACCGTCAAAATCGCATCGGCTATCCGCGAGAAGATCTTTATGTCTGAACTTTGGTTTGCTGAGAAAGCACAATGAAAGAGTGGTGGAACTGGTCACCCCAACAAGGCACCCCTCAGCTCGGCTTTGCGGTAGTGGGAGTAGGGCGCTTCGGGAGCGCTGTCTGTCGTGAACTCATGCAAAACGGTGCAGACGTGCTGGCGGTTGACCGCTCAGAACGATCTATCGAAGAGCTACGACAACTGGAGCCATCGATCGAAGCAAGAGTTGTGGACTGCACTGACGAGGAATCGATGCGAGAAGCAGGTGTACTCGAAATGGGCACCGTTGTCGTGGGCATCAGCGAGCCGATCGAAGCAAGCATCACAACCACGCTGATCGCCAAGGACAGCGAGGGCAGCAAAGTGCAACAGGTGATTGCCCGAGCCACCAGTGACCTACACGAAAAGATGTTGAAGCGGGTTGGCGCTGATCGGGTGGTCTTCCCCTCGAGGATGCAGGGGGAGCGGCTAGGACTTGAATTAGTGCGGCCCAACCTGATGGAACGCCTGGAACTTGATGACCAAACCTGCATCGAAGAAATCAAGGTTCCCGATCTGTTTGTTGGACATTCCCTACGAGACCTCAACCTACGCAAGAACTACCTGGTAAACGTTCTGGCAGCTGGCCCAGCCAAGGGACTGCACGTCAACCCTCCCGCAACGTATGTGCTCGAAAAAGAGCATGTGCTTGTCGTCATGGGATTGGTTGACGACCTCAAGAAACTTCCCAAAACCTGACTTCAATGCGCGTACTGGGGCTGATGAGCGGCACCAGTGCTGATGGTGTTGATGCAGTACTGGCTGAGTTCAGTGGTTCACCGGCTGAACCAAAATGGTCTCTACTGAATCTTGTCTGCACCCCCTACCCAGAGGATCTTCGTCAAACAGTTGTTAACGCAGGACAAGGCATCAGGCTCAATAGCCGTGAATGGCTCGAGCTATCTGAGTCCATTACCGAGGTTCATGCTCAAGCTGCTCTGGCCTGTGACCCCAGCGCACAAGCTGAACTCGTGGGCTCTCACGGTCAGACTGTTTGGCATCGTCCTCCTCACAAGAATCATCGCGGCGCCAGTTGGCAAATCCTGCAAGCCCCTCTACTGGCTGAACTGCTCAAGCGCCCTGTTGTTCA
This sequence comes from Prochlorococcus sp. MIT 0701, assembly GCF_000760295.1. GTDB lineage: Bacteria > Cyanobacteriota > Cyanobacteriia > PCC-6307 > Cyanobiaceae > Prochlorococcus. The sequence continues at coordinate 61,928 of NZ_JNBA01000012.1, forward strand.
TGACTTCCGAGCCGCAGACCTGGCGCTAGGAGGCCAAGGCGCACCTTTGGTACCGATGGCTGATGCCGCACTGCTAGGTCGAGTAGGGGGCTGGCGTGGGGTGCTCAATCTTGGAGGGATTGCCAATCTCACCCTGATTCCTCCCCGCAGCGGTCCGGATCGCCTTGCTTCAGTTCTGGGCTGGGATTGCGGCCCAGCCAACAGCTTGATAGATCTTGCTGTCCAACAGATCAGCAAAGGCAAGCTTGCCTTTGATCATGATGGAATCATCGCTGCCAGTGGGCATCCGCATACGACCACGATCGAACGCTGGCTGAAGGAACCTTTCTTCCAACTCCCTCCTCCCAAATCAACAGGCCGGGAGCAATTTGGTCTAGCCGATCTAGAGCAGCGCCTAGAGGAACTCCCCAAGCTGTCGACGGCCAATCGTGTCGCCACATTGACAGCTTTCAGCGCAGCCGTTGTGGCACAGGATCTGGACAATCTGCGCATTAGAAATCTGGTTGGCCCCCTGGAACTCATTGTTGCTGGTGGAGGAAGCCGAAATCCTGTGCTGATGAACGAACTGAGACAACGCTGCCGTGGCATGCGACTCCTCAATAGCGATGAGCTGGGCCTCAGCGCTGAAGCCCGAGAAGGTCTGGCCTTTGCATTACTGGCCTGGTGGCATTACCTCCAGCACCCAGGCAACGCTCCTGCCATAACAGGGGCCAAGCGTGCGGCAGTTCTTGGTGTGAGAGCTGATCCAGCCTGATTCGCCAAGAAGTTCATTGAAGAACCACTAAGACCACCAAGCTCAAGAAGGGCGATAGAGACGGAGACGGCGCGGCGCGCCTCTTAAACGCCTGGGCTGTTGAGCTTCAAGAGCAGATCGAAAGCCTTCTGTACTCGCTAGCGATGGGGCTGAAACGACCGAACTCTGCTCCTGCTCGTAACGCTGAATACCCTGCTGAATAAGCACTTTGGCCATATTGCTAACGGTGCGGGACTCAAGCTCGGCAAGAGCTGTGAGGCGCACACAAAGCTCTTCAGGCAACACAACCTGGACTCTCGGAGACTTGGGCTTCCCACTGGATGAGGTTTGACGGGTAGCCACGACCCTAAAAAAGTAAGTGCTACTTAGAAGTGTACAGAGGTGTGCAAGGATAGTATCCAGCACTATGCTGAGACCACAGTTCGGAATGGTCTATTCCGATGGCCCAGTTCAACACTTCCATGGTCCGTCGAAATACCTAATGCTTTTTCAGCCCTAAAACTCAAGTACCCCCTCATTCGACTAACAGCCAGACACCAGGATTGCCCCATGGACCAACCCACCCTTCCAACCTCAACTCGCTTCAATCCAACTCAACAATCCAACAGCCCTATCCAATCCAACAGCCCTGTCAAGCCAAACAGCCGGATCAAATCAAGCAAGGGTCGGCGTTTAAGCCGAAGCCAAGAAAATAGCGATGTGCTGGTATCAGCTGTAATCAGCAGCTATCTGCTCACACATCTCCATCAAGTCTTGCAAAGGGCGGAATACAGCGCCGTTCAGGACGGACGCGAATCCCAGGCCGCAAATTTCGCCCAACTGCGCAAAGTCCTCTGCATGGATGCCCGCAGCATGAAAGACGCATCGGCAACAGGCATGGCAGAAATTGATGTGGAGCAAGCAGCATGAAGCAAGAATCAGGTCAAATCACTTCAGGCTGAATACAGTTCCAACAGACTCTTCCCTTCTGATGAGCAGCAACGCTGCAGTGCTCTACGAACGTATTCAGAACGATCCCGGACACACCAAAGCCTTATTTCGGCAGGCACTCCAAGATCCTCAGGGAGCCTTGAAGGCAATCTGCGATCTGGGGCACAGCATGGGACTCCCTGTCACGCTTGACGAAGTAAAAGCACACTTGGCCAGCCTTGATGACGCTGACACCAAGCAATGGCTCGTCAAGGCCCGGGGGGGACTTTAAGACCAGGGTCTAATTCACGCGAGCGCCCTTCTTCTACTGGTGGGGGATTGGCGTTCTGCATGCCTCGACGGTCGTAACCGCCACCCCCTGCCAAACTCCAAAAAAACCAGTAACTAGGGATCGCTAGGCCCGCAGCAAGCACAACAGCCGTAATTTGTTCGAATTTCACCATGGCCGGTGATCCGGAATGGATATCCTCCAGTCTGCCCGTATGCGAAGCGGGATGATGTTCTTGCGGTTGCTTTCCCTCGGTGCTGCGACTTGAGCACGTCAACAAGATCTACCCCACGCATGAAGTCCTCAAGGATGTCACCTGGGAAATCAAGCCCGGAGACCGAATCGGACTGGTAGGAGTCAATGGGGCTGGCAAGTCCACACAGCTCAAATTAATCGCGGGACTCGAAGAAGCCAGCAGTGGCCAGATTGTGCGCCAGGGGAACCCACGCATCGCCTACTTACAACAAGAATTTGATGTTGATCCCTGCCGCACAGTGCGAGAAGAGCTTTTTCAAGCCTTTGGCGAGGCCGCTGCCGTTGTCCATCAACAGCGACTAGTAGAAACATCCATGGCTACAAAGCGGGCTGCAGAAGACAGCGTTTTTCTCGACAGCCTGATCAAGGACCTAAGCCGTTTACAGAATCGCTTTGAAGCCCTGCACGGCTATGAGCTTGAGGCTCGAATCGAAAAACTACTGCCAACACTCCACTTCACATCTGAGGGGGCCGATCAGCGGGTAGGGGACTATTCCGGGGGATGGCAAATGCGAATTGCTCTCGGCAAGATCCTTCTTCAAGATCCTGATCTGCTGCTGCTCGACGAGCCCACAAACCATCTGGACGTGGACACCATCCAATGGTTGGAGGACTATCTGATCAAACAGACCGCCGCCATGGTTGTGATCAGCCACGACCGGACGTTCCTCGATCGAATCTGTACCCAAATCGTGATTACTGAGAGAGGCGTTTCGCGCACCTATCTCGGGAACTACACAGCCCATCTTGAGCAGAAGGCACTCGAAGAAGAAGCAACTCAAGCTGCGTTTGAACGCCAGCAGAAAGATCTCGCTGCCCAACAGGCCTATGTCGATCGATTCAGGGCAAGTGCAACGCGAAGCACCCAAGCCAAAAGCCGAGAGAAACTCCTCGAGAAAGTGGAGCGAATCGAAGCTCCAGTGAAGAGTGTCAGCGGCCCCAGCTTTCGCTTCCCAGACGCTCCACGATCCGGCCGGCAGGTGGCTGTGATCGAAGACCTCAGCCATAGCTATGGAGAAAAGATTCTCTTCCTCGGCGCCCACCTGGAGGTGGAACCCGGCGATCGGATTGCTTTCATAGGTCCCAATGGCGCAGGCAAATCAACTCTGCTGCGTCTGATCATGGGTTTGGAATCTCCCGATGACGGCAAGGCCTCCCTGGGAGAACACAACGTAATAGCTGGCTATTTCGAACAAAACCAAGCAGAAGCTCTGGACCTGAAGAAAACTGTCATCGACACAATGTTTGAAGCCGTCCCGGACTGGACCCAAACCCAGGTGCGCTCTCTACTCGGCAGTTTCTGCCTGAGTAATGATGCTGTTTTCAAAGACGTCGAGAATCTGAGTGGTGGTGAAAAGGCTCGCTTAGCCCTAGCCCTAATGCTGGTCCAACCCTGCAATTTGCTTGTACTGGACGAGCCAACCAACCACCTCGACATCCCTGCCAAGCAGATGCTGGAGGACGCACTGCAGGCTTACGAGGGCGCCGCCCTGCTGGTATCTCATGATCGCTACTTCATTTCCCGTGTAGCCAATCGCATCGTGGAATTACGCGATGGCGAACTGATCCTTTACCGAGGCAACTACGCTTATTTCCAGGAAAAAAAATCAGAGGAACAAGCCGCCGCCGCCGCCGCAATGGCCCTGGCAGAAGAAGAAGTTAAACGCCTGGCCAATCGCGATCGCCAAAGAAAGCGTCAAGCCAGAAAGAAAGGCGCGGCTTAAGCCAAAATCTATTCGTTTGGCAAAAAAACTTTAAAGAAGGTTAGGCAGTAAGACTCATTTCCCTTTGAGTACAGCAAATATGTGCATAAGCTGACTTCACTGCTAAGTGTCCTTAATGACAAGCGTCCCTACCCAACGTGCCGAAAACCCTCATATCTCCAACTCGACCAGCGACGTAAACCATGAGCATGAGCAGACCTGGGATGCCGTTGAGACCTACTTCGAATGCATCACCACCTGCTCGCTGGATGACGGTGAATGCATCACCCGTTGCGTGGAGCAGTTACGAGACACTGACGACTAAATAGCTTCTAGCTCCAGCCGCCAAAAGAGATGGCATCACTGCCCCCTCATGGGCGGAACATGTCTTAGATGCTTGGGTTGGCCTGAGGCTGGACTAGATAGAGCTAGTAGGGAGTAGGTCACATAACAGTGTCAAGGTGCCTGCATCGCCGTCAGCTCCACTGGTGTAACCGCCAGCTCAATCCGACTGTCGCCCCGGATCAATCCAAGAGTGATTGGTCGCCCAACTCCCTGACGATCAATCGCGCTCACTACCTCAGCAGGCCCATTTATCGGTAAACCTTCAACCGAAACGATCACATCATCAACCTTCAAACCGGCACGCGCTGCCGGCCCACCCGGCACCACGGAACGAATCACAGCACCAGGAGAGTTGGCCTCCCCAGAACGGGCAGATGGCACCGGCGAGAGACCTACCCCCACCATCGGATGACTGGCCCGTCCTCGCTCCACCAGCTGCTGGGCGATGGTCCTGGCCCGATTAATAGGAATAGCAAAACCCAGCCCAGCTCCTGGCCCAGAGCGAACGAGTGTATTGATACCCACCACATTGCCCTCAGAATTCAACAGCGGTCCTCCTGAGTTGCCTGGATTGATAGCAGCATCGGTCTGAATCAAATCCAACCGCTTGCCAGAGATCCCTAGCTGAGAGACGTTGCGGTTGAGGTTGCTGACGATTCCCAACGTCACCGTATTTTCAAGGCCAAAGGGGTTGCCAACGGCTATGGCCCAATCCCCGACCCGAAGCTGGTCCGAATCTCCCAATGGAGCTGTGGGCCAAGGCCCCGAGCCATCCAACTGCACTACAGCCAAATCCGTAATCGCGTCCTGACCAACCAGTCGCCCAGGCACCCTTCGACCATCTGGCAATCCCACCATCAGCTGATCGGTCTTCTCCACGACATGAGCATTGGTGAGAACCAATCCTTGCGCCGAAAAAATCACACCACTTCCCTGCCCGCGTTCTATCCGCGAGCGGGGAGCGACCCTGCCAGGCAAACCAAAAAAATGTTGGAACAGCGGGTCTGCTAATAGTCCCTGAGGCAGGCCAGCCATGCCCATAGAACGCACCGTCCGACGCGTCTCAAGAGTCACCACAGCAGGGCCGCTGCGAGCCACGGCATCCGCTACAAATGACTGCCGAGATAAGGCTGTCGCTGCTGATGCCGCTTGCAGCGGTTGAGCAGACAGTCCCGACAACACAGGTAGACAAACCAATCCAGTGCCAAGCAGAAGACCACTACGGAAAACCCTGCTCAAACCTGAAGATTGGCTGGATAACCGCAACTCTGCGGAGGATTCCTCAAGCAACGCAGACATTGGCCAAGACAATCAATTCATGACTTTGACCGTAGACAGAGCTCTCTAAAACAACCGTGTCAATCCTTGATAGAGCTGTGACCAAATACGCCTGAGCTCGTCTTCATGAACCTTCATCCCCCCACGAAACAGCTCAACAAGCTCCAAACTGAATGAACTGTTGCAACAAATCCTGGGCGCTAACCAGCCCTTTGCCTGAGTTTCGTGAAGTTTGAAAGGCCTTAGCTTTGCAAGAGCCTCGTGATTAGCACGATCATTCAAAGGCAAGCAATGATGAACGCAACGTGGCGACCACCCAATCGCCTTTATCGCAAACCATGAAGACGTCATGGAGAACTCCTTGTTCCCGATCCTTTACGGCGCTGCCTTCCTGATCCTGCTGTGGCAAGCTTTCCGCGTGATGGGGAAGGGTTTCGGCGCCGCCCAGCAACCAATACGTAGCCAACCAATTAGGAAGAACTCACAAGGGGATCGCACCGGTTTGGTGACCGTTCACCCTGAATTACTAGACCAGGAAGGCCGCCTCACAGAGGAAGAGCTCCTCACAGTTCGTTTCTCAGGAGACAACGAGCCACCTCAGTCAACAGAAACTCCTGCTGAATAAATTAGAAAGCCAGTGTCATGTCAAAGTCCGGCACTGGATTGGACTCGATTGGGGAAGCCCTGGTGGATCAAAGAACGCGCATCGTGGCTGCAGTCATCAAAGCAGTGAAGTTGCCTCCGCGGTTTCGACTGCGGCTGGTCAAAGAAGATCCCGTTCGGCTTGAACTAAGCCTCACCCCTGCTTACGGCAAACAGCCGATCCAAGTGGGATTGGTGGAGTCTCTTGACCTGGTGGCTCGGCGCGACCGGGAAGGACGCATCCCTAGAGACTTGCAGGGAACATGGGATTGGACGGTCCGGCACGGCGACGTAAGCACCGGGGGATGGAATCCCTTTCTCAAGGAAGCACTACAAACCATGTTTGAAACAGGGCTACCAGCAATCGTTTACGAAGAGCTCACAGGCGAGGACTATCACCCCGTTGACGGCACCCGCCACGTGCGCTGACTGTGAAGGATGTGAAGCCCTGCGAACTACCAGGGCTACAAACAGGGACAAGGGACTAGACCAGTACAGTTCCGGCTCTTAAGGTTTTCTTCATGAGTAGCCTGCAGCTTTCGACAGCGCCTTTAGTGAGGCTTCTCTTTGCAATAGGAGCCCTAAGCAGTCTGATGCTGCTAGCTCTTCTCAATCTGATCAGCTAACTCTTTGCAGCTTGGGAGATTTCCCGATCGACTCGCTGCTAACGCAGCTCTGCCAAAGCCTTGCGGCAAGTGCCACCGTGCTGCTGCAAGCGCCACCGGGGGCAGGGAAAACAACCAGAGTTCCTCTTGCGCTTCTGGGCGCCCTTGATGGTCACGCCCCTCTTCCAGGCCGAATCTGGATGCTGGAACCCCGACGATTGGCTGTCAAAGCAGCAGCCTCGCGACTAGCCGCAAGCTTGAAAGAGCCATTAGGGGAGCGCGTGGGCTTCGCTATACGACATGAACAGCTGCGCTCAAAACGAACTCAATTAGAGGTCATTACAGACGGCTTGTTTCTACGTCGCCTTCAGAGTGATCCAAGCCTAAAAGGCATTGATTGCGTGATCTTTGATGAATTTCACGAACGACGGCGAGACAGCGACCTCGCTCTGGCCCTGTTGCGCGAAGCCCGACCGCTGCTCCATCCAGAGCTACGGCTTCTGCTCATGTCTGCCACTCTCAATCTTGCCGAACTACAAGATCGCCTACCAGAAGCAACCCTTCTGCAGAGCGAGGGGAAAGCCTTCCCAGTCACCACCCATCATCAGACACCTCGCCCAGACGAACCGTTACCCCATCAGGTGATGCGGGCCATTAAGGCCCATGCCCTACCTCTCACCGAAGCAAGCGATCGCACCAGCTCACGCCCCACCGTGCTGGTGTTCCTGCCTGGACAACGTGAGATCAAACGCACCCAAGAACTACTGGCCGCACAAGAAAGTCTTACGCATTGGAATCTTGCCTATCTTCACGGCCAGCAGCCTCTGCATGTGCAAGCGCGTGCATTGCTGGGTGCTGAATCGCCTTGGATAGGCAAGATCGTCTTAGCAAGTTCTATCGCGGAGAGTTCACTCACCCTCGAAGGGGTTCGACTGGTCATCGACAGCGGTCTCAGTCGGCAAAGTCGCTTTGACCCCAACACTGGCATGGAGGGGCTTGAGACAGTGACCTCCAGCCTGGCAAGCGCCAATCAACGCCAAGGGCGAGCCGGACGCCAAGGTCCAGGCCAATGCGTTCGACTGTGGTCTTTAGCAGAACAACTGCGTAAGCCCGAACATGCACCTCCCGAGGTACTTGTTGCCGATCCCATGCCCGTGGTACTTGAGCTAGCGGCCTGGGGCGCTGGCTTAGGAGAAACCCTGCCATGGATCGACCCCCCACCTCAAGCAGCGTTGCAGAAGGGAAGGCAACAACTGATCAATCTGAACGCCCTCAACCGTGACGGACGGATCACAGCATTAGGCCGCCATCTCTGCAAATTAGGCATACACCCCAGGCTAGGAATCCTGTTGCTCCAAGCCAAAGAATGGGGATGCGAAGCCCTGGGAGCCGAACTAGCCGCTTTACTTGGTGATCGAGATCCCCTCAACAGCCATCAGGTTGGCTCAGACCTGAGGACTCGTCTGGATTGGTTACGTCAGGACCAGCAAGAAATTCATCGATCTGCCAGAAAAGGCCATCAACAGATGCGCCGTCTCAGCCAAAGGCTGCTTGGTCAACTCAAGACCATTAGGCACGACGATCAAGACAGCAAACAAGCAAAAAAAGACCTCTCAGAGCATGCCCTAGCGGCACAACTGATTGCCATAGCCTTCCCGGAATGGTTGGCCTTGGAACGACCAGGAAAAACCGGACACTATCGATTGCGACAAGGACGCGGCGCCATTCTCCGCCTGCATGACCCTCTCAGATCTTCTCCTGCCCTAGCAGTTGCAAGAGTGGATCTTGGCCAGGCCAACACACTCATCCAGCTCGCAATCCCCCTCTCGATGCAATGGGTAGAGACGCTGAGCCAGACAGATGGGGAATGGATTGAATCAGTGAGCTGGGATGAAAAAAGCTCGCGAATACGAGCAGAGCGACTGTTGAAGATTGGCGAACTACTAATCCAAAGGGAACGCCTCCCACAGCCCGAACCAGAACACTGCCGCAAGATCCTGCTGGATGTCTTGTGCCATCAGGGTCTCGAGCCACTCCCCTGGGGCCGCCGCAGCCGCCAACTGCGTCAGCGCCTGGAACTCGCCCACCGCCACCTTGGCAACCCCTGGCCGCCTCGCGACCTTAAACACCTCGCCGATCAGCCAAGTTCATGGCTCAACCAACCGCTCTTGGGTTGCCATAGCTTGGATGAGCTGGGTGAAGAAGGGCTAATAGAAGCTCTCTGGGGAGAGCTCCCCTGGCAGATGCGTCAGAGACTAGACATCCTGCTGCCAAACCAACTAACCATTCCCTCTGGTCGATCTGCTGTACTCAGCTATGGCGATGGAGAGGTGAAGTTATCGGTGAAGCTTCAAGAAATGTTTGGCTGCGAAGACGGTCCAAAACTGATCAATGGCAAGCTTCCAGTGACCCTTGAACTGCTGTCTCCAGCAGGGCGTACTCTTCAGCTCACAAGAGATCTAGCAGGCTTCTGGAGTGATAGCTATCAGGACGTGCGCCGCGAAATGCGCGGTCGCTACCCGAAACATCCCTGGCCAGAGAACCCGCGAGAAGCCAAAGCAACCGCCAGCATCAAAAAGCACATGGCCGGATGAGATGAATGCAAGGGGAAAGCCACCTAAAAAATGCGAATCTATTGCCATGGAGACGGTCAAGCCATCTCCATGCTTTGTTACATTGATGAGATCTTGGAGTTACACATGGCCGACAAAACTCAGCCCCGTTTCGGCTTCGTTAACTTCGCAGAAACATGGAACGGCCGTCTCGCCATGATGGGCGTCGTCATCGGCCTCAGTACCGAACTTCTGACCGGCCAAAGCATTCTCGCTCAGATGGGCCTTGGCTGAATGCCCTTGCAGCCTTTCAAGCAGTAGCAGCATGTGAGGTGATCACTGTAAATCGACAAAGTTTGCATAAAGCGCGCCCTGCAATGACGGTGGGCCACAGTAGTGAAACGTTCGAGTGATTAACTTGCCCCCACTCTTCGTCAACAACCGACGCGATGGAGCAAGGCTGCTGAGCAGTGCGCTGGTGATTTTCACAATCGCATCCACCCAACTGGATCATGGCTGGGGGCAAGCTGTTGCTGCGCTTAGCGTCGTGATCTGCCTCTACTGGGGCATGGCCTACCGACGCCTTGACCGCTGAATCCCTTCCAAACTATTCAGTCCGTGATCTCAACGCGGCTATTGGCACTCTGCTGGAACGTGGCTTTGCACCTCGCTTTCTGGTGGAGGCATCAGTCTCCAAGCCACAGATCAAAAAAGGTCATCTCTGGCTAACTCTGACTGACGGCAACGCAAGTATCACGGCAGTGGCTTGGGCTTCCAAGCTGCAGCAACTCACCTACAGGCCTGCAGAAGGGGATGGGGTAACGGTTGTCGGCAAGCTCAACTTCTGGGCAACCCGAGCAAGCCTGGCCGTGCAGGTCATAGACATGCGTCCGTCCCTATCGACGGTGCTGCGTCAGTTCGAAATTGTTAAAGCCCTGCTACTGAAAGAGGGCATCATCGACGAGTCGAAACGGAAAGCGTTACCAAAATATCCAGAGGTTGTAGCCATCTTGACCAGCGTGCCCAGTTCCGCCCTGGCAGACATGCTCCGTACAGCAAAAGAGCGCTGGCCTCTAACTCAATTGCTAATCATTCCAATTCCAGTCCAAGGCGGTGTAGCAAAACAAATCCAATCCGTTTTACGTTCTCTGGCTGATCAGCATCATGAGCTGGGGATTGCTGCGATCGTGCTGGCCAGAGGAGGTGGCAGTCGTGAAGACCTGATGGTGTTTGATGATGAAAACCTGTGCCGTGACCTGGCCAGTTTCCCAATACCAGTGGTGACTGGACTAGGGCATGAGGATGACCAAACAGTGTCTGATCTGGTTGCTGACCATAGAGCCGCCACGCCAACAGCCGCGATGGTGGCACTGTTGCCCAGCCGGGAGTCAGCCCAAAATGAGCTGATGCAACGGCGTCATCGACTTAAGGACCACTGCAATTGGCTGATTCGCAAAGAACGTGAGCGGCTTGTAGATCGAGGCAAAGCATTGGAGTGCCAACAACCGCTGAAACAGATCGAACTTCAGCGCAATCGCTTAACCCAGAAGCATCAGCTCCTCCAAGCTCTATCACCAGAGCTCTGGTTGATGCGCGGTTTTGCCATCGTGAAGAACAAGCAAGGCAAAACTCTGCGAAGCGTGGGGGAGGTATCTGTGCTGGATGATTTGACCATCCAACTCAGCGATGGCCAGATCAATGCCACCGCAGAAACTATTAATCAGCAAAGGCCCTCGACATGATAAAAGCCACTTCATCATCTGAAAAGAAGCCGAAAGATTCAGGCTCTGAACAGCAAAAGCAGGCCATCAATGCAACACAATCAACGCTAGAAAGCATACTGAAAGAATGGCGCCAAGATGCGAAGTCACTCAGCTACGAAGAATCTCTACAAGCGCTCGATTTACTCCTTACTCAATTACAGAATGACAGCGTTCCTGTAGAAGAGCTCCAAAGACACTACTTACATGGAAAGGTCTACCTTGAGCACTGTGAAGCGCTGCTTAATACCGTCGAACAAAGCGTGCTGCAGCTCGATGCGGTCAGCCTAAAACCTGATTCAGAAACATAATTAATCAGAGGATTACAGTTTAGGCTGATCTTTATTAAATCTACTCTCGACTGCCGCCCATTGGCCTAAATGAATCATCAATCTCTTATCATCTTATAGAAGTTCTACCTTGCAAAATCTACTCTATCCACGACATGAGATACCTTTGAAAGCCTCAACGTTGTCCTTAGAAATTTTCGTTCACCGAACGAGTCAATATAGGAGTGCCCTTCCCTATCTTTGTAGCAGCTGATCCATTTGAAACCTAGGGAATCAGCATTCATGATGTTAATTCCATGGCGTTCAGCATAGTGCCCCTCGTAATCAACAAGCAGAGCAACAAGAGCCCGCAACCAATCCGCGCATAACCAATAAATCCAATCAAAGCCATCACCTAGACCAATAAAAAATAGACTATCTCAACGATCTAAAAACTTAAAGGCAATAGCACTGAAATCTCCTAAATAAGCTCTTGAACGCCACATATTGCGATCAATATTAAAATTACTCAATAAATCGCTCACTGGCTAGTCTACAATCATCAAAACATATTCAGGGAGAAAGCCCGGAATAGTTAGACAACAAAAAACTACTTTCAATGTGGCCTGCAGAAACTAAAGTTACACACTTAGCCATAAGTCAAGAACTGAGCAATTGACAATACTAATCGCTCTCACTGCGTCTAACTTCTAGCAATCGGTAATGAATCATTCTACATACTACCTATCAAGACTGCTCCACTTTTTAAAGCATAACCAGTCTAAATGCATTAAAGGGTACTAGAGGCTATGGCTCTAATGATGAAGCCTGCACCTGGAGAGCAACAGATCCTATCAAGGGAACCTTGCTCATGATTGTGTCACTCGGAAAGTCCTTAAGTGTCAAAATCAATATCAACTTAAAAGTATCGCTACAATAGCTTCAGCTGAAGCCAATCAATGGGCATGGTTCTCAACTACATCCTCCTGACCTGTATCAGCTGGCCATTTGTTGCGCTGATAGCAGGTTGGTGTTGCCAACCGTTATTTCCAAATAACAAAGCCTTCGACTTACAAAGGAATAGTGGCCGTACAACATTCGCCACTCGATCGCTGATCATCTCTGCTGTTCTCTCAGCAATTGCCTGCTTCATCGACTTACCACTCATCAGCCAGCCTCCAACTTTAGGTCTTTAAAGAAACAACTTCATGCCTATCGTTAACAAATACGGAGAATCAAAGGCCATTCGATCTCTGCTTTGATTGGCATCGCCACTTCAAAACATAATCATGAGGCAGCATTCGCTTGGAGTTTAGTTGTGGAGAGAAGAAATCTGTCAACCATTGAGAGTGATCTGCTTACGCAAAAAATATGGGCCAAGAGACTCGTCAGCCAAAATTCAACTAGAGCCATATAATCGAAATACTAACTTCAATTCCATCAAGACAATTGAGAAAAAGCATCTGCCCTGCCTTGATTGAAACTCCAAAACAACAAGCAGCTCTAACCACTTCAAAGCCATGTATTGTGGCCACTATTCGTCAAGGTAATCACTGGGTTTCTTAGGGCATTGTTCAAGCAACGCCAAAAGGATATTGCCAAGACTTTGCCACTTGTTCTTCAGGCCCAGCGAATTGAACAGCAGTTCACCTCTATTAAGGCACTGGTAACACTGAGACCAGTCATCATACATATACAACTAATCAGTGGTTTCACATGGCTTCTTCACTAGCGTTGAGACTATCAACTCACGAGTGGCATGAAAGCACCAAATAGTTTGCTGCAATGGGTCTACTTGATCCTGGCAATCACTGGAGCAATCCTTCCTACGCTAGCCAATATCGACTTTATGCAGCAATACGGTCCAGACTTTGATATCAGCTTATTTGTAGCACTATCGAATGCAAATCCTGCAGCTCAATCTTTATCCCGAGATCTGATCATAGGTGCTGGTGCTATAACAATCTGGATCGTTGTAGAGAGTCGAAGACTTCAAATGCGTCACCTATGGATCGTACTTTTAAGTAGCATCACAATTGCCTTCGCATTTGCCGCACCATTATTTCTCTTCCTGCGTGAACGTCGGCTACAAGAAATGGCAAATCAAGCTGAGAACTAGAAACACACTGTTGATAGCTCTAATTTATTTTTTCAACCTCCTATTCAACAAAAAACCCGCTCCTTACTAGGAGCGGGTAGACATACTTATTCGTATCTAAAGATCATCAACCCTCTGAGCCGGCATCCTCAGCCGTGATATCAATCGTGGCCGCACTAGCAGGGGTAGAAATCCCTCCATCAGCGTTATAACCACCTAACTCTGAAGCATCAGACAGCCCTGCACCACAGACAGGACACTGGCCAGAGTTCCCAAAAGTGCGCACTCCGCAAGCCTGACAGGTCACCATTCGGGACTGAAGAACACGCCAACCCAACCAACCAAGACCAGTTAGCAGGAACGGTAAGACCAAAGCGACAAGCATTAACCCACCAGCGAGATCAAGCAAAAACCGCCCGGCTGCAGTGGGTAACAGCACGATCAGCAGCAGAGCCAACCAAATCAGAGGAGAAGGCCTGGCCATTTCAGCGCTGGAAGCGGGGGTCCCGCTCCATCCAAGATTCCAAGGCTGCTAAGACTTCGATCAAAGCCCAGCCTCCAAAAAAGACTCCAGCAACCAGGGCTACCACAAATCCGATCAGCAGCATTACAGGCAAGGCCAAAAGAGTAAGCCCTGTAATCAGCACAACCGCACCTATCGCCATACTCAATAGAGCCATGCCTGCAAAGGCCGGCGGCAACCGGGCAGGGAGTGCTCGCATCAGAGAAGGCACAACAACGAATTAAAAATCAATTTTATGTTGACCGAAGACGTTGTGAAGTCAGCTTTTTAGCGGGTTCGGTTCTCCCCATTGATGCCGACTCATGCTGGCTAGAACCACGCTCCAGCACTGCCCAAAGTAAAGGATCACACCGACCATCCAGACCCAAAAGGTGAGCACCAGAACGCCACCGATGAAGCCATAAGCCTGAAAGCGCGTTCCCAAGGAAAGAATGCTTCGGCTGACTACCAGATTGAGAATCGTCAGAAGCGTCCCAATCAAAAAAGACCCAGGCACAAGAGGTCGCAATGGGACACGTCTACTAGGTAGCAAAGCCTGCAACAACAACGCCATACCAGAGAGGCCAAGTAATGGCACAACGAACTGACCTACCTGAAGCACAGGTACTCGAGACAACAAAGCAGCAAGCCAGGGTGTCGTGCGGATCAGCTCATCCCAAACAGCACCTGGGATCATGCGTACATTGACGCTGATCTGATCAACAACCAGAAGCAGCCCGACCATGATCACTACCACAAAAGCCTCAATTCGAGCACGCAGGAAGCGGGTGACCTGAACAACAAAGGGTGCAGGTGTTGAAGGCAGGGGCAACAGGTCTCGCCAAAGACGATCAGCACCACGCTGCAAAGTCAGATAGGCGTTACCTGCAGTCACCATCAGGAACACAGCTCCGAGCAGTCCTGCACCAAATCCTTGGTTGACAAGTTTGACCAATGTTGATTCCACCAAACCAACAACAGAAGGTGGGAGAACCTGCGCAGTAAAATCAACAATTTGCTGATCAAGACCATGCTGACGGCCAAGAAACCAAGAGGCCACAGACAGCGAGATCAACAGAATTGGGAAAAATGACTGCAACGTGTAATAAGCAAAAGCAGCACTAAGATCTACACAGTCACAACGCATCCAGCGAAGGTAGGCCCGCCACAAACTTGCGACCAACCATCTAGCCCTACGTTTCCAACGAAGCTCCACGCTTGGCATTCATCTACTGCTAATAACGCTAGCGCCAGACAATCAAAGATCTAAAGGAATTGCTGCAGCGGCTTCGCTTCGTATCACACTGACTTGCCCATCAAAAAAGCCACCCGCAGGGGTGGCTTTTTCTTGGTAAATCAACAACTCTCTCTCGAGATTGATGATCTACATGCGGAAATGTTTTACCTGGCATTGAGCTATTTTCTCAGAGGGCTACCCCTAAAATATCGTCGCCGCTGATGCGTTTCACAACCGAGTTCGAGATGGATCGGAGTGGTTCCACATCGCCATGAACACCAGGATAAAATCATTCCCAAGGAGTGAACCTTGAGAACTGCATAGGTCATCATCCTTGCGAATGATGCTCTGAATTGAATAGAACTTGT
>NZ_JNBA01000013.1 GCF_000760295.1 Prochlorococcus sp. MIT 0701
CCGCAAAACTTGGTGTCTCTTGGGGGTTTGGTGGTAGTAGTGCCAATCAAGGTGTCACAGACAAAGAAGAGCTCGATGCAACCAATGCTGAACTCGAGCAACTAAGAGAAGAAATCAACGAACTCAAAAGTCGCATCAAGCAGGATGTTGATGCACAATCAGTCTCTGGTGAACCAATCAAAATTTCGGCCTACCTCAGAGATCTGCAAGGCGAAATCAAAGCCAAGAAACAAGCTGAACGCGATCTCATCGATCGCATCCAGCAACAAGATCAGCAAATCGCCAAGCACGTCAATGAACTCAAGCAAACTCGACAAGATCTCAACCAAGCTCGTGATGAGCTCAACGAACAACGGCTGATCCTTAGCTCACAGCAAGCTCAGATCAACCTTCTACTGCGACAATTCAACGCCACGATTCCTCAAATCAAGCAGAAAGAATTATCAGCCGTTACTCGTCCTTCAGCCTCCAATCAGCTTCCGTAAGCCAACACAAACATCCGACTGACGCATCAGGGCTTCTCCTACCAGCACAGCTTCAGCACCTACCGCCTCAACCCTGTCCAAATCAGCGCGGTTAAACAAGCCCGATTCACTCACCAACAAGACACCCTGCTGCTGCAATCGAGTAGCGAATTGATTGCTGAGTATTTCAGTGGTTTCAAGGTCTGTCTCAAAGGTGGTGAGATCACGATTGTTGATGCCAATCAGTGGGAAACCACCAAGGTTGAGAACCCGTTCAAGTTCCTCAGCATCATGCACTTCCACTAAGACAGTCAGACCAAGGCTGTTGGCCACCTTGCTCAAATACGTCAGATCCTGATCAGAGAGGATCGCCACAATCAACAAGGCAGCATCCGCACCTGCAGCACGAGCCTGATAAAGCTGATATGGCGTAAGGATGAAGTCCTTACATAAAAGCGGTAGTCCAACCGTCTGCCGCACCTCAACAAGCACCTCAAATCCACCCTGAAAGAAGCTCTTATCGGTCAGCACAGACAAGCAACTCGCACCACCTTCCGCATAGGCATTGGCGATCACAACAGGGTCAAAGTCCGCGCGAATCACACCTTGACTTGGGCTGGCCTTCTTGACTTCAGCAATCACTGCCGGAGCCACCGAAGCCTGACGCAAGGCAGCAATGAAATCTCGAGGAATGGGCAATTCTGCGATCTGAGATTTAAGCGTCTCTAGAGGTACGCGCTGTCGTGCCGTCTCAACTTCACGGTCCTTCTCCCAAACAATCTTCTCCAGAATGTGGCGCGGCTCCGCATCATCGTGAGGAATGGCGTACTCCAAATGCGCCACCTTGACGCTTGGATTGGGTGGACGTCGACGGATCTCCATAGGGTGACAATGCAATGAACAACAATGAACCGCAGGGCTAAGACCTGCTTGAAGAACAGCGGCCTAGGCAGCACTAGCCGATGCAACAACCGCCTTAGCCAGCTGTTTGGCCGCCTGCTTATAGGCCACTTCCACTACTTCACTAAGAGTGGGATGGGTATGCACTTCATAGGCCAATTGAGCCACGCTCTGACGACGTGCCACCGCATTGGCTACCTCCTGGATCAAATCGGCGGCATGCAATCCATAGATGTGAGCACCAAGAACTTCACCATTGTCTTTGCGGAACAACAACTTCATCAATCCATCACTCTCCAGCTCTGCTAGTGCTTTGGAATTGGCCTTGAAGTAGCTGCGCACACTACCCAACTCAAACCCATCCTTGGAAGCAAGCTCTTTGGCATCGGCTTCACTCAACCCCACGGAGCTGATCTCCGGATGAGTGAAGGTCGCCGCTGGAATGCTGCGGTAATCAATCGTGCGGGAGTGTCCCTGGATGTTGTCGACAGCCAGCGTGCCCTGTGCTGCGGCTGTATGGGCCAACATCAGCTTGCCAGTGACATCCCCGACGGCCCAAAGATGAGGCAATGGCTTTCCGTTGACCAATACCCTCATGCTGTCGTCGATCGGTACAAAGCCGCGATTGGTCTCCACACCAACCGAATCAAGATTGAGCCCCTTACTACTTGGCACCCGACCAGTCGCGACGAGCACCGCATCCACCTCCAAGCTATCCACCAGCTCACGGCTTTTCATCTCCGCCAGTTCGATCCTTACCGGGCAGCCAGGGGTGACCTTGCTAGCCAGCACACCAGCACGTGCATCGATGTCACGTCCTTCAATCAAATGCCGAGCTGCCATCTTGGTGATGTCGGGGTCAAAGGTTGGCATGACCCGATCCAACGCCTCAATCATCGTGACTTCACAGCCGAGAGCCGTATAAACATCGGCAAATTCAAGGCCGATATAACCACTGCCGATGATGGCAATCCAACGCGGCAGCCATTCCAAGTTCACGGCTTCATCACTGGTAAAAACCGTGCGTCCATCGGTTTCAATCCCAGGGGGCACAAATGGATCAGAGCCTGTTGCAAGGATCACATCCCTGGCAGTGAGCACCCGATCCACACCACTTTTCTCTCTCAAGCCAATTCGCTGGCTTCCCTCCAATCGTCCATGGCCCCGCAGGATCGTGACACCAGCCCGCTGCAACGTTTTGGTGAGGTTGCTGCGAATCGTGGCCACCAACTGGTTGGCATGGTCAGCAATCTTTTGGCGTTCAAAACGCACAGGTGCAGCATGAATGCCGAAACCAGATAGATGTTCAGCATCAGCCAACTCACGCACCCTTCCACTGGCAGCAAGCAATGCCTTAGATGGCACACAGCCTCGATTCACGCAAGTGCCGCCCATATCACCTGATTCCACAATCGCCACCTTGAGACCATCATCAGCGGCATGCTTGGCGGCATCAAAACCGCCATAACCCGCACCGATCACGATCACATCGAAGTCGAAACTGGCTTCGCTCACCCGAACTACTGCGTGGAAGAGGTCATTGTGGCTCGTCGCCGCTCAAGCAGTAGTGGCACCGCCACCGCCGCCACGTTAAGCGACTCAACCGCAGCGCTATGCGGCAAGGTGACGCAAGCCGTGCAACACGCCTGCAGACGCGGATGCAGGCCGGATCCCTCATTGCCCAGCACCAACACAGTCGGTTGCCTCCAGTCCAGCTGCCAATAAGGCAAACAAGCATGGGCTGCATAAGAGCCCGGCACCATGGTGGCCACGACCTGTAAACCGCGACGAGCGGCACATTCAAGTTGCTCAGCTAACTGCTCCACAGCCTCCTGCCCTGATGACCCGAAGCGCTGATGGGGCAACTGAAGGATGGCCCCCGCCGAAGCCCTCAGCACTTTTGGGCTGAGCGGATCCGCCCCAGACGCAAGCCAAACCGCCTCCACCTCTGCAGCCAAGGCTGTTCGCAGCAAAGTGCCAAGGTTGCCAGGATCCTGCAGCCGATCCAATGCCAACACAAACTTGGCTTGATTAGCAGCCTGCGGAAGAGAATCAAGAGGCAAAAGGCTCGCCACACCATCTGGGCTGACTGTCGTTAACGAAGCCTCCAAAACACTTGGGGTGACCAGATGAATCAAGGTTTCTGCAGGCAAAGCCTGCACAAGATCCCCATGACGCTCCAGCCAAAAGTTGGTCGCCACAATCTCTTTAGGACGGTGTGTGGTTCGCAACACTTCCTGAAGCAGGTGGGTCCCCTCAAGCAGCAACAAAGACTGCTCTTGACGTCCTTCCCTGCTGGCGAGGAATTTCAATCTGCGCACAAGAGGGTTGCGTCGACTTGAAATCAATAGCGAGGCATTAGCTCCGATTTACAGAACCTCAGAATATTGCTTGCTTACGCACCTTCAAACCTTCATTCAGGACAAGCTGTTCACCATCAAAATCAAGACCATTGACTGCTGCAATTTCACCCTTTAAGCCTTCAGCAGCAAGGCTTTCGATCATCTTTTTGATGACTTGATCTTCCACAGTTGAACTGTCCAAATCATCAGGGGTTAGACGTTCAAGGAAGCGACCCACTTTTGAAGCCACCAACTCCGGGGCATTGGTAATCTTGAGCACAATCATGGATGCAGCTTGAGGTCGATTACTCAGTCAAGATAATGCGGATGGGGAGACTTGAACTCCCACACTATAATGAGCCGTTCTGGTGCAAGGCTTCTCAGCCGTTGATTTCTCTACAAGGCTCTGTAAGGGGCCTGTATCGAGGGATAAGTAAATATCCCTCGATACAGGCTTTTCTCCCCCTTCCAGGCGAATCTGGGCTGTTAATTCAAAATCAATCAAGATTATTGATTATTGCCACCAAAGCTTGTTATCGGAAGGATTTTGCAAACCTGGTCTACTACTCCCCAGCTTGTTATCGGAAGGATTTTGCAAACCTGGTCTACTCCCCCACGCGCAATCGAGACCAGGGTGAATGATTCTTAGCCCTTGATTTTTGATGCCTCCGAGCTTGACGAATGCAGAACCACCGTTAATGGTCTGTAGCTGGTCGAGGGTGAGTTCGATGTTGGTCATGGTTTGAGTTGTGGTGGAGGTGTCCCTCCGTGTATTCAACTTCTCGTGGATTAATTGTTGATGTGGTGTTCTTAGTCGTTCGCCTGAGTGAGCTTGATCACTTGGGAGTATTTCGGCCCAATTTTATCTGGGATATAGGCATATGGCCGTGGAGGAATATCCCCCCTCGGGGGCACCCTTGTACTAGTGAAATTGAGAGGGCTCCTCTCTTTGCTGCTTCTGGGAGGGGGAGGGGAGGAGAACCTCGATCCCTTGCCATGACCAGTGGTCTCACTAGATGACTGATCTAGCGCGCAGCAATACCACCTCGAACTAGCACAAATATCCTGAGTATTAATGCCTAGCTCAACGCAAGCGTGCTGCAATGCACACGCATTCGCTCCTTTGCATGTTTTCCTGCTGCCACCCCCTCTTCTCAGCAAAAGGCTGCTATTGAGAATAGCTTGACTTGTATATAAGTATTTCTGCTCTAAAGCTAAACCGTTCAAGCGCGTGACGCCTACGCGTCCTTCAGGACTGCCTAATGAGAGCGCATTACCTGAACAGGGGAGCAGCTCACAAATGAAATCACCCACTTAGGTGATGTGTGATCAGTAGTACTTGAACGATGGCGAATGTGTTCGAGGGGAAGACCCCTTTTCAGATCTGCCCTTCGCGGAGCACCACTTACCAAACAAAGCAATGATTCAAAACATTCTTCTTTCTGGTCTCTCCGTCCTTTCGGTATCGATGCCAGCTGCTGTGGAGGCTCAAAGCTTGTATTCGACTCAAGTTCAAAGTTCGATCAACCAAAGAATGCGTACACAACAGATGCTTCAGTAACAGCAGCGTCAGAGAGATATGTCCGTAATCCAGCCGACCACCCAAAATCCGTACAACTACTACTACGGCAATAGGTGCTGATTTACCTGCCCACCTGAGCAGCAAAGGCTGTGCAGCCAGGTTCAAGCCCTGGCGCAGGCATTAGCTCCCAAGAGGGGGGTCTTTTTATCTCTCATCAAACCGCCCACCCAATAAGCACTAGTTATTAATTAAGTGACCCACCTATATATCACTTAGACTCGCCTAATAGTATAAGCATTCTTAACTCAAAACCTAGTTAGTGATTAGGGTTTTGATGCGGATGGGGAGACTTGAACTCCCACAAGATTGCTCTCACTAGTACCTGAAACTAGCGCGTCTACCAATTCCGCCACATCCGCTGGCGTGCGTCGCGCAAGCGACATCATGACGATAAGACATCGACTGCCTGCCAGCTTTATCTCAACCTGGCAGTTTTGAACCAGTTTGAGGTCTGGACGTCTAGACTGTCTCAGGTGTAATTGTCAATATGTCCTCGTTCAAGAATAATTAACGGGACATGCCCGCAGCGGTATCCATAACTCAAGAGATTCTCAAGCCGCATCTGGAGATTCAAGGCGGACATACTCTTTCCAGAGAGCTGAAAGTCAGCGGAGCTAAGAATTCTGCCCTGGTTCTGATGACCTCGGCCCTTCTCAGCGAAGGCCCTCTTGAGCTGCACAATGTTCCTCAGCTCACAGATATCCAGGGGATGGCAGACATCCTCGCCTCCTTAGGGGTACATGTAAAACGTAGTCAGGAGACCGTTTGGCTACAGGCTGATGACCTTCATCACGCCGAACCTCCCTACGATCTAGTCAATGGCCTTAGAGCTAGTTTTTTCTGCATCGGCCCACTGCTAGGACGACTCGGACACGCCAAAGTCCCCCTGCCGGGTGGTTGCCGCATCGGAGCCCGGCCTGTTGTTGAGCACATCAGAGGGCTTAAAGCTCTGGGTGCCATGGTGAAAGTTGAGCATGGCGTTGTCACAGCTTCAGTACCAGGAACGTCACGGCGACTTAAGGGTGCTGCAATCGTGCTCGACTGCCCAAGTGTCGGTGCAACCGAGACCATTCTCATGGCAGCTGTATTGGCGGAAGGCACGAGCACCATCGAAAACGCTGCTCAGGAGCCTGAGGTTCAAGACCTGGCCAAAATGCTCAATGCCATGGGCGCTCGTGTAATCGGTGCTGGTGGTCCAATCATCACCATCGAAGGCGTCGAACGTTTACACGGCTGCAACTATTCGGTGATCCCTGATCGCATTGAAGCCGGTACCTTCCTGATTGCAGCGGCAATCACCCGCTCGATCGTTCGAGTCTCTCCAGTCATCCCTGAGCATCTCAATGCCGTGCTCCAGAAGCTGAGAGATTGCGGCTGCACCCTTGAGATTGACAAGCAAGGAATCACGCTTATCCCGGGAGATCTTCATGGCGTTGACATCATCACCCAACCTTTCCCAGGCTTCCCAACGGACTTACAGGCCCCCTTTATGGCCCTTTTAACCACAGCCAAAGGCACAAGCGTGGTGACAGAAAAGATCTACGAAAACCGCATGCAGCATGTCGCTGAGCTGCAACGAATGGGAGCTTCGATTCGCCTTCAAGGAAACACGGCTGTGGTCGAAGGCGTACCCCAGCTCAGTGCTGCACCAGTCAGTGGTAACGACTTAAGAGCCGCAGCGGCGCTCGTTTTAGCAGGTCTAGCCGCACGCGGCATCAGTCAAGTCGATGGCCTCAACCACCTCGATCGCGGTTATGACGGGATTGAAAGCAAATTGAATGCATCTGGAGCCCATATCCTTCGGCATCAGCCCTCAGGATGACCCTGGCATAACATCACCTCCACGGGAGCGTGGCGGAATTGGTAGACGCACTGGATTCAAAATCCAGCGCCTTCGGGCATGTGGGTTCAAGTCCCACCGCTCCCACTGCTGTGATGGGCACCTACAAACGCTTTCCCGTCACTCTGTTACGCGGGAAAGGATGCTGGGTATGGGATGACCATGGCCATCAATACCTTGACGCTGTTGCCGGTATCGCGACCTGCGCCCTCGGTCACAGTGACAGGGCCCTGCGCCGCTCTCTTGGCCAGCAGCTGAAACAACTTCAGCATGTTTCCAATCTGTATCGGATTCCTGAACAAGAGGCTCTTGCCCATTGGTTAGTAGAAAACAGCTGTGCAGACAGCGTGTTCTTCTGCAATTCCGGTGCAGAAGCCAACGAAGCCGCCATCAAGCTGGCTCGCAAACACGGTCATCGCCGTCGCGGCATTGAGCGGCCAATCATTCTCACCGCCAAGTCCAGTTTCCACGGCCGCACACTTGCCGCCATAAGTGCCACAGGTCAGCCCAACTACCACAAAGGTTTCGAACCCATGGTTGAGGGCTTTGAATTTTTCCCTTTCAATGACCTCAAAGCCTTCGAGCAGCAGCTAAATCGCCTCGAAGCTCAGGGCCCCTCTGTTGCCGCCGTGTTAATCGAACCACTGCAGGGTGAGGGTGGCGTCAATCCAGGCGAAGCAAGCTTCTTCCGGCGCCTTAGAGAACTCTGTAGCCAGCATCAGATCCTGCTGATCTTTGATGAAGTTCAGGTCGGGATGGGCCGTTGTGGCCACTGGTGGGGGTATCAGCAACTTGGGGTCGAACCAGATGCCTTCACCCTGGCCAAAGGACTCGGTGGAGGCCATGCCATCGGAGCGTTGCTTGTCAAACAGCACGCTGATCTTTTCGAACCAGGTGACCACGCCAGTACGTTTGGCGGCAATCCCTTTGCCTGCAAGGCAGCTCTCACAGTTGCGAGGGAGATCGAACGACGGGGTTTGCTCTTAAAGGTCCAGCAACGAGGCGCACAGCTTCGCGAAGGCCTCACTGACCTGGTGCAACGTTTCCCGAGGCAACTCAAAGGGGTAAGAGGCTGGGGGCTACTGCAGGGATTGGTGCTCCAAGACGAGAGCACATTCACAGCCCCTAATGTCGCCCAAGCCGCCCTTGAAGAAAAGCTACTGGTGATAGCAGCAGGCCCGAAGGTTGTGCGGATGGTGCCGCCGCTGGTGATCAAACCAAGCGAAATCCGCCAACTGCTCCAACGCCTGGAGGCCACCCTGGCGCACTTCCACTAAGTGGCTAAACCCACAATTCCAAGCAGGGAAGATTTAAGCGATCTGATCCCTCGCTTTGATCAGCGGGGGATGGATCTTGGCCTTGAGCGCATGCAACAAGCACTGCAAGCCATGGGAAACCCCTGTGCCTCTGTTCCAGCCATTCAGGTCGTAGGCACCAATGGCAAAGGGTCTATCGCCAGCTTCCTTGCCAGCAGCCTTAAGGCTGCTGGCATTCGCGTGGGGCTGACCACCTCTCCTCACCTCGTGAGCTGGTGTGAGCGGATCAGCAGCGATGGGGAGTTGATCTCAATCGTTGAGCTACGCCAACGACTCACCGCCCTTCAACCCCTTGCCCAAACCCACCGACTTACCCCCTTCGAGCTGTTGTTGGCCACAGCTTTTGATCACTTCAGATCCCGAGAGGTGGAACTGCTTGTGCTTGAGGTGGGCCTCGGAGGGCGCCTCGATGCCACCACAGCTCATCCATACAGACCAATCATTGCCATGGCCAACATCGGCCTAGACCACTGCGAACACCTTGGTTGCAGCCTTAAAGAGATAACAGCAGAAAAAAGCGCCGTCATCAGCCCTGGGGCCGCTGTCATCAGTGCCCGACAAGTAGATGAAGTGGCCAGCATTCTTGAAGACAAGGCAAAACATCAACAGGCCCGCTTGCAATGGGTTTCACCCCTCCCAGAGGACTGGGCCTTGGGGCTCCCAGGAGTCCTGCAACGGCAAAACGCAGCGGTAGCCAAGGGTGCTCTTGAAGCCTTGGCCCCACTTGGTTGGCGCCTCAATCAAGACGTCATTCGCACAGGGCTGGCGCACGCCTACTGGCCTGCACGGCTGCAGACCGTTCACTGGCAAAGCCAGCCAGTACTCATTGATGGTGCCCATAACCCGCCAGCAGCCGAACGGTTGGCCCACGAACGGCGACAGTGGAGCAATCAAGAGCTTGGGGTTTGCTGGGTGCTTGGTCTACAGGCCCACAAGCAAGCACCAGCCATGCTTCGCCATTTAATCAAGCCAGGCGATCTGGCTTGGATCGTGCCGGTGCCGGAACACTGCAGCTGGACGCAGCACCAACTCACAGACCAATGCCCGGACCTATCAAGTCAACTCCGATCTGCTGACAATGTTGAACAGGTCTTCTCCATCCTGCTCAAACAGAATCGATGGCCAAACCCATCTCCGGTTGTAGCTGGTTCCCTCTATTTATTAGGTGATCTTCTCGCAAAGCAAATCATCAGGGCAGAGTGAGAGAGGTGCTGCCGTAAAGCCGATGCCTAGCTCGTTGTCGCAACGTCTAAGCCTGATGACGCTTCTGGGCTGGATGCTATGCCTGCTGATCGCTATCCCTGCTCAGGCTCTCGATACCAGTTCAGGGGTTGGACTACAGGATCGGGCCCTGTTCCAAGAACGGCTGGACTACACCCTCACCAACCAAAACGGGAAAGACTTCCACGCACAAGACCTCTCCAACACATCCTTCGCCGGTGCCGTTGCACGAGCTGCCAACTTCAGTGACAGCAATCTGCATGGCGCGATCCTCACCCAAGGAACCTTTACCCAATCAAACTTCAGCGGCGCTGACCTCTCTGATGCACTGATGGATCGTGTCGACTTCGTCGATACGGATCTGCGAAATACTCTCCTCAAAGGCGTGATTGCCTCCGGCAGCAGCTTCGCAGGAGCGCAGATTGCTGGTGCCGATTTCAGCGATGCGCTGCTCGATCTCGATGACCAGCGCCGCCTTTGCCTCGATGCCGACGGCATCAATCAGAGCACCGGCATCGCAACCTTCGAGAGCTTGAATTGCTGAGCAAACGGCTGTTAAAACCAGCCCCTCAGCTTGCCTGGATTGAGCACACCCTTGGGGTCATAACGACGCTTGGCAGATACCTGATCGGCATCAACAACCCCAAGCCCACCATCTTCAACAGTGATCACATGCGGGTTGAACACAACAGCCCCAAGCTGCCGGCAATCGTTCATCAACTGCTCCAACAACTGCCGACCGTGCCAGCGGACGATGGGTAACGCCGCCAAGCGTTGAACACCCTGTTGTCGCACCGCCTCCAGATGCCAAAGAAGATCATCGCCCCATTGCTGCTTGAGAACCTGCATGGCAGCTAACTCCGGCTGTGGCAAAAGCATCTGCAAGTAGGTCCAGTCATGATCCACAGCACGCATGTGCATCGTGGTGTGGTTCCAGGTGAGCTCACGCAACCCTGTGCCGCCCCGATCAGCCTCTGGGCCCAATACCTTGCAATGAGCTCCTGAGGCTGCTGCCAGACGCTCCAGGGTGCTAACACCATCGGGAGCGACGAGTAGCAGCAGGCGATGCTGGCCATTAGAAGCACCACACCAGTGTGGTAGCTGATCGACAATTTGTCGCTCATGCAAGCTACAGAGATGCAGATCAACCGCGGCACGAGCACATCGGAGGGCAAGGGCCACGGCCTCTGACCAATCCTCACAATCAATCATCACTTCCTGCCAGGCGACAGCCGGAGCAGTTGCCAAGCTCAAGGCCGTGATGATGCCATTGCTGCCATAAGCATGATTGAGGGCTTCTGATCCAGCCGCATCCAACTGCAACTGTTGGGGCGAATCCTCAGCAGTCACGACCTCCAAGGCCAACAGATGGCCCGGATCACGCAAGAAGCCCCAGCGCACCGAACCAATCCCACCCGAGCCCCCAGCCACGAATCCACCCACCGAAGCACTTCGCCAGCTGGATGGCAGCAGACGCAGCTGCCGACCATGGCGAGAAAGATGTTGATCTAGATCGCGCAGCAAACAGCCTGACTCCACCGTCACCACTCCCGTGTCGGGATCGAGATGCCGAACCTTAGAAAGTGCACCCATCAGCATGACCACCCCCCCCTGGAGAGGAACGCACTGGCCGTAGTTCCCTGTTCCTGAACCTCTCAGTGTTAAGGGGATGCCATGCCTTGTACAAGCACCAGCAACAACCGCCACCGCCGCCACCGTATGGGGGCGGACAACAACATCGGCGCAACAGCCCTCCAGCTGCTCACGCAATACAGGAGAGAAGTCATAGGCATCCCTTGAAAAGCGCTTCAACTCAACCGGCGCATCAATGAGCTCCAAATCAGCAACGGCCGTCAGCTCGGCACAACAATCGGCAAGGAGTCTGGTGCTGGTCATCGGCCAAACCACTAAGACAAATTGATAGCGGCAATCCATCGACAGAGCAAACGCTAAGCAGCCAAGCGAGCCTCGAAAGTGGTTAGATCTCTAGACTTAGCAGCTCATTTAACTTTCAAAGTCGAAGCAAACTGGCCCCTACATAGCCCTGTAAAGCCACTATTAGTGACTACATCTAAATAATATCTCTACCCGTAGAATTATAGTTGCATGTGCAAATTTCACAATCAATACCAGTTTCTCCGTTAAAGTCCATCAGCCTTAATAGGCTCACAATTTTAGGGTGAAATCTTCTCTTTCAGAAGGCTTAATGCCTTGATTTCCGTCATTGCTACGAAGCCATGCTCCCTTCAGTATTACAAATAAATATCGCTTAATTAATCCTTCAATCGCTCAAGCCAAGGATCAAAAAAACAATAATGTGAATGCCAACTCAAAAGACTTCAACATTCAAACAATAAAACATACTCTTTCTTGATTAAGGAAAGACGCTTATTGGTCTAGGTCTTGCAGCCAGTTTCCATCAACAATCACCTGACGGCGGGGTGGAGTAGCTAGGGCCTCAGCCCAGCTGCCAGCCTCCAAAAGCAGCAGGTTAGCTGGGCTGCCTGGCTGAAATGTTCCGTCCCACGACAGGTTCATCACCCTGGCCGCAGCTGTGGTGAAAGGAGCAAGCCCTAAGCGCTGCCAAGGTGCCAGATGAGCCAAAGGCAACGCAAAAGCCATCAATGCCAAAGGGTCAAAGTTGCCAGCCGGGAACCAGGGGTCTTGAACGTTGTCGCCTCCCACAGCCACAGTTACACCTGCCAGCTGGAGTTGATGGATAGGTGCCAGAGGTCGCTCCACAGGGGTGCGACGAGGTTGCTTCGACAACAACCAGCCATTGGTCAGCGGCAGAGACACCACATTGAGTCGATGATGCGCCATCCGATCAGCCAAACGACGCACTGCTCCCGGCGGCAGCAACCCCATGCTGCTGGCATGACTACAAGTGATCGGCACTGTGATTGACATGCGATCAAGCACCAGCAGCAGTTGCTTTAAGCCAGCCGCAGGATGGCTTTGCGACTCATCAATGTGAAGGTCAATGCCACAGCCCAAGCGATCGGCAAGTTGCAGCATCTGCCGCAATGAATCTCGCGTCTTCCCAGGGTTAAAAGGGGGCACAAGTACACCGCCGAGCAAGCCTCCTACATCTGCGACCCGAGCAGCTAACTGTTGTCCTTCTTGGCTGCTCCAGTACTCAACCGGCACCAGAGCGACCCATTGCAACTCCATCCACTCTTGCCACTGACGCTGTAGATCCAGCAAAGCCTCCCAGCTGCTATCGGTAGCTGGACCAACGCTGTCGACATGACTGCGAATGGCTCTCAAGCCATATTTCAAGGCAAGCTTGAGAGATCTCTGTGCACGCTGCCTCACCCGATCGTATGTGCGGCGTTGATGCTCCTTACGGTTTGCAACCAGGGCACCGCGATAGGTGCCCTGCAGGTTGGGAAACTCAAGCCAGGTGAATGCCTTGTCGAGGTGAGCATGGGGCTCTGCCAACCTCGGCAAAAGCAGCCGCTTCGGCGATAAAACATCAGCATCAATCAGCTCAAAAGAGCAAAGGCGCCCGTCCTGCCAAAAAATGCGAAGAGGACATAGACCCTCATCGGTTACCCGTGCTGCTAAGACATCCACTTCCCTTGTCAACAAACCACGCGGCACCCAAGCCTCGAGGCATCCCTTGCGCTCCTGGCTCACTCCACATTGCCCGGATCCGTCCGAGTCTGAATGGTCAGGAAACGCCCAGCGCCAGCAATGGTTGTCGCGGTATAGGAGGGCAGACGCATCTTCGGGAGCAAATTCCGACCATCCAACTTGGTCGTGTAAATACTGCCCAAACCAAAATTGAGTCTTGTGGTGAACTCTCCTGCAACGGATGCCAACACCGGCTGTTGCGCTGCGATCAGCTCTGGACAATTTCTAATCCAAAGCCTCAACACCATCGGTAGCCCCTTCTGCTCACATAACTCCTCAGTCGCAAGTTCCACCAACTGATCACCTGCATAATCGCTGTAATCCTCCATGGAAGGGTTGGTCCAAACCAACACCGCACCACAACCTGCAAGGACTAAAACACCAGCCAGCCATGGTCCGGTTGGCCACCAACGTTGATCAAATGGGTTCTGCAGGATGGCTGCAAGGCGAATTGGTAAATTCTTACCGACGCGGCGGGCGTCGCCAAGTGGTTAAGGCAGCGGCTTGTGGCGCCGCTATACGGGGGTTCGAATCCCCTCGCTCGCCCTCAACTCTTCCCATGGCTTCATAAGAGTCGAAGCCTCGATAACGAGCAAGCCTCAGCTGCAACGCCTAGAAGCTCTACGAAGCCTGCTAACCGGTGTCATGGCCGCCTTCACGGCTAGAAGAAGGTCAGCGGATCATCGAGGCCTCGGGGGAACCAAATTAAGCTTCATAGGGGTGGCAAGCAGCCTCTGCCAGCAATGCTGAAGACACTCCAACTGCTGAGCAACTCAACTAAATAAATAACGCTCACAGGCCTCATCTCCAAATCAACACAACCCATCAGGGCTCGACACACTGAAGGAGTTGATGAGATTGTTTCGATCGTTCGCGTCGCCTCTTGCCTTGGTCGCCACCACCGCCCTCGCTACTAATCCAGCAACAACCGCACAACATCAAGGCAGTTTCTGGATTCAAACCTTCGGTTGTCAGATGAACAAGGCCGATTCGGAGCGCATGGCCGGAATTCTTGAGGCGATGGGATACCACGAGGCAACAGCAGAACTAGAAGCGGATCTCGTGCTCTACAACACCTGCACAATCCGCGATAACGCCGAGCAGAAGGTTTACAGCTACTTAGGACGCCAGGCCCGCCGCAAACGAACACACCCCCATCTGAAGCTGGTCGTTGCCGGTTGCGTGGCACAACAAGAAGGAGAAGCGCTACTGCGACGAATCCCTGAACTCGACCTTGTGATGGGCCCCCAACACGCCAACCGCCTTGAAGCCCTACTCACCCAGGTGGACAATGGTCAGCAGGTTGTCGCCACAGATGACAACCACATTCTCGAGGACCTCACCACAGCTCGACGGGACAGCACAATCTGCGCCTGGGTCAATGTGATCTACGGCTGTAACGAGCGTTGTACCTATTGCGTGGTGCCCTCCGTCAGGGGGAAGGAGCAGTCACGATCGCCAGAGGCGATCCGACTGGAGATCGAGGGCCTGGCCGCCCGTGGATTCCGGGAGATCACCCTGCTTGGACAGAACATTGATGCTTATGGACGCGATCTGCCCGGAATCACGCCTGAAGGCCGCCGCCAAAACACACTCACCGATCTTCTCCATCACATTCATGACGTGGAAGGAATTGAGCGCATCCGCTTTGCGACAAGCCATCCGCGCTACTTCACGGAACGATTGATCGAGGCTTGCTTTGATCTACCCAAATTGTGCGAACACTTCCACATCCCCTTCCAAAGCGGTGACAACGATGTGCTTAAGGCCATGGCTAGGGGTTACACAGTGGAGCGTTATCGACGCATCGTGAACCGAATCCGGGAGCTTATGCCCGATGCCGCTATCAGTACTGATGTGATCGTGGCCTTCCCCGGCGAAACCGACGCCCAGTTCCAAAACACCTTGAACATCGTCGAGGAGGTGGGTTTCGACCAGGTGAACACCGCGGCTTACTCACCCCGTCCAAATACGCCTGCAGCCACCTGGAGCAACCAACTCCCCGAAGCGGTGAAAGTGGAGAGACTCAAGCAACTCAATGCGCTGGTGGAACGCGTAGCCCGGCAGCGCAATAGCCGCTACTCCGGAAAAGTAGAGCAGGTGCTAGCTGAAGGGATCAATCCAAAAAATCCACAACAGTTGATGGGACGCACCCGCACCAACCGACTCACATTCTTTGCGGCCGAAGGACCCCAAGGTTGCCGCTATAGCCCAGGCGATCTCGTCGACGTTCAGATCAGCAGTGTGCGTGCTTTCTCCCTTAGCGGAACCCCTTGTGATCAAACCAGCAGGCGGCACTGATACCTTTGGTCGCTAACCACCGCGGCCTTGCAGCATCTCCATGCCTTCCTCCCGCACCTGTGTAGGCGTGGTGTTCGGCGGCGCGTCCGAGGAACATGCCGTTTCCATCCGATCAGCCATCACCGTGGTCGGTGCCCTACGCAGCGGAGAAAACAACAATCGCTTCGAGGTCATTGCGATTTACATCGACCAACGAGGCCGCTGGTGGCCAGCTGGCGTTGCCGAAGCAGTGCTGAAGCAAGGACAACCCGCCAAACCGGAACAACTGTCGATGCCCCTTGCCCCGCAAGGCTTTACCAAACTGCCTGAAGGGAGCGAAAGGGTACAGGTCTGGTATCCAGTTCTGCATGGTCCCAATGGCGAAGACGGCACCGTGCAAGGCCTATTCACCCTGATGGGAAAACCTTTTGTGGGTTCAGGCGTGCTCGGCTCGGCCCTGAGCATGGACAAGTTGGCCATGAAAGCCGCCTTCGCAGCAGCAGGGTTACCCCAGGTGCCTTACGCCGCCGTTGATGCCGCAGATCTCCTCGACACTAAATCGCGTCAAGGCGTCGCCAAACACTTGGAGGCCAAACTCAAATACCCATGTTTTGTCAAACCCGCCAACCTGGGTTCTTCAGTCGGCATCAGCAAAGCTCAAAACCGCAACGAGCTGCTTATCGGTCTCGATAAGGCTGCCAGCCTTGATCGGCGCATTGTGGTGGAGCAGGGAGTGAGCGCAAGAGAGCTTGAATGCGCTGTCCTAGGCAAGCGTGAGCTACAAACCTCTGTCGTAGGGGAGATTTGCTTTGATGCGGACTGGTATGACTACGACACCAAATACAGCGATAATTGCAGCCATACGCTCATTCCAGCGCCTCTACCAGAGGGAGTTGAAGCACAAATCCGCACACTTGCGTTACAAGCCTGTCGCTGCGTAGCCGCCCATGGCATGGCCAGGGTCGACTTTTTTTACAACGCTGCACGCAATGAAATTTGGCTCAATGAGATCAACACCCTGCCAGGCTTCACATCTCAGAGCATGTATCCAATGCTCTGGGAGGCTTCTGGTGTAACGCTCGAAGCGCTCGTGAGCCAACTTGTGATCACAGCGGGAGAATAAACAAGTTCCAACTTGATGGCATTCCGGACTTCCATCTTTGACCTGCCAATGATTCACGGTCTGCTCTGGTTCCCCCTGCTCCTGGTATTTGTGCTTCTCACTGCTCTCGGGTGGCTAGAGAGGCGGCGGCAAAACCTGTTCCGCGTCTGGGCTGAGGACTCTGAGCTATCCAAACTGGACGGCTCAGGAGCTGCTCGACTGAAACAAGGCATGCTCAGCTGGAGCAGCTTTGAAGCAGGCCGTTTTCAAGAGCAGGGAAACTTTGAAGTCACCAAGTTGGAGATGCTGGAACTGATGGCCCTTACCTCAGGGGAAGCCCCTCTCACACAAGAATCTCAGGGCCGTTGTCGACTTCGGCTGATCGGCAATGGCCAAGAAATGGATGTGCCCTTTGCCGATGCAGAACAGGCCCGCCGTTGGGTGGATCAGCTGATGGCCCGGGCACGCTGTGACCTGTGAGCTCATCCACCCCTGATCGACGGTCTGCAAACGGCCCAGGGGTAGAGAGGCGGCGCCGGTTGCGCCAACAACGCCGCCGAGAGCAACTGATCTACCTCTGGCGAATGTTGGCATTCATCTCCATTGCCGCAGGTCTGGGATGGGTACTACTCAGCCAAGGATGGAGCCTCAACAACGCAAAGCAAATCCATGTGCAAGGCAGCCGCAACATCCAAACAAACACCGTGATCAAGGCCGGTGAGCTCCACTTCCCCCAGCCACTTCTTGGTTTCAATCCCAAAGAACTAGAGCAGACTCTGCTGCGCAAACTGCCGCTCAACTCGGTCGTCGTGCAAAGGCGCCTACTCCCTCCAGGAATAGATGTGGCTGTTCAAGAACGAAAACCCGTTGCTTATGCACTACGAAAACGCGCCTATGGCCAAGAGCAGGGCATGGTCGACAGCACTGCGATGTGGATACCACTCAACGTGGCAAAACAAGGCGAGCGTCCCTCTACAAACTTGACTGTGGAAGGCTGGACGGCCAGCAAACGGCAAGCCATTTCCCAGGTGCTTGAGCAACGAAATCAGCTTGGTAGTCCCCTAGAGCGAATCCTCGTAGCTCCTGATGGAGATCTCAGCCTGCAAACCAAAACCCTTGGCCTGATCCAGCTAGGCAGCAATAGCACCCTGCTGAAGGAGCAACTAGAAACTGTGGCCCAATTGAGCAAAACCCTGCCGTCAAGTTTTCGCCATAAAACAGGCACAACCATCGACATGAGCGATCCCTCCAAGCCGGAACTGCAAATGCCCCAACCTTCTAAGTGAGATCAATCGTCCTGCAAGGCATGCCAAGCAAAAGCAATTCCAGGTGATCTGAAATCACCAACTGTCCGTTGCAGAGATGGCGCAAACAATCAACTGTGTTGAAACTTTCAGCGAAAAGCTCCAACACGGACATAATGCATCAACACCTCAATGGTTCGACATCGACAATGGAGATGGCGATCAAAAACATGTCCGTGTCCACCTCCATGGAGACCGCAGGGATCCTTCCCAGCCAATCAGCTCGCATTGAAGTAATTGGCGTCGGCGGAGGCGGCAGCAATGCCGTCAACCGCATGATTCTCAGTGACCTAGATGGTGTGAACTATCGGGTCATGAATACGGACGCTCAGGCCCTGCTTCAGTCTGCAGCCAGTAACCGCGTGCAGCTGGGTCAGACCCTTACGAGGGGGTTGGGCGCTGGCGGTAATCCCAGCATCGGTCAGAAGGCGGCGGAGGAATCTCGAGCAGAACTGCAACAAGCTCTGCAAGGAGTCGATCTCGTCTTCATCGCCGTTGGCATGGGTGGCGGGACCGGCACTGGTGCCGCTCCAGTGGTTGCCGAAGTTGCCAAGGAAAGCGGCGCGCTCACTGTGGGCATCGTCACCAAACCCTTTAGCTTTGAGGGACGTCGTCGCATGCGACAGGCCGCTGAAGGCATTAGCCGCCTGGCCGATCATGTGGATACCTTGATTGTGATCCCCAACGACCGCATTAAAGACGTCATCTCCGAAGCTCCGCTTCAAGAAGCCTTCCGAAGTGCGGATGACATCCTGCGTATGGGTGTTAAAGGCATCAGCGACATCATCACCTGCCCTGGCCTTGTCAATGTGGACTTCGCCGACGTGCGTTCAGTGATGACCGAAGCCGGCACGGCCCTGCTGGGGATTGGTGAAGGTTCAGGACGTTCCAGGGCGATAGAAGCAGCCCAGGCAGCCATCAGTAGTCCGCTACTGGAGGCGGCCCGAATCGACGGAGCCAAAGGTTGCGTCATCAACATCAGCGGCGGTCGCGACATGACCCTTGAGGACATGACCTCCGCATCGGAAGTGATCTATGACGTGGTCGATCCTGAAGCCAACATCATTGTTGGAGCTGTGGTGGACGAGAAACTCGAAGGTGAAGTCCACGTCACCGTGATCGCCACAGGCTTTGAAGGCAACCAGCCCTACCGGAGCGAACGCTCAATCAACAAGATTGCCTCTCAATCGATCTATAGCCAGCCTGAAGCAAACGAATCGGGTGCACGAATTCCCGAATTCCTGCGCAAGCGTCAACCTCGCAACGATAACGAGATATAACCTTCGTCCATGTGGGTGACCCGGAGTCCACGCCTGTCACGAGCATCCCGTGTGGCTGCTACCTTCCGGTCCTGACCAGATTTAGGCGTCGCGGCCGCATGGGTCCGAGTCAACACGATGCTAGCAATGGACCCTCGAGGGTCTGGAAAAGCAGATGCGCCCCAGCGAATTAACTCAACTCAAACAAGCCGGGCGAGCGATCAGCATCCTCACAGCCTGGGATGGCTTAAGCGCGGCCTTGGTTGAGGCCGCTGGAGCCGATGTGGTTCTAGTAGGAGACTCACTAGCGATGGTGGCACTGTGCCATGCAACCACCCTGCCTGTGACAGTGGAGCAGATGCTCCACCACACCCAAGCCGTGGGCCGTGGTTTTACTCGCCCTCTGCCACAACAGCCCCTCGTCGTCTGCGACCTCCCATTCCTGAGCTATCAATGCGGAGAAGACAAGGCTGTAGCTGCAGCTGGAAGCCTGCTCAAGCACTCCTGTGCCGCCGCCGTGAAGCTAGAAGGAGCAGAGCCAGAGGTCCTGGCAGTCATTGAGCGTCTGGTGCGAATGGGGATCCCAGTTATGGGGCATTTGGGCCTCACTCCACAAGCAGTACATCGGCTCGGCTACCGCCGTCAGGCGGAGGACCCTCGCAGCCAAGAGCAAATGCTGCAACAAGCAAAACAACTTGAGCAAGCAGGCTGTTTCGCCTTGGTGGTCGAACACGTGCCGAGTTCCATCGCTCGTTGCCTAAGTCAACAACTCTCCATCCCCGTGATCGGTATCGGCGCTGGCGAAGATTGCGATGGACAGGTAAGGGTCACCGCTGACCTGTTGGGACTGACTCCCAGCCAACCCCCCTTCAGTCCGCCATTGATCCAAGGTCGACAGCTGTGCGTGGAAGCCCTTCAAGGTTGGGTGAAGCAACTGCATCAGCAGGCAGAGACTGCCACCACAACAACATCTCCACCAGAACCTGATTGCTGATGGCCATCCCCTGGGGGTCACTGAGCTGCCAACGTCGTCCATGCAGCTGTAACCAGCCCCGATCCAACGCCGCCTGCCAGCGCACCTGCAACGACGGCAATAGAGCGTTGCACTGCTCATGAGTCCAGCCCCAAGCTCTACTGAGGGCCTCAAGATCAACTCCCTCACGGCAACGCAAACCCACCAACAACTGTTCATCCAGAGGTAAGGGTCTTGCCTTAGCCGCAACTAGAGAGGAATCCAGTCCTTCTGCCTCCTGAACCTCAATCCAGCTGCAGTAACCATCCCTTGTGCGCGGACGAGCCAGCCTCTGGCCCCAGGGTGCACTGGTCGCACCCTGACCAAAGCCCCACCAGCCTGCCCCACTCCAATACACGCGGTTGTGGCGTGAGGCGTGCCCTGGCAAGGCGTAATTGGAGATTTCATAGCGGCCAAATCCCGCCTGACGAAGCAAGACACTGGTGGTCTGCATCTGCTCAGCTGCCAAATCATCATCGGGCAAATCCAACTCCCCCCGCCGCTGACGCCAAGCAAATACCGTGCCTGGTTCAACAGATAACTCGTAGATCGAAAGATGAGGTGAACCTGTATTAATGGCCTCAACAAGCTGTTGCTTCCATGCCACCAACTCCTGTCCAGGCAGGTTCTGGATGAGATCCAAACTCCAACTTTTCAGCTCTCCGCACTGATGAGCCTGATGCAACCATCCACAAGCCTCCTGTAAATGGTGGCGACGATGACGGCGCCCAAGCTTCTCGAGCACTGCATCATCAAAACTCTGCCCCCCCAAGCTCACCCTGTTGACACCAGCCGCTAGTACGGCCTCTAGATAAGCCTGATCGAAACTAGCTGGATCCATTTCCAGCGTGATCTCTGCACCAAGCTGAACGCCAAACCGTTGCCGTAGCTGATCCAACAGGGCACCAATCTGAGCTGAACTGAGCAGAGATGGTGTTCCGCCGCCGATGTACACCGTGGCCAGCGTTGGCCCAGGCTTAACAAGCGCGATCTCCCGTTGCAACAGCTGCAGATAAGACTGAATCGAGGCGCTGCCAGGGCCCTTAGCCCCATTGGCATGATCGCCAAGGGGCACGACAGCGAAATCGCAATAAAAGCAACGCCGATGGCAGAAAGGAATGTGCAGATAGGCACTGCGAGGTGGCAGCACAGCAAGACCGTCTTTCATCAATCAATCCGCAAAGGTGCGGACATCTGCCCGGGCCAAGCTCCAGAGGATGGTGCATGCTGCCTGCATCCGGAGCGAGCAGACACGATCTGACCCCATGGTGGACCTGCTCATCCTGGTGCTGTTTCTGATCTCTGGCGCGGCCACTGGCTGGCTAGGAGTCGAGCTGTTGCCAGAACGGCTTCTGGAACAAACGATCAACATCGATCGATTGAGGTTGGTCCTGAGTGGGTTGAGCGCCTGCTTTGGACTTTTGGCTGGATTCTTCTTCCAGCGACTGCGGCAAAGGCTGATGCAGCAGGTTCGCACCATGCCCACCGACCTCTTGGTCAGCCGAGCCGTAGGCCTCATTCTTGGCCTACTGGTTGCCAATTTGCTGCTGGCACCAATCCTTCTTTTGCCCCTCCCATGGGAGGTGGTGTTGGTGAAGCCTCTGGCCGCAGTACTGAGCAATGTGTTCTTTGGGGTCCTTGGATACAACCTGGCGGAGGTCCACGGCCGCACCCTGCTACGCCTGTTCAATCCCAACAGCACCGAGGCGTTACTTGTCGCCGATGGGGTTCTAACACCTGCCACTGCAAAGATTCTCGACACCAGCGTGATCATCGATGGCCGCATTCGTGGGCTACTGGCCTGCGGACTACTGGAAGGTCAGGCAATCGTGGCCCAAACCGTGATTGATGAACTGCAACAGCTGGCCGATTCAAGCAATGCCGAAAAACGAGCCAAAGGTCGACGCGGTTTGAAGTTGCTCACTGAATTACGCGAAAGCTATGGAAGGCGGCTGGTTTTAAACAGCACCCGATACGAGGGATCCGGCACTGACGACCGACTGCTCAAACTCACTGCCGATACAGGCGGAATCTTGATCACTGCCGATTACAACCTCGCCCAAGTCGCCAAGGTCAAAGACCTCAAAGCAATCAACCTCAGCGAAATCGTGATCGCCCTGCGACCTGAAGTACAACCCGGTGACGAGCTGAAGCTCAAGATCGTCAAACAGGGCAAGGAAGACAACCAGGGGGTGGGCTATCTAGAAGACGGCACGATGGTAGTGGTAGAGGGCGGCAGAGAGGCCATAGGACAGCGGCTACCCGTTGTGGTCACCGGAGCTCTGCAAACCCCTACCGGCAGGATGGTCTTCGGTCGGTTCGAGAAAAATCAGCCAACCCGCAAATCGAGTAAGACCAGCGAGCGCCCACCGGCTAACCCCCGCTAGTCTCCAAACTCCGCCAAAGATTTGCTGCAGATGACGGTGTCCGCTCCCTACTACGGCGAATCAACCGTGATGCGTACACCGCCTCCGGATCTGCCATCGCTACTTCTCAAGGAACGCATTGTCTACCTAGGACTGCCCCTGTTCTCCGACGACGATGCCAAGCGGCAACTGGGCATGGATGTGACCGAACTGATCATTGCCCAACTTCTCTATCTGGAGTTCGACAACCCAGAAAAGCCCATTTACTTCTATATCAACTCCACTGGTACCAGCTGGTATACGGGTGATGCCGTCGGCTTTGAAACCGAAGCTTTTGCGATCTGTGACACCCTGCGTTACGTCAAACCCCCTGTACACACCATCTGCATCGGCCAAGCAATGGGCACGGCAGCGGTGATTCTCTCGGCAGGCACCAAGGGCCACAGGGCTGCACTTCCCCACGCCTCAATCGTGCTGCACCAACCTCGCAGTGGTGCCCAAGGTCAAGCCACCGACATTCAGATCCGTGCCAAGGAAGTACTGCATAACAAGCAAGCCATGCTCAAAATTCTTGCCGGCAATACAGGCCGCAGCATTGAGCAGTTATCAAAGGATTCTGATCGGATGAGTTATCTCACCCCTGAGGACGCTGTCGAATACGGCATCATCGATCGGATTCTCAGCAGCCGCAAAGAGCTACCCAGTTCAGAGTCACTGAGCTGATCGATCCACTGCAACCCTGGACACAACCCTTCCAGTCTCTGTCTCAGATCATTCCTAATCCAGTTCTGATTTCCTCCTTTCTCTTTTCACCATGCCGATCGGTACCCCAAGCGTTCCCTACCGTCTTCCCGGCAGCCAGATGGAGCGCTGGGTCGACATCTATACCCGCCTGGGAGTGGAAAGGATCCTGTTCCTTGGCCAAGAAGTCAGTGATGGTGTTGCCAACAGCTTGGTAGCCCAGATGCTCTACCTCGATTCTGAAGACAGCACAAAACCGATCTATCTGTACATCAACTCCCCAGGTGGATCAGTCACTGCTGGCCTGGCGATCTACGACACGATGAAATACGTCAAAAGTGATGTCGTAACAATCTGCGTTGGCTTGGCAGCTTCGATGGGCGCCTTCCTTCTTACTGCAGGAACCAAAGGAAAAAGACTCGCCTTGCCCCACAGCCGAATCATGATCCACCAACCGCTGGGTGGCACCAACCAACGACAAGCCAGCGACATCGAAATCGAAGCCCGTGAGATTCTGCGCATCAAAGACATGCTCAACCACTCCATGGCAGAGCTGACAGGTCAGACCTTTGAGAAAATCGAAAAAGACACCGACCGCGACTACTTCTTAAGTGCAGCCGAGGCCAAAGACTATGGCCTCATCGATCGTGTCATTGCCCACCCGAACGAAGCCTGATGCGTTGATTGCACTGACAACCGAGAAGGACTATTGGGCCTTCAGCCAAAGCCATGGGGCCTTTGCGTAAGCTCTGACCTTGCCCTGAACGCAATCCAGCCAGGATGGCCCAGCTCTTCTACGACTCCGATGCCGATCTCGGCCTACTCAATGGCAAGACCGTCGCCATCATTGGCTATGGCTCCCAGGGCCATGCCCATGCCCTCAACCTCAAAGACAGCGGCGTAGATGTGGTAGTTGGCCTATATGAAGGCAGCCGCTCCGCCGATAAGGCCCGCACCGATGGACTGGAAGTGCTCAGCGTCGCTGATGCCGCCGCCAAAGCGGACTGGATCATGGTGCTACTGCCGGATGAATTCCAGAAAGACGTATATGCCAAGGAAATCGCCCCGCATCTCAATGCGGGGAAGGTGCTGAGCTTTGCTCACGGCTTCAACATCCGCTTTGAGCTAATTCAGCCACCGGCTGATGTCGACGTGGTGATGATCGCTCCCAAAGGCCCCGGTCATACCGTGCGCTGGGAATATCAGAATGGACAGGGCGTCCCAGCCCTATTCGCAATTGAACAAGATGCCTCCGGCCAAGCACGTGCACTCGCCATGGCCTACGCCAAGGGCATCGGCGGCACCCGAGCGGGCATTCTCGAGACCAACTTCAAGGAAGAAACCGAAACCGACTTGTTCGGCGAACAAGCCGTGCTCTGTGGGGGGCTCTCAGAGCTCGTCAAAGCAGGCTTTGAAACCCTTGTAGAAGCTGGCTACCAGCCTGAGCTTGCCTACTTCGAGTGCCTCCACGAGGTGAAGTTAATCGTGGATCTGATGGTGAAGGGCGGCCTCACTGCCATGCGTGATTCGATCTCCAACACGGCTGAATACGGCGACTACGTGAGTGGGCCAAGACTGATCAACGCTGATACCAAAGCTGAGATGAAGCGCATCCTCGCTGACATCCAAGACGGCACCTTCGCTAAAAACTTTGTCGCCGAATGCGAATCAGGCAAACCTGAGATGAAGAAGATACGCGATCGCGATGCCGCCCATCCAATTGAGCAGGTCGGAAAAGGTCTCCGCGCCATGTTCAGCTGGCTGAAAACAGCCTGACCCTGGCCATTCTGCTAGTCATCACTGCAGCAGGTCTCGACCTGCTGATCGGTGATCCGCGCTGGTGTCTACATCCTGTTGAGTTGATGGGAGCTGTGATCAAACAGCTGCGCCATGTTGCCGAAGCGATCGCCGGGAATCGCCCCGTGCTGCTGCGCATTGGTGGCGTTCTGATCACTGCTGTGCTGGTCAGCGGCAGCGGTGCATTTGGTTGGGCGATCGAACGCCTCGCCCTGCAGGAGGGCATCGCCCCACCCTGGCTCGGGATCCCCCTTCTGGTAATCGCTCTGGCCAGTGCCCTCGCCGCCGGCAGCCTCCGTCACAGCATCTTGAAGGTGTTGAAGGCGCTGCCCACAGACGCGGGAGGAGACCTGTCTATCGCCCGTCTGCAGCTGAGCTGGATCGTGGGACGCGATGTATCCCAGTTGAATAAGCAGGAGATTCTGCGGGCTACCTCTGAAAGCGCAGCCGAAAACGCCGTGGATGGCGTGTTTGCACCGCTGTTCTGGATGCTGATCGGTGTTGGCCTCTGGCATGTTTCCAATGCATGGCCAGGCCCTCTAGCTCTGGCCTGGAGCTTCAAGGCCTCCAGCACCCTTGATTCGATGCTGGGCTATCGGCAGGGAAAACTGCAATGGCTGGGCACTGCCGGAGCACGACTCGATGATCTACTCACCTGGCTCCCCTGCCGCCTGGTGATGCTCACCCTTCCTCTAATCAGCAAGCCTTGGCGCCAGCTGCCGGCTGTGGTGATGGCAGCGGAACAAGACGGAGGCTTGGATCACTCCCCCAACGCCGGACGGTCCGAAGCGATCTATGCCCACTGTGCCGGGGTGCGAATGGGCGGACGCAACCGATACGGCAACCGATGGGTGGACAAACCCTTGCTGGCAATCGATCAACCGCCGGCAGACCAAAATGCTCTGCAGCGCATCCTGGCACTCACCAGTTGGCTTGAACTGGTCTGGATCATGATTGCGCTGGTTCTGCTCTAACCAAGCCAATGCGAATGATCACCATCACAGCCACAGCTCTGCTGCTGCTGTTGGTGCAGATCCCTGCTCAGGCAAAAACCACCAGAACCTTCAGCGGTTCCAATCCCGCCGAAGTGGAGAAGAACGCTCGTAAGGCTGGTTACAGCTATCCGGAAAGCGAGATGAAGTGTTCAGCTCGTTGCAACCAGCGCTGGGCACGAGACTGAACCCTTCGCCTCAGTAGGCACCGCGATCCATAGGCAGCAACAGCACACCAAAGGTGCGCAGAATGATCGCTAAGTCCAACATGAATGAGCGCCCCCGGGCATAAGCAAGGTCAAGGCGAACCCGCTTGGCATAGCTGAGATTGTTGCGACCACTCACCTGCCACAGACCAGTCAGCCCAGGGCGTACAGAAGCAACTTCATGCATAAACTCCCCATAGCGTTCAAGTTCTTTATCAACGATTGGTCTAGGACCAACCAAACTCATTTCACCCCGCAGCACATTCAAAAACTGAGGCAGTTCATCAAGGCTGGAACGACGCAAAAATCGACCAATTGGTGTGATCCGAGGATCCTTACGAAGCTTAAAATCACGCTCAAATTCAGCCCTCATCGAAGCAGATTTAACAAGCAAATTTGCAAGGATGTCGTCGGCATCTGCTCTCATCGTGCGGAACTTGATACAGCCAAAGTGTCGATAATCACGACCTACTCGTCGCTGCACATAAAAAACAGGCCCAGGTGAGCTGAGTTTGACCAGCAACGCCAAAAGGAGAAAGACAGGAGAGCCGAGGCTGATCACAGCAAGGGAAAACACCACATCTCCAGATCGTTTAATCGATCTCCCCAAGCGACTCTGCTGCCCAATCAAGGCATTCGCAGGCAACGTTGAGGCTGGGGCTGCAAGCACCTCAAGATGACGACGAGAAGCCCCTCGGCCAAGGGCTCTACTACCCCCATGAAACACAAAGCGCCTGGAGGCCAATCTCATGATCTCTCCAAGCGGCTCGCCTACTCAAGATCAGGATCGAAACTCTAAAAGCTCCACAGGGTCACTCGCAGCAACGGCACAGGCCTGCTGATGTTGTTGCCAGGCCTGACGCAGTGCCGTCTCAAAACGCGACGCAAAAGCTTCCGGACGGAATTGTTCTGCGCAAAGGCGTACGACTTCAGGGGTCAATTGCTGCCAAAGCTGACGTTCCTCAAACCAGGCAACCGCCTGCGCGACTGATGCGACTGTCTGTTCAGGGAACAAGACCCCTGTTGGGTAAGGCCTTCCCGCCGCCGCACAACGCACGCTATCGAGCAAGCCACCCCTCCCTAAGCCAATCACTGGGGCACCTGCTGCCATGGCTTCCACTGGTGTAATTCCAAAGTCCTCCTAAGCGGCATAAACGAAGGCTCGGCAACTTGCCATCAAGGCCTCAACCTGCGCCTGGGCTTGACGACCTAGCAACTGCACTGTGGGCCCTGCCAACTCTTCTAGGAATGTCCGCTCCGGTCCATCGCCAACCACCAACAGAGGCAAGCGCAATCGATTGAAGGCCTCAATCACAAGATCCACTCGCTTGTAAGGAACAAGGCGACAAACACAGAGGTACACATCATTGCGAGGCTGATCCCAGCGGAAGCGATCCACCTTCACCCGTGGATGCACCACCTCCGCTTCACGCCCCCAGAAACAAGCAATCCGCCGCGCTGTAAAGCGGGAATTGGCCAAAAGATGATTCACGCGCGCACCACTGAGCTGATCCCACTGCCTGAGAACATGCAATTGCCAACGGATCAACGGCCCTAAACCGCTTTGTGCCAAGGCCGAGCGACGCAAAATAGGCATGCATCTGATCCCATGCATAACGAACGGGAGTGTGCACGTAACTCACATGGAGCTGCTCAGGAGAGGTGAGTACCCCCTTGGCCACAAGATGGCTGCTGCTGATCACCAAGGGGTAATCACCCACATCTAACTGCTCAATCGCAAGGGGCAATAAGGGCAGGTATTGCTGCACATGGCTCACTCCCCAGGGGAGATGTTGAATCGGACTGGTCTGAATGGCGCGACCTTCCAGCCAGCTTCCTGGCCTAAGGCTTTCTCCATCAACCAGAGCTGCCAAGTCTGGTTGACAGCCCAATCTGCTCAACAGAGCATCGATAGATTGCACTACCTGCTCAGCCCCCCCTACGGCACGGGGCGTGAACCATTCATGCACCAAAGCAATCCGTTTGGGCAAGTCTTCTGGGGCCTTGCCAGCCATAGCGGATTGATCCTCAGTTCATCACGAAGTCTCTCAGCCGATTGCAGCAAGAGTGCTGCGTTCCGAAGCTGGGGTAAGCCCACTTGAAGCATGCCGATCAATTCCCTCCTTGAAGATGCCCTCAATCAACCTGCGATTGGTGAAACTGGGCGCTTTCGCTGGCATGCCACTCCCGTGGGCATTGCAGCTTTATGTAGACAACAAAATGCCCCACTCACCCCCCCCTTTGAAGATGCACTAAAAGAAGCTCTTCAAGTCGGTTTGGACCTAAGTCGCGAAGAGAGAGAATTCCACCAAGTCAGCCAAGGCCTTGTGCTTCTGTTTCACTCCTGAACACAAGGCCTAGTAAGCAACTCCCGCAAGGCTCGATAATGGAGGCACGATTCTCCGCCAAGCCACTGGCTCAATTGCATGCCTTGGCAGTTCTGGATCGATCGCGGCGGAACCTTCACAGATCTTGTCGGAATCAATCCCGCTGGAGAATGCATTGTCCGCAAGGTGCTCTCGGAACAGCCAGGCCAGCCTGGTGATCCAGCCGTCCGAGCGATCCGGGAGGTGTTGGAGCTCAAAGCA
Source organism: Prochlorococcus sp. MIT 0701 (assembly GCF_000760295.1). GTDB lineage: Bacteria > Cyanobacteriota > Cyanobacteriia > PCC-6307 > Cyanobiaceae > Prochlorococcus. Next base: position 28,952 of record NZ_JNBA01000013.1, read on the forward strand.
GGACAACCAATTCCCATCGGCTTGATTGAAGAAGTGCGCCTCGGCACCACCGTGGCGACCAATGCCTTGCTTGAAAATGCAGGAGAAGCGGTTCTTCTCTTCTGCAATCGAGGTTTCAGAGATCTGCTCCGCATCGGCGATCAGCATCGGCCTGAATTATTTGCTCTACAGATCCGCCGCACGCCCTTCCTGGCCCGAGCCGTGATCGAGGTGCCAGGCCGCCTCGATGCCAAAGGGCAAGAAATCGAACCGATCAGCTTCGATGCAGCCCTAGAAGATGAAGTGCAGCGGCATGCCAAGGCAGGCTTGAAAAGCTGTGCCATTGCTCTCCTACATGCCTACCGCAACCCCGAACACGAACTGCACTTGCAGGACTGGTTAAATCAGCTGGGATTTAACTCCGTGGTTTGCTCCCATCAAGTTTGCCCCCTGCCACGCCTGGTACCCAGAGGACAAACCACACTTGTGGAAGGGACTGTTTCACCAGTACTTTTCAAATATCTGAACCAAGTCCGCAAGGAGCTCGGACCGTCAACACGTCTACGCATCATGGGCTCAAGCGGTTCATTGCTGACACCTAAATGGTTACTCGCTAAAGACACCATTCTCTCCGGACCGGCAGGTGGGATGGTTGGTGCTGTCGCCGCAGCACGAGCATCAGGCCTCGCCCAACAACCTCTACTGGGCTTCGACATGGGCGGAACCTCCACCGATGTGTTTCATGTCCCTGCCGGGCAACAGGAGGAAGACTGGCAGCGCAGCCCTGAAACAGAGGTGGCCGGCCAGCGCTTAATGGCGCAGAGGTTACCAATCCACACCGTGGCAGCAGGTGGTGGATCAATCATCAGCAGTGATGGCGAACGGCTACAGGTTGGGCCTCGCTCAGCTGGTGCTGACCCCGGACCAGCCTGCTACCGCCGTGGCGGTCCACTGACGATCACGGACGCCAATCTCTTGCTGGGTCGCCTACAGGTGAACGAATTTCCAGCACTTTTCGGCCCATCGGCTAACCAGCCCCCAGACCTAACCGTTGTCCAAAAGCGCTTTAGACAACTAGCGGAGACGATCGGCAGCACACCAGAAGACAGCGCAGAAGGTGCCTTAGCAATCGCTATCGAACGCATGGCTGATGCAATCCGACAGGTCTCGTTACTACGCGGTCATGACATCCGTGGAGGCGTGCTTGTGGCCTTCGGAGGGGCCAGTGGGCAACATGCCTGCCGACTAGCAGCTCAGCTAGGACTGAAGCGAGTGCTGCTTCACCCCTTAGCGGGCGTGCTCTCAGCCCATGGGATGGGCCATGCCCGTCAACGTCAATTACGCGAAAGGTCTGTGCGTGAACCTCTTAACGAAGACTTATTGGACAAACTTCAGCAGCTCATCAAGCTGGAACAGACGCAAGCAGAACAACTACTACAAGAATCAGGAGACCTTGCAAGTGCTGTTGACGCAGCTCCCCCAAAGCGTTGGGCCCGCATAGAACTGCGCTACGCATCCAGCGAACAAGGCTTGACGCTGTCGCTGAAGCCAACCACTTGCATCACGGATATACAAAAGGCATTCGAGGTCGCCCACCAACAGCGCTTTAGCTATATCCCTCCTCACAATCAGCCTTTAGTGGTGGAAAGACTCGAAGTCGCAGTAGTGGCCACCGCATCCCCAAGCGATCAAGGCCGATCAAGTCGAGGTGACGTCCAACTACATACGACTCCACCACGGGGCGAGCATCAACATGCTGAGGTGCATTGGCCAAATCTTGGCTGGCAGCAGGTGCCCCTCCATCATCGCGATCGTCTGACAGCAGGGTCTGTACTAGAAGGGCCAGCGCTGATCTTAGAAGCCACAGGTTGCATCGTGCTAGAGCCCGGTTGGCAAGCAAGCGTCGATCAACAAGGAGCTCTTGTACTCGATGCCATCCCTGCAGATTCAGTGATTACCAGACACCCTGTAGCACTCGTCAAGCAAACGCCAGATCCAGTGTTGCTGGAGTTATTCCATCATCGCTTCATGGCCATCGCCGAACAAATGGGAGAACGACTACGTCAAACCAGTCGTTCAGTGAACATCCGCGAACGACTGGATTTCTCTTGCGCCTTATTCGATCATCAGGGTGCACTCGTCGCCAATGCCCCTCACATTCCGGTTCACCTTGGCTCGATGGGTGAATCAGTCGCCGATCTTCTGGCACAGATTACCGCTGGCGAACGCGAGCCACTGCGCCCAGGCGAGACAGTACTCAGCAACGATCCCTTCCATGGCGGCACCCATCTACCAGACATCACAGCGATCACACCTGTGTTCACCACAAGCGACAAGCCAAGCTATTTCGTCGCCTGTCGTGGGCATCATGCCGATGTGGGTGGACTCACGCCCGGTTCGATGCCGCCCTTTAGTCGCAGCATCAAAGACGAAGGACTTCTCCTCCGTAACGTGTCTTTTGTGATCGATGGTCACCACGACCGAAAGAGCTGGGAGCAAAGGCTTCACAGCGGCAACATGCCGCCACGAAACCCAGCCGAATTGCTCGCCGATCTACAAGCGCAAGTCGCCGCCAACCAGTTAGGAGTTCAAGAACTGACGGCTCTTGTAGCCAGCACAGGTGATCGACAAATCAACAGATACATGACCTATGTACAGGCCAATGCGGCCGAAGCGGTGCGCAATGTGATCCCAACATTGAACAATCGCGCCTTCTCAGTAGAGCTCGACAATGGCGCAAAGCTTTGCCTACAGATCTCAATTGATAAGCATCAGCGCACAGCGAAGCTTGATTTCACTGGCACCTCAGCCCAGGGCTCTGACAATTTCCAGGCCCCGCTAGCCGTAACAAAAGCAGCGGTGCTTTATGTCTTCCGCTGTTTAGTGAAAGAAACGATCCCACTCAACGCCGGTTGCTTTGAACCGCTTGAACTGATCGTTCCCGATGGCTGCTTGCTCAACCCGCAGCCACCTGCAGCAGTCGTAGCAGGAAATGTGGAGACCTCCCAAGCGCTCTGCAATCTATTGTTCGCTGCCCTAGGGGTTATGGCAGCAAGCCAGGGCACGATGAATAATCTCACCTTCGGCGACAGCGAACATCAGTATTACGAAACGATTGGCGGCGGCAGTGGTGCTGGCAAAGGGTTTGATGGTGCTGATGGCATACAGACGCACATGACCAATTCCCGCCTCACGGATCCAGAGATCCTTGAGCAGCGCTATCCGGTACGGCTGGAGCTCTTTGCGTTACGACATGGCAGTGGCGGCCTTGGGCGATGGCGTGGTGGTGATGGGCTGCTGCGACAATTTCGCTTCCTAGCGCCAATGACAGCGTCGATTCTCTCTGGATCCAGACGGATTGCACCGTTCGGGCTATCAGGCGGCCTGCCGGGGGCGTTAGGAGCAAACCAACTTGAACACGTCAATGGAAGAAGAGAGCCGCTGAAAGGATGCGCAACGATCAATATCGAAGCTGGAGAGGCGTTGCTGATCTGCACCCCAGGGGCAGGAGGCTACGGCACACAGCTTGACTAAGCCTTATTAGCGATTCATCAACTCATACACCTATTGCTGATCTGTATGAACCAACGATTGAACCAATACAGATCTGAAGTAAACAATTAGCGAAGCGATCACCAACCGGTCAGAACCAATCAGAATCAGGTGCATGGTCGGAATCGTTCTGCTGAGATTCACGGCGGCGGCGTAAAAACTGTCCAGGACCACTGTCCAACAATCCAGAGCCAGAATCATTACTCAGCCGCCTGGTGCGATCGGAACGACCATCTCCCTGAAGAGTCTCCGAGCCAATGCCAAAGCTGGGGTTGGGATGATTTGAAATTGCACGCTGATACATCTGCTCGTGCATTCCGTCATCACCAAAATCAGCAACTTCAGCAACAGACGAAGTCGGAGAAAAAGGTTGGGAGGCGAAGTCTTGCTCCTGGCGGAAAGAGCTATATGAGGGATCAGAACTCTGCTCAGAAGGATCGCTCTGCGGCACATATACCGGTTCTGAGAAAGCTAGTGACAGCCAACCTCCCTTAGGAAGCTGATAGCCCAGCTCAAGGAGATAGTCACGGCCGCCCATCGGCACAGGAAGAAACCACTCATTAGCCTCGCTATCCACAAGAATTTCTTTGATTGCATGCCTACTGATCAAGGCATCGGCGTGGCTGTACAGATCGACCAGCCGCAGACATAGGGCTTTTGCCTTTGATTTTTTTGCCCGTTGCTGATCGGCTTTGCTGATGCTCCAGCTGCAGCGTGCCCAGTTTGAGTCCTTGGGCTGCAGTGAAACATAACTAAAATCCTGGACCCTATCCTCGGTCCTGCTGGGCTGCTTAGCAGAAGCCTGTGGCGTGGCCTTGGACGCCCCCTTTGGTTTAGTAACAAAGGCTTGAAAGCGTTGCTGGATTCCCTGAACCAGGCTAGAGACCCCTTTTTTAGTGGACTTTTCTTGGCCTGTCACAGGAAGGTCAGCAGAAATCAATTAATTTCATTTAGGCCATTTTTGGCTTGATAAAAGCTTTTGCCAGAATCTCCTGACATACGCAGAACAAACCTCGGCTGGAAGGAAAGCTAAGAGCCCAGCAGCAATCAAAACCTTTTGGTAGTGCTGATCTCTAGCAAACACCGCTGAACGGCCAAAAATCTGAAAGAGCCTCCTCGCATTTAGGGAGACGAGAGAACAAAGGGGAATCTATGGTGACAATTGGCTCAAAGTGATTCAAAAATCCATGCGCACTTAACCATCTCTGCTAAGCCTCTTTTACTAAAGACTGATTTCAAAAAAATAGTGGTAACAAGACATTTTTGAATCCTATTGATTAGGACTAGAGACCTTCTTCTTAGTAAGACCAGCGACACTAGCAAGTACAAACATCCCAAGTAGAGCAGCTCCAAGCATCAAACCAGCCCCCTGACTTACTCCAGCACCGACAGCAACAATGATGGAATCACTAATCAATAGACTTACAATTAAGGCTGGAGTAAAAAGACGCCAACGTGTTCCGCCTATTCCAATGGCGTAGCTAAGGAAATCGAAAAGTCCGGTCATAAGGAGTCCGGTCATAAGGAAAAAGTTTCCTTCCAGTTGATTTTGATTGAAGCCTTCGATTCTCTTCATTGCTTTAACTCCAACCAAGCGGCGAACAGGCTCTCTTCCATAGTTTCTAGCTATAAAAAATGCTGCTTGGCAAAAGATAAGATCAGCTAAAACAATTGTTATGTATCCTGTTTTAAACCCCAATAGAGAACCTGCTAAAAGTGAATATGCAGAACTAGGCAAAGCAGGCAAAATGATACTAATCCCTCGAAGTAGCATTATCCCCAAAGGGGCCCAAATGCCCATACTTTCCACCGCATTACGAAGCGGCTCAATGCCATATGTCTGTATGAGGTAAACCAGAACAACAAATGCTCCTAGCCAAAATGCAATCAGGAAAAACTTACGCAATTTATTCATTTTGAAATACCTCGAGCAATTTTCATATTTTGCACCAGGGAAGAAGAATCAAGCAACGGAGAGGGTGGGATTCGAACCCACGGACGGTTTCCCGTCAAACGATTTCGAGTCGTTCGCTTTCGACCACTCAGCCACCTCTCCAGACGCCCGTAAAGACGCAAGTCAACTTTAAAACGCTGAGGCCACCATGCTGAAGGAGCCGCTGGCTCTACCACTGACCCAAAGCCGCCCTGCAGTGTGTTGTACCAACCATCGCCGCTCAAGAGAGGTTGGTACAAAGCCAAGCCATACCCCTGTCAAACCCTCTGATTTGACTAAAGGTTGACGCTCCACGCCATCCAAACCCTGACGATCGCGCCAACTCCAATAGGCCTGACGCGTTGGCAGCAGATGCCAACGCAAACGACCAGCTCTCAACTGCAAACTCTGCTCTGCTGCAGCGATTGGTCTCACCTCCAGGCCAGGACTGACTAACCGCTGTCCAACCTGCAAAGGCATCACGCCCTGATGCTCAGCCAGCACGGTATGGGCCAGATTTCGCCAACAGGACGCCGCCTCACTGGCAACCGGATCCAAGACCATCGCCCAATCAAGACGGGCATGGCCAAACGCTTCACTCAACCGACGAGCCTGCCAACAGCTACGACCATCTCCATGAGTACTAACCAAAACCGCCCGCCCACGATGCCTAGCTAGTAACCATTGCCGACTGCGCTGATGCACCACCACGAATCCATCGCCCATCTGTACAACAGCCTGCGATAACGAACAAACCAACAACGCAACCACTCCCCAGTGACGCCAGTAACGCAATCCCGTTACCAACCAAGGCAGCAATCCCAACACCAACAAAAGCACCAACCAAGGCTGGGGATGACCGGTGAACAACTGCGCCATTGGCCAAGTGCAGATCCAACGCACCAGAGCAATCAATAACCCAGCCAAATGCTGGATCGGCCAACTGATCCAGTTCAGCAATGGAGTCAGCAAACCAGCAGGCAAGAGCAAACACAACCAGGCCAACGCCATCGCTGAGAGGGTGAGTAGCACCAACAAAGGAGCAACCAGCAGATTCGCCAATAGGGCATAGACAGGAGTGGATCCAAAATGGACAATCTGTAGTGGCATCGTCCAGACGATTGCGACCAAAGGAATAGCCAGCGCCGGTGCCAACCCTCGAAGCCATGTAGGTAGACGCTTGGATAGAGCCTGCTCTAGGGGCCCTGCTGTGACGACCAATCCGGCCGTAGCTGCCGCACTCAATTGAAAACCAATCGAACGCGCCCAGGCGGGATTCACCAACAGCATCAGCACCAACGTCGCTAGCAACACCCCTAGAGGACGACTGCGGCCTCCGCCCTCGTTGATCAACAACACCGTGCTACCCATCAACACAGCTCTCACAACCGACGGTTGTGGTCCGGCCAGCATCAAAAAGCTGATCAATGCCGTTGCAGCAAACGTCAAACGAAAGGGCCTTGGCAGCAACCGAGCAATCCCCAGCGACGCTCCCAACAGCACAGAAAGATGAAAGCCCGAAGCCGCCAAGGCATGGGAAAGGCCAGCAACGCGGAACGCCTTAACCAAATCAAGCGGCAGATCAACTTGGGCACGACCCAGAACCAAAGCCGCCAGCAATCCGCCCGAACGTGGACCGGCCAGTTGCTGTAAGCGCATGGCGACCTGACGACGAGCATCGGCGATGGGCGTCCAGGGACGTTCCAACACCTCCACCTGATCACCCCAAAATTGGCTCCAACTTCCCTGCTGCTGAAGCCGCTCCGCTGGCCCAGGCAGTAGCGAATGAGGCCCTAGAGCCGGAGCGCGCAACAGACCATGCACACGGATTCGCCAACCCTGCTGCAAAAGCCGAGGGCAAGGTCGTAGCTGAACTTCACTACGGCCATGCCTCGGCAGGCCATTGATCCGGTTCACCGCCAACAATGCACGGCAACTATCAACCACAAACCTGCTATCACGAAGCAATCGACTATCACTCAGCAGCCGGCCTTCGATGCTGCTGCGAAGCGGTAGGCGCGATGAATGATCAAAAGAATCGCCACTCGCCAACAAACGCACAGGGTCCAAAGGTCCCGGCCTCGGCTGCCCCCACCAGCAAGCCCATGCCAACAACAATGGCAACATCAACGCCAATGCTGTAGACCTGCTTTGGGTAATGCCGAGACGAATCAAGCAGAAACGAGCCGTAATCAGCAACACCAGAGCAACGACAACCATTGCCTGAGAAGGAAAGGGCTGGGCACCAAGCACTAGTGCTGTCAGGGCCAAACCTGCAACAAGCAAAGGCGAAGAAAACCCTCGCAAATAAACTCAAACGACTATCTCGAGAATTCCCCTCTCTGCGCTTCGCAGTCTGCAGAGTTCGAGGAAGACCCTTTCAAAGGATCTCCCTAAGAAGGGCTCTAGCCCTGAACCCAAAAGCCTAAAACCCTATTTCCAACCGGATTGAGCCATCAACTGAATCGCCTTGGCATTATTGGCTCCGAGCTGGTTAATCGTGACCCGATCGGGGCGGAAAGTGCCGAACTTTTTGAGTTCTAACGACGTTCCATAGCCATTCAACGGATGTTCATAGGTGGGGCCAGCCATGCCTTGACTGCCATCGGGGGAAGCAAGAAATTCGAGCAGCTGAATCGCCTCCTTCTTATTCTTTGCATACCTAGCCAACCCACCAGCACTGACATTGACGTGGGCGGGATCAGGTGTGATAACCGTGAGCGAATTAGCAAGAGCCTTGTCTTTCGATCCGCTCACACCAGCACGCATCCGCGCAACATAGTAGTGATTAACGATGCCAACGCCACAGATGCCTTGTGAGACAGCACGAGCCAGGGAGACATCTCCTCCAAAGTAAGGCTGGGAAACGTTAGAGACCATTCCCTGCAACCAACTCTTGGTTGCCGCCTCACCGCGCAACACAAGCTGATCAGCGACTAAAGATTGGTTGTAGACGTTGTTGCGCTTGCGTAGACACACCTTCCCTTTAAGTGAGGGGCTAGCCAGATCGGCATAAGTGCGAATACTGCCAACGTTCACCTTCGATGGATTGGCAACAATCACCCGCACGCGACGGGTCAGGCCATACCAACGGCCTTGCGGATCGCGATAGGCACTAGGGACTTCGCTATCCAATTGTGCTGAGCGCGAAGGTTGCAAAAGACCCTCTTTTGCTGCATTACTAATCCGTGCCGCATCAACAAGGATGATCACATCTGCCTGAGAGTTTGCCCCCTCTCGTTTAAGACGCTCTACCAATGAAATACCAGAAGATTCGATCAGCCGAACCTTGATCCCTGTTTGCTCAGAAAATTTCTTATAAATTTGACGATCAGTGTTGTAGTGCCGACCTGAATAAACACGTACTTCTCGAGCATTCGCAACACCGTTTTGGCTGAATCCAGTGCCAAGGGCGAGAACGACCGCCAAGCCTGAATACGTAAGACGCGCCTTCAAACCCATTGCCAACAAACCATTAACGTTGCAAGCCTCACCCTATTGAGAGCACTCAAAACCTCCTTGCGCATTCCATACCAGCCGCTGTAACAAATGATGCGCTCACGACCCAAGAGGCTCAACGCTCTGATGATGGGATTTCCTCAGCAATCTCTATGGAGCCCCTGACCCATCCATTGCTTGATGAGGCAACTGTGAGCCAATTGCGTGCAACTCTCTTGGCCGACGAAACCTCATGGCAGGACGGACGTAAAACAGCGGGATATCAAGCCGCCGCAGTCAAGAACAACCTCCAACTGGATCGCAACTCAAAAACCGCCAAAGAAAACAGCCAACTGGTGATTAAGCAGCTTGAATCGGATCCGCTTGTGAAGAGCTTTGCCTTGCCAAGGCACATCCACGGGGTGATGTTCAGTCGATCCGGTATGGGCCAGGGCTATGGAATGCATGTCGACAATGCTTACATGAGCTCGGGACGAAGCGACCTCTCCTTCACGCTGTTTCTCAACGAGCCAGAAAGTTACGACGGAGGAGCTCTGTGCATTCAAACCTTGCAAGACAGCAAGCAAGTGAAGCTGCCAGCTGGCCAGGTGATCATTTATCCCAGCACAAGCCTGCATGCAGTGGAAACAGTCACTGCTGGTGAGCGGCTGGTTTGTGTTGGCTGGATCCAGAGCTATATCAGCAGCAATGAAGACCGCACCATTCTGTTTGGCCTCAATGCTGGTGCCCGCGCCCTTCTTGCCGAGCATGGCCGTTCACCAGAACTGGACTTGATTTTTCAGGCCTACACCAACCTGCTCAGGCGCCTCGGCGACTGAAGCCAGAGTCATTTGATACCAAGCCAGGTATCGAATCGCCAAACAATGGCGGCGTGGAGGCGTCAAAATGAATCTCAAAATGAGCCGATCAGCATGAGCAAAAAGTCTCCCGTAGCAATATTTCTTGCAGCTTCTGCTCTGCTGGCGGCAAACGCACTACAGCCAAATCTGAGTCACGCTGGTGAAGGAGGTGAAGGTGATATGGGAGGACTGAAAGAGTGGACCACTGATCAAGACATCGATGCTGAAAGCAAACCTGATGAAGATGCGAAGAAAGCTGCCAAAAAGGCAAAGAAATCTAATATTTGCGTCCCGATCGGCGAAGGAGAAAACTGCTGGTGAACCTATTCTGAAATAGTTTTCACGAACACCGCTCTAAACGAAGACAAACAAGCTCAATCCCAGGCTTCTTCTAATCAGGAAGAAGCCTTTTTTATTAAGGCTAATAAAACTAATCTGCTCAGAAAAGAGACAATAATACTAACCCTAAAGAAAGAAGGGGCCCATAGTTTCCTATCACTCTGATCGTGGATCTATTGATAAAAGAACAAGAGCTTGTTTGCGTGATGAAGTGTTCTGCTTTGCTCTCTTCAGCATTGAATGACTGCAAAAGACAAAAAAAGACGCCCGCTTGAGGGGCGCCTTGATGTTCTGACGAACCAGGGAAGAAAATCCCCTCCCTAGCTCAGATCAGAACTTAAATGTTGTTTGAACGAGGCCACCGAAGGTACCGAAAGTATCAGCACCGGCGCCACCATGCTCTACATCTGAACCTGTTTCCTGTCCGAACGGACGGCTCAGGTAGAAAACAGCTGGTGTCACAGAAATGTTGTCTGTGACCTGGAACTTGTACCACAGCTCAAACGCCATGTTGCCGTCATCAGGGGTGTCACCGCCCTTCATCTGAGTCACCCACTGAAGCTCAGAGACCGCAGCGCCAAGGGTATTGCCCTGAAGGAAGGCATCCTTCCACATCATGCCTGCGAACCAAGCCATGCTTTGGCTACGTGTGCTATCAGACAGATCTACGCCATCAGGCCCATCATCTGGCAGGTTGTAAGAAGTGAAGTCGTAACCAACACTGAAGGAAGGGATAAAACCTGGCTCATCAGGCTGCCAAAAAGCTCTAAACGCAACTCCATTGGAATCAGCGCCACAAGAACTTGTACCTATGCACTTGCTATAGACACTGGCACCACCATCTGTTGTACCAAAGCCTTGAGTCATGCCTTGTTGGGTGTAGGCATAAGCAGCAGAAACTTGCCACTGAGGGTTGCCGTAATCGACCTTGGCAAGGAACTTACCTTTGGAGTTTCCGTTACCAACACCACCTTCTGAAGGATCACCTTTGTAGCCATATTTGGCCACATAGTTGGCACTAATACCAAACCTGGCATCCATCGGATCGTCGACTTGCGACTTCCAAGCCAAACCTAAGCCTTGCCCTGTGCTGGCTCCATAAACTCCGTAGTTACCACCCAACTTGAATGCTTTCAAGATTGGCTGATAAAGCGATGGAGCACTACCAAGCATGTAGTAGTTTTCAATCTTGGCACCAACCCAAGCAGTGAAGCTGTCACCAATGGGGAAGGTGTACCAGAGCTTGTCAACTTTAACGACATCTTGATTGTTATTGGCAACATTCAAGTAGGCGGGCTTCACGTAACCCTTGCCACCAAATGCGCTATCTGCAAAGTTGCCTGTCTTCAGGCGAGTATAGAGAAGATCCTTACCCGTAAAACTGGTGTTCAGATCTAACTGCAGAGTGTAGTTAAACGAAACTGCGTCAGTGCCAAGGTAATCACCATCATCATCTGTAAGGTCATCGGTCTCGTCACCGGTATAGCTGGTTCCGCCAAGCACCATATGGGCCTTACCGTTCAGCTTGGTGGTGGTGGAGAACTGAGTGGCTTCTAGTTCACCAACGCGGGCCTCAAGGCCATCAACACGGCCCTTGAGGATTGCGAGCTCCTGCTCGAATTCCTGCAGCAAGCGACGCAGTTCGTCGGTAACTTCAGTGATGCGATCGAGGCAGGCATTCAATAGAGCAGCCGCTTCAAAGCGGGTCATTGCTCTGTTGCCGAGGTA
>NZ_JNBA01000014.1 GCF_000760295.1 Prochlorococcus sp. MIT 0701
TTCACGCGAGGGTCTTTTTTTTGTTGATCAGCCTCCCAATTGGGCTCCAATGAGCCTCCTTGTTGGTCGAGGGCATAATGCAGAAAGCTTGATGAGCGGTGATTCGATGGACGAACCGCAGCCGAAAGAGAGTTTGCTCAAGAAGGGTGGACGAATCGGAGCAATCCTTGGTTTCGTCTGGATTGCTCTGAATATTGTTGTGCCATTGGCTTTGTTGCGTGTGCCAGCGGTGCAGCGCTGGCTAGTGGCCTTTGACGACAAGCTCCCTTTTCATATTCCAGGAATTGGCTAGCTGCCTTTTCTTTCCTATTGCTGGGGTGTGCATGATTGGCCCCGTAGTCACGCCCTCTTCAAGGTCAATAGCCTTGGACAACTCATCTGTTTACGGAACAAAACCTGATGAGCCGAATTTTGAACCTTTTGGCGGGTCTATAAGACGTTAAGTACAAGGGGGCGGCAGGCTGGCGTTATGGGTAACGACTCCTCGAAATGAAGCGATGACGCACGAGGTCTCTCTTGCTGTGCTGGAAAGGGATGGCCGCTGGCTCCTTCAGCTTCGTGATGACATCGAAGGAATCTTGTTTCCAGGTCATTGGGGATTATTTGGAGGCCACCTGAATGCAGGGGAAACGCCTTTTCAGGCCGTGAACCGTGAACTTGTCGAGGAAATCAACTGGGCACCTGAGAATCTCCTCGTTCCTTGGTTCAGCAACCACAGCAGCACGCTTGTGGCGCATGTGTTTCGAGGGTCACTGTGTGTTTCCCTTGGCCAATTGCAGTTGCTTGAGGGTCAGGATATGACCCTGGCGAACTTGGAGGAGCTGGCGAGTGGTGCCATCTGGAGCCCCAGACTTAGGGAGTTCAGACCGATTGCGCCAGGGCTGGATATCGTGCTGCAGCGTCAGCTCTCAGAGACAGACTGAAGCCAGGTTGTGAGGAGCAATGTTTTGAGGTTTTGCGGAATTTCGATGCAGAAGGTCTTGTAGGCCGATCCCTTGCCAAGAATGCAGGACAGGACTATCTCTTTGTTGGGCTTTGGGGAAATTGAGGGGGGATGGCATCCCCTAATCCAACGATGATGATCACCTTGGTCAAGTGCACGACTTCATGGAGGAGCTTTCCCCTCAGTTGGGCAGCTATGAATGTCTTGGCTCTGGTCAGCTAGTTGCTTGAACCAAGCGGCGATGCAGAGACAAACACTGCTCTTCATCAGAGAGGCACAGCCCCTCTCGCTGGTCATCAAGGCTGGAATTCAGATGGCATCCTTAAAGTCATTGTGCTGATACCAATTTCATGACCATTCCTGTGCTTCCAGCCGTTGTCACCTTGACTGCCGCGATCGTCTATCAAGGAACCATGTTTGCTGTGGCATTTGCACGAAGCCAGCACAAGGTAAAAGCTCCAGCAACGAGTGGGCCAGAAGAATTTGAGCGAGTGCTACGTGTTCAGCAAAACACCCTTGAACAGATGATGTTCTTCCTGCCGGTGTTCTGGCTAGCAGCTCTTTCTAGCAACACGTCTGTTGCCTGCTTGATTGGCTTCATCTGGGTGGGCGCACGCATTGCTTATGGCATTGGCTATTGGAAAGCGGCCAAGTTGAGAGGGCCAGGCTTTGCCATTAGCCTCCTTGCCAGCGCAGTTCTACTGGTGATGGCAATTGTTGGTCTATTTAACTAATAGTTCGCGATCTTATAGGAAGCTTCCATCGGCAATATTGGCCTCTTCTTCCAGAGGTCAACATTGTGAGTTTCGTTTGCAGAGGCTGCGCACCATTGGCTAATTGATTGGTTAGCAGAAAATATGCCGAGAGATAGTGATGCCTTCCTTTGCCTGGCCAGCTTAAGGTAAAATTCTCATCTTTCCAATTCTGTCTAGAATCTAGGATTTGATTGTTTAATATGAATCAATTTCTGTGAATTGGTTTCCAAGTAATGCTTTTCTAAGCAGATTCCTCAAGATTCTTCTTCTGCACAGCAATTGATTCGCTAAAACCTGCGGCAAGAATTCCGGCAGGTATTGCTATGGCGCCAATTCCCATAAGAGAAGTTACTGAAGCGATAATCTTGCCTACCGCACTAATTGGCACTGAATCTCCATGCCCCACTGAGCTGACTGCATTAATTGACCACCAGAGGCATCTTGGTATTGACCCTAATAGATCAGGCTGAATAGATGACTCTGCAAGATACATCAATGTGCTGCTAACTAGTAAAAGCAATAATGTATAAACAGTAGATATCTGCAGCTCTTGGCTCTTGGATCTCAGTGCATAGTTAAAATGAAGCATGCTTTGCTTGAATCTTTCACTTCGCCCAATCTTTAGAATCGTAAGAAGACGAATGATTCTAAGGATCTTTAGTTCTGTCCTTACGCCTATGAAGGAGGGGACAATTGCAATCAGATCAACAATGGCCATTGGTGAGAGCATGTAGCGAATAGCGCCTTCTACACCCTCTCCATATTTGCCCTCAAGTGGGGCAGTCCATGCTCGACAAAAATATTCAATACAAAATAGACAACCAATGATCCAATCGATTGCATCTATTTGTCCGCCAAACTGAAAATCAATTTGATTTTCAGTGCTTAGAACTGCAAAAAAGATTGAAACAGCAATTGTTGCGCCACTTAACTTATTGAATATCGATGTATTGCCTCCTGGGGTCTGGTTGATTACCTGTTCATGCAGTTTGAGGCGGAATCCCGTGATGGTCCCCAAGGCTTCCTCTCTTTTTGTTCAATCCATCCTAGGCATGGGCCGCTTGTGGGAGCCTGAGCTTGGCTGTTCCCCTGACTTTGCCTGGCAGTGATGAACAGAATATTTTGTTTTCTTGATTTTTCAGCTTCGACCTTGTTCTGAGAGGATGATGCAGATGTCTTGTGGAGAGTCATGTTTGCTCTTGTTTTTGCGATGGCTCTTGAGCTGAGCCCACTTACGCTTGGAGCAATTGTGGTTGTCGGAGTATTATTCATTGCGATGTTTGCGATCAGCTCGATTTTTGGCGACTTTCAAGGAATTTTTGATTGGACCAAGGTGAAGGAAGGTGATCAAAAGAAAAAATGAGAAATTAATCAATCATGAACAACTCCTTGCTTGCTTTAGGGAATTGTTCTGTCGACATCTTAATCCCTAAGTGGTAGTAGTTTTGATTGCTAGATTAAGTGGTCTGAGGCTTGATCTCTAAGGGCATTTTCAATCGTGATTGTTTATAAAGTTGGTGTGCTGAATACTCAAGAAGCCACTTTGAACTGAAAATACACACCCATCTTTTAAAGGTCTTTAGCTATCCAGCCAGCACCATACTGGTCGGAGGCCTAAACAAGGTGACCATTGCTAATCAATGCATCTCCATCGCTCAGCAGTTGTTGGGTTCGTTTTTAACGCTTGAATTGACCCATCAGTGGCTTTGACTGTATTTGTTTTTTGATTTCTTCTGCAATGGCTGCATTTTCTGAGTGGAAATTGGATTGTATTGCCCACCACAAAGCTATTGTTGAGAAACCTTTCAGGGCAACAGCCTGGTCAGCATTTGGGCTAAGTGAACCAAAGGCTGAAATAGCGACTTAAAGGATTTCGGGGTTTTATTAAGAACTGATAGATCACACAAGACCGAAGGCGGTAAGTGTCAGATAGGCGCATGATCGCCAATCTGCTCTTGTTTAGATCTGGAGTCCTGCGATACGGGCTATTGCTCGCTGCCCGGATTGGCTTCAGGGGATCTGATAAACGGACTCCTGTCAAGCATGAGCTGACCAATTAGCCGACAAGACTTGTGAAGCCACCTGTTTACATCAATCGTGAGTTCTTAACTTGAATGAGTGAGAACAGTCCCCCTGAACCTGTCGCCTGGGGGCGCGCTTTATTCGTTTGGAAAGCCGTTCACCATGATTTTTGCCGGAAGCAATCGGGCCGAGGTTTGGCAAGGTAGATGGGTCATTGCTGCCTTGATACTTCCTTGTTTTGATAGCACTTCTCAAGAGGTGTGGGCCCATCACAAGAGCTCGATGTGCAGCAGGTCCTTCTGAGCAAGTGATTAGTTCAGTAGAACCGTTGGTGGGTTTTGGCAGATTTTGCTTGGTAGATCTTGTCAGGATGCAGCAGTGGATCTTCAGCGGACTAGGGCTTGCCTGAGAAGACATCTTGCTTAAAAGGGTGTCTGTCTCGTAAACAACACTTGCCCTTTGTATTTGGTTGTCAAATTGGTCTCTCTTGGGATCGAAGCGACCTATTTGTAGCGAACTAAGGTCTTAGCGGAATCAGCAAAGGAATGTCTGAGCGAAATGATCCTGTTGAGCCAGAGTGAAGTGAGTAATCAGCGGTTCACTGTCTAGCCGTGTTGGCGAGAATTAGGAACCAGGCGCGTCTGGTTTGCTGTTCTGGAGCGATCGAGACCCCAAAGATGTCCCCTCTCTGAGGCAATCAGGATGGCCTCGTAGAGATCGCTGGTTCTGGCTTTGAATTGGCTTTTCTTCATGTAGGTAAAAGTACCGACAAGAGTGGCCTTGGATCAATGGAAATACCAGATCCTGATGCCTTACATAGGCTTGGTTTATTGATCAGATCTCCAATTCTCAAGGTGATGCCGCACACCTTGTTGTTGTGTTGGTGAATTTCTAACGAGAGGTGGCCTGGTAAATTCGTTGATTGGTTGAATTTGCTTATGGCTCAGGTCACGGTAGGGGAGAATGAGGGCGTTGAATCGGCCCTTCGTCGCTTTAAGCGAGCAGTCTCTAAGGCTGGGATTTTTTCTGATCTCAAGCGCATTCGTCACCACGAGACCCCAGTCGAGAAGTACAAACGCAAGGCTCAGCAACGTCGTCGTAGTCGCAGGCGTTGATTCCACTCCAATCGTGCAGTTGATCCCTCCTGGCAGCTCTTGCTTTGATGGCTAATGTTTGCTGCTTGGGTCCAAGAAGATTCTCCTGGGAATGATTGTTTTGCTAATTTGCGATTAGAGCTTCGACAGCATTTACGCATCCATGGCTTATCTGCGCAGATTGAGCTGGCCCTCAATCTTCTCGGTTTGATGCTTCAACTGAAGCCATACCTCCTAGCGCCAGTTCCTTGTTAGTGGTGCAAGCGGTGCTCCGAGAAAATGGCGAACGTCGTTTTTGCACGACTTGTGTGAACGGTTTTCACTGGCGCTGGAACGGTAAATCCCAGCCGAGTCAAGTTGAGATCAAGTTCTTATTAGCTGTTCTGTCTCTGGATGCGTTTCGGCCGAGCGGAAGCGAACGAATCTTTGGGCGGCAAGTGGTCACCTAGGCAATCAACCATGGCCACCATCACACCATCAGTAGGGCGATAAGTTCTTATTGCTTAGTTAGCACACTAAATATGGCATTGGCACTTGAATTAGACCTAAGCAAGTAGCAAGAGTTTCAAGGATATCCCTGACCTCTATAGCTACCTGCTGGATGGTTTACGAAGGCTGAGCTCTAGGGCTCAAGTAGTTGTCCTAGCTTGAGCGAAGAATGTGATCTATCGCATTTGGATGCTCATGGACGAATTTGAGCGTTTCCATGGCAACCTGCCTGGCCTCAAAAGAGTCATTCGCATAGGCACAGAATTCGCACCGATGACTCTGAGCATCGCGATAGCTGATGGTGTAACCGTGGCGGCTCATTAGCCCAGCCATTCAATTGATCATTTACATCCTTGCTCAGCTGAGTATGGAGTTGCCACTAATTGTTCAAAGAAGTGAGCGAATGCACAAGAACCAACCTTTTTCAAAGCTCTTCCTGACCACATCAACTTCAGGATCAGTGCCCATTCCTCTGTTGAGCAGTGGGCCCTTTTTTCATATCCTTGTGAGGGCTTACTGACAGACTCTGGCAAAGGCACAACGTGATTTGCTGCAGTGGAAGGGTTCTCTGGATGATCCATGAAGAAGGTCTCCTCCGTAGGTTTGGCAATTGCCGCAAATGTCTCTCTATTCCTTTGGGCTGCGATCAATAGTCCCGTTGGCTAAAGATTTAAATCGCTCCGTCTAGCAGCATCAATCGCCTCAACCATCAAAGGAAGTGAAGGCTTTTGTTGAAGCGCATGAAAAAGCCCCGCTATTAGTGCGGGCTTTTCTTATTCGTACCACCCTTAGGGTCGTGGAGGCTTTTTGTTTTCGTCCTTCTCCGCTGAACATAGGTTCTTGCCGCTTCTGTAGAAATGCAGTGGCTTGGATCAAGTTCAGCAATGAGCCTGATCCCAGTGCGCTGGCACTGCAGACTGAATCGGTATGTGGCATTGATGTCTCATGCTTAAAAGGCGTTGCGCTGCAAGCTTTGTTCATGGTCAACCTTCGCTGATTAAAAACGGTCAACCAAGCGTTGCCAACTGGATTGCTTCAATCACAGCAGCCGTTTCAGCAGCAATTTGATTTGTTTTGGTGCCTTCGCTCATCACACGATGCAGCTCTATAAGGAGCTTCTGTTCACTTTGATTATCGGCTTAGGCCTGAGAGCTGATTGAGTGCTTAGTTGAGCTGGCAACAGTGATCATTTGCATCCCTTCTGAGAATCTTTTGTTTGCAGAACTCCTACATTTATTTGTTGGGTTTCACCAGTTTGAAGAACGCTGATGGCATGGACGCCTTCTTTCCCAATTGCAACCATGGCAAGCGCTCGATTGGCATCAGTCGAAAGACCAGCACGGCTTAGAACTCATCTTTGATCTGTTTGGCGGCGCGCACAACAACTCCTACGCCTTAGGAACATTCGGGGTGTAATTTGCTACCCGCTCGGCTTTTGCCTGTTGGATGTAAGGCTTTTGCCAGCTCAGGGGGATCTCTAGTAGGGCTTTTGGACCGGTGATTGCTTCTGCCAGGAAGATCACCGCCGCAAGACTATTGGCGGTGATGTGCAGCCATCGCCAGCGCAGATCACGCAGGATTTCTTGTCGGGATGCCAGCGAGAACAGCATCAGACCAACGAGACCAATGCCACCCCAGAAATGCGATTGCCAGAATTCTGCTTTTAGGGGGTTGTCACCGAGGCGGAATACTTCCGGCTGCATCCCAAGGACGATGACACCTGCCCAGCAGAGTAAGGAGAAGCATGCTCGATAGGTGGGTCTTTTGTCTCGCCAGGTTGTCAGCAAAGCGATGCAACTACCAATGAGCACCAGTAGAAGTAATCCAGCACGGATCAGACCTCCCTCAAATTCCATCAGCGGATGTTCAGTGCTGATCATTACGACCAGAGCAAGCAGCACGATTGCGACCACTCCGGCTGAGAGCCATCGCCCGAGATTGCTGTGCACACTCCCGACATTGGCGGGACTTTCGTTCTGGCGTTTTAGCCGACGACTGCGGGTCTGAAGTGACAGGTTTAGTACTACCCCCAGTAGGGGGTAGATCAAAACTACGGCGAAAATCGGGTGTAGCAACCAGATCCAGTCAACGGTCTGCATGGTGAGGGTCTGGCCGGGGAATCAAAAGGGAGACACCATTGGGTTAGCAATGGTGCCAAAAGCCTGCACGCCATCGCTTAGAGCTTATTGAGTTGAACTCGATGGAGAATCTCTCCATTTCTGGGTCCCTGATTCCCTCCCTATCGAAGGAGCTTATGGGAATTCAGGTGGCTGATGTTGCTGAGTCATTCTACAAACCCCCCTAATTCGTGAGAGTGAATGAATATTTCAGCTCCTTGGCTAGGTGAGTAAGCATTTTTAATTAGCCTAAATCCCTGTGCCGTTGCAACAGTGATTAATAGAGCTTGATTGGGATCTAAGAGGATGTAGGTAAAGCAATCAGGAATGTTTCTTAGGCCCCATGCATTTGCTGATACAAGCAGGAGCGATCGTGATAATAGGCCAGCAATTGGCAATGGGGTTGGAGTGAAGAACTGCGCCTACGCATATGTCGATACTTTGCTGCCGTTATCAGTCTGCATCAAATTCAATCAGTGGGAGTGAAGGGGCTTGGAGTGAGGTTTTGAGTCGAGTGGCGAATGAACGAGATAAGTTCTTTCATTCGTTCCGCATGCCGATCGAATTTAATCAGATTTCGCTTGCTTCGCCTAGGTTTTGGCTTGCCTAGAGGCTAAGAGCAACTTTTTTGCAGTTGTGTCAAAGCAAGAGCTAAGTCGAATGCAATTCAGTCATGTGAATCAGGCGGGAACCCTATCGAAGAAGATCAGGTAAAGGCTGAACTGTTGCTACTAATGATTCAGGGCTTGCTGGTCATAGGTGAGGTGAGCTACGACTAGCTCCTAACTGAGGCGACAGATGGGTGGCCTTTTTGAGCTGTTGATGGCTTGGCGTTGGCCGCTAGCCGTTATCGTGAGCACAGCCTTTTTAAGCAAGGCTTTAATCGCGATTACTCGCGCGGGCATTCGTGTTGAGATTTTCACCAGACGTCCTATCAAGGTTTCCACTGGACCATCAGCGATTCAGGCCGAGGTCACCAAAGTAAGGCTTTAGTGGCTGTCATCTTTGTGACTCTAGACAGGAGAAGGCTCTGGTAATCTCATTAAAGATTCAAACGATTCAGCAGAGCTAGACTCTTTCTGATTATGGAAATAACGGGTCAATATCTATTGCCAGAATTACCAATTATCGGTTGTCAAGACTGCCTACAATCTTTATAGGCTGATCGGCAGTATTTGTTCTCCATTTGATTTTTCTTTGAGCCCTGCTCACTCCGTGCAGCCATGTCTGATCGTAAAGACAGCGGCTTGCGTTAGATTGGGTATATCAAGCTTACTAAAACAGAAATCCGGAGAGAACGTGATTGGAGATTGTAAGTCGCTAGAGCTGCAGAACTTGGTTCCTAAAGAAGGCCGCTGACGTAGATCGAAAAAACCTTCTGCCGTTCCTTCTAGACCAACCTATTGATTCGTGCGTGAGCAAGGAAAGACCCTTGGATGATCCGGGCACCCAAGGGAGTGAGTCGCTGTATCTCCACGCATACAGATCATGAATGATCCAGAGAAAAACCGATGTAGGCAATGATCCAAAGACATGTATTCGTGCTTACCACTTGGATGATGATGTTGGAGTGATCGAACATTCACGCGATCAAGTGAGCTTTGATGAACCCTTGGAAGACAAGGGCTATCCGCTTGGCTGATCTCAAAGTCCCGTCTATTGCGTTGAGATTTGGCGAGCGGATGGCCAATCGTTAAATGGTGAAATTGGAGTGGAAGGCATCACTGGATTACCCAATGAGCAACGTGGTGATCGGCATGAACGAACTGATGCAACCACAAAAATGCCTTTCTGGGATGGCAATCACAAGGTAGCGGCAGACCTCTACATCAAGGCCCTGACTTGATATGGAGCAGTGGGATCAACAGATGTGCAACTAGAAAATGCCTTGGGGATGGGCATTTCTGCCCCGGTTATTCAAGCCCAGGGTTGAAAAAAGAGGTCTCAGCCGTTTGTTTCCCGTGGCTGATGAGCATCGCAGTCAACGGTGTGCCGGTAACGACGAGGCCCAGCTGTTGAGGAGTGCTTTTGATCAAGCCATCTATTCCTCGAGGCAACTTTATTGGTGATTACCGTACAAATGTCACTTTGGAGTGGATTTTTAATCCCAACCGGGCCTGGTTCTCCGTACTGTTTTTGTACGGTCTAGGCATCTACGTCTACCAAGATGTAGAGATCTATCAAAGAACATCATGTACTCCCTTTATGACGAGTTTTTCTCTAGTCCACGCTTCTACAAAACAGGTCCTCGCGTTTATGTGATCAGTGATTCTGAGTACAAGGCTGCTCAGGATCGCCAGAACGCAGAACGGGTTTCTCATCTTGAGAATGTAAGGGCCGATTTGCTCGATTCAGTTAACAAGGTTGAAGCACAGATTGTGGAGCTTCAAACATCATTACCGCAGGCCAAGCAAGCCATCAAGGCACCTGTCGCTGAGCCTGCCACAGAAAAGGAGGCCAGCTCGCTCTAGGCATGAAAAGGATTTTGGTGGGGGTAAGGACGAATGACTTACAAGCTCGGTTGCGAGCACTGAAGCCTCTGCCAGTGCGGGGGCTTTCTATTCCCTGCATGTAGCTGCAATTCTTGGTAAGAAGATCGATAGACCATTCTCGTAAAAGATCCTCTTTGGCAGCTTAAACTCATCTGCTCGAGTGGATTGGCACTGAAATGATCTATAGAGAGAAACTCGCAAAAGTCGACTATGGCGAGCATATTTTACAGATATTAGGTCAGTTGAATCTTGTGAGGCCTTGAGGTTATTGACTCGCGGATTGGTTTGGACGAGGCCAGACTAAACATCGCTTCCCAATCCCCTTGGCGGTTCAAGTCCTTCGAAACGAACAACGTTCCAAGCTCGATCAGAACGATGACGTGCTTTTTTATGCTGAGCCTCGTTTCGTTCATCATCTGGACGAGGCATTTCGGGGGCGTTTGACACAGCTTTATCGAGAGAAGGTTCCGCCTTGCTCCACAGTGCTCGACTTGATGTCGAGCTGGGTGTCTCACCTGCCTGATGACGTCATCTATGACCGTGTTATTGGTCATGGCCTCAATGAAAAGGAACTAGGGGCAAACAACCGGCTTGATAGCCATTGGGTTCAGAATTTCAATCTCAACCAGTCTATTCCGCTTAAGGATGAGAGCATTGATACGACTCTCATCATTGCCGGTTGGCAATACCTTCAGCAGCCTGAGAAGATGGCTGAGGAGTTACGGAGGGTGACGTGCCCTAAGGGTCAAGTCATCATTGCGTTCTCGAATCGTATGTTTTTCACGAAAGCTCCGCAGATCTGGAGGGATGGCGATGACCGTGATCATTTCACCTACATTTCCAAGGTGCTGATGGCTCAGGGTTGGCCAAAGCCTGAGATCATCGCAGAGGAAACTCGTTCAAAAGGTGTGCTGGGTTTGCTAGGCGGCAAAGGCGACCCTTTCTTTGCGGTTATCGCGACAAAGCCTTGATTTCAGTAAAGCCAACTAAGTTAGTGATTTGAGTTGACAACCATGTCGAGACTCTTTGCATGAAGGGTACATTTACACCAGGCTCTATCGAGACATTGCTAATCCATCGCCTCTTCTCTAGTCTTAATTAGTGGTTGCTTAATTCCTGAGAGTATTGCTTTTCCTAACTGACTATGATTAATACAAAAGATGAAGGTTAAGTCACTCTATTGCTATTGATGGCTTTAGGACTATTAGGAGGAGCTTAAAATCAAACAGTGACTCTTTCGTGAGAGCTAAAATAGAAAGAGAGTAAAATCAAGGCCTCCTTTGTTTGCTGAATGATTTGATTGATGTATTGATTTTATGATTGACTCCCATACTCTTCAGCAATGCAAAGTCAATAAGCATATTTGTAAGCTTAAAGCTAGAAACCTAGAACATGCTGTTCATCAGGCAAAACTGATGATTGCAGAGTCTGCTATGGACCCTGAATCACTGGTTTCTTTAAGACGTAAAGTTGCTGAATCCATTCAGGACTTAGAAGTATTGTATTTGCTGATGGAGGAGGAGGGCCAAGCAAACTAGTAGTTTATAAGTCAACTGTTTAAAATTTACACTGATTGGTTTTGTCTCGTAACCGAATGTCTATTGATGCCTCATTGCATGTCGTCTATTCAATGACTTTTATTTGCTATAATTTGAAATGTTTATCTCTTTCACATGGATAAGTCGACCAAAAATCAAATTGTTGCATCTTCTGCTGGCTGGGTTGCTGTTGCATTAAATATTTTGCCAGGTATTGGGGCTGGTTACCTCTACCAACGTAGGTGGAGGGCCTATTGGATTACTTCCGCGATCGTTAGTCTTTGGATTGTTATTGGTGCTGTCTTGGGTCAAGACATTGACCCTGTCAATGATCAAAGAAATCAATTAGTTGGCCTAATAGGTCTCTTGTTTGTAGCTGGAGCAACGGCTGTAGAAGCTGGTCTGGCGGTAAAACGAGCGCGCAACAATGAATCGACTTGATCGATATTATTAACAAAAAGTCTAGAGCCAGCAGTCCCAGTGCAGTCTGTTGGCAATTAATGTCGGTGGTTGTCCTTATTTGTATGCCTATAGGCCCCCCGTGCTTTACTCCAGGAGGCTTTGCCCGTAAGGCAGGATGAACGGAATAAGGGATTGATTAATGGTTTAATATAGGGATTAGTTTAAACTTTCCATACCGTTAATAAGGCTTAAGCATTTTTGCTTCATTTCATTAAACATGTTTGTTAACATTGGGATGTACGAGAGAATTTAGTATGCACACATACCTTGTCGAGGCATTGATCGTTGTCTCATCTACACTTTGGGTTGTATTGTTGCTTTGGAGGCCTCAAAAGGAATAGCTGATGGTCTAATTTCAAAGTGTCTTTTGGCCTTTGCTCTTTTCTTTCAGCAAGCTGGCTTAAGTGAAGCTTCCGTGCCGTATTCCTCTTTAATCATCAAAAGTGATCTTTTCCCTGATTAGTCTTTTATAGAGATGAATCTCTACCTTGTTGTGCTGGGCGGGAGGACGCGCGGAGGACACGTGGAGATGCACGATGTGCGCTGGGTGGTGGGAGACACGATTGAAGCAACAGTTGCGCAGCTGAAATCACAATGGATTGGCAACCCTCGAGGGTTGCACGTGGACAGCTACAAGCTGATTCGCTACGTGGATGGCTATCGGATCACAATGGTTTGCGTCGACAAAGTTGATACAAGCGAGGCCAATAATCTCTGGTTCATCAACCTGGGAGGTTATAAGGCTGGCGAAATGCTTGAACAGCATCATTTGGAACTTGTGGTGGCGCCCACAGCCCAGATTGCCAAGGGGGAGGCACGTCGCCGCTGGCTCGATCCGATGGACCAGATACACAAGGATGATCACGCAGCGATCATTCGTCTACAAGGATATTCAGTCGTCCTGGAGATCGATCCTAAGGGGCGACATGATGGCATGAAACCCGACTGGAGTGGCTACTGGGTTATCGCTTGATCACCATATTCTCGATGGTCTTTATTCATGGTTCTGCTGGCTCCTTGTAAGAGAAGATTTGGTAAAATTAGATTTTATAGCGAGCTTGATTCGACTATGCTATTAGCTCTCTATGTCAAGATACTATATTCACGAGCAGTGAGTCTTTCAATGATTGTCTTTTACTTTCCAAGCTAGTCAATAGAGAGTATCCCTCTCTGCAACCCTGATATACCGTCTAATGTTCGCATTGCTTTCCATAGATCATGCGTTTTTACCCATACAGAAGGATAGCGATATCGGGCAACATCTAGGATTAGAACTTTGTCACTAATAGCGTCATAGGCTGCTAGTGGAGAAAAGTGCCCACCTCCTTTTTGACCAAGAACTCTTCTGTCATAATTAACGATCAAGCGATCACTAGAATCGTCAAGACTATTTTTTAGATGTGATCTAAACGCTGAAAGATTCAGGATATCTCCGTGTAAACGCTTTGAAGAAACACCATGATGACTGAGTAGGTTTTGCACTTCTTGAAGTGTCATTCCTTGACGCCTGACTTTGGCTGGGCTAATTAAACTCTTAGAGGGCTTAAAAGTGAAGATATTGTCTTGGGTCCAGAAGTTGTAGTTTCTGAAACCATCTACTGGAGGCGCCGGAATTGCTAGGCTGTTTAGAACCATTACGGCACTGGCAACCCCGCAATAGGCAAGGTTTGATTGGGTCAGAAAAGCTTCCATTAACGAGGCGTAATCTGATACAGACTTGCTTCTTTGCAACAAGACCATTCCTTCTGAGGTAGTTATTGGAACTAGTTTTTCCGCTAGGGCAGGATTAGACCAAGGGATTACTATCAGAGCAAAACTCACCAAGCCGATTCTGGGAGATGTTATCCAAATGAAATGCTTAGCTTTCTTGTATTGTTGATCAGGATTAAAGAGCATGGCTTCACCTATACTAAGCGGAACTCCATCTTATCTAGTTTTAGATTTTTTGAGAGTACAGATGAACCCTTACAGTATGAATACTTTCAATTTATACACAATATCCAGCGAATCTCAAAACATCTACGCCGTTATTTTCACCTGTTTGGGATATTGATCGCATTTAATACCTACTTCGAGTGTATGATCGGTTCAGAGCTTAGTTCACTCACCCCAAGGTCAGCAGAAAGCTCTTCAAGTAGCTCAAGAACTTTATCAAGAGCCTCGATCATGGCAGTGTTGTCAGCTACGATTTTAACCCTGTTCTCCCAATCCCCCCTGCAATATAATATGCCCTTCTTACATTATTTCTACCGTCTTATATTTTAACGCTGATGCATGTTTATATTTTCCGGATCTTAAGCTTATTTCAACTCTGATTGGTGTTCTGGGTCTCATTTTTATTGTAGGTAAAATTCGACGATGTCAGATCTTTGTTCAACCATGCCGCTTCTGATGATTGCCTCTCATCTATTTCTTCTGTAGCTGCTTAAGTGTGCTGAGCACCTCTTGACTGTGGCGAGATGGACTTACGTTCGCCCAGCGAGCACGAAGGATGCCATCGGGATCAATCAGAAAGGTGTGACGTTGGCTGAATGGTGAGGTCCATGATCCATACCTTTCGCTTACGACTCCACCCGGGTCAGACAAGAGTGTGTATCCAAGACCTTCGCTGCTACAAAAACTCACGTGTTCTTCGGTGCCATCAGCGCTGACTCCAACCACAGCAGCAGCTGCAGCTTTAAAGTCTGAGAGATCTCTCTGGAATCCACGGGCCTCGAGTGTGCAGCCACTCGTGAAGTCGCGAGGGTAAAAGTAAAGAACCAGCCAACTGCCTAGAAAGGCATCACGTTGTATTTTTTCTGCCAGCGCACCATCTTGAGCAGCGGCCTCTAGCTCAAAGTCTGGGGCTTGAGCGTCTAGAGCAGGAAGCTTTCCATCCATTGCCAAGGCTTGGCTTGGGCGCGCTAGACATTGGCTGATACTCAACACTGCCGCCCCTTTTATGACTCTCAAGAGTTCAGATCGTTTCACCGGTAGAAAACCAACTGCATGAGACATTAGTCAGAACAACTGCATGCCGGAGCCAATGTGGCAAACGAATCATAAGATTGTGATCTCAACCAGTTTAATTTGATTCATGAGACAATCGCCCTTGATTTTTATTTAGCACCAACAGCTTGCGTTGAATTGAGGTCTAATCCTTAGTCAGACCCCTTAAGACTTGCAACAGTTATTAGTGACTCTCTGAGCTTACACGTTGATTTAAATTTTCCAGTTCTGACCGGTAGTCTCTTCACTCTTCTTCCTCTTTCTTTGCTGCAAGCACCTCTGCTTCAAGAGTGAATGTCACACTTTTATCAGTACTGAAACGATCCACAAGAGTTTGAAGTTCTTCTTTGAGCTGTGCCTCAGAAATTGGTTCGATAGATTCTTGAACGATAGCTTCCTTCCATGTCATATCGATGAGCTTCTCTAGTGCTGCTGCTTTGATACGTGCAATACCGATCTGCTGAATGATCACTTGCTTAGGAATCTTTCCTGGACGGAACCCTGGAAGCCTTATCGCGCTACCTAGGCGCGATAAGGCAGCCTCATAACTTGATTTGCAGCGAGCTGCTGGCACCTCTATCTCTATCGAGATGTGGTTGTCTGGCAACTCACTGACTTTGACTCTCAACCCTGACTTCGTCATTGGTAAGACTCCTTAAGCAGTGACAATGCAATAGCAACAGACCCACTAACCCCTACAGCACTTGCACCAGGACGACGGAGGCTCATCAAAAGGACGTGTGTTCTCATAACCCTCACACTAGTATTCTTTCGCTGATTTTCCTTAAACGCTGTTCTGTGCATCCCTAGCTCACTGGAGGTGCTTCTTTGTCAACTTGGATGAATCATTATGAGCAACGCTGAGAATCTATCCATTTGATTGTGGCTAATTGGAGACTGACTTGATAGACAAGGGAGTGGCCATACCTAAGCCAATGTTAGCCGGCTGCGCTTCACAGTTGAATTCTTGAATTTCACCCAGCGCTGTAAGACGCTGGAAGGTTGGATGTTGATGATCTTCATAGCTCCACCACCACTTACCATCAGTAAAACTGGTTTCGCCAACGTTGAATGTTCTTGGCAGCATCAGCTTCGAATTCTCTAGGTTGATCACGACAAAAGCGCCAGCATCAAGCTCTTCATATGCTTTGACTATGCTGTATGCTCCATTCTCATTGTTGTAGATCGTTGTCTCAACAAGATTCCCATCACATGTAAATGAAGTCAACTCCGGTGCTAATGCACTTGGGACCACTGGTGAGATACTGACTAGAAAACTCATCATGAAGCTAAGAAATGTCATCATTAACTCTGATCTAACTGAAATCGAAGGAATCAAGTGATTGACAGTATGGCAAATACTAGCTCTAAACGTACTGATTCTTAAGTCATCGCAATGAATAAGAACTCGTGGAAAGCGTGGCTTTACTTATTGGTTTCACATTCTGTGGGGCTGGCGATATTTTCTCCATCCTTCACCGCTTTCTAT
Source organism: Prochlorococcus sp. MIT 0701 (assembly GCF_000760295.1). GTDB lineage: Bacteria > Cyanobacteriota > Cyanobacteriia > PCC-6307 > Cyanobiaceae > Prochlorococcus. The sequence goes on from NZ_JNBA01000014.1 coordinate 16,390, forward strand.
AGGTTATTGCAACTTGCTAGGGAAAGTCGTTGCCTTGTTCAATGATAGCTGTGAGCTTGATCATAGTTTTCTAGTGGATAGGCTCTCCTCTTGTGAACCAGGCCAGATCACTTGCGTGAACATGGGCAGCTCTGCGAAGGAGTGTCTTTGATACCTGGGCAGGGCGCTAATTTCAGAGCCCCATTCTGAAATGGGTTTTCGTGTCGTCGCGATGGTCTGCAGGGAACTCCGATCAGGGGAGTGTCACCAACAAGATCAGCAAGCCGTCAATCAACCCTGTTGACAAAGCCTAGACGTAACGCTAGTACAGGTGTACTTCAATGAGTGCCATGCAAAGCTCTCCAGTGCAGCAGGTCAATGGCTGGCTCATCAGCCCTGATGGCCATTTCTGCTATCGCTTCCATCGCGATTCAAAGAGTTGGATAAGAAATCCCTTTGTTTTTGTTGATCAGTGGAGTGCACAAGTTGATGGAACTCCATCGCAAATGAAACAACGCCTGAGGCTTCCTTTGGATGAAGCCCTTGAACTATGCGGTCAGATGCTTCTTGATGGATGGCAAAAACTGACGACTCAATTCGGGGAAGACCCAGACCCTCAGCTCACAGAAGAGATCGCCGCATGACCCAGAACGAACTCGCCATGACATTGGCTCGAATACTGCTGCTCAAAGAGGGTGGTGGCAAGTTAGAGAGCTTTGAATCCTTGCTTTGCTTGCGGAGTTATTTTTCCGAATTGACGCTTGACGAGCTGCATGGAATCGCAATTGAGTATGGGATCGAGACCTAGGGAACCTGGACATGACGAAAGAAATGCCCTGGTTTTGACTCGGGTGCTTTGTTGAGCTTAAGAAGCGAATTGATCTTGATGGTTCTTGGCGACGCCGCTTTTAATCCAGCGACAACTAGGCCTTATTGAAGGGCTGAGCCGTGGTACCAGCAGTAACGGATCAAGAATGTTCACCTGCCGCGGGGAATGAACCTTGACTGGTCCATCAGATCTCTCGAACCCTTCTTGGTGGATTCAGTCGGGCATGGTTCTATTTGTCTTGCTCATGATTAAAGGTCTCGATGATTCGCAGAGCAAAAGTGATATGGGTAGCAGCCTTCATTCATCCTAATCTGTAGGCACTTTTTTGTTTTAGTTTTTGCTAGGTGGTTTCAATTAGATCGTGTTAATGAGGCACTAGTGCTCGCTAGCAGGCGGGTCTCTACAAAGACACGGCATTCGCGGCCCAGTTCGTAGACTTGGTGGGTGAGGATTGCCCACTCTTTGAGATGGATCAGCCAACGAGCTTTCACATTTGAACCTTGCTCAGACCAGGAGACAATTCCACTGGCTCGGTCTGAGTTCCTTTTGCGCTCTACCCCCAGCTCTGTAATCAGTTCATTGCGGGTCCATGCTCTACCCGTGCTTGGGTTGTTGGGGATTGGTGTGTTTGCGGCCATGGTGTTTTTATCGGCAACGTGAGCAAGCATAGTACACCTGTATTGTCGACCACGAGGAAGGGCGGCCCGCCTCTCCTCATGGTGAAAGCTTTGAGACCTTTTCACTTGTCAAACATGAGGCAAGAAGCAAATCGGAATGTCAATCGATGCCAGATCTTTTGTATTGGCAAGGGTGCTGGCGTTGACCCTCCATGCTTAGGGCTCATCTTCAGAGCATTGCCTTGTTTGTACTCCTTGCTTAGATTTGGCTCGCTGGAGAATGACATTGCCTAGGCGACGGAATTCATGCTTTGGCGCATGGTCCAGCGTTCCCAAGGGTGCTAACTCATTCCGGAACCTCAATACCTCAGATACGCGTTATCGTGACTATGTAATTACTTCGAATGCTTATTGATGGATGTATTTGCTCTAGGGCCAGCTGTTCAATGGCCGCGAACGTGGGCGAAGCAACAAGTTCTGCTTGAGGTTCATCACGACAGGCTCGAAGCGACACTCTCCTCCAGGAGATTTGATTGATCAGCTCTGCGTCATTGCGCTCATACCTCTCACGCAACTGTCACTGTTCATCACTCCTCTTGATGTTCAGGCTTTGATGTGTGAGCTCGTTCACATTGAATTGAGATCCAGCCCTCTAGCTAAGAGGCTTTTTTGTTGCTATCAAGAGCCAACAAAAATTTTTCGTCATGTCAGCAACACTCAAACTCGTTGAAAACTACTTGCCAGTAACACTGACTGAAGTTCAGAAAGTAGCCTTGGCTCGTGCAAGAGATCCTCAAGCAACAAGCGTTGATGAGTCAGTCAACCTCTTGAAGACGGTGTACTTAAGCGCCGAACCAGAGAACTGGGATGACACCACGGAATCTGAGTGGAATTGCATCGCCACCTGCATCCGTGCTGCCTAGGCAGGCTGATCTGCAAGCCTGTACAGAGCGAGGCAAAACAGCGCGATGAAAACGCCAAGTGTGATCGTGTAGAAATCCACCTGATTAAGCTCTGGCTCTGGCATAGATGGGTTGAAGTGTCCCGCCGCTTTGATCATCATCATCTTCGTTATCGAAGAACGAGAGGCCTAATAAAAGTGCGCTTACTGGCAGTAAAGGGAATAGCGCAGCCAGTTGACCACTACTTAGTACTGGCTGTACTGCATCCCAAGCGGACCAAACAATCCAGAGTGATGTGAAGAGGATGAAGGAGAGGGTGAGCTTTGATTGAGGCATTGAATGTGCCTGCCAACAGATTTTCCATGACAATGGCAAAAAATCAGCGCCAATGTGGGTCCTTAGAACCCTGCGTTGGTACGGATAGCCGAGGCTTTATCGCTACTTATCGAAGCCCAAAGCAGCGATTATCTAAGTGGCTTCAAGTGGTCTTGCTGCCATCAGTAGCGCACCGGAGTTCAAACCACTAGCTTGATCAGCCAGGCCATCCTCACTTGCTTCTTTCACCAAGCAGAAAGTCTCGTTCCCCAACTGGATGTTCATTTCTTTTCCGTGCTGTTAGTGATCTAATGGCTCATCGAAATAGGCTTCATTGATGGCTCCCTCCTCCACTATCTCGATCAATTCAGGCTTCTTCTGTAATCCTTGAGGGCGGCAGCTTTGCGTTGGGTCAAAGTCATGTCTTTAGCTGCCTCTCACTAGCAGTCTTCTCAGAAGCAGCTCTCTGTTCGCTGCTGTTTTGAGTTCGATCACAGTGACTTTTCTGCCTATGGCGGGCGACTTGCTTTTGTTGGAGACATCTTCATAGCCAACGTCAACAAACTCAATGACCAGAGATGTTGAGAGCTAAATCTCGTTTTATCCAGGTTGTTGTGGTAATCGCATGAGGAGCTTCTGCAGAACCCCATCGAATGAATTCGTGAAAACCGTATCGGAGCCGTCTAGGAGGCAACTTCGAACACTAACCGGCCCTGGTTCTTACTACCTTTTTTGTTCGGTCGTATTCATTGGAGGTCGCAGACTGTAGAGGTCTCGCACAGGACGCCATGTATTCACTCTTTGATGATTTCTTTACCGCTCCCTTTGGCTATGCAGTGCCACGAGATCGCGTTGTTGTGATCCCGCAATCTGAGTACGAGAAGCTGCAAGAGCGTCAGAACGCTGAGCGCGTTGTTCGCCTGGAGGCTCGCAAAGCAGACTATCTCGGAGTTGTTGAACAGCTCGAGAAGCAGATTGCTGAATTGCAGCCTTCTCTGCCAGCAGCAGAGAAGGAAAAAGAGTTGGCGGCAGCTCAAACCTGACCGCTAGCACCTGGTGATGGGAACACCTGGTGATGTGGGATACAAAGGGCCCCCTGCTGCAAGCGAGGGGCTTTTTTCTGCCCGATTGAAACTCGCGATTGAATGCATCAGCAGCGTTCTCTTTTTTTGAGGCTGTTGTCTTGCTTGCAGGAAGCCATGCTGAACTGGGTGCGAGCCCGCTACAGGTAGTGCTAGAAAGTCAATATAAATGTATTTAAACCTAAATATAGTGTGAAGACCATCATCTTCGTCCTTGACAACCACTAGTCTCTTCTCGTGGCCGGGTGATGGGGATCAGTCGGTTTTTGCATAAATCCGCCCCCTCGTTAGCTGGGGGCTCTTTTATTGCCTCTATAAAAACCCGCGCAGGCGCGATGTGCAAGAGGGGCTGGCCGCAACACTGCCAACAGTTCTGACTTCACTCAGCTTTGACAGGCTGTTTGAGCGGCACTCCTTCTACTCCTGCCCAGGCAACAAACACAACGGCATCTTCATTGCCAATGTTTTCACAGGCGTGTTGGGTGTCTCCGGTAGAGGCAACAAAGGCTTCACCTCGTCTGAACTCCCTTTCCTTCCCGGACTCTGTGAGTGTGCACTTGATCCAACCTTTCTCGATATACACGACACCAGGTTGAGGGTGTGTATGGACTGGGGTTTTGGCGCCAGGCGGAAAAACAGCTCTTATGAATGTCATCTCAGCTTTGCCTTGCGGATAGCTGAACCCCTCCCCATCCCATGACTCTGTTGAAGAGACCAGGACATCAGATGTGATGGGTGCAGTGGCCTGATCCTTCGTTTTGCTGCAACTGACGGCCAATAAACCAGTGAGGCAGATTGCCGAGAAGAGGAGTGCTCGCATAGGAAATAAAAAAGCGGCTTCCATGAGGAAAGACCGCTGATGTGATGTGAAGTGATTTTTAGAAGACTTAAGTGATTTATATGGTGTAGTCAACCCTTTGATCGGTGCGGTTGTGGGCACCGAGCTTCGCGGGGGATTGATGAGCCGAGGTGTAGTCAATTCCTCGATAGCTTTTCGCCATCAGAAACTGGGAATGAGACAGGGCAGATTGCTTTTGAGCTTTGCGCTGAATCATGGAGAGGATGTTCATAGAACGCTCCTGCAGTGCTTAAGCCCCCGTTGCCTGGCTTAAGTCTGACTGCGCCCCGCAACGGGGCCAACGGTTGCAAAGACTATACAGACGTTTGCTTGGCATCTCAGGCTAGAGGGATCTGGTTTTCCGACCGTCCACAATGGGCAGCAAGACTTTTTTGATGTCGTTTGCATCTTATTGTTTTCTCTTTTTTCAATTGAGAAGTAATGGACCTTTGAGCTGATCGGGCTTTTTACTGGTTCAAATTAATTGGCAGTGCTTTAGAGGCCACTACCCGCAAATAACAGAAGAACATGCTTTCTTGCGCTTTTTCGGGAGAGTCTTTCTGATCACTTGGGGACTAAGAGCGATCATTTTGGCTCGACTGGTACGCAATAGTTAATCTGTTAATTCTACGCTTATTGGCAGACAAAAACATCAGCTTAGCTAAATAAGCTTTAGAGATTTAATCTTATCTTTCGCAGATCTCCGGGGCTTGAAACTTATCGGCAAGACCAGGGGCAAGATCAAAGTAATTTTGGCCCAATGCAACTTGACGAAATGCCTTGTTACTGATATCAGCAAAAATGCTTCCAGTAACATTTGCTTCCTCTTGGTAGACATCGATTGTTTTATTACTTGAAGCTACGAAATCTGTGCCGGCGAGGAATCGTGTAGGGTAATTGCTGATAAACTTTGCATACATTGATCTTTTGTTTGGTGTATTGAAGTAATTATCAGCAATCACTCTCCATGAGAGATCTAGATATAGATTTGGATGTTTATTGAGGTAACGTGACATTAGTTTTATATGCTCAGAAGCTGAGTAAGTTGTCAATTCCTTTGACAGCCCCATGTGCATCCAGATGATTTTATTGTTTGGATACAACTCAAGGACTTTGTCCATTAGATAAATAAATTTTTCGGGATCTGCGTTGTTGCCCAAGTCAGAGTGAAGGGCTAATGGGATTCTTCGATCTCTAAGAATCTCCATAAACGGCTTCCATTCAGCAATTGAGTTTGTTGTAGCTGGCTCGTGGGCATTCCCGAGTAATGCTTGCTTCATCACATTAACCTCTCCCATCCACGTGAACAGGCCCGGAAACTCCTGATCAAGCAGCATAATATTGTCAACAATGTTTGATGGGTTTGCAAGGTCTGGGAATGTCATTGACAGCCCTATATGAACCTCTCTCTGTGGGAATTCATGGAGGTTTGCAGCATTTTCAAAATCATTCTTTATTGTTGGCGAGGCTTTTGTTCCTAGACAGTTGAGATAGTAGGAGCAGCTACTAGTATGCGGCAGTGTCTGCCCAATTCCATAAAGAAGAGCAAATGGTACTTTGGCTTCCTTTAGGTAGGTCATAAGTTCTGTGTAACGAAGGCTTCTTCCTCCAAATGGCTGCGAATGAAGGTGTAGATCTGTTACTGAATTGCTTGAATTGTATTTGCGATCATAGCAAGATTTGTTTTTGTTTGATTTCTGGAAATTAGTTAATGAACGCTGCTTGTTTAATTCTTCTGATCTTTCAAATGCCATATTCCTCTTATGAATAACTAATCCTGTTAGCCCAAGAGCTATTATGATTGTAGGCAAAAGAAGATGTTTTTGTGATAGAATCTTTTTCATGGCTGTATTTTAAAAGAAAGCTATTTATTTATTTATTTTATAGTAGGCCTGGCAGATTTTTGCGGCATCGCAGGTATCTGTTTAATATTTTCAGAGCCAATGATTTTGGCCTGGTCAGACCAGCCCAATGATCGTTAGATATGTATTGGTTTCATCCAAATCAAGTCTGCTGGACGCAGCACCTCATGTTTCTTTGAACACCACGAGGATCGACTTATCAATAACACCTCTAGGAATGCGCATTTGTGATGCGCAAGGGCGTGATGCTCAAGTGATGATATCGATCATTCATCGTTGCGATTGCTTTGCTATTGATTGAAATGGTGTGGCTTTTGCTTTGGCCTGCTGGTCAGACGAACAACTATCTCAGGGCTTGGTTTGCTGAGTTGATCATGGCTTCCCCGCGCCGGTGGATCTCATTGGCGTAGTTGGTCCAGGTGCCTTGGCCCCAATAGCGGAAGCAGCTGGTTTCTAGCAGAAGCAAGTAGAGCAGAGCTTCTTGATAGTGCAGGGTTTGTGTGATTGCTGGATCCTTTGCCACCAAGGGATCAAACAGCTGGTGGAACTTGGCGCTGAGGCTGTTGATCGGTTCTAGAACATTTTCATAGCCCTTGATCCAGCTGAGGTTGTTGGTCCAGGACGCGCCGTCCATTGAGAAGGAGGGATCTGTTTCTTTGAGGCCGCTGATGGTCGCTTCGATTGATTCCGGGTTGATGGGGCTGTCAGTGTTATGCCACAGCTTGTGTTGTTGAATGGCCTGAATCTTCGGGTGACCAGAGGCTTCGACACCGGCGGCCTCCAGTAACTCCAAATATTCTGTGCCGTTGAGCGCCACTGTGCTTACAGCATCAACCTGTGAGGCAATGGTTTGATGGGCTTGGATAAAGGCGGCTGGAAACTCATTCATCATTACGCCTCCATTTTCTCCGTCGGCAATTTGAGAGACCAATGATGGAATCGATTTGCCTGCCAGTGATTGTCTTTCTAGGCCTAATGCTTCGTGATAGGGCTGCATCTGTCCTACCAATTTGGTGTCTGAGCCCTGGGTTTTGATCAAGGCCACAATGCTGACTGTTTCCCCTCTGGAGTTGCGAGCTACAAGTTGATTTGGACCGTATTTTTGTGCGTGGCGAAGGCATGAGCCATCGAGGTTCTCAACGCTGTTTTCTTGAACAAGTAGCCAACGGTATCCGCAATCTCTTAGGGCTTTCACCAATTCATAGAGGGTGTCTGGATGGTTGGGAAGGTGCATTTCCGGTGGCGAGAAACCCCTCACCCGTTGCAATGCTTGCTGCCCAAACATGGCAGCGAATTGGTGTTGCCAGGCCAGGATTTGTAGCTTTAGATCTGGGATAGGAGTGGAAGGTGCAACGGCATGGCTCCAAAAGGTGCCGAGCCATTCCACATGGGGTTGAAGAGTGGGATCGCATGCGAGACGTTTGAGCGCCTCGAGAATGTCGAGGCGGCCCATTTGCTCAACACCCCAGAGCAAGTTGCCTGAGTAATCCAGCATGATTCGAGGGTTGCATCCTTCTTGAATCAGTTGGGGAATGATGTCTGCGAGGCGCTTGTAGCAATGGGCAAAGGGTTCGGCATTGTGGTTATCGCCTTCTTCGCTGTGCTCCAGCATGTATTGCAGATGCGAGATCAGTTCTCCATTTGACCCTGCTGGAATTGTTGGCTGATGCATGTGGAGAGCACAGGCAAAGGCTGACTGAAACTGATCCAGGTTGAGATTGCTGTTTGGCAACACAACAGGATTAGCTTGCTGAACCAGGGCAAGAATTTCGGCTTCATAGCCAGCGATTGGAGGCAAGTTTTGGTTGAGCATCAACTTTTGGTTGCGGTAGTACTGGCTGTGTAGAGCCTCAAGCAGCAGCTGCCCAAGACGAGGTCTTGAAGGTGGACTGGCGGGTTGCCAGTCAGGTGGAACGTCGCGCAGTGGATTGGTCCCCTACACCTTGTTGACGTTGTTCTGAGTGAGATCGGCACTTTTTTCGCCGATGAACGTCTTGAGATCTTCCGGTGGTAGCCAACGTCTGTTGGCTCCATGTTTAAACGCGAAGCGAAGGAATTCTGCTGCGTACTGAATTCGCAGTCTTCTGCTTGTTGAGCCGGGCTCTCCTCCATGACGTTCAACAAGTGCTTTCAAGAGCGTGTATCCGGAGGTGGGTTCAGGTTGGCTTGTGAGAATGAGCACTGTGCGGGCAATTGGTGTGCGGTAGTTACGGTTCCAAACCCTGGCTCCGTTTTTGCTGTTACTTGTTTTATGTGATTTGAATTTTCTCAGTAGTCGTTCCCATTCGAATGCGCTATCAGATCCGGACTCGTTTCTTTGTTTCACCAACTCATAGGCGTCAGTCAATCCTTTGCCCTGCTCTTTCATCAAATCAGAGATCTCGGTTGAAATTCTCAAGATCCAATCAGCGCTTGTTGCGATCCATGGAACGAAATCGGGATCGCTCTTGGCTTTTGGACCGAGGATGATGCTTGCGCGGCTGCCATCGTCGAAGCGCACAGTCAGCTGAACCCTCTGGAGAAGCCCGTCACCGACGCCGCGAACCATCCAGCCAGCGCCACATTCTCGTCGGATCCCGTTGCGTAGGGCTGTGATCCATTTCGTTGACTTATCGGCCATTGAGATGTTGTTGCAACACAAGCTGTTGGATTGTTCTTGTCAATTCAACAGCGTTGCTGCTGCTTCCTCAAGCTGCTGGGGCTTTTGCTTTGGTCTGCTGATCAGGCTCATCACTAGCAAAGACATTCAAAGCTCTGCTGGCGATTGCTGCAGAGCACTTCAGTTGAAAGTAGAAAGGGACAACACGTACTGATGAAATAGATGAGTGGCAAGGCTCTTTTTCTGGCAATCGCCCTGCTCCTCGCTGGCATCGCTCTATGTGAACCCCTGATCGTCAGATTCCTCCAACCAGGTTGAGTTTTGATCAGTCCTTCACTCTTTCAAGTGCTGCATTGATGAACGGCAAACTTCTTGTGCTGGCAATCGTCCTAACCCTTGTGGGTATAGCTGTTTATGAATTTGTACTGGTTGGTGGGGTTAGCTTGGAAGGAATTGCCAGGTTTGCCAATGGGGATCTTGGCCCGACTTGAGCGAGCATGATTTCTAAACGGTGCAATCCCTTGGCTTGCAGTTCTTTTCCCCATTTTTAATTGGTGGAGACCGAAAGCCTTGCCCAGTTGTTGGCTTGAGATGGCCAGGCCAACATGCTCACCGCAACAGTGGCAGGTCCTTGCAAGACTGGACTCGCACAGCACTTGAGCAGAAAGTAGAAAGGGAAGTTCCTGTCTCCACGACATCGATGAACGGCAAAGTACTGGTGAGCGGAATCGTCCTGATCTTGTTGGCGATAGCTGTGTATGAATCCCTTCTCTTTAGAACTCTCCAACCTGCTTGAGTTGGGATGAGGTTCGACTGAGAAGATTCCTTGCCTATTTGATCGGCTCTCATGGCAAGAGGTGGACATAAGCAGCGACGCGCACAATTTGAGCGGAAGTAGTTCTAGAACCGCATTGCCGCATACCAGTGGAACAACACCCGTAGTTAAACCAGACACAATTCAAGGTGCTCTGGGTGACGTAGGCAGACACCATGTATCTGCCTATGGAGTTTTATTCGCGGAAACCGTACCCATTGCCTCCTCGATGGACCTTTAAATGCAGGCCGGTTAGGAACGACTTTCCCCTCCCTCCAATGACCTCCTTAGACAACCGCATCGCTGACTATCAGGACAAAGGCGAGGTTCTCGACACCTATTTCGCTTCCGCTAGCGCCTCTGTAAAACCCAAGTTCTATGCAATGAGCGATGGTGAGTACAAGGCACACCATGACGCTCAGAAGGCTGCACGCGTTGCAGACCTCGAGCAGACCAAGGCTGCATACCTCAGCTCCCTTGAACGTCTTGAAATTCAGATCGCACGGTTGACTCTTGAGGGAGCCCTGTCAGACCAGGCTAAGGAGCTAGCCCGTACTGCGAGCTAACCCCACCTCACACGAGAACGCCAAGACCCTTGCTGTGAATGCAAAGCAACCAGGGGTCTTTTTTATGCTCTGGCAAACCTACTGGTATGACTTGATGTTGCCCAACAACTAAGGCATTTGGACATTCGCTGACAGGCGACATCGCTCTTGGCTTTTTGCTCAATTGATCGTTGGGGCACCACATGTTGCTATTGAGCTGATCACCAACGATCATCCTGGCCCTATTGGCGATTGGCTGAGTTGTTGCTATCAACTGAAAGTCTTGCTGTAACTGACATGGGTATCAGCTTTTGGGGTAGTTGCTATGAACTGACCCCCACTTTGGTCTCGACCCTTGTAATTCTCACCGGCATCAGCTCTGTTCTTGCCTTTTTCGGACTTCGCGGTCTTGCAGTCGCCAAACCCCATAGAGCCCTGTGAGAACCACAAGGTTTGCCCCTGGCCCTACGGGGCCTTTTTTTATTGTCTTGCCTTCTTGCGCATCACATCAACGCGAAGGTGATCTCTTTGATGGCCTTGGCATGCACGAGCCAATCGATGGCGATGGTCGAAGGGGGTCTCAATCCAAGTTGTTCCTGATCAGCATGCTTGCACTGGCTTGGGGCATGCCTAAGGCCAGAGGAATCTCTCTCTCTCTCTTCTGTACCCGGTTCTTAACGGGTTCTTTGCGCTGAATTCAAGTTGCCCTGCTTGCTAGTCATCGCGACGGTTTTTTATGCAGTGGTCAGATCGTCATGGTGGCTGGGTGCTTTGCCTTGGTCATCGATGAGCAGTTCATCGTCAATATTGTTGGTGCCATGGGCAAATCGATTGTTTTGGCTACAACTGAGAGAGACATACTCCCAACTGATGCGCAGATTCCTGGTCGCGGCTGTGTTTTTGTTCACCACTCTTGCGCCAGCTGCGTTAGCGGAAAAGCCATCGGTACTTCTGAATACGCTTCCACAGGAGGTCAGAGGGAAATTGGCCTCTCTATTTACTGCAAATGCGATTGGTCAAACTGGACTCAATGGTCAGCTCAATGGCACACCTGCAACACTCTTTCCGATTGTTAAAAGCGCTCTGACGAAGGCTGGTTATAGCGAACAACCAATCCGAACCACGATTGGTCCGTGGGGGTTTTCCGCGACCTGGGCACCACCCTCTGGCGTTTCAGTTGATGGAACAGCAAGCCAAAAAACAGCAGTTCTGGTGACGCAAGCTACTGCCCTAGGGCCTGAAAGGGTGAACCTAAATGTTCGCTTCGAGGGTCTCTGAAGCGTTGACCTGCTGGTGAATTCAGGCAGTCCATCTTGCTAACCAGCTTGTCTTTATAAAGTTGATATGGCCTAGTCACTGCAACTTGATGCCAGTGTTCTGGGATCTGATTGAGGCGAACAGTCCAATGCCAATGGAGTCGTTGTTTCCCTTGAGAAACCCTTCTCTTTATTCTTCTAAGACTTGAATGAATGACTACCCATTTGAGCATCTTGCTATCCCAGTGGCACCCAGGATCACCTTTGGCGACCAATCATCGACGGGGTTGATCAGTCGATTGAATAGGTGGAAGGAGTAGAAGGTGATTTGGCGATCGTCAACTCTGAGTTTCAATCTTCGATCATGTTGAACGATGAGTGCGGCATGCATGACCAGATTTGTGCTGAAGCGATCGCCAAAGGGGCTACAGCGATCAGTTAGTTCTTTTACAACCAATCGCTAGATCAGAGGAAAGCATTCAGGGAAATGGATACCTGTTTGAAGGCGTTGGAAGAGACACCTCTTGATATGGATAAAAAAAGCTGCTAACTCCAAAGCTTTCGTTCAACAAGACGCAGGGATCTAGTAGAACATTGGTACTGATTGATATTGATTCAATGATGGACCGTCGCCACTGGTCTCTACTGGCAGTGGCTGCATTACTGATTGGCATTCTGTCTCTTCTTTTTGTTGAGATCGATTTGGGCATGGAAGAAGCCATCCCACAAAACCCAGAGGAACAGCCAATACCTGACCTGCCAGAGAAGTATGGCGAAGGCAAGATCTTGATGGGTGACTGACAATGATGAGAGAGATGAGGGTTGGCCGGGTCTACTTGTTGGCTGACCTCAAGGGCTACCGCTTTCTGCAATTCATGGATTCGCTGGCCTTAGCGATCTCGATCGCTATATCGAGTCATCAAAGGCCGCTCTATGAAGGGTGAGCTTGCCTTACTAAAAAACAAGACGATCAATCGATCAATCACCACGTGGATGACCCGCGGGAGCGATGGAAGCAGCGCAAGAAAGATCGGGCGTAGGAATACAAATACCCCTCCTCAGGGTTAAGGCGTCTTAGTCCTCCGTTCGTGAAGCGCTATCAGCGAAGGTTTTTTCTAATCGCTCTTTGATTGCGTCGTTTGGTGCGATCTTGCGCCGCGAGCTGCCCTTCTGTTGAGAACTGAAGTTAAAGAGCCCTCCTCCTTTTCCCCCTTCGCTGGCCCCACCACGGCCTTTTCTGATCGTCATCCCTAACAACCACCAAAACCCAAGGCCAAATAAGACAAGCAAAGAGAGAAGAAGTGCTAAAGCAGCGTTCGTCTCCATAGCAGGCCAAGGGGGTATTAAAACTTAGACCACATGTTGTACACCGGCAGCCTTGCACACATCTGATCTGTGCAAATTGAAAGACCGGTGGAGTATGCACCACCTAGGTATTAGAAGGCCTTTAAGGGCTTTTAGAGAAGGTTTCCTCTAACTGCTTTTTGATTTTGTAGCTCTGGATGCTGTCCTTTGGCTTGACCTCTTGTTGAGACCTGAAGTCAAAAAGCCCTGTTTTCCCCCATCCATTGGCCCCACCACGGCCATTTTTCATCGTCATTCCTACCCACCAAATCTGAAGGCCAAGGAAGACAAGCAAACAGAGCCCAAGAGCTATATAGCCAGCGTTCATCTCAACTCAGAGCGTGTTGCATAAGAAAAGCTTTGCACACATCTGATGGGCTTACATGACCAGATACAGCAAGAACAAAAAAAGTTGTGCCCAACGTAAGACGAAGTGGATCGAGGCTCGTCTTGCTGAATATCAGAAAAACGTCGAGGCCAGCGAGCCAAGCGAGGGCAGGCCTTCGTTATCGACAAGATCACAGGTGAAAAACACCACGGACAAAATCTCGCCTAAGTCATCGTGTTCAGGTCTTCGCCTGAGCAGGCGATGGATTGGTAGATATATTTTGATTCGCGAAAACCGTACACGAGCCGTTTATGGGGTGATGTCTATCGCCGACCGGCCCTGGTTCTTACGACCTTTTTGGTTCGGTCGGAAATTCTGATGGCGTCATGCTGTAGAGGTCTTGAACTGAACGACATGTATTCACTATTCGACGAAGTCTTCAATGCTCCCTTTGGCTACACCATTCCTCGTGATCGCGTTGTTGTGATCCCTGATTCTGAGTACAAGGCTGCTCAGGAGCGTCAAAACGCACAACGCGTTGCTCGTCTTGAAGCACGCAGATCAGAGCATCTCTCAGTTGTTGATCAGCTCGAGAAACAGATTGCCGAATTGCTGCCTTCTCAGCAAGAAGCAGTGCCAGACAAAGGGTTAGCAGCAGCTGAAACCTGACCGCTAGCACCTAAGGGTGTGGGAGACAAAAGACCTCCTGGTTCCTCGGGGGTCTTTTCCCTCTAACGGAAATTTTGAAGTGCAGCGTGATGGTGTACACCTTCACAAGATCATCACCATGGCTTCAAGTGGTGCGTTGCTAAGCAACCAGGGAAAAGTCAGCTTGGATCAATTCGGAATGAATCAGCAGGTCTTTCTGACCAATGGCTCAGTAAACGAGGTGAAATTAGTAAGTCTTCAGATTGTTCTCTTCTCCCTAGCGGATTTATCGATGATCTTAAGGAGCTTGCTTTGATGGTTGGTGATCATCCAGCTGTTGATTGCTGCTTGCATGCTTCGGTATGTTTGCCCGTTAGGGGCACTGATAGGCGGGGCAATTCATCTCTCTCTTCCTGTTTCTTCTTGACTTCTTTTATCTTTGATCGGAGTTGTATTTTTAACGGAACGGAACCATCCATTTGAATGCCTAATCAACAGAGGCTGCGAGCCCGCTTGCTGGAGTTCCTGAAGTTCCGAGTTTTGGCTGCTCAGGACGAGTTCTTTACTCCCTGGCAGAGCAAGGCTGGAATCGATTGCGTCAAGCTACGTGCTTGGCTCTCTGATGTTTGGCCAGAAGCCATGGCTCTCGATGACGACCAGTTGAAGCAGGTGCTTGTTCAGGCCCGTTGGCTCTATGTGAACTGACAGTCCAAGAAAATCAAGGCTCCGTCCTGCCTGGTGGTAGAACCAAAGAAATACTTTCGTCAATGTCTGCTCAAGCTCTGATGCTCTTCTTGCTGATCGGAGCTCTGGCTGCTCCTTCTAGAGCTGAGAAACCGTACGTCAACATTGACTGTCAGAAAAATACCTCGACCTATACCCAGCAGTGGTGCGCCGGAGAAAGATGGGGCGACTCAAGCAAAGAGTTGAGTCAATATCTGGAGGATGAGGAGAGGAAGGAATGGGAAGAGGCGACAAGAACCGTCTGCATCAAGGTTTGGGCTCCCTATATAGATGGCACTGGCTGGAAGCAGGGCGACGTTGATTGCGCAAATCGCTTGAACCAGTCCCTCCTTAAGGAGTTCAAGGCTTTTGATAACCCTGAAGATTCCATTTGGGGCAACTGAACTGATGGCTGTCACTTGCTGACTCTCCAAAGTCCACATATGCAGCCGCTCAGGATGAACCAGCACAGCCTCACCTGACGCCTCATCTTGCTTTGCTAAAAAAACTTGGGATCTTCAGTAGCGCAGTGACGGTTCGAATCACAAAAGCAGGAGCAAATAAGCCCTGCCATTAATCCAAGCCCCACCAACTGGTTCTAGAAACTGAGATGCGTCTTACGGGTGAAATTTTTGCTGGTTATCGAAGAGCCGCATCATGGAGTGATCCATGCCTGCACGATAAGAGAGATGCTCCCGCTAAACATGCACCAGGCGCAGGTGGTCCAGAAGTGGCTCATATCCATGAATACCCAAAGGAAATGAGCCCTAGGTTCATAACTAGATAGCTGTTCACTTTTCTTTTGAAAAATACTTCTCTTTCTCAGGGGCATCACTGCTTGATTGAGCAGATCGAGGCCTATCGTCTCTGCCATAAAAAAAAGCCCCCTGATAGCTACAGAGGGCACCTCATGCGTTCTTTCCCACATTGGCTAAGTCACAAGGCGTTTGCACGCACCAAGGAAACAAGTTTAGGTATCAAATGCCCCCTCGCATAGCAACAGGGGGGAAGTAGGCGTTCTCTTTTATCCGATATCCCTATTCCCTGTATGTTTTATCCCACCTAAGCAGCGCCAGGCTGATTCCACATCATTAGGGCTAGCGGTCAGCAATCTGCTTCTCGAGCAGTTGCCAACAACTGCGAGATGGTCGAGTACACGAGCTTCGATCTACTTCTTTTCTCGTTTAGTACGCGTTCGCCTGTTCTTGCTATACGTGCCCATATCGCGACCATGCCAGTTGTATGCAAGGCTTCTTGTATGGAGATGAACGCTGGCTACATAGGGCTTGGGCTCTGTTTTCTTGTTTTCGCTGGACTTCAGTTCTGGTGGCTAGGTATGACGATGGGACTATTCAGTAAAAGAAGGGACTTACAAATCGAGTTCAAGCCTCCACGGGAAGCCGGCACAAACTTCAAGCCGCAAAGGGATCTTAGTCCAATCAGTCGGGACGACGAATTCAAAAGGCGCTTGGAGCAGACCTTTGCTGAAAGTCCTTCACAAAGGGAGGACTGATAACAACCATTGCCACTATCCCTTAAAGCACTGGGAAGTATTTAGTTATTCAATATAAATAAACCTGATTGATGCCAAAGTATTGTTGGAAGACTAGTAAATAATGATTCCTTTGCGCAGCCTAGACATCGATCAAGCCTCTCAGTGCTCTAAATTCTCAAAGATCTATGCAGCTTAAGTATGACTGTATTGCTTGAGTGTCTGAAGATCTATAGCTGCCAAAACCTCAATATTAGTTGCTTCTAATCGAATATTTGGGGCCATGCCATCATCATAGGCTTGTTTCCAACGAGATGCACATACACACCAATGATCACCTGGTTCCAACCCTGAGAAGCCATACTGAGGCATTGGCGTTGATAGATCGTTCCCTTGAGCTTTGCTATAGGTCAGAAATTTCTCGCTGATCACGCAGCAAACCGTATGCTGACCAAGGTCATGTCCATCAGTTCTACATTTTCCGTCTCGATACCAACCCGTGTTTGGATCACAACTACAAATCTCGAGAGGTTCGCCTAAAACATTTCGATCCATTTGCAAATGACTGATTAGCTAAATCCTATAGGTTTAAAGCTACAAGGCAATAGCCTCTGAGCCTTAGCATCTGCTTTAGATAAATATAGGTAGTATTCTGCCTGCCTTAGGTAAGACGAATTCTATTTACCGCTGATGAATCCAACTGTCAACCACGCTAAAACTTGGTCGTTCTGGATCACTAAAATCTAATCGGTACTTTTTAACCTCATAGCCCCATCCATTCCCAGAATGATAGTCGTATTCAATAATTGATGAACCTGCTTGTCTTTGGATATTATGGATAAACAAGCTCCTACCAGGGGTTTCTATGGGTGAGTTTTCTCTAAAATTATTCTTCGAAAGGCATAGCATCCTACTCCCATCACTATATCTTGTTGCGAAGATCAAGTACTTATTCCCATGAGTGTTGAATCTACTTGCATAATCTATTTGCCAATTTCCAGGATCAAAAGAATCGCTTACCAGCTCACAATTATCTCCAAATGCTCTTTTGGCTTTATGGATTCGTGAAGAGGATTGGCATGATTTTTCAATATCATTCCTAACATTTGTTTGCCGAGTACCTGTAAGCTCCTCTAGTCTTTCAATTGTAATCCAATCTTTGTCGTTGACTCCACGACTAATTATTTTGCTTTTCCAGAGTCCTTCTCTGCAATTATAGCTATAAGTTGTGCCTTTAATGACTTTATCCTTTGCATCTGCAGAGATTGTTGATGTGCCAAGCAAAATGCTCGCTAATGCACATTTAAGAATGAAAGCTGAGATCGGCATTTTTCGCATATAGAGTGTTGAAGATGATTTGTATATTTTATCATAATCAGAAGACTCTACTCTTGAATATTATATTTTAGCCGTTGTAGACTTGGAGTCTGAGAATAGTTAATAGATTTAGCTTGTATGCCCGTCTAGAAAAGATACCAGTAGACTTGAGAGCCAGTGATTAATTTAGGCTGCTGGTAAAGTGATTAGTACACAGAGCCGATCCATAGAGTTGGCTACATGCTAAACAGTAATATGATCAGAACTTCACTGCCTTTTATTACAGCTGCATCTAATCGCCATCACAGCCAAGGCGCTCCTAAATGCCACTGGGGCAGTCGCAAGTGCTAGCAGAAACACTTATGGCGCTTGGCGGATCCATGCAGCGTTGCTAAAAGATTTAAAAATGCTGGTTGGCATTCACTGGATAAATACTGGAACAACTGCAGTAGTACTTGGAGATCCTTTCACTCCTATCAGCTTGAGCCAACCATCAACGACCTCTTATCCCTACTGAGGCCGGATCCCTGCTTGCTTAGAATTGAGATAACAATCTGAGGATGTAGAATCCATCAATCCAAGAAGCTGCTAAGCATTGGCTGATTTGTTGTAGGTGTGAATGTAGAGTTGCCAGAAGCTCATATCCATTTCAGACCAATAGAGCTTTGCGGAAAGGAGATGTTTTGCTAGTGGTCAGCATAGTAAAAAAAATCATGCTCCCGCTTGTGGTACTTGCCATCAACGTGTCTGGGTGCGGAAATCAAATGACAGAAGATGAATTAGCTCGCTTTTACTGCGAGCAGTGGCGAAAAGGAGAGATGACTTCGGAGTTTGCCTACAACGTCCTAGTACATGGGATTGTCTTTAATCGGGGTGCTTATGGGAAAGGCTTTGCTGACCCAAAGGAGTATGAAAAGCAGCTCAACAAAAGATGCTCAGATGTAGGTTTCCAATAATGCAACGCCAGTAAAAATATAGTCATCGTTTCGATACCGGTGAGTCGCAAAACATTAATCCCAAGATCTCTATGGATTAATTTCGGGGGGATGGACGGTCTTGCAATGTGGTTGAGCAGTTCTAAAGACATTTTCGTTACACCAACTGCAGAAGGCCACTACTACCCCTTTGATTGCGAATAAGATTTGTTCCACCAGTCGGCTGGGAAATCACCTAAGACGGTGGAGATTGTGATTCTTGATGTTTCCTGTGTTTTGGCTATTCGCTAGCCACGCCAAGGACGAATCAGATGATGATGACTGTCTAGCTGGTGAGCTGAATGAAATTCTCCATTTAACCCTCCGATCATTTGATCCATTTAATGGTCAGTTGCTCAAGCAGCTTGCAGGCAGAGCATTAGCGTTCAAGTGCGTTAGCAAGTTGATTGTGTGGTTTTTTGACGAGCGAAAGCAGCTCACCGGATGGACTTTTAAACAACGCGCTTTGAAACCACCTGCGGATCTCCTTCCCTTAGATGAGAACCCTGAACATAGGCGTCGTATCTATTGTGAGTGTTCAGTGAGATCAGCTTCAGGAGCGGGCTTGAGCTAAGGCGGGACATCGATGACCAGGCCAGGTCTTAAACCTAGATAGGGTCTCGTGACTTGTGAGATAGGGCACCGGCATCTTCACCAGCAATGCCATAGACCCCTTCTCTTTCTTGTCTTACGGTTCTTCGTTCTATCACCAGTTGCTTTAATCGGGCTAAATTGAGTTGGCTGAGATCAAATGGAGGTTTAGGCGTGACTGTTCACGAAAGAGACGTCGATGATGATTCCTATGACGAAGTTGATGAGTACCTCAGCAGCCAAGAATCTGATGATGAAGAACGTGCTTACTTTTCAGTTGAAGACTCAAAGCCGCCTCACTACTGAGAAACTTGTCTTTTAAAAGACCGATTATAATTTTAAATCTTAATTGCAGATTGCAACCTTTAATCAATGTCAGTAGATAACCAAAGATTTTTTGAGCCAAGGCATGTGCCGCTTGTAGACAAGGCACTGTCTATCCGCAGATGATCATTGGCTGCCATGACAACCTCAACCGTGCCCTTCTGAAGGAACTAAAAGGACTGGGAGAGAACTGATGGGGCACTTGCACTGGAGTTATCTCGAAGTTGGTTTGTTGGTTGTTTTCTACTGGGGTTTGATGATTTGGTGGATCAGGAGAGCTAAGAGAAAACAAGACTTTGCCAGACCGTTGACTGAGAAGGAGTTCTACAAGTTCTTGGAGCGGATATGGGCAAGGCACTTTTAGTTCTTCTTTTTGCTGTTACGGAAGTCCCATGCAATGCAGCAGAAGTGCTTTCGATAGGTGATGGCGACACTCTCACCGTCACAGAAGGCAGTCGAAGAGAAATCCAAGTGCGCCTTACCCGCATAGACGCTCCAGAGACCTCACAGCCCCCGTACGGCATTACAAACAGCACGACAAACATTGAGGAGTCTTCTGCCGGTTGGTTCTGATGTGACCCTCCGCGCTAAGGCAACTGACCGCTATGGAAGAACCGTGGCAGAGGTCTACAGCAACGGCAGCAACATCTACCAATCGCTGGTGGAGTCAGGAAATGCGTTTGTTTTTTGGTAGTACATCAAAGGGTGTGATCACAGACCTACTCACGTCTAGAGATCACTGTCAGACAAGGAGGAATGGGAATGTGGTCTGTTTTTGTTGGGATTCAACGACCTTGACCTTGGGACTACAGGCAAAGCAACAGCAATGGGAAGCGTTATCGCTGCAAGGACATCAGTTCATAGCGTGTAGTACAGGAACTGCTCAGACAAGGTCACTCCCATCTGGATAAGAGATAAAGACGGGGAAGCATATGAGTCGATCAGCTAGGCAGATTGCAACTTGATGAAGGTTTCGTGCCGATAGGGGCCTGATAGAGCATTGTCTGATCGGAGGTGCTTTAGCGATGCAACATCCCATTTGGGTGATCCTTGCTTGGGCAGTTGCTTGTTTTGCTGTTGGTATGAAATTAAGAAGACTCTCCCATCTACTCTTCCAGAAAACATTGAATAGATCATTCGCAACAGAAGACTTCAGAGCATCGTTAGAGCGTATCTGGGAGAAGGAAATAGTGCGATGAAACTATCGTTCGAGAACTCTTGCATGATTTCGATTAAAAAGGTATGAACCCATAGTTAATTTCCACTGGCGTATCTAACTATGGAAATAACGGCAATGATGATTACACCATAGGTCCAGATTGCTCCACTTCTATTCGTTAGCCTCTCTAGCCACACAGGAAATCCTGAGGCATCATTTATCAGTAGATAGGCTAGACCCAAGACAACCATGGGAATGCCTAGCGCTAGCAATAAATCCATGCCTTTACCTCATTGATCTTTATTGTATCCTCTATATCGTGAAAGCAAGTATTTTTTCAAGACAAAGAAAAAGGCTGTAGTTTCTTTGGAGCCGATTTAGTCTTCTTGCCTGATAGTACTCTCCCGCCAATCTGGCAGAAAATCACAAAAAGACCATAAGAGAGTGGGCCACCAGCTCACTCAGCAATGGCAAGGAATTCAGCCTAAAGATCAAAATCTTCCGATCGGATCAGCTTCTGCCATCCTGAAATCAAAGACTTATAAGACCTCAGTGACCAAGCCCAGATGAAGAATGCAATATCAATCCACAAGATTTTAATGACTACATCGGGCTAGTTTTCGATCCCTTCAGCAATCAAAGTAAGGGTAGTGATGATGTTGCCCATTAGTGGCTAATGGAAGCTAGTGAATACAGGCAATCAGGCTGGGGATCGCCATTTGGGGGAGGCCAGCGGGCTCAAGATCCCCCAGATAGGTGATGTGAAAACCCTGTCCTAACAGCGATTGTGCAGGGGTAGAGAAAACCATGGCTACCATGAAAAACTTTTTCAGCGAACTTCCAAGCATTGCTGCTGGTGCTATCGCTAGTTCTCTTTTGGCAGCAGGTTTGTTTTTTGTTGCTGATGCCTTGATGCCGAAGAAGGCTTCTTCTCAGATTCGTTGCAGCCACGACACGAACCTGTCATTTCAACCTGCAGGGAACCTCAGGTTATTTATAGGGGAAGTCATGAAGTGAGTCTGGGAATTTCAACCTGGAGTGGACAGAATATCACCGCCCGCTACACGCATGACACGAACCTTGGTACTACGACCTGCCTGCTGATTCCATCACCTTGCCTTGCGGGGCCTTTGTCATATACACACGCATGACAGTCATGAATGAACCAATCCACGATAAATCAGTCCCCGTTTTCTTTGACCAAAGCGGATTTAACCCAAAAGTCCCTAAAGCATTCTTCAACGTTTTAGGGATCACATTCTTTGTGATCCCAAGTCTATGGCTTATTACGACGTTAGCCATCAACCACCACACAGAAAATGTCAATGATCAAGAGAGAGAAGCCGTGATGGAGTTAATCCAAGAGCACATTCGCAACCACAACGAAAAGGCACGCTAAGGGCCTTTTTTATTGTCCACAAACGAAGAGCGGCTGTGCCTTCAAGTGCCTAACGATCAACCAGATAACCACTGCTGATCAACTCATCAAAGACTGTTGCGCCTCTTGCCTTCTTCCCAGCTGATACAGGAGTGACCTGATCAAGTACAGCGGCAAAGCAAGTGATCCAGAAACTACCTTTGCAGACACCAGCTGATTGGCAAATGTGATCAGGAGCGACTTCAATACAACCCTGTGTCCGAGAAACTTTGATACTTGCGATTTGAGAGTCCAGCTCTAGATCCAATAGCTGTGCCTCTCTTACAGTTATTGCTGTACCTGCGGCATGGCATTCGAGCAGCATTTGATAGTTCATTTATCGGTCAGCTCCTCGTAGACGCTACATTCACATTTCTAGTTGAGAGTCGTTTCAAGGGTCACCAGTGAACCCATAGGCATTTCTTGTAGGTTCGGACACCTCGAAGATTCGAGAGAGCTTTGGGATAGAGAGGGCTGGAGGGCCACGTCTGCCCATTGGTAAGGGGTCGTGTCAACCTCCTGCACCAGGCCAGTGGTAGCAAGTCAAGCCCTTGGCTTCTGCTCGAGAAGACCTTGCAAGATTTCCTTTTGCCTAGCAGCAGCGCGGATATACCCCCTTTGTACCTCTGCTTCAGCCAACTCCTTCTTTAGAGGAACCTCTACCTCAGCAAATTCCTTCTTTAGACGAGCCAATATCTCAGCGATTTCGTTTTTTAGACGAGCCTCTGCCTCCGCCAATTCGTTCTTGATACGAGCAATCCGAAGATCTATTTCCTGCTCGCTTTCCTTGCTGCTGTTGCTGCTCATCTAGATACCAGAAGGTTTGTCCAGCTGATGTTCTCACATGGCGAGGCATGGCAAGAACAGACGAAAGCGTGCTCAACGAGAAAAGAAGTGGATCGAGGCTCGTCTTGCTGAAGATCAAGATAACGGCGAGCTAAGCGAGCCAAGCGAGGGGCAGGTCTTCGTTATTAACAAAATCACAGGAGAGAAGCGTTTGGGTTCGATCCTGGCGCAAGCAAAGAAGCTCTTGGGTTCCCTCGAGGATGCGATGGATTGATCGATGGATTTGTATTCGCGAAAACCGTACACGAGCCGTTTAGGAGGAGATGTCTAACGCCAACCGGCCATGGTTCTCACTACCTATTTGGTTCGGTCGCACAATCCATCTGCATCAAACTGTAGGGGTCTTGAACTGAACGACATGTATTCACTATTCGACGAAGTCTTCAATGCTCCCTTTGGCTACACCATTCCTCGTGATCGCGTTGTTGTGATCCCTGATTCTGAGTATAAGGCTGCTCAAGAGCGTCAAAACGCACAGCTCGTTGCTCGTCTTGAAGCACGCAGAGCAGAGCATCTCTCAGTTGTTGATCAGCTCGGGAAACAGATTGCCGAATTGCAGCCTGCCCTATCAGAAGCAGAGCCAGATAAAGAGTTGGCGGCTAGTAAAGAGTGACCGCTGGAGCTGGGACGTGGCGAATGCAGCTGGCCTGTCTCCAAGGCAAACAGCGGGGAAATGGTAACCCCGCTGCAACCTCACGCGGAACAACGGCCCTATCTCTGTTCAGGAGTTTTTGTTTCGAGTCGAGGGAGCTCTTGCCGGAGAGCAAGTGGCCTTTTTGTTGGATACCTCGCCTTGTTGTCTTTGTACCTTTCAGCTTCTTAGCTATGAGTCAATTTAAGGAGGAGCGAGTTCCAAGCTCAGTGCTTCCAAGCGATCAAACTCTTGGGGACATTGTATTGAGCACCTCAGTTTGTTCCCTTAGTAGCTGCTGGCCAATGAAGACCTGGTCAAAGTGAGAGGGAGCGATCTGCGTAAAGGACAGCTCACTAGTCCCCCGTCTCATCTGGGGGACTTTTTAATGGCACCCGAAGTGCATCTCCAGCTCCTGTTCAGTACGAAGAAGCTGAAAAAGGTATAGATCCAGTTAAGGAAGAAGAGGCAGGGGGCTAACTAAATATCGGCTGGTCTTAAGGGATTTTTTATTTAACTGGCACAAGTTCTGGGAGCTGCCAACTGCCATCAAAGTAAGCCTTCTGAGGCTGATACATTCTCAGTACAAAACTCCAGCCTTGATAGATCCCCAGGTGATTACTCTGAGATGGGTCGCCACCAAAGTGGATCACATACGCACCATCAGCATTTGGTTCTGCAAAGGCACTGTTGATGTTGTAGGCATCACCTTGAACGAATCCGTCTTTGTCGTAAACGGTGATTGACCAAAAGCCATCGACAGGAACATCCTTCAGCGTGAGAACATTAGGTCCTTCAAATTTCGGGGTATAGAAGGGGTAAACAGCCTGATCTCTGGGTAGTCCACCCCAGCCCATTGCGGGGCCAGCTCGATGTTGGTCTGCTGTGAGCTCGCCTTCCTTTCCAAAAACATCTTCGGACTTATATCCTTCACGATCGATAACCCCCTGAACTTTCTTACGCATGGCAAGAATCTGAGCCATGTCCCAGTTGTTTGTGGGTTTATAAGATCCGCGCTTGGTCTGGTAGACACCCAATTGATCCTGAAGAGCGGAGGCTTTTGCTATGTCGGCAGGATCTCGCATGTTCACGCCAGTCCTGAAAGCCACAAACGCATATTGCGTACCCACGTTGTCTTTGGTCAGTGTGAATGCTCCTGGCGAGGTGATTGTTATCGGTATGTAGTGCTCTTCAGAAATCACAAGTGCACTTTGGTAACGCCCTTTCGTTCCTGGCATTGAGATTGTGGCAGGTCTTGAGAGGTCGAGAACTAATGCGGAGTAGAGCGTGTCAAAGTTCGGGCGAAGGATCGTTCGGTCGTTGGGATCCATGGCTCCCTTCATGTGCCAGAACACACCGACCCCATCAGAACAAGTCTGCTTGGCAATCTTTTTCACGTAGTCAGCAAAGATGACCTGAGTTTCTGCAAGCGCATAATTGTCTTCATTCACCTTGGTTACGGCTTTGGTAGGCCAGTGAATGGCAGCAAGCGGTGACTGAGCACATTCCGTTTCTGCGGCCTTTATTGCTGTGCTGTCTATCGATGTGCCAAAAAGCAGGCTTGATGCGAAGAAACTGCCAAACAGTGCGTGGCGAAATTTGAACATCGATAAAAAGGATCAGTGCTTCACGCTAAAGCCAAGGCCAAACAATAAAAAAGACCCTTCGCGGTTGAGCGTCAGGGCCTGGGTGATGGGGAAAGTACTTATTAGGACGGCGCCGTATCAAATGCAACCCCCGAAATTCTTAAGTGAGTGCTTAGCGCTACTTATGGCGTTAACAAGTCTAAAGTTAGGTGAAGCTATCAATATATAGCGTATTACAGCTCCCTAACAACTCCCATCAGTGACTACCTTTTGCGTAGGGCCGGGTGATGGGGATCAGCTGGTCTTTTGTGAGTGGGCTATGCCTCCTGACCTCACACAGGGGGCTTTTTATTGATCACATAAAAAACTCCAGTCAAGATGTAGCGCAAGGGGTTGATCAATCCAATCGCTCTGCGTAGTCCCTTAGAACCTCTGCAATTTTGTGTGGTGGGATTTCTTGCTGATATTCCCTGCAGAGATCGAAGAGCTTGTCGGTGAAGTCCTTCATAGGGCTTGCTTTCTTGGTTTCAGTCATTGAGCAGTCTCCACATCAGGAATGCTGGCATGCGGTAAAAAAAAAAGAGCCCCCCCTAGGCCCTGGTTTGTTTTTTCTTCTTTTTCTAAGCAGTGGCTAGTAACGTCCTCCTCCAGTGGAGATACCCTTTTAGAGTTTGTGGGCTTCTTCAGTTGCTTGTGCAGCTCTCGAAGCGCGAATATGGGAAGCATAGAATTAATAGCCATGACAACTAGAGCAGGTGTGCCCATGCCCTGAAACGCCATACACTTATGTGTTAGCGCCCTTGTTATCGTTATCCTGTCGGCATGGCTAAGAACGCTTGCAGTGCAATCTTGATCGTTCGGCAGAAGCCAGTTCATGCGGCGTCAATAACTCAGGCCGGTTGGTGGGTATGGCATCACGGTTCAAAGGCAATACAAAGCCCTACCTAGATGGACTGGGATTAGACCTTTGAATGCTTTCTGAGTTAATAGTTATGGTCCTATTCCTTTCGTGATTCCTATCCACTGTGCTACCTCGGCAGAAGATTGAAATTGATGCTGTTGCTGATGTGATGGGTCACAGACTTGAGTTCGAAGCACACTCTTATCGCTGGATAAGTAGTGCTCCAAAGGCAGCAGCCTTTTCTGGAGTAATAAATTAATTAGGTTAAACTAACCCCCAAAAGCACATCGTTCTACTAAAGACTTCTTCATGCCAAACCTTATATTCAAATCTTCAAGCGACAGTTGACCCACTCATTAGCAAACTGCATGTTGTATTATTTGTAAATTTAAGCCAATATCATTCCAGGAGAGCGCTTGAAGAGACAATGTTTTGCAATTTGCTTCTTTAGCAAACTCAATTAATCTATCGAAGAGAAGACTGCCTAGCCCTTGACTCCTGTATTGCTTTTTAATTGTAAAATTATCTATCGCCAACCTTCTTCCCATTCGCATCAATACCACCATGACTCTCGTCACGCCACATCAATAAATGCGCTCCAGAGCTCATCCCTAGCTCATTTAATTGTTCTGCTGAGACTCCATAGCCAAAGCACTTATGGCTGTCATATTCCAGACTTGTACTGTGATGGCGATAGCGCTGGCAGAAACGCTCATACCACCTGGCGCATCCATCGAGCGTTGCCGAGAGCTTTAAAAAGGCTGGCTGCTATTCACTGATGCCATCTGCCTTCAGCCTCCTGTAGCGGTTTGCTTCCCGTAGATCAACTTAAGGGTAAGGATTGTCACGTTGAGGATGAAGGTAATGATGTTTGCAATAAGAACAGGAAGAGCATTTGTTTCTATTGCATAGATAATCCAAAATAAGAGACCAGTGATAAACATCAAGAGCATCACTATCGATACATCATCAGCCTTCTTAGTTTTCCATATCTTTATGGCCTGAGGTAAGAATGCAACGGTCGTTAATGCAGCAGCTATAAAGCCGAAGGTGTTAGGAGTTATTAGTTTATCAATGCCCATTTGTAACTATAAGAATTAGCTTCTAGAGAATAATTCTCTCAGTGTAATTGCACAGCAGCTTTGCCTCTATAGAGAGGCACACCCCAGTGGCTTGTGGGAGTGCCTTGGCAAGACGCTCCTTGCTGAGGCGCTCCTCTGCAAAAAATCCCTTATCGGCTGTGCTCAACCCAAAACGCCAACAGCTGTTCATATGACGGAGCGAGTGGTGCTTTGTTTTCGATAAGGAATTGGATGATGGTTGCCTTCCTTGCGTATTTGCTTCGTCCAGGGAGAGCCATGCGTGACGCAATGGCTCTAAGCTCTGTGGCCTTCAGTTTTTCGAACTGCTCCTCCTTTGCTGGAGGTAACGACCTAAAGGCTTGAGGGGAAAGGCCTTGGCCTCCACCTCATTCTTCAGAGCCTGAAGCGTGCGGGCCTGGGAGTCGATGTGCTCCCCGAT
Organism: Prochlorococcus sp. MIT 0701; assembly: GCF_000760295.1. Taxonomy (GTDB): domain Bacteria; phylum Cyanobacteriota; class Cyanobacteriia; order PCC-6307; family Cyanobiaceae; genus Prochlorococcus. The sequence continues at coordinate 43,830 of NZ_JNBA01000014.1, forward strand.
GTCACGAGCCAGCTTCTTGTCGAGGTTGTTGACCTCCTCAATGGCTGCAAGTAACCCATCAGCGATTGATATCGACCACCTCCTTGGTGGCTTCACGCTTAGTAAGCCGTGCCTCCTTCGCCTGATCCATTGCAAGGCGGAAGGTCTGGATGAATGCCCGCACAGCCTCAACCAAGGTAGATCCAGAGAACACACCCCAAGAACCGTTCTCCTCAAAAGCCTCCTCTAGAGCTTCCCCTGCGTTCTCGAGCTCCTTAAGCACCTGGCCATAACCATGGAGGAACTTGTTTGGCTCAGCATTCTGGCGCAGGTTGAGATCCATTCCGAAGTAAGCCGAACAGGCGATCAAGAATTGGCTTTAGCTCCACGGCAAGCTCCCCCAGGATTAATTTCAGTCATCTGATCAGGGCTTCCAGGCCTGATCTGTTGGCAGGAATGGCTTGAAATGCCATTCTCTGACCATTTAGCCCCCCTTTAGGGAAGAGCAAATGGAAAGCTGCAACTAGCAATCAATAGCTGAATGATTACTGACTACAAGATCATCTTCTTCCCACCTCTGGCCATGCGAGCTCATCAGAGGTGTGCAAGGCTGCAGGGATGGACATGTGATCTAGATGGAGACGCACACTGCTCTACTCACGTTGATTTCAATGGCGGTGTTGGTTGGCCTTGGTGTTGGCTATTTGGCAAAAACTGCGATGTTCAAGAACGGACCAATTGAGAGAGGTCCACTCGGGCAAATGAAGGCAGGAGGGCTGTTTGACTTTGGGGCTGGGGAAAAGGTCAGCTCTCAACGAAAGCCTCCCTATCAAGCGAAGATCAGCCAGGACGAGACAATCAAAGCGCGATTAGAGAAGACCTTTGCTGATAGCGCATCAGGAAAGGACGACTGAGAATGACTGCAGCGCTAGGGAGTAACAAGCATGGCAACGAAGTCATCGTTCTCGCATGATCCAATTGGTTGTGTAGCAAAGACATCGAAGCAAAGACAAGACAAAACCATTCTTGATTTGTACTTCAACAAGGCTTGGTTATTACTGGCTTAATGGAGACCGCTCTTGGATGTATGGGTTGAATGCTGCTGATGAGAGCCGTCTTATGAATACAGGCGATGTTGATGCTCATATCCAGGTCGCTAACTCCGTTAAATTCAAGCGTGATATTTGCTTGCAGCAGATTGCCGCTGGTCTAGAAATAGTCTGAGATACTTGTAACTTCAATGCCTATGCACTGGTTCCTATCGGTGATGTCGAAAATGTCTCAATACTGAAATAGCCCTGGAGAAATTCACATCACTTGATTGAGAAAACGGCGGCTGCGTTCTTCGCGAGCATTCTCGAAAAACTCATCTGGTGATGAGGTCTCCACAACCTTGCCCTCGTCCATAAACAACACCCGATCTGCCACCTCACGGGCGAAGTCAATCTCATGGGTGACAACCACCATGGTCATCCCATTATTGGCCAGCGATCGCATCGCATCAAGAACCTCCTTGACCCGTTCCGGATCGAGAGCGCTTGTAGGTTCATCAAAAAGCATGATTTCAGGTTGTAGTGCGAGTGCACGTGCAATGGCTACTCGTTGTTGCTGCCCTCCACTCAGCTGGCCAGGGTATTTACCTGCCTGCTCGGCAATTCCCATCTGAGTTAATAAATCGATAGCGCGTGCCTCCGCCTCCTTTCGAGGCCGACGCTGCACACGAATCGGTGCAAGGGTGATGTTGTCGAGGATGGATAGATGCGGGAAGAGATTGAATTGTTGAAACACCATGCCCACACGTTTACGGATACGTCGTATCTGACGTTCATCGTGATCTGCGTTTAAGGGGATACCAAGCACTTCAAGTCGCCCCTCATCAAGAGATTCGAGTCCATTGAAGGTTCGAATCAAGGTGCTTTTGCCAGAACCCGAAGGACCCATCACTACTAAAACTTCTCCGCTTTCAACGTGCAACGACACCTCATCAAGAGCTCGCTGATGATCACCAAAGCACTTAACAAGGCCCGTGGCATGAATGGCTGGAATCATTGCTTTGAAGTAGCAGACCTTGTGGGGCTGAGTTGATGTTCAAGATGACGGGCAAGTAAGGCCATAGCAGTGCAAACCAACCAGTAAACCCCAGCTAGCCACACATAAACCTCCAGATACCGACCAATGAAATCAGGGTTGGCCAAGAGGCTGCGGCTGATCCCAAGGAGTTCCACCAAACCCAAGATGGCCATCAGGCTGGTGTTCTGAAGTAATCCAACTGCTTGGTTGGTCAGGGCCGGTAGAGCTGTACGAAGTGCCTGCGGCAACACCACAAGTTGAATCATTTGCTTCGGGCTTAGTCCCAGCACAGCAGCAGCTTCACGCTGGGTTCGTGGGATTGCCTGCAATCCACCTCGCACGTCTTCCGCGATGTATGCAGCAGCAAATAATGCGAAGGCCAATACAGCGCGCAAGACTCGATTCACCTCTAGATGCATGGGAAGGAAAAGGGGAATCAAAAGTTGACCAAAAAACAACACTGCAATTAGAGGAACAGCCCGCATCACGTCGATATAGATACTGCAACTTCGTTGGATCACGGCCAGCCTGGTTTGACGTCCGAGTGCCAAAAGGATGCCCAGCGGCAGAGCAAGAGCACCACTGCAGGCGGTGAGCAGCAGGGTGAGGGTTAGGCCACCCCAGGCATGAGAAGGGACCGGCAGTAAACCGAGGCCACCGGCAAGAAGAACGACACCACAGGGCACCATTGCAATCCATACCAATGGCAAGGCCTTACGAATCCAACCCCGACGTGGCCCCAACAGCGTTAGCAAGGTGAGCCCTATCAGCAGTGCAATCCAAAGAAATGGGCGCCAACGTTGATGAGGTGGATAACTGCCAAAGGCATACAGCGGAAGGTTTTGGCTAACGACTTGCCAATCCGCATCAACAAAAAGCCAATGCAAGGTTGTGGTCGCAACCCAACCAAGCAGGGCAAGCAGCAAAACAGTCATCAAGCCATCCAGAGGGGTGGCCAATAGGTGCCGTTTGAGACGTTTAAAAGGGCTTGGCCCAAACTGCATCAGGATTTAGCAGGTGTACTCGGGGGAACTAGAAACACAATTCGGACATCTTCGCTTGGGATAGAAACGGTCCAGGGACATGCTCAAACGCATAGGCCATCGATGCAGACAATGAACGTAAGCCCCTTGGGACATCCTGTTGAACCAGAGGTTCTGTTGCCCTAGTTGAGCCAAACATGGGCAGAAGCACAAGCCATTGCTATTGCTTAGAGGTCCTTCAAGATTTAGCCAATGGAGAGAGCTGAACTCGCTGAAATCTTCGCCAAGGCAACGGTGCTGAATTTCGCACTCTTGACCTTCTGGCTGATTGCTTTCATACGTCACCGTGAATGGGGCTATCGCTGGCATTCACGCTGGTTCATCGATCTCAGCAAGAGAAGCTTTGACCGCCTCCACTACGGCGGAATGATGCTTTACGAAATCATGATCATCCTCTTCTGCTTGACACCTGCTTTGGTACTTAGATGAGGTTAATGATCCTTTTGGCTTCTGCATTGCCTCGGAGTGCATTGACTACAGCTAAGTAGTAGTAGTGCAAACATTGAAGGATTCAATGCATCCCTATGGGAATGTTGAGATCTCACCTTGTTAATCGAGACTGGTCTCATTGGCGACATTTGATAATCTCGCCAATGAGATCCAATTGCTAAGTGGTCTCAGCAGGCTTAGGGCCCCTCAGCAGGTTGATTGCAGATAGGAACAATGCTGCCCCGAATAATGTTCCTAGAGCCCAAATGCTGTCTGAAGGCCATTCAATAACAAGCAATAGACCGAAGATTGCAGTGATCACTCCATCGAAGACCACCAATCCACCTAAAGGGCTTGGAGATGCAGCACCTCCAGCCAATTCCATCAAGCCTTCTATTAGAAGCAAGACGCCTGCAAACAAGGTAAGGCTGATTTCACTATCAACCGGGTCAATCAAAATCCAAAGAGCAGCTGCGATATAGAGCACGCCACTGAAGCCTCGAAACACTTTGCCCTGCAAGCCCGCTTCACCGCCAAGACGCAATAATTGGCCAATGCCTGCGGCACAGGCAGCCCCCCCGAGGGCAATGGTTAGCAGGGTGGCTGAGGCAAAAGGCAAAAGGATGGCAATGGCAGCTGCAATAAACAAGAGCACTGCTGCGATGCGCCGTTGAAGTAAAGAGTTCATGAAAAACAAAAACCTAATTGAGCTTAAGGCTATTGCTGGGATCTGATCACAACTCGATTGAGAACTTCCATCCCTCCAGTGATCAGAAGGTTAAGCAGCAAAAAACTGATCAACAACAGTAAGAATCCTTCAATCGCTCTGCCGGTCTGTGTGATTGTCGTATCACTTACCGCATAGACATCGGCATAACCTACGGCGATTGCCAATGTGCTGTTTTTGGCCAAGTTGAGATATTGGCTTGTCAGGCCAGGCAGGATGGCTGGTAAAGCTTGAGGTAACACCACCCGACGTAACCCAAAACCTTCTGGCAAACCAAGACTGCGAAACGCTTCCCATTGACCACGCGGAACAGAATTCAATCCACCGCGGACAATTTCAGCAATCGATGCTGCCGTGAAGACGCTTAGGCCCACTAATAAAGCCGAAAATTCAACGCTCAGATGTAGACCAAGCAATTCGATCCCTTGGTTCGAGACACGGATCAAGGTTCCCAATGGCGCCAAGGGGGTCCCGGAAAGGCTTAAGAAAGCAACGAAATACCAAAACAACAGCTGAAGCAACAGAGGGATCTGCCGGATCAAGGCCACATATCCGCTCGACAGTGCTCGTAAGAGCAGATTGCGGCTACTTCTGGCAGCGCCTGCAAGCACTCCAATCACCGTGGCCAGAACAAGGCCGCAAAGGATGACCTTGAGGCTGTTTAACCAGCCCATGCAAAGAGCCCAGGCATAACTATCCGAAGGCCTATAAGACAGCGGATGTTCAGCGAGAGCAAAGCCTGCAGGTCGTCCTAACCAAAGAAAGCTGAGCCCCATGTCCGTGCGGATCAGATTCACAGCGAGATTGTTGATCAACACGCCAAGAATGGTCAGCAGAGCGAGAGCAACGCCAACTTGCAAGCAAAAGTGCTGCGAGCGCTTCATGGGGGGTTAGTTAAAAGGTGGCGCGATCAGTAAGCCACCTTGCCGATAGGAGCGATTCAGGCCTCTAGGAATTGGCACAGAACTGTTTGGACCGAGGTGGCGGTTGTAGATCTCTCCATAATTGCCTGTGGCTCGGATCACCTTGACAACGAAGTCATCTGCCAGACCAAGCTTTTGACCAAGGCCAGCATCAACGCCAAGAAAGCGTCGCAGCGACGACATCTGCGGGTTTGACTTGGCTTGTTCAAGCTTGCTGTCGACATTCTCTTGAGTAATACCAAATTCCTCAGCGGCAAAAAGAGCAAAGACCACCCATCGGATGGCATCACCAAGCCGTTGGTCTCCACCCACTGAGGCAGGGGCAAGCGGTTCCTTGCTCAGCACAACATCAAGAATGATGTGCTGCTCAGGATCAGGAAACCCAGATCGGGCCGCCGCTAGCTGAGAACGATCGGAAGTCATCGCTAGGCATCGACCCTGAAGGTAACCGGCGACAACCTGATTGAGATCTTGATACTTGATCGGCGTATAAGAGAGTTTTCGTTCCTGAAATGCATCGTTGAGGTTCTGTTCCGTCGTGGTGCCTGAACCGACGCAGATGTTGCTGGCCTTCAAACCCTGAAGGCCCTTAATTCCGGTACTTCGCTTGACCATCAACCCCTGGCCATCGTGAAACACCACAGGTGCAAAGGTGAGACCGTTACCTCCTGCTGCATCCCGACTGAGAGTAAATGTGGTATTGCGCGAAAGTAGGTCAATTTCGCCTGTTTTTAGAGCAGTGAAGCGTTCGGGTGCTGTAAGAGGTCGATATTGCACTTTCGTGGCATCGCCAACAAATGCAGCGGCCATAGCGCGGCAAATATCAACATCTAGACCTTCATAGCGACCATTGCCAAGTAGAAAACTAAAGCCTGGGATCTTGCCGCTGACGCCACAATGCAATTGGCCGCGCTTGCTGATCAATTCCAGTCGAGAACCACCACCTTGATCAATCGAGGCACATCCTGTAGCAAGCAAAGACAGACTGACTAGAGCTGTGGTTAAACGCCTCATCATGCTCTAAGTATGCAAATCATTGCCATTCTCTCAGATCTTTGGGAAGGTTTGAGAATAATCGATTGACCCCTCACGCAATGCAGCAACTAAACGATTCCTTAGTTGAGAACGGAACTGGAGAATAGAATTACTCTTCTTAACTTCCGAAGACTAAATCTTGTATGAAGTAGATGTCTTCAAATATATTGTGTAGACTATGGTCAAAAGGAATTCATTCCCCATCTAGACTATAAACAAGAATGGGATTTGATTAGATGAAATAGGCTTTAGGGTGATCAAGCAAAAGTCAAGTGAGTGATCAATTCAGCATTAATTAATTCCATCAGCAGGGTGAGGTTTTCAGTCGTAGGGCCGGCCAGTAGCATCGAAATTCAATATTAGATTTCTAGTATTATTGATTAATCATTAGCCGGGAATCTGCTTGGCTTGAAGTGGATATTCCTGGAACACATTGACTAAGGGCCTAAGGGCTAATATCTTCGCAGTTTAATCAGTAATCTTATTTATAGAGATTTATAGGTTAACTAGATGAATGAAATACTGCGTTCAAGAGATCGTTCTAACTCTTCGCCGGCGTACGATCTTTAACCTGCTTATATGGCAATAATGATTCTTATTGCTCTGATATTGACCTGCCTAGACTTTCAATGATGGGCCCCTACGGTAAAGGCAAGGACAAGAAATCTGTAAGGGGGAATTTGTCTAAATACGAGTTCTATTTAGATAAGGCTTATGCCTTTTTATGGATGTTATTCTAAAGAGATGAACGAGAGCATTATCGGTTTTATTGGATGCTAGAGAGCTGAATTAACAGTTTAATAGTGGTCTTATTGTCAAGATAACTTTTAAGTACTTAGCCGACATAATTGAGACTAGAGAGAAGAAGAGATCAAATCCTAATGATTTTCATTTGACAACCAATTCCGGAAAGGAAAAACACATGGCTCAAAGAAAGTTTGACGAACTCCCCATGCCTTCTGCCCTACAATCTAATGATAATCAATAGTTATTTAAAGCGACTAGCCTCGTTAAATGAAAAGCTAGGATTCATGCTGATCGCTTAATGTGCTTATATAAATTTCTCTAGGCAATACCGATTGGGTCGCAACAGAAAGCATAGAGGCAAAGCTCAGACACGACTATAACCACATCTTGTCTCGAAGATTTTTAGGGGTAATCCAGTTGCTGTCATTGCAGCTCGACACTCAGCGCCAATGGTGCCGTAGACCTCAACACTAAAACCATTACCAAGCTCTGCATGCTTAGCGAGATAGTTACCAACGATGGGGTTCGATAGATGAGCTAAAAAGGCTGCATCATTTGCATAGACTTCAGACCAAACAAACGCGAGGGGATCCTCTGGATCCTGATCAAAGGTGTGATGCAACATCCCAGGTTCAGAATCCTTGACCCCTGCATCTGTCGTAGCTGCCAATGAAAGATAATCATCAACACAGCCTGGCTTTACATGGATGCGAGCCAGCAGAAGAAATGGCGTAGAAGCATCGAATTTGGCCATGAAAAGCATTAGGGAGCCAAGGTGTTATAGCAGTCTGGAGTAGGGGCATGAGAGAATTGAAAAATGAGTCACACAATCATCTGCTCAATAGTAGATCAGACAAATGAGATTATAATGTTGCCGATAGTCGGATGACGACACACAGGATCTGGCTGAACTATTTTCAGGAAGTTATTTCAATATCAAAATATCATCATGCCTGAGGAATTAATGATTTGGATATATCTAAAGCTCTCAGCCAACGTAAGATTTAAAATCATTAGCTCTGCAACAAGCAAATCTAACTACAAGACAGTATAGAAAGTCTTTGCAATAACCCCAACAAATACAAACATTCTAGATATGAGCAGGCTCCTGATTGCCACCTATTCGTTCAAAAAGGTCAAGACTCTCCTTGTTAAGCCCCACTACTTCGACCTCCGATCCTCCAAGGCGAAGCTTGCGGATCACTTGGTCCAAAGCAGCAACTCCGCTTTGGTCCCAGATGTGTGCTCGCGACATATCGACCGTCACCTTGGCAGGGTGCTCGTGAATATCAAAGCCCTGCAAGAAATAAACCTTGCTCACGAAGAACAATTGTCCACTCACCTCATAGCGAAGCTCATCAGGGGTGACTTGAATAACACTGACACGGATCACTTTGGCAACTTTACGGCTGAAGAGTACGCCTGCCAGTGCAACACCGGCTAAAACTCCAAGCGCCAAATTATGTGGTGTGGTGAGCATGGTGACTGCAAAAGTCATCAGCATCACAGCTGTATCACTGCGAGGAATCTTTTTGAGCTGTCGGAGTCCGCGGATATCAGCAGTACTGACAGCAATAGCAATCATCACAGCCACTAACGCTGCCATAGGGATTTGTTCTAGCCAGAATCGACCCCACAAGATCATCATCAATAAACTGACCCCAGAAAACAATGTTGAAAGCCTGCTACGCCCACCATTCTCTGTATTCATTACAGATTGGCCCACAAGTGCACAACCCGCCATGCCTCCAAAAAGTGAGGAGACAACGTTAGCGATTCCCTGACCACGAGCCTCAACATTTTTGTTGGAGGTGGTATCAGTTAGATCATCGACGATGTCTTGTGTGAGGAAAGTCTCTATCAATCCAACCAAAGAAATCGCTAGAGCTGTGGGTAAAACCAACCCAAATGTTTGAAGGTTGAATGGCACCTTGCCATCTGCTAACGATCCAAATGGAAGTGTGAAACTAGGAAGACCTTCGGGGAGCTGTCCTAAATCCTTGACAGTCGGAATATCGAGATTGAAGTTGAAGCTAATGATCGTTAAGACAATGATGGCCACCAGCTGAGAAGGCAATAAGCGAGTCAGTCGTGGTAAGCCATAAATAATCACCAAGCCAAGGATGACCAACCCCCAAACCAAAGGGATCTGGCCACCAGTAGGCAGAATCTGTGTGGCATGGTCGGTAGCCACAGCTTCCCCATAATGCAGATTCAGGCCTAACTGAGGGAATTGTGCTTGAAGAATCAACAAAGCAAGTGCATTAACAAATCCACTAAGAACCCCTTGAGGAACAAAACGCATTTGATACGCAAGTCTCAAATAACCCCAAAGGATTTGCAAGAGCCCAGTCAATAGGCCTGCTGCCATCAAATAGGAAAGGCCTAGGCCTTCACCAACGGCATTGCCAGTCGCTACTAGCCCAGTCATCAAAAGTGCTGTCGAGCCAGTCGCTGAGGTGATCATCCCCATACGTCCGCCGACTACAGCGATGGTTACTGACAGGCAAAACGCTCCAAACAGGCCCACTTGTGGATCAACACCAGCGATGCCTGAAAAGGCAATCGCCTCTGGGATCATTGCGAATGCCACGACAAGACCAGAGAGAAGTTCTCTTGGTGGACTGCCGAACCACTGCTTGATCATTGATGGGGCTGACCGGGTACTCATTGCAAGGCGTACTTTGATCGCAGATTTAAGCATGCAGATGCCATTTCAAGACTCTCACTGTCTTTTTATGAATTAAAATTGGCGTGAAGGTGCATCTGCCTCTCTGCGTTGATCACGAGGCTGAAAATCCTTTGATGGGCGATACGCTTGGTCTATTAAGATGTAAATATTTCTGTGCCTAGATATTTACAATTGCCTGATACTATCAACTTAAATAAAGCTAATATCTGAATCAGTAGATTAAGCTGCTGTCTATCCTCTCAGAGAAAAAATCCTAGATGAATGAATGAGCTTACTGCCTTAGTCTCATGAAAATTTCTGTTATCGTAGAATCAGCATTGAGCCAAAGCAAGCGAATGATTGTCTTTAAACCTTTCATGAGAATAGCTCCTTGAAACATAAATGAGGTAAAGAATTTTTGACTAATCATGTTGGATGCTTTGCTTTCTTTAAGAAGAACCAAGCAAGACAGAGCTTCAAGATCCACTGAACGATATTGGTGCTTGCATCAATTTATTTAAGATTAGTATTGATCAGATAGGCATGGAAATCTCCATTGTCATCAATACTCACATCACCAAAGAAGAGGTCATTTTGAGCCACTTAGGGATCTGGCCAATGCCTTGGCTCTACCGAAAATCCTTTAAAGGATGAATTCCCCATGTTGACGAATTTAGAATTGTTGTTTGACAAATGCATGTAATCGATTCTATCTTCTTGTTTAAAGTCTGCAGCATTGATTGTGTCGGCCTTAGACATATGTTTGTAAGATCAGTCTCAGGATCTGAACGCAAGTTTCGTGCCAATACTTGAGTAGTCTTTAAGGCAATTCATTATTAGACTAAGCCCTCCTCAAAGCGGAGGCAAAATGCCGTTTGGGTCATAACGAGCCTTCAGTTCTTGCAGGCGTGGCAACCAATCACCAAATGCCGCTTTCAGCTCGCGCTGATGCCATGGCAGATGCGGATGCATCTGAGCCAGATGAACACCGTCGCAATAAGGCTCAAGCGTTGCCCATACCTTCTCTAGCCAGTTGAGACTTAGCGCTCTGATATGGCTATCTCCAGCCGGCCAGGCTGCCGTGATCCATGGTTTCCAGATCGCCTTACGGTGAATCAAGGAACTGGCATCCTGACTCTGTCGACTGGCGACTCCACCTAGTTGTTGAATGGCCAAGTAACACCTTGGATCTGGGCGTTCTGCAATCAGTTCAGCAAGGGCCGTGATCACTCCCTGACAGGCAGACCTCCAGGCAGGGCCAAGCAGTGCAACGACTTCAGAGTGGCAACGGCCAATCGGTGCGTTCGAAACAGCAGGCAATGCAAATGGTGGCAATTCATGTATGCCAGCAACGTCGTCAATTTCAACAACGTTTGTGCAGAGAATCGTTTTTTGCAGCTGATTCAATGTCGCAACAGCGGCAGTATCGTCCGCAAGGAGCACTCCGTAGGCGTGGATTTCATCCCCCCAGATCCACTGCAGGCTTACCGAATCAGGCCAGCTTTCAGCCTGATGGATAAGCTCCAAAAACTGTTCAAACGTCAAACTTGATTGCCAGATACGCAGCGGTTGCATCGGATGTGTCTGAAGCTTCAGGTCTGTGATCACAGCCAGAAAAGGAGCTGCTCCGCAGAGGCCACGCCAAGCCAATTGATCTTCAGTGCAGCAAGCAGCTTCCGGCTTGGACCGAACAAAGCTTTCTCCATCGCCCCATATACCTTTGATCTCAAGGATCTGATCAATTGCTAATCCTTGACTGCGACTCAAAGGGCTGATGCCTCCAGTGAGGATGTAACCGAGGCCTGGCAGACCTGAAAGCCCTGTGGGAAAACTTCGTCCGTACTTTGCGAGTTCCCTGAGAAGACTCTCCATTGTTTGACCAGCACCAATCTCCACGTGCTGGGTGCTGGGATCGAAATGGATCTGGCGACAGCTTTGGCGCAGATCCAGGGTCCAGTGCCCTTCAGCTGCGCATCGACTGGTTGTGCCCCCGCTGCAAACCATTAAGGGTTTGCGTTGGAGCTGTAGCGAGCGCATCAGCGCAGCAATCTCTTCCGCTCTGGGATTGAAGACTCCTGCGATGCAAGCATCCTCTGCAAGTGCGTTTGGAACATGGAGGCGACGATGAATGGCGGCCTCTTAACCCTCATCGATCAGCGTAACCATCTCAGGCTTGAGGAGAAAGCCCTTGTTCGTAAGGCTTCAGTCAATATCTCCTTGAAGACATCGAACTTGGCGTTGGTTCTCTTGCTTCACGACAACAGATAGGGTCTTTCTAGGTCGCTCCTCACTGTGAATCCTGCATCCTTAGATCATCCAGATGGTCATCTCGGCATCCTGATCTGTGGGCATGGCAGTCGTAATCGATTAGCCGTTGAAGAGTTTGCCCAATTAGTCAAGGCGCTCAAGCCAAAATTCCCAGCAGTTCCCGTTGAATACGGCTATCTGGAATTTGCCCGTCCCGTGCTCAGAGAAGGCCTTGATCGGCTACTTGAACAAGGTGTGAAGAGGGTACTTGCAGTCCCGGCGATGTTGTTTGCCGCAGGCCATGCCAAAAATGACATCCCCTCCGTACTCAACAACTACGCAGCTGAAAGGGGGGTAATCATTGATTACGGACGCGAACTCGGCATTAACGACTTAATGATCGGTGCGGCCGGCGCCCGCTTGAAAGAGGCGCTTGAAACTGCTGCTGACGTCCCACTCTGCGAAACGCTCCTGGTGGTCGTAGGTCGTGGGTCCTCAGATCCAGATGCCAATTCAAATGTGGCCAAAATCACCAGGTTGCTGGTGGAAGGCTTCGGATTCGGCTGGGGTGAAACCGTGTATTCCGGCGTCACCTTTCCCCTTGTGGAGCCTGGCTTGCGTCAACTAGTACGTCTGGGGTTCCGCCGCATCATCGTGTTTCCTTACTTCCTGTTCTCAGGGGTGTTGGTGAGTCGTATTCGCCAGCACACACAGCGGGTTGCAGACGATCATCCCAATATTGAGTTTCTTGCGGCCAACTACCTCGGAGACCACCCCCTTGTCATCGAGACCTTCCGGGATCGGATTGACGAGGTCTTGCGTGGCGGCGATACCGCAATGAACTGTTCGCTATGTAAATACAGGTCCGAGCTTCTCGGCTTTGAAAACGAAGTTGGTCTTGCGCAGGAAAGCCATCACCATCACGTCGAAGGTCTTACGGAGAGCTGCACCCTGTGCAAAAAGGAGTGCACCGGTGCCTGTCAGCCCGACGGCATACCAGTGTCCCTAAAGGAAAAGGCTCATGACCATGACCATGACCATGACCATGACCATGGTCACTACCCCTATCCCCATGCTGAGCATCCATTCGGTCCAGTCAGCCTGAGAAAATCAAGCGAAACTGAAACCTAAAATTATTTAGATCCAACCCAAGGCTCGTCAGCCGTCTTCTCACTTGCGATAGACGCGACTCGACTTAGATAAGCAAGGCTGATCAGTCGCCAGGGGGGGCTCTTCTCCGACTGCTTTCCACAGCTCAGCGAGGGTTTTCCACGACCTATCGGGCAACATTCTTGATGGGGAGGCACCTCTGTGGTTTATGCGCTTTTCAATGGTTTTGCGTTACATCAGCAAGGCTTTGACTGCGTTCGGATCCCTGCTCAGTCCTATGAACTAGGAACGCCTGTGATCACATGAGTCTTGCTTGCCCATGGGACAGCTTGCTAATTGCTTGCAACGATTGACGCTTCGCCCAAAAGTGTGGCTTGCTGGTGTCAAGAAAAAAACCTCGCTGAAGGCGTGCTATGGATCGAAACCACCTCGAGCGCTGCGTTGAAATCAATGATGCTTTCCAATCAGCTGAGGCCACTTCCTCCTATGTGAGCCTTGAAGCAGAAATTCCAGAAGTGCTCTATCGAGGCATGAAGGAATTCATCGGTTCGCATCCCAACTGGGACCAATACCGCGTGATGAGTTCAGCAATCGCTCATTTCCTATTTCAAAACGGCTGCGGGGATCGAGCTGTCACCGAGCGTTATCTCAATGACCTTTTCAGCCACTCCGAGGTTTAAGGGCTTGCAGACAAGCCCTTCTTGTAAGCGCCATCATTGTGAGAGTGGGGCTCTGCCAGGCTGATGTTGGCCAACACGCTCCATCCACAACAAGCACATTTGGACATCGCCAAAGACGGTTCCAACGATCCACCACACTGCAATCTTCACTTTCTCCCATAGCAGCACCGCCAACTTCATGGATGTAATACCCAGGTGGTGGAGACGTTTCACTTAGAGCTAGCGCACCATCGAGAAGGGGTTCGAGAAACATCAAGTTCATCAGCTCCTTGAGCGGCAACATTGTTCCTCCAGCTGACTGGATCGCCGCCTTGATCGTGCCTTGCATGTGATCAACCATGGCTTGCTCGTTCTGCCCCCATCGACAATCGATATGTGGTACCGGAACACCCCAGCGATCCAAAGTGCTTAATAGCGACACTTTGTTGTGATGTGCAGGCAACACTTCACCATGCCCAATCAGGAAACCTGTAGCTGTGTTTGGTTTACGTTTCAACCAACCTGGAGGTTCAAAGCGATCAATCCCTCCCCAGATTCCATAACCCCGCAAAAACTTCAACTGATCTTTGGGTTCCAAGCAAGCACCGAAAGGAAGAAAAAAACTGCCAGCCCCAGAAAGCACGTTCGCAGTTGAGTCAGCCTCAGACACCTGCTTCATTTGGCCACGTGGCAGAGCAAAGAAGCGACAGGTGGAGACGTGGTCCATCAAATAGCAACCGAGGTTGCCCGAGGGGTCAGTAAACCCCGCGCTGTGATGCTTGACTTCGGAACTCAACAGGAGACGAAGACTCTGAATTGTGGATGCACAAAGCACCACAAGCTCACTATTGAGCTCTTGTCGGCTGCCGTTGTGCTGATTAATCACCAGCACCCCTCGGGCTGCTCCATGATCTGGATGCATTAGCAACCGCTCAGCCTTGTGGTTGCTCAGTATCTCTACCTTGCCTGTAGCAAGTGCCATCTGTAAGGTGCTGCCTGGACTGCTTGAACGAGGCCAAGGTCCATCAACTGAAGGCTGATGAGGTCCGAACCCTCGTGAGTGAATGACTGGATACCCAAGTTCCGCATCAACACCACTAGCGAACTGCTTTTCGCTAGTGGTGAATGGTAAGTGGGGGATGTAGTTGCCATCCGGTAACTGTTCCAACCCATCCACATGACCATGGACCTTCAAGCGCTTTTCTAGGGCGGAATAATGAGGAGCTAACTCGCTGTAGTGCAGTGGCCATTCAGGCCCATAACCATCTCTACGCGAAGCCTTGAAGTCCTGATCTGAAAGACGAAGAGTGATTCCACCCCAAGTGAGGCTGCGCCCCCCCACCTGACGGCCCTGTGTCCAGATGAAGGGGTGTTGAGAAGGAAATGTATAGGGATTCTCCTTTTCATTCGCGTAGAGCAACGGGTTCGCTTTCCAGTAGCCAGGATGTTGAGCCTGATACCGATGCTTGCCGCTACATAAACCTTCCAAACGTCTAAGGGTGTTTCCAGGTTCTGAGCCCAGGGCTTTTTGAGCAGACAAATCTGGCCCAGCTTCTACCACGAGCACACGTACTCCAGCTTCTGCAAGGGTTAGAGCAGCAACCCCTCCAGTAGCACCAGAGCCGATCACGATCACCTCATAAGGGTGCTGAATCACGCTTGCATAGACAACATCAAGACAGTTTCGCCCCTTACGTCCATAGAGACCATCCTGATCTCACAGCCCTGCGAGTTGACATGATGCCCTGGAGAATGGATGTTCTGCTGCAATAGGGGTATGAAAGTCTCGTGCTCGCCTTAAAACTTGCGACGGCAAGTATTCTGAATGGGAATATATACGTTGCCAATCTCTTGAGTCCGATTGTAGGTAGCCACTCAACTGAACCAGGTGTTCCCCCACAAGAATCTCAGGACCGCTGGTTCAAGTCAGATTTACTTCGACGGGAGGTGAACCTCTCCGAGTTGTACGAACTATCTCAAAGTGAAGTTGATCTACTAATGGCCGAAACCGCAACGATTCGCAGCGACCCAGACTCGAGTCGAAACAATCGTGGCAAGTTTGTTGTAGCAGGTTACTTTCTGGAGCTGGCCAAAATCATCAGCGACCGTCGAGCTAATCAATCATCTTGATTCGAGCGGCTATGACCTAGGCAAATTTAGATCCTGAAGGAGATTGAGAAAGTATTCCCCAACCCTTATCAATCAATAGGCACATTCGCATTAACGACGCAGCACTCCTCTTCCACCGCCAAGGAAACCAATGTCAAACAGAATGCCCATTGCAAGAATCAACAATCCACTAAAGCTGCTGATCCCACCATCCAGTGCGATTGCCCAACAATAAGCAAGGGTCGTCGTTGGAAGTAAAAATAGCCCTAACAATGGCCAGATCCAAACGCCAGCAAATGGGCTCATGATAAATGGTTGATAAAAGAACCAAAGTGCAATCAGCACAATTCTTGGGGCTACAAGGCCAAGCAAGCCGATTAAACACATGGCTCATTCACCACTCTTCTTTCAATAGATAGCAATTCCTGCTTCGCCTGGTTGAGATGCCTGACGGAATCCTCACCAGAGTAAAAAATCAAATGCACCAAAGAGGTTAAAGCCAAGCCTTGCCCATATGCAGCAAACGGCCGCTTCCTCTCCTGCCAGAATTTTCAAGAACTCAAGACTGCCAATCACATACAGCCCTGCAATGGCCAGGTCTAGGGGAGGTCAGACTGCATAGTTCTAGGGACGAGCCCAGCGGTCGATAGAGGAGAAGACGCCCTGATGTTAAAGAGAATTTATTCAGCCTGAAAAGGCGAGTCAATCAACTCTTGATGGTTAGACCGGACCAGGGAGTTCAAAAAAACCAAAGATTTGAGCCAGTTGATTGAGATGTGCTGAGGCGAGATCAGCAAACACAACAGTATTTCTTCCTAGAGAGCATGAGAAACATGAAGCCGTTATGGCAATTCCCTCCATGAACCATGGAGGGCCATTTCAGGCTGAGCCCAGTTGAATGCTCGCCTTATCAAAAGAGGGTTCAGCCTTCTTTTTTGACGAAGACTTGCGTGGCAAGCAGGAACAGTCCTCCAGCGATAAGCAGTGCTATCTCGGGACGGATTGAGGGCCCGACTGCTGAGGCAAAGAGCACTGCAGGCATAACCACGTCCATAACGGCCATTTCAAAATCGCTGCCACTTTTAGCACTGAACAACCCCGCCCGTCCATCAACGTAATCAAAGGCCATGACAGCCAATGAACTCAAGCTAAGCCTGCTGAAACAGCTGCAAAGACAAGCAGAAGGAGTTCCGAGAAGGCAAAGCTAAAGAAAAGCTGAGTAAAGGTTGGGTAAGAATTGAGCTTCAGCAGTGCTTCTCAGGCTTATATGTATCACCCGATACTGGGAGCTAAGCGTGAGCACCCAAAACTCCAGAACAGCAAAACCCGACAAAAGCCCTCCCCAACGCAAAACCACCTTCAAGTGGAACAGCAACGGAGAGTTGTCTGCGGTGGATATGGCACGAGTGCTCGAGCGACTGACCAACCCAGCGCTAACCCAATGCGATCTTGCCTGCGAACTTGATCAAAATACCTAAATCAACTTGATACTGATTCAGGCTTCATGTGCTGCCTGATCGCAATCAGGCAATAGCTCGTGCCATTCAGGCAAGCTAAGCAGCTGTGGCACCATCATCAAGACAGATAGATCGCCATGGCAATCCTCAAGACCTTCATGATCAGGCTGAAGCGAACAGCGACTCTAATAGCCTTATTAACACTTGTTTTGACAACATTCTCACCTACAACAGTCTTCGCTTCTGAGGTTGTTGATGTAGAAGAACCTACGCCATTGGAGCTCAAAGTCGCAAAAGGCTATTCAGGCAAATTTTGCAATGGAATTGCAATGGGGCTTACGCAACAAAGTGCTCTTAAAATTGCGATCGCTGAAAATCGCAAACCCTCATTCAACCCCTCGTTATGGACTGCTGTCATCTCTAACGACAAGCAGCTGGAAAGTATAGACGAAAACAAAATCGCATCCCTTGTTGCATCAATGGTTGTCAACGATTGTGGAGATCCTCTTGGGCTTAATAGCCAAACTGATGTGGATGAATTTGCATCCTACTTCGTATCTACGCGAGAAGATTCACTGAGTAATCAATGAGTTCTTATCATCATTGAAATATCCATGACAATGCAGAAGATCTTCCCGTTAACAGATCCCTAGAAGATTGCATTGGGACACGTAAGGGTGCAGGGTAAATGTATTTAAAGGAGCCTGTCAGGGTTTAGTTAGGTCTACTGGTTGTCTTAGAGCTAAAGGGCTCAATGGTGTTGAGGTCCTCAATCGAAGCGACCAGCATCAACAAAATGCAGGAAAGCTCCATAGGCTTGAGCAATCGCGATCTAGACATGGAAACCCCCTTTCGTAACGTCACTCCCAATACCCCCGGAGGCGCGGCATCACTTCTGATCGCTCTCTTGTTTGCCAGCCTTATCTTGATCACACAGGCCCTGTTCGTTGTTCCAGCAGGTCAAGTTGGAGTTGTGACAACGTTGGGCAAAGTCACTGGTGGATCTCGTCTGCCCGGGCTAAATCTCAAGATTCCGTTCATCCAAGCAGTAGCACCCTTTGATGTCCGCACGCAGGTGAGGCCAGAGAAATTCGCCTCCCTAACCAAGGACCTTCAAGTCATTGAGGCTACCGCCACGGTGAAATATGCAGTACGGCCGAATGAAGCCGGACGTGTTTTTAGCACAATCGCCAGCAATGACCGCGAAATCTATCCACGCATCATTCAACCCTCTCTGCTCAAGGCACTTAAATCAGTGTTCTCTCAATATGAACTGGTTACTATCGCCAGCAAGTGGAGCGACATCTCAGAGCTGGTGGAACGGGCTGTCGCTGATGAACTCGATAAGTTTGACTATGTAGAAGTTCGTGGCCTTGATCTCACTGGCCTTGTCATCGCTGAAGAGTACAGGGCAGCTATCGAACAAAAGCAGATTGCAGAACAACAACTCCTCAGAGCGCAAACCGAAGTTAAAATTGCTGAGCAGGAAGCACAGCGATACGAAACCCTCAACCGCACCCTCGACGACCAGGTGCTTTTCAAACTGTTCCTAGACAAATGGGACGGCAGCACTAAGGTTGTACCCGCTTTGCCAGGATCAAAAGGAGGCGGGACGCCTGTGATCGTAGGGGGACGTTAATCATTAATCAGATCAGCCTTATTCTCAACTGTGGTAAGAACTGAAGACAAAAAATCATCACCAGCCAAAAGCTAGCTGACAAAAAAGAAAAGGCCTTGCGAAATAGCTAGGTCTTTATTGATTGTGCTCGAGCGCAGTCCCATACTCACTATCGCCGTCAAATCGATTGTGACAACTAGCTCGGTAATCAAAAGGAAAGCTATTATAGATTCATCGGAAAGAAGTCATTAACACTATGAATAATTAGGATTTGGCAGCAAATTACGCAGAAGAGCATGAGTCAGATAGCTGCCAGTAAAGGCTCGTTAAGTAAAAATATGTCAAGTCATAAATCTATGAATAGAAGATCAGTTGCGAAGCCTTGCGTCTGCTGGGATTTAGCTTTTAAAAGCGAATTAAGCCTATTGAGGCAATGCTGAAAAGCAAGACTAGACTCTATAGTAAACACATAAGTATAGAGGCCTCAAGTGCCAAGAAGACATTTCTGTGGCGATAAATCTAAACGCTGAGATTTTTAAGCACTACGCATTGATCAACTGATCATTGATCAACTGATCATTGATCTTGAGTGACAGGTTCTCAACTCTGTGCTTGCCTTTAATGGCTAACCGTGAGAAATCGTTTTACTGACGTGAAACGCCCTCCGAGACATGGAGTTGCCGAGATGGTTCCCGGACTGCGATGGCTTCTTTGGCCACTGAGCCGCTTTCTGCGTCAGAGCCTATCGATGCAGATCCTTGAAGGTTTGCTGGCAGGGGTCATTGCCGGGCTGATGCTTCCCGTCGCCATGGTGAGCCTGCTTGCACCAATAGGGGAAGGCTTCCTTCGGCTGTTCCAGATGCCAGTTGTGCCGTTTTTGAGCATTTCGCTCGTGGCTGGAGTGGGACGCCTTGAACTTGCTCAAGCAAGTCGGCTGCTCGGCCGAGCGGCAATTGTGCTGATGGGGTTTTGGGTGGTCGTGCTCGGGGCAGTGCTTTTGATTCCCCTTGGCTTTCCAGATTGGCGGGAAGCATCGTTCTTCCGGCCAAGCCTCTTAGAAGCTGCTCAGCCGATGAACCTCATCGAACTGTTTATTCCAGTCAATCCATTCGCAGCATTTGCAGACACACAAATTCCAGCAGTAGTGCTGTTTTCTATTGCGCTCGGCATCGCTCTGATTTCAGTTCCAAAAAGGCAGGGCCTGATCGAGGTGTTGGACCGGGTTCAATCAGGGCTTTTGAAGATCTCTGCATACATCGCAAGGTATACACCACTTGGAGTATTTGCGATCCTCGCAAGCACGACGTCTCAAGTTTCACCATCAGAGATCCCTCGACTCGCCATCTACATTGTTTTGCAGGGCGGAGTTGCAGTTGTCCTTACATTTCTCTTCCTTCCCTACCTCGTTCAAGCAGTCATCCCTATCAAGGCCGGGGAACTCATCAAGTCTTTCCGTACACCGCTTGTGATTGCGTTCTCAACAGCAAATTTACTGGTGGTACTTCCATTACTAATCAATCAAGGCAAACAGCTCTTGATTGAGGGGATGGCAAGACAACGTTCGCTTGGCTTAGAAGATCGTGAAAGCCGTAAAAAGTTAGCTCAGTCGATCGAATTACCGGTTGAGGTGCTAACGCCTCTTGCGCTGGTCTTTCCTGATATGGGCCGAGTGTTGTCGCTTGCTTTCGTACCTTTTGCAGGTTGGCTCACAGGCAATCCGTTAACAGTCGAACAAATGCCCAGCTTCCTGATTACAGGCCTGGCAAGCACCTTCCTTGAAGGAGTGCTTGCGATGACATTCCTGCTGAGCAAGATGGGCCTCCCTACAGACATGGTGAATCTCTATATCGCCCTTGATCAGTTGGCTGTAGCACGTCTTGGCACGCTGCTCGCATGCATGAGTGTGATCAGCCTTGTACTTGTTGGTACATGGATCAGCCTAGAGGGATTTCGTTACAGATTGTCGAAACTTTTACCGGTTGCTATCTCAATGCTAATTATCCCAATATTCATCAGTGTGAGTCGGTTTATCCTCAATCAAATTCCGCAACCAAGCAATCCATACCGAAGTCAACTCGAGACTCAAGGCTTTGTTCTGGCCAAAGAAAAAGCCGAGCTAATCGAGGAACCCAAGCCACTCGAAGAAGCCGGCATCTGGTCGTCAATGAAGGCTAGAGGAACAATTCGTTACTGCATCCATAAGCAGGATTATCCAATGGCTTATCGCAATGCAAAACAAGAGTTGGTTGGAGCTGATGTAGAAACTGGACTCTTATTTGCAGAAGATATGGGGATGAAAGCCAGCTTTATTCAAATCGATCACTTGGGCAATCCAAATAAGGTTAGACCAAATGGACTAGAGGCACTGAAGAATGAATTATGTGACCTAAAGCTATCCAGCGATATCATTATACCTCAGGAGTCTGCTGAGGTGTTGTACACTTCAACCAATCAAAGCTATGGCATAGGATTGCTGTTAAAGGGGAGTCGATTCAGTAGCAAATATAGATGGAAAGAGATCAAGGCTATAAAAGGTTTTCGAGTTGGCCTCGAAGCTCATTCCCCATACAGTATCAACTGGGTGCAACGATTGCTTCCTCACGCTATCCTGAACACATCGAAAGGAACGGCCGAGCTACTCAAGGAACTCAAAAATGATAATCTTGATGCAGTAATCATTTCGGCCCAGAAGGGTGCTGCTTGGAATGTACTCGAACCAAGCCTGACATTACTTGTACCAAAACCTACAAAAAGCTTGCCGACCGCAAGACAAGTTCCTGAAGATGCGATTGAGCTCTCCAGGGTTTGGAATCATTGGCTAAAGCTGCAGGGGTTTGACGGAACTAAAAATAAAGTTTATCAACACTGGGTTGAAGGAATTGCAGATGAGGAAAAATAATGTCACCAACACGATCAATCGAGTAATAGACAAGACTTGATAGTTGCCTAATCATTCCAAAATCGATATCTTAGAAATATGTAAATCAATGATATTGCTAGAGTACGCGAGAACTTTAAGGAGGAATCAATATTGTATCCATAAAAAATGACAAGAAAGAATCAGACTATTGATCAGATTCAGTCAGTTTGATCAAAGGGTGTTCTGTTTAGAGATCAATAACCAAATAGTTTTCGTAGTGAAGCAAAATCTAAGTACAAACATCTGCGCCAGCCTGCCGCTCTCTTTTGATCTAGTCAGGATTGACAGCCTTGGTCAGGCCAGAAGAAAGGGGATGAAGCTTCTTCCGAGCGCGAGGGGGTGACACCCTCAACCGTGAAGTCGATGCACTGCTGGATAATTGATGGGCATGTGGACCCCATTCTGGGATAGGTGCTGGTTGTGCATCCCGATTGACAGGCGTTGAAGGAACTGGAGTTAACGATGATCGGGAAGGTTTTACAGGTCGTTGGGAACCCGATTCAGTCAATGTGATCAACAAGGCGATTGCGCTAATAAATACGGGGCGCAAAGTGAAAACTGAAAAGCGCCCTCCGAGCAATAGGGCAATGCCAACAACAAGTGCCAGCTCGTAAGGGTGTGGAGAGGATCGCATTGATCGTCATCCAATTCGGTAGTACTAAAGCTTTTAACGCATTGACCTTCTTGTAGCAAGGATTGCATCGATCTTCGAAAGCCCTGATCCAGCAGTTGAGCTGCCCATCGCTAGAGAACAATGCAAAGGGCGAATGGTCCGCTGGTTAATTGATCAAACCCAGCAAGACGTCTTGTCAACAAGCAAAAAAGTGCTCAGCTAGCGCGAAGATATTGGGCCTCATCAGGTGTGATCTCTTGGATTTATAGGCTGATCACTCTTGAAGCCAATTGCCTGTGCCAACCAAGCGTCATCTCTCTAAATCGAGTTGAGAGCTCTCTCTCCCCTGGCTGAAATAGATCCGATAGTGATTGCCCAAGTGCAGCAGGTTCACCCTCACTTCAAGGTACTGTCAAGCTCTATTCGCAGGCTTGCGTTGAAGTTCTGAGGGCCGAATCAACTCCGAACTCTCAGACTCACTGATCACTGGAGTAAGGCCCAAAATGAGTTGCACAGCTTGCACCGCAGTGAGCCCCTAGGTTGATCGCCTGTTCAACAGTCCAGCCAGCAGCCAAACCGGCAGTTACCCCAGCGGCAAAGCTATCTCCACAGCCATAGGAATCCACAACTGGAGACTTCAGTGAAACAGCCTGATAGCGTCCGCCAGGCCATAGCTGACCTCCTAAAGCTCCTTCGGTTGCAATTCTCAGCCGGGGAGTTGGAAAGAGGGCTGTATCTGGAACGTGTTCGCCTGGATCAAGACCACTACCAATTAGCGCATCAAGCTGAATATTCGCCTGCTCAAGTGTCTCTAGACGAACGCGAGGAGTAGCTGCCATCACAGCAGCACGACGACAATGATGCAAGGCGGGTGCATCTGCAGCAGTCACAAAAACACCGTCGTAACCAGCAAGGGATTCCCAGGCCAGCGCATCCTTTGCTCTGGGCTGTAAACGATCGCCAATCACTGTAATTGCCCGTTCCCCATGAGAATCAACCAGGCTGATCGCCCGACGAGTGGGTTGAT
Organism: Prochlorococcus sp. MIT 0701; assembly: GCF_000760295.1. GTDB lineage: Bacteria > Cyanobacteriota > Cyanobacteriia > PCC-6307 > Cyanobiaceae > Prochlorococcus. The sequence goes on from NZ_JNBA01000014.1 coordinate 67,214, forward strand.
CACGCCAAGCCACAGTCAGGCTTAAGCCAAGCTGCTGCAGTCTTTGAAAACTCTGTTCACCGTATGAATCTCGACCTAGCGCTGTTATGAATTGAACGGGTTGTTTAACGAGCCGAGCCAATTGCACTGCGACGACAGCTCCACCGCCAGCGGGTTCTTCAAAATAATGATCGGTATGGCCGATTACCCCAGGCTGGGGTAGTTGATCTATAGACAGGAATGTGACCCATTCAACGTGGCCCACAACTGCCAACTTCAGGTTGGGAAGATCAGGCAGGTCCTGGGGTTCCAAGGGATTCATGGTGATTGATCCACTCAATAGAAAAGGATGAATCAGTAGGGCATGGTCAGGTCGTTGGGGCTGTTGGCTATCGATTGGCAATAGGCCTGGGCTACTTGTTTAGAAAATGATCGTTGCAGGGCATGCAAAAAGCCTTGGCTGATTTCTGGCCTCACAAAACGGAGGGCTGGCGAATGGCATAACTCTTTGGTATCCCTGGGTAACTGCCAAAGCACAATGGCAACACTGTTACAGGCAACTGGGGTGGATCTAGAGCCATGCCTTTGCGAGCATTGCTGTCAGATTAGAAGTCAACAAAAGGAAGCCCAGAGAGTCTGGCAACTTCCGAAATTCCAAAGCGGTTGCTGGCAGCGTCTTGATCTGCATTGTTCCAGCAAGGTCGCATAACCGGAGAATGGCAACGAGATGATCGACAGAACCACACCCAGCCCTTGATGCGAGCTGGGTTGGCCTTTCTCCTGGTCATCTCAGCATGATGATTAGAACTGTTCACTGACGTTGATAGTTCGCATTCACGTTCTCAAAAGACAGCCCAAAAAGCCGTTCGCAAATGATCGTTATAGACAAGAGCTTGCTTAATGGAATGAGTAAGCCAACCAGTCTGCTCGAAGGGCCTTGTAGAAGACACGATAGGGATAAGGTCTGATTGTCACTTGATCAGCTTTATTGAAAACGGCTTGAGACCATTCAAGACCTGTGCTGTTCGCGATTGAGTTCGAGTAAGACCTGATCTTCAATAGCGTTTCTAAGCCATGAGGCAATAGAACGACGCTCATTCCTTGCCAAGCGTTCCACCTCTGCTGCAAGCGAAAGCGGAAGGTTGACAGCCAGTCGCCTGGTGATGGTGAGATTGACAGGCATTGCCCTGAAGCTTTATCAGCCATGAGATATTAGCCATAAGGGATCCAGAGTGAAGCGTAGGGATATCCCCACACACCAGGGGTTGCACTTTGCATCCCAAAGGGTCGATGATTCAGGGGCCGGCAAAGTCCGGCATCAAAACAACTCAATCGCAATGAGCAAATGAACAACACAATCAAGAGAACGTCAGCAACGCGTGAACTGACAAACATCCACACGATCAAGTTGGCAGTGCTCGATGCAATCGAATATGCCGAGCAGCGAGGTGATTTAAACCTAGCTCTCGCCTATGCCGCTCTCCTCAAGAAAGATCTCGACCCATTAATCAAAGAGAGGCTAGGACTATGAAACTCACAAATGTTGTAGCAAAACATGGATTCGTTCCATCTGCTCTTGCCCAAATCAACAATGCCAAGCTGTATGAGCGCAACAACTCAGACGGAGTTACAGAACTACTATGCGTTCAGAAAATAGGCAACGGCATGAGAGTTGACCGCATGCCATTACTGATAGCATCTGGTTTAATCATCCCTATTGGTGAAGCAGTCAAAGAGATCCTACCTACATCTGAACTACAGGGATTTCTCGAAGTAACACTTAAGCCTGCTGGGTTCCATTAAGCTGCTTTTCATTTAACAGCAAAGCCCTATTTATAAACTATGCAGGCACTACTTGGTAAGCGGTTGAGAATGGATAAGAGGTGAGTCTAGGAACAAGTAGGTATCAATAATTAGAAAGGGGAGTAAATGGTCTTTGATCCAATCATCAACAAATAGAATAAGAAACGTCAGGCATCTAATCAGCTCAATTGTTTTCTTGATCAAACCAAGGCCGACTATCAAAATCCTCAGAAGGATGCAAACAAGCCTCTTGCGTATTTTGGTCTATTTGTTGATTCACTATCTGATCATCAGGTGTTTTGGCTTCAAGTGTTGGTAGCTGTTGCCAGCCACTGTTCCACATAGAGGAGTCCTTCATCTCCTGCCAAGACACACGTAAACGTGCTTGCCCATCTAGCACAGAAACGAGATTTACCCATCGATCTGCTCCCTTACCACCATAGTTGATCGCAACAAAATGGCGAAAACCAAGCCTATAAGTTGTGCTTGTCCAAGCTTTGTTGGGTGGCCAGTTCATAGGTATAGTAAGGCGATGCAAAAATCGGAAAATACATTTTTACCAAGGATTCGGAGTCGATGGAAAATATCTATAGTTTTAGTAACGAAACAAAGACAGGAGATTCTGTTCTTTAGCCATGACAATCCTAGAGCTATCTTGAACAAAATCATGGGATTGTTTTGGGATTATGGTCTACCCAGCTGGGTAGTCTCGCGGCAATCACGCTCCTTTAAGCCATGGCTAGCTGCGAGGATCCTGCAGAGAACGGAAGCCTAGGGAATGAATGGCTTGCGTTAAGTGGTGTCAAAGATGACGACTATCAATTGCTTAGAGACCCTAAGCCTCTAAATTTAGATATGGCCAAACTCAAGACCGACAAGTCAGCACCTTGGCCCTTGTTGGTGATCAGCTTCTTCATCTCGTTATTTATCGGTAGCCAATTAGGGCTGGTTGGCCAGATGCTCCTATCTGAAATCAGTGGGCAAATGAATTCTAATGGAAGAAAAGATCAACACTATAGAATCAAGAAAGGACTGCCACAGTCACAAAAATCGAGCTGTATCCAACCAGCAGACGGCGGCCCAGCATTGAACGAAAACTTCGAGCCATGCACAAATTAGAGTGTGATTCCTTCTCCTTGAAAGAACATCCTTAAGATGGCCAACACAGCAAGGCTGCTAAGTAACAAACTAGCTGATTGGAATGAACAGAACACACATTCGTTACATATTCTTGGACAGGCAAAATAAATAACAAGAAGGATTGTCAGATTGGAATCAAATGGAAATTGATAATTAGCAGAATTTAGTCTGCAGTCTTAATGATAATCTCTACACGTCGATTGCGCTGTCGTCCTATTGGATCATCGCCTCCTTTTTCAGTTGTGTTAGAGACCACCGGCTTCAATTCCCCCAAGCCCTTGGTGACGAATTGAACACTGCTTAGGCCACCATCAGAGACAAACCAGTCTCGAACTGAAACTGCACGCTTCTCAGAAAGCGTTTGATTATATTCATTCGAACCCTTCGAGTCCGTATGTCCTTCAACGCGAACATCGCCCCTTGAAGTCTCACGGATGCGTTTGGCGACAGTCTCAAGAGAAGCAACAGCTGATGGCTTGAGGTTGGCTTTATCGAAATCAAAGAGAACATCAGCAGCAAGTTCAATGAGAACCTCATTTTCTTGTTTAGTAGTAATATTGAGATCATTAATCGAAGAGGTAAGATCCTTCATCGAATAGGCAAGACCCTGGATCTTATAATCAAGATCTAGAATTGATAACTTATGTTCAATCGGGCGTTGAATAAGGTCTATCTCCTTTGCTTCCTGATCAATAAGCTCAGGGCCACGATTATCTTGATTAGCCCTGAGACAATGCGGAAGAAGACAAGAAACTAAAAGAAGAGTATGGAATGCCCATTTTATCTTATTTGTATGTTGAAGGTTGTTTTTATTCATTGAGTCATTCTGTGATTTGTACATCCTCGATTGGAGGGATGCCAGGAAGGTATAAAGATATCGTTTCAATATCGTTTGGCGGAGCAGGGAACTTGGCCCACACATTAATAGTGGCACCAGGCTCTAAGGTATTTTCCCTACCTAACATTGATTGATTACTTGTTATTGGCTTGCCATCAGCCTTTACAACAAGATGCTTTTTCTGATTAACATTGTCGATGATATAAGCATCTGAAGCTGCCCTATAGTTACAGGGCCAACCATGACATCCCTTAGTAAGCTTCTTCTCCTCTGAAGAGTTATTAGTATATGTCCAATAGATATTTAATGTGTTTCCACTTGAGCGTTTGACTCTCATTAGCGCAACCTCAACACTATCAAGCTCATGCGGCTCAATAGCTATTGCATTTACATTTCTCTTGTGAGCTGTTCTCCTTACTGGGGTGCTTTCAGGTTTCGGCTGTTCTTTAGCTGTTTCAACCTCTGCTCTCTCCTCAGAACTCATATCTCTAGAGGATTTCTGAGGCTCACTGCTCCCTAAACATCCACTACAAAGGATCATGGCAAGGGATAAACTAGTTAAGGCAAGCGGGGCTGATTTTCGGTTGCTCATGAGCTTAGATTTTGATTTGACATTTGAACAATGGAATTAATTGAGAAATTTATTAGTATTCTTGACTTCCTTATAACTGACTAATGAAAAACAGGCAAGGTAATGTTAAGAAAATGAACCTTTCATCATCCATGCATTTCTCAGCAAACAAAAGATGGAGCAATTTTTGCGATGACTTGCTTCATTTAAAATGTTTAGAAAACAATGACATGGCTTCCTGATGACGGCCGTGCTTCGTTAGATATTTCACGCGTTTTAAAATCTGTGCCTTTTGTTGTTTTTTGGGAGTGTCGCTGTTCATTGGTCTGAAATAAGTTAGAAAGCATAAAGCTCTGAGTGTTGATAGTTTCTCCCAATAATGGCTGATAAGTAGTGATCAGAGACAAGATATGCTGTGACTCTGCTCACACAAATATTCGTCGATACAAAGGCTTCGAACCGTAAACGCAAGAGATTAACTTGGATTAGGTCAACACAGGCAATGGTGAATATTTTCAATGCGGCAGTAGTTGAATATGTTGAGATCATGTTTTGAATCGAGTTAATATTCCATACCTTATTATGGCAGACACTTTTTGCGAGAAGGATATTTTAACTAGACAGGTCTTGGATATATCTTGCCTGCAGAAATTAAGTAAAGAATGAGCTCGTGATACAAGGATTTTATTTCGACGTCTCTGGGGACTCGCCAGCTGGCCTGTCAAAGACAAACTTAAGAATTAGGATTGCCAGCCCTAGGATGAAGGTGATTACATTGAACAGGATTACTGGCATAGAATGTATTCCCCATCCATATATTTCCCATAGGATGATGCCGGCGATAAAAAGAATGAACATCACGTAAGAGATGTCTTTTGCTGATTTAGATCGCCAAACCTTTACTAATTGAGGAACAAAAGCAATTGTGGTTAGTGTTCCAGCTATTAATCCCAAAACATCCATAGAAGAGAGAGAGTCCATCAGGGCCTCCAGAGCCATAAGGATACTTTTTGGCTAAGCCTTACAGACTCTATTGCAGCGGCCTGGCGTCATCGCAACATCAAGACAACAATTGAGGACAGCATTCGCATAGCCGTTGCCTTGCCTGCCACGGGGAGTGAATGGCTTACGTTGCTACAAAGCCCTGGTTGTTTCCTTTCTCTGATATGAGTCGATCTGCTCTGCTCCGCTCTACGCAGCAATGCTTCTAGAACCAAACTACTGAGCCTCTGGGTTGACGATCCACAAGTGATGAGAACGGCTCCGTTGTTTGCCCGATTTTAGGAACACTATCGGCTGAGACAAGCAAAGGCGTTTACAGGTTATGCAATTTGGCAGTCAAACCAGAAATAGAATGAATTTGTCTAGCGATCTTCTCAGGGCTGGTCATGCAAGGTCTTGCTTCTATCTGCAGTGATTGAGCATCGTCTAACTCCAACCTATTGCTGAGCAGAGCTTTAACCAATCTCACTGGGCTCCAAAAACTCAACCAGGTAAAGCTGGGTTGACTGCAAGGGTAGACAGTTGTTCCAATGATCTTCACGAACACATTGATGCTTGTGGGATTTCTGTCTCATCTGGCCTCTAGCGCAAAACAGCATTGGGGTATGACTGGTCAAGATCATTGCAATACAAGAAGGCTGAGCTATCTAAGGGTTGGAAGGAAGAATTTGCCTGTGCCTTCCATACTGCTAAACAAGACGTTCAAGCAACGTCTCCCTTCAAAAATTCCACCAAGGGTTTTTTCTTGGTTGATTGTTTGCTGTAATTGGATGTTCTCAATTGATCTGATGACTACCGTTCGAGACCGAATCAATGCTCACCTCCCTATCGTTCTGGAGGTCCTGCGCACTGGATCCTTGGTTGTAATTGCTCTAAGCACGATCTGCGCTAGTCAGTCGCTTAAGCAAATGGCCGGTGGTCACGATGCCCCTTCTGAAGTCAGTGCGACCCATAAGGGGCATAACTGAAGCGAAAACTGAGTAGCTCTTTATCTACAGCGATAGAGCAAATATAAAAGTAATGCTCATTCGTCAACCTTCCATCTGAAGGTTACTTTTGCCCTAGCTATGGCCGATGCCAAACGTCATGAAAAGGCAATGAGCATCTATTAGCAGGGCAGTATGGGCATTCATTGATAATTCGATAATTTAGATTCTCTGGCTGTCTTCAAGCGACAAGAGACACCTTGCTTTGTTAAGGCTTCTCACCATCTGATGCCCCTATTTATAACATCCAGAGTCTAGAAATAGCTGCCTAATGAAAAATAATGTTAGCTTAAAAGCTAGAGCAAACACTTGACTCTTCCCATCGGTCTTTCGCCAGCTACCATCAATATTTTGAAGAATAACTTCTCCAACTCATCTGTTTCTCTAACGCCTAATCTGTTGCTTTGATCCTAGTGATCTTTAAGACAACAAAGCTAACTATGACATCTTTGATAGCCACGCCCTCTTAAGTAATGGTTAATGCTATGGCGAGCCTGAGTTGGTTGATAAAAAAAGGGAAGGATTCTATTTGTAGAGTTAAAGTTTTATTATTTAGCTAGTTACTGCAAGCCAAATTCCAATAACTGCCATAAAAGATGCAGCTATTCCTCCAAGCCTTAGTCTATCGCCTTCATAACGGCAAAGAAGCAAAGCCATTACAGGTGAGCTGCTCAGTAATGTCACCCCAATCCCTAACGGTAGCTTTTGCAGAGCTAGCTGTTGCAAAATAATCCCAAGGTTGGTTCCCAACAATGTTGCAAACAGAATCCTGGGCCAACGGATTTGCGACGGGCGTGGATAAGGAATTGGCCGAATGAATTTGCGTAGCCAAGGAATAATGAGCAATAATCCACCTAGTAAGCGAATAGCAGCACTTTGCAAAGGTGTGATCTGTCCTAAAAGGAGTACCTGTCGTGAAAGTGCGGCACCACTAACTCCGCAAATAACACCAGATAGAGCAAAGAGCATGCCTAATCGTTGAGACGAGAACTGTCGATTGAAACCCACTCCCTTTTCCGGCGGTTGCTGAAAGGCTGCAATGACGACTGATGTAGCAACAAGGATTGCTCCAAACCATGATTTCAAATTAATTATCTCAGCCAAAAATGTCATTCCGTAAAAGCTCGCCAAAAGAGGGCCTAGCGCTTCAATTGTCAATGTTCTTCGTGTTCCTAGTCGACGCAGTGCAGCGAAGTAGAAGCTATCTCCCAATGCAATGCCTAAAGCGCCACTGGCCATTAACAACATCAAGCCATTGGTCTGCTCAGACCATGGCAAGAATAGAAGTACAGGGCACAAAAATAATGTGGCAATGACGATCTTAAGACCATTTAATTGCCAGGCAGTTAAAGACGTTTTGATTGAGCGCCAAAGACTACTACTTAATGTCCAAGCAAGAGATCCACAAAGCGCTGCTAAAACACCAACAACCATTGAATGATTCAATCAGAATAGAGAAGGCAAATCACAACTTCTCTGTAAGCTAGATATTCCTATTTGGGCTAGGTGATGGCAACCCCCATGTTGGAATCGGTGGTGGTTCTGCACCAGCTGCCAATGATTGTTGCCAGCCTTCTAGCCAGGCTTCCATTTCTTTCGGAGTTAGCACTCGCTCCAAGCGGCGAATCAATTCTTGTGGAGGGTGTTGCATCAGTATGTTCCTGAATAGTGCTGGCCAAAGCTCAAATTTGTCTCTGCTCGACCAGTCTCCATCATTAGCTTCGGAAGTTTTATCCCAGCTAGATATAGCTCTACCAGCATCAGGTGATCATGATCATTGATGATCGGCTGAGTTTTAAGCCCTGACGGTCGAAAAAACGGCCTAGCGCATCTCCGCCGACTCTTGCTGAAGCGTCTGCACAAATTGAACCCATAGGGATTGCCACCGCCATTGTCTGAGCATCAAGGCAGAAAAATCACCCCGATCGGCTGAGTGACGCCCACGCCACAGACGAACTCAGAGTGATTCTCTACAAAAATGCCCAACCTATTGGTGGCAAAGGTTTTACTGATAAGCACTCCAGAGATTAGGATTCTTGCGTGGCGGGGCGTGGCGCAGCTTGGTAGCGCGGGTGCTTTGGGAGCACTAGGTCGCAGGTTCGAATCCTGTCGCCCCGACTTGAATCTCAGCGAATAGCAAAAGTGGTTGCGCCCTGTGTGCGCCCTGAGAGCTTTTGGTTTAGGCGGGCCAAAGCCAGCTGCGAGGCCTTTGCAAGGCTCAATTTTTGAGCGCGACAACCCCTCGTAGTTTGTAAATGGAGCCATCGAGCAGTTGCTTGCACAAGCCGCTCAAAGCCACCGCCAACGCAGCCAAAAGGGCCTCATGACACCGACCAACTTCGTAAATACGGAGCAAGCAGCAGAGCTGCTGCGCGTTTCTGGTAGCTGGTTACGTCAGCGCAAGGCCAAAAAGATTTTCAAGCCCGGCACCCACTACGTCTATTCGACTGGAAACATCCATGGCACCTTGCTGTGGGATGTGATCGCCTTGCAGGAGTGGCAACGCGATCAGACATGTCAACTGGAGGCAACGCCAGAGACCAATGCTTCTCGAATCGAGACCTACGGCTCTGGCAAGGATTGAGCCAATTCGTTCTTAGCCCCTTCCTATCTCAAGACTCCATGAGCAACACTTCCCCATCGAAGGCTTCCCCATTAGCTGAGTGGTTCATAAAGGCCTTTACGCCTGGGTGGGGCTATGTGATTGAGGTGAATGGAGTTAAGGCATTTCGTTCAGGTCATCCTTCAGCAAAGATGCTTTCTCATCACCTGGGATTGTCCACAGAAGAACCTTCTTACCTTGTAATTCGCCCTTCTAGGACTACCCAATGGATTGCATTTGACATTGATCAGGCACGTTCTCCATACCACCCTGATCGTGGAGATGACGCAATCAACACCCTGTTGGAGAGATGTGCACTGATGGGCTTGAGAGAGCCCCTTGTATTTCGCTCAAGTCACAGTGGAGGCATTCACCTCTGGTATCCATTAGCTCAACCGGTTAAAGCCTTTGATGCAGCACTCACTGTGAAACTATGCCTCGAGGCAGGCGCAATAGATGCAGGAGAACTGGGCGAGAGCATCGACTTCACTACTGATCAACAACTGAAAATATCTTCAGGCCTGTTGGAGGTCTTCCCTAACGTCAAGCAAGTAGATAGTGACTACACACCAATCCGGTTACCGTTCACAGGTCAAGGTAACGGTCTTTTGCTAGACGGATTCGGCCTAGTAGAGGAACCGGCTCTATTAGCTGATAGATGGAATGTCGCAGCAAAAAACAATGTTTTGGTTCAATCCATAAGGCTTAGAAAAAGAGAGTTAGGTTCCGGTCCCTACAACCTTGTTGATGATGACAATGAAGTCATCTGTATCAACTGGATCAAAGCTAGGAAACGAACAGTCGCGAATCAACAACTGGTCTACGCGGATAAAGGTGAGCAGCCCCTTAAGAGCCTTACTAAGCAAAGTGGTGAGCCAACAAGCTTGCAAGATGCCCATGACCTACTTGCTCGTGGATGGACTGGCAGCAACCAGACCCAACACCTCTGCCTATCAGCGCTAATGGTTGCGAGTCAACTATCAAACGACTCTGATGAAGTAGCCAATTATGTGAAGGAGCTACTGATTCACGCAAAAGGCTTCGCTGATCATTGCGATCACATCAGGCAAATCCAATCGGGAGAGTTGCCTGGTAGATCTGCGTGCCAAAAAGCAGCAAGATTCACTTCAAGCTATGAAGGCAGCTGGAAGGAGGTCGCTAACCAAGCCAAGGCAAAAGGTGCTACTGAGCGGGCCCTTGGAAGTATCGCAGCAGCCAGCAACGACGGAGTCATTTTTACGTCAATCAACAAAGCAATCATCTACTTGAGAGAACACTACGGAGCTCCATCAAAAGCTTGGTGGTTCAAAAGCCAGAACAATTTTCCCCTTGAGTCCTTGAAGGGATTTTTAGCTCCATAGTCAAAGTGGTTCTGACGCTCATGCAAGGGGCTTCTTGATGCTGAAGCCAACTTTTCGGCAATCTCTGTTTGATCGGTCAGGCCTTGATTCACATGGCCATCGGAGAGAAGTAAGACGCGGTTAAGAGCAGAGGGATTGAGATGTTCGGCGACCTGCATTGCACCAGCAAGCCAGCCATCAAAAAAAGCAGTCAAACCTCCACTTTCGATGGTGTTGATTGCAGCGATCAACGGGTGGGGATCGCGTACTGGTTGTGATGGGATAACGACTGTGATTTCATCGTCGAAACTGACGATCTCGAGACGAACGCGTGAAGTGAGTTCACTTGCCAGAAAACGTGCTGCCTTGCAGGCATAACTGAGCTTGCTGCCACTCATTAATGCAATGCAATCCTCCTTTTGAGACCGACTGAGTCAAAACCTTCAACGTTTCGGGGTTGCGTTCCGGCATTGGATGGCAACATCTGACGTCCAGTGAAGGCCTTTGGAAGCCTGAATTAGAACTTGACGTCACTAAGATGACTTTTGATCAACTCCCTGGCGAACCTGCAGAAGTCTTTGAACAATTACTTATCCATCGTGATCTTGGTCCAGGACGATTATTTCGTCAGACCGCAGAACTAGTTGGTTGTTCAGAGTCGACGTTGCGACGTCGTTCTGATGAATGGCAATGGAAGAAACGTTTGGATAGCTATGACACTGCGCTGCTTGATCAGATCAATTCAGATGGACACTCTCAAGCCTTGAAACGCCATGAGCAACAGCTTAAAGAGTTCAGGGATAAGCAACTCAACAGGGCCCAAAGAGTTGGTGAGTTGGCTGATGAACTCATGGCCTTACTGAAGCAGAGCCTTGAACAGCAAATGGATGAAGGTGTGATGTTACGTAGTAGGGAAATACCTTCTGTGTTATCAGCAGCTTGTAAATCCCTTGAGGGAGCGATGAACATCGAAGCAACGGCTCTAGGGGTGTCTGAGCTGCTCGATGACTTGAGCAAATGATGTAGGGATTGCATCATCCCCGGAATAGGGGGGCAACCTCTGGAGTCGTTGACATCTTGAAGAGGTCTCTGTCTTAACTGGAGTTCATCACCCGAACCCATCCTGCGATTCTCACCTTCTGCCTATAGGACCATCTAAGAGCGTTTCGGCGTGGTTGGCGATCATTGCTGAGTGGAACTCCTCCAAGACCCCCCACAAAAGCCAAGAAGTCTCTCCCTCCCTAGTCTGAAGGCATCGGAGTACGCCACCTCTCCTATGATTGTGAGGTGGCGTTTAATCTGTTTGGCCTAGTTTTTACATGCTTAATTACTCTTTTTCTTCTTAAAACGGGAAGCATTAAGAAAAGGCCCATAGCTATTTACGACATCACTAGCAATATCAATAGTTGTACCAACTAAGGCCGCCATACGTTCAGGGTCATTCATTCCACATACGAGCAGATTGAGGCAAATATCAAATTCGCGACTTTCTCGAAATTTCGGATGTTTTGACCAGATGGATTCAAATAGCTCAAAAGAAATACCAAGGGATTCCGCTGCTTTCCCTTTCGTTATAGATAACTCTGAATCGATCATGTCAAATACTTGTTGACGTAGTTCCTCAGATACCTGTGGAACTGGTTTAAAGTGGGCATCAAGTCGAATAGCAGCATCGAGAGAAACCTTGTAAAAAGTTTCTACATCAATCTGATTGTCTTCTTGATTCAAAAATGCTGAAGGCCAACAAAGCCCAGAAGCAAGAGTCTGCTCAAGAACTAGAATTTCCTTCTTGCTTAGAGAAGTCCATTCATCTCCGTAGGCGATACTGAGCTTATTCATCGTATCGCGAAAATAAGACTCGTTTTTGTTGATAATTTGATTATGAAGAGCCTTTACTGGATCATTGGGATCGCTTGGATCGAAAGGAAATAAACCCATTTGACTTGGAGTGCAAGTGACACCCATAAATTACGAGGGCTTGTTTGTACTACTTGTCTTTGTCTTGGGCGGGCCGCGGTAGTAGTTCTCTCTTGAACACAACTGGTAATTCTTCCTACTGACGTCTTGTTTCTGCTTGCTTAGACCTATATCAGGAGTCCGAGGACGTAGACACCCTAAAAACATGTCCTGGACTTGAGGGCATCCAACGCGGGTGCCCTTCTTCATGTCTTGCAGTTACTGCCAGAGGGGAGAGAAAGAACACCTGCCATAACCTGATCCGAGCAGCACCCAACAGATGTCACGCCGCAGAACTGCACTTGCTGCTGCTCTATCGCTGCTGCCACTGGGTCAACCGCTGCTACTGGGCACTCTTGGCATCACAACAGCAACCACAGCAGTAGTTCTTCAAGCACCACCAGCAGTTGCTCAAGATTCTTCTGCTGTGGCACGTATCGCCAAGGCAATCACTGTCCGCATAGAAGGTGCCACTCAAGGTTCAGGGGTGCTCGTCAAACGAGAAGGTGACCGCTACACAGTGCTCACGGCATGGCATGTGGTCAGTGGAAATAGACCAGGAGAGGAATTAGCGATCTTTACGCCTGATGGAAAGGAACACCAACTAGAGCAAGGAAGTATCCAAAGGTTGGGGCAGGTGGATATGGCCGTTTTGTCGTTCTCCAGTCCTGCGGCTTATGAGGTGGCGTCTATTGGGGACATCAAAAAGGTCAAATATGAAGATCCAATTTATGTTGCAGGGTTTCCGATAAACAATTCCCAGTCCTTGCGATACGAACCTGGGGAAGTGGTTGCTAATGCAGAAATAGGAATTGATCAGGGGTATCAACTGCTTTATGACAACAAAACAGAGAGTGGAATGAGTGGTGGTGTCCTTCTCAATGCTGATGGGAAATTAATTGGTCTTCATGGCAGGGGCGAAAGAGATGAACAGGCATCTAGTGGCAAGGAGTTGGTGATGAAGACAGGGGTCAATCAGGGTGTTCCGATTACTTATTACAAACTCTTTGATAGTGGTGCTCCTGTTGATATTAGCAAGACCACTGCAACAACTGCTGATGACTATTTGGCACAGGCAAGAGCATCAGCAGGGAAGAAGGGAAGAGAGCAGACTGTTATTCGTCTTGCTGAACAATCATTGAAGTTGAGAAAGACAAATGAAGGATACTTTCTTGTTGGCACTAATAAATTTAGTTCAGGAGATACTCAAGGCGCAATTTATAGCCTCAACAAGGCAATAGAGGTTAACCAGCAGGATGGAATTGCCTACTACAACCGTGGTGCTGTCAAGGCCAAACTAGAAGATTATCAAGGAGCAATTGCTGATTACAACAAGGCAATCGCAATTAATCCGCAGTTTGCCCTTGCCTACCACAACCGTGGTGTTTACAAGGATGAATTAGGAGATTATCAAGGAGCAATTGCTGACTACAACAAGGCGATAGAATCTGATCCTCAGTATGCATATGCCTACTACAACCGTGGTGCTGTCAAAGGTGAGAAGCTAGTAGATTATCAAGGAGCAATTGCTGATTACAACAAGGCAATCGCAATTAATCCGCAGTTTGCCTATGCCTACAACAACCGTGGTCGTGCCAAGAATAATTTGAAAGATCATCAAGGAGCAATTGCTGATTACAACAAGGCAATCGAAATTAATCCAAAGGGTGCCAATGCCTACAACAACCGTGGTGTTGCCAAGTTTATGACAGGAGATTATCAAGGAGCAATTGCTGATTACAACAAGGTAATAGAGATTGATCCGCAGTATGCCAGGATTTACGGAGCTCTTGCGGCTGCCAAAGCCATGTCAGGAGATGATCAAGGAGCATTTGTTGATTTAAATAAGGCAATTGAAATTGATCAAAGCCTTTTGCCTTCTGGGTATAGCTTGCTTGGCTCGCTAAAGTTTAAAAAAGGTGATCTAGAAGGTGCTTGTCCTCTCTACAAAAAAGGAGCATCTCTTGGTTCTCAATCAGCAGTAAAATGGTTAAACAGCACAGATGGTGCCTGGTGCCGCAAGGCAATAGAGATTGATCCGCAGAATGCCAAGACCTACAACAACCTTGCTATTGCCAAGCGTAAATTAGATGATTACCAAGGAGAAATTGCAGAATCTAACAAGGCAATCGCAATTAATCCGAAGCCTGCCGATGACCAAAGTTCTGCTCTCTATTACGGCAAAAGTGGTAATCAAAAATTTAGCTCAGGAGATTATCAAGGCGCAATTTCTGATTACAGCAAGGCAATTGCAGTTAATCCGAAGGATGCCAAGCCCTACTACAACCGTGGTAATGCCAAGGTTAAATCAGGAGATAATCAAGGAGCAATTGCTGATTACAACAAGGCAATAGCGATTGATCCTCAATTTGCCTCAGTCTACAGCAGCCGTGGTGCTGCCAAGGTTAAATCAGGAGATTATCAAGGGGCAATTGCTGATTGCAACAAGGCAATCGCAATTAATCCAAAGGATGCCAATGCCTACACAAACCGTGGTCTTGCCAAGAATAATTTAAAAGATTACCAAGGAGCAATTGCTGATTGCAACAAGGCAATCGAAATTAATCCAAAGGATGCCAATGCCTACAACAACCGTGGTATTGCCAAGAATAATTTAAAAGATTACCAAGGAGCAATTGCTGATTTCAACAAGGCAATCGAAATTGATCCGCAGGATGCCACTGTTTATCAAAATCGAGGTATTTCTAAAATCTTGTCAGGAGATAGAAAGGGTGCTTGTTCTGACTGGACAAAATCATTATCTCTTGGCAATAAAGTAACCGAAAGGATG
This sequence comes from Prochlorococcus sp. MIT 0701, assembly GCF_000760295.1. GTDB lineage: Bacteria > Cyanobacteriota > Cyanobacteriia > PCC-6307 > Cyanobiaceae > Prochlorococcus. Next base: position 82,222 of record NZ_JNBA01000014.1, read on the forward strand.
TTTGCCGCAATGGATCTTTCATGGTGCCTCAAGATGCGATGAGTAGATAAAACAACAGCACCTAGAGACCAAATAAGACCCCCCACTTACCCTTAAAAGAAGCAGCACCCAACAGATGTCACGCAGAACCACTGCTCTTGCTGCTGCCCTTTCGCTGCTGCCTTTAGGACAACCGCTTCTACTGGGCACTCTTGGCATCACAACAGCAACCACAGCAGTTGTTCTTCAAGCACCAGCAGCTGTTGCTCAAGATGCTTCTGCAGTGGCACGTATCGCCAAGGCAATCACTGTTCGCATAGAAGGTGCCACGCAAGGTTCAGGGGTGTTGGTGAAACGAGAAGGCAATCGCTACACAGTGCTCACGGCATGGCATGTAGTGGAAGGAAATAGACCAGGGGAGGAACTAGCGATCTTTACGCCTGATGGGAAGGAGCACCAACTAGAGCAAGGAAGTATTGAGCGTCTTGGTGAGGTGGATATGGCAGTGCTCACCTTCTCTAGTGGTGGTGCTTATGAGGTGGCGTCTATTGGGGATATCAAAAAGGTCAAGCATGATCAACCCATTTATGTGGCAGGTTTTCCTTTAAACAACTCACAAACCCTTCGCTATGAACCTGGAGAGGTTGTTGCCAATGCAGAAGTCGGAATTGATCAGGGGTATCAACTGCTATATGACAACAAAACAGAGAGTGGGATGAGTGGCGGAGTGCTACTGAATGCTGATGGGCAATTAATTGGTCTTCACGGAAGAGGCGAGAGGAATGAACAATCATCTTCTGGAAAGGAGATCTCCATGAAAACGGGAGTTAATCAAGGTGTTCCGATTAGTTACTACGAACTCTTTGTTAGTGGTGCTCCCGTGGTCGTTAGCAAGAAAAATGCAACGACTGCTGATGATTATCTTGCAATGGCAAGAGCATCTGCACAAGAAAAGGGAAGGGAGCAGACTGTTATTCGTCTTGCTGAACAATCATTAAAGCTAAGAAAGACTGTAGAAGGATTCTTTCTTGTTGGCACTAATAAATATAATTTAGGAGATACTCAAGGAGCAATTGATGACTTCAACAAGGCAATAGAGATTAATCCGCAACATGCCGAACCCTACAACAACCGTGGGACTGCCAAGATTGATTTAGGAGATTATCAAGGAGCAGTTATTGATTACACCAAGGCAATAGCAATAAATCCGCAGAATGCCCTTCCCTACTACAACCGTGGGACTGCCAAGGACAAAGGATTAAGAGATTATTACGGAGCAATTGCTGATTTCAACAAGGCATTATCAATTAATCCGCAGTATGCCGATGCCTATAACAACCGTGGTGCTACCAAGAAGCAATTAGGAGATTTTCAAGGAGCAATTGCTGATTACAACAAGGCATTATCAATTAATCCGCAGTATGCCGGTGTCTACTACAACCGTGGTGATAGCAAGAGTGGTTCAGGAGATTATCAAGGAGCAATTGCTGATTACAGCAAGGCAATCGCAATTGATCCGCAGCATGCCCATGCCTACAATAATCGTGGTAATGCCAAGAGAAAGTTAGGCGATTTTCAAGGAGCAATTGCTGATTTCAACAAGGCAATAGCAATTGATCCACAGGATGCAGGTGCCTACAACAACCGCGGTCTTGCCAAGTCTGACTTAGTAGATTATCAAGGAGCAATTGCAGATTTCAACAAGGCAATCGCTATTAATCCGCAGGATGCCAATGCCTACTACAACCGGGGTCTTGCCAACGATAATTCAGGAGATCAGCAAGGAGCAATTGCTGATTACAACCAGGCAATCGCTATTAATCCGCAACTTGCCGAGGCATACACAAATCGTGGTATTGCCAAGGCTAATTCAGGAGATTACAAAGGAGCAATTGCTGATTTAAACAAAGCATTAGAGATTAATCCGCAGCATGCCTATGCCTACTTCAATCGTGGTCTTGCCAAAGATAGTTCAGGAGATCAGCAAGGAGCAATTGCTGATTACAACCAGGCAATCGCTATTAATCCGCAATTTGCCGAGGCATACACCAACCGTGGTGTTACCAAGGTTATTTTGGGAGATTATAAAGGAAGTTGTTTAGATTTCAGGAAGGGATCTTCATTAGGCAGTGAAAATGCGACCAAAGGACTGAACCAGTTTTGCCAATAAAGAATTGCCTGGTTCCGCAATATGTGATGAGCGCATTAAACAACAGCACCCACGCCTGAACTCATAAGAACACCTACCTATACTTCAAGCAGTAGCACCTATCAAATGTCATGCGCAGAACCGCACTTGCCGCCGCCCTATCTCTTCTGACGCTTGGGCAATCGCTGACAATAGTATCCACTACTGCTATAGCGACTGGTGCGGTGCTGCTTTCAACCCAGGCAGCACATGCTGAAAGTGCTGATGATTATGCAAAGGCAGGTCTTGAGAAACTTCAAAGTGATGACCCTAAAGGAGCAATTGTTGAATACAGCAAGGCAATAAAGATTAATC
>NZ_JNBA01000015.1 GCF_000760295.1 Prochlorococcus sp. MIT 0701
GCCGCCTGGCCGGTGATCTGCATCTGGATCACCTCACTGGGTGTGTGCACGATGGCCTTCAACTTGAACGGCTTTAACTTCAACCAGTCGGTTCTCGATGCCCAAGGCAGAGTTGTACCAACCTGGGCTGATGTGCTCAACCGCAGCAACCTCGGTATGGAAGTGATGCATGAGCGTAATGCTCATAACTTCCCTCTCGACCTGGCAGCTGCTGAGTCCACACCTGTGGCTCTGATTGCTCCTGCGATTGGCTGATCATCCTGCTAAATAAAAGGTTTGGCAGCAGCTGAACCTGAAAGCCCCCTCCTTAGAGGGGGCTTTTTATTGCTAAGTCGTAGCGTCTTTGAAAAGCCTCTTTTTGGGCTCAGCAAGATTCCATACTTAGTAGCTTCAGGGAACATGAAACAACCCCTGAGAGTCGTTTAGAGCGAACGGACCTATCACGTGTCTCAATTGATCACTGGACGTCAAGCCGTCCGTTTAGCCCTTGCCTTCAGCTGCCTTGGACTTCTAGGTGCCTGCACACCACCGGCCAGGATGGCGAACCAGTCCCAGGCCCAAGACTCAGACAAACCTCTTGTGCTCACCACCTTCACTGTGCTCGCAGACATGGCGCGCAATGTTGCCGGCGACCGTTTGCAGGTGCGTTCCATCGTTAAGCAAGGCGCAGAGATTCATGGTTATCAGCCCACGCCTAGTGACCTGGCCCAAGCTGTTGGTGCAGATTTGATTGTCGAAAATGGCTTTGGGCTGGAACTCTGGGCGCGCAAGTTCACTGCCGCTGCTGGCAAGGTCTCAACGGTGACTCTTAGTGAGGGTATGGAGCCGCTGTTAATTGAGGGAGATGCCTATGCAGGCAAGCCCAATCCTCATGCCTGGATGTCTCCGGAACGGGCGATGCAATACGTCGATCAACTTGTGAAAGCCTTTAGCAGTCTTGATCCAGAAGGTGCCAAGACCTTTGCCAGTAATGGTCGTCGCTACAAAGACCAGCTCCAACAACTTGATGATGAGCTAAGGACATCTCTGGCAACGATTCCAGCCAAACGTCGTTTTCTGGTGACGTGTGAGGGCGCCTTCACCTACTTGGCAAAGGATTACGGCATGGAGGAGTCTTACCTTTGGCCAGTCAATGCCGAGAGTGAAGTCACACCTCAGCGTATGGCCAAACTGATCAAGACCGTGAAGCTGCGTGAGGTGCCAGCGATCTTCTGTGAAAGCACTGTGAGCGACAAGGCTCAGCGTGAGGTCGCACGGGCTAGCGGCGCTCGGTTTGGCGGTACATTCTTTGTTGATTCTCTTTCGCAAGCCGATGGGCCGGCCTCGACCTTGCTCGATCTTCAACGACATAACGTTGGTCTGATTCTGGATGGCTTGGTACCAGTCAACGGCGAAAAATAATGGATCAGTGTCGTTCAATTCCTTTCGGCGATCGCCTGCGCATTGAGGCCGATCAAATTTGCGTGGATTACAACGGCGTCGTGGCGCTTTATGACGCCAGCCTGCATTTGCGGGCTGGCTGCATCTGCGGGCTAGTTGGAATGAATGGTTCTGGCAAGTCGACCCTTTTCAAGGCCCTGATGGGTTTTGTAAGACCCTCAAGAGGAACGATCCAAATCAATGGGCTATCAGTTCCCCGTGCCCAGCGCGATCAGGCTGTTGCCTACGTCCCTCAGAGCGAGGAGGTCGACTGCTCGTTCCCAATAAGCGTCTGGGAAGTGGTGATGATGGGTCGCTATGGCTCCATGAATCTCTTACGCATCCCTAGGGAATCAGATCGATTGGCGGTTTGGCATGCCCTCGAACGGGTGGAGCTCCTTGACTTAAGACACCGCCCAATTGGGGCCCTCTCCGGCGGCCAGCGCAAGCGGGCATTCCTGGCCCGCGCAATTGCCCAACGCGCCTCGGTACTCCTACTGGATGAGCCATTTAACGGTGTTGATGTACGAACCGAAAAGCTCATGGCGGAGCTGTTCCTTCAGTTTCGTCATGAGGGTCACACCATCTTGATCTCCACCCATGACCTCAGTCATGTGCGTGAGTTCTGCGATCTGGTGGTGCTGATTAACAAGACTGTGCTGGCCTATGGCGAGACGGCAGAGGTCTTTACTCCAGAGAACCTTGCGATGACATTCGGCGGCATGGTTCCAAACGTGCTGAGCGGTGGTCCGACCTCCACGGAGGACTTCAAGTAATGACAGAGCTTCTAGCAACAGCGACAGCGACAGGGCTGTCTTGGTTATTGGAACCCCTTAGTCATGAGTTCATGGTGCGAGCCTTGGTGGTGAGTGCTCTTGTTGGAGGGGTATGTGGACTGCTCTCCTGCTACATGACCCTCAAGGGCTGGGCGTTAATGGGTGATGCGGTCTCCCATGCCGTGATGCCCGGAGTCGTTGTGGCCTATGCCCTGGGGTTGCCGTTCTCGATAGGAGCCTTTGTCTTTGGGGTGGGTTCGGTGGCTTTGATTGGCTTTGTGAAGCAGAAGTCACGGGTCAAGGAAGACACTGTGATTGGCCTTGTCTTCACAGGTTTTTTTGCGCTCGGATTGGTACTGGTATCCAAAACTAGAAGCAACATCGACCTCACCCATATTCTTTTCGGCAATGTGCTGGGAATCTCGATAGCTGATATCCAGCAAACGCTTTTGATTTCTGGAATTGTGGTGGCAATTCTGTTGGTTCTTCGCAGAGATTTTATGTTGTTCTGCTTTGATCCAACCCATGCACGATCGATCGGCATCAATACAGGGCTCCTGCATTATTTGCTGTTGTCGGTGTTATCACTTGCTGCCGTTGCTGGTCTACAGACCGTAGGCATCATTCTGGTGGTTGCGATGTTGATCACTCCTGGTGCTACGGCCTATCTACTCACAGACCGCTTCGATCGCATGACCTTGCTCGCAATCCTCAGCAGTGCCCTTTCAAGTGTTCTAGGTGTCTACATCAGCTATTGGACCGATAGTTCCACTGCAGGCTGCATTGTGCTGGTGCAGACCGTTCTCTTCCTGCTGACTTTCTTATTGGCACCTCGATACGGCATTTTGAAAGTTCAGCGTTCACTTGCTCCATAGGTGTGGCAGAACAGCGCAAGTCTGACCAGAGAGGATTTGATTTTATGGGCCTCTTCAATTCGGCTCCGCTCAATGTGGTTGGAGGAACAGCAATTGCTCAATACCTAATCTCTTTTCAGATTTAAATTGAGAAGGCACGTTCTGTTCATGATGTGCACTTTCAACAGAGAATCCACTGATAACGCCTGAGACTCCAGTTCAAACAATCACTTGACTTGATCAAGAGTGGCTTTGATTGCCGCTGCTGCAGCTTTGCGGCTGTGGTTGCAATTTGTTTGCAGGCCTTATCCCTGTGACGTAAGTAGAGATTTTTGCAAGGGGGCGTGTTTCATGCAACTAGACGTCTTCTCCCTAACCAATGAGAACTCTTCTATTGCTCTGTGGCGATGGTCTGCAGCTTGTTCTTGAGAGGATTTTGGGGTCTCGGCTGTTGCGGTGTTAGGGCGCATTGCCTGCCTCTACGCTTCGATCGAGATTAAAGATGATCTGACGATTTCCGGACCAGCCTTCTGCCTAGGTTGAGGGAACACCACGTTCGTGCCCGATGCCCTGGGGTGAGGCTCTCAACCGGCGTGATCGTCAACCGGAAGTCATGGATCAGCCAGGGCTCGATCCCACTGAACATGCCAGGGCCTTGAACGGCCTGCGTCGCATCAATGCCATCAGCCGCTGTTCTGCAGGTCTATTCCACTCCATTAAGGCTCTAGCCATCCGTCAGCAAGGGCCTCCCCTACGTGTGCTCGAGCTCGCCTGCGGAGGTGGTGACACAGCGATCGATCTTGCTCTGATGGCAAAGCGCCAGGGCCTGGAGCTGGAGATTCAAGCCTGTGATTTCAACCCAGAGGCCGTACGTATTGCCCGTGCTAATGCACGGAAACGCAGTGCCAAATTGACATTCTTCTCTGCCGATGCACTCTCTGAAAGCGTTGATGATCAATCATTCGATGTGGTGTTCTGCACCCTGTTCACCCATCACTTGGACGACAGCGACGTGGAACGGCTTCTCGCCAGAATGGCAACAAGAGCCCGCAGGCTTGTGCTGGTTAATGATCTAATCCGTAGTCGTCTGGGCTACGTGATGGCCTGGGCTGGAACACGTCTTCTTAGTCGCTCCTGGGTGGTCCACACCGATGGCCCCCTTTCGGTTCGTGCCGCTTTCCGTCCTGCGGAAATCATGGCTTTAGCCCGGCGCGCAGGTTTGGAGGGTGTTCAGCTGCATCGCTGCTGGCCTGAGCGTTACCTGCTCAGCTGGGAGCGTCATTGAGATGCAGGATCTGTGGGATGTACTGGTGGTTGGGGCCGGTCCTGCAGGGGGGCTAGCCGCCCTGGATTGCGCACGGCGAGGATTAAGGGTGTTGCTTGTGGAAAAACGAGCTTTCCCCCGTTGGAAAGTATGTGGTTGCTGCTTTAACAAACAGGCGCAGGCGACTCTCAACTCTCTGGGACAGAACAATCTGATCGTTGATCGCGGCGGCGTACGACTGCAAACCCTTCGCCTCGGCCTGAATGGTCGTCAAACGTCTCTTGCCATTCCCGATGGTTTTGCTCTCTCCAGGGAACGGTTCGATCAGGCACTGATGAACGCGGTGATTGAAGCTGGGGCCTCCGTTCGCTGTCAAATGAGCGCCGGGGTCGAAGAAGTCCAACCGGGCTGGCGGATTGTGCGGTTGAAGGATCAGTGCAGCGGTCAGCAAAACCTCGTCAGGGCGCGTGTCGTGCTTGTCGCAGCTGGGCTTGCCCAGCGTTGCTTACCCGAGCAGGATGCCGGCATCACCAGGATCCGAAGTCGTTCCAGGGTTGGGGCCGGTTGTGTTCTTGCTGATGATGAGAACCGCTACACCGCAGGCGCCATTCACATGGCAATCGGTGAACGTGGTTATGTGGGACTGGTGCGCAGAGAGGACGGTTTACTCAATCTGGCAGCAGCTTTCGATCGGCAGGCGCTAGCCCATGGACAAGGAGCGGCTGGCGCCACCCACGAGGTGCTTATGCAGGCTGGTTTCCCACCTCCTGCTGCTCTGAATCAGGGGCGTTGGCAACTAACCCCAGCTCTTAGTCGCGGCGCTGAGGTTGTGGCCGGTGAGCGCTTTTTGGTGATGGGTGACGCCGCGGGTTATGTGGAGCCATTTACCGGTGAAGGAATGGCCTGGGCCCTCACTGCAGGGGCCGCAGCGGCACCATTCGTTCAGGAAGGGCTACGCCACTGGAGTCATGATCTGGAGAAACGCTGGAAGAGAGAGCTGAATCTGCGGATCGGTCGTCGCCAACAGATCTGTCGCACTCTGGCCATGGTGCTGAAGCAGCCAAAGCCGACGAGTGCATTGTTTGAACTCAGCAAACGCTGGCCGGCCCTTTCTGAACGGGTTATTGCCAGCCTGAACCATGTGAGCCTCCCCCCCTCAGGAAGTCAGCAATGCCTCTGACCATTCTCGGCATGGGAACGGCAGTGCCGGAACAACAAGTGAATCAGAGCGATTCCATGGCGCTTTCAGAGTTCGTGAGTGCCGACAGTCCAGAACGAGCGGCACTGGTCCGCCGGATTCAGCGACGAACTCAGGTTCAGAACAGGGGCAGCGTTCTGCTGGGAGACGACGCGAGTGAGCCGATCAGCCAGCGTTTGCCCTTCTACGGGGCCGAAAGCCCCACTACTGCCGCAAGGATGAACGAGTTTGATCACCATGCTTCAGCGCTGGCAATCAATGCATGCCGTCTTGCCCTTGAGGAGGCCGAGCTAGCAGCTGATGTGATCACTCATCTTGTGACCGTTTGCTGTACCGGATTCAAGGCTCCGGGTGTTGACCTTGCTCTGATCGACCAACTTGAACTTGACCCCGGTGTTCAGAGAACCCATGTGGGATTCATGGGCTGTCACGGTGCCTTGAACGGTCTACGTGTGGCGCGGGCATTCGCTGAAGCTGATGCCAACGCTGTGGTGCTGCTGTGCTCTGTCGAACTGTGCAGTCTCCATCTGCATTACGGCTGGGACCCCGAGAAGGTGGTAGCTAACGCCCTGTTCGCTGATGGAGCCGCAGCTTTGGTTGCTTCTCAAGCTTTGGCGCAATCGAAGGGATCTCTGACACTGAAGGCTTCTGGCTCCACCGTGATTCCTCACACCAGCAATCTGATGCATTGGCAGGTCGGAGATCATGGCTTCGCTATGGGCTTGTCACCACAGGTGCCAGAGGCGATAGCTGGTGCATTGCAACCTTGGCTGAGCAGTTGGTTGAGGGGGCAAGGATCCGATCTGACTGACATCCGCAGCTGGGCCCTCCACCCGGGGGGGCCGAGGATCCTGCAGGCCTGCGCCGACGCCTTGACCCTGAAGCATGAGCACCTGGCTGAATCCAGATCCGTCCTTCAAGCTCACGGCAACATGTCTTCGGCCACCGTTCTTTTCATTCTTGAACGCATGCGTCATAAAGCTTGCAGCGGACCTTGTCTGGCACTCGCCTTTGGTCCAGGCCTTTGTGCCGAAGTGGCATTGTTCGATCTCTGCAACAGCAACTGAATTCGAACTTCGGATCGGAATTCAGGGCTACTGACTTCTTCTTTCAGCGAAGATCCTGTGTGCGCAAGGGGGAAGACGGAGCAAACACTGGTATTAGAACGAGTTAAGTCTAAAAAACCAATAGAGTCCCGTCTTGATGGTGATGAAGCTCTGGAGCAACTAAGCCATAACAAGTACTGAAAATTGGATCGAGCAAATAATCAGGGCAAGTTCACCAAGTGTTGTGGGTTTTCAGGGTTCGTCAAAGGCGGGAAGGAAATTGAATCATGAATGGTGATTTACACAGTGGCTCGCCAAACCCAACATCAAGAGAAAGAGCTAAGTAAATGTTGCTTTAGTAGTGAATTTCGACTAGGGACAACTCTTGAGTTTGTCACCTGTTCGGAAACAATACAGACTCTTCAAATTGATTTCATTTATAATCAAACAGCTTCTAAATATTAGACATAGAGAAATCAATTATAGATAAGAGTGAACAGACAAAGAAGGCTAACTATTCTTAATATGAATACTCCCCTCAGTCCTTTAATTGCACCTACAAGTTCAGGCTATCATCAACAAATAAATATACAGAAATCATCACTGGCCGACGATAACTGGAGGCATCCGACCATTCAAACCTGGCACAACCTGAGTTTTGCCATCCCATTTGTCAAGAAATAGCTTATAAAGCACCCTGTCATTGAGACCTCTATTAAGAGTCTCAAACTTGATTGCTTCTTGCCCTGCGATCTTCACTTCTGTTTGTGCCTTTAATAATTGCTGTTCGGCTATTTGCTTCTGTTCAATTGCGGAACGATATTCTTCTGCGATTTTTAATCCAGTTAAATCGAGACCTTTAACCTCAACATAGTCAAACTTTGCTAATTCAGCAGATGCATTGGTTTCTACAATCTGAGAGATATTATTCCAATCAGTTGCAATGGTTACGAGTTCATATTTTGAAAACACAGACTTCAGAGCCTTGAGCAATGATGGCTGGATGATCCGTTCATAAATCTCAGCATTACCTGTTGCGATAGTACTATAAATCCTTGGCGCTTCAGACTGCTTTACAGCATACTTAATGGTTGCAGTCGCCTCTATAACTTGCAGATCTTTAGTTAAGCTAGAGAAGTTTTCTGGACGAACTTGTGTTCTTATGTTGAAGAAATGAACTGATTGAACAAAGGGTATCTTTAGGTTTAAGCCAGGCAGCCGTGGATTTTTACTAACCTTCCCAAGCGTCGTTACGACTCCTACTTCACCAGCAGGCACTACGAATATTGACGAGAGACCAACAATGGCTGCAATTGAACCTCCTACAATCATCACCGTAGGAGCAACGCCTGCTCGGACTGATGAAATGTTGTTGATTGGTGAACGCATTGAATCTACTTTGCAGCAGACGTAAGCATAGGTGTTTATCAATGAACATGAGGGAAAGCCATGGCAATCCAAAAGGTTCAATTGACTTGGGATAGAAGAGTCAATAAGTTTTCAATGTATAGCAAGACAATCAAGGGAGTTCACTTATTTCGTCAAAACCTTGCAGTATTTTTCATCGCCATCGTTTATTGACAACTTTCTATAATTATGGTTGGTTACGAAAGGTTGATATTGTACATGACCTTGATAGATTAAATAATCATAGCAAGATTGCGATGCAAGCAGCACAGCTCAAAGTTTTTCTTGCCAAGCTCAAATCAGAACCATTACTGCAGAGCCAATTAACTGCTGAAGGTGCAGATATAGTCTCAACTGCGAAAGTCGCTGCGCTCTTTATTGACTCAAATGAGTCCACGGCAGAAGCTGTGATCGATCTTTCTGATCAAGAGATTAAGGACCAAATTTTCGATGCCCTCAACAAAGGGAACAATCCATCGATTAGCCCAATTCTCATATGGGCTACTTTACTTACAGTACTCTTGATTTTAATTGGTGTCTTCTTGAATCTCAAATACTGAGTAAAGTCTATCAGCTCTAAAAAAGCTCAGTTCTATTTGGATTGAATTCATTCTAGATCTATCTTTTATTAGAATTACCAGACTCGAAGCAGAGATCTACGAATGAATCCTCCTTAGTATTAACGATATCGACTATGCATTTCAGGCCATCTTCTTTTGCAATCTTTATATAATCAATACTTAGATCAATGATCTGCTGTCAAAATTAGCCTCAGAAGTACCAGAGTCAACAATTAACTTAATGATAAGTATTTGCACTTTCATGCTGCCAATCCCTACGGGGCAGGATGAGAAAAGTGAATAAGCTGATAGTGACTATTCTAATCCTTGATCTTTAAACCATTCCAGCATCTCAACCAATTCCTTCTTTCTGTCCAAGCTATTTGAATGATTTTTAGTTTTTTTTTACCTAGGCCTATGTATGGAAAAGGGTAGAAGCATTAGCTTTTGTTTTAATCTTCTCGTCGCGAAGATTAGGCGGCGGTATATGCAAGCTCCAAGGTTTCAGCTTCTGCTCTAACCCATAAGCCCATGATCACACGCTGGTCTTTTCTGGTTTAACAGGCTTTCCTTGACCTGCTGCGGGCTTTTGGTAACCGTTCTCTTTGCCGAAGTTAAGAGCCTTTCCATCAGTAGCGATATTGAAAAGCAGGCAGATCAAACCCTGGCTATTCGGCCTGGTCTTGCTGCGCAGAGATAGTCCATGCCGCTCAGAGTGAACTCCTCTGAGATAATTGGCAAGCTGCCTCAGCCTTGCGCTGTTGCGACGCATCCCGGAGTTGGGCGTCATCCAGGGACAGATTGGCTTGCTCGCCTGTTCTATCCCTAGCTTGTCCCTAAAGCCAGTTGCACAAGATGTTGACCACTTGCACAGACTGAGAGCCATGACTCCCGAGAATCAAGCTATTGCAGGGCAAGTGAGTGCAACGAAGACTGTCTCTTGGCTTGATCAAGAGTGGCCTTGGTGGCCGCTGTTACCTCTCTATCCCTATGGTCAGCGCCGCACCCTGGTACGGGAACTAATACCCAATCAGATCTGGAGTTTTGAACAACTCCAAGGGCTCTATTACGTCGCTGTGCCTGTCAGGCTCACCGTGGTGAAGGTGCCAGGTGGGTTGATGTTGTTCAATCCCCTTCCTCCTACTCCCGAGTTGCGTCGAGCTCTAGCTGATCTGGAGGCCACCCATGGCAATGTCGTCACGATTGTGCTTCCCACCGCGTCTGGCCTAGAGCACAAATTGTCTCTACCGGCTATGGCACGAGCCTTCCCACAGGCAGAGGTATGGGTTTGTCCTGGTCAGTGGAGTTTCCCAATCTCCTTGCCTTCATCTTGGCTGGGCATTCCAGCGCGCCGCACCAAGGTGTTGCAGGAGGACGGCTTTCCCCATCCGGACAGTTGTACTTGGCTCCCTTTAGGACCCCTGGATTTGGGGCTTGGCCGTTTTGAGGAGGTGGCTTGTTTTCACAAAGCTTCCGGAGCTGTATTGGTAACAGATGCTCTAGTGGGCATCGAAGCAGAGCCTCCAGCTCTGTTTGACCTAGACCCCACACCCCTGTTATTCCACGCCCGTGATCGGGGTGATCAACCCCTTGAGGATTCTCCACAAGCGCGCCGCCGAGGCTGGGCCCGTGTGGTGTTGTTCGCGACCTATCTGAAGCCAGGGCCGCTTGTGATCCCTCCCCTGTTGGAAGTGCTGCGCAATGCCTTCAGGCCCGGAACACTTAGCCCTAAAGCCCATTTCGGCCTGTTTCCATTCGCTTGGCAACCCGGTTGGGAGGAGGCGGCTCAGGAGCGTCTCGGGAAAAACGGCCCGCTCCTACAAGTTGCGCCCGTGTTGGAACGGCTGGTATTTCCAAGAGCGAAGGACGTCTTGTTGGAATGGTTGGATGAGATGCGGCGCCTGAAAGGGATGCGCTGGCTTGTGTCTGCTCACTTCAGCGACATCGTGGCCTTCAAGCCTCATCAGGTTCGAGATTTAAGTCAATCTATTTCCAGACGCCCATGGGCTATAAATCAAGCCAGCTGGAGCTTTCTAGGCAGCGTTGATCAACGCCTACTCAGCCTTGGTGTGGTGCCGAAAGATCCTCAGGCAGCCTTCAGAGATTGAGATCGTCTGTATCGACTGCCATCGCTTCATCTGAGAACAACGACTCTTCCAATTCCTTGCGTTGCTCCATCTGGCGCAAGAAATATCCAGTCATCATTGCTGATGCGAGCAAACTGGCGAGATTATCTCGACTGGCTGTGACCTTCACTTCAAATTGCTCGCCCGGGTGCATACCCAGCAAGCCCTGAACATTGTGGCGAATGATGTCCTGAATATCATTGCTGGCAGACTTTGCGACTCGCTGCAATACATCAGGGGATTGATCCTGGAGGTACTGAATTAGCCCATTACCATCCTGGCAATCGTTGTTATCGGTGGTCAGGAACTCCGGGTTGAACATCCGGTGTGCTTTTCGTCACGATGTTGACCCTATCGCAGCTAGGTCGTTAGATCCACTGTTGCCTTGGGAGGGGAACCGTATTGGACCGAACCGATTGAGTGGCCAGTACCGCCAAATAGCAGTTCCGATCACCGCTTCTTCTGGTAATGGCCCCCAGAGATGAGAGTCAAGACTGGAATTGCGGTTGTCCCCCATCACCCAGAGTTCATGCTCAGGGACGGTCACCTTCGCCATCTCGTAGTTCATTGGTGCGTCACGCCAGTCATCCTTCAAGGCGATCTCGTTGCGCCAGAGCTGACCATGATGGACTTCCAGTTGATCGCCTGGACGCCCCACCACACGTTTGATCAAGGCCGCTTTGGGGTCGTAGCCAGCATCCAGTAGTGCAGGTGGCGTGTGAAACACCACCACGCTGCCAAGCGGCAAAGGCTGCTCTTGTTGACGTGCAAGTCGAGGACGAACCTTCTCAACAAGAATGCGGTCCTTTAGCTCAAGGGTTGGCAGCATTGAACCGGAGGGAATCCAGCGAGGCTCCACCACCTGCCACCGCATCAACAAGGCCAGAACCAACCAGAGCAGCAGGCTGCGCCAGCTACCGCTTGCTTCTTTTCGAGGAGGAGAAGGTGTCGGGGTCATCGAAACTGATTAAGCCGGCCATCGCCGGTCGGTATTGACCGAGAATCGCATTGGCTAAGGCACAAGCTCTGTCTCTTGCTCACAACAATCTGTTGGTTTGCCTGAGCTTGCTCGAGGCATTTCATGCCTTGGGGCTGCGCCATCTGGTGCTTTGTCCCGGCAGCCGCTCGGGCCCCCTTGCACTTGCTGCAGGAGGAATGGCACGTACCAATCGCTTGCGGCTTAGCACTGCCATTGATGAGCGCTCTGCTGCTTTCTTGGCTTTGGGAATTAGCACTGCTACAGGCACTGCAACAGCTGTAGTGACCACTTCAGGCACCGCTGTAGCCAACCTTTTGCCTGCGGCGGTGGAGGCTGATCGATCCTGTCAGCCCCTGTTGCTTCTCACTGCTGACCGTCCCTATCGACTCAAAGACTGCGGTGCCAATCAAACGGTGAATCAGGAGACTTTCTTGAGTCCTGTCTGTCGATGGGTTGGGCAGGGCCCAAGAGAGGGGTTGCATCTTTTCAGTACAGAAACGCTGGAATCATTCGCAGAGAAGGCCTGGCAACGAGCTCATCACCCCGCAGGAGCCGTTCATCTCAATCTGCCTTTTGAGGAGCCTCTACATATCAGTGAAGAAGAGCAGAGGGTGATCTGGAAGGGGTGGTCTCCCAAGATTCCACGTTCATCTCCGATCACGCCAATAAATCTTTCAATGGCGGTTGAGGGGACTGATGGGGTTTCCGATCAAGTTCCCTCTGCATTGAATCCTTTGCGACCCGGCGTTGTGGTCGCTGGTGCTTGGCGAGGCCTAAGCAAAGACCTTTTTGCTTTTCAGCAATCGTTGCGAGAGTGGCAGGCCTTGAGTGGCTGGCCCGTGCTGGCCGATCCACTATCGGCTGTGCCCTCAGACCAACCTGGTCTAATCCGCTCCTGGGAGCTGCTTTTGGCTGCTGGGCTTTTAGGCTCTCAGGAGCAGCTTCAAGTGCTGCGTCTAGGACCAATGTCAGCCAGTCGGAGCCTTGAGGCATGGTTGAAAAGCTTTGGTGACGGTCAGCTACTGATTACAGAGGGAGACTCCCGTTGTCTCGATCCGCTTGGTTTGTCAGAGCAATGGAGTCATGGATTGACGACCTGGTGGCAACACCATCACCATCGATGGATCGATGCTGATGCCGCCTCTCAACAGGCAACCGAGTCTCTGCTGAAGAAATGGCAGATCATCGATCGTTTTGCGCAGGAGTGGCTGGATCAGCAGTTACCCCTGCAGGGTGCCATCACAGAACCAGCCCTGGCGCGCTGGTTATCCCGTCTTCTGCCAGCTGGGCTACCAATCATGTTGGCAGCCAGCAGTCCAGTGAGGGACTGGCTGGCTTATGCGGACAAGAGCTTATTTTCGGGACGATGCTTCAGTTTTCGAGGCGCGTCTGGTATCGACGGCACCCTTTCTCTAAGCATGGGTTTAGCGATGGCCCTTGGACCCACTTTGCTTGTCAGCGGCGATCTGGCTCTCCTTCATGACAGCAATGGCTGGTTGCTTGCTCATCCCCAGCGCCCGCCTTTGGTGGTGGTGTTGATCGACAATGGTGGCGGAGGCATCTTCGAGCAGCTGCTGGTGAAGACAGCTCCGAGCGAAGCATTTGAGCAGCTGTTTGCCATGCCTCAGGCGGTTGACCCTCTTGCCCTTGCAGCGGCTCATAACATTCCTCACTGTCAGGTGGCCTGTCTCGAAGACCTACCAGCAGCCTTGGAGTGGGGGCTTTTTCAGGCTGGACCTGTTTTGATACGTGTGTGCACGCATCGGGGTCAAGATTCATCGATGAGGCAACAGCTTCGCGAGGGATTGGTGATGCATCTGCAGTCGATTTCCCAAAATGGCCACATTGATCTTTGATCCCGATGGCTATGGATTCCAATCGGTTTGACATGAGGCCAAGACAGGTTTTGCCTGGCAAGCCCACGATCGAATGGGAACCCTGGGGTGAATATCAAGACGTACTGCTCGATCGCAGTTCAGAAGGCATTGCCAGGGTTGCGATTGATCGTCCGGCCAAGCGCAATGCTTTCCGGCCACGCACTGTGATGGAACTCTGTGATGCGTTCACCCGAATTCGAGACGACCAACGTTTAGGCGTGGTTTTGTTCACCGGTGTTGGACCTGCTGACGATGGCGGCTATGCCTTTTGTGCAGGTGGTGACCAAAGTGTGCGCGGCGACGGTGGCTACCTCGATGAAGAAGGTTTGCCGCGCCTCAATGTTCTCGACCTACAGCGCATCATTCGCAGCTTGCCAAAGGTTGTGATTGCACTTGTGGCCGGCTATGCGATCGGCGGTGGCCAAGTGCTGCACTTGTTATGTGATCTCAGTCTGGCGGCAGAGAATGCCGTGTTTGGGCAAACCGGTCCCAGGGTGGGCAGCTTTGATGGTGGCTTTGGTGCTGGTTACCTCGCCAGGGTCGTGGGGCAACGCAAGGCTCGTGAAATCTGGTTTCTCTGTCGTCAATACGGAGCTGAAGAAGCGCTGAAGATGGGGTTGATCAACGAGATTGTTCCCCTTGATGGCCTTGAAGCAGAGGGAGTGCGTTGGGCAAGAGAGGTGTTGCAGCACAGCCCCACAGCCATCCGCTGCCTGAAGGCCGCATTCAATGCTGAAACCGATGGCTTGGCAGGGCTTCAGGAACTAGCCGGCCAGGCCACCCATCTGTTCTATCGAACGGATGAAGCCCAGGAGGGCCGAAATGCATTTCTACAAAAACGACGTCCAGATTTTTCAGGATCAGGCTGGCTTCCCTAACAAGCCGCTCTACCAGCGTCATGATTGACGCATCGTTTGCTTTGGGGAAGGAGTTCTTGCTACCGCTTCCACTGCCGTTGCTGCCCTCCCTGATTCATGCCGCTGTTCAGGAATCTCTTCCCCAAATCGTCGCCAGCTTCCCCGTCGCTGTGATTGAACGTGAGGGGCTGCATCTGGTATTGGATCGGCGTAGCCGTCGGCTGCTTGTTTTGGAAGATGGCTCCTTAATTGAAAGCTTCTCAGTGGCGGTTGGCATGCCTGGCTGGGAGACTCCGGCAGGTGAGTTTCAAGTTTTGAGCAAGACTCCCCATCCCATTTGGGAGCATCCCCAGAGCGGTAAGCGAATCGGATCTGGGCCGAACAATCCCCTTGGCAGTCGCTGGATCGGCTTCTATCGGGATTGCAACGGCAGAGACGCTCACGATGGGGATCGTTGGCTATCGATTGATGGCTGCGTCACGTCTGGCTTCCATGGGACGCCACACCGCTGGACTGTTGGCCGGGCTGTTTCCCATGGTTGTGTTCGGCTATTTGAAGAGGACGTCCAATCCCTCTATCGGCTGGTCAAAATCGGCACTCCGCTCAAGGTGCTGCCATGATCGTGATCTGATTGAGCTGATGCACATTTAGAGTCTCGCGGCTCTCGACTGACTTGAAAATGCGCGTGCTATTTGCTGCTGCGGAATGCGCGCCAATGGTCAAGGTCGGTGGAATGGGTGATGTGGTGGGCTCATTGCCCCCAGCCCTGGCCAAGCTTGATCATGATGTGCGTCTGATCATGCCTGGTTACGGCAAGCTCTGGAGCTTGCTGGATATCCCTACTGATCCGATTTGGCGGGGTCAGACCATGGGCAACGAGTTCGCCATTTACGAGACCAGTCATCCCAGCAATGGTTTGCCCCTTTATCTGGTGGGGCATCCAGTGTTTGATCCTGAAAGGATCTACGGCGGAGAAGACGAAGATTGGCGTTTTACGTTTTTCGCAAGCGCGACAACGGAATTTGCCTGGAACGTTTGGAAACCGCAGGTGCTGCATTGCCACGACTGGCATACCGGGATGATTCCTGTGTGGATGCATCAGGACCCTGAAGTCAGCACGGTCTTTACCATTCACAACCTCAAATATCAGGGGCCCTGGCGCTGGAAACTTGATCGGATGACTTGGTGCCCCTGGTACATGCAAGGTGATCACACCATGGCGGCAGCGTTGCTTTATGCCGATCGGGTGAATGCCGTCTCTCCCACCTATGCCAGAGAGATTTGTACATCTGAATATGGGGAGAGCCTTGATGGCTTGTTGAACTACATCTCTGGAAAGCTGCGTGGGATTCTCAATGGCATTGACCTGCAGGATTGGGACCCTGCTAATGACAAGTCTTTGCCAGCCACTTTTAGTGCCGATGACCTTTCAGGTCGTGCTGTGAACAAGCAGGCACTTCAACAGCGCATGGGGCTTGAGGTCAATCCGGACACCTATCTGCTGGGGATGGTGAGTCGGTTGGTGGATCAGAAAGGTGTTGATCTTCTGCTGCAGGTGACAGAGCGGTTGCTTGCTTACACAGATTCACAGATCGTCGTGCTGGGCACTGGTGAGCGTGGTTTGGAATCCGGCCTATGGCAATTGGCGATTCAGAACCCTGGCCGCTTCTCGGTTTTCCTCACTTACGACGATGACCTAGCACGTTTGATCTACGGCGGCAGTGACGCATTTCTGATGCCGAGTCGCTTCGAACCCTGTGGCATTAGTCAGCTGTTGGCCATGCGCTACGGCAGCGTGCCGGTGGTGCGCAAAGTGGGTGGTCTTGTCGACACGGTGCCTTCTTACGACCCTATTCATAAAACCGGTACTGGATTCTGCTTCGATCGATTTGAGCCTGTTGACTTCTATACAGCATTAGTGAGGTCCTGGGAGGCGTTCCGTCATCGTGATTGCTGGCGTGAGTTGCAGCAACGTGCGATGACTCAAAACTACAGCTGGGATCGCTCCGCCCTCGACTATGACCAGATGTATCGGGATGTCTGTGGCCTTAAGGAGCCGTCTCCTGATGCGGCGGTTGTGGAGCAATTTTCTCTCGGCCAGGGTTCAGATCCTTCCCGTCAGGGTCAGGACAGCAATACGAAAAAAAGAACCAGACGCAAGAAGAAAGGGGATGATTAAAAAAAGAGGTTTAAACTTGGTTGGTGATCTTGCAGATTTGGCGGCTCTTTTGCAGACGACCCCATTGCTGCACCCCAATCTTTTCAATCTGCCGCTTGGTCGTCAGGGCTCCTGATCAGCATGAACAAGTCGCCCCGGCCAGAGAAGCAAACGGGACGACTCCCAGTCCCCTATACCAATCCCTGGGTATCCCTGCGACATGGATTTCGTGATGTCTTCGCAGACCTTGGTCTGCGACTCAGGGAACTCTGGCGTCGAAACCGGCAAGGCGAATTCTCCACACCAAGGTTCTGGCCTTCGGCAATGGCACCAATGTTCTGGCCATTGACACTTGCAAGCGTACTGATCTTGGGAGTGTTCCTCAGCAGCCTGCTCATTGATCAGCAACCTGCTGTGGCACAAGCAGATCCTGCAGAGTCATATCCCAGCAATTCAGCTGCGATGGCTGTGATGTCTAGCCCCTCCACTGCGGAGTCACAGCCTGTTGCAACGTTGTCGGAGCCTTCTGAACTGGAATCCACACAGCTTTCGGTGCCTTTGGCTGTGCCTCTTCAGCTTGAGCCTCTATTAACGATGCTTGCAGACAATGATCTCCCAAGTGGTTTGCTTCTTGCAGCCGAACCAAGACCCCTGGACAAAGATCTTGTGTTGAGGCTTAGTTCAGTTTGGAACAACCTCAATTCATCTCGACAACGTGAGCTTGCCGATCGTTGGCAGGCTCTTGCTGAGCAGCTCGGTTATGACGAACTTCAGCTTCAGGATGAGGTTGATCAACTGCTTGCCAGGACCGCAAGAGTGGGTGTGGGCATGATCATTTTCGATCAGGATTTGGCTTGATGAGACTGCGTATGGGGCAGCTGATCGAGCTTTGGGGTACTCCGATGCATGTTCATGCGTCTGACCTAGATCTTGACCAAGCTGTTGGTCCGATCTGCACAGACAGTCGTCAGTTGAGCGAAGGCAGCTTCTTCGTGCCGTTGGTGGGGGAGCATTTCAATGGTCATGCTTTTCTTGCTCAAGCTCTGAAGCTTGAGGCCCAGGCGGCTGTGGTGGCTCGCAAAGATCATCATCCAGTGCCCGAGGGTCTCCCCCATTGGATTGTGGAGGACACTCTCGAGGCTTATCAGCAGCTGGGGTTGCTGCATCGCCGTCAGTTGAATGTACCGGTGATTGCCGTAACAGGTTCTGCAGGGAAAACCACGACTCGGGAGTTGATCCGTTCTGCACTCACACCCCTTGGTGAGGTCTTGGCAAGTGCAGGCAACAACAACAACGACGTGGGTGTTCCGCTCACCTTGTTGCAGGCGCATTCAGATCATGGCGCAGTTGTAGTGGAGATGGGTATGCGTGGAATTGGGGAAATAGAACGACTCTCCTGTTGCACCCAACCAGACGTCGCTGTGATCACCAATATCGGCAGTGCCCACGTCGGTCGTTTAGGTAGTCGTGCAGCGATTGCTTCCGCCAAGTGTGAGATCACCACTTGCCTGAAACCCAGAGGAGTGATCGTTATCCCAGCAGGAGATTCACTCCTGGAAGATGCTCTTGAGCGGATCTGGCGGGGGCGGGTGATCCGCGTGGCAGTTGAAGACAATCAACAATTAGAGCGGTCAGAGATTGCAGGTCTGCATCGAAGACCTCTACCCATGGCTGACCTCGTTGGCCATGTTGACCTTGCCAAGGGTCAACTATTGCTAGAGGGAAAGGCCTACACCCTGCCTTTAGAAGGGATGCATAACGCTTGCAATTTGATGCTGGCAATCGCAGTTGCCCGTGAATTAGATGTCTGCAAGGAATCGCTAACCGATCTGAAAGTAGACGTTCCTGGTGGCCGTAGTCGACGGCTAAAAGTTGGCAACTTCACTGTTCTGGATGAAACCTACAACGCTTCGCCGGAAGCCGTGCAAGCAGCATTAGAGCTATTAGCAATTCAACCGGGACGTCACTTTGCAGTACTCGGAACCATGCTGGAGCTAGGAGACCAGAGCGTGGCTTTGCATCGCCAAGTTGCTGAACGGGCGGTAGAAGTTGGTTTGGATGGACTCGTCGTGGTTGCTGCAGGCGCAGAGGCTGAGGCAATGGCAACAGCAGCAGGGTCCTTGCCGCATTTGGCCGTCGTTGCCAACCCAGAGCAGGCTGCTCAGCCATTGCAGGCTTGGCTTGAGGCCGGCGATGTGGTTCTGCTCAAGGCTAGTCGTGGTGTCGCTCTAGAAAAATTGATCCCTTTGCTCTAAGAGGGCTAAGCCTTAATCCTCTCGTTTCACTGCCAACCATTTTTAATCAATTGTTTGGAGCGGCCAAGGGCGAGAGCACCATTGGGAACATCTTTAGTCAGCGTGGAGCCAGCTCCTACTGTGACGTCCGACCCTAAAACAATCGGCGCCACCAAAACGGAATTCGCTCCTGTTTTGCTGTTGTCACCAACCACGGTGAGATGTTTTCTCACACCGTCGTAATTTGCAGTGATAGTACCGGCCCCGACATTGACACAGCGACCAAGTTGTGCGTCACCGATATAACTGAGGTGATTCACCTTTGAGCCCTCGCCAATTTGGCTTTTTTTGATCTCCACAAAGTTGCCGATACGGCATTGATCAGCGATGTCTGCACCAGGGCGTAGGTGTGAGAAAGGGCCAATAGCCACCTCATTTCCCACCTTGGCATCACGTACAACGGAATGAAGAACGCTGACTCCATGGCCAAGGTCGGCATTCTCAATCAAGCTTCCTGGGCCAAGCTGGCAGCCATCGCCAATGTTGCAGCACCCCCTCAAGTGGGTTTGGGGTTCAATCACCACATCTCTACCGAACTGACAATCTTCACTAAGCGTGCAGCTAGCAGGGTCAGTAAAAGTGACCCCTTCCTTCATCCAATGATTACGTAGCCGTTCTTGAAGCAGCGCCTCACAGTTTGCAAGTTGGCAACGATCGTTGATGCCATTCACCTCATCAGGATCAGCTACCTCTACATGCATCGCAATAGGTAGCAACGCCACAGTGTCGGTGAGGTAGAGCTCACCTTGATCATTATCACTACAAAGTTGGGGTAGTACTGCGGCCAATTTCTTCCAATTGAAGCAGTAGATGCCTGCGTTAGTGAGATTGTTGTGGCGCTGTTCGTCACTACAGTCACGATGTTCAATGATGGTGCTTACGCGGCCTTGTTGATCTGAAAACACCCTGCCGTAGCCCGTGGGATCTGCGAGTCGGGCTGTTAGCAGCGTGACGTCGGCACCACTTGAACGATGTTCGTTCACCAAGTGTTCGATCGTGCTTGGTCGAAGTAATGGAACATCACCATTGAGAACCAAAAGCTCGCCATCAAAGCCGTCCAATACGGGCAGTACTTGCTGCACCGCATGACCTGTGCCGTTCTGAGGTTGTTGAACAACAAACTCCAAGCCTTGCCAATCAGTGAGCTGCTGTTGCACCTCTTGCGCCTGGTGGCCAACAATCAACAAACGCCGTTGAGGTTGAAGGCCCGAGCAACTGGTCAACACCCGCTCAACCAATGTGGAACCTGCGAGCGGTTGCAAGACTTTGGGCAGGCTGCTCTTCATGCGGGTGCCCTTCCCAGCAGCCAAGATGGCGACGGCGAGCATGGAGAAATTGGCGAATCGGCCGGAATCTAATTGAATTCCAACAACTTCACTGCACTTAACAGCCTTTAAGTAGGATCAGCTCAGCTTCTAGCAGTGATTATTCAGCCAGAAAGCACCAGCAAAGTAACTGCATTACTAGAAATGATACTTAGACAGCAAGCAAGTCCCTCCACGGCGAATAAAAAGTACTCATCATTGATGAGTACTCATGAAAGCAAACCTCGAAGCATGATTATGAATCCCAAACTTGAGCAGGCTTGGAGTCAAAGGTGAGGATCACCAAGCAACAATCGTGAAGGGATTATCTGATTGAATTGCATCTGGGAGAGAGATCAATGCCAGAATGCCAAAAATATAAGCACACCACATTATACCAACCGAGTCTGTGTTCAACGTTGCGATCCGATTGTTTAAAGGTCCGATGAATGATTTGCCATGAAACATTTTTTTACCATGCTTATCGTAGCGAGCTCAGGGATATGCTCCTTGGCTCCAAGGATCTTGTTGGTAGCGCTTGTGTAAGTCATGAAAAAAGAGGATCCAAGAATGACTTTAAACAATCTCTTTCAATTCTTATCTATTCTAATTTTTTTCACTAGTTTCTTCCTGACAAGAATCAACCTTTGCTTTGCTTTGCTTTGCTGTCCAGCGATGGTGCCAGGTATTGGTCGCCTCTAATCCGCAGAGCTGTTGTTCAGTGCTACGCCGCCTCCGGATCACTTCTGCCTGGTCTTCTCCAGTTGGATCGCGGTACGGAACGGCTGCGCGTGTATGTAGATGTTCATGTTCCATTGCAGAAAGCGCCCGCCAACCAGGACCTTTCTCTCCAAAGCTGATATTGAACTGTTTTATACCCATGGTGCCACTGCTCCAACCTCCGCGCTCCCCTGGCACTTGCAGTAGCGAGAATAATTTCAGCCCTGCTCGCTGCAAGCTGGCACGTATGGCCGCTGCACGGCTATAGGTCAGCAGCCTCCCACCTGGAGCCAATCGTATGGCCAGGCCATGCAGAAACTCTTCACTCCATAGCTGTGGGCAGCGACCTGGAGAGAAGGCGTCGTGAAGAATCAAATCAAACTGCTCATCTTGGGGTAGCTGATGAAGCGTTTGACGTGCATCGCCCCACAACATTGTTCCCCTGCTCTCTGGCTGATCCCAACCATCACAATCTCGGATTAAAATAAGTCTCTGGTGGACCGATGCTGACCAGGCACTACAGAAACCCGTCTGCGCCAAAGCGAGTTCCAGTGGTCGCCTGTCAATCTCTAGACCCCACCACAGCACTTTCGGTGCTGGAGTTGGCATGGCATCCAGCACAGCCGCAGTGTTGTAGCCAAGACCCATGCATACGTCGAGGATCCGAAGAGTTTGTCCGCCACTAAAGCGCGTCAACTCTGCCGGTTGTGCGAATTTCGCGCATGCTTCATTCAGCGCTCCGGCGGAGTTGTGGAACGCTTCGTCGAAGTACTCACTATGCAGGCTGAAGCTACCATCCGCCGTTGGGAAAACGTTCAGCTCCCCCAAAGGGCGAGAGTGGCCGGCATTAGCGATGCAGCCGCTCAAGGTCATCCCAGAAGTTGGGGTAGGAAACAGCCGCAGCTTCGCTACCAGTCAAGCGGGAATTGCCCTCCGCCAGCAACGCAGCCACCGCCAGGCTCATGGCGACACGATGATCCGTTTCACTATCGAGGTCTGTGCCTCGCAGTGTTCGCCCCCCGCGGATAGTGAGCCCATCGGCATGTTCATCGATATCTGCTCCCATAGCCGTGAGTTGCCTGGTCATCACAGCGAGCCGATCGGTTTCCTTGACGCGCAGTTCACTAGCGTCAGTAATTTTGCTTTCACCATCACAGAAACAAGCAGCCACCGCCAGGATCGGCACCTCGTCGACCAGGCGAGGAATGATGTCCCCATTGATGCTGAAAGGCTTTAACGGACCTTGCCTCACCCGTAGGTCTCCAACCGGCTCACCGGCGACTTCATGGCGGTTGAGCACCTCAATGCGAGCTTCCATTTGCTGCAACACTTCCAAGATGCCAGTACGGGTGGGGTTTAAACCAACGTTTTCCACCACCAGCTCAGCTCCAGGCACTAGCACGCCTGCGACAAGCCAAAAGGCAGCGGAACTGATATCACCT
Organism: Prochlorococcus sp. MIT 0701; assembly: GCF_000760295.1. Taxonomy (GTDB): domain Bacteria; phylum Cyanobacteriota; class Cyanobacteriia; order PCC-6307; family Cyanobiaceae; genus Prochlorococcus. The sequence goes on from NZ_JNBA01000015.1 coordinate 22,282, forward strand.
GGAACGACAATATTTTGCCCATAAAGCTTTTGTCCTGGGCTCACTCTGATATGGCGGCCCATCTCTCCTCCCACTTCGAGATCAGCACCGAATGCCCGCAACATGCGTTCGCTGTGGTCTCTCGAATGGGCTGGTTCGATCACAGTCGTTGCCCCATCAGCTGTAAGGGCTGCCAGCAGCAGGGCTGACTTCACCTGGGCACTTGCTACAGGTGTACCGATGACACCACCACGAAGTTTCTGACCGCTCACGGCAAGGGGTGCGAAGTCGCCGTTGGATCGCCCTTTGATTTTGGCTCCCATCATTGCTAAAGGCTGGCCAACCCGATTCATCGGCCTACGGCGCAAAGAGGCATCACCGCTAAGCACGAAATGGCGGCCCTTGCGTGCCGCCAACAGCCCTAACATCAGCCGCATTGTTGTGCCGGAGTTGCCGCAGTCGAGTACATCTTGCGGTTCTTGAAGCCCATCGAGGCCAACGCCCTCAACCCGAACTGTTTGCCCTGCCCGGATTGGGCTGATGGTGACTCCCATGGCGCGAAGGCAGGCGGCGGTACTAATGGGATCTTCAGCAGGTAAAAGGCCTTCGATGGTGGTGCCCCCTTCTGCGATAGCTCCAAACAACAGCGCTCGATGGGAAATCGATTTATCTCCAGGAACTCGCACCGTTCCAGAAAGCCCACCACCTGCTCGAAGCTCACGTGTCAATGAGGCAGTGCTTGTAACGCTCAATGGGTGTGGCCCGGATCAGATCGATCTTATGGGCAAGCGTTTGAGCTTATTTCCAATTTTTTTTGTGCTGTGCAATTTGTCTCTTTTGGATCATCTCAATCAGCAGATAGCTGACGAGTGTTTTTTGCTAAACAGTCCATTTTTAATTCAGGTCTTTTTGACCATCGCTTGACGACAAAGGCTCTCCATCACATAACCGAACAGGCTTGGATCAGGTTCTTTGCTGCCCAGATCCTCCAGCCCCAACTCCTGCCATCGAGCATCCACCCTGCTTTCTAGATCTGCATCCCGACTGAGTGGCTCGCCCCATTCATGGCGCTTCTCAGGGCCAATCTTAGTGGTGGCGTCGATAGCCATCCTGCCTCCGAGCCCTAGATGTTCGCTAGCAAAATCAAGGCTGTCGAAGGGGGTGTTCTCAAGTACAAAGAGATCCCTTTGCGGATCGACCTGTGCAGCGATAGCCCATACCACTTGACGTGGATCTCTCACGTTGATGTTTGCATCTACCACGACAACGAATTTTGTATAAGTGAATTGAGGCAATGCGCTCCAGAAAGCCATCGCGGCACGCTTGGCTTGTCCTGGATAAGACTTGTCGATTGCAATCACCGCCAGCTTGTAACTGAGGGCCTCCATCGGTAGAAAGAAGTCAACAATCTCCGACACCTGTTGACGCAAGATGGGCGTATAGATGCGGTTCAAGGCGATGGCGAGCATCGCTTCTTCTTTGGGGGGGCGGCCGCTAAACGTAGTGAGGAAAATCGGATCGCGGCGTTGAGTCACGCAGTGGAAGCGCACCAATGGTGAAGACTCCACTCCTCCATAGAAGCCCATATGGTCACCAAATGGGCCATCCTCTAATTCCTCACCTGGTGTGATCGTTCCTTCCAATACCACTTCGCTGTGGCTAGGGACTTGCAAGTCAAGTGTTTTGCAACCAGTGAGACGTACACCCTCTCCTGCATAAAGACCAGCAAAAAGCCATTCACTGAGTTGCACAGGAATCGGGGTTGCTGCGGCCATGATCAGCAGAGGGTGAACACCAATAGCAATGGCTACCTCCAGCTTCTGGCCCATGGCAGCAGCTTTGCGTAGGTGCCTGGCTCCGCCGCGAACGCTCAGCCAATGCACCGTCATGGTCTTTGGCGATTGGCGTTGTAAGCGATAGACCCCCACATTCGGCACTCCCGTTTCCGGGTCTTTGGTAATCACAAGACCCAGGGTGATCACACCACTGGCATCGCCTGGCCAGGGACGGATCAAAGGCAGGTTGTCGAGATTCAACGCATCTCCACGCAGCACCTGCTGGTGGCAGGGAGGTGTGAGATCCAGGTCTGGTCGCGCTTTGATCAAATCCCAAAACACACTTGCGAACTGTCGGGTTTCTTGCAGACCCTTTGGCGGCCTTGGTTGCTGCAGCAGAGCCAGACGAGTACCCAGATCCTCAAGTTGCTGAGCGTTGTCCAAACCCATGCTCCACACCACTCGCTCCAAGGTGCCCATCAGATTCACTGCCACTGGCATCGATGAACCAATCACGTTTTCGAACAACAGGGCCGGTCCTCCCAGGCCCAGTACCCGATCAGTGATAGCGGCTAGTTCTAAATCTGGGTCTACGGGGGCACTGATCCGCCTTAGTTGGCCACGTTGATCAAGTAGGGCTAGGAAGTCCCGCATGTCTTGGGACGCAGGTCCGCGACGAAGCAGGGGCATGGTTGGTGAGACAGGCAGCAAAATGATCTAGTTACTGTGGCGCACGTCGTTCCTTATCGAGGCCATGCAGCTCGCCTATTTCCATGTGGCCGCGGATGTGCCTCAGGGGACTGAGCCTGACGCTGCTGTCGTCATCGACGTTCTCAGAGCCACCACCACCATCGCCTGGGCTTTAAACAACGGTGCCGAAGCTGTTGAGACCTTTGCTGATTTGGACCAACTGAGGCAAAGCGCTGCTCAATGGCCGGAGTCTTCCCGCTTGATGCTTGGTGAGCGAGGCGGAAAGCGCATTGAAGGATTTGATCTGGGAAATTCCCCCGTCGCTGTAGTGCCAGAGCAAGTGGCTGGCAAAAGACTATTTATGAGCACGACCAACGGCACGCGCTCGTTGCAGCGAGTGCGTGGAGTTCAGCGTTTGTACACATTGGCACTACCGAACCGCAAGGCTGTTGCAGACCACTTGTTGATGGATCCACCTGAGCAACTTTGGATTGTTGGTAGTGGCTGGGAAGGGGCCTACTCCCTGGAGGATTCTTTAGCAGCAGGAGCATTGGCCGATTTGCTATTGGATGCTGCAGCTGATGAGGCTTATGTCGTGAACGACGAACTGACTGCTGCTCTAGCCCTTTGGCAGCAGTGGAAGCAAGATCCAGAAGCCTGTCTTCGTCAAGCCAGCCATGGGCAACGCTTAATTGGGCTTGGCGATCACGATGCAGATTTCAGATGTTGTGCTGAATTGGATCGGCTTTCTGTGGTTCCTGTTCAGGTCAAACCAGGAGTCCTTTGTGCCTCTTGAAACCACACTGCGATCTAAAGTCTCGCTCTCTGTATCAACCCTGTGAACGACTTTCTGGCAGCCGCTTTGCAGCTGACGAGCACCTCGGAGCCAGAGCTCAATTTTGCTGCTGCCGAAGAGCAGATCGAACTCGCTGCCCGCCGTGGTGCGGAATTGGTTGGATTACCTGAAAATTTTGCCTTTATGGGTGATGACGAGCGACGGCTGGAGCTTGCACAAGACTTAGCTCAGCAATGCAGCCGCTTTCTGGTCACCATGGCAAGGCGCTACCAGGTGGTGCTTCTGGGCGGTGGCTACCCTGTGCCTGTAGGAGATAGCAATCACACGGTAAACAGAGCCGAATTGGTTGGTCGTGATGGTCAACTGCTAGCGAGATACGACAAGATTCATCTCTTCGATGTGGATCTGCCTGAAGGCAACACCTATCGGGAATCGGCCACGATTACGCCTGGTCGTGAACTACCCCCGGTCGTGGATGTACCAGGACTATGTCGGGTGGGACTATCCATCTGCTACGACGTGCGCTTCCCTGAGCTCTATCGCCATCTCGTCGCTGCTGGCGCCGAGTTATTGATGATTCCTGCAGCCTTCACGGCTTTCACCGGAAAAGATCACTGGCAGGTCTTACTGCAGGCCAGGGCCATCGAGAACACCTCCTATGTGCTTGCACCTGCCCAGACAGGTCGTCATTACAGCCGTAGGCAGAGCCATGGACATGCCATGGTGATTGACCCCTGGGGAACCGTCTTGGCTGATGCAGGGGTGAGTCAGGGTGCTGCCATTGCCCCTGTGGATAACTCACACATTGGTCGCATTCGCGCGCAAATGCCAAGCCTCCAACACCGGCAGTCAGCACTGTTCTGAGCCAATGGCCTCGGCTCCGTCCCGCCGTCTCATCCTGCTGGTGGTTGGTGCCTTGCAGATCCCTTTGGTTTTGGCAGCGTTGCCGGCCAAAGCGGCAAGCGCTTTGGCGGCCTGGGCACTTGGAAACGACGGGGTGTTGCAGTTGCGTACATCAAGAGGGGCCCGTCTAGAAGCATTCTTTCAACCGGCGGATGGTGCCCAAGGAGCAAAGGTCTGGATTGATTTTCCTGGAGAATTGAGCCGCTCCCGCAGCCTGCGGGGTAGCGGGCCGGTGCGTGCGATTCGTTTGGGCAAACCAACGCCTGGATCAACTCGACTGGTGATTGAGTTCAAACCATCAATCTCTCTGAATCCAAATCAGCTCAAGCTGGTAGGAACCTCTCCGGACCGCTGGAAGCTCAACTTCGAAGGCTTACCGACCCGTGGGCTTCGCCGTATCGGTGAGGGAGACCTGACAGCATCAACTTTGAGCCGATGGGCTCCTGGAATCCGGATTACCCCCACACGAACGCCTATCAATGCCTCTGGTTTGCCGAATGTCCCCCGCGGGCGCTTTAGAGTTGTCATTGACCCTGGTCATGGTGGTCCAGACCCTGGTGCTATAGGGATTCGCGGGGTGCGTGAGACGGATGTTGTTCTCGATGTTTCCCTTCAGGTGGCCCAGCTATTAGAAGCTCGAGGGGTGCAGGTCATCATGACCCGCACAGCTGATGTGGATGTGGATCTACCGCCAAGAGTAGCGATCGCCAATCGAGTAGGTGCTACTGCATTTGTAAGCATTCATGCCAATGCCATCAGCATGTCCAGACCACAGGTCAATGGAATCGAAACCTTCTATTTCTCTGATTCCCGTTCAGCCAGGTTGGCGTCTCATATCCAGCAACAGGTGCTGAACGTCTCCCCTGGGAGCCCAAACAGAGGGGTCAGACGGGGCCGTTTCTTTGTCATCCGACGAACCACAATGCCCTCCGCCCTTGTGGAGACAGGTTTTTTAACAGGACGGCTGGATGCTCCTCGGCTGGCTTCAGCAGCCCATCGCCGCAAGTTGGCTCTGGCTATTGCTACTGGCATCCTCAACTATTTGCAGGGGGTCCGTTGAAGCCTCGCTTGGGATTATTTGATAGCGGCGTGGGTGGGCTGACTGTGCTCAGGCGAGTGCTGGAGCGCCATGGGAAGGTGTCTTGCCTCTATCTCGGTGATACCGCCCGAGTCCCTTACGGAAACCGCATGCCGCATGAAATCCGAGTGATCGCCAAGGAGGTTGTCCAGTGGTTACGAGACCAGCAAGTGACTGCGGTTGTGATGGCTTGCAACACCACGAATGCGTTGGCTTCTGATGTGGCTGAAGCGGTTGCGGGAGGGATCCCTGTAGTGAGGTTGATCGATGCAGCAGCCAACATGCTTTCGGAAGAGCGTGTGGGAGTACTGGCCACTCCTGCTGCTGCTGCATCAGGCGCATATGGCAAACAAATTGAGATCTCTCGACCAGGCACGATGGTTATTGAGCAGGGATGTCCGGCCTTTGTGCCATTGATTGAGACTGGTCAACTCAGCAGCGAGGAGCTTTATCAGGCGGCGCGTGAGTATCTGAATCCACTCTTGACTGCACAGGTGGAAGCAGTGGTTCTCGGATGCACTCACTATCCTCTTCTTGAACCAATCTTGCGACAGATTTTGCCGCACGATGTGCGCTTGATTGATCCTGCTATCGGTGTGGCGCGCGAGCTTGATCTTCTATTGGGTACCCCAACGATCCCATTGGGAACATCGCTGTCGCTTACCTCTACACGTTTCTGCGTAACTGACAACCCCGAGGGCTTTGCTACACGTGCTACGCCGTGGTTGGGTGAGCGTCCTCAAGTTGAGTTGGTTTCACTGCAATGTCCTGCCTGCGCCTCGTAAGATCACTCCACCGAGGGAATCCATGGCCACCGTTACTGAGCTGCTGCAGCCGGTCGAGCTGGATCTTGAGACCCTGCTCACTGATCTGCGCAGCTTGATTGGTGCCGGTCATCCCATTCTTCAGGCAGCGGCAGAGCACTTATTCAGTGCCGGTGGCAAACGCCTTCGCCCGGGCATTGTGCTGTTGATCTCAAGAGCTTTATCTGCTGATGGTGATCTCTCGGCCCGCCATCGTCGGCTGGCGGAGATTACCGAGATGATCCACACGGCTTCTCTTGTTCACGACGACGTCGTCGATGAGGCGGCCACTCGCCGAGGCGTGGCCACTGTTCATAGCCGTTTCAATCATCGCGTTGCGGTTTTGGCAGGTGATTTTCTATTCGCACAGGCCAGTTGGCATCTGGCTAATCTTGATAACTTGGCTGTTGTCAAGCTTCTAAGTCGGGTCATCATGGACCTCGCCGATGGGGAGGTGAAGCAGGGCCTCTATCGCTATGACACCGGCCAATCATTTGCGACATATCTGGAGAAGAGCTATTGCAAGACGGCTTCTCTGATGGCTAACAGTGTGCAGGCTGCCGGCGTGCTTAGTGGTGAGAGTGTTGAGCATCAGAAATTACTGCATCACTTCGGTCGCCAGCTTGGACTCGCCTTTCAGGTTGTCGATGACATCCTCGACTTCACAGGCAGTGAACAGCAATTAGGGAAACCTGCCGCGAGTGATTTGGCCAGTGGCTATCTAACTGCACCGGCTCTCTATGCGCTAGAGGAGCATTTGGCTCTAGCTGGTCTGATTGAGCGAGAGTTCAGCGAAGAGGACGATCTTGATCAAGCCCTAGAGCTGGTGCGTAATTCGCAGGCTATTTCACGCAGCCGTCAGTTGGCTGAAGATTTTGCCAGGGAATCTCGTGAAGCCATCACTTGGCTGCCAGATTCACCTTGCCAGCGTGCATTAATGGAACTACCTGATTTTGTTTTAAGCCGTCTCTACTGAGCTTTTTAGAGTGCATCCCAGGCCTGCTGGAGATGATCAAGAACGGTTTTTAACTGAGCGATTTGACGAGGATTCTCATCTTTAAACTTGCCATCGCAATTGATGTCGGCTTCATTTTCGCTCAGCACCCAGACATGACACCCTGCGGCCAAGGCAGCCTCTGTGCCGGCCTGAGAGTCTTCCAATGCCCAACAGGCAGTCGGCTGGACCGCCAGCCGCCGTGCGGCAAGTAGATAAGGATCTGGCGCGGGTTTGCCTGCTCTAAGAGATAGATCATCGCCAAGAACTCGAGTCTGAATCAGTGCAAGCCAGGTGTGATGGATACTTTTGAATGCCACGGCATCTGCCGTACTACTGGAGGCCATGGCCATTGGCAGCCTGTGGTCGTAGCACCAGCGCACCAGTTCCTCTGCTCCAGGCATGGCTTTGGCCTGACTGAGCAGGTGGTTTGCGATCGGCTGGCGCACAGCTAAGAGCTGTTCGATCCCTACCGGGGTGTTCAACCAGTTGTTGACCAGCTGAGCACAATCAAGCCGACGCCGACCTTTTAACATCGACAACTGACTTGTACTGAGGCTGGTAGCGAAGACAGCCGCTGCTTGAGACCAGGCCTGAGCATGTAGAGGTTCAGTATCCAATAACACACCATCTAGGTCAAACAAGCAGGCCGCAGGGAAGGACATGAACCAATGCTCACCATCTCGATTGAATTGATTAAAACTCAATATCCAACTCAGTTATTTTCAATTGGATGCAAGTTGTCAATGGTTTAACAGGAGTTTTTTAGCCCAACTCATACTTTTAACACCTTTACTGTAAAAATGGCCCACCTAGCAAGAGAGACTGCTCATCAGTGATGAAAAGAAGCAGTCATCGCATTTTCAGCTCAAACCTGCGATTTCGAATTGAGATATAGTCTCTACTTGGCTTGCGGCTTATTGGCCCATCAGAGGACTTTGTCGTCAATCAGAGATACATGTGCTATGCAGCACAAAACCAACACTTGTCAGACAAGCCAAGCATGATGAGATGACTTAAGCAAGATAATCCTCTTACTCAAAGAAAGTTGCCATTAGAGGCATTCAACAAATCTCTAAGCTTCCACTCAACTGAAGTAGTGAATATGGCCGCCAAGCAATCATGCTGCTGAGATGTTTCAACAAATTCTGGAAGCACAAGATGGCCGACCTGATGAAATTCGACACCTATGAATTATTAGCATCTAGGTCAGAGGATGAATGCATTTTTGGAGTTTATCAATAGCAGGAATCAACTTAGCCGGCATCGCTTTTACAATCGACTTTACGACCTAATCACAAGTGTCATATTTAAGTAATTCCGAGTCAATGTACTGCCCGCAGAATTGGTCCATCGATGTGCTGCTATGAGCATTCTTTTCACCGTTAGCATGAATGTATTTTTTATAATTACATTTGGCGGCCGGCAAGCAGATAGGAAAAGACTTTGAATTGATCATTTTACTTCGTGCATTTTATCTTATTTCAGATTTTCACCCTTTCATTTTGTACTCATTTAGATACCCCTCAGAGACTGTCGCTGATGGGGTTCGTTTAAACAAGCGTGTCACAGCGCTGTAGTCCCTGCGCTTAATCGCTTGAATGCAGAAAATCACTGGTCATTGATTGCCTTATGTCCCCTGATCCATCCGGCACCATTAAGTCAGTCCTGCAGGAGCAGCGCGTCTTTCATCCCTCCGCAGAGCTGGCCTCACAGTCGATGGTTGGCAGCCTGGAAGCCTATCGTCGGATGGCAGAGCAAGCCAAAACTGATCCTGACAGTTTCTGGGGTGAAGCTGCCCGCAGTGAGCTGGAATGGTTTGAGCCCTTTGATAGGGTTCTCGATTGGTCGAATCCTCCCTTTGCACGTTGGTTTGAAGGAGGCACGACAAATCTTTCCTTCAACTGTCTTGATCGCCATCTCAATGGCCCGAAGGCAGATAAAACAGCCCTGATCTGGGAGGGAGAGCCAGGTGATGTGCGGCGCTTCACCTATCGGGAACTTCATGCTGAAGTGTGCAGGGCTGCCAATGCGCTGAAAGCTCTTGGCATTGGCAAAGGTGACCTGGTTGCCCTTTATATGCCAATGGTCCCAGAAGCGGCCATTGCCATGTTGGCTTGCGCCCGTATCGGAGCCCCACATTCTGTTGTCTTTGGTGGCTTTTCCGCTGAAGCCCTTAGAGATCGTTTGGTCGATGGTGAAGCCAAAGCCGTGATCACTGCTGATGGTGGTTTTCGTAAGGACAAGGCCGTTGCCTTGAAGCCAGCAGTGGATGCTGCATTGGCCGAGGGTGCCTGCCCCAGCGTGATGTCGGTGCTGGTGGTGCAACGCACGAAAGAAAGCGTGGTGATGGAACCTGGTCGGGATCAGTGGTGGCACGAGCTTGTGTCAGCTCAATCGCAAGAGTGCGCGGCGGAACCCATGGCGAGTGAAGATCGCCTGTTTGTGCTCTACACCTCTGGCTCCACTGGAAAACCAAAGGGCGTTGTGCACAGCACAGCAGGCTATAACCTCTGGGCTCACCTCACTTTCAAGTGGATCTTCGACATTCGTGACGAAGACGTCTACTGGTGCACAGCCGATGTGGGTTGGATCACTGGCCATAGCTACATTGTTTATGGGCCTCTTTCCAATGGGGCTACAACAGTGATGTATGAGGGAGCACCACGCCCATCCAAGCCTGGGGCCTTTTGGGAGCTAATTCAGAAGCACGGGATCACGATTTTTTACACCGCACCTACGGCGATTCGGGCATTTATGAAAAGTGGTCGGGCTGTACCCGATCAATACGACATGAGCAGTCTGCGGTTGCTAGGCACCGTCGGAGAACCCATCAATCCTGAAGCCTGGATGTGGTATCGAGAGGTGATCGGTGGTGATCGTTGCCCAATTGTCGACACTTGGTGGCAAACGGAGACCGGTGGAGTGATGATCAGCCCATTGCCTGGTGCCACACCAACGAAACCAGGGTCTGCGACCCTTCCGCTACCAGGTATTGAGGCCGATGTGGTTGACGCACAAGGCGAGCCGGTAGCCGTTGACGATGGTGGCTATCTAATCGTGCGACGTCCTTGGCCAGGAATGATGCGCACCGTGCACGGAAATCCTCAACGCTTTAGAGAGAGCTATTGGGAATACTTACGCCCTAAGGATGGCAGTTTCATCTATTTCGCAGGCGATGGAGCTCGTCGAGATGGTGATGGTTATTTCTGGGTGATGGGCAGGGTGGATGATGTGATTAACGTTTCAGGCCATCGTCTTGGCACGATGGAAATCGAATCGGCATTGGTGAGTCACCCGGCAGTGTCTGAAGCGGCAGTGGTTGGAAGGCCTGATGACCTTAAAGGTGAAGCGATCGTGGCCTTCGTCACCTTGGAGGGAAGCAGGGAAGTGAGTGATGCTTTGATTCAGGAGCTTCGTGTTCATGTGGGCAAGGAAATCGGCCCCATTGCTCGACCTGATGAGATCCGTTGCAGTGATGCCTTACCCAAGACCCGCAGCGGCAAAATTATGCGCCGAATCTTGCGGGCTTTGGCCGCTGGAGAGGAGGTCAAAGGTGATACCAGCACCCTGGAAGATCGCTCCGTGCTTGATCGGCTTAGGGCCTGATCACGACCTCGTTGATGGACTTGCCCAAGAGGAGATCGTTTCCACCAATTGATTCAGAGTCTCGGCCCTGGCGGAGTCATCCGCCCAGTCGCCGAGAAGGTTCTGCCGTAATCCTGCACTGGCTGGGGTGAGGTGATCGCCTGGAAGATGCAAGCTTTGTGTTGCATCTTCCACTCGCTGCTGGAGACTATGCAAAAGGCTTGGGCTCTGATCAAGGCTGTCATTCCCAAAACTCACCAATAAGTTCTGAGGTTGGTGGTAACTCTCGCGAATCAATCGCAATGTTTCATTGGGGCTTGGGCTGAATTCCGTGTAAAAACCAAGCTTTGGTGCAAGTTCGCGAAGCATGGGAATCGAACGATCAGCCGTGAAATTGTTGAAGCTCAATGCCACCAAAGCACTGCTGTTACGACCTCCATCTGGGGCTAGAAGATGCAACTTGCAGCCAAGGCTATGGCCCAAGCGAAGTGGTGTGGGAAGCTCTCCGACTCTGGCCTCAAGTTGTTGTCGACAACGACGCAAATGTTTCCAAGCTTCATTGGCCTGAGCCTGATGGTCGAAGCCTGGCACATAGCCCCAAGCATGAACCGCCAGATTGTGGTCAGCTAAACCTTCAAGCAATCGTCGGTAGCTGAGCTGGGGGCTCGCCGCCAAATAACTGCCCCCCACCATCTCGACCAGTGCGATTGGCTGAGCTGGCCAGAGTCCCCAGACGTTGCCGAGGCGTCTCCATCTGGTCATCGTTTCTTTTTGATTTCCTCCACGACGCGACATGCCTCACGCATATGAGCAGGACCATCGAGGAGATTATTAAAAATATGGCGGATTGTTCCTTGGCCATCAATCACGTAAGTAACTCGGCTTGGCAGCATCCCAAGGGTGCGAGGAACTTCAAAGGCTCGCCGCAGTGTGTTGTCCTTGTCACTCAATAATGCATAGGGCAGGCCATGTCGCTCTGCAAATTTCCGATGACTGATGTCATCGTCTCCACTAACCCCCCAGACTTCAGAACCGAGTTTCTCAAAAACTGAGTAATTGTCTCGAAAGCTACAAGCTTCAGCTGTACATCCAGGAGTGTCGTCCTTGGGATAGAAAAACAACACGAGTACTTTGCCTTTGAGAGCATTACTACGCCGCTTGTTGCCATTTTGATCGACCAGATCAATGGCAGGAGCCTTATCACCAACTTGAAGGGCCATGCAGAAGCTCGCATCTATGACGCACCCTAGAGAGCCCCTTGATGGGTGCGGGAGAATACAAGCAATCGATCGATGAACTCGGCGTGGGGGAAGCAAAGCAGCATCTGTTTGGAGCTGGTCAGTTGGATCTTCTCCCCGATCTCAATGCAGAAGAGGCAGTTGTCACGCCTTCAAAGGCTGTCTCTACTTCAGAGGCTGTCTCTACTTCAGAGGCTGTCTCTACTTCAGAGGCTGTCTCTACTTCAGAGGCTGTCTCTACTTCAGAGGCTGTCTCTACTTCAGAGGCTGTCTCTACTTCAGAGGCTGTCTCTACTTCAGAGGCTGTCTCTTTACCGCAACCTCATGCACCAGTGG
>NZ_JNBA01000016.1 GCF_000760295.1 Prochlorococcus sp. MIT 0701
TCAGTTTCGTTGCATGGTTTAGCTTCTCTGCTTCGGTACTGTCTTTAGGTAAATCCTTGAATGCACCAAGTGCAGCTTTGGGTTTGGACTTTCTATTTGGATTGAGGATCCTCTTAACTTCACTCTCACTGCCTTCTATTTTCCTTTCCTCTATTGCGTTATATACTCTCTCTCGCTGCTTTGGCTCTGCATTAGCCATTGCATTCAAAGTACGAGCGGACATCATCGCGAGCAGCTTGGGACTGACCTCAGAATCTTTCAGCCATTTAGTCCAAGCATTCTCTAGATCTTGACTAGCTTTCTTCGATAAACCTGTAACGCCAGATTCGATAAATGCAGTCCAGCTACCCTTCTTCAGATTGCTCCGTAGGAAATGGAGATGCTCTGCAATAGCGACCTGCGACTGACCGATCGACTCATGCTCTTCTTGAATCTCCAGCACCCTGCCAGCAACCAGCTGTTGGATTACAGGGGTTTCGTTTTGCCTGATTGCTGCTGGTATGACAACTACGGCTAGAGCTTCTTCGTACTCATTGTCTGAACGAATCTCTGATTCCGTGAAAGTCATAAAGAGTTGGCTGGATTATGGGTAAGAGTAACCTCACTGGACGAAGCCCGTCCATAAGAACAGACATACTACATCGCAAGCCTCCGGCTAGCTTGATTGGATTGTATTAAGTATGGAAAAATCGTTATTCTCATATGCCGTACTGGATTATTACTACCAGATGCAAGCTGGAATCACAGTAATTCAGCATGAAATACGATCTACATTCTCCATTACAATGTGTAGGCCCTTGCTATGACAGGAGTTTGAAGCGTTATTGGTATGGAATTGCTATTCTGTTGGTATGGATGCACTGATTTTAGTAGAATTACCTAGCTAGAAATACATCAGCCATCAACCTATCAATCCTATTGAGCAATTATACCTACTGAGTATATCTACCTGCACGCATCTGTTGGCTGTACTTTCCATACCAACACCATACCAACAGTTCAGCTTGATACAGATCACACTCATAATTCAAGCTATAAAAGGGATTACAAGCTTTTTGTATATTTTAGCTACGTTTCGAAAGAGAACAGCGCGTGATCACACGCTGGAATGCCCTCTGCACTGGCAAGTTCTAAATCAAACAAATAAAGGTTCTTGCGCCAAGATTGACCATTGATCATGAGCGAATATTGACAAGCTCACCTGATCGCCTCAATGGCTGACACCACCCTCTGGGCCGAACTATTGGCCTTCGGAACCGGCTTAGCTCTCTCACCGATCCATTTAGGTGTCCTACTTCTCCTACTGCTAGGACCTAAACCAATTCAGCGGGGCAGTTGGTTCGTTACTGGCTGGATCGTAACCACCCTGGTCACCGTCATCCTGCTACTGACTGTGGGCCACAGCTTGGTGTTGGACATGACCCAAGGCTCTCATCATCGAACAGCTCTCGACCTTCTTGGCGGAGGAGCTTTGATCTCGTTGGGATTAAAGGAGCTCTTGCGTTCGTTTGCTGCAGGAGAAGAACAACCCGCCTGGACCCATACGATCGAACGTTTTATCAATTTGCCGCTGCCACTTTTGATCGCCGTTGGTGCGCTAACAGAAGTCATCAGCCCAGATGACCTCTTCCTATTTGCCAAGACTTCAGCCGTGGTACTAGCCGCAAGCCTGCCCAGCTGGCAAGAAATCATTGGCTTGGTGTTTTTCACATTTGGCTCGAGCCTGCTACTACTCATCCCCCTGGTCGCCGTGATCATTGGCAGAGAACGCGTCATTCCCTTGCTGCAATCCGGGAAACAACTTTTATTTGCCAAAGGTGACTTAATTGTTGGTGGGGTGAGTTTTGCTCTGGGTGCCTACCTGGGTTGGCAAGGAATCAGCGGTCTGACGATTGTGATCTGAGTTGCTCCAACCAGCGACCTTGTGCAGCGGCGGCTCCTTTTTTTCCCACAAGCCACACACCTGTACGGGCACGACTAACAGCCACATAAACCAGTTGTCGTCTCAAGGTGAGATCTTGGGGCCAGAAAACATCACCAGCTACATAGACTTCCCCGAAACTGCTCCCCTGGCTGCGATGGACGGTAAGAACCGCCGCAGGACCCAATGATGCGAAGGCATCTCGAAGCAGAAAAAAACGCCGCCACAAAGAGCGACCATCGCTTTTGCCCGCCGCTTTTGCCTCAACCCTCAGCCTTTGCAACGTGGTATCGAGCAAGCGTCTGCCCTCAGAACCAACTGGCGGCTGCAAACGCAACTCCAAATCCAGCTCACCTGCTCGAACTTTGGCCGTCAGGGTGTCAACCACCGGCACAGACCAATCGCTTTGTCCATCCAAACCAAACTCTGCAAGGTCACAGCGTTCCGGAGTGACGTCACGGACAACAACCTCTCGGTTTGATCCGAGCACCATGTCGGGTTCCTCGCCAGTCTCGGCACCACTACGAGAAGCCGGTGCCATGACTGCCTTGCGTGCAATCAATACCTCTCCGGGGAGTACCGGCAACTGATCGGCCATATCACCATGAATTGCCCGTCGTGCATGGGGAACCAATTGCTCCAAGCTGCGATTCGTGTAGCAAAGAATCCTTGCTGCATCAGGGTTGTCCTGAGTAGCCGCGGATTGCAAGGCATCCTGAGCTCGCTTCAGCCAGTTGTTTTGATCCAGGCATCCAACCCGGCCCCGCTCATCCTCAATCAAGGGAAAGCATGGCGGGGACTGACAGGGCAAGCTCCCATCGCGAAGACGACTCGCCAATCGCAACACAGGGCCCTGATGACGCACCACCTGCTGCAATGTTGCTGTACAAGCTCTTTGCATCGAGAACACAGGACTTTGAGCCTCACCGATAGGAGGCAGTTGAGCAGGATCGCCTACAAAAACGAGACGTGTCCGAAAGGGGTGGGCACACTGCAGAGCAAGACCCAGCAAGGTACTGTCGATCATCGAAGATTCATCGATCAGAACCAGGCCTAATTGCTCAAGAGATTGGGCCGTTTGCTCGGTTGACTCACACACCTCAAGATCACCCTGCCGCTTCAATTTCAGGCGAAGCAGCCGATGAATCGTGGAGGGATACCAGGTGGGCCTGAGGCCTTCAAGGTCCAAAGCCTGACGAAGCACACCAACAGCCTTGTGCGTTGGTGCAACAACTGTCCAACACAAGCCAGTGTCTTCAACCTGACGCAACAACCGCATCGAAAGAAACGTCTTGCCACTGCCGGCGAAACCACTCAAAACAAAGGGATTGCCATGATTCGCATCATCCAACCAAGAACTGAACGCTTCGGCAGCCTGCTGCTGATCTGCGGTGAGCTCAACAGTCGCAGGATCTAAAGAAGACTTCGTCACCCCAGTGTCATACCCAATAACTGGCTGAGATGAAGTGGAGAACCAACAAAAACCAATCCCGGCAAAGCCACTGCAGGGCCGATCAAACTGCCCACTAACACTTCAAAACGAGTGTGGCCAAGGCTTTCTTTAAGCTGTTTTTCGGGTGGAGTGGGCCAGGTCTCCAAAGGCAAAAGATTCACCCGTGCTGCGGTAAACCCCGCAGCACGTCTAATCCCACTGGCGTCATACATGACCACAAAAGCCACAGTGGCTGCCAGAGCAAATCCTGAGTGATCAAAACCCATCTCCCATCCCACACCTGCTGCTGTACCAGTGACCAGAGCCGAATGGCTCGAAGGCATGCCACCCGTTTCAAGAAGCACTGCAGGTCGCCAGCGACGATAAAGAATTAACTCCACAATCAGCTTGGAAAGCTGAGCCAAGCCACAAGCGGCAAGCCCCCAAGCCAAGACAGCATTATCTAAAAGTCCAAGCCACGCAGATGGAGAAGAGTCGCTGACAATCATCGATCGCGGCTGGTGATGTAATCGGCTAGTGCCAGCAAAGGTGCAGCAGAAGCTTGCCATGGCTCTAGTGCTGCCTTGGCTTCGCTCACAAGGAGGTCTGCACGCCGGCGGGATTCCTCTAGACCCAACAATTTGGGATACGTGGTCTTATCGGCAAGCAGATCCTTACCAGCAGTTTTGCCAAGAACATCACTGCTCGCCGTCACATCAAGGATGTCATCAATGATCTGAAACGCCAAACCAATCCCTCTGGCATAGATGCGTAGCGCATCAATCAAATCGTCTTCTGCTCCACCAATCAATGCTCCGCAGATCACACAAGCACTCAGCAAGGCCCCGGTCTTATGGAGATGAATGAACTCCAAAGTCTCCAGATCCACCTCTTTGCCCTCACACTCCAGATCTACAACCTGCCCCCCCACTAAACCAGGAGCACCAGCAACCAGCGAAAGCTCGCCAACAACCTTCAACAGCCGCTCAGGCGCCACACCCGGACTGCGCAAGGCCACCATCTCGAAAGAACGTGTAAGCAGCGCATCACCCGCGAGAATGGCAACCGCGTCTCCATACACCTTGTGATTGGTGGGACGACCGCGGCGTAGATCGTCGTTATCCATGGCGGGGAGATCGTCATGAATCAGCGACATCGTGTGAATCATTTCCAAAGCCACTGCCGTCGGCAGAGCCTGTGCCGGTTCACCTCCAGCAAGTTCGCAAGCTGCTAGGCAAAGGATGGGGCGTAAACGCTTACCACCCGCCAAAAGGGAGTAGCGCATAGCCTCCCTGAGTTGCTCAGGACGCTCAGGGCCAAGCGAATCATCCAAAGCCTCTTCAACGCTGGCTTTAGCCGCAGCCAAATAGGCGGGGAAGTCGAAGAAGGTGCTGACCGCCGCCGCCATGAACCTTGTCTCGTTCATGGGATTCTCTCAGGCCAACCAGTCTCAAAGCAGCAAATCTCTCAGGCCGAAGGGCAAACCGCAATGCTGCTGCCATCTAGCCACGGTATTCACCAAGAGCATGGTCACGGTCATCGGACCTACACCACCAGGAACAGGGGTCAATGCACTTGCTAAAGGTTCAACTTCTTGCGCTCGTACATCTCCACACAACCTGGCCTTGACTTGCGGCCCTAGTTCAGGATCTGCGGGAAGGCGATGAATGCCAACATCCACAACAACTGCTCCTGGCTTGACATGGTCTGAGCCAATCATTTGTGGCCGCCCGGCCGCTACCACCAACACATCGGCCTGCTGAGTTAACGAGGCCAGATCATCGGTATGCGAATGGGCCACGCTCACGGTGGCATTTGCAGCCTGAAGCATCAATGCCATTGGTTGGCCTACCAGGATGCTGCGCCCAATCACAACAGCCCTTTTCCGCTCCAAAGAAATCTGATGGCGTGCCAACAAGGCCATCACACCGGCAGGGGTACAACTGCGCGGCCCAGGTTCACCTTTCAACAATCGGCCAAGGTTGAGGGTATGCAGACCATCGGCATCCTTCTCGGGATCAATCGCAGCAAGCAAAGGCCCTTCATCAAGGCCCTTTGGCAAAGGCAATTGCAAAAGAATTCCGTCCACTCGCTCATCGATGTTTAAAGCCTGGATCGTGGCCAAAACCTTTGCCGCTGAAACCGTTTCCGGTAAATGGGTTAGATGGCTGGCCACGCCAATACGCCCACAAGCTTTCTGCTTGTGGGCCACATACACCCCACTGGCGGGGTCGTCCCCGATACGCAACACAGCTAGCCCTGGCGGCCTTCCGGCTTGCACCAAGCCAGCCGCAATTTCAGCTTGGAGACGCTGCTCCAATTCTGCGGCCAGTTGTTTGCCATCAAGCCTAAGGGCCATTCAGCCATCCGATGCTTCCCCAAGCATGCACGCAGAAGAGAGCTAGCGTTTAGGACAAGTGCCAGCTTCTGTGGTCCGTCTTCCAAACTTAAACAGGCTCTGGCAGAGCTGGTTACGCAGCGAGTCGCCTCGGCGTCCGGTGCTCCGCTGGTCGATGCCCCACAAGGCTGCGCTGCTGCTTAGTTGCTTTGCTGTAGCAATCATCTCAAGCTGGCCTTGGCTGGTGCAACCGAATTTGCGCCCAGGAATTCCAGCTCCATTTGAGGCGCGAGCACCCAGGGATGCTCGCGTCGTGGACAGTGAAGCTCACGAACAAAGGCGATCTCACCTCGTACAGAGCACCTTTGTACAAGTGATCGATCAACAAGAAACAACCCGACTCAAAGAACGGCTAGAGCGCAATCTCGCTGAGCTGGAACGTGTTGCACGCAATAGTGATACCGGACGGATAGGGCCTGTAAATCTCACTACCGCGGAACAAATCTGGCTCAAGACACGCTCCCAACAAGAACGAAAACACTGGGACATGGCCATCCGCCGGGCCTCAGAACGCATGCTCAATCAAGGACTAAACAATCTCGCCCTTGAGCAGCTGCATGAAGCATCCTCACTGCAGTTAGCCGATCTAGGTGAGCGGAACGGCCCTGCGAGAAGCCTTAGCAGCAAGCTACTCGCCAACACCTATCAAGGCAGCAGCAATCTGCGCACAGATCCAGCCCGCAGCCAACGCCTCATTGAAGAGCTGATCACCAAACAAGACATTCCAATCATTGAAGTTCGCCGCGGTGATCTGATCACTAGCAAAGGGGAGCCCATCAGCCAGAGGGCCTATGCCGTTTTGAATCACTTTGGCCGTGTGAGTAGAGGTCCAGACTGGGGACCTTGGCTGAGCCATTTCAGCGAAGCCCTTGCAGGTTGTGGCGTGATGCTGCTGATCATGCGACGGGAACGCCCCTGCCTTGAAGCACGTCATGGCCTACTGGCAGTGGGATTGCTATTGATCACTCAGGTCAGCAAACTCTGGTTTGTTCCTGCTGTAAGCCCCCTAGCCCTAATCGTTCCGCCAACACTCCTGCTCGCCCAAGGTCTTGGCACAACCTGTGGCCTGGCTTGGATGGCTGTAGAGAGCCTGCTATGGCCTATGCCAGTCAACGGCCTTGGCGAAGGCCGAATGATCGTTGCCTGTGCAATCGCTGCAGTGGCAGCCCTATATACCGGCCGCCTACGGAGCAGAGCACAGCTGCTGCAAATGGCCTTTTTGTTGCCGTTAGGAGCCCTACTGGCTGAGTGGCTGCTCCTCAGTGCCGGCGGCGGCGGGGCCTGGGGACGATTTGCACCCAATGGCAACGAACTTCTCTCAGAAGCACTGCTAATGGGGATCTTGCTGATGCTAGCGATCCTACTGATCCCAATTTTGGAGACCTCTTTTGGCCTGCTCACCAGAGCCCGCTTGATGGAACTGGCCGATCAGGAGCGTCCCCTTCTGCGCCGCCTCTCCTCAGAAGCTCCAGGGACTTTCGAACACACATTAATGATCTGCGGACTTGCAGAGGAAGGGGCCAGAGCAATCGGTGCCGATGTAGACCTGATCCGAACCGGTGCCTTGTACCACGATGTTGGCAAGCTCCACGCTCCTCAATGGTTTATCGAGAATCAGGTCGAAGGAGAAGAAAACCCTCACGATCAACTGAACAATCCCATCGCCAGCGCAGAGGTCCTTCAAGCCCATGTGGATGAGGGATTAAAACTTGCCCGTCGCTACCGCCTACCGCGCCGAGTGGCGGACTTCATCCCTGAACATCAAGGCACCTTGAAGATGGGGTATTTCCTTCATCGTGCAAGAGAACTGGACCCCTCCGTTGCGGAAAATAACTTCCGCTATCGCGGACCGATCCCTCGTTCCCGCGAGACCGGCATCTTGATGCTTGCAGACGGCTGCGAAGCATGCCTTCGATCCCTTCCACCGAACACCTCTGATCGCGAGGCACACTCCACCGTGAAGAGGATTATTGAGGAGCGGCAACGGGATGGCCAACTGAATAAAAGCAGCCTCAGCCGAGCCGAAGTAGAACTCGTTGTGCGAGCTTTCGTACGCGTCTGGCGACGCATGCGCCATCGCCGTATCCCTTACCCGATACCTGCACAAAAGGCATTCCCCCATTAAAAGCACTTTCTAACTTGCTCGACATTCTTCTATTTCAGCAACAACCAAGAAAGACCTATCTACATTTTTGAAGTAGTACTTTTCTCCTACTTAATTTTCCTGAGCAGGAAGGAATGGAGCCCTACTTCGTAGGCGAAGCCTCAGACCTGTAAAAGGATGACGAAAGCTCAAGGCTGTCGCATGTAGATACATCCTTTCAAAGAAAACTTCTTTGCCATAAATCGGATCACCCAAAATCGGATGTCCAACACTTGCTAAATGTGCGCGCAATTGATGGGATCGACCTGTCAAGGGCCAAAGCCATAACGTTGAGCCTTTTGCGTGGCAGCTTCTAACCCTCCATTGTGATCGACTCTCTTTTCCTTGCGGATGCTTGCCATATAGAGGCGGATTCTTCTGCAGCCGAGCCATCGGGAAGCTGATCGTTCCGGCATTGCGCTTCATCCGGCCAACCACCACTGCCAAATAAAGCTTGCGCACTCGACGTGCTGAAAAAAGCATGCTGCAACGCCGCAAGCTCTCCGCCCCTCGCGCCAACAACAACAACCCTGAAGTGTCTCGATCAAGGCGATGCACCAAGCGCAGCTCAGGGTCAACAAACTGCAGGCGACCAATCAGAGAATCCTGCTGATCAACACCAAGGCCAGGCTGACTCAATAAGCCTGGTGGCTTCTCCACAGCTATTAGCCAGGAATCCTGAAATAAAACCCTCATTAATTAAGCCCACGCGAGCTCAATGAACAGGCAATGAAAACTGATCAGGAAATCATCAACGATTGAGATCAAAGTCGACCTCCTTGACGATGAATCGGACGACACCAATAAAGCAGCGCCAGCAGATTCACAACGAACATCAATAGGGACAAGCCACCAAGAGCCTGAGAGTCAGGCACCACCAATGCCTTATCCAAAACCAGGCGGACAATTCCGTAAGGCAACGACCCTGCTAAGGCCATGGACAAAGCAACAATGGCAACGATGACACCCCATCGCCGCTCTGCCAAAAGGCCAGCAGATGCCACGATGCCAACGATGGCAGCCGGCCAGGCGAGGCTAAAGGCGAGGCTGATATTGGTTGTTTGCAGAGCCTGATTAGTAAATGCAACCACTCCAATAATGGGGAGGGCCGCCACGTTGGCTAGCAAGCCGATCCAGGCCATCAACCAATAACCACGAACCACAGCACTCATCACAAAGACTCTGACTAGTGCCAACGTAAGCAGGCCTACTGGACGCTTCTAAAAGAAATCAGGTTGATTCAGGAATTGGAATGAGCTAGCGGATCGACAAGAATGTCACCTTGAGAAGACTTATCGGCGGTGGTGGCATTGTTTGCGGCCTCATCGTCAGAGACTTCTCCTGCACTCTCAAGCTCAGTCTCCAGAGTGGAAAACAGCAGAGTTATTGCCTCTTGACAGCCTAGGGGAGAGGCCATGACCTACTCAATCCAGCCCAAGCAAAGGCTTTCAATCTCCTGGATCAGCGGGCTTACTTAGCGAAGAGCTTTCGTCACTTAGGCAGAACTTTGCAGGCCAAGATCACCGCCATCAAATGCCAACACCACATAACGGCGCCAGTCTTCGCCCAGGTCAGTGAGCCGACCTTCGCTGTCAATCGTTGGCCCTGTTAGAGGCATGTTCAAATCATCTGCCATGGCCACCTATGGCGGTGGACCACTCTGGATTAGCTAAGGCTCTAAGCGATCGGCACAGGACTGAAGGAAAAGACTTTTCACTTCCTCAAAAGGAAGGGCCTGCACAAGGCGTGCCTCAACCTCCTCACGTTGTTGACTCTGGTGATAGAGGCGCAGCTCCCTCACCACCTCCGAAGAGCGCCGTTGCACAGTTAAAAGTGCTTTTCCTAGCTGATGATCTGCCAACAAAGGACCGTCCTTGCAAGCCTGCATCACATGGACTGACTCATGGGCAAGCACTGTCCAAACCTCTGTCGGATCATCCTCAAGGTTGTTGGCACAAAGCAGCACTGCATTTCTGCCAACATGAAAAGCACCCATCAATCCTGATGGACAGTCAGCTGCCACAAGAGTATTCGTACCAGCCTGCTGCAAAAGGTTTTGATAGCGACCAATCTGCTCCCAGCTACTGGCATTGGCAGCATCAAGCCAAGCCCAGCCAGACACGGAAACCACCAAGCATCCCAACCATCGCAATAACACCACAGCCTATGGGTCAATCCTCTGGTCTTATTGGACACAGCGCGGCCGCGTTGGTTGCTTCAATGCACCGAACTTCTCCGGTTTTCGTTCAAGCTCCTAAGACCAAATGCACAACCAGGAACCCGTAAAGCAATAAGCGAACATTCGCCTTGAGGTTGACCCAATGTGCTGAGCAGAGCCCTCATCAGCCAGAGGAAGGTGCTAGAGGGGCCCCAAATTCAACCAAAACGAGTCAGCCGTTTAAAGCCTGATCAGCAAAACTTGCCGATCAAGCTCACAAGGATCCCAACGATTAGATCATTTCTTAGGCAAATACCTCCAGAAATCTCTTCAAGCAAGAACACTACAAATCTCTGAACACGATCTGCCTAACACTTCTGCCGAAATCAATAAATAAAGCCTTGCCGATACAAGTCAGATGAAATTCAAAGCTCCGCAGGCTAAATCTTGAAGTTCAAATAGCCTATCACTACTTTAGATCCTTCTTTTTCATGCCATCATTGCAGCG
This sequence comes from Prochlorococcus sp. MIT 0701, assembly GCF_000760295.1. Taxonomy (GTDB): domain Bacteria; phylum Cyanobacteriota; class Cyanobacteriia; order PCC-6307; family Cyanobiaceae; genus Prochlorococcus. The sequence continues at coordinate 10,561 of NZ_JNBA01000016.1, forward strand.
CCTTTCGACAAGGCCCACTTAAGAAGAAGCTACAAAGAATTCCTAAAATGCCAAGACAAGTATTCTTGATTATTTAAAAATAAAGACAACTATTATTCGTGGCACACTTAACAAAACTCTGCTTGCAAAAGCATCAGTTCAGGAGAACTTGTAACTGGATCATTGTCAAGCTTTTCATCCATTCTTCTTACCTAAGAAAGAAAATCTATTAAAAGCATCAAAGCGCCTCTTATCACTCGCTCACTTTTACAAGTCAAAGCACCGCCACCCCTAGAGCCCTATAGCACCTATAGTTTTCCAACCAGAAAGGCTGGCCATTTGTTAAAAAGACATTTCAGCACTATGGCCAAGGTGTCACAGAAGAACCAACCACAAAGCCAGGGCGCGCAGCTGCGCAATCAGCTCAGCCTGATTATTAGGGCTTTCACCGCACTTGCAGGAGCTGTTTTGATTCTGCTGCCAATGCAACCAAGCTGGGCTGCATTGGACTATGCCAAGCAAGATGACATCCTTAGCGACACCAACATGCCTGAGGCCACCTTCGATTCGGCAATGTTCGACGACCTTCCTTTCGCACAACGCCGCCAAGCCCTAAGGGAGGAATCTGGGCTCAGGCGTCGTGAAGCCTCTACTACCCCTCTCATCCCTTAAGGATGAGCATTGCATTTCGCCCATCCAAATTTTGCAAAGCTAGTCAATCCAGCCAATGACTAGCCACTGGGCTGATAACCGGACGCAAGATCAGGCAATCACCAGTCAGCCAGATCCACGACATCTTCACCAGTCATAGAATTAAAGCATCTTATTTTTGAACTTGCATTTGTAGATAATCACCAAGGCCCTGGCTTTAAGTTCAGCCACTGAGTATCAAGTTTGCACAAGGGATCTGCCTCAATTTCTGGGATAGCCCACAGTTCGCCAAGATCCATTACGCGTCATCACTTCAACGCCAATAGCCCTTTGACTGATTGAGCAGTTAAGGCCCTGTCCATCACACCAATTCTTTGCAGCGGCAAGAGCTGCTTCCTCTGACTCATATGGAGCATCCAGCACAGGGTGGGGAGTTCCATCAAGAGCAACCAACCTGTAAAGCAGTCGTTGGGGGGCCATGTTTGTTCATTTGCCCAACACCACCCATAATCTCACGATTGTGGGAGAACTTGCAAAATCAGAAAGCGATCTCTCAAGCCGTGTTCTTCCAGGCTAAAAACCCATCTCTCTAGTGCGTCTGCCAGAACTTGATCAAAAAACTGCTTCAGAAACTCTTTCTCAAGTAAAGGAACACACTTCTATGTATCTAGAAGGCCAGCGAAGATCAAGCAACTGCAAGCTGTCAATATTTTGGCATGGAACCTTTGAGCAATTGTTAATACAAGAAATAATTGCAGAGCGGATTTTATGATCTACCACAACAAACTTGTGCGATGTATCTTGTCATTACCATGACATAGCTACTGCTCTTATCACTAAAAGTATGTATTCAATCATTAATGATTCTCAAAGGCATGCTGAATGAATGGCCAGTCAATAGAAAAGTTCAAAATCTAATTTTTAGCGCAACATTAACTGTGGGCCACCAGAACAAAAAAGCCTATGGAGTCGCCTTGCTTAGACGCCATCCTCATCCATATTGTCAGCCTTGGATAAAGTGACGCAAACGGCGAGACTCTTCAGCCATGCGGTGTTGCAATTCCTTAGCAGGAAGAGAACCCTCATCGCGTTGTTGAGCAGCGAAAAGATCAGCTTCCGTCACATCAAGTCCATGGTCCTGCGCTAACTCCAGAAACTGCTCAACCTCGATAGCGTCCTCAAGTTGCTTATCGAGCAATGGATCCTCCTTCCTCAAAGCCAACAGACGGTCCAGGTCCTTAATCGACACGACCCCAATGCGAGAGTCATCGGTCTACATCAGCCAGCACCAAATTGGCAGATAGTACTTTCAAGAATGCCTGAATTTGTGGCTCCATAGATGCAAAGTCAACACAGAACCGCTACACCCATAAAGTCTCCTTAACGACGGCATGAAGAACTGGAACGGCTGGCGGCTGATTGGTGCCGGAGGGATGAGCATGCTGACAGTGCTTTTTATCGTGATTTGGCAAGCGGTTGCCAAGCAGACCAACACCCTTAACCAGGTTATGGAACGGCTGAGCGAACTTGAACAAAAACCACAAACAAGCAGCAGCCGTTTGCTGGGCGAGCAACTACACAGCCTTCAGATCCGGCTCAATAATCAAGGGGAAATGCTTAACGAACTCATCGAACAACAGCGACAAATCACCAAGCCGCAAAAAGAGTACATCCAGAGTCAATCTGACCCGTGGCGAATGCAGCCTGAACCTCCAGCCACACCATCAACCCCAAGGATGTCACCACAACCTTGAACTCATAGAACCCTCAAAGTCTTAGCAAGAACCTGGGCTGGAATCTTGGCGATCAAAAACCTATCCCTTCACCGCATCACCACTGGCACTAGGGAGGATAAAACGCTGCAAAAGAATGAAGAGTGCCAGCACCGGCAAAATCGACACCACCGACCCAGCCGCCACAATTCTCCAGTCAAGGGAGAAGCTGCTGGCGAGCTGCTGGAGGCCGAGTGGAAGGGTGTAAAGGCTGGGATCATCCAAAATCACCAAAGGCCAGAGGAAATCGCTCCAAGTGCCGATAAACACAAACATGGCCAAGGTGATTAGATCAGCACGAGCAGCAGGAATCATCACGTTCCACCATTCACCCAATCGACTACAACCATCGATACGCGCAGCCTCTTCAAGCTCCACGGGCACCGTCAAAAAACTCTGTCGCAAGAGATAGAGACCGAAAGCTGTTGCCGCCTGTGGAATCACTAAGGCCATCAGAGAGTTGCGCAATCCCAACTGCACCATCAAAAGATACAAAGGGATCATCACCACCTGAAAAGGAATGAGGATGGTTGCCACCACAAGGGCCAAGACCAGACCCCTTCCTGCAAAGCGCATCCGAGCGAGTGGATAAGCCGCCAGGGAGCAGAAAAGCAGATTGGCTATCACCGCAAAAGAGCTAACTACTGTGCTGTTGAGCAAATAAATTCCTAGCGGATTGTCGGTGAATAATCGCCAATAAGCCACCAGGCTCGGTTCGGCAGGTAGTAAGGCTGGAGGACTAGTAAAAATCTCTTCAGCGGGCCCTTTCAAGGACGTGCTTACCAGCCAAAGCAATGGAAGGAGAATGACAAGCGCCAACACGATAAGAACCCCTAACTGAAGACCTTTCAGCATTGGCAAAGCCAATCCCTTACGCCTCATCTCCACATAGGGAAAACGCCCCATTGTTCAGATGCCCTGCCGTAGATCAGCTAGCGCACCATCACGTTGGGGATGAAGAGACTGGCGACCGCAACCTGCCACAAGTCGATTAAGCGCATTCACAAATGCTTGAGCTGCAGCAACCACTACATCCGTGTCAGCGGAATGACCCGAAAAAAGCTGCCCATCCCGACGTAGCCGAATCGTGACTTCACCCATCGCATCAATCCCTTCCGTTACCGACTTAACCGAGAACTCGATCAGCTCATTAGGTTCACCAGCTATGGCATTCAATGCACGGCATACAGCATCCACTGGACCAGTGCCCACTGCAGCCGCAGTCTGCTCCTGTCCATCCTCTTGCGCAAGAATGACCGTAGCCGTAGGCCTAAGACTGCTACCGCAACTGACTTGCACCAGTCGTAACTGAAAACGAGCTTCAGGCTGCTGGACCTGTTCGCTGACAATGGCCTCAAGGTCTCGATCGGTTATATCGCGCTTGCGATCGGCCAAATCCTTAAATCGTGCAAAGGCCTCGTCAAGATCTTCCCGAGTCAAGTCGTACCCGAGCTCCTCAAGGCGAGCTCGGACGGCACTGCGACCACTGAGCTTGCCCAGCGAGATCCGATTATCAGTCAGCCCAACCGTACGGGCATCAACAATTTCATAGGTAAGGCGATTTTTAAGCACACCATCTTGATGAATGCCTGACTCATGGGCGAAAGCATTGCTGCCGACGATCGCCTTATTGGGCTGCACCACCATGCCGGTGAGATTTGAGACCAATCGAGACGTCTTGGTGATTTCCTCCGTGCGAACGGCCGTTAGAGGTGTAGGGCTATCAGATTCACGTCCAAAGAAGGGATTGAAATAACGCCTCCTCACATACAAAGCCATCACCAGCTCCTCAAGCGCAGCATTCCCTGCCCGCTCTCCAATGCCGTTGATCGTGCATTCAAGCTGCCGGGCTCCACTCTTCACAGCTTCCAAAAAATTGGCTACAGCCAGTCCGAGGTCGTTGTGACCATGAACAGAAATGATGGCCTCATTCATGTTTGGAACATGGCAATCGATACCAGCAATCAGCGCCCCGAACTCCGAGGGAGTTGTAAACCCAACTGTGTCGGGGATATTGATGGTGCCCGCCCCCGCAGCAATCGCAGCCTCGATGACCTCATAAAGAAACTCAGGGTCGCTTCGAGCGGCGTCCTCACAAGAGAACTCAACATCATCAACGAGTGAGCGGGCGTAGGCGACCATCTCTGGAACGATCGCCAGAACCTCCGCCCGAGATTTACGCAACTTGTGCTCTAAGTGAATATCACTCGTGGCAATGAATGTGTGAATTCGTCGTCGAGGTGCTGGGGCAACTGCATCAGCACAAGCCTTGATGTCAGCACGCGAAGCCCTAGCCAAACCACAAATAATTGGGCCTTCATTCCCACCAACCTGCTGGGCAATACGTTGCACGGCAGCAAAATCGCCCTGGCTGGCAAAAGGAAAGCCAGCTTCAATCACATCCACACCCAAACGAGCGAGTTGCTGGGCAATAGCCAGCTTTTCCTCAAGATTGAGACTTGCCCCAGGGGACTGCTCCCCATCCCTGAGGGTGGTGTCAAAAATCAAAACGCGGCCTGGATCCTTGGCCATGGCAGCACCCTTAAGGGAGTTAGTCGAAATGACTATGAGTTAAACGAGTCTAAGGGGGGACTGCCTACTGCGAAGCGACAACTCAGCAGGCCAAGGTCGGCTTTCTCAACAAAGTCGTTCTAAATTCAACTCCACTGAAATCAGAACGTGGCCAAAGGTGCTCTGGCCCTGGTTCTCCATGCCCATCTCCCATATGTGCGATCGGCAGAGCCCGGTTCATTGGAAGAAGACTGGTTTTTTCAAGCCCTGATTGAGTGCTATTTACCTCTTCTCCAGGTTCTAGAGGAAGCTTCCGCAGCACCCAACCAACACCCCAAGCTCACGATCAGCCTTTCTCCGACCCTGCTCTCCCTGCTCAGTGACAACGATCTAAAACACCGATTCCCCGCCTGGCTCGCTGTTCGTCTGGACCTCCTAGCCCAAACGTCCTCAGACCTACAACCCGCAGCGGACCACCTCGCTGAGAGCATCCAACGACATCTGCATCAGTGGTTGGCATGCGAAGGCGATCTCATTGGTCGCTTTGCCCAACTTCAAAGGTCAAAGGTTGTCGACCTGCTCACCTGCGGAGCCACCCATGGCTACATGCCATTACTGAGGGAGCACCCTGAGGCAGTGCGTGGTCAGTTGCGCACTGCCGTACGCGAGCACCACCGCCTACTAGGAGAGCAGCCCCTGGGAATCTGGCTGCCTGAATGTGCCTACTACGAAGGGCTGGACCGTTGGATACTCGATGCTGGACTGCGCTACACCGTGCTCGACGGGCATGGCCTACTTCATGCCACTCCTCGTCCGCGTTATGGCGTGTATGCCCCAATCTGTAGCCGAAATGGCGTGGCCTTCTTCGGCAGAGATAGTGATTCCACGCTTCCTGTCTGGTCAGCCCAGCAAGGCTATCCAGGCGACCCTTTTTACCGTGAATTTCATAGGGATCTTGGTTGGGACCTACCAATCGAACAACTCCAAGACATCGGGCTAAAGGAACCCAGACCCTTAGGGCTAAAACTGCATCGAGTGACAGACCAAACGTCACCCCTTGACGCCAAAGCAGTTTATGAACCCGACATAGCTTGCGCACTTACCAAAGAACACGCTCAGCTCTACCTAAAAGGTCGCCGTATCCAACTCGATCAATTAGCTAACACCATGGGCATTGAGCCATTGTTAGTGGCTCCCTTCGACGCGGAGCTCTTTGGACACTGGTGGTTTGAGGGGCCAACTTTCCTTGCCGAAATCTTCCGCCAGGCCAGCAAGGAGCAGGTGAATTTCACCAGGCTTCGAGATGTCCTCACATCAAACCCCCAACTCCAACTTTGTGAACCATGTCCCTCAAGCTGGGGGCAAGGTGGCTACCACGACTACTGGCTAAATGACAGCAATGCATGGGTGGTTCCTGAGTGGAGCCGAGCCGGAAAAGCAATGGTGGAGAGATGCACCCTAGGAGTGGCCCGAGAATCCGACCTACGGCTGCTGCAACAGGCTGCTCGAGAACTTCTCCTGGCCCAGTCCTCCGACTGGAGTTTCATTCTGCGAGCAGGCACCACCACGGAGCTTGCCAAGGAACGCATCCATCGCCACCTCAACCGTTTCTGGCAATTAATGCAGGCCATCAATGACAAGCAACATCTGCCCGAAGACTGGCTGATCACACTCGAATCGGAAGATGGCCTCTTCCCATTAATTCAAGCGACGGACTGGGCTCACATTGGTGACTAGGTGGAAGAGGCCCCAAAAAGCATCCCTAACCGAATCTCCCAGGAGGAAAGCAAGAACAACCGCAGCATCACCATCAGGAGACGAGGTAGTGGCAGCGTGTTGGCCAGGAAACCTGTCCAATCCTCACGTGGCAACTGAAAGAAAGTGGCAAAGAAGCTGCGCAAGCGAGCTTCGTTAAAGCTCATCAGTCGCCGCAAACCAAACTGATAAAGGCGATGACGCTGCACAAGCTCCGGAGACCAAAGCACCTGCCACCCTTTCCGAGCAAGAGCGGAAGAGTCCAAAGCAGGCTCCACAGCCATAGCCATTGCCAAATGCTTTGCCAATGCCGGAGCTCGACGTAAAAGAGCTCCAACCATGTAGCCCGAAGCAGGATGGACCATACTTGCTGCACCCCCAAACGCGAGCAGGGGCTGACGACGATCAGGCAAAGGCAAGTTCATCGGGAACAGGCAATATTCCTCATGGATCACTTCTTTAATCTCCACCCCGCGGTGAGACAAGCGTGCATGCAACCTTTCCCTTAATTCACTCCATGACAATGGAGGCGCGCAAGCAAGCGAAGTCTCCTCCACAAAAAAGATTCCCTCACCAAAATCCATGGCATAGAGAAAGCTGGGGGGTTTCTCTCGTTGTTCATCACTGAGATGGTCGGGACGAAAATCCATTAATACGAACTGACCAGACTCCACTGGTGATGAACTGAAGCGTCCCACCACGCCATAGGCCGCCTGCTCCGCTACTGCACCATGATCAGGGCGACGGATAAATCGACTGCGATGACCACTGGCATCAATGACAACCCGTGCTCGATAAGCGTTGCCAGAGTGGCAGAGGACTTCCGTATCTCCCCCCAACACCTTAATGCTCACAGCGGTTTCAACATTCCAACTCAATTCACCACAACGGCTAAGCAATGAATCTTGTAAAGCGGCTGGATCGAAAAGGCCGTAGTCGAAATGATGTTGAATTGGAGCAAGACCCTCCTCGTTATCACCATCACCGAAATAGCTAACCGTGTTGGTCCAACGCTGGCCCAGTAAAGAAGCCATCCCAAGAGACTCAAGCTCCTCAGCCCAGATTCCATAAGTATTGGGCCATGGCTGCTCAGGTGTATGCGAGGCAAGGGCAGTCACTGCCAGGCCTTGCTCGACTAACTCAGCAACGATACAGAGGGCCGCCGGACCGGCTCCCATCACTAAAACATCCGTACGGCTGGTCAATGTCAGCTGGAAGGAGCGTCGTCAACCCCAGCGACTTCACTGGGATCAGATCGATCATCTGGCTGGTCCTGATCCTCAGAATCAGGCGGCACAAGCACCACCTCAGAGAGGCGATCACCTGCATCCAAGCGCTGAAGCCGAACACCAGTAGCAGCCCTTGACTGCTGAGGGATTTTATCGGCACTGGTACGCACAATCACCCCACGCTCGCTTACCAACAAAAGCTCTTCTCCGTAGCCAAGCACCCTTAAACCCACCAGCTCGTCTCCTTCCCGCCTGAACTTGATGGCACGCAAACCCATGCCTGCACGTTTCTGCAAACGGAACTGATTGACCGGCACCCGCTTACCCAGTCCACTAGCTGAAGCAACAAGCACCCAGGGTCCATCACTAACGACAACGGTCTCGACGCTTTCATCCGGATCGTCCTCAAGACTCTTTGCGACCTGATCGGCAAGCTCGACAGGCAATACATCCATGCTCACCAAAGAATCGCCGCCTCGTAAATTCATGGCACGCACGCCACGAGCAGTTCGTCCTAAGGGGCGCAACTCCTCATCACAGAGTCGGAAATGAATAGTCATTCCAGCCCTAGAAGCAATCAAAACACTGTCACCAGGAACTGCCAACCTCACCCAAGTAAGAGCATCACCCTCCTCCAGACCAATGGCAATCAAACCATTGGAACGAATCTTGCTGAAAGCTGATAGAGAGGTGCGCTTGATAAAGCCACCCTTCGTCAACATCAACAAGTGGGTGTCATCATCGAAGGATATAACTGACAGAAGGGAGGTAATTGCCTCTTCACGGGGAATGGGCAAGAGCTGTACGACAGGTGTTCCCTTCGCTGTGCGACTGCACTGAGGCACACGATAAGCAGGAAGGGCATAGGAGACACCGCGGTCACTGAACAACAGCAACGTGTCATGGTCATTGCAACTGATAAACAGCTTCACCGCCTCTTCACCTTGACTGCGAGTGCCTGCCTTGCCTCGTGTCCCACGACTAGTAGCTTCAAACTCACTTACCGGCATGCGCTTGAGATAACCGGTCTCAGTGAGCAACACCACAGATCGCTCGTTGGCAATCAAGTCGATGTCTTCGAGCCCCCCTCCTAAATCGAGGATCTCGGTGCGCCGAGCCAAGCAATGCTTCTCGCGCAGCTTGGCCAATTCGTCCTCAATCAGACCGAAAACACGCTCACGTCGGGCAAGGATGTCCTTGTAGTTGGCGATCTTGGTAACAAGATCCTCGTGTTCCAAACGAATCTTGTCAGCCTCTAAAGCGGTTAAACGCCGCAACTGCATCTGCAGGATGGCATCCGCCTGAATCTCCGTGAGACCATGATGCTGCTGCAACTGTTGACGAGCTGTAGCCGTATCAGAGGCAGCACGAATCAAAGCGATGATTGGATCAAGCTGATCGAGAGCAAGCAAAAGACCCAACAGGATGTGGTCGCGTTCCTCAGCTTTACGAAGGAAATAGCGTGTCCGACGTTCAACAGTATCAACGCGAAACTCGAGGAATACCTGCAGCATCTTGCGCAAGGTAAGCAGCACCGGCTCGCCATTGACTAGCGCCAACATATGGGCACTAAAGTTGCTCTGAAGAGGAGTGAGTTTGAAAAGATTATTGAGCACTACCTGGGGGTAGGCATCACGTCGCAGCTCCACGACAATACGCATGCCATCGCGATCGCTTTCGTCGCGAATATCAGAAATACCCTCCAGCTTCTTATCATTAACCATCTCTGCAATCCGCTCAATCAGCGCTGCTTTATTGGTCTGATAGGGCAATTCAGTAATGATCACTGCATCCCGGTCTGGTCGACCGGGATGTTCAATCGTCTCAATATTTGCCACGCCGCGCATCGTTACCGAACCACGACCGGTGAGATAGGTTTCACGAATACCACTACGACCAAGAATCTGACCACCAGTTGGAAAGTCCGGCCCAGGGATAAGCGTCATCAACTCAGCATCACTTAACTCGGGATTACTGATCAGAGCCTGCAGTCCATCAATTAATTCACTGAGATTGTGCGGTGGAATATTGGTAGCCATTCCAACGGCGATCCCTGAGGAGCCATTCAGCAGCAACTGAGGAATACGTGCTGGCAATACCATTGGCTCCTGTTGGGAGCCATCAAAGTTGTCCGCGTAGTCAACTGTCTCTGCTTCGATATCCTCAAGCAGACTGTCCGTCGTAAGAGACTGAAGACGCGATTCGGTGTATCGCATGGCCGCAGGTGGATCGTTATCGACCGAACCAAAATTGCCGTGACCATCAATCAACGGCATTTGCATGGAAAAATCCTGAGCCATGCGAACCAGCGCGTCGTAGACGGCTGTATCCCCATGGGGATGGTATTTACCCAGAACCTCACCAACAACTCGGGCACACTTTCGATAAGGCCGATCGCTGGTCAGACCCAACTCATACATCGCATAAAGGATGCGCCTATGCACAGGCTTGAGACCATCGCGAGCGTCGGGCAACGCACGCCCAACGATCACACTCATCGCGTACTCCAGATAGGAGCGCGACATTTCAATGCGCAGGTCCGTCTGGATAATCCGATCGTCGGACTCGCCGGGACCGCCGTCACTGGGTCCCAATGGATCCGCCATAAAAGAGCTGGTTGCCAATAATCAGGTTATCTCGGAAGCTGATGAACTGAGCCACCAGCATCAACAAAAACCAGCGCGTGCACTGTTAGGGCTTAATACAGCTCAAGGGTCAGTATTAAATAGGCCTCTTAAACTATTTATAGTGTGATATTTGGACCATGAGCTCGGCTGAGGAATCCAAAGCAGAAGGAACCTCCGAAGCAACGGAAGGCACCGAGTCCTCATCTGAACGCGCTGAGTCCTCAGCTGCTGCAAATGAACTGAAAGCTAGTGCAGCTCAAGTGGCCTCCACACAAGCCACACCTGCTGTCCCTAAGACACCAGCTCAACAACAACCTGCTCCAGCTCAAGACAGCCCGGCTATCTCCAAACCAAGCACCATCCCTTCAAGCCCAACACCAACACCCAAATCCTCAGATGCTTCAGATGACCTGAAAGCCAGTGCAGCTCAAGTGGCCTCCACACAAGCCACACCTGC
>NZ_JNBA01000017.1 GCF_000760295.1 Prochlorococcus sp. MIT 0701
AATGCCTATGCCCTTATTCCAGTCGGTGATACAGAGCAGCGCCTTAACAGTCGTTATTTAGGCGGCGCTTTAGATACCTACGGCTTAGATGTTGGTTATTTCATCACGCCTGATCTCAATGCCTCTGTTGGTTATTACTACCAGCAAGGCGATCTTGATGATGCTGATGGTTCTGGTGTGCAAGTCGCGCTGGATTATGTGATCGCTGATGGCTTAACTCTTGGCGTCAATCTCTCCCATGACGAAGCCTTTGATACAAGATTTTCAGGTAACATCAGCTATCGTTTTGGTAGCAACAGCTCAGCAACAGCAATTGAGAAGAAAGCTTGGGAAATGCCAACAATCAAATCGCTATCTGAAAGCGTTAAAAACAGAAATATCCGCGTTCATGATGCAAAAGATCTACGTTCATCGACATGCCCGGTATTTGATGCGCGCAATGGTCTACTGCGGGGATACCTATCACCTACCTCACACTTAACCATCCAAACTCTATCAGGCGGTGTGCAACCTCAGACCCACCGGCATTTCCACTACACTACAATAATTCATTGTAGCCCCGGCGCGCCTAAAGCAACTGAACACGGCTGGGAGCCCTCTTGAGTACTGGCCTGTCTGGGATTTAACGTCTCATCAAAACTCTCATAAAAGCAGCTAATTAACTGTTCAATGCCTGGCACTATCTGAGTACAGAGTCTGCTTATTTGAGGGAATATCTTTACGAGCTAAGTTTCATTAAAAGCTCAGACATAGTGAACTCAGCCTCTACATTGAACGTCTCTGTCAATACAATTACTTCCTCTGTTAGTTCACAAAAAAAATCACTAAAATAATAGCCGCGAATCTCCATCTCTGATGCCATTGGCTTTCCTGAATCTCAACGAAATTTGATGCCAACCCTCAGGGATTTGATTGAGGCGAACATCCCAATCCCATGGCAATCGTTGTTGGCCTGGTGAAACCCTCTTCTTCTTGCTTGTAGTTCTTGAATGACTGACTAGCCGTTTAAGCATGCGACTCCCCCAATGGCACTTGGGAGCGCCTTTGCTCTTGTGGCGATAGCGCTGGCAGAAAGGCTCATAGCGCTTGGCACAACCATCAAGCGTTGCCGATAGATTTAAAAAGGCTGGATGCCATTCACTGATGCCGTCTGATTGCAGCCTGCTGTAGTGGCCATAGTTGCTATAGGGATCAAAGAATCCTTTCCTTACCCCTGCTGCTTTGGGATTGGCATGGATATATCTGAGCGTGTTCAATATTCTCCGGTGATCTTTTGGGTGGATCGGCGTTGAGAAATACCTGGCCTCCCAGAAGTGCCCACAACGCCCGCTCAAGCGGTTCAGGGCCATGGCTGAATACCAAGCAATGCTGAGTACAAAGCAAACCCATGCATCAACCTCGGCAAATCCTTGGCATCGGTTGGCTTAAGCAGCAAGTGAAGGTGGTTAGCCATCAGGCACAGCCCATACACCCTCACGGCAAATTTCTGCTTGGCTTTATTGAGCACTGCCAACAACACATCACGCCTAAGGGCTTTGGCGATCAAGAACTGCCGGCTATTGCAGCGCAGCGTGATGTGAAAACTGCAGCCAGCCGGCAGTAAGCGTTTTGCTCGAGCCATGGGCTGACGGCATCAGCGCTCAAGCATTAGCCATGCTTCCAACCAAATTCCTTAGCAGCTCTACGCGAGATTATGGAGATGGCCGAGCCTGGCCAGACGAGATCTTCACCAGTTTTTGAGGGTCTCGATCGCATCGGTTGTACAGCTCAGAATGTGATCGGCGCCGGCCTGCTTCAGTCGATCTTCATAGGCGTTGCGTGCTTCTTGTTGCTTGATCCCATGCAAATGGGGTGGCGCGACTGCCAGGCTCATCCATTGCTGCTCGGGTTGTTGCTGGCGGGCATGGATCACTGTGCGCACATCGGCCACCGTGTCGCCTAGGTAGGCGACTGTTGGAACGCCTTGACCCAATCTCCTACCAGCAAGTTGGCTGGCTAGTTGAAGCAGGCCAGTGGGATCTGGTTTGTCAGGTGCTTCGCCCATGGCGATCAAGGCTGGATGCTTGAGCCCCAAGCGTTGTTCCAATACAAATCGGGCAGAAGGAGGCTCAGCACCACTAACAAATCCCCAGGCGAAATCAAGCGAACTCAGCTCCTCAAAGAATCTTTGATTGACCAGCAGTGGCTCATTGCGGATAAAGCCCTGCCAATTGCGGGGGTCGCCATTGGGATCACCGCCAAAATAAAAACGACTAAACACGTCTATGAGCTGCTCGCGGCTCGGAAGTTCTAGGGCTTGGTTACGGCTTTTCTGATCACGTCTGAGGAGCTCCAGGCTGGCGTCCCAGTCGTTATTCCAGCTGCCTTCTGTTTTGAGTGCGTCGATCACAGCGACGCTGGGACGCCAGCCGCTGTAATGGTGCACTGTTTCCTGGATGGCACGACGGTAGCTGGCTGCTACATCGCGGATCACGCCGTCGATGTCAAACAGCAGCAGGCCTTGCAGGTTCAGTGGATAGAGAGTGTTGAGCGACTGTTAGGTTAGTTGTTTGTTCAGATTCCTTGAGCGCAGAGAGCATGACGGTTTCCGAAGGCGCTGCCGCTGATCAAGAGGTCGCGAGCACGGACGCTGCAGTGGCTGAGGCACATCCACAGGCCACGACGGACGTCGTTGAGGAGCAGGTGCAACCCAAAGACGAGGCACCCAAGGAGGAGCAGGCCAAGGAGGAGCCTCAGGAAGGCCGTCCTGTGATGCGTGGTGGCAGTGCTGCTCTTGCGACTGCAACGATCGATGCTGATGGTGTGCCTTCTGGATATACCCCAAAGGCCGATGAAGGTCGCTTCTTGCTGAAGATTCTGTGGCTGCCAGACAACGTGGCTTTGGCTGTTGATCAAATCGTTGGCGGTGGCCCCAGCCCTCTTACGGCTTATTTTTTCTGGCCTCGCGAAGATGCCTGGGAAACACTTAAAGGTGAGCTAGAAGGCAAGAGCTGGATCACCGATAACGAGCGCGTTGAGGTGCTCAATAAGGCCACGGAAGTGATCAACTACTGGCAGGAAGAGGGCAAGGGTAAGAATCTCGAAGAAGCCAAGCTCAAGTTCCCAGACGTCACCTTCTGCGGTACGGCCTAATCAAGCCAGCCGATCGAATGAAGTCTGCAGACCCGCTCCGCCTTTAAGGCGGAGTTTTTTTAATGGCAAGACTGAAGTGGAGGCTTCATGGGCGAGCTTGCAGTTCAGGCTCCAGAGGATGCGTCTTGCTCAAACGCAGCAGCAGCTTCCAAGGTGGCCTTGACCTCAAACAGCTCCTCAGCCAGCTCAGCACTGATCGTGAAGGTGTCGATTCCTTCTGCTGCCAAATGGCTTAGATCCCGACGATTGCGCAAGCTAGCCACCAGGAGTTTGCAGCTGCTGCCAACTCCTTCTAGGGCTCGTTGCATTGCTATCAATTCGGTGTAGCCATCACGGCCTTGATCGTTAATCCGTCCGAGGTAGGGGGCGATGTGTTGAGCGCCTAAGGCCGCAGCGATCAAGACCTGGGGGGCTTCAAAACAGGCCGTGAATGTGATGGGGATTTCTGCGGCGATCAGGGTGCTTGCTGCTTGGCTTCCTGCTTGGGTAATCGGCAGTTTGACGTGAATAGTGAGAGCTGGAGTCGTCAATTGAGCCAAGGCAGCGCCGCATTCTGCTAGCTCGATGGCATGCTTTCCCCATGCTTGAAGATGTAGCTCTAAACAACCAAGTTGTTCGGCTGCAGCAGCCAAGCTCTTGAGATGATCAAGTTGGCAGGGTTGTTGGGCTCGTCTCAGCAGTGTTGGGTTGGTTGTGATGCCAGTAAAAAGGCCTGTAGGAAGCCATGCTTCCCATTCGCTGGGGTCTGCGCTGTCGAGTAAGAGCTGCAGAGTCAACTCAATGTCCTCAGCAGCTGCCTATTGATTTGCTTATTTAGTGGCTTGAACTCGCGCTCGGGCGCGATTGAAGTTCTGCTGTGCTTTTATTTTTTCGGTTGAAGGTTCCTGACCTTCCATTTGGCTCACTTTGGCTTTGGCTTGTTCCAGCTCTGCTTCAGCCGTTGTTGCATCAATGCTATTGCCGAGTTCGGCACCATTAACCAACACGGTGACATCGTCTGCCTCAACTTCGGCGAATCCACCCATCAGGGCAATGGAGTTCCAGGCCCCATTGGTTCGAACCCTCATCACACCGATGTCCAGGGCCGTGACAAGCGATATGTGGCCTGGCAGGATGCCAATTAGGCCTGTGGTGCTGGGAAGAATCACCTCTTCGGCAGTGCCGTCGAACACACTCTGGTCAGGTGCCAGAACGCGGAGGGTGAGAGACATGGTTCGCAGGCTTGGGTTTGACGTGGAGAAACTGAATGGAGATGAAAGTGATCAGCGGAGAGATGTCTCACTCCCCGCTGGGCTTTAACCCTTTGCTTCTGAAGCTATCTTCTCGGCCTTAGCTTTGACCTCGTCGATGTTGCCAACCAGGTAAAAGGCTTGCTCAGGTAGATGGTCTAGTTCACCAGCCAGGATCATATTGAAGCCGGCGATGGTTTCTTCCAGCTTGACGTACTTGCCGGACATGCCGGTAAAAATCTCGGCGACAAAGAAGGGCTGGGAAAGGAACTTCTCAATCTTGCGGGCTCGATCTACTGTGCGGCGATCATCTTCTGAGAGTTCGTCGAGACCAAGGATGGCAATGATGTCTTGCAGTTCCTTGTAGCGCTGCAGTGTGGCCTGCACGCTTCGTGCTGTGCGGTAATGCTCATCGCCAACAACTGATGGCTGAAGCATGGTGCTGGTGGAATCCAAAGGATCCACAGCTGGGTAAATGCCCTTGGCGGCCAATGCACGAGCCAGCACAGTTGTGGCGTCTAAGTGGGCAAATGTTGTGGCTGGTGCGGGGTCGGTGAGGTCATCTGCGGGAACGTAGACGGCCTGAATCGAGGTAATCGATCCCTCTAGGGTTGATGTGATGCGCTCTTGAAGTGCACCAACATCGGTGCCAAGGGTGGGCTGGTAACCCACGGCGGAAGGCATGCGACCCAATAGAGCAGAGACTTCCGATCCGGCCTGCACAAAACGGAAGATGTTGTCGATGAACAGCAGCACGTCTTGATTGTTCACGTCGCGGAAGTGCTCAGCCATGGTGAGAGCTGAAAGACCCACGCGCATACGGGCGCCAGGGGGCTCATTCATCTGCCCGAAGCAAAGAGCAACCTTCGACTTCGAAAGGTCGTCGGAGTTGATCACTCCGGATTCTTTGAATTCCTCGTAGAGGTCGTTGCCTTCACGGGTGCGCTCGCCCACCCCACCAAAGACAGACACACCACCGTGCTCTTTGGCGATGTTATTGATCAGCTCCTGAATCAGCACGGTCTTGCCCACACCGGCGCCACCGAAGAGGCCAACCTTGCCGCCTTGACGGTAGGGAGCCAAGAGATCAATCACCTTGATGCCAGTTTCAAAAACTGTTGGTTTGGTCTCTAGCTCAGTGAGTTTTGGCGCTGGCCGGTGAATCGGGGCAGTTGCATCGGTTGTAACAGGACCCTGCTCATCAACTGGTTCGCCGAGCACGTTGAAGATCCTGCCCAGAGTGGCTTCACCAACGGGTACGGAAATTGGTGAGCCGGTATCAAGGGCTTCCATGCCACGAATGAGGCCATCGGTGCTGCTCATTGCCACTGCCCTTACTCGATGATCGCCGAGGAGCTGCTGCACTTCGGCAGTGATGGCAATGTGCTGACCGGATGGGTTCTTGCCTTCAATACGAAGGGCATTGAGGATTTTGGGCAGCTTGCCGGCAGGGAATTCCACATCCAGAACCGGGCCAATCACCTGGCGAACAACGCCCTGGGTGCCAGCGGTGGCGGTAGCTGCAGCGGCCATAAGAAAATAGAGTTTTGCAGGGGTTGCGTGTCTAACGCATGCCCTTACAGAGCGGCGCAACATTACCACTGCATGGCGAGAGCTTCTCAGGGTTCGGTGACCCGCACAGGTATCGACTAGTCGGCACAGCATCAACACACATAGGGTTGGCACTCAATGGCCACGAGTGCTACTCCAGGTCGTTATGTGGTGCTTCGGCGCCCTGTTCTTGCTCTTTCAATACACCCATGGCAGCTGTTTCTCTCAGCGTCTCCACCGTTAAGCCTCTCGGAGATCGCGTTTTTGTGAAAGTCTCTGAATCAGAGGAGAAAACTGCGGGCGGCATCCTTTTGCCTGACACCGCCAAGGAAAAGCCCCAGGTGGGCGAGGTGGTTCAAGTTGGCCCTGGAAAGCGCAATGACGATGGTTCCCGCCAGGCTCCCGAAGTGGGAGTTGGAGACAAGGTTCTTTACAGCAAATACGCAGGTACAGACATCAAGCTCAGCACAGATGAGTACGTGCTGTTGTCCGAGAAGGACATCCTGGCTGTCGTCAACTGAGCTTTGCGGCTGACTCTGACTTTCAGCTGACACCGGCTTTCAACTGACCAAATCCATCATTTTTAAAGGACAACGCCTCCCATGGCTAAGCGCATTATTTACAACGAGCAAGCTCGACGTGCCCTTGAGCGCGGCATTGACATCCTGGCCGAATCCGTGGCCGTCACACTGGGGCCCAAAGGCCGCAATGTGGTGCTTGAGAAAAAGTTTGGTGCACCCCAAATCATCAACGATGGCGTCACCATCGCCAAAGAGATTGAGCTTGAAGATCACATTGAGAACACTGGTGTTGCTCTGATCCGTCAGGCAGCTTCGAAGACCAACGACGCTGCAGGTGATGGCACGACCACAGCCACTGTTTTGGCTCATGCCATGGTGAAGGCCGGCTTGCGCAATGTGGCTGCTGGTGCCAATGCAATCTCCTTGAAGAAGGGGATCGACAAGGCTTCCGACTTCCTCGTGAGCAAGATTGAGGAGCTCGCCAAGCCGATCAGTGACAGCAACGCCATTGCTCAGTGTGGAACCATTGCTGCCGGCAACGACGAGGAAGTGGGTCGCATGATTGCTGACGCCATGGACAAAGTTGGCAAGGAAGGTGTGATCTCTCTTGAAGAGGGCAAGTCGATGACCACTGAACTGGAGGTCACCGAGGGGATGCGTTTCGATAAGGGCTACATCTCCCCTTACTTCGCCACTGACACTGAGCGGATGGAGGCTGTGCTGGATGAGCCCTACATTCTCCTCACTGACAAGAAGATTGGCTTGGTACAGGATCTGGTGCCTGTGCTTGAACAGATTGCCCGCACTGGCAAGCCCCTGCTGATCATTGCTGAGGACATTGAGAAGGAAGCTCTCGCAACCTTGGTGGTTAATCGTCTTCGTGGTGTGCTGAATGTGGCGGCCGTGAAGGCTCCTGGGTTTGGTGATCGCCGTAAGGCCATGCTCGAAGACATGGCAGTGCTGACCAATGGTCAGTTGATCACCGAAGACGCCGGTCTTAAATTAGATAATGCCAAGCTGGAAATGCTTGGTACAGCGCGCCGTGTGACCATCAATAAGGACACCACCACCATCGTTGCCGAAGGCAATGAGACGGCGGTGAAAGGGCGTTGCGAGCAGATCAAAAAGCAGATGGACGAGACTGACTCGACCTACGACAAGGAGAAGCTGCAGGAACGACTCGCCAAGTTGGCCGGTGGCGTTGCTGTTGTGAAGGTGGGTGCTGCCACCGAAACCGAGATGAAGGACAAGAAGCTTCGTCTTGAAGACGCCATCAACGCGACCAAGGCAGCAGTTGAGGAAGGCATCGTCCCAGGTGGTGGCACCACACTGACTCATCTCGCTGCTGATCTGCAGAAGTGGGCCAATAGCAACCTCAGCGGTGAGGAGCTGATCGGTGCCAACATTGTGGAAGCTTCCCTTGCTGCTCCCTTGATGCGCATTGCTGAGAATGCAGGCGCCAATGGTGCTGTCGTGGCCGAGAACGTCAAGAGCAGGCCCATCAGTGAAGGCTATAACGCTGCTACTGGGGATTACATCGACATGCTTGCTGCAGGCATTGTTGACCCTGCAAAAGTCACCCGTTCTGGTTTGCAGAATGCGGCCTCGATTGCTGGCATGGTGCTGACCACTGAGTGCATCGTTGCTGATTTGCCCGAGAAGAAGGATGCAGCTCCTGCCGGCGGTGGCGGCATGGGTGGTGACTTCGACTACTGATCAAAGCCGGGACTCTTCGGAGTCCCACAAGTCACAAGTTACATGTCATCAAGAACAGATCAAAAGCACCCTTCTGGGTGCTTTTTTTTGGCTGATATGAAGGACGATTGCTGGTAGTAACTCTTAGAGAGTTGTGCTAATCAAGTGGCATGATCATTGCTGTCTTGATGCTTGCATTGCAAGATCAATTTGAAGCTGAACTTACTGTAGAAATTTTTATGACATCGCTTTTCTTAATGCATAGATAGCGGCACCAGTGCGTTCGTAAATGTGCGCTTTTGTGCGCTTCATTTCGATGCCATATGGATTAGTGAAGATCGCAAATAGTATGCGCGCAAATCTAAATAAATTCTTCTTTGTGGATGTTTGGCTTGCGTCTTCCCGTTTGACCAGCAATAGCATTTCTTCGTCAATGATTTTGTTGTCGCCAAATGCTTTCAGCATCTTTTCTTTCTCTGAACTGTTGATCGTATCGAGGATTACCCTTAGCCCTCTGATTGAGTCTCGGTCACCTCTTGCAATCTCCCTGGTAATACTTTGATAGAGGTTCTCCCATTTGTATGGCTCTTCTTTGAATAGATATGATGCCGGGCTGCTTGAGCTTGCCTTTGACAATCTCGCCTTTTCGTCTTCTTCATTTTGTTGTGATTTCCAGTAATCATATAAAGGAGAAGCCTTTTTTATGATTGTTGCAAGTTCTTTTCCTTTGGGAGGCATTTGATTCTCAGGGCAAATGATTTTTTATGGGGAGGTATATTTATGGGGCACTGATTTGTTGGCCAGAATGCCACTGAATGGGCTGGAAGCTTCTCGTTGAGATGCCGGGTGGCTAATTATTTGACGTTTTGATGGTCAATACCTGTTTCTTTCTCATAGGCAATGACCAGGTCAACCAATTCTTTCTTGAGTAATCCTTTTAGCTTATCATTTGACTCCTTGACGGGTACCATTTGCTGTTCATTCGTTTGCTCGTCTTTCGTTACCCCAGCATTAATCAAAGAGGCAAGCCTTTTAAATGAGTCAAAGACAATAAAAGTAAGCCTGATGAGAAGTAAGATGATTGTATCGGTCGTGATCTTTTCTTCTGGCGCTTTTGACGTCTTCTCCTCTGGTGCCTTTGCCATTTTGGGTTTCCGATAAATGTCTTGTCGATAAGGAATCAGTAGAGCAAGTCGCCATCGCCGACACTTTGATTATAGCTTGAAGCCCATTTGGAGCATAGTGTTTGGCCTCTTGATTTTAGCAAAGGATCTTTGACTTGCTTTTGTGTGTAAGAAGCTTTGATTCTTGATTTTTCATTCCTTCTTTTTCTTGTTGTATTCATTGTAAGCCGCAGAAGCATATTGCAACTCTTCGACTATGCATCAAAGATCCTTGCTTTATTGTCTTTGCTGCTTATCGTATGCAACATTCTTCGATGTATCATTTGAGCGATCTATTCTTGTTTGAACATTAGCAAAATTGCTTTGTTGGCTCATTGATGAGATTCTTTTTGTGCTCAAGATGATCTTTGCGTTACTACTGCTGCTTTAGGCAAGCGCATGTTGCTGATCGATGGCGATTGCCTGCTTAAGACAGTACTTAGAGCTATGTAATTCTTTGAATAAGCTATGGCTATGCCAACTCGTAGTGAGCATGGATATGTCTGGAGCTCATTTCTATTGCCATGCTCAACTTTCTTTTTTTGCTTTGCGGGGTATTCCCCTAGGGGCCTTGCTTCTGAGTTGTGTTGGAGGTGTTGAGTTTTAGCTTGGCATGCAAAAAAAATGGTGATGAGTTCGATATCGATTGGCGTGGTTCATCACATGTTTGTTCAATCCTTTTAGCAATGATCCTGCGAGCCTACGGAGGAATCAAAGCTCAGTTCAAGTGAGCCAACCAGCGCTGAGGATTACTGCAAGAGTCAAGAATATGGCTAGGCATGTCCAGGTGATCCTGTTCAATGTTGCCTCGGCACTGCTGGTGCTTGTGAAACTGGAGCTGCCGCTAGCTGATATCCCTCCCATGCCACCACCCTTGGGGCTATGCAGCAGGACCAACAGCATCAAGAGAACGCCAGACGCGACCCAGACCCAGGAAAGAACAGACGTAATCATGGCCTCAGTCTAGGGATGTGTTGATCATGCTCTGACCTCAACTCGCGATCGTTCGCCTTAAACGGGTTGAGGAAGTCGTGCAGATGGCGTTGGTGACTCAATGGCTTGAATCAACGATAAGCCTGACATGGCATCGGGCTTAGGTAAATCCAGCAGTTGCAGCAGCGTGGGTGCGATGTCAGCCAGGCCACCGCCTTCACGCAGCTGGATGTCATTGCCGTAGCCAGCCAGCTTGCGTTTCTCTCCTTCTACCAAGATCACAGGCACGGGGTTCGTGGTGTGAGCCGTCCAGGCCTGACCATCTGGACCTTGCATCAGTTCGGCATTGCCATGGTCAGCCGTGATCAACAGAGTGCCGCCCATTCGCCCGATCGAATCAAGCAATTGGCCGATGCAGCGGTCCACGGTGCTGATGGCTTCCTGAGCGGCTCCCATCACACCGGTGTGCCCGACCATATCTGGATTGGCGTAGTTGATGATGACCAATGAATACACACCACTCTCAATCGCGTTCACACAACTCTTGGTCAGCGTGTCTGCGGACATCGCTGGAGCCAGGTCATAGGTGGCCACGCGGGGGGATGGCACAAGATGACGCTCCTCTCCTGCTAGTGGCTGTTCGATGCCACCATTCATGAAATATGTGACGTGGGGATATTTCTCTGTTTCGGCAGTGCGGTATTGGCGTAGGCCGTGTTCTGAGACCACCTGACCGAGCAGATCGTCGAGTGATTCGGCGGGGAAGGCAACTGCTACAGGGAGATCGAGTTCGTACTGGGTGAAGGTAACGACATCGAGGCGGGGCTGATTGGCTCGCGGGAAACCATCGAAGTCTGGAAGTGTGAGGGCTTGCACCAATTGCCTGGCGCGGTCAGGACGGAAGTTGAACATCACTAGGCCATCCCCGTCTTTTAAGTAGGTATTGCTAAGACGTGTGGGTTCTAGAAATTCGTCGGTGGTGCCGTTGGCATAACTTGCGCTGAGAACGTCTTCGGCAGCGACTCTGCTGATCGGTTGATTTGGGTCGGTGAGTACCTCATAGGCCCTGATCGTGCGCTCCCAGCGGTGGTCACGGTCCATGGCCCAATAGCGGCCGCAGAGGCTTGCTAACTCTCCTACTCCACTGGCGTTGATGGCGTCTTCGATTTGGTGTAGGTATTTGCTCGCGCTTTGAATCGGGGTGTCTCGTCCATCGGTGATGAGATGCACTGCCACTTTGTTGAGCCCAGCTGCGGCAGCCCAGTGCAAAAGACCGCAGAGATGGTTGATATGGCTATGGACACCGCCATCGGAACAGAGTCCCAACAGATGAAGTGTGCCGTCAGACTTGCGCAATCGTTCGGCGAGGGCAATCAGGGCAGGAGTTTGCCCCAGTCTTCCGGCTTGTACGGTTTCACTGATGCGAACGAGTTCCTGACGGATCACCCGACCCGCACCGATGGTGAGATGACCTACCTCAGAGTTGCCCATCTGGTTGTCTGGCAGACCGACAGCGGCACCACTGGCTTCGATCAGGGCGTGGGGGTAGGCATGCCAGAGGGCATCCATGATTGGAGTCTCAGCACTACGGATGGAGTTGTGCTTACGTTCCTCACGATGTCCCCAGCCATCAAGGATCGCCAGCACTACAGGTGCAACCCGGCCGAAATGCCTTGAATTTCCGGAACTGCTGCTGGACATGTTCACACCCGGCTATTGCTTATTAAGGACTTCTCCGGATTGAAGTTACTTCCTCCTTTGCTCTTGGTCTGCATTTGTGCTGACTTCCGTCAGCTTTTACGCATTGATTGTTGTTGGAGGCAGGAGAAGATCGGCATAAACTCACGTCTTAATCGTCACGACCATGATCGACAAAGGTAGTGATGAACGAGTTGAGATCCTCTCTGAGCAGGAGCTCGGTCGCACCCTTTCGCGCCTTGCTTCTCAAGTACTCGAGTCTGTCTCTGATAGTCGGGAACTTTTGTTCCTGGGAATTCCTACGCGAGGGGTGCATCTGTCTCGTGTCTTGGCCAAAGAGTTGGAACCCATTGCTGGCCATAGCATTGATCAGGGAAGTTTGGACCCCACCTTTCATCGTGATGATCTTGGTCGAGTCGGTACTCGGATGGTGCAACCCACCGATCTCCCCAACAGCGTTGAGGGGCGAGAGGTTGTGTTGGTGGATGATGTGATTTTTACCGGCCGCACGGTGCGCGCTGCCCTTGAAGCTCTTCAGGCCTGGGGCAGGCCTCAGCGGGTGATGTTGTTGGTGATGGTGGATCGCGGGCACCGTGAAGTGCCGATTCAACCAGATTTCTGTGGTCGCAAAGTGCCGACTCGTCGCACGGAAAGCATCGAATTGCGCCTCTCTGATGTGGATGGAGAAGAGGGGGTTTACTTGCGCCAGTTGCCTTGATGAGGACTACACGCTGAGCTGGTGAACTTTTTGTTCATGCACCGGCGCCGTTCGTCTTGATGACAGAGGTCAGTTCAGCCCATGGTCGTCTTGCCTTTGGATTGCGTTGAGGTTGGTGTGGATGAATCAGTTACTGCACGGTGCCCAGCTTTTGCTTGTCTAGCCGCTCACCACTGCGTAGATCTAGCCCCTCCATCTGCAGCTGGGCATCGTCGTCGATGGAGAATTGCAACCTCAGGCAGTCTTGCCCCGGCTGACCGGGTGGTTTTAGTGCAAGTGAAGCTGTAGGGCAGGTCCCTGGCCAGGGATGCAGTTTGCGCTCTGCTGGCTTTGATTGCAGGGTTGGCATTCCATCGATGTAGATAACCTCATGGCTCTCGTTGATGTCTGGCTCACCAAGCACCACCTCAAGCTCCAGTTGATCGATCCGGCTGGCGGCCAGGACGAGCTCAAGGGGGGCGGTTGTTGGCCAGGGTTGACCGGCGAGAAACAGCGGATGCCAATGATGTTGTCCACCTCGCTGATCCCAGCAGCGCAGAGATACACCACGGTGTAGTACATCCTGAACTTTGACCCCCGGTGTGAGTTGCAGGGCTCCAACAGCAACGGCCTCTATGGGTGGAGGCGTGAGGAGTGGGGCTGGTTGCGTTTGCTGCTGCAACCAATTGCGAACGAGGGGGATTTGTGCGCCGCCGCCGACGGCTACGACGCCCTGTAGGTCTTGGAGGTTGCAACCATTGCCACGCCCCCTTGCGAGGGTTTCATTGAGCAGGCTGGCCAGGCTGTTAAGAAAGCCTCTGGCGATGAGCAGCTCTTCCAGCTCCCTGCGGCAGAGACGTAGAGGAAGGACTGCATTGCCTTCTGGATCGGCAGCAATTTCCAGTTGGGTGGCCTCAGCGCGAAGATCCACCTGGCTAAGGCGGCATTTGAGACGCTCTGCAGCATTGAGGAGTGTTTCTGAGAGCGGAACGTCGGGATAGAGATGATTAGCAATCCAATGATCCAGGTCCCGTCCACCCAGCTTCAGTCCAGCCTTGCCCAGCACGCGTGCGCAGCGCAGGGCTTGTTTGCTGCTGTCCTGGAGATCTTGGCCAGCAAATCGAAGTAATTGGGCGATTGGAGCCGCTCGTCCTTCACCACCTTCGAGGGCTACTAGGGAGAGATCAATGGTGCTGCCACCGATGTCCATCACCAACAGCTTGGAGCCTGGGGGTAGGCCGGCACCCATGGCAGCAGCGGTGGGTTCATCAACCAGGGCGATCTCTTCGACCGGCAGTGTTGTGCAAACCTGATTCAGCCAAGTTCTGTAGGGGCGGTAGCTTTCCACTGGCGCAGTGAGCACAAGACGTCGCACCTCGATATGGGGTGGGAGTCGGCGCCAGATCTGCTGCAGCAAGATTTCTCCGGCCTTTTCTGGCGAGAGGCAAGAGTCATTGCTTTTGGTTGGATGAGGTGCACCGATCCAGCGCTTGAAGTCTCTGCTCAGGCTTTGGTGACCCTGCCCCACCAGGCCTGCTTCGTCTACTTGCTTCCCTACTAGAGGGTTGGGGTCATTGCTTTGGCCGGCCCAGATCAAACTAGGTACTTCGCCCGGACGACGACTGATTGGTGGTAGATCGAGGAGTTGAGGGCTGGCAGCACGTTCAGCCTGGAAGGCCACAACCGTGGTTGTGTTGCCAAGGTCAATGGCAAGGGTGCCAACTTGTTGGAAAACCTGAAGCTTTTCTTCGCCCTCAGGGGGCATGTCCATGGCCATGGCCAGGTTGTAGTCATCACAAGGTTAAGAGACAATGACGATGGATCGGTTGCAGCGCCTGGTGCTCTCTTTTTATCGAGAGGACCCTTGCATTGAGGCTGAGCTGGAACCGTTGCTCGATTGCCATATGACCCGTAGTTGGGGGAGTATCCGGATTGAGTGTGTGGATGAAGAGCACTTGGAGGAAGTCAGCGCTTTGCTGACTCATCTGAGGCTTCCTTTGGCCGCCTTGGGACTTGGCCGACAGATTGTCTTGCGGGTGCCGGGTTCCTTGCAACGGACATATCCCATGCATGTGCCCTTTCACAGTGATCTATTGGCCTAATGCTGAGCAGCGCTCGCCTAAAGTGATCTGGATATATGAGAAGTTTCTGTGATCACATCGGGAGTGGATCCCAAAGACCTTGCCAAGCGTGGGGAGAGTCTTATCCGCCAGTCGAGCAACCGCTACCTCACTACGGTTCGAATTGCGTTTCGGGCTAAGCAGCGCCGTTTCGATGATTTTGATGGCCTTTTGGAGGAATCGAGTGTGAAGCCGGTTGCACGTGCCATCGTTGAACTAAGCGACGAGCAGGACCAACCGGATCTGCTGCCTGGCTGAGGTCATGATTCAACAGGAGGGGCCTGGCTGGCGACTTGCCAGGGACCCTGCCAGGACAGCCTTCCCGGTGCTGATTGGAGGGGAAAGCTGGGCTATTGAGCTCACTCAAGATGAGTGGCAATGTTTGCAGTCTCTGGTTGTTGAGCTCACTGATCAACATCAGCAGCTTGTTGATCAGCTGCTGGCAGAGGAATCTGTCTGCCTGGAGATGGAACGTCAGCCGTGGTGGGCCTGTCTGGATGGTGATCGTCACAGCTGGAGCCTGCAGGTGATTTTGCAGGGCGATGGCGAGAAGGCCCGAGGCGCTGAAGGGTGTTGGTCGGTACCTGCTGCGCAAGCGATGGCAACTGCGATGAGAACCGCCTGGGACTTTGATCAATGATTAGAGAGGCTGATCGATGGCGGGAGGATTGATCTCTCCCCGACCTTGCGCAAGGTAATGCACAGCTTTTCCACAGCCTGCAGGCTTGAATCGCCCCCTCGGCTCAAGCATGTGGAAAAAGGGCTGCATAGGTGGTTGTCCCCTTGACGTGGATCGTTCTTGCTTCCCGTCGGGACTGCATGCCGATGGCCTTGCGGCGGAAGGCTGTCAGGCCATTGTTCTTGTCATGAGACGGCTTGAGATGGGCTCGCGGGTGGGGCCTTGACGGGAGAGGTTGAGATGTGGAGAAGTGGTGTCGTGCTTAGGAGTCAAGATGCAATTGGGGGATGTCAAAGAGATCGCAGAAGAAGGTGTGAAGCAGCCGACGCTGCAAGCCCAGGAGCTGCAAGCCCAGGAGGTTCAAGCCCAGGAGGTTGTAGAGGATGTGAGGCTCGATGGTGTGGTCAGCTTCCAGGCCGAGTTGCCTCTGCCTCTGCAAGAGGCCATGGCAGGCTTTATCGAGACATGTCCCAATTGGGATCAGTATCGGTTGATCAAAGCAGCTCTGGCTGGCTTCCTTGTGCAGAACGGGGTGGATTCAAGAGAGATCACCCGTCTTTACGTGGCCAACATGTTTTGCAGCAACTCTCTGATGCAGGGGTTTTGAATGCTGCTGCTGGCTTATTCGTCAGTGGCAGCAGGGTGCGCCTTGCCTGGCTGAAGCGTCGTTAGTTGGCTGTGGCGCGAGCCCCAGAAACACGTTCTTGGCATATGTTCTGACAAGAGCAGCTCTTCAGTGATTGGTTTTGAGGAAGGGTTAATGGAGTGGTCCAAGCCATTGCAGCAGATCATTAGCAGTGCTTTTTGGAATCGGCAAGATTGAGAGGCGATTGCCCTTGCGAAGCACCGGTAGTTGTTCAGCGCTGTATTTGTCTCGCAGACTTTCTAGGCTTAGTAGTTCACTAAAGCGTCCGAGATAATGCAGTCGGACGCAATCCCAACGGGGTTTGTCTGGTGATGACTTCGGATCGTAGTACTTGGCTTTTGGATCAAATTGTGTGGGGTCCACCAGGCCGGTTTCAATAACCTCCATGAGCCCTACGATTCCAGGAGGCTTGCAGTTTGAGTGATAAAAGAATGCCTTGTCTCCTATGAGCATCGAACGCATAAAATTGCGTGCTTGGTAGTTGCGAATCCCATCCCATAGGGTGTTGCCTTCTTTTTTGAGGTGGTCGATGCCGTAGGCATCGGGCTCGCTTTTCATCAACCAGTAGTTAATATTGTTGTCAGCCATTGCTAGAGAAGAAGTTAGGGATACTTTAGACGTTTTGAGGCTTGCTGGAATGAGTGTCCAGCTTACCCTGCTTTTATTCTTGTTCGATTACCTTGCTTTTTGTCCAGCGATACCAAGTTGGCTTTTGATTAATTTTTTCTTTAATTCTTTCTCTTATTAGCTCAATATCTTTTGCTTTAGGTTCCCAGTCTTTATACAAGTCACTTGGCCACTGTTCTTTTTTGAATTGGCGTTCTGGATTTGGATGCATGCCTCTGCTTTTCATTTCATCTATGAGTTCAAAATATCTTTTATGCAAATACTTACCTTTGTTATAGAAGAACTTGACGTGTCCAATATTTAAGGTGAATTCTTTGGGTAGTTGTTCTTTGGTTCTCTTCCAGTTTTTTGACTTTATTGAGCGTTGAAGTGCTGAGCCAACCATGAAAATTTCCCTATATTCCGCCACTAAATGTTGATCAGACAATTCGCTTGGCTTAATCAAGTTGATTCTTGTCATAAAAACTCTTTTCTGATCAATGGATCAACCAATCGTTTTGTTGAGCACGTTGCAAGATTGGCACCAACTTGCCTCCATCCCGATCATCTACCAGGAATGGCATGGCTGCAGTGATCGAGAAATGAACTTGGTAGAATTTTGCTAGAATAGAATTTCATGCTTCACTGAGATCACTTTCTATCACAACATACTCACTGTTCATCAACCAGTAATTAGGTTCTTGCTTTGCCATGGGATCTCAAAAGAAAGTGGTGGTTCGGATAAAGTTTGGATAGCACCCCTGTCTCAGGGGCTTATTCGTTATGAACCTTTCAAGCCAATCGAGCTATAGAGGCATTCCTTTGAAAAGGCAATTAACTTGATGTCAATCCCGAATGAAAAGCTGTGACTTTGGATCTGATTGCTTGTTATCGCAACCCTGGTTTCGAGGCTGTTGCTGATGGGGTTATGTCATTCTTTGATCGGCGCCTTGATCTTCAACATAGTGGAGTCGCCTTCGGTAATGACTCATCTTCATCCGAGTCAGAACCAGCCAAAGTGTCAACCGATATAAGCCTTGTTGCAATTGATCGTTCAGATCCAGAGGCATTTGCTCTTTCAGATGTGATTGTTCGAGGTGTTACTGCTGCTCTCGACCAATATCTTCAGGATCGTCCGTTATTTAGAGACTGCTCTCCAGAGCAGTCTCTGTTTGTCATTCCGATTTTTAATATCCAACGTTATGGCCCTGGTGAAGGTTTTAAGCGCTGGCATTGTGATTGGACTGTCAGCGATGAGGCAACAGAGCCTGTTCATAGAATGCTTGCTTGGATTCTTTATTGTAATGATATTGATTCGGCTGGCACTGAGTTTTATTGGCAGCAACATCATGAACCTGCAGAGCGAGGTAAACTAGTCATTTTTCCTGCAGGTCCATCTCATATTCATCGCGGCCGAGTCAATAATGAAAGCACTAAAACGATTGCTACAGGCTGGATTAATGCAGGCAGTAGAGACTCCTATCTTTCTCGTTTGGCAGCATCTTGAAACTTTGGTTGAAAAGCATATTCTCAGACCAAGATTCATAAGGTTTTTTTACACCGAGGTCGTTAAATGTTAATTCTGCGACTCTTTAGTGAATTGTTGCCCTTGCTGGCATTCGGCTATTTGATTGGTCGCTTTAATACAAGACTTTCATCTCAAATAGCCCCACCACTTATCAACTTTGGCATACCAGTCAGCCTGATGGGTCTTCTGCTCAAGAGTGGGATGGATTGGCGTCTTTTTGAGGCCCTTGCGATGTCCTTACTTGCCATTGGATTGGTGATAGTTGCAATTAGGATTTTCCCAAAGATTAGAAATCTTATTGGCAGTCGAAGTTTGCTGTTGGGTAGTGTCTTTGGGAATTCTGGCCATTTTGGGATACCTGTTTCATTGGCTCTTCTGCCAAGTCAGGCACTCAGCTTTAGCATTGGTTATGACCTTGGCGCCACGTTACTTGTATGGAGCTTAGGGCCCATACTTTTAGCAAACTCCTCATTCGAATTGAAGGGAATAGCTGCTTGGACAAATCTTTTACGTGTTCTGACTAGTAGTCCTGCGACTAAGGGATTGGTTGGGGCATTTTTAGTTCAGTTGACTCCATGGAATGATCAAATCACCTCTGCTCTTTGGATCCCATCCAGAATTGTGATTGTTCTAGCTCTAATGATTGTTGGGATACGTTTGGGTTCTTTTGGGTCTGTTAATAATCCAACTATTAGAAACTTGTTCTCATTAGTTGGGCCCAGCTTGCTCATAAAGCTGATGTTTCTTCCTGCCTTAATGTTGGCTCTTGCCAAGGCTTTTGGCTTGTCAGCTTTGATGTGCAAAGCTCTTGTCTTACAGGCAGCCACACCCACAGCTATTTCTGTGCTGTTGTTAGCTGAAGCCAGTGGTCAGGAGCAAAACGTTGCTGTTTCTTTAGTGGCTTGGAGCACTTTAATTTCCTTGTTCACAGTCCCTATTTGGTATTTAGCTCTTCAATCAATCAATTGATCTCAGCAATTGAAGTGTTTGAGTAGAGCTTGGAGGAGGCCTCTCTCTGGACTTCTACTTGCTGCCTTCTTAGCTCTTGCAAGCTCTAAACGCACTATAATGAGCTCAAGCAGTCTTCAAATCTTACCGATGGATTTTTCTGGTCCGGATGCAATTGATAAAGCGATTGAGGCAGGGATAGATCTTGATGGAAGCCCCATCCCTTTAGAGATGCTGAAACTCTACAAGGAGGTGATGGATCAAGAAGGTGCGAGAAAGAGGAGTGGCGTCAAGAAGTCAATGCGTAATCGAATTGTCCGTTCAGGAGCAAAGCATTTCGACCAAGAGAGCCTCAATCAACGTCTTATAGATGCTGGATGGGAAGGCTTGAAATCAAAAGAGATTGAGTTTTTCTTCAGTTGATTTAGATTGTAGATGTGCGGAATTAATGATTAGTGATTGGTAGGAACTTAGCTTTTGCTAGGCAAATCTAAGAAAAGACCTGTTATCGAATTGAGGATTGCAGTCGTTAAAAGTTATTGATTTGACTTTTCCTTTAGGCTGTTGTGTGATTAGAATCAATAGTGAGAGTGTGATTGTTCATTGTCCAGCCGCGAAGCCAAGCATGAAAGCAGATTGAAAAGTCTTCCTGCTTCGCAGGAGCTTTTAAAACTAGAAGCCTTGGCTAGAAAGCAAGGGAGCGGGATTGAGATTAATTCACTCAATGGACTTTGGAAGTTTGTATCTGTTTGGAAGCAAGGCAAAGAGAAAGAAGACTTGTTCTCTTCTTTCATGCTTCGATTTATTTCTGCGAGCCTAGAGCTAAGGCAAGACAAGGGCAGTCATGAATCAATGCCTTTAGTTATTGTTAACTCTGTTGTGATTGGCTTGCTAAAGCTTGAATTCATAGGTCGAGGTGAACTCAAGGGATCGCAGCCTCTACTGCCTTTCTTTTTTGATCAAATCAAAGTTAGTTTTGCTTCAAGGGTCTTATGGAGCCGCCCGTTAGATGAGCCTGAAGAGAAAGAAAGGCCTTTCTTTGCTCTGATCTCAATGGGGGCGAACGGTGAGTGGCTTGCGGCTAGAGGCCGTGGGGGCGGCCTTGCGCTTTGGCTCAAGGGTTAAATCAATCAAGCAGCCCTTTAAGGCTTAATGTTGCACTAGCTATTAGTCATTGATTTGCAAGTAGGTTTGCTGTTAAAAATAGAGCACTAATTGCTCCGTTATTGAGCAAAGGAATGAGCCAGAAAGTCAAAGCCATTGATCCGTTAGCAGTCAATTAGGCCGTTAAATGTGGTTTGATTAGGCTGCGGAAATGATTCCCGTGGGCTTCGAAGTCTTGCTATTGATCAAAACTCGCGCAGGCTGGTGAAAGCAACAGGCAGGCGGCTTGTCGCTCTAGGCCGAGGGGAATGGCCAAAATCACAGCAGCGTTGAGGTTGGTGCAGCAATGCAAGTCACCACGGAAGATAGAGGCATAGTATGTATATTTAGTAGAGCAAATTGGACCTAGGAAAATATAATAATATCTTCTATACCATTATGAATAGCTCTTAGGAGTATGCTTTGCACGAGTCTTTTTAATGGTTGTGGTGAGTAACGGCTTAATCAGGATTAGTGAGAAACAAAGGCTGATGGACTACAACATTTCTTATAAGGCTTTAACTGACCTCAACACTGCAGGGTTGCTTAGGTTAGCTGCACTACAATACTGAAACTCTAGAGCAACTCTTAGGCTGCTTACCAGTAATAGGCAATTGCTGATAATTGATAGCAAAGAGCTTCTTTAAGTAAAGAACTTATTTTACTATTGGATTGATCTAGCTTTAATAACAGATTGCAGATCTCTTCTTGGTTGGAAGTGAATGCCTTGTTTAATATTTCTCGAGGTTTGTATTCAGGGAATGGTTTTAGAGTTGCAGTTAGTTGTCTGATTGGGAAAGTAGGGTCGAATTTATTGCCAATAGGCAAATAATCAAGCAATAACTCATTATCTTGATTTTGTAAGTGGATTAATCCTTCTATGCCAGATCCTCCTTGAATTCGAACTGGTTTCTTAGTTGTAGAGACATTGATTACTATAGGGAATGAAAAAGCAAAAGGCTCTTTGCTACTAAAGCCATAGCCAAAAAACATCCTTATTGGATCATTGCCTTTAGAATAGCTATGTAGGAACTCATGATCGCCTTTCTTCTTTTCAGTGGAAAGACCTGCACTTCCATTAGTTGAGAATGTCTGAAAATTATGATTGTGATTGATGAGTTCAAAAATAGGAGCTAAGTATTTCCCCTTCTTGTAGTCCACAAATCTAGACTGGATAAAATTACTGAATATAACTTCTTCCCAATTGCCTTTATGCCTAGTCTTTAAGTCTAAAGCTCCTAGGTTTTCAAGTATGTTAATGACCTCAAGTGGTAATTTTCTAAGGCCATCCTCGAATCCATTTATCACATCCCATACACTAGCTTCAAAGGCAATAGATTCAAGGTAATTGTCGATGAATTTTCTTGTTTCAGGTGTGCAAGGAGATTCGCTGTCGATTTTTATTTCTTTGGAATCAATATAAAGGTATTTAGAATGAATCAACAAGTTTTCTGGGACTTGAATTTTTGATGGAAGTTCTGGATCCAAAGGGAATAGTCCTCTTCCATATTGACCTTCTCTGAGGTCGACATTTTCTGCAATTCCACCAAGATCCCGAAAATCAATGAGGATTTGTTGCCAAGAATTAACAACCATCTTTTTTGAGTGAATGCTGTGTGGATGGCCTGATTAAACAAGTCAATAGAATTATCTCTCGATTAAATCAAATTGAAATCGTCTCGTTAGATGCGGTAATGAATGAGCATGTTTCTATTTAGTACGTCGCGGTGAACTCAAGGGATGGCAGTCTCTATTGCCTTTCTTTGCTCTGATCTCAATGGGGGCGAACGGTGAGTGGCTTGCGGCTAGAGGCCGTGGGGGCGGCCTTGCGCTTTGGCTCAAGGGTTAAATCAATCAAGCAGCCCTTTAAGGCTTAATGTTGCACTAGCTATTAGTCATTGATAAGTAAGTAGGGTTGCCGTTAAAAATAGAGCAACAATCGCACCATTATCGAACATAGAAATGAGTCATAAAGTCAAAACTAGTTATCAGTGAGCTATAGATTAGGTCGTTAACTGTGGTGTAATTAGGCTGCGGAAATGATTGCCGCGGGCTTCGAAGTCTTGGTATTGATCAAAACTCGCGCAGGCTGGTGAAAGCAACAGGCAGGCGGCTTGTTGCTTGATGCCCAGTGGAATGGCCAAAGTCACAGCAGCGTTGAGGTTGGTGCAGCAATGCAGCTCACCGCGGAAGCCTGATGTTTTGATCAGCTCTTGCAGTTCGGATGCACCTGCTCCAAATAGCACTACGGCACAGGCTTTCTGATCCAATTGCTGTAGCCATCCAGAGGCCTCGCCCTGTTTGGTTTGTCCACCCGCCAGCACAACGGCAGGAGCAGGGACGGCCTTGAGCCCCACACAGGCGGCGTCATAGTTCGTGGCCTTGCTGTCGTTGTACACGCTCATTTGCTGGATATGCCCAAGCGGTTCGAGTCTGTGAGGCACGCCTGGGAACGAGCGCAGGCTGGCTTCGATGGCCTGTGCAGTCAGGCCTGCTTTTCGGGCTGCGGCTGTCACCATCAGCAGGTTTTGAAGGTTGTGCTGTCCAGGCATGGCCAGAGCCGAAGCAGCAAAGAGCCTTCCTTGCGGTTCCCTAACCATCCCCTCGGCGTCAATCCAAAAGTCGGCGGGATGGTTTGCATGACCAGGGCCTTCGCTGCTCACCCACAGCCCCTCATCCCAGCTGGATCTTTGGCTGCGAAGATCTGGATCATCGCCATTGAAGATGCGGATCTCGGAGCGCTCCAGTAGGCCACGCTTGATCTTTCGGTAAGCATCAAGGGTGCCGTGGCGTTCGAGGTGGTCGGGGGTGAGGTTGGTCCAAATGCCAATGCGGGGGGCAATCTCAGGAGCGGCTTCGATCTGGTAACTGCTGAGCTCCATGACCAGCCAGTCGGGGCGCTGTTCTTTTGTTTGCCGCCAGTTCAATGCGATTTCGGCCGCGGCATGGCCAACATTGCCGCCCATTGGTGCCCTGAGGCCATTGCTTTCAAGCACATGATTGAGCAGATGGGTCACTGTTGTTTTGCCATTCGTGCCGGTAATGGCGATCCATGGCAGATGGCTCAGGCTTCGCCAGGCCACTGCCATCTCTCCAATGATGTCAATGCCGCGTTGACGCAGTGCAGACAGTGTTGGGTGGTCCCAGGCAATACCAGGGCTAATGACCACGGCATCAAGTTGATCCAGCCAAGGGATGAAGCTGGTCAGCTCTAGAGGTTTGCCTAGCTCTACAGCAATTCCCTGCAGACGTAGATCAGCTGCCAAAAGTTGGAGATTCGACTCGATGCTGCGCTCAAGCACTGTGACCTGATGTCCCTCTGCTTGTAGAAGTCGTGCCGCACCGATGCCGGAGCGTCCAAGCCCCACGACCACAGTGCGTGCCATCGATGAGAGTCCTGTCTTTGTAAGGGGAGTGGGCGATACTGGAATCGAACCAGTGACTCCTACCGTGTCAAGGTAGTGCTCTACCTCTGAGCTAATCGCCCGCGGGGCCCTTCGATCAGAGTGAGTGGTGACCGGTGGCTTTTCAAGAAGCGAAGCTAGCAGCCTGGCGATACGAATCTTCAGTGCCGCAGCATTTCCACCCGCCAACGCTGACGCTTGGTCATTTCCAGCGCCAGCACCTTGAGCGTGCCTCGACCCTGAAGTTGCAGGCGATCGCCCACTACAAGTTCTCGACTTGTTTGTCGGACTGGTTCCCAGTTCAGGCGAAGGTGACCTTGCTTGATTTGGTTGACCACCTTGGCTCGCGAGAGACCAAAGCCGGCTGAGGCGATTGCATCGATCCTGCAAGAGGCCTCAACACTGTTCAATCGGCGGGTCAGGCGGTGGGCTGGTGGCTGCAGTTGAGCCACTGCAACAGCTTCACAGTTGATCTCTACCTCTCGCACTCTGCTGCTGCGGCCGTCGAGATTGACGGCTAACTCGGGAGTGCAAAGGGCTTGTGCACCGCGATCACCGCGAATCCAAAGATCTCCAAGTTGTTCTGGTCGAGCGTCGATCGCCTCTAGGGCTTGGCGGAGATCTGTTGGGCTGGGGGAATCAAATAAAAAGTTGCCATGCAGTAGCAGACCATGGATCGGGGCTGCTTCTGAGGGAGTGGGGTGATGGTTGTCTTCGCTGCGGCTGCAGCACAGCCGCTGACGTTCAGCGCCAGGGTGACCACCGTCGGCGTGCCAGTGCAGATCAGTGAGGCTGGCAAACCTATGCAGGGCTTCCTCCCGCAAGGGGGCAGAAACAAACGCACTCCAGCTGGGCTGCCAGGTCCGTAGCACCGTGTCTGCCTGGACCAGCAGGGCTTCCATGCCTCTTGGATCCAGACAACCTTTGAGCAGCTCTTGCCGCGGCAAGATCACAGCTTGCTCAGTCTTGTTATTTCAAGGGGATTTGCTTCTCGTAGCACTTTCCAGGGCATATCGATGTCCATTGGTGTCTCCAGCAGCAGCAGCCAGCGACCTTGCTCATGGCGATTGCGCAGGATGCGAACGTCTTCGGCATTTTCCATTTTGACGCTCATGGCTGATGCATAACTACCCATCCAACCTGAGCCCAGGCCCAGCAGGCCACCGATGATTGATGCAACCAAGGGGCCGAAGCTGGCAAAGGTGTCCATATCCGTCATCAACGTCATGGTGATACCGGCGATGAAGCCAAACGGCAGCAACCAGAAGGACATCACTTTTTGACGCCGCTGGCGGGCCAGTTTGGGGCTAAGCATTTCGACCGAATCGATGTCCATGCTTTCGAGTGTGTCGCCATTCCCCTTGGTCTCGGAGGCTGCTATCTCAGGCTTTGTTGTGCTTGTGGTTACAGGCGGCACCAGCTCACAGCGGATTAGAGGGGTCTTTGCTGCCCTGAGTTGTTCATTCAATTGATCTGCGGGGTCTCTTTCGGCGAGAACAAGAACGCAAACAGCCATACAACACACCTCAATCGTTTGAATTCTGAACCCTGGTTTGCGGTCTACAGGGCTTGGAGCATGTAGATCTCTACAGTGCCCTGCGGCAGTCTTGCGCTGGTTGATGACGAAAGTTCTGGTTTCAGACCCTATCGACCAAGCGGGAATTGACATCCTCGCTCAGGTGGCACAGGTGGATCAGCGTGTGGGGCTGTCAGAGGATGACCTTAAGGCGATGATCGGCGACTACGACGCTCTGATGATCCGATCTGGTACGCAGGTCACGGCGGCTGTGATCGAGGCCGGCGGACGTTTACGCATCATTGGTCGGGCGGGTGTTGGCGTCGATAATGTTGATGTGCCGACGGCGACTCAACAGGGTGTTCTGGTGGTGAACTCGCCGGAGGGCAACACCATTGCTGCTGCCGAACAGGCATTGGCTTTAATGCTTTCGCTTTCTCGGCATGTGCCTCAGGCCCATGCCAGCACGATGGCTGGGGGTTGGGATCGCAAGAAATATGTAGGCAACGAGCTCTATAAGAAAGTTCTCGGCGTGGTTGGGCTCGGCAAGATCGGCTCCCATGTGGCTCGGGTCGCCAATGCCATGGGTATGGAGGTGATCGCTTACGACCCCTTCATCTCTGCTGACCGTGCTCAACAGATGCAGGTACGACTCTCGAGCTTGGAGGATCTTTTTGAGCAGGCCGACTACATCACCTTGCATCTCCCGCGTACTCCCGATACCGAGAATTTGGTCAATGCGGAATTGCTGGGCAAGATGAAGTCCACAGCAAGGCTCGTGAATTGTGCTCGCGGAGGCATCATCGATGAGTCAGCTCTGGCTGATGCCTTGAAGGCTGGAGTGATTGGCGGGGCGGCGTTAGATGTTTATGCCCAGGAGCCATTGGCTGCCGATTCGCCGCTGCGCTCTGTGCAGGAGCGCTTGATCCTTACGCCCCACCTTGGAGCTTCGACGACAGAGGCGCAGGAGAACGTGGCTGTTGATGTGGCGGAACAGATTCGCGACGTTCTTCTTGGTCTGCCTGCCCGTAGTGCCGTGAACATCCCTGGCCTCAGTGCAGAGATCATGGAGCGGCTCAAGCCGCATTTGCAATTAGCCGAGACCTTGGGGCTGTTGGTGAGCCAGCTCTCCGGAGGGCAGTTGCAGGAGCTTGAAGTACGTCTTCAGGGGGAGTTCTCTCAGCATCCCTCTCAGCCTCTGGTTATTGCTGCTCTAAAGGGCTTGCTAACAAGTGCCCTTGGCGATCGGATCAATTACGTGAATGCGTCCTTGGAAGCCAAGGGCCGTGGCATTCGTGTATTGGAGGTCAAGGACGATACAAGTAAGGATTTTGCCGGGGGATCCTTGCAACTGACGACTCGTGGTGACCAGGGCGGTCACAGCGTGACTGGTGCGGTGTTTGCCAATGGCGATCTACGCATCACCACCATTGATGAATTCCCGGTCAACGTGTCGCCTAGTCGACACATGCTGTTGACCAGGCACCGGGATATGCCTGGGATCATCGGCCAGTTGGGCTCCGTGCTTGGTGAACACAACGTCAACATCGCATCGATGCAGGTGGGGCGTCGCATTGTTCGCGGTGATGCGGTGATGGTGCTGAGTATTGATGATCCAATTCCGCCCAGCTTGCTGGTCACCATCCATGCGATTAATGGCATTAAGGAAGCCCATCCGGTCACCCTCTGAACAAGGCTGATGAGATGAACTCTGCTTCTGCTCTTCGCTGGTGGCGTCTTGCCTTGCCCATTGCCGATGAGCTGGAAGAGTCGCTGATCTGGAAGCTGACAGATCTGGGAATCTGTCGCATCGCTGTTCAACATGCACCTGAGAAGGCTGAGCGCACCCTGTTGGCATGGTTGCCATCGTCTGAGTGGTGCGAGTCGGATAGAGATCAGCTGATGGTCAACCTGCGTCCTCTGGCAGACCCCTTTGGCCTGACATTAGCCAACCCCACTTGGTGCGAGATAGCAGATCAAGACTGGAGTTTGAACTGGAAGCAACATTGGCAACCCGATCCGGTGGGGCAGCGTCTGTTGATCTTGCCTGCTTGGTTGGATCTGCCGCAGGAGTATGCCGATCGGCTTGTTGTGCGAATGGACCCTGGCAGTGCTTTTGGTACTGGCAGTCACCCAAGCACTCGCCTTTGCCTGGAGGCGCTGGAGAGGAACCCACCGCTGGGCTTGAGGGTGGCAGATCTTGGCTGTGGCAGTGGGGTGCTGGGTTTCGCTGCACTGGGTTTTGGGGCCAGGCAGGTCCTGGCCGCTGATACCGATTCCCATGCTGTCTGCGCCTCTAGAGCCAATGCAGAGCTCAATGAGCTCGATTTAGATCGTTTAAGGGTTGTGCATGGTTCTGTGGATGCTTTGTCAGCGCAGCTGCAGGGAGAGGTCGTCGACCTACTGCTCTGCAACATCCTTGCTCCTGTGATTGAGGCTTTGGCACCAAGTTTTGAACAGTTGTTGAGTGCCAATGGTCGAGGTCTGCTCAGTGGTTTGCTGGTTGATCAAGCGCCAAGGCTTCAGATGGTTTTAGAGGCGCTGGGATGGCGGGTGAATTGCCTGAATGAGCAGGGCTGCTGGGGGCTTTTAGATGTTTCTAGGCGGTAATTCCGTGCTTATTTTTATATAAGCCAGGGTTATCAGTAGTCGTTCTTTGATTGGACTTAGCCGGGCAGATTGCACGATCAGACTGTATTTTTGCTGTCAGGGTGTTAGAAGAAGCGCTCCAGGGGGGTTTTACTTCTGGGTTTCTATGCGTTTCCATCCATTCCATGGCTTCCTACAAAGTCACCCTGATCAGCGAGAGCGAGGGTCTGAACAAGACCATTGAGGTTCCCGATGATCAGTACATTCTTGATGCTGCTGAAGAGCAGGGCATCGATCTGCCCTACTCCTGTCGTGCAGGGGCCTGCTCCACATGTGCAGGCAAGCTCACAGGTGGTTCTGTGGACCAGTCCGATCAGAGTTTCCTAGACGACGATCAGCTTGAGGCTGGTTTCGTATTGACCTGCGTCGCTTATCCAACCTCTGATTGCACCATCAAGACCCATGCAGAGGAAGAGCTTTATTGAGCTCCGCGCGAGTTGTCTCTGTTCCCGATCAGTGCTTGCGAATCGGGATCCCATCAGCCACCCTCAGCGGGTGGCTTTTTGCTTCAAGGTGATGTTGATGGCTCTGTTTTAGATGTGACTTCTGTTGCCCCTGGCAGAGCGGATATCGATGTTGTGTTGGAGCACGGCAGCATTCACACCAGTCCTGGTGGGCAATACAGTTTTCGTGTTATCGGTTCTTGTTGCCGGCTGTTTGATCGCGAGGAACTGCCCTGGCCTTGCTGTCGCCTTGCCTGGCGGAGCAAGGAGCCAAGTTGGCGACGTGTGGGCCGGCGCTTTGTTGCTGATGTAGCAGCTCGACGTTGTCCGTCTTATGTCGTTGAGCTACTGCAGCCTGGCTCAAAGCCCACAGTCACAGTGCTGACGTTGTTTTCTCAGCGTTTGACGCCGGGTTTGCAGGAGTGGTGGTATAGCCGTGGACAGCTTTCAAAGGACCCAGCAAATCTGCTGCCAGCTTCGATGCTGCTTGCAACGGAAGAGACCCCATCGTGTTGATCGGCAAAGGGCTGATTGGCTACTGATTTGGCATTTCGATCAACGGAAAAACTATCGTTACTTCTATTCACCTAGATAGCTGATTGAAGTAGTTAATAGAGCATTCCCCATCTTCTGATTGCATCATCGACAAGCCAAAGCAGCTTTCTTTGAACGAGGCTGTGTGTATAGAAGCAGCAGATGATTTGCTGAGTAGGAGCGTAGCGAGCAGACTTTGCGCATGGAAGTTACTATTCATCGTCTTTGGCTGACTATGCAAAAGTCTTGTTGAGCCATGATCAGGTCACGAGTGAAGGCAAGCTTCGATTCTTTCCTAAAACTTACAGCTCAGATTATGAGAAGCTTGTCTGTTCGCCATAAGAAGAAATGAGATCACTTGTCTTATTGCTGAGCTGGCAGTGGGATGACATTTATTTGTCTCCCCATCTCAACGCAGCCGCTGTAACTACAGCCATTAATATCCAATCCAGATCTGCCATTAATGCGAGATCCGTTGGTGGATGGAGGCATGATCGTGACATGCTTCGCCCTTTGATTGATGTCTTGCTAAGCAGTGAAAATATATCAGTGTCACTGATTGATTTGTTCAGGTCTTGGTGGTGCAGGCAATCAAAAGACAATTTATTTGCATTGAATACTAGCTGCTTTGGTCTTTGAGATTGATGGCTCGTCTTCGTTTTACCTTGTTGTAGATGCTAAAGACTGTTGGTTGAAACTGCAGGCCATGCTTCTGCTAGAAGTGATGCTTGCATGCTGATTAAGAGCTTCAATTAGAGGTTAAAGAGAACCATTTAAATGGCTCGTCTTTGTTTTCAGTTCTGCAATCCAAATGCTTAAGCAAGGTGTTCTTAAGCAAGCTGTTGTGAAGGCTTGGTTGCTGAAACGCTTGTCTTTTGCGGCAACCATTGAATTTGAGCAGTAGATCTTTACCTCGACAGCAAGCGAAGCGTCTCAGAGGTCATTGTTCTGAAGATCGGCTTACTGGATCAAGTCCATGCCTTCAAACCAATCATTCCACCCAGCTCGAGAGCGATAGTGCAGGCGGCATCAGTCTTGACGCAGACCCTCTCCTGGGACCTCCTCATTTGATCTAGGGCTAGTTACTCGTTCCCCTGGGAGGTTGAGAGTGCGCAACCGACAAGCCTTTTCCTGTAGAAGACATGTCGGTCATCAGCTTGTTCAATCAGCTTGCTCAATGAGCTTGTTCACTTAGCCATTAAGACAGGAACAAACACTGGAGTTGTAGATCGCTATTGATTTTAGATCGCGATTGAAGATAAGACTCTTGTGAGCGAGAACACTGCCAATTTTTTAGGCAAAAAAAAGGACCCCAGTTTTGGCTGAGATCCCCTGATTGTTTTTTGCTTCTTGAGCGATCAGAAGTAGATCTTGCCACCACCCCATTGGTCGCCCTGTACTTTCTCAGCGGTGAGGATGTAACCGGCGATTAGGCGCAGGTCGTCATCGTTGAGCGAGCGCATCTGAACGTAGACATCGCTGCTGCTGATGCCTGGGTGGGTGTCGGCAATGCTGTATTCCCCGTCATATGACATGGGATTTTTCAGGAAGTTGACCAGGCCGTCCACGTTGTCACGAGCAGGTGATGCCAGTGAGAGAGCTTCAAGGTCGAGACCAACGTTTTGATTGGTCTTGGTGACGCCTTGGTTATGGCAGGTGGCGCAGTTGCTTTTGAAGAGCTTGCTAGCGCTCTTGATTTCTGACTCGCTGAAGGTCACCTGCTGTCCGCCTGAGCCTGCGGGAACGGTGAGGGTCTCGGCATCCCATTGGGCAGCCATGGCTGGAGAGCTAATGCTCAAGCCAATTATTACGGGCAAAACGATCAATAGTTTGATCAGGGACCGTCCCAGGGATGCAAAGAGAGAGGCCATGGAATACGCCAGTTACTGACAGAAGCGACAACACCTTGTATCACGGGGCGGGAGCTCTAAGGGCCGTAATCAAGAACTGTTGCAGCGCGGAGCCACTTCAAAACTGAGGAAATCCTTGGCGAGGATCGTGTTCGAAAAGATGGCTTGAGCCTCTCGTAGCAGGTCATTTGGGGTTACAGGATTGCCTGGTGCATAGCGGGGACTGAGGTGAGTCAATACGAGTTTCCCGACGCCGGCTTCGGCAGCTGTTTGGGCCGCCATGGTGCTGGTGGAGTGCTGCTTCTGATAAGCCATTTCTGCTTCGCTATGGGCGAAGGTTGATTCGTGGATCAGCAGGTCCGCGCCTTTGGCTAGGGACACAGCAGCTTCTGAAAACACCGTATCGGTGCAGAACACGATGCTGGCGCCTGGGCGATCTGGTCCAGAGAAGTCGCGGCCATCCACCACGCGACCATCATCAAGGCTGACCTGTTCACCACGCTTTAAGGCGGCATAGACGGGGCCTGGCGGGATGCCGAGGCTTTGGGCTCGTTCAAGGTTGAAATGGCCTGGCTTGGGTTTTTGCTCCACGCGATAGGCGTAGGCCGGCACGCGATGGGTGAGCGGTGTGCAGCGCACCAGGATGTCTTTGTCTTCAAACACAATCAGGTTCTGCTCCGCTGCGTCCCGCACGCGATGAACCTTGAGGGGGTATCCGATTCTGGTGGAGCTAGTGCGCAGCACGCCTTGCAGATAGCTTTCAAGTGGATCTGGGCCGTAGAGATCCACGCCGTTGCTGTTGCCGGATAGGCCGAGGCTGGCCAACAGACCCGGCAGGCCAAACACATGGTCGCCATGCATGTGGCTAACGAACACTCGTCTGAGTTGAGAAAGACGCAGGTCGCTGCGTAGGAACTGATGCTGAGTGCCTTCTCCGCAATCAAACAGCCACAACTCAGCACGTTGGGGCAGCCGTAGAGCTACGGCTGAAACATTGCGGGCTCGTGTCGGTACGCCCGAGCTGGTGCCGAGAAAGGTGACCTGCAAGGCCTTGCACACCCCAAAGACCATGCTGCCATGGCTTGGGGCCTGGCCTGGTTGTTGTGATCGGGGCACACTGAATGTTCTTGTAGAGCATGTTGATTGGCTTTGCCCTCGCCGCTATGGGCTATGGGGTTGGTCGGCGGGGTAACACTCACGGCCGTAAGCCCTGCTGCCCAGGTGATTGCTGTGCAGGAGCCAGTGATGCGGGTGTTGGTGCTGGAAGCATCAGCGCTGCGTCTGCGAGCTGATGCTGAGCAGCCTTTGCTTGTGGCAGGCCTGGGTTCGAGCGAGCAGAGACTGAGGGG
Organism: Prochlorococcus sp. MIT 0701; assembly: GCF_000760295.1. Lineage (GTDB taxonomy): Bacteria > Cyanobacteriota > Cyanobacteriia > PCC-6307 > Cyanobiaceae > Prochlorococcus. The sequence goes on from NZ_JNBA01000017.1 coordinate 32,035, forward strand.
GCTTTCGGTTCGCAAGCAGCGCGGTCAGCTGCAGCTGACCCTTGAGGGGCGATCACGGCGATCGGTGTCGCTTGCTTTGCAGCGTGAGCTAAGGGTTCGCAGTGCGGACCCACGCGGGATATGGCTGGGTAAGCGTCGCTATCGCGGTGAGTTGAGGGTTCGATCTGTTGGTGCAGGGTTGCAGGTGGTGAACCACCTGCGCGTGGAGGACTATCTGGCCAGTGTTGTGGGCAGTGAGATGCCGCAATCCTGGCCGTTGGCTGCACTACAGGCTCAGGCGGTGGCGGCTCGCACCTATGCCCTTGCTCAGCAGGGCAAAGCAGGTGGTTTTGATCTCAAGGCCACCGTTGCCAGTCAGGTGTATCGCGGTGTGGAATCTGAAACCGCCAACACCCTGAAGGCGGTGGAAAGCACCCATTCGCTGGTTTTAGTGCATGGCGGCAAGTTGATCGATGCTGTCTTTCACAGCAGCTCTGGCGGGGCAACAGAAGCCAGCGGGGCAGTATGGACTAAGCAGCTGCCTTATCTGGTCAGCGTGCCGGACCACGATCAACACAGCCCTGTGCATCAGTGGGAAGTGTGGTTTGAGCCGCATCAGTTGCGAAGAGCGTTCCGCGAAACCGGTGGTGTGAACAGCATTGCTGTGTTGGGCACCACGGGCACGGGCAGAATTCGTCAGGCTCGTGTGCAGGGGCCTCGTGGTGATTTGCTGCTGAGCGGCAAGCAGCTGCGCCAGCGTTTGGGCTTGAAGAGCACCTTGGTGCGCTTTGAAATGCTTGCCTCGAAGTCTGCAAAGCCTGGCGCAGGCGTTGGCCTTAAGCGCTTTGAGCACAGCTTTGGTGAACGCAACTCTTATGGCGCTGGAACGGTGTTGATGGGCTCTTGGCGTGATGAAGCAACAGCCAGCGTTGATGCCAATGCCAGTTTCATGGGCCTGACCCCGCCACCGCCTTTGCCGCCTCTGCCGGTTCGCTCAACACGCCGCTCGCGCCATCAGCCGCTGTTGTTGCTTGCGATGGGGCAAGGTTTTGGCCATGGAGTCGGCATGAGTCAGTGGGGTGCCCATGGCCTGGCGCAACGGGGTGCAGATTTCCGCCAAATCCTCAATCACTACTACCGAGGCGCAGAGATTGTTCCCTATCGGCAGCTACAGAATTCCTCTTTGGCCTTCCTGTGGCGCTCTCGCCAGCCTGGAGGGGTTGAGAGAATGGGAGACGCCTAATTGAACCTCTTGCGGCCTTCTGTCGCCTCTGAGCAAGCGTTCGCGAGCACGATCACGGTGCGAGAGAACCTGCCCAGCCTTGTGGAAGCTGTTGTGGATGCACTGGAGGGGCATCTAAGGCAGCGGCTGGGGGAGCAGAGGCCGAAACCGCTTGGCTTGGCGACAGGCCGCACGATGGTGCCGATCTATGCCGCACTGGTGGCCCGTGTGCAGCGTTGGCCAGCTGATGAGCTGGAGCATTTGCGGCGCAGCTGGTGCAGCTTCAATCTCGATGAGTATGTGGGTTTGGGGGCAGCTGATCGGCGCAGCTTTGCGGCCTATATGGCGCGTCATTTAGGCAAGCCGTTGCAATTGAGCCCGCAGCAGTTGCATCTTCCTGATGGAGAGGCGATTAATCCAGAGCAGCAGGCTTGCAGTTATGCCGCTCAGTTGCAGAGTTTTGGTGGTGTTGGCGTGCAGTTGCTGGGCTTAGGCAGCAATGGCCATGTGGGCTTCAATGAGCCGCCTTGTGGCCCAGATGCCTCTTGCCGGGTGGTGTCGTTATCGGAGTCCACCCGGCAACAGAATGCGGCTGCTTTTGATGGTGATCCCAGCCAGGTGCCATCTCAAGCACTCACGCTTGGATTACAAGAAATACTCGCGGCTGATGAGATTCATCTGATCGTGACGGGTTCAGCCAAAGCAGAGATTCTCAAGGCGTTGCTTAATTCGCCATGCACTGAACAGTTGCCAGCAAGTTGGTTGCGCAATCATGCTCGGGTTTCACTTTGGGCAGATCAATTAGCTGTTACTGGAGAGAAAGTTTCTGAAGCGAATGTCAGTTAAAGTTTGATTTGAGTTTTAGTTCGTAGCTGCATGCAACGAAGAAAACGATTATTTGGTGGTAGATAATTAATAACGTCGAGATAGTGCGTTATTGGCATAGCCTTTTGCTTACTGAAGGCACTTGCTTGGGCGAAGAGGCGTTAAATCTTGGTTGCTAATACTGGGCTTGAATGAGGTTTGTGAACTATCTGGATATCATAGTAATATTGCTATCGGATTATTGGAATAGTTGCATTCTTTGGAAAAATCAGTAATGTCTTTTAGGTATAAAATTTTACTTGAGTTTCGGTAATGCGTAATAAGTCTCTTCTGCTTTCAGTCGCTGTGTTTTTGGCGGCTGCTACGCCATCAATTGTTTTTGATGCTAGTCGAGCTCAGGTCGGTGCAGCAGATGTCGCCACTGAAACTGATTCTGGATCTGGGGCCGATACAGGCACGGATTCAACGACCGACACAGGCACGGATTCAACGACCGATACAGGCACGGATTCAACGACCGATACAGGCACGGATTCAACGACAGAGTCAGATACCACTGCAGAAGCCGACACAGAAGCTGAGGCTGATGATCAACCAGCGGAAATTAGAGGAAACGATATTACAATCACGGGAGATTATAAATGGGGCGATAGCGAAGTAGATGAAGTGACAGCAGGAACCACAAGCCCATTCTCTAAGATTATTATTAATGAAGGCGGAACGCTTTCCTTGGATGGAACATCAATCACGCCTTCTGATCCGCTTTGGTTGATAAGAGTAAAGGGCGAGCTTGAGGGGTCTTGTAGTGATTGGTGTTTTAAGGGATATGGCGTTAATCTGTCAAACGGTAATGGTCTTAAATTTGAGGTTGATGGAGCGATCAACCTCAGCTCCTATCAGGGCGTTTCGTCAGCGGACAAGTTTTATGTGTCTGGGGGAGTCGATATCAAAGGTAATTTTGACTTAAAAGGCGGTGACAACCTAATCAAAATCTCAAATGGAGCAATATTTAAGGTGGGTAAGGATTTTGATATGGGTGCAGGAAAAGATCAGATTACCGTTGGGTCTGGCCAGCTTAATATTGATGGCAAACTGAATACAGGAACAGGTAATGATTCAATAACGGTTGAAGAGGGAGGGTCTATTACGATGACGAACTTAAGTCTTGGGCCTAACCCGGGTGACACTAATACGATTACCAACGCAGGAACTTTTACTATTAAAAATTCTTCCACTGGCGGCTCTGGCAACCTGCAGGCGGGTTCGGGGAATGCCCTGATCACTAATAGCGGGGTTATTGATGTAGCTGGAAACACTCAAGCCTATGCAAACTTTGGCATAGATCTTGATAGTGGTAATAACATGATTGAAAACACTGGTTCGATTACAACAACTAAAATTCAAAGTAAGGATGGCGATGATGTTATCAATAACACTGGCACGATTACCGCAGATAGCATTTCAATGGGAGATGGTAGTAATACGTTGAGCAACACTACTGACGCTACGATTAGGCTGTCTGGCGCTCTATCTGGAGGCTCTGGAAATGATGTTATTGAAAACAGCAATTCTACTTTGGTGGCTGCATCGATTAATCTTGGTAATGGGTCTGATAATAATACTCTTAGTAATTGGAAGGGGCATGGTTCGAGCTTGATGGATGTTTCTGGTGAGATCACCGGAAGTGATAATGGCCATAATGGATCCTTTATGGATACTATTCAGAATACGGGTGTTTTGAAGGCTGGCAAGATTGATCTGAAGTATGGCAATGACAAGCTGGTTAATAATGAGGGAGGTGTTATTGAGGTCTCGGGAATTATTGATATGGGAGGAGGTGACGATATCCTTAGAAATGATGGAACTATGACGGCTGACCGTATCCTTCTCGCTGCTGGTTCTGACACTTTAGAGGTTAATAGCCCCATTAACTCCAGACAAATAAATGGCGGTAATGATGGTGGAGCTATTGATGTTGTCAGGTTTGGTGCAAATGGCGGAACGGGAACGATTGATGGTAGTAATTATATTAATTTCGAGAGGGCTGTTCAGGTTGATGGTACATGGAATTACGACAAGGATTTTAGCCACATCCCGCAGTTCGTTGTATCTGGCGGGGTAATGGAGGCAAATGATGATGAACCGGCCACATTTGATAATCTAACGCTTAAAGGCGGCCAGATTCAGACTGATATCCATGACCACAGCGGGGATTCATATCCAGCACCTATCAAGGTGAAAGGTAGCTTTAATTATGAGAGCGGCTCTTTAGTGATTAACGCAGAACAGATGACCAACCCTACTGGCTCATTTAACATTATTGATGTTGATGGAAGTGAAAGTGAGATCAGCGAACTTGCCACCAAAACTACTCTTAGATATGGAGATCAAGAATCTGCTCCCTTCACTGGCCTAGGTAAGGACCACACGCTGGATGAGGCTGCATTGCGTGATGTTTATCTCGAGAAAGGATCGCTTGTGCTGATAGTAGAGGATAAGACTAAAGAAGACATTGAAGAAGGGTTAGACCCAGGCAATTCAGGCGGCGGCTCAAGCTCTGGCGGCGGCTCAAGCTCTGGTGGTGATTCAAGCTCTGGAGATGATTCAAGCTCTGGAGATGATTCAATCGATGAGCTGCTGCCAGGTTGCGACGATGACGAGGATCTCTGTGACATCATTGCCGATCACCCTGATGATGATGATGCAGCGGATGAAGATGAAGCTATAGCTGAAGACATTGTTGACGAGATTCTTCTACCAATCATTGATTCAGATGGAGATAGTGATGATGATGTTGCTCTGCCATTACTTGACTATGGCCAGCTTGCTCGCCTTGTTGTCTCTGGACTGATGCCACGCAATGTGGATGGTCCTGGTCAATCAATGTCCACCTACAACAATCTGCTGGTTGATA
>NZ_JNBA01000018.1 GCF_000760295.1 Prochlorococcus sp. MIT 0701
TCTTTTGAGTTGAGTTGTTGGTGAACCCCGAGCCCCGCCATTGTGCGGGGCTTTTAAATGCCTAAAGCCATCCAATAGCTGACTCCTTCTTGACTTTGTTTGCTCAAATACGTATGCACTAGATCAGAGTAAAACTGTTGCTATTTATTTGAGACTAAAAAAATAGGATACAACCATTAGCCCCTTAAATTCTTTTAAATTATCAACTAACCAACCCATCAGAAGCGGACCTCATATCACCATCTCTGATCTCACGTGTTTTTCTAAATCTCACCGCAGGTTGATACCAGTCTTCTGGACTCTGATTCAGCCTTAGATCCCAAACCCAGCTCCATCCAGGTAGTAGCAAAAACTTGACGAGAAGGTTGATCTGAGCTTTTCACCAACTTTTCACCAGCAACGCCTGCTGTCTGCACCAGAAAGGAATAGGAGTTTTCACCAGAAAGGCTGCGATCTTGTAGGAGTCGAGGGAAAACAACCCAACACAATTCACACATTTATCAACTTCAAAACCATGACTACTATCAACACTGACTACAGCAACACTGAATACAGCAACACTGAATACAGCAACACTGAACTGCTTGATCAAGAGCTGACCAATCAAGAACTATCACACGTATCTGGAGGAATTGTCCCCGTATTCGAAAATCCGGTAGATGGAAAGGAATGGCGAGAAGGGTTTGAGAAACACTGTACAAAACCATCTAAGCATGGAAGATATCCCGAAGATTGTTTCTTTGGCTTTCCTTACTAACCCTTATTTATTATTGCATTAAACCAATGACTTACGACGAACTGACTTTTGAGGAACTATCACACATGTCTGGTGGTAGAGCGGCTCACGTGATAGTAACCCAGAAGGGTGAGAGAATTCAAGTAAAACAAAGAGATCAATTCAACAATAATAAGGAATACAAAGAATATATAAAACGTATAGAAAAGAAGATAGGCATAGGCACAGGATTATGACCTGCAACGAACCAACCAAAGATCAACTTACTCTCCAGGAACTATCAGAGGTATCTGGTGGTTCTAGTGGTTGTCCTAGAGGTTATGAGTGGGTCATACCAAATCCAGAAGATGATGAGCTACCCCCTAGGTATGAGTGTAGAAAAACAGAAGCAGAGTCCCGTGGATGGTGGGAGTAACAATCACCTCCCCCCATAAGGATGACCTTTAAAACCTCTATCACCCTAAACAAATGACTTACAAAGAACTAACTAGGGAGGAAGTCATTCTTCCTTTCACTAACGATGAACTAACTATCCAAGAACTTTCAGAGGTTTCTGGTGGTTCTTCAATAGTACACATTGTCAACTGGATTGTTGGGAAAACTACTCTTAAACAATCCAATCGCAACCCCTTTTCCATATAACACAAAGGAGAAGCTGAGCTTATCCAACCCACTACACAAGACAAATGACTTAATACGAACTCATTAATGACCAACTAACTCTCCAGGAACTATCACTAGTATCTGGCGGGGATAAAGGACCAGAGTGTAAGAAAAAGTTGATTGAAGTAGTCTGGAAGAATGGGGAAATGTGGTGGGACTGGGAATGGGAGTGTCCACCTGGAGTCAAAACCTAGGGCAAGAGGTTTATTTTTACAAATTCTGTGAGCGGGACTTTAAAACTGGTGAGAACAAGGAAAAGTTGCTTGCTGTTGTCGTTACATCTGTAACGAGCAACCTGCCTCTCGGGTCAGCTTCAACCCTGCTTGGTTCACACGTTACAGATGTAACCCGATAAATGCCTCTTCAGTTATTCAGACCTGCGTATTTCCAGCTTAAAGATCTTTACGCTGGGCCTGCCTTTTTAGTGACATCCTTACCTGGCAATTTGAAAGTTCATATGAGTCGCTATTCCAGATTCAAACCAGATGCAACCGCAGACCTCTATGCACAGGTGAATGCGGGCAATGCATAAGTGAACTGAAATTGGATTTCACCATTTCGGTGAGGCTTTCTCAACCCTCATCAAACGTTGCTTGAGTGCTATCGATGCATGGGCGATACCTCGCAACAGATCGCAGAGCGCTATCAATGTTCAGCGCGTACAGCTAGGTGGTGGGGAAGCATGGTCTAATTGGTCAACATTTTTCATTGGGAATGGCAATCGAAACCACCGTGTTTGACTTCAAGATCAGTAAAACCTTTGACGAGTGGAGAACTATTTACGACAGTGAAAACAACAAAGCAATGTTGAAAGCAGGGGGAATCACATCTCTGTACAGAGGCTTACACAAAGAAGATTCATCAAGAGCGATTGTGATATTCCAAGCTGAGGAGGGAGTTGCAATGGGCATGTGGAATGACCCTGAGGCAAAAGTAATGATTGAATCAAGTGGTCATATCTATGACGAAACAGCAATTACTCAATGGATCGCTCATTAGGCGACGGCTCAACCAACACCGCTAGGAGGTGGGATATCGCTTGATTGATTGTCAATCGTTTGCGGGGCCCGAGCAAGTAGGGCCCCTAAGCCACCTCATCCGGGAAATCCCGCCCAGGCCCCCTCGAGCCCAAGGGGGTTGTAGTGGCTTTCTTTAGGTCTAGGTCTGGATACTTGAAGAGTCATTGGTGCTAACCAGACAGTGCTATTACTCCCGCTGCATAAGGCAGGGCTTTTAAAGGAGAAACACCTCACTCTTTAGTCATTCCTGAAGTTGATTTGACCTGAGAGCTACAACCAAAAACATCCCAGATAATGAGTGACCTTTTAAGCATCTAATCCCAGTGGAGCATTTCCTTCGCCTCTCCTTATCGCTTACTGGCAATGTCGAGGTCTTCTATCAGAATCTATCTATATGAACTCCTTAATCAGTTCTCCGCTGCGGGTAGCGGTAGCTGCCGTCCTTTCCATGGCTTTGGCACAGGCTTTGCATCTTCCTGATGCTTACTGGGCGCCCATCTCTGCCATCGTCTGCTCGCTTGATGCTCTCGAGGATGCCTCCAAGACGGCTCGTCGTCGTCTGATCGGAACTTTTCTGGGCGTCGTTACCGCTGCCTTTCAGATTTACCTTACTCCATACAATTTGATCAATTATGGTCTTGCTATCGCCTTGCTCGGTCTGGTCTGCAGTACTGCAAAGCTGCACTCAAGCGCGTTTCGTTTCGGAGCTATCGCGCTTACGGTTGTGGTCACCGAGCCGAACCATGCTGAGGTCTGGATGACGGCTGCTACACGCTTCGTTGATGTCGCGATTGGCATAGTCGTAGCTCTGCTGGTCATTCTTGTTTGGCCGCGTATTAAAGAGACCTGAACTTTTTGAAACAAGCCCCATCAGTATTCGTGGCTTTTTGATGTTCAGTCTTAGAAATTCCTTAGTTTCCTTTTGCTGCAGTTGATGTGGACTGATACCAGCAACCAAAACATCCCAAAGTGTTTGGGTTCGCTGTGTGGCCGATTTGAAGGCCACAGATACATGGCACCTTCTTACCAATAAGATGCTTGCAAAGGCGTGTAATTGATAGAAGCAGGCTCTGAGAATAGTCATGCGCTACTGAAAAGCTAACCATCAACTTCTCGCCTCTAGCCAATACCCTATCTCCTCAACTAATCATCAGAAGCTGAACGGAAGATCACAATCTCTGATTCCATTGGCTGTTCTAAATCACACCTCAATATGTGATGCCAGGGCAATTAGTGTGGCGATATTGCCTCAGTTCAGTAAGGTCACAACAGAACAGGCTGCAGAAGCGATGGGGCATGACGTTGCAACCCATATCAAGCTCTACTAGCATTGAGGCGTCGAAGGGCGTTTACCGGAAAGGATTTGATGTGCTCTATCGATTTGAGATTTAAAAGTATGTAAGTATTTTTTGTTTACTAATGACAAAGCGATTCATCCAGGCGGCAGAATAGAAACAACAATCAAGATGCAGGAGGCTGTATTAATATATGATTGATATGATTGCAACTATGATTAAACAATAGCCGAAACTTTGAGTTTCTCTAACTGCTCCAACACACCTTCTTCTCAGACGGCTGTCAGGGCTGAAATCATGGCCAATCAATCCCTAAGCATTTAGACTGTTATTAATGCAAAGATGAAGCCCAATTCTGAAATGTCTAATCAAGTACCAACCAACCCGGAAAACGGCAGAAGGGTCTTAACCGTTATTCACAACAGCGACGAGGTAACCAACCCCCAATATGACGAAGAATGGCAAGGCAGCCTAAGAGAAGCTCTGGCCTACACGCAGGCAAATCATTACGAAGGCGGATATGAAATTGTATTCAGAGATCCTGGTAGCGCTTTAAAAGGAGATCAATTCGAGAGCAGCCCATTGGGCATTGGATACTGGACTATTAAGTTAAGAGATACTCTGCCAAATATATATCGTGGGGATATACTTATCAATCCAAATTCATGGATGAATATATCGCTTGTCCCAGAGAGTCTTCAGGTGCCTGGCGCTGGTGCCAAGTTGAGCGCTCAAAGGTTAGGAAATAGACAACGTGAACACCATACACTTGGAGCAGGATCCTCCGTATTGGTTGTCGGCGATGGTAGACATATTGATCAGGAAACGCACGGGCTAGAACCTGCAGACGAAGATCTCAAACTAGAATTAAATCGAATTAACTTTATTGGTAACACCGCGAGAGGATCGAACGGTGCTGGCGCGGGGGCAGGAGGGGGTGCAGGAGCAGGAGGCGCAATTTTACTTATTGATGGTGATTTAACGATCAGTGATTCAGTCTTTCAAACATTAAGAGCAAACGGTGGAGACGGACGACGTGCTGCGATCGGAGGGTGGCCTGGATATGGTGGATGTGAGTGGGAATCAGGATCGACAGGAGATAATGGTGGAGCTGGAGGTAATTTTTCAACACCTTTACATCGTAAAAATGATGACGAAGGTAATGCTGGTTATTTATCGTTTGCAAATCCTCCAGCTGGAGGCCAAGGTGGAGCGCCGGGTGCTGGGGTAAAACGTACTGATCGGTACTCTCATAAAGCCGATATAACCGGGGGGAGCGGTAGTAACGGGGAGTCGGGGGGGAGGCTAATGGGCTACGGAGGAGGAGGAGGAGGAGGTGGTGGTGGTGGTGGTGGTTACTACTCAGGCGCTATTCCTGGCTCCTGTAGTGGTAACATTGGTGAAGGAAGTACTGGTGCAGGAGGCAAAGGCGGTAGCGGAGGTTTATTTGTAACCGAAAAGGGTGGGGGTGATGGTGCTAGAGGCAGATTAAATACAGGCGAAAGAGATGTTGGTGAGAATGGTCTCGGCTATGGAAGTGCAATTGCCATAATAGGAAACCATTATGGACGCGTACCAAATCTATATCTGAATCGTACTGATTTTATCGATGTTGGCGATGGAATGTCAAACGCAATATATGCAAATAATGAAGACAAAAAAAGAATTTTTACAGCTGATTCTGGCTTTGGCAATGCCCCTCATCCTACAGCTGATGAATCTCATGATCTCATTGATGAATATGAGCAATATCCAGATGCGATTAAATCAGATACTCAGAAAATAGACGGAACATTTCCTTTTGTGCAACTTGTATCAACTCCGCGTAACTCAAATGTAGTTGATGCCAGGGATACTGTCGTTGAAGCAAGAGATAATATTAGCGATATTTTCATGGTTGCATATGAAGAACAGGAAACAGTCGTTGGAGTTCATTCAGATCTGTCGGATCCCAATAATCAAATAAATGAAATCTGGAGGAAACTTGTTCCTAACAGAGAAGAGGAGATAAATGCTGAATATGATTCGTATCTGGCGGGAAGCGAATTTAGCCTTCCAGATTTCCTATGGGAACAGAGTAAAAATGTCATCAAGGCCGGATGTGAGATGGCGGGTAAATCAAAAGCGGGGTGGGTTGGCAGTAAAGCGGCTGGTATCGCCTGTGGTAAAGGTTTTGACTTTCTAGAAGATGCATTATGGGCAGCCAACAAAAGAAGCAATATTGAAAAGCAAAGGAGTGCTGCCTTGGATGGGAATAATTATGAGCAGGCTCAATTGCACGATTATCTTCAAGAACGATCAGACGTCAAGGTTGGTCAGGTTGATATTAAACTAAGCCGCACACGTAATACTATTAAAAACTTTGCGTTGGGTGAAGATGTTTTAGTGCTACCTCGTGGTAAAAACAAAAGAATTCTGGTTTATACGACCTCCTCAGGAGAGGGCCATATGGAATTCAGTCTTGCATTTGACACGACTAGCAATACTGACTATCCCTTTATCACGGTTGAATTATCAGATGATAGTGCAGATGCCATCAGTACTAGTCAGAGTGCGCTTACCGACTATGTTGGAGATCTGCTAGCTGTAGTCAATGAAGATTCAAATGAAGAGCAAAGTTACACTGTTTTAGGGCAATCTATGCCTGGCAGCAAAATAGCCGATAGTAAAAATGTTGGTTATTATTCTGGGCCTGCTTCGACTCATATTGTTGTTGATCGTAGCAACAACGATCTTGCTCTGGATGATATTGTTAGAGTACAGTCATCTCTTGGGAATGATTTTGTTGTTGGAACAGATGGTAAAGAAGATATAAATACAGGCAAGGGGCATGATTATATTTTCCCTGTCTTTGGTTCTGACACAGTGAATGGAGCTGGAGGAGAAGATATCGTTGATTACCGCTTATTGCGTGCGGCACTTACATTTATTAGTGAAGATGGCAACGTCTCTAAGTTGAAAGTAGAAGGCAGCTCGGAAGATGAACCGCATACTAGCCGCGCTATCCCAGGACGTCATCCTATTGAAGTTAATGAAGATGATTACGAAGGTAAAGAAGATGAAGAGCTAGATTTTGAATTTAAGGATTATGAAGTTGATGCAACCCTCACGAATGTAGAGGGAATCAATGCGTTTGCAGGAAGTTATGTGGATTTTAGCGAGCTTCCTGATCCTTCTAACAGTGGAATGGGTGTGTACAAAGCGACGCTTGGTTCAGGCTCTACCTTTAAAGGTAGTAAATATGCGGATTATGTGGAAATCAATTTTAGCGATTTTTATAATTCCTCTGTAGATAAAGCCTATAACTATAAAAGTTTTACTAATCTTGAGGGTGGTGGAAACAGCTCTAGCGAAGACGAGGAGAACAAGGATTATCTTTTTGTTGATCTAAGTACTTATCAGGGCGATGATGGAGACCTTAGTGTGATCTACAGGAAAAAAAAGGACGCGTGGTACATTTATAATGAAGAGAAACCGATTCTTAAAGCTACAGGTTTTGAATTGAAAGAGTTTAAAGGGGGCGAGACAGACGAATTATTCAGTTTCACAGGCTCATCGCTAAGCCATCGTCACGAGGCTGGAGCCGGTGACGATGTTGTAATAGGTGGTAAAAAAGCGGATCAGCTCTTTGGGAATGAGGGCTCGGATGACCTTGATGGTGGGCCTGGCTCCGATACGTTGACAGGAGGGAGCGGCAGTGATGTTCTCTTTGGTGGCAAGGGCTCTGATGTGATGCGTGGTGGCGCAGATGCAGATACTTATCGATTAAGTAGTGGTAATGACATTATCCTCGATTTTACTTCGGAATTGGATGTCATTAAGGCTTCAAGTATTCCTGAACTCGAGCAACGGGAAAGTGGCGTACTCTTGTCTTATTCGGGGGGGGAGACACTGCTGCTGAATGTTACACTAAACAAAGTGGAAGATTGGCTAACGATGGAAGCTGGAGGCCTTGAAATCCTTGCCTGATAAACGACGAATCTCGACGATCGCAGTCGAGGAAGAGCGAGAGAATAGATAGTTTGTTGTTACCTTCATGCCTCGTAGCGGGCTTTTCAGCTCGTCGGGTTTCTTGTCCAACGCGTTGAACAACTCAGAGAGGGTACTGCCTTGGTAGCAAGATCTATCACGCAGAAATCAATATAAAGGTTGCAGTGTTATTTACTTTCAAACACTGAGGCTGTAAGACATCACTTCCAATGCAAGACTTCCTTGCATATAAGACAATGCAGAAACAAGCTAACTAAAAATTTCTAGACGTCCTAAATCATAAGCAATGCCATAGTCTCAGAGGCATTAATAATTCTTTGTTTTTTTCACATCAGGTCAAACGAAGCCACACTATGATTTATTTAAAAATAACACTACGATTTTGCCAAAGGCAAATCATAGGTAGATCATTTAAGTATTTATAAATAGAGCAACGAATAGCCACAAATCACCCAAATAGACCTTGCTGGCTTCGATAAAGGGGTGACGCTTTCGTCGGGCTATTCCGCCGACTAGAGGCGCGGATAGATTGGAGGGATAGTCATCATTGTAGCCCTGTTAGGCCAGGGGTTCTCAAGGAAGTCTGGCGTACTCATAACCCAAAGGGTGGAAGTTCAAATCTCCCCCCTCGGCACCAAATCAAAAGCCCCGGGAGATCGTTTTTTCATACAAAGGTCGTTCGGAAATGAACAAGAGAGGCCAAACTGTCCGATTTACGCGTATTTGCACACACTTGTAGCATATCAACAACATTGACTGTTCTTGCGCTGAAAACTCAAAAGGAGCTGCAACGGTTTCCTGATCTTGGAGTTCATAGGCACACCTACTTGAAGTAGACGCAGGCAATACGGAAGGAAGCGATATGCGAAAGGTTCGATCACTTCGGCTCAAAAGAAAGCCCCCCCAAAGTTCCAGAACTTCCTGATGAAATTTAGGCAAAACTAAAACTTGAGCACCTCGAAAAGCTTTTTAACTACTAGTCCACTCCCATCTTCTGCACAACCTTGGTCTGATGCAACGTGAACTCACCCAACCCAGCCAGTCAGGTGGGAGGCAGCCTTGGAACGCACCAAACTGCGAGCAGCCGGCAATGCCGGTTCAAGGCACTTACTAGAGAAAGGCGGTAATGCACGGCTGCGCAGCCAGCTTCCCCAGCGGAATTCGTGATAAGGGATCAATGGTTCAGGGCGTATCAGCCCTTCGCTTTTGAGCTTCCAAGCCAGGCTTCGGTAGGGGTCGTCCTCCAGCTGTGACAAGGTCTTGGGTAAAGCCTGCTGAGAAAGGGGGCCATGGCCACGTCCGTTGTAGAGATACAACCAACCACGTTCGGCCAAAAGGCGAAGGCTCTCCAAATCATCTTCAGCTGGACAATTTTCGATCAGATATCCGTAGGTGGTGGCGTCTTGGTCAAGATCCAATAGTGCTCGTAGACGGTGATGACGATCAATCATCCAGAGTGAGCCTGAACGATTGCGTACAAGAGGGACGGGCTTGCCCTTCAAATACTTCTTGTGTTCCTTAGGGCTTTGTCCACGGAAATCGAGCTGGCGACTCATGACTTCCGCTAAGCCCACGCACCACTGGGTGGGCTGGAGTTGAGACACGGAAACCTCAAAAAGCTCAAAGCCTTCGTTAGCACTGGGGATCCGCTTATAGCTGGGGAGATGAAAGGACAAACACCAAAGGCAGATGCCATCATCCTGACAAAGCCATAAAAAAACGCCTCTGGACTTAATCAGCGAGGCAGACCAGAAGCTCTCAGGCTGAGTAAGTGAGATGACAGTGACTTAAGCATCTTGTGTTGGCACAAATGATAAAAACCGGTATGTGGAATGGTGTTGGAGATGGATACATTGCTAATTCAATTATAGCTAGTCAATGCTTGTATTCCCATCCCTTAGCAGGAGTCTTATTTATTTTTAGCCGTGAAATTAAGCGTGTAGAATAGATATACAGAATATTAATAATGATTAGAAAGTTCTTTCTATTGAAAAACGACTATCCAAAGTGAAGCGTAATTTTCAGTTTTAGGATCAAGCCTAGAGTTCGAATGATTGCGCAAGAAGTCGAGCCTGTTTGACAAATTCAGCAATCTGGATTGGTGCAACTGCTGCTCGCTGCCCATTACTGACTGCACGGTAATGATCGGCAACGGCCCAAGCAGTTGTATTAAGATCAAGCTGGAAGCGTGGGATCAGATGCAAATGCAAATGATGAGCTCCTTCTCCAAAAGCAATGGCATAAACCCTGTCGCATTTGGTAAGCCGTTGTACAAGCCCACTACCAATTTGAATTGCCTTCCCCCAAGATGCTGCTTCATCGGCTTGGAAATCAATAGGTCCTGTCAAGTGACGACGTGAATCGAGCAGTAGCCAACCAAGCAAAGGAGCTGGTGCTGGATGATGGCGAAAAACCCAATGAGTTGTGCGTACAATTTCATAGTTAAATTGATCACTAGTGCTGCGATGGTGGTCACAGACTCCACAATTTTGCATGAGTTGAATGGAATACTGTTTTTTTTAATGGCACAAGTTCAGGACGAGGCCAGCTGATATAAAGAAAGGAATCTTACAGTTGTCTATGCACTATAAAAAAGTCGCAACAGAGGTAGACCTCCTGATAATTGCTCTGCAATGGATCATCACCATTGTGGATCACATCCTCAACATAAGCTTTCTGAACAGAACCATGGGCCTGATCACAACAAATGCCTTTAGACAACTGAAGCTAAACAGGGATATCGTCCACGCAAAAGTCTGAAGGTATTTCGCTCTTGTCTATAGAGCTGAGATGCAATGCAAAGAAACAAACCAGTACAAGCCCCACTCCATCGACTGGGTCTGTGATTGGCCTCTAGATCAATGGGGTGAGACGATGTTCCCCCTGAACGACGGGATACGTGGCAGTGATTTTGGATTGGAAACAACCCAGGAGGTTCTCATCGCTGGCCAGGCCTCACTTCAAGAGATGCAAGCAGTGAACTAACAGCAGAACAACGTTCTGGGGAGGGAGTTAGAGCCCTGGATGCGCTGCTATTGCCCAAACCAAAGGAGCAGAACCGGCAACAATTGCGCTCAGTAGTTGGGCAATGATAAGAACGACCTGCTTTGAACTCATAACAAGGGCCTGCTGGTTCTGGGCAATTCAGGCTCACAGGGATCCGGGCACTCGCACGTTTCGACTTCACCGCATCCAGAGCAATAAATCTCGCCGAAGGTCTCCTCGCTGTTGCTGGCTTCAATTTCGCCAATATTGGTTTTGTCTAGAGGTGGCGCAAAATCCAGGCCACTAAGCAACTCCCGAACAATCAGCCGAAGTTCTTCTGGATCATCAGTAATGTCAACCCGAGCCTGCGCACCTTCTACTGCTAGAAGCCTCATGGCTGGAAGTTGCTCAGATCGTTCTGACATTGGGAGCCCCATTGCCTGAGGTGAGATTGATAATTATTAGTAGTAATAGAGACCTGAGCAAGAACTAGTGGGGACTGTGAGCATCTGAACACTTGACACACTCCTCTGAAAGCATGCTTAAGGTTGCTAGTGGATATGGATCGTTATCAAGAAAAATTGGCTGATATGCAATCAGAAAACTCGAAAGAGTCTGCACAGTAGACCTAAAAGACTTGAATGTTTTCAGATTCGGTCATGGTAAATCTAGGCATGAAGAGATTCAGTACCATATTTTCGCTCTCGCCGAACCACTTCAATGATGACTGAGGGTCAATAAAAAGATGCTAATTCAACAGCCTAGTCATGGACTAATGCATAAAGATTGCAGTGAAGAAGGCTAAGCAATCAAATTGCACACAGTTTTTTTTGCCTTGGATACACAAAAACCGGCAATTCAATGGTCTATGGGCAAGAATTTGACAATCTAGGCTGGATATCGGTTATACTGTAGATATTGCCCTCTCTTTGAGGGGGGTTGCTTTTATCCATGTATGAGTCATGACTGTAACCAAGTCCGGCCCAGCCAATAAAAACAGCATACGCAAAGTTCAGCTTATACCCAGAAGCTCTCATTCAGAGCAGGTGAGACTGGTGAATACAAGCCTTCCAGGCATAAAAGTAATCGCAAGGAAGGATCTTTGGAACGACTTTAGGAATCGATTAAAAATAAACAATTATGAAATTGGCTTATTAGCAAGCGATCTAAATAAACTAGCCAAAAAAATTCAACCAGTAATTATCAATATAATTGATACTGTAGAGGGCATCATTAGAAGCTTCAGAAAAGCCCTTCATATGGACTGAATATAGCGGAAGCTTGTATTGATACTGTTAACATAAGATATCTAAACCGATAATATGCTTAGAAGACCATTGTGCAGCAAAACCACTCAAACCAACCATGATATGAAAAAGTAGATTTATACGAGCTGAATAAAGTTGGTATATCAGATCATTATCATAAATAGATGGAGACTAATCATTACATCGCAAGCAGAAGCTACAGACACCTAGACATGGGAGAGTCTGGTCTATCTATTCCGTGTCCAAGACAAGTCGCCAAGGTGTGAAGCTTATTGTCTTGTGGAATAGAAAACAATCATAAGCAGCTGGAACACCTAGCTAGACAATTACGGAAGGATTAGACATTGGAATTAAAGCACTAGTCATCGATGGCTACCAGATAGACACTGATGAGATCATCAAGAGAAAGATCAGCATTGTTAAATACGGGTGATTCACGCATAAGCGGGTACTGAGCAATGTCTACCTATATCGCAGTTTCGTAGGCCTATTGCTTCAATAGAAATTCATTTAAAGCAAGTGCTAACAGGGCTTGACCAACTAATAGGACGAGAACAATGATCAGCGCATAGAATATCTAAATAAGGTGGTCTTTCATTGGCTAAATCTTCACCTGCACAACGGAAAGGAATGTTATATTACAAATAAGAAAAACGAATGAATCACTCAAAGTTGCAACATCCCAACAAACTCAAAAAAGCTGTTGCCGCAAGGTGACTGGACGCTATAGCCGATCCAATCAGATCTAGCGTCAAGACAACAAGCATTGGTTGACCAATGAGTTATAATAGTATAAATTTGCATTTAGTAATGGGTAAGACCAAGCAACATAAAAAGCTCGTAAGGCTGGCAGAGAAAGCCGAGCTATGCGCCACACGAGAAGAAGCTCAAAAGCTCATACGCAAAGCCGAAAAGGCGCACGCAAAGCTAGAAGCATAGAAGCTCATTGCGCTTTGATCTAGAGCTGTATATGTGACTTGCCTATGCTGCCAACCACTGCTACTCCACAATCTGTCGATAATAGGATTGCTTAATGCTCCATAACGGAGCAAGTTGATATCTACGTAAACGTGTTGTCTAATCAGAAATTATTCTGCAGGGAAACACAATCAGCAAAACCTTTGCATAGACACTACAGACACATTCCTATAGGTCATCAATGAGTCAAGAGGGAGTTTAGTTGTGGAATAAGTCACAAATATAACTCTGGAATATATGGTATGTCACGGTACGTTTTCGAAACTATCGCGTCTCGGAGGATAAGTACTATCACTGGCTTTGAATGTTGCCAGATAGAGCAAAGAAACTATCAATGAAATTGCTGCTCCTGTTGCTAAGAAATAAGTGAGCATCTGCATCAGATCAACGATCTCTAGGTAGTCGGACGCTACATCCAAGCAACCGCAAGAGTCTTCATTCCGTTGTCTTTCTCATTGATAATCGGCATTCAATCATCCGAAATTAGCTTTCAAGGCTCAATGGTTATCAACGAGAGGCTAGGAATGCAGCGAGAACAAGCCAAAAAATACGTAAAAATATATACACACTAACACAATAGGGAATGATATGGTCTATTAGGAAATTGATTATGGAGGGGCGAGTGGAAAAGCACGCTGAGATGTTAAAGCTTGAATAGAGAACGTTCTTTAGTAATAAACAATCGGTGAGACTTAGCCGATCGTATAGAGCATAAAGAATAGAAGAATATAATACGAAAAAGCCATGAAAGGAGAATCACAGAACTGATGATCAGTCATAAGCAAGAAGTAACGCATAGCTGAACATCATAATTCATTTAGACATCGCATTCTGACTTCAGAAGTGGATTGTATATGTTTATATTTGAATCATGAGAAGAGTATCTAGGATACAAGGATTATTATTAAAATTAACGGCCATCATGGAAAGTCAATAATCAATAAAGGAGCCAAAAGGATGGTAAACATAAGAAAGGTGAAACCATCTGAATGATATTAACTGAAACTAGTCGAGGAATATGACTACTGCGAGTCAAAGTATGATATTGAGATGCATTTGACTGCATTAAAGCAATAAATTAATACATTAACTGCTAGGATTTAAATTAATAGACAATGCAGTTGAGTGAGGTACAATTATCTAAGTCTTCCAGAATTTGCAAATGATTAATATCATTTTTTATGTCCATGTAAATGCTAAAGCAAAATTATTCCTGCCAAATCCAGCAAAAATGAAAGAGCACCAACAATATCGTCTACACTAGTGTCAAAGGCTAACCCCATCGGCCTAAAAACTAACAATCAACGATTAGCAACCATGCTTTCAAACCCCAAGAATTCTTAGTTCAATCCAATGACAACAATTCACGTTCTCGACAATTTAGAGCCTTTCCTTAACACTGTTGGGCGTATCTACGAAGTAGGTGGCGGAATTATTACTGTTTTAGCGATCCTTTGGTTTCTAAACTTCGTTGCAGGACTAATTCGTAACACATATTCCGCTGGGCACTCATTGGGTAAATTTTACAGATCATATATCCATCGCTATTTAAAGACTATAGTTGTCGCGCTCCTATCTGTCATAACTAAGAAAGTCACCAATTCATCTGATTCCACAAAAGAAACCATCAAAGCGTAGTCTGTGTTAATAAAAACGAGAGTAAGCATGCTAGTTTCACAATAGGTTTAAGCAAGATCAGGAAGGGTGGCAAATCATCTAAGAACCATCAGGGATATCTCTTTAGATAGTAAATAGAAAGTGTCACATAACCAAAATCAGCAAGAAACTCTTCAAGGGAATGAATAAATCTATTGAGGTAGTTTATTGGCTGACACAAAATAAATAAGGCTAATTGAAAAAATAATAAGCTGAAGAAATGAATAATAATACGAGAGGCGATGTGTGAACTAAATGTCTTGCCTATCTCGAGAAAAAAACATTTAATTATGCCGACATCAAATGAAATAACTTGAAGCCTGTTGTAATCAAATAAGATCAAGATCAGGAAGAGAAAACAAAAAGAAAAAGATCAATATTTGAAAAACAGTAGACATTTGCATTAATCGCTCAAAAGTCACCTCTATTCATACTATTTTATTTGCTAAGACATTCGGATATCAATGTTGTTCTCAGTCCTGGTCATACTCCACATCCTTGCAGCTACGGTTTGGACAGGAGGACAGTTGCTTTTAAATCTAAGGGTCTTACCAGATGCTCTCAAAGAAAAAAGTGTGGCTCAGGTGCGATCATTTGAAAAGATGTTCGAGCCTTTAAGGGTAACATCACTAGCCATTCAAGTCATAAGCGGTCTCTGGTTAACATGGATCTATCTACCAGGAGGCCGAGGACTTTTTTCATTTCAGACACCAATTACATCCCTACTAACAACAAAGTTGATCCTATTGGCTGTCGCCTTTGCATTGGCTCTCCATGCACAAATAAGACTCATTCCTAATCTCAACGACGACAACCTTATTGAATTATCTTGGCATATTCGTAGCATTACAACAGTATCAATTGCCTTTGTGATTGTCGGTGCTGGTATCAGATTAGGAGGATTTTGAATTGACGAAGATTATAAATGATTCCATATATCAATGCTAGTATTTGGCTATCCCATCAAACATTAAGGCTAGATAGTAGTTGTCTAAGGGAACCTCTAGGAGATGATATATCCTACCTTCTGTTACAAGTTACTGGCTAGAACTGAAAAAGCATGTGTTGATAGAGCTGTCACAACCATTTGTCATCACAAAATGGTATTGAATAAATGCCTTTACTTTTCAGCTAGAACTGTCACATTCGCCCATGAATGTATTGACATTATTGAGAATCAATTGCCAACCCAACAATTGCAAAGTTAAATTCCCATTACCTAATCCCTGCAGATGACTTCACAATTGCTAGACATGGAACTTGCTGAGCTTTTCCCGTGGACAATTCATACCCGCTGGCTTGAGGGCCCTCCATGCATGTGTGAAGAGTGCCTGCAAGCTCGCCGAGAAGTACGTAAGAGTGAAGTTGGATGGGTTCGTCAACACCAACTATTTGACCGATAAGCAAGGATTAGACTAAGAGCATCAATTAATAACTGACCTGATAAAGAGATATATTTAGGCACGTCAATAATACTCTAATTATATAATTAGGAAGATCCATTAACCATTGGTGTATTGCATAAACTTAGTTATTAATATTTTAACCATAGAGGTTAGACTCGTATGGCTAATGGAGAAAAAGTAATATCATAAGGATATTAATCACTTAAAAAAGGGTCTTGCATTAAAGTAAAGCTATTAACTATTGATCAATATTTTTTCACTCTAATAAAGCTGATGGGACCGAAGCCTCCTTATGCACTGGTTTTACGCCTCGGCCAAGGCAAAGCAAACAAGTGTGGTACGTAACAGGTGAAGACTTCAAATAGCCAGCACCACCACAACGTAAGCAATCAGATGAACTTCTACTATGAGGGGGTTTGAGTAAGCGAGCTTCTGTCTTGTGGGAGGTTTTGAGTGATGTCATAATTGTTCTTTCTGTGAACAGGATTCCAAGGCCCTTGACATTGGCTTGCTCACCATCACAGGCCAAGCACCACGACACAAGCCCTAATTGGGGTGATCTTCACCAATAGACTTGGATTAGATCCTCAGCAGACAAGAGTCATTATTGCCTTAGGCATTTGGCAAAATCCCTTTTAAGCGGTGCAAATAGTGATGACTGCGACTAATGCCAATATATTGGTGTTATGCATGTGAAGCAAAAAACAGAAAAACTATTAAACTTGTGGTAAGGATCCCATCACTATTGCCAAAAGCCATCAACATGAAACTCCCGGCAAAAACTGCCCTGACAGCTGGAACAGCAACAGCTGTGATCATAGTTCTGCCTTACATAGTAAATCTGATGCTTACAGTGCTTCCAGGATTACTAGGAGCATTTGCCAGCGTAGTAATACCTATTTTAACTGCCGCGGGGCTTGCCTGGCTAATCACCTACATCTGGACAAATCAGTAATGTAGGATATAATTGGAGAAAATTAATTCCTAAACTTAAACACAAGTGTAATAATAGCTGTTTGGTTCATTGAATAGTTTCACTGGATGTATACTTGTTTTCCTTGTAGCCGCAGAGAGGGCCATCTTAATATAAGCGCTTTTTGATAATACCTGCAAATGCAAGCCTACAATTATATGCATAACAATTCCGCTAGAATATCTTAATTAGCCGGATCTATATCATACTATAAATAAATAAAGGCGACCTATCTCAAGCTAATTCGTAAAAAGGAAAGATGAGATGTGTTAAAGGTGAGATATATTAAAGCTGAGGTTCGGCAATAGAGAATCTATTGTCAAGTATAATCTCCATATGGTTATTGGCAAAAATGTATTCGATGAAACCATCAGGATTATGGCTTTCACTTCTCTATAAGCTCTATCTTGTCAACGCGAGCATCTTACTAGGGCCATCTTTAAGTACTATCAATACGCACTCCCTTGCAAAATAAATATAATTACTCAAACAAGTAAATTGGACAAAGCCGTTCCTGGCAAGGCCCTTGCTCCAGCAGCAAAAAGTGGTTCTAGCCTGACAAGGACAAAAACACCTGCAGCTACTAATGTTGTTGCATGAATGAGAGCAGAGACAGGAACGGGTGTTTTCAAAACATCAGGCCGCCAGACATACATTGGAAACTCTATTAATTTGGCAATTGGTCCCATAGTCATGAGGAAGCAAAGCAGAAGAGTAGTTGGATTTGAAAGCTTAGCGCTGATAATCGCTTCTTCGAGAAAAGATCCACTTTCATCAAATCCAAAACTTCTGGTCACCCAGAACAAACCAAGACTGCCAAGCAGAAATCCAACATCACCAATACGGTCAACCAGGAAAATATTTTGGGTTGTTTTGGAAGAGCCATTGGTGTCGTACCAAAAACCAACTAGAAGGTATGAAGAGATCCCCACCAGCAACCAAAAGACAAACATCTCTAATAGGTTTGGACTTAGGGCTAGACCTAGCAATGCGCTAGTAAAAAAGCCTAGGTAAGTAAAAAAACTCACATAGTTCTTTTTGCCAGCCATGTAAATATGTGCGGACAACATCAGCAACATCCCTGCAGTGCTGATCAGTGACAGCATCTCTGCACCAATAACATCTACAGCAAAACCGATCTGTAAATGGAGGTCAGTTAAACCTGGCAAGTCGAAGATCAACTTAGTGGCAGCAGTTCCTGCCTTTTGTTCCGCCAGAAGGGCGAAACTGAGTACAGCTGCTGTACCAACACAGCTAACTAAAAGGAATGAAACCGGCTTACTCAAGCGGTTCATGGTGAGTTTGAAACTGATCAACAAAAGTCCTACAAGGCATGCACCTGCCAAAGGCAGCACTGGAATTAACCAAGCGAGTTCTGAGGGTAAAGGCATTAGCCGAATTTACTGATTGTGGAAGTTGGAAGTTCTTTGATCAGTTCGTCAAGTGCGACAAAGGCGAGTAAGCCGAAGATGCCAAGCATGGAAATTGGAAGAATCACATCCATCTCTAATAGGACGAGTTTTCCTGTTGGTAGCAAAGCCTGAGCAAATCGCCAAATAGATCCTTAGCGTTTGGACATGAAGCCAGGACTTTGAAAAGGCAAGTTGACTGCATAAGGATTCAGGCAAACCTGGAGGGAGTCAAGCCAGATATCCAACAAGATTCTGAATCACCTTGAGTTAATCCACTCCAAAATACCCATCAAGGATTGGTGAAACGAGGGGACTGTGCGATCCAGGAGCAAGACCAGTATCACTAAAGCATTGAGAGCAAATACAGAGACTGAAACGGCTATACCAAGCTTTTTCTCGCGTGGAGAGATCCGGTCGTCGGCATCTGAATTTTTCTTTGGCGTTGAATCCACCGCAATACTCTGACGATCTTTCAATGTCGATGCTAAAGCAGGGAACAGAAGCCAGCGGGCAAATGTAGAGGCTATTGATCCTTTCTGTATGTCTTGAAATGAAAGGCCTATTAGCCTGAAACCAAAGCTTATTAGCGAGCCGCCACAATAAGGAACAATTCAGAGCCCCTTAGGTAGGCGTTTTAAGGGCA
Organism: Prochlorococcus sp. MIT 0701; assembly: GCF_000760295.1. Lineage (GTDB taxonomy): Bacteria > Cyanobacteriota > Cyanobacteriia > PCC-6307 > Cyanobiaceae > Prochlorococcus. The sequence goes on from NZ_JNBA01000018.1 coordinate 19,025, forward strand.
AAGAAAACACCATGAGATGGCAGGATGAGTCAAGGCGTTACTTTGCCGGCAATGATGATCAACAGAATGCGCGAAGCCATCTTGGATCAGCTTCGCTCCTGCAGTACACCTGAGCAGCTTCTAGCGCTAGATGAGCAAATAAGAGTCGAGACCGATGCAGGCCCTCTTTATAGCGTTATATGTAACTTCCTACGAGATCGCACGGTTGCTCCCGTCGAAGCCGCGATATGGCTTGGAACCTTGATGGACCATCGAGAGAAGCAACTGGACGACTGTCTCAACCTCCACTGTCAGCTTTAAGAAGAGGAACACTCTGCACCCATAGACGTACTATAGGGGATAGAGCCATCCGCAGAGAACTGTGCTGGCGCGCCCATACCAAGAGCTTCAGCACAAAGGTTTTAACGCTTAGAGGCTCTCAATTTACGATTGCCGAATGAAGTCAACGATGAAACTAGCCTCTAAATTCTGTGACTTCGACTACTAATAGCCGATATTATCAACACGAATGCAGCAGCCTAAGAAGTCGAAGCTTGTGAGCTAAGTATATTTGCTCAGCAGCCAAAGCGGGCTCATCGAAAGCTTTGCGGCCACCTCAAAGCAAATGATTCCAAATAGGGGATGGGCTTAAATCGCAATGCCCCCCATGGATGGGCCGATTGAATCTAATTTATGGTGCCTGCACTCCCCGCCCCGCCCCTATCGATAGCTCACGTAAAAGCTCTTATTCCTTAACCCTTTAAAAGCGTTCAATCGCAATGTCAGCAACAAGCCTATCCACACCAAAACAACAAGAAACTGTTCAGGCTTCGCGGCCAGACCATTCACTGCCACTGTCAGAAGAGCTGAGGAGAGACATCCCGACGCCCAAGCGAGGAATAGATATTAATATTTGCTTAAGATGAATTTGCGCAAATCGCCTGCAACTAAGTATAGGATTATGAGAGGTATTTTCCATAAATCCTTTCTATGCGCCAATCTTTTGCTGGTACCACTGGTGCAGTACAACCTTTGGCCACACCACGAATCCAATCAATCCGTGAAAAGATCAGCCTAAAGGAACTGGAGCTAAGTCTTACAAGACTTGGTCTAGCAACCACTACCCATACTGCAAATCCTAGCTAGCAACAAAGCCATCTTGAACATTTCGAAAAAGATAGACAAAAGACCAAACTTTGAGCACCCGAAAGGATCCAGTAGAGAGATATAATCTGAGCGAATCAAACAAAATAAAGATTCTTAATTGCAAGCCACTAACAAATCCTGGCAACAGACTTTATCCTATACTAAACAGTTATTAAATAAATTTAGTCATGCAAAGAATACCGCCAAAGCAGACTCCGGCAGAACGATAAATAACGAAGCAAATAACGATGCAAGCATCAGCAATAAATTCGCATCACTAAACATCAGAGCTAATAAATTATTAATATCTCATCAAACTAACTCAATCATTGAAGCTATAAGTTCTAATCAAAATCAACATCTCAGCTCAACCAATAAAGCTAAAAAGCAATCCCACTAGGAAAGTCGTACATTATGTCTGACCTCAGCAGAGCGTTCATCTCGCTAACTGGCCAATAGTGATCAACACCGAGGCAATTGGGAGCAAAAGGGCTAACTTGAGAGGGAAGCGAAGGATGAACTGCAAATACAAGTTGGCGCTATCAAGCCAGAATGACTGATCAACGGACTGATCTTCAACGCTATGTCCCTTAACCGCCGAGACTTCCTAGGCCTTAGCGGAGCAGGAGTGGCGAGCTTGTTTCTTCATAGGGCCCTTGCCGCAAACCTGATCAGTGATCCGTCAAAGTCTCTCTTGTCTGAACTGCCAAGGGGAGATCAGCGAATCGCACTGATCAGCGACCTCAACTCAAGTTACGGATCAACCAGCTACGTGTCTCAAGTTCATCGTGGCCTAGAGCTTCTAAACAAACTGCAACCAGATCTTGTCCTTTGTGCAGGCGATATGGTTGCAGGTCAGAAGCTCGGGCTCACTTCAAACCAGCTCGATGCAATGTGGTCTGCCTTTGATGAGCAGATACTGCAGCCCCTAAGAACTGTAGATGAGCCTTTCGCACCAACCATGGGCAACCATGACGCATCAAACAGCCGCGGAAATTCGGGATATATGTTTGAGCTCGATCGAGTGCATGCCAAGAAGTTCTGGCGTGGTCGCCAAGGATCACTTGGTCTCACATTTGTTGATGCCCATCAATTCCCCTTCCGATACAGCATTCGTCATGGGGAAATCTTCGTGCTAGTTGTTGATGCCTCTTCGGCCAACATCTCAGCAGATGACTGGATCTGGGCCGAGAGCCAGTTAGACGGATCAGAAGCTCGCCAGGCACAGTTGCGCTTGATGATGGGCCATCTACCGCCTTATGCAATTGCAAAAGGACGCGATCGTGCAGGCGAAGTGCTACACGAACCAAAACGTCTGCAGCAACTACTTCTGCGCAAAAATGTACATCTATACATTAGTGGCCACCATCACGCCTGGTATCCGAGCCATGTGGGTTCCGCCAATCTGCTTAGTCTCGGTGCCATGGGTAGTGGCCCCCGTCAAAGACTCAACGACAGAACACCCCCTCAACAGACCGTCACCTTGCTCGACCTTTTCAGCCAACAGGGCGAACTTGTAGAGACCACTATTGAACTCAATGGCCTGCAAGTCTTACCAGAACAACTACTGCCCAGTTCATTGCAACCTAGCGTTGGCCCAAGGCTTGACCTTCGCCCAACCAAAATCAATCTCAGCAACAAATCAACTGGCAACAAAACAAAGTTTTAGGTGAAACCTTAATTAGGAAAAGGTTTAAAACCATCGTCTAACCTGAGCAGTGGCCAACTGCACCTCGCGTTGAAAGAGAAGGGCCGCTGCCATTAGGCATACCATCGCCATAACGAACAAAGGCACCACAAGTAAGGCAAGATCCAGTTGAGTGACCACGCTGATAAAGACAACAGCTACAACCAGTGCCACCAATAGAATCGTGACGGTGAGAAGTTCAATCGCTTTCATCACCAACGCCATGCGCCTCTTCAATGCCTGTAACTCTGTTTTGCTCTCACGCTCTGATGACACAGGTGTATCCCGGCTCTGGGTCAAAGCTTGAAGCTCACGAGAACGATCAATAATGCGAACCAATCGGCTATTGAGAACTACCAGCAAACCTCCAATACCTGCGAGCAAGAAAACTGGCGCAACAGACATCTGGATGGCCCTCGACAGGTTTTCAGCGGGTTGATGACCCACTTGGGCAACCAGATCAACAAGCCGCAAGGCATAAATCATGAGCAAACGTATCGAGCAGTCAAGACAAGCTACCAAGAGCCAATCGAAAAAAGATGGTTGGCCTGATAAACGCTAGTTAAAAGTATGAAAAGAGGAAATAAATTACTGCAAAGACTTGTAGATAGCTAAGTACAGATTTGACATGAGACATCCGCGGACATTATCAAGATGACTCTGTAACTGAAGATATTAATGCCTGTATTAACAGGGTGAAAAGGTAGATCTGTTCATATGCAGAGAAATCGGTGAAATTGAATACTATCAATCAATTAAATATTAGATAATCTGAGGTCAAAACGACAGATCTGATAGGGAGAGGAGGTATATTCATTCCTTGAAAGAAGCAAGCAAGAGTCGTTCGAGATGACAACATCCTAATACGAAGAGGAACCCAATCACTCTTATGAGAAAAAGAAGAATGGGGAGATATAGTTAAAAGAAAAAACACAAAAAAGAAAATAGGTCAAATATTGTGAAAAGTTTCTGGAAGATGAAATCAACGCAGCGATAACATAGTCTTATTAAACAGGTTCGAGTTGATTAAACAATGAGTAAGAATGCCTTGCATCGCGCCTTCGACTTGCTGACAGGGCAATGGTCTGTTTTTTTGGAACAACCTGTTCCAATTGAGGTGCTGGATGAGGAACGCATTGCTAACTCTTTGCCTTCCTTTGGCTTCTTTGTTCTACTTATCACATCAACAATAATCGCAACCTTTGGACTCATTGCCAACAACACTGCCGTTGTAATTGGAGCCATGATCGTGGCTCCATTAATGAATCCAATCTTGAGCATGGCCTATGGGATATCAATTGCAAGCAGCCTGTTGATCAGACGATCATTAGTGACATTGATCATAGGTACGGGAGTCGTTGTAATCACAGCAGCTGTGATTACAGGGTGCATGCCGGTAAGAGTCTTAGGCTCAGAAATACTGGCTCGTACGTCACCAAATCTGATCGACCTGCTAGTAGCTATTGCGGCCGGAATAGCTGGTGCATTTTCTCTAACCCGCAAGCGTATTGCTAGTTCTATAGCTGGTGTCGCAATCGCCGTTGCGCTTGTGCCTCCACTTTGCGTTAGCGGCATTGGGTTGACACTTGATCCGGAGATCAGTGCCAGATTTGCCAGAGGGGTAATAAGGGGGCTCAACCATGAGGTTGCAACAGGGTCATTCATACTTTTTCTGGCCAACCTTATAGGCATCACCTTTGCCGCTTCACTTACCTTTCTAAGTCAGTCCTATGGATCGATCAAGCGCTCATGGCTTGCATTATTAGCATGGTTAGCTCTGATAATTCTAATTTGTGTCCCTCTAAGTTCATCCTTAAGAAAGTTCTTCCTTATAAAGAAGATTGAGATGGAACTCTCTACGATCGGAGCAAATCAACAAGAGCCAGGAACAACAAATATGAAAATGACAGGAATTAAACAGAAGATGCAGATCCGCTATATGTATGTGAATTTAAAAGAAGATCGTGCTGTTCTAGATCTGGTACTCAATGTCCCAGAAGGCACACTGACTGAGGAAAAAGTGGCCACTATTAATCGAATGCTGTTTGATTCAATAAAACAGTTTGGGATTCGACAACTGGATGTAGACACAAGAATCGTTCCATCACGAGTTCATCAGTACAGAGAGACTCTTAAGTAATCAACATCTTAACCTGGGAATTGAGGAATTAGCAATTAAAAATTTACGAAGAATTAGCTATCGAAAATGCTGACCATATAGTTTGCCTAACACTGATTCAATATAGAATTTCTTGATTTGGTTAAAGTTAGTCATTTTTGACGAGAAAACAACACATTTTGTATAGGAGCACCAAGTGTAATTCCCTCCCGGTCAAAAGCTTCTTTAATCTGCAACCTAAACTCACGGCCTACACTCCACTGAGCCAAGGGTTGAGTTTTTATCCAAACACGGATTAAACAACCTGATGATTGCAACTGATCAATCCCAAGGATCTCGGGAGCATCAAGAAAATAATCACTCCATTGCTTATCATCTCTCATGGTATTGGCTACAAGCCGAACTACATCGAGCACATGGCGGAGATTCTCGCGAGCTGATACCTCGATGTCAAAATTAACTCGAGACCAATCCTTAGTAAGGTTCTCTACGGTTCGAATCTGGCTATTAGGCAGAGTTGTTAGTTGACCATCAGAACCACGAAGTTGAGTATTGAATAAATTCATATTTTCAACAAAGCCACCAAAGGTGCCGATCGTAACGACATCACCTATTGCAAAACGATCACCAGCCAGAATAAGAAATCCGTTAAGAATATCCTCTAGCACATTTCGAGAAAGAAAACCCACACCCACAGCGATTACTCCAGCACTGGTAAAAATAGACCTGTCGACTCCTATTGTTGTTAAAGTCAAAACGAGTCCAAGAAAGATAGTTACAACAGTTGCACCACCCTTAAGAACCTTAGAGTATGTACTTGACCTAAGGGTATAGCGCATCGAACTAGCACTAGCCTCCCTTCTAGAAACGCGCCTTATCCAATTATTAATATTGAACTCAATGATGATGACAATCAAAAGCCGCAAAATAGAGACGCCTACCCAAATCAACGGAATCGCAATCGACTGCTGCAGGGCAATAAATGAGTAAATACGCATTGAAGGATAAACCGCTGTAGCAGAAAGCAAGACTAAGACTAAAAATGCGATTCTCAGAAAGTTACTTACTAATAGAACGAGTTCCAAGAAGTTCTGGGTCTGGTTCAATAAAGCGTGAGTATAAGGAAAGGATCGAGGAAGATTATCTATGGGTTGATTTGGGTTTGTAGGTATAGATTCATTGACTTTAGTAACACCAGATAAATCCTTTGAATGTTCGAGTTGAGCGATATAATTAAAATCTTCTTCATTGTTGGAGAGGGGCATAAGGGTACCCGAATAAGCAGACATGGCATCGTCTTTAAGAGATTCGGCTAGTGATTCCTGTTTATGTAATAAACGACGATTTATGGAGAGCAATGAAGCTCGTATGGTCTTGAGAAGAAACAAACCCAAAATGCCTATTACCAATAAGCCAGTAGACAATAAAATTCGTAGGCCTGGGAAGGAGGATGAAAATTCAAGGCCCCACAGACGATCACTAAAGTTGTTCCTGATTCTCTGCTGCCACTCTTCCGCCAACTGAGGGATCTCAATGCCTGCATTCTGAGCATCTGGAGCCGTTACAGTGATTACAGTCTGTTTAAAAAGTCGATACTTTGGATTGTCTGGCAAATAGATAACTGTGGATTTATTTTGGGTGCCAATCTCAACAGCAGGAGTAAGAGGATGTAAAGGTTTCTGATGTAAGAACCACCAGAAGCGTGGGTCATATATTCGTTGTACGCCATTAGTAGAAGACTTACCAGACGACTGGGCCTCTTGCCAAAACCTGACAAGGCGGTTTTTCACAGATTTAACCGTTAACTGAACAGACTGAGCTCGCTGCTCAATGTTCTGGGCTGCCTGCTGGGGACTGATATTATTTGAAGCTTGAGCAGCGAGAGTGAGACGATTGTTGGGGCTAAGGATTCGAACAGGAAAAACAACTCTGCTACAGTAAAGGGGGCCACATCGCCAAGGTCTATTAAGGTCCCAGACAGGTCGGTTCATAGGATTACTGGTGGGAGCTGCTGTTGAACCCAAAGAGATCTGTGCAAGAGCAGGGGAAAACAGCAGACTGATCAGTAAGCCACAAAAAAGACAAAGCAAACAACGCAAACCTAATTTTTTTCTGGAAAGTAGCTGCATTACCAATCCTTACCAATCTAAGAGATGTAGCTAGATTAAATGAGTAGCGGACCCATAGGCAGAAAAACAAGAAAAGTTTGATCCATATACGCTGATGGGGAACACACAGATAATATTTTCCTTTCTAAACTTACCGTCTACATAGGCTAATACAGGTGAGCAAGTCAAGAGTTAGGCTAAAGAATTGGCATACTAGATACTATTGACAACGAAGATGCTAGATAGAGAGAAAAAATAGCTACGTGATCAAGATGGATATTGTATACGCTAAAAGTCTAGGATATAAATAATGGATAGAGAATTATCAAAAAACTTCAATCCGAAGAATAGGTGATATGGATAATACAAAGATGACTAGTCTGAATTAACTCAGATTTGGCTAATATTGGCAAACAATATATAAATCCGTAAGGAATGATGGCAATACGTATGGAATAAAAAGCAGCGCGAATAGGCTCTATCTCATTTTTGATTGAAATAGACCTAAAGAAAAGACTTTTTTTTATGATAAGCGATAAAGCTTAAGATAAGGTTTAAGATAAAGTTTAGCTTGGCTCGAACGCAGTATACAAATAAAAGATTCGAATATGGAACAAAGAAAGTGTCTGCTCTTATCACAAGAAGTCATTAAGCAATGCACTATATACACGAAAGGGATATGTTAGGTATTGAGTAGAATTAATTTGCAGGCAATTGCAGTCACTGTATTAAGTTCGATTTCCATGCGACTCTTACAGGAGACTAAAATCAATAGGTAATTGTATCTAATACTATTCAACATCAGTTGCATCAAGCTAGTAAAGCTTATATAGATCTAAGATTGGGGAGTATTTGTTGAAGGTTCAAGGCTAGCCAAATCGGCTGTAGCTTCAGCTAAATTGTTGCTGAATTTACAAGTCCCCAAATAACAACCTAGGAAACGTTCTCCTTGCTTTGCAGGGAACTTATGGATAGTGCCTCCTTGGGCTGTGGAATGAACAAGAACAGCCTTAAGAGTCATCTGAGAATTGAAAACACTACGACAGCTTCACGCAATACACCAAACTTTGCCATAGGTGGATGTACTGCCTTGTAAGGCTCGATTCAATATACAAAATAGATTAATAAAATCTTATAGATCAAAAATGTGAGCATAATCCTCGCCCAAAAACCAGTCTAGGCAGAACTTGTTCCGAAATAAAAACAATGCAAATGAAAATGTTATAGATCCTTACCATAAGTACAAGAATGACTCACTAGCATGGTTAACGCAAACACAAATCTCCTGTTTGGTTAAAAGTAAAGCTATATCTCTATAGGTTAACAGTTGACTTGGTATAGAGTCAAGAAAGATTGCATTCGCAAATGCTAGGGATCGTTCATCATCTGGAAGGTAAAGTCAAGCTAGACATTATCAATCTGATAGACACTCCTTGACTAAATTACTAATGGTTTTAAATTCAACTCTATCAGCTCGATGACACCACTCAAACATTACTGATTCTGTAGTTGTCAAAGTCACACCAACTGACTCCATACGTCTTAATGCAAACTCTAAGTCAATTCTCCTACGACTACCAATTGCATCGACAGCGAGGAAAACCTGATAATCATTGGAGATTAGATCTAGTGCTGTTTGAAGGACGCAGACATGAGCTTCTATTCCACAAAGAAGAACCTTTTTAATACCAGACTTTCTAAATTGTTGAAGGAGTTCTACGCATCCAACACAACTAAATGACAGTTTTGGAAAAGGATTATTTACTGTCCGTGTCGCTATAAGTTCTATTGTATGACCAAGTCGTTGAGGATATTGTTCTGTTGTTGCGATCTCTATACAAAGAACATTCGCGGCATCAATGAGACGTCTGATATTCCAAACGATCTGTTTCTGATCATCAACAGCCTGTATCAATCTTTCTTGAACATCGATAATCAAAAGTGCTGTGTCATCAGGTTGCATTAAATTTCGGCTGGGCAAAAGGGAATGAGTAGATAAGTAAGTTACATCCATAATTGAATTATTGGGACAATCATTAGTCATGGACTTCTTAAGATTCTAGTGGACAAGAAGCAACAAATCAAGCAATAGTAAGTAAGAATATTGACAAGATAAAGGCGGTTGGTTACTATTTTGATCATCTCAGAGCTTACGGGATTCGAGCGCTATTGCTAAACGTTCAACAGCATCAGCTAAATCTTGCTGGGGGGGTGGAGCAGCAGCAGCTTTAGCCTCCTCTTTTCGTTTGAAGCGTTCGAGAGCCCTGACCACAATAAAAACCACGAAGGCAATGACCAAAAAATTAATCATTGAGACCAAAAGTGCGCCGCCGGGCAAGGCACTAAGCGTGTCTACCTGAAGTCTGTGAAGTAAAGGGTCCATTAAAGCGCCAGTGACCAACTTCACAAGTGCATCTACGAGCTTTGAGAAGGCACCACCTACGACAACAGCCACCGCCAGATCAACGACATTGCCGCGATTGACAAATTCTGTGAAGTCGTTAAGGACGTTGGTTATTTTGCGACGGTACGCCATATGAAGCAATTTCTAAACAGACCCCATAATGCCCCTATCAGTGAGATGACGCCAAGCCCTCGAAAAAATTTAAACAGTTTGCTCCTCATAAGTCATCATGGCTTGGTTAGAAGAAAACTTATTTAATAGTTAATGAATAAATTTGACTCATTAATTCGGCAAAAGAATAAAAATCCCCTGGCCTCCACTGGCCAAGGGATCGTTTATGCGTTCCATCAATAGTATTACGTATATCCAAGAACTACTGAGTAATCGAAGTCCCATAAGGGTGTGCCGGATGTATCAAGGTGACTTATCAGCCAGTCTATTGGGAAGGTTTGATTGGGTTTGATAATGCAATCATCTCTGTTTCTACTCTGTTAAATAAAACTATTTAACGTGAAAGTAATAGCAGTGTAGTGAGACTACAGAACATCAAGAAAATGATGGGTAGATTATTCCCGATGTAAAAGAAAGGCTAACAAAGCAGCACACACTTCTGTGTAATACGAGTTTTAATAGAGGTTGATGCCGTGATATAATCGTAAAATATAATTCGAGAAGGCCGAATATCAGAGTAGAGTACTTAATGAATAAGTCTGCAAGAGAGGGGAGGCAGATTAATCCAATTATGTGAATCATTTTGTGGGCAGAATGATAGGATTGTGCCCGTCATTTTTATATTAATACCTTGATTTCGCCTCTGGTGCTAGCCTCAAGGAATAGCAACCTTAAAGACATCAACATGAAAAGTACTTAGAGCTGATGATTAGGACTAATCCAAATTGCTTTGTGGACGTGTTAAAGACATATCCACACCTTAATTCAGAGGGCTGGATAGCAAAGCAAACTATAGTGATCGCCATCATTAGTTTAGTTACCTTGATGCCTATGGCGCCTGTAAAAGCAACTCCAATCGTGCTTTTGTGCTCTTATCTCTATGAAGGAAAATCATATAAGGAAATATACCTTGTCGACTCCGAGCGCTTATTAGTAGAGATCCGTTATCCATTCGCACCTTCTGAAGAGGAAAGGAATATCATAGAGAGTCTTATTGTTGAATCATCATCACCAACTATTGTTGTTGCTAGACTTCATACAGATGACAGTCATTACTTCAAATATGAGATCAATAAAGTAAACCTCGAGGTTAAACCATTTTCAGTTAGTCTAATCGCTGGTGTACAGCAAATGACAACGCGTAGCTGCACGAGAATACAAACATTCATGAGCCTCAATGATAAGAGTTAACGATAATCCAAAGGCAAAGTTACTTCATTATTTAATGACTTAGCGCAAGCTGGCTTGAGAACACACTACACACAAGTTTAATGGCCAGGTTGATCATCACTGTGAGCATCGAAAATACATGACCATTCGCGACGGCACTTTAGTGACAATTTGAGCGATCCAGAACTAAAGATGACAAACAAGTCAAACACCTTGCACTCAATACCCTAGTAAAAAACATAAAAACACTCTCTGGCATTAATCTTTAGCAAAGTTGCCATAAGATTCCAATCAAAAGGGTATTGCTGGCAGTCAAAAAGGGCCCTGGTAATAAACAAGTTTACATGAAATAAGAACACCTAAGCGCTACTACAATAGATAGTTAATGACTTAACCTATATCTTCTAAATAAGCATTATGCTCCCAAATAGTTGGGAGCAAGGCGAAGATTCAAGAAGATAAAAGCTAATCCAGATGCTTCCTTACCCTTGAGGAGATGAGCAGGGCTTTTAGTCTGTTGTAGACAGCTATTGTAATGACCCAAGTCATAAGCATATCAGCCTTATGGCATATTTGTGATTCTTTCCTGTCTAGTATTTCTACAGAACTCGTGTGAACTTAGTTTCGAACTTATAGAATTTGTATTCTATGGTCAAAGGCGCATGGGTAAATAAATAGACGCAAAATATGGGATTAATCTTGGCTTGAATAGGATTTCATTGATAAATTTTGCATCTAGCTTATCCCACATAGCTGTTGGTCCAATCATTCTCAAGATGCGTTACCAAATAATAATAAACAAAAGCAGGAACTAAAGTTTCCCTTCTTTGCAAAGTCAAAACAAGGTTCAGACACAAAATCATTCACATCGCAAGCATCCAGTTGCCATCTATTCACCCAGAGCCGCATAACAGTTCTCGTACAACCTGGCTACGGGCAGCCGTTCTTGGTGCCAACGATGGCATTGTCTCCACTGCAAGCTTGGTGGTGGGTGTGGCATCGGCCCAAAGTAGTCACCATGGCGTGCTCCTGTCTGGACTAGCAGGTCTAGTGGCCGGGGCAATGTCAATGGCTGCTGGCGAATACGTGTCAGTCAGCTCTCAAGCTGACACAGAAAAAGCAGATCGGGAGCAAGAACGCAAAGAGCTATCCAAACACCCTGAAGCTGAACTAAAAGAGCTGATTGAAATCTACCAACAGCGAGGTCTTGATCTAACACTTGCAAAGCAGGTTGCGATACAACTCACCAAGCATGATGCACTCGCTACGCATATGCGCGAGGAACTAGGTTTCTCACCAATTAGCCAGGCAAGGCCAGTCCAAGCTGCAATCGCATCAGCCAGCATGTTTGCTCTAGGCGCAGCTGTTCCGCTCATCGTTGCATCACAACTGCCAGTGAAACAAATTCCAGTGATCGTATCGATTGCATCATTGATCTGCTTAGGCCTTCTCGGTGGCCTCTCAGCCCGTGCAGGTAAAGCATCAATTAGAAAAGCGGTTGTAAGAATAACGTTCTGGGGTGCACTGGCAATGGCTATCACTGCAGCCATAGGAAGTCTATTTGGTGTAATTCACTGAACAGGCGGAAATCATCCGACAAAGTATCCTGACTTGACACCTACATGGACGCAAGAGGATTTGATCGATAGTTAGTAACTATTTTGTAGTTTATCGTGTATTTACTACAGCAAGAAGAATGGTTGATTAGCCAACAACGTGAATACTCCAAAAGATTAAAGCCATAATTATACATAAGAAATCCATGCAATGGTTCCCTCTATGAAGAAAGCCGGAAATACCTAAAAGAATCCTTACAAAAGGTCAGGAGTGACTATACATCAACTCCAAGATAGGTGGGTTCAGATAGAACCATGACAAGTGATCTGGGAGGGTAAAGCCTCCTATTGCGACTTCAATTGTCTTGGCTCTAAAGAGTTTCAAGCCAGTCATTCCTCAAGGAAATGGCAAGCCTTGATGGACAAGACTTTCCTGAAATATATCGCATGAATTGACTTTTAAATTTATACTATCTACTCTGATGATGACGATCACAAAATAAGCTCTTAATTGTAAATAACTATTCCTCACTTGCCATGTAGCTTCTAAACATTTGATCTTCGTCTCAAAGCACTTTTTCCTTAAAGGGTTATTAAAAACTGACTGCAGCCAAACCTGTTCAATGCAAAACACAAACTTGCTTATCTGATGGAACAATTTCACTGAAGACGTATTTTACAAAAGGCTGAACCAACAACAATGAAGCCTCTCCAAGTAACAAATGAGTTGTTCGCCTGTATTGTTTGCGTCGCCTTGTCAGGCGTTCATCAATAGTGTCTGAAAAATAACCACTCACCCAGCTTCGGGTTTCACAATGATTCGTTTGCCTCGCCTGGCTCCACTTCTTGGTGCCGCTGCTCTCTCGGCAAGTATCACAGCAGCATGCACACCGCAGTCACAGACGGCACCTACGGAGAAGGAAGTAAGCAGCGCATTAGTTAATAATGTTGTACTGCCTAGTTATCAAAAACTTGTAGCTGCAACAGAGAATCTTAAGGAGGATCTGAACAAGTTCGCGAAGGACCCTACCGACGCCAACCTTGAAGCCGCCCGCAAGCAATGGAAGACTACGCGTAAAACATGGGAAATAACAGAAACCTGGGCCTATGGTCCAGCCGAAACAGATGGTTTTGACCCCAATCTTGATGATTGGCCCGTCAGCAGAAAGGAGCTGGCCCAAGCCTTAGATGAGAGTAACTTTTCCAAAACAACCTTTGCAGACCTCGACACAACTGGACGAGGCTTTCACGGAATTGAATATGTTCTTTTCGGCGATGGAGGTCAAGCTGTTTCAGCAGCTTCAATGACTCCTCCACAATTGCTATATCTTCAAATCGCCGGTGAAGACCTCGAGCAGAATGCAAAAGGTTTGCTTGCCGCATGGAGTGGAGACGAAGGCTTTGGCAAAGCCGACGTTGAGGCCGATCCAAGCAAAACTGTCAGTGACATCCTTGAAGGGATGACCGGCTGTTTAGATGAGGTTGCCAATGGCAAATTAGGAGCAGCCCTTGAGGCAGGCAAAGACGAACTAGAAAGCACTTTCAGTGGCAACACCGGATCCGATGTAGTTTCAAACCTAAAAGGAGTGCGGCTTGCATGGAAAGAGTCCAAGCTGCAGGCTCTTGTTAAAGCCCAAGATGAAGAGATCGCAAAAGCATTGACTGATCAACTGAATGCGGCCATTGACCTTGCCAAAGCACTGCCTAAAAGGCTTAACGACAAGATCGATGATCCGGCAACACGTGAACAGATCGAGGATCTCCAGGCGGCGATCATGGCCGCATTAGAAACCACTACTGCTGTATCAGAAAAGATAGGATAATTTTTTAATTATATATTGAAATAAAGATGAGATGATTGAATCATGAGATTCATTTTTCTCTCAAAATTACTTCTGGGATGTCTGGCCCTTCTAGTCGCAGTTGGGTTTGGCATCTCATTCAAGTTAGTGCGTCCCGTATGGGCAGGTGATCCACATCGCCCCGCCGGTGACATGACTGTTTTCAACCGCTCATTTGGTTCCTTTGAAACAACAGCTGACGGACTAACCAAGGCTGAGTTTGATCGTCATACTCAAACAGACCCCCTTTTCGAGCAGAAGCATGTTCCCCTTGATGGACATGTCGGTGCAGGCCTGGGACCTCTTCACAATGCCAAATCATGCTCCTCGTGCCATGTCCTAAACGGCAGAGGAAAACCAATCGCTGGCCAATCTCTCTTCAGAGTTGCGATGCAAGAAGGAGGTGGTAATCAACCAGTTCCTGAGATTGGCTTCCAACTGCAAGACAAAGCAATCTTTGGTCACAGTCCTGAAGCAAAAGTTGAACGAAACTGGATAGAAAAAGACGGCCTACGTCAATTAAAGACTCGCATCACTCAACCCGATGGCACCGAGCTCTCAGAGGAAACCATGGCCCGATCACTGCGCATCGCACCACCAATGATTGGCATTGGCCTGCTGGAAGCCATCCCAGAAGACGACGTGCTGGCTAATGCAGATCCAGACGATCATGATGGTGACGGAATCTCTGGTAGACCCGTTTGGACCATCGACAGCGATGGGGAACGCCGCATTGGCCGATTTGGCTGGAAGGCAATTGCAGCCAGCGTGAACCAACAGAGCGCTAACGCCTACCTCGACGACATGGGACTGACAACGGCAACAGGGCCGGATAGCACCATGGCTGCTGATGGGAGCCCGGCAGATATCAGTTGGGAAGACCTTGATGGGGTGAGCTACTACACACAGACTCTCGGAGCACCAGCCACAGCCGAAGCATCTCACAGCCGTGTAGTCAAACAGGGATCAGCACTCTTTGATCAACTTCAATGTGCTAGCTGTCACGTGCCCAGCCAGCGCACAGGGAACAATCAACAGGCAGTGGCAAAAGTCATCAACGACCAAGCAATCTGGCCTTACACCGACCTTTTACTTCACGATATGGGTCCTGGCCTCGATGACGGTGTGGCTGAAGAAGGTCTTAGCCTCTCAACGGAATGGCGAACTGCCCCTCTGTGGGGATTGGGAATGACCCAGAGGGTTAATCGCAAAGCAAGCTTCTTGCACGATGGCCGGGCACGCAGCATCGAGGAAGCGATCATCTGGCATGGTGGCGAGGCTAAAACTGCCCAGCAGCGCTATCAGGCCTTGCCGCAAAGGCAGAAGGATCAACTATTGGCTTGGCTCAAACAACTTTAAAGAAAAACGCGATCTAGCTTGAGATGCTGCCTTGCTTGAAGCAAGAACACACCATCAATTACGCCAATCACTCTCATTAGCGGTTACTATTGAGAAATGCATTGCAGAGGTGGCCTTGCCTACTTCTTCGTCCCTGGCCCGTATCCATGGACAACTTGAGGTTGGCTTGCATCAGGGTGGTCGACGTTTAACGCCTCAAAGACGCCGCGTTCTTGATCTCTTTGAAAGTATTGGTTCTGGCATTCACCTCAGTGCTGAAGAAGTCCATCGGCAACTTCTAGAGGCAAACTCAAGGGTGTCTCTAGCAACGATCTACCGCACGCTGCGCTTGCTTGTCGAGATGGGCTTTCTACACGAGTTGGAAATAAGCGATGGCGGACATCGCTTTGAATTAGCAAGTCACGACCACCCAGATCATCACCATTTGGTATGCGTGCGTTGTGGTCGTACTGAGGAGTTTGAGAGTAAGCCAGTACTGGAAGCTGGACGCTCTGCTGCTGAGCGAATCGGGTTCCAACTGATCGAGTCAACATTGAATGTACGGGCTCTATGTCCGTCTTGTCAGAGACCCTCGACAACCAATGTCCATTGATAACTGATGATAAACATCAGTGCTGAGAATGCTGATCACACGGCATCCAGTGGGTTCCCATCTGGTGAGCGCCTTTGCATCCCAACTCCCGTGCCTTCGCTTCGGCCTCTAATTGAGTGGGGTAAGCCATCAACCGAGGGTCCGTTTGCGACGCAGACTTGCCGCTTACGGGAAGGTGATGCTGATGGGGATTTTCAATCTCCGATCCACCCAAAGACACCAAGCCCATGCTTATTGGACCTGCCGTCCACACTCCCATGGTGCTTACACCAACACTTAGCAAGCCCATCCCAACGACAGAAGCATTGATCACCCCCATAGCAACCACGCCAATGGAAACAACACCCATGGGAACAACACCAATGCAAACCACTCCCATTGGAACAATACCGATCGAAACTGTGCCTAAGGGAGCTATCCCAATAGCCAGCTTTTTCGGTTTGCTCCCGCAGTGTGCTGATGCTTTGTCATCGCCAGTTTGATCAGCAGTGTTCATGGATTGTGTTGAGACTCCATTTGAATGCCGTGCTTGTCACAGACCATCCACATCTGACCCATCTGATGGGACCCCTTACAACCAAATTGTGGGGCGGCAGCTTCTGCCTCAGCTTGAGTTCTAAACATCGCCTGCTTCGGTTCAGTAGCTGATGTTTCAGCAGCGTTGATCCCTACTTCGCTCATTACAACTGTCAATCCAGTCGTTGCAGCAATCAAAAGTAGCGATCCACTTAATGTAGTTGAGGCTGATCGGCCCATGAGCTCCATCATTTCCACCATCCATGATGCATCCAGATTGAAGGATGCACCACAAAATCCCCTCGCTCGCTTTTGGCGAGCGAGGGCTGGATCAGGCCCATCGACTGCACTAAAATCCCAAAAGCGTCGAGGCTATGGACGCACCGTTTGCTGACTGGTGGCACGAGATCGTCGTGTTCAAACCATTGGTTTTTGAACAGGCCTTTGAAGCCGTTTTGGCTGTCCGCGAACAGCACACCGTTTTGCTCAACATCTGTCGGATGGACCCAGAACATGCCCAGCGCACCATTGATTTTGTGATTGGAGGTGTGACTGCACTTGATGGACAACATGTACGCATTGACGAGAAAGTGTTCCTATTTGCACCTTCACTTGTCGCGATCAAGGCGTTGCAAGGTTCCCTTATAAGAGATTCAAGCAGCAAATCTATCGAGCGCTGATCATCAGCTTTCATCACAGGGCCTTGAATGATTAACCGATCTCTCCCTCAGATCGAAGGGCGCCTCCACAGCTTGATCCATTGCCTGCAGTGCAACCAAAACAATGAGGGCCAACAGTGATTGGTTGACCAGGCCATTGAAATTCGCTTTCCAGCAAGTCCCTAAGGTGATGAACAGGCCCCTTAAGGTGAAGACTCAGTTGCTGGTTGAAATCACAGTCAAAAAGCTGGCCCTGCCAATTCACACTGATCAAGCTTCGGCACATAACCGTTTTTAGATTATCGGGATTATGAGCACCTTCAAGAAGCTGCTGATAACTCTCTCGCTGGCCGGACATGCTCAACTGTGTAGCGAAACGTTGAATCGGCATGTTCGCTATCGTGAATAATCTGGTGAATTCGATGCCATACCGTTTTTTCAGCTCTTTACGATAGGCCTCTTCTAATTGGGCTTGAGGAGGAGGCAGATGAGGACCCTGGGGGTTAAAAATCAAGTTAAGAATTAGTTGCTCATCGGATTGCCCATAACCAAGTTGATTCAACTGACGTAAACCAATAAGGCTGCGTTCAAACACTCCTTGACCACGTTGTTGGTCTACATTCTCAGCCTCGTAACAAGGCAGAGAAGCAACCACAGTGACACGTTGTTTTGCAAGAAAAGCCGCTAGGTCTTCCTGGCCTGGCTCAGTGAGGATGGTTAGGTTGCAACGATCGATAACCTCCACACCCAAACATCTGGCCTGAATGACCAAATCCTTAAATCCTGGGTGAAGCTCGGGAGCTCCACCGGTGAGGTCAAGACATCCCAGCTGGTATTGATCCAACACCTTTGGTATCAAGGCCATGGTTTGCGGATCCATCATTTCCAGACGGGTCGGTCCTGCATTCACATGGCAGTGGGCACAGCTCTGGTTGCATCGGTAACCAAGGTTGACCTGCAAAGTACTTAGGTTGTCCCGATGCAGCTCCGGGAAAACCTCAGATCGAAACGCAGTTGCTGACGTGTCGTGAGAAGGCAACACAGAAATCATTTGAGTGCAATCATCCTGACGTGGCCAATGGCAAACAAACCACTTAGTTAGTTATTACTGCTGATGTCGAAACAAACTGATGATTCTTTGAAACCAGAACCTTTAGCGAGACGACTTAATAGAAGTACAATACTTTACTCACGTTCAACAGAAGCTCTTTACTGAACCAATCATCCACTAGCATAAGAGCAGAGAGGCAACAACAAAACATTAACCATGCATCCTGTACTTGCTACATTCAGATCAAGTCTTTACAACATTTACGTTCCCACTTTTACTTTATAAATTGAGAGAAAGCAATGGCGAGATTATCGATCATGCCCTAAAAAGGATACAAAATATTCGAGGGTCAGGACAGATTGCAATGCCGTACTTTCTAAGGTAGATTCACAAGGAAGAATGCATCCTTACTTTAAGAAATGAATAGCATCAAAAGGAATCTTGTTCTAAAAAAGAGATGGTTAAATACGATCAACTCATGCAGTCACTCAATATAGAATTTTCAAACGACTTGGAATGATTTCTCAAGACATGGAGCTGGCTAAATTGTTGTTCGATATACTGAATCTAGAAGAACAATCAATCAAGGCAAAGGAACTCTAGTACTTATATCTAATCTCACCCTTGAGACCCAATAGGCTCGAAAGAATGACCTCCTCTTAGCCCTCCCAAAGATTACAGATTACAGCTGTCAACGAGCTGAACGACGTTCAGCAAGTGACCTAAACCAAGCCACGTATGTGCTGGGGCCGCTAGGAACCAGTACATCAAAATGCAGGGGATCCTCAGGATCACTAATTCCTTGCAGGTGTTCATCTCTAAGGCTGGGTCGGTATACTTCACCGCCACTACTATCCACAAGAACCACTCGATTGGGACGGTTATAAATCGTACCTAAATCCTGTAACAAGGTAAGAAAACCGCGGTCGCTTCCGCCACGTAACCATCCGGTTCCATCAGGAGATGGATTGGATGTAACCGTATCACCCACACCCATCAAAAGTGGCATCTGATCAACAGGAATACGCTTGCGGCAGAGATCCAACAATCCCTGATGAGTCTTAGGCGCTGAACGCACATCAAAGTCTTTGCCTAGAGGAGCTTTGCCTTTGTGTTTAGCGATATGCTTGTTAATCAAAACTAATAGTCCGGCTTCCTTCACAGCACCTTGGAGCATGAACTGGATATCAGTGGTGCCTACATCACCAGGGGCAGCAGGCTTGAGTCTCTCCAGTTGTCCATCACAACCCATATTGGGAGCAATATGCAGAAAAAACGAATTAGGAAAGCCAGCACTTATGGCACTATTAATCAATTCATTCATCAACTCCTGCAGCATAATTTGCAGGGATTGCTGAATGCCGACATCGTCAGGAGTCAGGCTAAACAAGCCATTCAAGAGAATTGTGGGCGATAGCTCTGTATCAAGAACTGACATCTTTGCGAGGATTTGGATCTCCTCAGAGGTGCGCTGGGGTAGCAATGCATGGAGACGCTGTTCAAGCAAGGTCTGCATTCGGCTAGGCAGTGCAGCAAGAAAGGCAATTTCTGCATCACTAATACCGGGATGACTGATCTCGCCATAACAATTCTGGAGTTGCACACCGCCTGCGGCTAATCCCGGTAAGTAGAGGCCCTGCTTAGCCGGCAGCTGGGGATCACCCAAAGCTCTCTCGACTACACAATTGACTCCACGATGTCCGCCATGCTCTCCATTGGTAAGCACAGAGAAAGACCCCTCAAGCCTTTTGGCTGCCCATACGTAGGAAGGATCCAAAACTCTCGTCAGAGGATCCTTGACAAGGGGGATACAAACGCCGTCAAGATCCTGAACGATCAAGAGGTCTTCAGTACTGACCATCTCAGACAAAAGCTGATCGAGGTCGATGTGGCCCATGTTTCGTTGATATGGCCGGGTCTACACACCTTCCCACGTTGGGGACGATGGGCCAAGTCACTGACATGGAAACGCTTTGGCTAGCGGCTAGTAACTAGTGAGCAACGATCATTGATGCGAGGACAAAGTTCAGCTGTTTGTTGAGCAGATCCTGATTGAACTAAAGGCCACAAAAGCTGTCCGGTCTGAAGAGAAGGTGCTCGAATTATCATAGAGATTAAACGTTTTAATATGCTGATATGCAAATTTCCATTTTCCTGAGATCAGCCGCATCCGTAGGGTTAAAGAAGACAACAACAAATCTGCATAGAAGCAAGGAGGAGTGATGAACAACAGTTTTTTCACCAAGTCCCTAAATCCGGAGTTGATTCAAAACAGAATTAGAGCACTGGAAAATGGCAATGTAGGGTTCTACAGCGTGGGGCTTTATCCTGCCTCACTGGCATACAACTGTGCGATGCAAACAGCTGGTGTCAGCTTATTGCTTGCCCCGCGTCCAGAACGGGAATTGCTGGGAGCCTTTCCAGAGGGTTCATTGGATGGAATGGATGAGGCCCATATTGCATCGGTTGTAAAGATGGGCACACATATAAAAGCTGGGGTTCGTGTCACAAACACACTGGCTGATCTAATTGAACGCTGTGAACTCGTCGTCCTCAGTGCGAACAGCAACCATGTGGAGCTAGACCTCGAGGAAGCATGTCGACTACGTAAGGAGATGAAACGAGAACAGGTTGTTCTAGCTTGTCTAGCCGGTTCCTTCTCTCATAACCAGATCAATAATGAATCGTATGTCCTATGTGAAAAACAACCAAATCTAGCTTTCTTCTCAGGATTTCACCGCCATGGAGCATTGCGAAATCCGTTTGATAGCTTCACGGCAAACTTCTGCCATCCAAATGCACTGACAGCAATGCTTGGAGCTCGAATGCTGGATCGATTATCACCCAACATACAGGTTTCATCAGGTGTTCACAATATTGAAGGGCAATATATCAAAGCAGCAAAAAATATGGCATCAATATTTGCAGGGTTTGGTTATACATACCACCATGATAATCCAGGCGTACTTCCAACTCTACTGACCTTACTTTTAGATCAGTGTCTTGATCAAGCTGCCACAGTGTCGATGTGTAGAAATGATCGTCAGGGGCTCTACAATCAACAACCATTTTCATTAACGGAGCTTGGTTACGGAGTGCAGCGCATTGAAGCCGCATTGGCTCGAGATGGGGAGATGGAAAAGGTGCGAGATCACACCTTTGCACAACTTACTGCCATGGTTGCAGATGTTAGGGGCAGCATGATGCTTCCGGTTTGTGGCAAACCTACGCGTAACTTTCAAGCTGGGCAAATACTCGCTAAAAAGATGAAAGAAGAACAGCGCTGCCCCCATCAAATGGAAGAATTTGAAGAATGGTGTGAGTCGGATGGGCTACAAAAGGGAGGGTTAGAAGGCTTAAAGTCTCTACGTTATTGGCCACAAATTGTTCGTAATTACTCTATCCCTCTGCATGATTCATCAATGGTGAATCTTTTATACATGTCTATCTATGGAAATCAATCTACCAAAGGAGTTGCTTATTCTGTGATGACAGAGAGTCGTGAACTCACTAATTACTGCCAGGAATCTGTCAGGCCAACCCATAGCCGCAGATATGCCGAAGCTCTGCAGAATCTTGACAACCAAGAGGCTATAGACCTCATCGTTAATGCAGTGATTGCCGACAATGGACGACGTGCAATACGGGATGATTCATTCCTTAATGATACGGAGTCAGTAGACAAGATACCTGCTTATCTCAAGGCGATGAATGTAATCGAGTCAAGCCTATAAATAGGATTCACCAGCAGATCACCAGTAATTTCAACACATCTGCTGAATTGAAAGCCAATATCCCTTGATTTGAATCATGAGCAAGCTGGCTGATCTGGTTATCAGATCATAAGTCTGAGTCAATTAAGGACTTGGCAAGTAAATAGTCTTATCGGCAATTGTTTCGTAAGGGGTAGGGTCGCAACTGAGCACAATTACCTGAAGGCCACGCTTTACCGCCTGGGTCATCATCCTGAGCACTGTCTCGATGCGATCTGGATCAGTATTGGTAAAAGCATCATCAAACAGAATTGGCAAACAGTCGCCATGTCCTCCTTTGAGGGCATCTGCGATCGAAAGACGAAGAGCCCCATTGAGCTGTTCCTTCATGCCACCACTTAAATCTCGAAACTGTACGTTTTGACCATCACGTCGAAGGCCTAATTCTCGAAATCCATCATGAGGGTCGAAATTAAGGTGACAACGATCGTTTTCGTTACCAAGCAGGGGCTGTAAGTAAGAACAAATTGCCTGGCTAAGTGGAGTCGTATATCGATTCGATAGTTCGACTTGAGCTTGTTGAAATGATTTCAAGAGCCTTTGCTGTGCATGAGCAAGCATCAATTGTTCACGCTCTTCCAGCTTGGCCTGATTGAAGTTGACGCGGGCTTCCTCAAGAGCAGCATAAGGATCAAGGCTTCCAAGCCCTTCACAGCGTTCACGCAGAGCTCCTCGTTGTCCGCTAAGCACCTGTAAATGTTCCTGCAAACGTTTTTCTTCGGCATCCAGCTCTGAAAGAGCTGACTTGATGGCTTGTAGAGTTTGGGTTCCGAGTTGTTGTTCCAAATCAGAAACTTTCTGTCCCAAGTGAGTCAGTGACTGATTAAGTTTCAGTAGTTTTTCCTCAATGTCTGGTTCAGGACCATGTTCAGTCAAAAGAGATTTCCTATGTTCTTTTCGTTCAATTTGTTTTGCACTTAGCACCTCAAGTGAAAGTGTAAGCTTCTGCAAGTTCTTGTCTTGCTCATACTCTTCTCGATGCAGCTGCTGAAGTTGTAACTTGACGACCTTAATTGACTCACTAATGGTTCTGTAATTCTGGCGATATCGCTTAAGCTCAACGCGGATTGTCTCGAGATCAAGAGGTTGATTCAAGATTCCATCATTAGAGAATGAACTGTCATCTAACTTGGAAGGTTCTAATTCTGAGGTCATCTCTTGCTCAAGTTCATGCTGACGAGTTTCAAGTTGTTTTTTTTGCAGAGATAGGCTTATATTTCCATCATGTCTATCTTGACTTCCATTGAGTTGTTCGTTAACAAGATTCAATTGCTGACTCAACTGATTTCTGTGATTAATCTTTTGTTCGGCTTCCTCTAAAGAGTTCACTTGCCATGCCTTCAGGGTATCCGTGTACTTCAGAAGATGCCTCTGATGGTCTCGTTTTAGATCCTCAATACCCGTACCTTGACCAGGATTAATATGAAAGCGAACTCCATCACCAACATTCACGGTGAAGCTTGATGTAAGGCGTTTCGTCTCACCCTCCTTCAAAGGAAAGCCATCGACAAGTACAGGTTGATCAGCAAGTTCTAGATTCAACTGAGATGCCATCGTTTCAATGCGAATAGCACATCCTTTGACTTGGTCATAACAATCACGAAGCCGCTGCAAGTTAGCCACACCAAGATCAGGCAGTGCGTCGAGTTGAATTTGCAGTGTTTGGGATTGGTTGCGCAAGCGTTGTTGCTCGTTGTGCTGTCGTTGGAGGGATTCGCGTTGAAGCTTGAGCTGTGTGAGTTCTTCTAACCGTCTCATATTCAGACCCCTTAATTCCCAGTCCGATCGTTGTTGCTCCAGATCACCGAGCTCTTGCTGTGTGGTCTCAATCTGCTTTTGGGTCTCACTAAGACTGTGCTTAAGCAGAGTCTGCTGCTCACTCCCCTCCTCAAGATTCTTCTGGCAGAGGAAAAATTCTTTGTTGATTTGATGATTGGCATCAAGGACGCTTTGCAGTTGTTTCTTTCGCAGTTGAAGAGGTTCGAGCTGCTGTCGATAAAGGAGCAGAGCAGCTTCGTCCTGACGGGTCTGCTCCTGTTGCGTTTGCAACTCGAAACGTCGCTTCTTGAGGGCGGGTTTGCGGTCTGACATGAGCAAATCAAGCTCATGCTCAAGTTGATCCAACTCTGCACTGGTGGCTTCAAAGCTGTCCCGTTGCAGTTCAGCAGTCTTAAGAACATCTTCCGCGCTCTCTCGTTGTTGCTGACATTGCCAAAGAAGTGAATTACGACGAACCCCTCGACTAGTGAAAGTGGCTTCCACAAGAGTCTCCAACTCCGTACTCACCTTTTGATCAAGAGGTGATTGCAAAGACACTTCTGCCCGTTGCTCCAATTGCTGCATCAACCCATTGAGGTCGTAATGCTGCGGTCCTTGATCTAAAAGATTCTGGCCAGCTAGCCCCTGTAACACCCAGAGATGAGCCCATCGACTCGGAAGGACTCGCGCTGCCTGACGACTACCAACGATCTCATCAACTCCGAGAAGTTTTGCTAGAAGCTCTTCTGCTGCAGAACCGCTGAGTGGTACTTCTTGCCCGGTTCCATCAAGCCGTACGCTGCCACTCTGTCCACTAAAGCGTTTGCTCAACGACCAGATCGCACCTTTTGCTTCAAAAGAAAGTTCAATGAGGGGGTGGCCTGGGAAAAGATTAGAGCGCAACGCTTCTACTAGCGAGCCGCTAGCTGTGGCCTTGAGAAATAAGCCTCGATGCATCGCCTCCACAAGTGAGCTTTTACCGCTTTCATTGGCTCCTGAAATCAACGTCAATCCGGGCGAAAAGTCGACCTCCAAAAGTCGATGACGGCGAACATTTTCAAGATGGCAGTGCAGTAAGCGCATAGTGCGATCAGTGATTCAAGGATGATTCGCTGCAAAGTCGATATAATTCACAAAGAGCCAACTCGATCAGCTCGGCTTCGCTCTGCTGTTCAGTTGTAAGAGATTTGATAGGTTCAAGTTTTTCAAGTTCTTCCTGTAGTTGTAAGGCAATAGAACTAATCAAATGATCTTCACGGCGATCAGTCATGGCCCGAAGTTCTTCCTGCCCTGGACGTCGATGGCAGATTCCTTTAATGCGTACATGCAGCAATTGCGTCCTTAGCACCTCGATTAAGGCATCAAAGCGTTGATACTCACGAAGGCTCAGTTGTCCATTAATTTCAAGCCTCAATAGATCACGGCCTACTCGACTTCCAATGCGCTGCTGGAGAGTCCGCTCGAGTCGATCAAGATCGCTTGTGGTTCTGAGCTGTACCCGAAGATTGTGCCAGTGCAACCCAGCCGTTGATACAGACTTGGGGATAGGACATGTCCCTCCTCTATCAATATCAAACACTAAAACCTGCCCACGCTGGTCCTGGTCCCCCTGATCAAAGCGATCCGGTTCAGGGGTTCCGCAATACCAAGCACGATCTCCTACTTGTTTGAGATTGTGCCAGTCGCCAAGAGCAACGTAATCAACTTGCCCATGTTGGATCATGTCAAGATCAATGCGGTTGATCCTGTCCGACTGACCAGCGCTGTCTTGGTTGTAATCAGTACTCTCGAATCCGTGCACAGCTCCATGTGCAAGAACAATTCGAGGACAATCTTCAGCTATATCCTGCCAGTCCAGCTGACTTATCCAGGCTGAGGGGTCTTCGCTATCGCGCTGACGCAGCAGAGGGCAAGGCAAAACAAGAGCATGCTCAATCAAAACCGGCTCCGGTTTAAGAAGCAGCTGCATCAAGGGTGCTCGTTCCTTCAACTGCCTTTGAACATCCTGGCGCTGCCAAACCCCTCCAGCTCCACCATGGTCATGATTGCCCGGAATCACCAGGACTGGACGATTCATAGAGCCAATCACCTCCAGGACCTCCATCACCACAGCTGATGGGACGGTGCTGGAATCGAACAGATCGCCTGCCACCAGAACGGCATCGACGTTGTGCTCTTCGGCAACAGCAGCGATCCGTGAAACAGACAAGATCCGCTGCTGTTGCAGGCGAAAGCGCTTCTGAGGATCTGTGATATTCCTAAAGGGCTTACCGATTTGCCAGTCAGCGGTGTGAAGAAATCGGGGCAAAGCTGCAACACTCTTCGGTTCCCCATGGTGCCGTGACTCTTCTATTTCCGAAGCCCCCTCAGGGGAGTTCAAATTGGCAAAGGGTCCCTATATGTGTGTCAAGCACTGACCTGAAAGGTCTTCTGAGCTGGGGCCAGTCAGACTTGGTCATAATTCCCCGCAGAACTAGTCAGATTTAAAGCAGTTCAACTGCGCAGCATGGTTCTGCCCACCCTTAGTGTTCGAAGTGAAATCATTAACGCCTCGAGAACGCTTTGTCCTCCGTCTGGTTTGTGACGGGTTTACCAACCGCGAGATTGGTCACCAGATGTTCATCGCAGAAACAACTGCTCGAGGGCATGTCAACTCGATCCTTCGCAAATTAGATGTCCGCAATCGTGCGGCGGCAGCTGCTGAGGGTATCCGGCGTCAATGGGTTGCCTGATCAAGTCTTATGTTCAAGAGCCTTTGTTGAAATCTTCACTGCGTTCAGCTTCTATCAAGCGGATTGATTCTAAAGCCCAGAAGTGATCTACAGATGGAAGGGCGCGCAAGCAAGGCCTGTAGATCACCACAGTCCTAGGTCGCATAAGTTCCATAGAAGACAGCAAAGTGCTTCTGATGTTGTCCCAGCTGCGCGGCTATTTTCCTTGTCAGATTAGTTGGGAAGAAAATAACAACTCTTTCGAAACATTCACAATAGAGGCCACTGCTGATGAATGGAGCTGCCATATTCGGGATTTTTATCTTGCGCGTGCAATGAGAGTCATACCTATAGAGAAGGATTACAACATTAAGTTGGTGAAACTATTGCTGAAAAAGAGATGCAACGATATGTAGATTAAAAGCTGCTCTATATGATTGCCCAACAAACTTAACAAGACCCTGTAACATAGGAGCCATAGATTCTCAATGCCTTAATCCACAGGGGTAACAAAGCTCGATTAACTATAGATTACTTATAAATCGATGACCTGAAAGCCAATCTCTATGATCATTCCCAACCACAGATTCGAGCCTATCGACTAAATAAATTCGCTACAGTGGGCATCAACCTCTGGATCTCGAACAAGGCATGCACCTCCAGCTCAAGAACAAAAGCATCATTCCAAGCATGATGAACTGAGGAACCAGGCCCTAACTTAAAAATTCAATCCGTACAGAACTAGCCTGATTTCAGCTGCAAGTCATCGACTCTGTAAGTCAAAGAGAGAGCTTAGGGGATCCACCGCCTGCATTTCTGCACACTCATCACTGGCAAAAGCCTCTAGGGACATCATCGTTGCCAATAAAGACACAACTAAACAGTCTTGGCCAAAGCCCCACTACTTTCCAGTAAAATTCTTATGAGTATTGCTGGAAAGTTTTGTTCTCAGGAAAATATATCAAAAATTGATGTATTAGGGTCTGGGAACGTCAATGATACTTTTTTAGTGGCCTTAAGTGGGCCTGAACCTCAGCGCTTCGTGCTTCAACGTCTCAACACCCATGTATTTGATCGACCTGATCTAGTGATGAAAAACATGCTCAACCTTGTTGAACATGTGGAAAGAAGATTAGCCTCAAATCCATCAGAGCTAACCGGCAGGAGATGGGAGATCCCAAGAGTTCTACCAGTCCGTGGCTTAGATGAACATTGGATTGAACAAGATGGACAGTTCTGGCGTTCCATCACCTACATCAACTCCGCTAAAACTGTTGAGGTGCTACACGACGATGAACACGCTAAAGAGATTGGATATGCACTTGGCATGTTTCATTACCTCATCAGTGATCTCCCCAACGATGGATTAGCAGACACGCTTGAGAATTTTCACGTTACTCCTGCATACTTACAACAGTTCGACATCGCCCAAACCATTGGATGCAGTGGTAGCGTTCCAACATTGAAGCGAGACTCACGCCTTAGCTCGGCGATGCATTTCATAGAGAAACGTCGCGCTGGCGTCGATGTACTAGAAGCCGCACTTTGTCGTGGTGAACTAAAGAAACGTCCCATTCATGGTGATCCCAAGATCAACAATGTCATGATCGACAACCTCACAAGACAGGCGGTGGGCTTGATTGACCTTGATACCGTCAAGCCTGGCCTTGTTCACTATGACATTGGTGATTGCCTTCGTTCCTGTTGTAATCCGGCAGGAGAGGAAGCTATCGATATCAGCCAGGTTCAATTTGATCTCTCTGTATGTGAAGCAATCCTTGATGGATACCTCTCTGTAGCAAGAGGCTTCTTGAGTGAAAGGGATTATCACTACATCCCCGAGTGCATCAAATTGATCCCATTTGAACTTGGTTTGCGCTTCCTTACTGATCACCTCAATGGCAACATCTACTTCAAAACGAACCATCCGAACCAAAATCTTGATCGAGCGGAGGTGCAGTTCCGCCTCACGGAAAGTATTGAAGCTCAGTGGACCTCTATTGTTGGCTTGGTCGAGCGCCTGAGGAGCCAAAGCTAAAGATGGCTCGCCATGCTGTCATGACACGCCAAGTATGCACTCTGGTTCCCTATGAACCAAGGCAGAAAGCAAATTTGCTTGTCAGTGCCGAATTTGTATGGCATGAGGAAGGGATTCTTGAGCTCAGTTATGGGCTTCGCAGTCGAGGAAAAGCTGGGCTCAACGATGTTCAAATGCCATCCACTGCAGTTTCACCACAGAGATGTGATGAGCTTTGGTCTAACACGTGCTTCGAGGCATTCCTGGCTCACCCTGAGCAAGAGAACTACTGGGAACTCAATGTTGCGCCTAGTGGCGATTGGAATCTTTACTCCCTGGAGAACTACCGTAATGGGCTGCAACCAGAGCTCGGCGTACTACTCCCAGCCATCAGCATCCATGGTGGACCAAAAGATTTTCGCTGTGATGTACTTCTCAATTTACGTCCCTGGTGGCCAGGTGTTTCCTGCCCAGAGTTCTCTCTCGCTGCGGTCATGAAACATACCGATGCAAGTTATAGCTATTGGGCCATTCGCCATACAGGCCAAGGTCCAGACTTTCATGACCGCCGCAGTTTCATTAAACCCTAAATCGTGCACTCATCCTGGGGACAAAGCAGCCACTCAGAAGCAAAAGCATGCTATTGCTCTGGCTTAGGCAGATTTAGCGCTCGCAAAACATTATTGAAACATTGAAGTTTCATGCCTAATAGATTCCGAAAGAACCAAGCAGCCTTCGGTTTCTTGATCATCATCACTGTAGCCATCATGATTACAGCACTCAATATGAGTAAAAAGCAGCTTTTAATTCGAGAGGCATCTTTAGTCAATCAATGTCTGCGAATGGCTGATCTCAGCGCTTGCACGTCCATCGATATGGAACGAATCCATCCCAATACGCGTGAATTGATATGGCGGATGATCAAGAAACTGCAGATGAGCTGGTCGTGAGATAGAAAGAAAAGGTTCGCTTCGATACAAAATAAATGCCATCTGCTGTAATCACCATGTTCAATAACATCGTTATTATTCAGCTTGCAGCAATCCTTGCTGCTTGCTCATATGACAAAGATGAGGCAATTATCAAATGGGGCGGACTACTGGTTGCTGCCGTGACTTTGGTTGTCGGCTTGGTGCAGGGCTAAGCACTAGATCAAAAACAAGGGTTAGCTACTAGGCGGGACGCGTACCCCAACTTTTTTCTTGCCTGAGAAAGGAATTGTGCTTGGAGTAGACGCAAAGGATGGTGCGACGAATTCAATTCAGCTGGTAGCAGCGTTGAAGGTCATCCCCTAAAGCATGGCCAAGCCAACAATATTCTGAATAGGGTGCAAACCATGAGCCCCACCCCCTTGTCACCAGTTCACTGCCGTCGAATCTTGCTCACAGGAGCAAGTTCTGGGATCGGCTATCAGGCTGCAGTTCGAATGCATCGTGCAGGGCATCACCTAATCCTCCCTTGTAGAGATCGTTCTACTGCCACGGCAACGCTTAAAAAGCTCTCAGAAGAGACGATTCAACATCAGGAAGAGAGAGGCACCCTCTCAGCCCCAGTCTTGGACTTAGCTGATTTGGCAAGCGTCAAACATTGTGCTGATGAGCTATTGAGCATCGGCGAGCCAATCGATACCTTGATCCTCAATGCAGGCCTTCAATACACTGGTGCAGCAAAAGCGCAGCTCTCATCTCAGGGCTACGAACTCACCATCGCGGTCAATCATCTTGGTCATCAGGCCTTGAGCATCCACCTATTACCGCTGTTAGATACAGGGACGAGCCCACGTGTGGTGGTAACAGCTTCTGAGGTGCATGACTCCAATTCTCCTGGCGGACGCTTTGGCAAGCCTGCTGGCTTAGGTGATTTGACGGGTCTCAAAACCGGAGCTGGCTTTGAGATGATTGATGGCAGTTCAAGCTTTAATGCAGACAAGGCCTACAAAGACAGCAAGCTTTGCAATGTACTGTTCGCTCGTGAATTCGCAAGACGACTGAGTTTGCGTTCCATACAGATGCCGGTGCTGGCCTGGGCACCAGGGCTAGTGATACCTCGCAGCTCAGGAGGCTTCTTTCGCTACAGTCGTCACTACAATGAATTGGGACAGCGACTCTTTTCACTAGTGGTGCGAGATTTGTTGCGCATTAGCGAATCAGTAGAGAATGCTGGGTCTTTACTGTCGAGACTTGCTACAGATCCATCCTTAAACACAACTCCATTCAGCTATCGAAGCAATCGGCTTGACGGTCCAGGGCAGCACCGTTTTGAAGAAGCAAATATAAGCAAGGAAGCACAGGACAACAATCTGGCCAAGTCGCTGTGGGAAGTGAGCGCTGAGCTGATAGGACTACCTACTGAGCTACCACCTGCCTCGGCATCACAATGCTAAGCTTTGTTCAAGAGGACCTAATTAAGTGTATATATAGGCCCTGAATTAACAAAAAGCAGAAGCTACAACATGCAGCATGTACCTCAAATTCACAGTCAAAGATTGACAAGTCTTGCTCGTAAAATTATTGCGATTTCTACTAAGTCAACAATAACAATACTATAATGCCAAAACTTCCCCCTGAACATAAGTTTTGGGACCTGTCAGATTATGCGCGTCCAGGGGCAACATGGCTGGTAAAGCTACTGCTACCTACATCTATAGGCGCTATCACATTGACATGGCTATTTACCGCAGTAGGCCTAGTTAGTGTACTGCTAATTTTCAATCGTTATGCTCTTACACTTGCAGGCTCACTACTGATATTAAAAAGCTTGCTTGATGCTGCAGATGGTGAAATGGCTCGTGCAAGAAATCGACCATCACATACTGGTAGATACTTGGACTCAATAAATGATTTAATTCTGAATGGGCTTGTGTTGTTTGCGATTGGCATCCCGTTGATGGTACCTGTTTGGAAAATTGCGTTAACCTGGATCTCATTTCAACTGCAAGGGACCATATTTAATTATTTTTATGTGATTAAAAGGCATCAGGCATCCGGGGATAAAACAAGTCGTATATCGGAAGTTGCATCTCCAATTCCTTACCCTCAAGAGAATCCAAGAGTGTTGTTTATCCTTCATAAGCTATATCTAATTTTCTACGGCTGGCAGGACTGGATTATTGGCACAATGTTCAAGGGCAATCAAATAACTAACTCAAGATCTCGCCCAATCCCAAACTGGATTATGAGCTTAATCTCAATCTTTGGCTTGGGATTCCAGCTACTGATTATAGCGATACTTCTCTGCACCAATAGTTTAGAGCTAACCTTTCCTATCTTTTTGATCGTCTACAATATCATCGCGGCACTAGTTGTATTTAGTGTTTTAATATTAGGGTCAAAAAATTTACCAAAAACGCCAGCAAGACTCTAGCTTCTGCCTTATAGTCAATCTTCATTGAAGCAGAAGTCTTAACTACAATCCACTAGTTCCAGATCAACCCAATATCCTTTGTATCAACGAGCAAGTATCCTAAAATGATCGATCTACAGAATTCAAGAACTGCCGGCAAAAGATATCTCATTATCAACAAGTGATTAAACCAAATAACTTTAGATCGCTAGCATTTATAGCTATGCTCCATGCACGGGGATTAAGAGCGATTGACTATTTATGGCCTAATTCATACTGTGTGAGCCATTAATCATCCTGACCATTCTAAATTGATCAAAGTGGTCATATTGGTCTACTTGCTGGAAACTTCCTTAAAAAGGTAGACACAGGAATTGGCTTGTTTTGATTATAACCAACAGGCAGCCATAAATCCCCAGCATCAATGTCAAAGTGAATTTCCCAATGATAAAGACCAGTGAATGTGCGTGGATCTTCCTTCAATAAGGCTGTGTATTCGAGCACGGCCCTTCCGTAATGGTCGCTATTGTTATATCCCCACAACCCTTTACGGATATCTTGCAGCCCGCCGCGGCGTACTAGATAACGAGCGGCTGCCTGAATCGCGTCGTGGGGGTCACGGATGTCGCCTTCTCCAATACCATTCTCTTGCCAAGTTGTTGGCAAGAACTGCATCGGTCCTTGCGCATTCGCTACAGAGACACCATCGATGCGGCCCATTCCTGTTTCAACAAGGTTCACCGCCGCCAAAACTTCCCAATCGATACCCGTTGAACTTTCTGCTTTGCGGTAATAGCTCAATAAGTTCTCTGCAGGCTCGGGCGGAATGATTCTCCAGGCCGGCATTAAGCGAGGACTAAAGGATCTCCTGTGCATAGCAAGAAACTCACGCCTTGCTGCTAAATGGCGTTCAGCCACATGACGCCAACGGCTCGGCAAGTGAACCAGCACCTTGTTAGAAGTGGGTACATCCTTAGACAACTCTCGGTAGATGAGCTGTTGTTGATGGCCAAGGCTTGGTAGATCTTCTTCAGGTGTTGATGGTTGAAGCAGCGCTTCTTCTACCTCTTGAAGAAGAGCCGCAAGCTTGATCGGATCATCTGGAACGATGGGGTAATGACGCCCATCAGCCATACGTGGCCGATCGGCATCGCTTGGCAGAATCGGACTTTTTGATGCGGATTGGCTTTCCGCCACAAAAACATTCGTGGTACTTAGTGACTTAAAAGCCAAGCTACCCATGAGGCTTAGAACCCCAGCGCTGAAAAGCATTAGAGCGAGGTGGCGTTTCCCCATGACAACCAACTCAAAGGCAAAGATGACGCTACCGGAACTAACCAACAAAGGCTCGATGGCACTGATCAGCCCGCCGCCGCTTACGCTGCCGTCCATTACATGAAACCCTCGCGTGGCCAAGGAATCCACTCACCGAGCTGATGAGCTCAAAGAACTTGGCTGGTCCAGCGAGGACGTAGCCCGCTATGCGGAACTATGGGACTACCGACAGCGTTGGGGTGCAATGAACTTGGAGCGGGAGGACCGCCAGTTCCTAAGAAAGGCTGAAGCCGCTCTGCCAGTAATCGTCACCGGCAAGGCTGCAGCCAAAAAAGCCACTGAGGACAAGTCTTACTACCGCAGGCTCCGCTTCTACCTCCAGGCCATGGATGAAGCAGAGACAGCTCTCGCACTTGAAGAGAACGCTCGTGGCGCATGGCCGATTCTGCTGGAAGAGGAGTTGCGGGCTCTCGACTATTACGAACCTGTTCTCGGTCTGCCAGACACCCTCAAGGCGAAGAAGTTCGATGCTGTACGTGAATCGATTGCTAGCCGTGCATCAAAGCTTGCCGCTGATCAGGGCCTTGTGGTGAGTTTTGATTTCCAGGCTCCCCTCAACGCTCTCAAAGCGCAAGAACCGACAAAGTGGCGCCAATTAAGAGAAGAAGACACTGCCGCTGATCAGACCTATCCCATCCTCAATGCCTCTGTGGTCGAGGGATTCCGCCAGGAAGTGAGAGCCGAATTGGTTCCCTTGATTCGCGAAACACTGCCATCCTTAGCAAAGACAGATAAAGCTGATCTGCCTAACGACTGGAACCGCGCCTGAAACTAAGTTGCTAGAAAGAAGGGACGTTCTTGGTTACGTGTAGTTGACTTCACATCACTTCGAAACCCTCCAGCTGCATGCCGGCCAGGTACCAGATCCTGTCACGAACTCAAGGGCTGTACCCATTTATCAAACCAGTTCGTATGTCTTTAATGACGCTGAACATGGTGCCAACCTGTTTGGGCTTAAAGAATTCGGCAACATTTACACCCGTCTGATGAACCCCACGACGGATGTTTTTGAAAAGCGTGTTGCGGCTCTTGAGGGAGGGATTGCAGCTGTAGCAACAGCTTCCGGACAATCAGCCCAGTTCCTGGCAATTACAAACTGCATGCAGGCTGGAGACAATCTAGTCTCTACATCCTTCTTGTATGGAGGTACATACAATCAATTCAAGGTGCAGTTTCCACGCCTTGGCATTGATGTGAAGTTTGCTGATGGTGATGATGTTGACAGCTTCGCCACACAAATCGATGCCAACACCAAAGCAATTTATGTGGAATCGATGGGGAACCCTCGCTTCAATATCCCTGACTTTAAAGGCCTTTCAGGCTTAGCAAAAGACAAGGGTATCCCCTTAATTGTTGACAACACCCTTGGAGCAGCTGGTGCTTTGCTTCGGCCCATAGAGCATGGCGCTGATGTGGTGGTAGAAAGTGCCACCAAATGGATTGGAGGCCATGGCACCAGCCTTGGTGGAGTGCTTGTGGATGCTGGCACCTTTAACTGGGGCAATGGCAAGTTCCCACTGATGAGTGAGCCAAGCGCGGCATATCACGGCCTGGTGCACTGGGATGCTTTCGGCTTCGGCAGTGATATCTGCTCCATGCTCGGCGTGCCAAGCGATCGCAATGTGGCCTTTGCACTGCGAGCTCGAATTGAGGGTCTGCGCGACTGGGGAGCAGCTCTGAGCCCATTCAATTCATTCCTACTTTTGCAAGGGCTCGAAACACTGAGTTTGCGAGTGGAACGCCATGCATCCAATGCCATGGCTCTTGCTACATGGCTGCAGGATCATCCCAAGGTTGCCAGTGTCAACTATCCCGGCCTGAAAAATGACCCATATCACGCACAAGCCAAAACTTACCTGACGAATCGAGGCATGGGATGCATGCTGATGTTCTCCCTTAAAGGAGGCTTTGATGATGCCGTGAGCTTCATCAATGGTCTTGAATTAGCTAGCCATCTCGCCAATGTTGGTGATGCCAAGACATTGGTGATTCATCCTGCATCGACCACCCATCAACAACTTTCTGGTCAAGAGCAGGAATCTGCAGGAGTCACTCCCACAATGGTTAGGGTATCTGTTGGCCTTGAACACATTGAAGATATCAAGGCTGATTTTGAACAGGCCCTAGCGGCCATCAGCTGAGACTGGAGGCATCGATGGCGCTGATCCTGCCACGCAGTTATCACAAAATCGCCGCGGTGGAGAAGAACCGGATCTCATGGATAGAGCCGGAACTTGCAGAACGTCAGGACATCCGGCCATTAAGAATCGGGATTCTGAACATCATGCCCCTGGGCAAGCAGTATGAATTCAATCTGCTGCATCCCCTAGGGCTTTCACCTCTACAGATCGAACCGATCTGGATAAGGCTACGTAGCCATAGCTATAAAACATGGGACCTTGCGCATCTCGATAATCTCTATGTGAGCTGGGAGGAAGCGATGGAGCCTAATCCTCTTGATGGTTTGATCATCACTGGAGCACCAGTTGAGCATCTTCCATTTGAGGAAGTAAACTACTGGCCAGAGCTCGTCAAAATGATCGAAGAGGCACGGCGAAACTGTGCAAGCACGCTCGGCTTGTGCTGGGCTGGTTTTGCCATGGCCTATCTCGAAGGTGTCGATAAAAAATCATTTACTAAAAAGTTATTCGGGGTATTCCCAATGCGCAGCTTGGTCCCCGGTCATGCCCTGATGGGCACTCAAGACGATCGCTTTGTGTGTCCGCAGAGTCGCCATGCGGAGTTACCTGATGGCGCAATGGAAGCAGCACAGCGACAGGGACGTCTACGTTTACTGGCCCATGGTGAAAAGGTTGGCTACACGATCTTTGAGACCACCGATCAACGCCAACTGGTGCATCTTGGCCATCCGGAGTACAACGCAGGCCGCCTCTTAACCGAGATGGAGCGTGATCAAGCGAGAGGTGATGTTCAGCCCCCTGAAAACTTTAATCCAGACAACCCTTTAACTCTATGGCGATCACATCGCAATCTACTGTTTCAGCACTGGCTCTGGTTCTGCTATCAAAGAGTAAGCTTGCGTGACTGAAATGCTGTCAGAATGACTAGGTATAGCAAAAAAAATAACCCAAAAAGCCAGGAAGCCTCTATCAATATAAACTCGAAAGCACCATAGATATAGTGTCATTCTCATTCATTGCTCAATTTTTTATGACATGTAAATGCCGCAAAGGTCAAATGAATCGCGGGGCACTCAAGATACATGTCAGACATTGAAGATTGTATTTAACTATAAAGCTAGAATATGCTGAAAAAGCAATGAAATAAAGCCATTCACCAAGAGTATCTCAATGATCAAAAAAAGATTTACGACTTGCCTGATCTCTTCAGTATTGATTGATCCTGGCCCAGTCATGTCAGAGGCTATCGATAAGCAAAAGGGCCTGACTGAATCAAGCAGAGAGGGTGATGCTGGAACAGTTGGTTCTACACTTCATTAGGCCTGTCCATCGGCTTAACAAGCAATATCTCTCTTGAGCACCAACAACTCGGCTCCTTGGATATCAGACGAATCTTATCAGATCAACAAAACAATAGGTCCAAGTATTGCCATAGGTTATCTCTTCCAAGCTGCATCGCGCCTCGTAGGCGAATATTTAGGCCTTTACCCAACAGCTACAAACAAATTCAAAATATCAGGAAGAAAAAAAATTGGAACAATGCAGACCAAGTCGCAACTAATTTAATGCAACTCAATATAGTCAAGGATATTATAACAGGTTCTAAGTTTACTCCTTAGATAGGTGGAGGATTAGGATTTGCCTTTAGTCAATACAATGTGATGAATGGTTTTACAAAGGATCAGCATCCGGAACAGCATTTGCTGGCCAAGACAAGGCTGGGATTTCCTATGAGATTTCCAAGGATACAAGTTTTTACTTGGGTTACCGCATTGCATGGATTAATGGAGGCAATACTATCGATGCATGGAGTGACAAACCTAAAACTGAGAACCATTTACAACAGAGCGTAGATGCCGGCATTCGCATACGACTCTAGTGATTCCTTCGGAAGTCGTCTACCGTAAAAAATCAATCATACCTATTGCTATAAAGCCTAATCAATCAGACTCATAATCTTCTTATTGAAAAAGACAACCAAAATCACCATCGGCCATTGATATGATTACGTAGAGTTAGGACAACAGCTGATTCTCTACAAAAGGAATCCCATCAGTGTTTGCTATTGCTAATCATTCATCTGAATAGATACGAGAAAACTAGAGATTTGATGACGTACCAACCTCATCAATAAAACCCGCATGATCATGGAAAGTCAGAATTGTATTGATATCTCCAAGGCGCTGATCAATAGATCATCGCCTTACTTGCTTAAAAGGCAGTTCATCATTCAGACGATCGTGAAACTCTCCTGGCTCTATTAACAGATGTAAAAAGACAGTTCATCAATAGAGCCATTCAAATCGGCAATCAGGCAAGAGTGGTGAAGTCGCTGATGTTGAACTGCCCATCACCACCGAACACAACATCAAAACCAGGGCTGCGTGCAATGACCTGATCAGGAGAGGCCCCACCACGAAGAAGATCGGACGCAGCACCAATCAAGCTCTGCTCACCAGAACTATCGCTGGATAATGCCCAGAACATCATTCCACCCAGCTCAGCGGCATCGACGTAAGCAGCCTTGCCGGCAATTGTGCTTGGTGTCTCGATCGAACTCCAGATCTGCTCCTGGTCGTTGTAGAGATAAGCAGCCTTGGCATCGTCGTCCCAGGCAAGGTCATAGGAGCCATTATTGATGCCGGTAACAAGATCCTTCTGGTCATAATTGCCAGCCTCATAAGAACCGGGAGCAGAGTTTGCAGAGCCCAGCTCGCCATAACCCAGCTTTTCACCACTCTCGACGCCACCCCATGCCCTCGTGTATGTCGGTGCTCCCAATACCACCTTCTCGGGGGCAATTCCAGCATTTCTGAACTGCTGAATGGCAGTCACAACGTCATAACCACCAGCATCAGCCGTCATCGCAGCCTGGTGTCCTGTAACAGACTCCCAGCCGCCATGGAAGTCATAGGTCATGACATTATAAAAATCGACGTAAGCATCAATTGCCGGCAGATTGAGATTAGCCAGCTTCTCTTGACCTCCCGCGGTAGCAATTGAGATCTCGTAGTCCTCGCCGGTGCGAGTCTCGAGGAGATCCATCTTCTGACGCAAAACCTTCAGCGTCGCCGCGAAGTTGGCGCCGTCCTGATCACTGGAAGCATTACCGCTAAGACCACCACCACCTGGATACTCCCAGTCAAAATCGACGGTATTGAAGAAGTCGTAAGTCTCGAGGGTTGTAATGACGTTGTCAGTAAACCGTTCACGGCCGGCCACATCATCGAGGGCAAGGCTGAACTCGTCTGACAAGGTCCAACCACCAAGGGCAAGGCCAAGACTAATGTCAGGGTTCAGCTGCTTCAAAAGGGCAAACTGACGCAGGTTGCCTGCAAGCTCATCGTTGACGTCCCAGCCCACGGGTACACCACTCACGCTCACGCCTCCATTCCCATTGGTACGGGTCGTAAAATCAGAACCATCCGTATAGCTGGAGCGACGTGAATCGTCCAGGGCGGCCCACTCGTCGGCACTAAAGGTACGGCTAACTTGCTCCTCGGCGCTGTAACGCTTGTCGATGGCAGCCCAAGAATCAAAAAGGTTGACATCTCCATTTGCCTTAACATCGAAAAAGGAGTAGTTGATGTGGGTCAAGTCTTCGACATTGATGTCTTGCACCAAAAAGTCTCGGGAGTAGATACCCCATTCTTCGAAATAGCCCACTATCCGCTTAGACCCATCTGCGATGGCCGTAGAAGACACCTCCAACAGATGCGCGTCGTCGTTGGTCCCTGGCTCAGGCTCAAAATCTGTGGTCGGCTCGCCACTAGACGTCTCAGACTCCAGAGGCTGCATAGGATCCGCCTCAACAGTGATACCGCCTGATGGCATCTGTGTCTGACCGTCTGCAAAGAACAGTTCGCTGTTCAAACTGCCACTATTTGGCAGACCCACGCTCTGCGCGTTGAAACTCACCTCAATACTCTGGCCAATTGCGATGCTCTGGTTCCAGGACGCAGGTGTCAATGTGATCCGGTTGGTACC
>NZ_JNBA01000019.1 GCF_000760295.1 Prochlorococcus sp. MIT 0701
GGTAGCTACCGCTTGGATAGCCAGCTACACAGCCGTAGCGCTCAATCAGGTTGCTAAGAGCCTGATAAGCCCAATCGGTTGGGTAAACATCTTGGAATTGGGAGATGCTGGTGACCTGCTCACTGGAGGCCGAATAATCGGACACACCTTTGATGTCTAGGTCTGCGGCATTAGCAGCCATTGGTGCCATCAGGCCCAAGGCAGCAGGTGCCACCAGCAATTGCTGGAAGAGTTTCATTAGGTTCCTCACACGGATGGGCGCAATGCGCCGCTTCAATACTGGTCATTAGCTGCTCTTTTAAAACGCCTTTATGTCCTACTTAGTGCTGTAGTTTTCAATATTGTATAGACTTATTTCTCGAAAGAATGTTTCAAGTTGGCCTATTAGTCACTTAAGAAAAGCATTTGTGGTCAATAAATGCCCACGCTTTTGTTTGTTCTTGCATCAGCAACTGCTTTTCTAAAGACCATTATTTAGTAGCCCAGGTTTTGTTGTATCGGAATTGAATTCTTCCCTCTGTTTTGTTTTGGGTCTTCGAATTTATACTTCGGTAGACAGAGTTGATTTGTTGACGCTACTTCTTTGTGTGCTCAAGCCTTTCTGGAGAATCTTGCGTATAGGTGAATTGAATGTAAATATCGATTATGGGTTGGTGGCTAATTATTGTTCGCCTTCTTGCATGTTTGATGATTTGCTTTCGCTTGGAACATCCTAACTCTAGATGTTTGTATATTTATTAGGTCGATATCAACTTATTAATGAACTATGTTTTTGATAAGGCGTAGGGCAAGCTGCTGCTTGCGCGACTAGATTTTTGCGCCATGAATATTCTCATGATGATAATTATTTAAAGTTTAAAGCATTAAAAGTAGAGCCTTTTCAAGGCTTTTTAAGATTACAAGCAGCCTTTCTAGTGGTGTATCTATATCGATTTATATTTGTAGTTTCTTGGGATTTGCTCGATGCTTAGAGCACTTCTTGGTCTGGGGCAGGAGTGGCTTGAGTGTCGTTGTTAGAAGCTTGTGATGCTTCAGCTTCGCCACTCACTGGAGCCACTGCTGTCGTCGCTGCAGCTGAGGCTGCAGCCTCAGCTGCCTTTTTGGCGGCTGCAGCCTCAGCTGCCTTTTTGGCGGCTAATTCCTCAGCAGCTTTGGCAGCTGCTTCCTCAGCAGCTTTGGCAGCTGCTTCCTCAGCCGCCTGTTTGGCCTGAGCTTCTGCGGCTTTTTTGGCTTTACTGCCGCCTGTGGTTAGGTTGTTTAGCGCCCAAAAAACACCAATGATAATGGGGATATGCACCAAACCGCCCATTACGACTTGAGACTCGGGGTAAGCCATCTTTGGTGTTTAGGCAAACATCACTAATCATATGCTGTTCTAGAGCCAGCTTACAGGCCTTAATTACTTATCTTATCTTTGTTACTCGAAACGCATTTCTTCCTTCGCGTAACTAGTCCATCTGTTGGCTAGGCTTTTTGTATCCCTCGGCGAGCTTGAACGGTCTAGTTCATTGCTTTAGGAGAGGCTTATTCATGGATTTGTTGTTATACTGACTTGTATTCCGGTTAGAACTATTTCTATAGCTCATCCTTGATCAGGCGATTGATTGCTTCGATACTCATCTTGGTAGATGTGCAGTCAGCGTTAAGTGTAGGGCTCAGGATTGAGGTTGCTTTGATGACCTGAGGATTGTTAAGGACTTCAGGGCTAATGCCAACCTCAAGAAGCGATAAGGGTAATGTTTCCTTTGCAATCTTCTTGCTCAGTTGGCCGCTTTTGACGAGACATTCGCTAGCGGCAGATGTGCCAGTTGCAAAGGCGCGAATGCTCACCGCAAGCTGTTTGCTGGCGGTTTTGATTTGAAGGTCGATTTCATTGGCTGAGGCTGCGGATGTAATCAGAAGAGCCATAGCAATTGGTGCGCCTAATAGCATTCTCATGTTGCTTGGATGTTGTCTCTTATAGGGGTGGGAATTGCTGGTAATCATAATATATTTTATAAGTTTATTGCATATTATAGGCTTGACAAATAATCCATGCATTTGCGTTCGCAAATAGTTCCTTGTGCCACCCTTCTTTGCCTTTAATGCTTTCTTGTTACTTGGATCGCCCTCCATTGATTGATTCGTCTCTTCCGCTGGTCTACCTGGTGCTCTAGCAAGAGAGCCGCTGTAATTTGACCAATTATATGGTCGGAGGGTTTTCCGCTTCAGATCTCATGCGAGGTGTTTGGGCGAAATGAAGGTTGTTATTCGTTGTGTTGATTATTCAGGTATAGGTGTTGACGAGATTGTTTCCTGGTAGCTCTTGCTCGGCTACTTGGTTCGCTTGGCAAATGGCGAACACTGCTTATGAATCGTTTCTCACCTGGCTTGAGCAAAAGTTGGAATCTCAATGGCGGCATCTGATCCGTGGATGGCACCCAGGAGCACCATTCACTGAACCGATCTAATCCCTGCATGGCTTGAGTGAAAATGGTTTTACTCGTGAGCGGTATTCGGCGTTGGCCTTAACACGCCCAATTGGACAGCGAATTGTGATTGGGCTATTCGGCGCTCTGCTGTTCGGTCTTGCTGGAGTATCGCCGCTGAGAGCTGCGGAAAGATTGGAGGTGCAGCTTGAGGGGATGGTGATACCAGTTTGGATTAGGGAGTTGGTCGATTTGGGGCGGCCTGGGGGCAGCAGTAGTTCTGAACTCATCACCTGGCTCAATTTGCTCGATGCCGATAGCCGCTTCGATCTCTTTGAGCTGCTTCAGGCATCTTTGCTTACAGATCAGAGCATGGCTCGACAGATGCTGCGTAGTTGGGCAGGACGTCAGCTGCTTGATGCCGTCAGTGATTTGGTGAGGGTCGATGCCGACAGTAGTGGCATTGTCTTGTTCAACACTCTGGAACTGCTCTTGAACAGTCAGTCAGAGGTGACCGCTCTGGATTTGCTTGAGGAGCTCCCTGCTGAAAATGTACGCATCGATCTTGATGCTCTACTTCAAGTGGCAAGTCGCTGGCGGCGACAGTTGCAACAGCAGCAGCAGTTGGTGCTAGCGCTCGGGAGGTTTCCCGCAACACAAGTTCCAGTTTTGCCAGAGCTGGCAGGTAAGGCAGTTTTTGCCGCAGGGCATGAGTTCAAACCTTTACCAGTGGCTCATCGCACCAAGCCCCTCCAGCTAGAAGTGTGGCGCCCACCTGATGGCACTCCGTTGCGGTCGAGCTGGGTGGTGCTCATGCCAGGCTTGGGTGGAAGCCAGGATCATTTTCGTTGGTTGGCCCTCAGTCTTCAACGTAAAGGCTGGCCGGTTGTGGTGCTTGAGCATCCAGGTAGTGATGCCAGAGCGGTGCATGCCCTGCTGAAGGGGCAACGACTTGCACCTGGAGCAGAGGTGTTGCCTGGCCGCCTGGCGGATCTGCAGGCTGTCCTGCGGGCACGAGAGCAGGGCACGTTGGTATTGCCTGGTCAGAGGTTGGTGCTGATGGGTCACTCCCTTGGTGCACTTACGGCTCTATTGGCTGCTGGTATTACCCCGGAGCCTGGTTTGTATACCCGCTGTCGTAAGGCTCTAGACGATCTTCCTCTTACCAATCTCTCGCGGTTATTGCAATGTCAGTTGGTTGATGTGCAAATGCCAAAGCTGCAGTCAATCCCTCAGCTAGAGGCAATCGTTGCTCTCAACAGTTTTGGTAGCTTGCTGTGGCCTCGACATGGGGCTGTGCCTTTGTCCGTTCCAGTTTTGCTGACTGGCGGCACCCTTGATTTGATTACTCCTCCGCTGAGTGAGCAACTCGATTTGCTTTTAGCAATCTCACCTCACCCTGCTAGTCGAGTCGTGCTTGTGGAGGGCGCCAGCCATTTTTCACCGGTGCGGGTTGCAGGTCAGATGGGTGAGGGTCGTGGCGATGATCTCTTTCAACTAGGCGAAGAGCTGGTGGGGCGTCAACCGCTAGCTGTGCAGCGATTGTTGGCAGTTGAGATTCAAATCTTTTTGGAGCAGGTTGAGGCTGGCGAAGCCCTTAAGGGCTCCACACATCAGCAGGTTGGCGATTTGCGACTTCATCGTTTGGATCGCAATGCAGCAGAGAGGCTTCGCAAATCTCAGTAGCGGACGCGGGGGTCAATCAGAGCAACGAGCAGATCCACGCTCACGCTTACCAGCACCATCAGGGCAGCCACGACAACCACAATTCCTTGAACCACTGGGTAGTCGCGTTGGTTGATTGCTTCTTGGAGCCGTAGGGCGATGCCTGGCCAGGAGAAGGTGACTTCAATTAACAGTGCGCCGCCAATTAGCGATGCCACTGTGATACCAGCAATTGTGAGTACTGGCAGAAGGGCGTTAGGAAGGGCATGGTTGAGCACCACCTGTTGCTCACTCAGCCCCCGGCTACGGGCAGCTTCAACGTAATCGGATTGCAGTGTGCGGCCAAGATTGAGTCGCAGGGTACGGGTGAAAATCCCACTGAGTAGAAGGCCTAGGGTCCCTGCCGGCAACACCAGGTGTCGTAATGCTCCTTGAAGAGATATCCAGTCGCTGCTACGCAGACTGTCGAGGATCAGGAAGCCGCTCCCATCTGGTGGTAGCAAGCTCGGGGGAAAACGTCCGCCAATAGGTAGCCAACCGAGAATGACTGCAAATAGCAGTTGAACGATCATCGCGGCCCAGAACGGTGGCAGGGCGTAGGTGCCAATGCCGTAGAGGCGCCCTGCGAGATCTAGTTTGCCTTCCGGGCGGGAAATACCACTGAAACCAACCACCAGACCTACCACTGCAGCAATCAATAGTGCCGTCAGGCTTAGTTCCAAGCTGGCTGGTAGGGCTCTGGCAATGATCTTGCTCACTGGTTCCTGGTTGAGAAGAGCTTGGCCTAGATCGCCATGAATTAAGTCTTTGATGAAGTGCAGGTATTGATGCAAAAGCGGCTGATCCAGTCCAAGCCGGGTGCGCAGAGCAGCGCGGGCTGCAGCCGGCGCACGATTGCCTAACACGGCATCGACTGGGTCTCCTGGTGCCACCCGTAGGAGTAGAAACACCATGCTGGCAATGAGCCAGAGCATCACCGGTGCCAGGGCCAAGCGGGTCGAGCTATAGCGCAGTAGTTCTCTCCCTCGGCCCATCAGTGCAGCTCCCGTAGACGGTTGAGCATTAACTGGCCGCTACCGTCAAATTCTGGCTTGGATAAGTGCAGCT
This sequence comes from Prochlorococcus sp. MIT 0701, assembly GCF_000760295.1. Lineage (GTDB taxonomy): Bacteria > Cyanobacteriota > Cyanobacteriia > PCC-6307 > Cyanobiaceae > Prochlorococcus. The sequence continues at coordinate 5,181 of NZ_JNBA01000019.1, forward strand.
GGGCCCAAGCTCGTGGTGCTACCAGCCAGATTGGTAGATAGGCCGCTCCGGCGGCGGCGTTGCGCTCGATCTCTTTGAGCTGATGGAGACGATCGGGGCCGCGAAGTTCATCGCTGTGGAGAAGGCTCGCTTCTAGCCCATCTGCGGTCCAGAAGCTGCCGCTAATTGCCGCTTCCCCCTCTTCGCATACAGATCCATTGGCTTTGCTGCAGCTTAATAATGGAGCTAAATAGGCTTCCGGGTCGGGATATGCGCCTCGCCACTCAAGGATGACTGCCTGGAATGCGCCCTCCCCCAGTTGGCGGTAAACGGTGGTCGATTCGACGCTATTGAGCTTCAGGGTCAGGCAATCCGAGAGGTCACGTTCAACCTGTGCCTGCCATGTAAGTGCCAATAGCTTGTCTGCTGGCACGTTGGAACGGAACGTGAAAGGGAGTGTCAGCTTTTGAGTTCCGCAATAACCTGCTTTTTGCAGCAGCTGCTTGGCTCGTTGAGGGTTGTAGCTGGGCCAAGGTTTGATTGGTTCAGCTTGCAAGTTTGGCGGCACTAAAGACCGCAGCGGGCGTCTTAGTCCATAACTCACGCGCTCAACCATTAGCTGACGGTCGAGGCTGTAGGCGAGGGCCTGACGCAGGAGTGGTTGATTGAGTGGGGCGGAATTGCTGAGTAGAGTGATGTAACCAATTTCAAGTGCTGGCCCCGCTCCTTCGCGGAGTTTCCCTTGTTTGGCAAGGCGATGGAGGGCAAGGCGTTGGTCTTCATCCAGTGAATTGGATAGCAGGACATCCACTTCACCGCTTCGTAGGGCACCGAACAGGGCAGTGGAGTTGCTCAGATTGATGAAATCGATTCCAGCATTACTGGCTTCGGTACTCCAGTACTGCAGAAACGGCTCAAGGCGTTGTTGCTGGGTCTGGAAGCTAGTGAGTCGGTAAGGGCCGGTTCCAATGAATTGCTTATTTAGGAACTGATCTTTGTGCTTGGCGTAGGCCGTTGGTGATACCGGCGTCAGATTGATTGAGGTGAGTAGTCCCTCTAGAGAAGTGGAGGGTCTTGTTAGTCGAAGGCGTAGCAGGTAGGGACCTGCTGCCTCCACGGCCGCAATCCTTCCCCCTACCACGTAGTTGAGGGTGCCGATACGGAGAAATCGCCGCAGGCTGAAGGCCATCGCGGCGGCGTTGAATTGGGTGCCGTCGTGAAACAGCACATCCTTGCGCAGAGGGATCGAGATGGTGAAGCCGCCATCACTGATCTGAGGCGGGGCGGATGCCAGTCGTGGCTCTAGGTCCCCTTTGTGATCAAGTCGATAGAGGGGCTCCCCGAGGGCGCTCAGCAGTTGCAGAGCATCAAAAGTACTGGCCTGGGCAGGATCGAGAGAGGTGATCTTGCCGGCACTAGCCACGACAAGTCGCTCACTACGGCGAGGAGGATGACAGGCAACCTGGCTCAGTGCTAGGGAGAAAGCAAATAGAGCAGCGGCCCAGCGCAGAGAATCACGACGGCCGGAACTGGGCACAACGCGGGCGGATCGGATGGCCTTGATTTAAAGACTTGCTAGTGAGTGTCGTTGTGTTCTATTGGATGAGCAGGTGATTTGTTGCATCGACACTTCAAACACCGGTGATCCATTTGGAAGCAGAGGCCAACGTCTCACCCAACAACGGTTGTGGTCATCGTCGATTCCGATCACCTGGAATTGCTCCTTATTACCACTGAGGAGTTGAACACAGTCACCTTGATGGAGATCCATGATGGGTCGGAAGTCCGGCTTTGGAAAGAGTTGGACTTTTGACAACATCGAAGCGTTAGACATGAACCTTTGGGGGCAAAGGTCAGCGTCTGCAGACTTCTCTCTCAACTTGTTTGGCAACTCTTGCTTAAGGAGGGGTCTCTTCGTCAGGGGGTGTGGCTGGCTGTTAAAGGCAGCTCAAATGGGCGGCAAGACCTTTGACCTCAGCCATAGAGGTGATTGCAGTAAGGGCATCTTGCATCTGGCCTTGATTGATTTCATGGGTAATCACAACGATTTCGGCGCCGGCATCGGAGGCATCGAATTGAACGATTGATTGAATCGAAATGCCACGATCGCCGAAGCAGCTACCGATCCGACCGATTACGCCTGGTGTGTCCTCTGCGTTGAAGCGCACATAGTTGCGCTGACGAATTGCACTTGGATCAACGAGGTGACAGGAACGCCAACTGCTTGCGGCGAGAAGGGGATCGAGGCTGCCGTGGACTTCACCTAGTTGGCGTATGCCGGCAATGTTGAGGATGTCCGCTACCACAGCGGAGGCGGTGGGTCCAGAACCTGCTCCTGGGCCATAAAACATCACGCGGCCGATCGGATCGCCCTCAACCAAGATGGCGTTGTTCACGCCATTCACGCCAGCAAGGGGGTGGTCGAGAGGCACCATTGTTGGCTGCACCCGTACAGCTAAGGGCAAGGACTGACTGGTCTGAATGTCTGAGTTGAGACGTTCGGCGACAGCCAATAGTTTCACCCTGTAGCCAAGCTGTGTGGCGTAGTCCACATCGCGGCTTTGAAGGTTGTTGATGCCTTGGGTGGGAATTGAGTCACGGTCGACAGGTCCACCGAAGGCCAGCCCACTGAGGATGGCAATCTTGTCGGCCGCATCGAACCCTTCAACGTCGGCCGCTGGATCTGCCTCTGCGTAGCCAAGATCCTGGGCGGTCTTAAGCACGTCGTCATAGGCCACCCCTTCCTGTGCCATGCGGCTGAGGATGTAGTTGGTCGTGCCGTTGATGATGCCGCTCACTCGTTCGATCCGGTTGCCACCCAGTGATTGCTTAAGTGGCTCGATGATCGGGATGCCACCGCCGACGGCAGCTTCGATCAGTACGTATACCCCTGCAGCAGCAGCTGCAGCTGCAATCTCTTCGCCATGTCTTGCAATCACGGCTTTGTTAGCTGTAACAACCGCTTTGCCGGCGGCAATGGCTCGCATGATCAGGGTTCGGGCTGGTTCGATCCCTCCCATGACTTCAACAACCACTTGAACAGAGGGATCATCAACAACGGCCTGTGGGTTGTTGGTCAGTAAGGATGCGGGGAGCTCAATCGAGCGAGGTCGTTGCAGATTTCGAACCGCTACTCGCACCAGTTCAAGCTCTGCCACCAGAGGATGCCGCCCTTCGGGGGCTTGGAGGATGCCTGCAACACCGGCGCCTACCGTTCCAAGCCCCAGGAGACCAACTCCTATCTTCGTGCCCATGGCAGCTGTGTCCAGTCGTGTACTTGCTGGCAGGACTCTAGGAAGTTGTGGAAGACGAAACCCTGGCAAGCTGCTGTGCCTGGGCCTTCATGTTTAGGAGGATATTTAGGAATCCGTTAGCTCTTGATGGGGTGAGGCTGCCTTGAAGGCCTGTGGCTTCAATGAAGCTTGGGTCCACTGCCATAACTTGCTCAGGTGTGAGATTGCTGAGGCCTTGAATCAGCATTGCCAGCAATCCTCTTGTAATCAGTGCGTCGGAGTCTCCCTGCCAGTGAAGCCGTCCTTCCACGAGTTCACCAAGGACATGGACCTGGGAAACGCATCCCTTGACCTTGATGGCGTCGGTTTGTAATTCCGGGGACATTGGCGGCAGCTTTTTGGCCAGCCATAGAACATATTCGTAGCGGCGGCGGGGATCAGAGGTGCCTTTAAGTCGCTCGACCATGCTGTCTAGGGCTTCACTGCCAAAGCTTGAGGATGCGGCGGTGGGCTCAGCCATGGCGAAGGATCAGGATTTGAGTTTGAGGCGCTGCTGACGCACGCTAAACAAAAGACCTGCAAGACCCAGCAGGAGAGGTGATTCAGTGCTGGCGAGGAACCATGGTGTTTGTGGAGTCTTGGGTTGGCTGACCACCTCATCGAGCTGCACCTTGCCTGAGCGGATTGGCAGCATCAGATAGTCACGGTGACCTGGGCCAGCATCCACCTGCAGGTCGAGGGTGCCTTCCTGCATGACTGGCAGGGTCAAGCTCAACTTTCCTTGTTGATCCATTCGACCCAGCTCTCGGCCTGGTGTCCCGTTGGCTTCTAAGACGCGTACCACTGCTCCCTCAACAGGTGTTCCTGTTGAGAATTGGCTGTGAAGTTCCAGGCTGCCATCGAGGTAGTTGAGAGTGCTTTCAATGGCATGGGCTTTCGCTGGCGGACCTTGCCCGAGACCAAGAGATGCTGTTGCGATCAATAGAAACAAAGGCTGGATCAGGGTCCGCATTGAATGATTTCTGAAAACTCTGATACTCATTTTGAGAGATTCTTGCAGTATTGACTAGTACCTGCGTGGCAGCCTTTGAGACGGTTGAGATGATTGTCGTACGAAATATTTACCAGAGGCGAATATTTGGCTGCTAAAAATGGCAGTAAAGGCGTGTTGAAAACTTTTTGAGACCAGTTCTTGGGATTTGATTTGATTCAAATTCAATTCATTTCGCTTTCAATTGATCAATGAACCATATGCAATGAATGAGCAATGTCTTCATAATCAATACCTGAAATAGGAGTCGGATCTTGTAAGTCGATATTCCATTGAATTGCAGTGCCTTCAGTTGCAAGGCCTGGATAAAGTAGATTAACTCCTTCAATCATCAGGGTATTCAAAAAATTGTCTTGAGTTGTAGAGCCTTGCTGCCCACTGACAAAATAAGAGCTGAACACGTTTTCTATATTCCCGCTGCCATGGGCAGACTTTTCAATGCTCGCAAGGGTTAGTAGACCACTGTTATTATCTGAATCCCTGATGGGGATGAATGCAGCTTCGTCTTTGGTGATTCCATGTGAACCGCCATTTGGTGTAGTGATGTTTCCCCAAAACAGCCATTTGAGTTCGTCGACATATATATTTCCCTCTCCTGTAATAGGGTCGATCGCTCCTCCAACTTGGCCAACTTCGACTTCTCCTGTAAGGGTAAGAGTGTAACCTTGTAAAGACGTATTAAATGATCTTTGAGGGCAAATAAACGAAAGGATATTACCTTGCTTGTCCGCACCAACGGAAATAATTGATTGCCCAAATAACAGTTCCCCAGTCTTGTTGTCTATAGGATCGTATTCAAAAACAACATCCTCTGCTTCTAGCATTAATTTCACTTCTGAGTCCAAGGAATGATTTTGGTGAAGCCTAATATCTTCCTCGTATGACACCACGGCATTCTTCATTCCTTTCTTGAATTCCCGATTGCTAATCTTATTGTCTTCATTTTGGTCGAGCATCTTAACGATTGCAGCGGCGTCATCATTCTCTAGTTCCAGGGTTATGTTTGGCCATTGATCATTGACCACAGCCTCAAAGGTGAAGGTTTTGTCGCCGATAGTTGTCTGGAATGCATAATGATCACCCTCATCCAATGAATTGAACAAGTTAGATTGAAATACTGGTCTAAGGGTGATAACGTTTTCTTTGCCGTCTATCTCTATGGACTGAACGTATGCGTACGAATCAAATGGTAGGGCTGGCATTTTGTCTGAAAAATTGAAGTCTTAAAAGGCTAATTGAAAGATAGTTAAATGCCAAGAAAGTTTTGGATTTAAACCAAGTTTCTTTTCGATAGCAAGCTTGCTTTGATGTAATTCTTCGTGATTTGAGAGCGGGGCCTAAGTTTCTATTTTACTTTGGCAACTCCTCTTTCACTAATCCAGCCATCAAGGGGTACATCCCAACTGTCGCGAGGCAGTAAATCTTTTGATATGCAGGCTTGTGGCAAGACTGCAAGCGATGGAACTTTGCGCCAAGTCAAATTGCTTCTGAAGCGGTCGAAGAAACCGCCTCCATAGCCGAGCCTGATCCCTCGTTGATCCATCGCCAGAGCAGGTATTAGCAAGAGGCCTATTGCATCAGCGTCAAGGATGGCTTCATCTAGCGGGGCGGGGATCATGCAGGCATCTTTTCGCAGTGGAGTAAGAGTCCAAGGGTGGTAACTGAGACTTCCGTCCTCCCTACTGACTGGTAGTGCCAAGGGCAACTTCAAGTTGAGTTTCAGTTGGCGGAGGTCTACTTCTCCGCTAAGCGGCCAATAAATGCCAATGTGGCCTCGTAGGTTCCCGGCTTTTAAGTAACCCTGAATAGTGTTAACAACCTGCTGAATGATTGTGTCTTGAACCGCAGGTAATTGTTGAGCGCGCAGGGCCTTGAATTGACGACGAAGCTTGGCTTTGGCGATGGCTTGATTCATCGCGTCAGGTAACCCCAGCGGCCCATGAGTGGAAAAATCAGGGGGATTGTTGTTTGATCTGATGGCCAGAGTCTTTGTAGTTCCATGCTGAGTTGTGGCAGCAAGTCATGGCTCTCCTGCTTTGCTTTCCTCAAAGCCGACCAGGTTCCTATGTAACCGATCAGCTGATCACAGCTCCATTGGAGGGAGATGCAGAGTTCTTGGGGCAACGATTTGCTGATGGCGGGGAATGGCAGGTTCTGATAGTGGTTGTCGACATGCTGACGCTGGGGAGGCCACCAGTTCCGTAGCCTTTCGCCGTAAAGCTGGTCTAGCCACAACTGCAGTGCAGGGGGAGCCCCTTGCGGGGGGTCATAGCCCACCCAGACCATCAGTCCACCTGGACGTGCCACCTTGAATGCTTCCTCGTTGAATCGGGGTACATCGAGCCAGTGAATGGCGGCGGCCACCACAATTGCGTCCATGCATGCGTTGGGAAGCCCGGAGTCTTCAGCTGCTGCTACTTGGTAATGAATGCCTGAGTGAGCTGGTGCGGCTGCAACCTGTGCTGGGCTGAGATCGGTTGCATCGACGCGATCAAAGTGCCTTGCAAGCCCTAGAGAGGCTTGGCCGCTACCACAGGCAACGTCCCAGCAACGTTGGTGGCTGGCGGCTTTGCTGCTGATCCAGGCAAATAGGGATTCCGGGTAATAGGGGCGTTGTTGGGCGTAGGACTCAGCCACGCTGTCAAACCAGCCGTGTTTTGGTGAGCAGGAGGAGTCCATCAGTGGTTTTAGCGCTGGTACCAACCCGTGAGTGCTATGGCCAGGGCGTCGGCGGCATCATCGGGTCGGGGCGGCTGATCAAGATTCAGTTCGCGCATCACCGCATCGAGTACTTCATCTTTTTCCGCATGGCCTGAGCCCGCCAGAGCAAGCTTGATCTGCATCGGTGGGAATTCCATCACTGGCACTCGAAAGCGTGCCAGGGTCATGATGATGACTCCACGTGCCTGGACCACGCTGATCGTCGTGCTCGAGCGGTAGAAGAAGAATTTCTCCACAGCGGCCAGTTGGGGCTTCCAACGACGGATGAGCTGGCGTAGATCGCTGGCGATTTCTACCATCCGTACACCGTCGTCAATGCCGGGGTTGGTGCGGATGATGCCGCAATCGAGCATCTGCTGTTGTCCGTTGCTGGTGTCGATGACCCCGTAGCCCACCCTGGCGAGGCCAGGGTCGATGCCAAGGATGCGCAAGCGCTCAGCCTGCCTGAGTTGTTAGCTCGAAGTCAGCCTGATCGCTGTTCTCGCTGCGTTCGAACACTTTGCAGAAAATTTTGACGACGCGATCCCCTGAATCAATCTGCTCGAGGGGGTCTTTACGCAATCGATGGCGAAGAGAGCAAGAGATCACGCGTGCCACATCTTCTTCCGAAACCTCTGTTCTTCCTGCAAAGGCTGCTAGAGCCCTGGCGGCACGGTTGGTGACGATATCGCCACGCAGTCCATCCACATCTAGTTCGCCACAGACAGCCGAGATGCGCAGGCGCAAATCGTTGTCGATGCTCACCTGTTCAAGACGTTGCTGGGCCTCAATAACGCGTTGTTGTAAGGCATCTTGGTTGGCCTGAACCGATGTGGCAAAGGTGTCGGGATCGCTATCAAAGGCGGTGCGCTGATCAACCACCTGCACCCGTAGGTCTGGATCGCGGACAGTGCGAACCTCAACACTCATGCCAAAGCGATCAAGGAGTTGGGGTCGTAGCTCGCCCTCCTCGGGGTTGCCGGAGCCGATCAGTACGAATCGGGCAGGGTGTCGCACTGATACCCCTTCACGTTCCACCGTGTTCCATCCTGAGGCCGCTGAATCCAGCAGCACGTCGACAAGATGGTCGTCGAGCAGATTGACCTCATCGACGTAGAGCAAGCCACGGTTGGCCTTGGCCAGCAGGCCTGGCTCGAATGCACGAACTCCTTCGCTGAGGGCCTTCTCGATGTCGATGGTGCCGCAGAGACGATCTTCAGTGGCACCGAGAGGCAAGTCCACCATCGGCACCTGTCGCGCCTCAGTGGCAAGGCTTTCACCATGTTCAATGCGTTGGCGCACGTCACTGCTCTGTAGATCAGGATCAGTGGGTGAGCTGTTGTAGGGGTCGCCAGCGACTACATCAATCCCTGGCAGGAGATCTGCTAGGGCTCTGATCGCAGTGGACTTGCCCGTGCCTCGATCTCCCATGATCATGACTCCTCCGATTCGCGGGTCGATCACGTTGAGCAGCAGAGCCAGTTTCATCTCTTCCTGGCCAATCACGGCGGTAAAGGGAAAGACCCTGCGCTTGCGGGTTGAACTCACGGGTTGATGTCTGGAGTTGTTTTGGATTGTTTCACAGGCAGGAGTGTGAGCACTTGCGGTGGGGTGGCATCAGCGGGGTAAATCAGTCGAATTCGGACATCTCTAGTTTCTCCTGGCGTCAGGCTGATGCGACCAAGGTCTGGCCCCATCTGCCCCTGTCGCAGGACTAGGTGGAAGCGGCGACGGCCCATGGGTCGACTGGATTGACTGGACTCGCTATCGAGTCCACTGACCTCGATCAGCCCTCGATACATCACAGGTCCGCTGGCTGAGACGCGAAAGTCAAGACTTTCGTTGTTGTTGTCCTTCTTTAAGGGGGACTCAAGGGTCAGCAAGAAGGATTTTGCCTGCTGTGATCTGTTGTGTAACGGCAGAGTGAGGTCATATTCAACTCCGTAGTTCCCATGGGCAGCCCATGCTGTGTTCTCGTAGTGCGCTTGTAATTCAGCGGTTTGTACCTGATCCGTGCCGAGGCTGCCTCTCTCGAGGCTGCTGATAGGCCAGGAGATGGGTGTATTGATTGTGCTTAGCACGGTGCTACCAGGATCAGTCAGGGTTGTCTTCCATGTGCTGCCCAACTGGATTCCGCTGACGCGTGAATACACGATCTTGCCGCTGTTGCCTCGAGGAGTGGGGTGATGTTCCTTGGGGCTGAGTTCGCCGCTTTCAAGTAGCTCAATCCAGCGAGACAGTGGAGGGGCAGCTTTGGGATTGCCGTAGGCAGCCACGGTGGCCAGTGAGATGGGGCCGGAGCTATGAAGCCGCATCTGAAGGTTGCGACCGTTGAGAAGTGGATCGAGACCTGCTACGGGAATGGGGAGCACCAATAGGGCGCTCGGGCTGCCTGGTAGGAGTTCCCAGCGCTCTGGGAGCTCTCTAGCTCGCTCCCCCCGCAGTAGATCGCCAGCGACCCGGCTGCCTGGGCCAGCGGCAATTGGGGACGTGGTTTCGGCAATCACTTTCGGCAGAGGCAGAAATGGTGCAGCTGTCTGTCCTGCTTCGGTGGCTTGCGATAGGGAGGTGCTGCCTCTCAATAGGGTCAGTTGCACAGGCTCATCACCCCGTGGCTGTGCCAGCACTGCTAGCCAGAGGGTGGATTCGAGATGATCGGGAAGGCCGGCATACACGTGGTGACTGAATAGATCGAAACGACCATCGAGTGGCACGGCCAGGTTGCTTTTGTCAGCTTTGGCGCTGGACCTTTTTGTGTTTTTGGTAGGGAAGGTGGAGATCAGAATCCCTTCCCCTGTAATGAGTTCGGGATTGTTGTCATTAACCATCAGCACCTTGTCAAGCCCGCCTGGTAGGGGCCTGACCTGTTGCTGTCTTCGTTTTACGGTTGGGGCAGCAATCAGAGCAGGGGTGTAAAGCACTGCTCCAGAAACGGTGAAAAGGGCAACTGACAAAAGGGCGGGGATCTTCATGGCTGATTGCTTTTTGTTGATTCCGTTCGAGGTGTCGATGGCTTTGGCTTGAGTACTGGAGCCATAGCGGCTGCCATGTCGCGGATTAGTTCTGTGGAGCGGGGGTCGTTGAAGGGGCCTTTCACCATGAACCCTGCCACTGCCCGACTGCCATCAGGTAGTTCGATCAGGCCGGCATCGGCATAAGCGATGCCGATGTCGCCGGTTTTGTTGTAGATGCGGTAGCCCTTTGCCAGGAGGCTGTTGTCAGGCTCTCCTTGCTTACCGCCCAGTCCCTTGAGAAATCCACCAGGTAATAGGCGGTTGCTGACGGAGGTGCTCATTGCCTCCCTGAATAGATCCCGTGTGCGTGGGCTAAGGGCTTTCCCGGTATCGACCAGTGCGATGGCCCGTGCCAGATCGTGGCTGCTGGTGGTATTGGTGCCTTGTAGATCCGGCAACCAGTTATTCACCACCGTGGAGCTCAGGCCGAGAGCATTGAAGCGTGCATTGAGGACGTCCTTGCCACCAATGCGTTGAATCAGCAGATTGGTGGCGGTGTTATCGCTCACCCTGATCATCTCGGTGGCAACTTCGTGGGCAGGGAATTGGCTGCCAAGCGGTTTACTGGCCATCCAGCCAGCACCACCACCAATAATCTCTTTGGTGAGCTTCAGGGGTTCATTCCAGCTGAGCTGACCGGAATCGATGAGTTCGAGAGCTACGAGCAGGATTGCTGTTTTGATGGAGCTAGCTGCAGGCAGTGCTGTCTCGGGGGAGAGCTCGGCATAGCGTCCGTCATCGAGCACTAGTAAAAATGCGCTTGCTTGTAAGTCTTTCTGTTGCTTGGCCAGATCTCTCCAGCGGTTGCTCAACTTTGTGAGTTCTTGCTTCGTCTGGAAGTTGCCCAGTTGCAAACTATTCCCATTGCTGAGTATGGGGTTTGTGGCTTCCTCAACCATGTTGAAGCGACTGGTGAGGCCCTTTAGGGGAATCCAATTTCGCCCAGGAAGCCACTCCGGCAAGTCCAGCTTGCCCTGCTTCACCTGTGGGCCGAGCATCTTGAGCGCTGAACCTGTAATCACGCCGAGGCCGATGCCCATCAAGATCAGACGCAACAAAAGCCGTAGGGGACCAGCCCCGTTTGAGCGCTTGCGGTAAGGGCGACTGCTTGACAAGGAAGTGAAGATCAGTGAGTTCGGCTGAGGTTAAGAGTGACGAGAATGGATGGCCCAGCGCAGTTGCCTCACCATCCCTCTCAGCAGGGCTACTTCCTCGGGACGGACGGCAGCGCGTTGGAGTAAACCACGGACTTTGGCCATGCGGGCTTGGGCCGTATGGCTCAAAAGAAATCCCACCTCTAACAGGAGATCCTGTGCGTCTGTTAAGCATGCGTCGAGTTGACGAGGTGATGCTGGGTCGGGCCATGCCGATTGCACTCCCCTGAGCGTTCCTTGCCCTTGGCAACGTTGTAGCTCATGCAGCACGATCGCTACCGCATGCGAGAGGTTGAGGGATGGATATCCATAAGAGCTGTGCAGGGTGAGTACACGTTGGGCGAGTTGAAGTTCCTCGTTGGTTAGGCCTCTGTCTTCACGGCCAAATACCAGTGCTACAGGTGCTGTACCCATGCTCTCTAGTAACCATGGCACTGCTTGTTCGGGGGTTTGCAGGGGGATGTTGCCATGATCCAATCGGCCGCAGCTGGCCACAACTCTGTGACAGTCAGCTACGGCATCGAGCAAGCATGAGAATTGTTTTGCTTGCTCAAGCATTGCTGCGCCATGGACAGCCATGCGTCGTGCCTCGGCATCAGCAGGGTCGCAGCGGGGCGAGACCAGACGTAGTTCTTGCACTCCGAAGTTGGCGCAGAGTCTGGCCACACTGCCCAGATTCAGTGGACCAATTGGCTCAACCAGAACAACAGTCGTTTGGATTGAGCGGATGTCCTTGTTCAATTCAGGGAATTTAGATAAGCCAGTAGGTCGGCCATCTCTTGAGGCTCCAGCTGGAATCTGGGCATGGGTGGCGTATTGCCGCTTACCACTTGCCTGATCAGCTGGGCGTCGTTGCGACGTTCGCTCACGTCAAGGAGATTTGGTCCTAAGTTTCCTTGGGCAGTAATCCCGTGGCAGCCAGCGCAGTTGATGCGGAACAGTCGACCTCCTTGCTCCAAAGATCCCTTCAAATCAAGGGTGGCGTTGATGTAGGGATCTCGTTGTGAGTGTCCTAGCACCCATAACAAAATTGCAATGCAGGCAGCTGCTGCCAATACCACTAGGGCTCCAATTAACCCGTTTTTGCTTTGATTGTTTGATGACGGGCCCGTCACGGTGAGTTCAGGAGCATGAAACAATTGTGCTTAATCTTTCAACTGGGCGCGAGGCCATGATCGAACCACTTCTCTGCGGCATCGTCCTGGGTTTGATTCCGGTCACTTTGCTTGGATTGTTTGTGGATGCTTGGAATCAGTATCGTCGGGATACTGTTCTGGGGGATTGGTGAACAGTAAGGCGCTGCTGCCATAGATACGGCGATCTTGTTCAAGCCACTGCATCGGGGTTTCCAAGCTGTTGTTCGTGGCATGCTCACAGATCACTACAGCATCTTTCTGCAGCCAATGGCCTGTAAGCAGGGCTTTGAAGACTTCTGAATAGAGTTTTGAAGAATAAGGCGGATCGAGGTAGACCAGGTTGAAACCAGGGTTTTCCGCTGCCCAAGGTTGATTGAACTTTGCTGCATGGCAACCTCTCTTCAGCCAGCTCAGTACGTCATGGCGGATCACTTCTATGTTGCTCTGCTGGGAGAGGCCAGAGGCGGTGGCAATTAGGTTGGCCTGACAGACTTTGGCTGTGTTCAAGTTTCTTTCAACAGCTACCACACGTCGTGCGCCGCTTTGCAACGCCTCACAGCCCATTACTCCACTGCCGCTAAATAGGTCAAGCCAGTTGCAGTCATGCAAGCGTGGGGCTAGCACGTTCATCACTGCTTCACGAACACGACTCGTCGTGGGTCTAGTGCCTTGGCCAGCGGGACTCTTAAGCCTGCGCCCTCCGGAGAGCCTTAGCTGGCTACTCATGGCAGAGTTTTTGCGCCGGTCTCCAGCCACTTCAGCCAGCGACTCAGCATGCGCTCGCCTGCTGCAGCGGATTTCTCTGGGTGAAACTGACAGGCCCCTAGTCGGCCTTTCCAGACCATCGCTGTGATGTTGTCTCGGCCAAACGGCGCTATGGCCGCCAGATCACTGTTTTGGCTGGGGACTGCAGCATAGGAATGCACGAAATACATCCAGCTGTCTGGATCTTCCTTGTCAAGCAGCGGGCAGTCGTTTCGATGTTGTAGAGCAGCCCAGCCCATGTGGGGAATTCGTTCGCCTTGATTGGAGGGCAGTCGTTGAACGTGGCCCTTAAGTAAGCCTAGGCCGGTGGCATTTCCCTCGTCACTCGATTCGAACAACAGCTGCAGACCCAGACAGATGCCTAGAAGAGGTCGTCCTCCTTTCACCCAACTCTTGAGGTCTGGAACCAGTCTGGTCTGCTCAAGGTGCACCATGGCGGGATCAAAGGCACCTACTCCAGGCAAGATCAATGCATCACAGCGGCTGAGGTCGGCGGGCTGCCTCACTATGTGAAGAGCCTTGTGGAGCCTTTCAAAGGCAATCTGCACAGAGTGCAGATTGCCCATGCCGTAATCAATTAAGCCTAGACGTGTAATCAAAGAAACCCTCCGCAATCTGGCCTTTTAGCCATGTCAGGCATTGAATCAGGCCAAGGGTGATCTAGGAGGGCTGGAATCGAAGTTGGATCAAGCTTCAGAGGTACTTTGAAATGGTTCCAGAAAGCGTGGCTTTGGGCACTGCGCCAACAACTGTGTCGACTTTTTGACCTCCCTTGAACACCATCAGGGTGGGGATACTGCGAATACCGTATTGACTGGCGACGTTGGGGTTTTCGTCAGTGTTGAGCTTGAAGACTTTGATCTTGCTCTCGAATTCCTTGGCAATCTCATCGACGATCGGAGCAACCATGCGACATGGGCCACACCAAGGCGCCCAGAAATCAACTAGCACAGGCACGTCGCTTTGAAGGACGTCCTGCTCGAAGGAGGCGTCGGTAACTGCGGCGGCATTGGACATTCCTTAGGTCGTTGATTTTGCGGAAATTTAGCAATCCTTTGTATTTTATTCAGGCTTAAGAGCCTGCACAGGTAGGAACTGTGACGGTCTCTTGCACAGAAGACGAAAAGCCCGAGCTCGTCGGGCCGGTGTGTGTGAGGAGTGTGTGGGCCGTAGCCCTCACGACTACATACTAGCCATGGTCTCTCTCGGATCCAATCGGTTTTCGCCTGCGATCGGAATGTTTACTTGCCCATGCCTAGCTGCTGGGCTTTCTGATAAACCTTCCCTTCGGTCAGCAGAGATGGGGCGATGACGACCTCAACCTGTTGCATCTCTTTGATCGTACGGGCCCCAAGAGTGCCCATGGACGTTTTGAGAGCGCCTAGCAGGTTATGGGTGCCATCGTCTAGCAGAGCAGGACCTCTAAGGATGCGTTCCAGGCTGCCTGTGCTGCCCACCTTGATTCTTGTGCCCCTTGGCAGTACGGGACTGGGCGTGGCCATACCCCAGTGGAAGCCACGACCAGGGGCCTCAACTGCTCGGGCGATCGGAGAGCCGATCATGACCGCATCGGCACCGCAGGCAATGCATTTACAGACGTCCCCTCCTGTGATGATGCCGCCATCTGCGACGATCGGAACGTAGCGACCACTCTCTCGCTCGTAGTCCTCACGGGCGGCAGCGCAGTCCGCTACTGCGGTGGCTTGGGGGATGCCCACGCCAAGAACTCCACGGGAGGTGCAGGCAGCACCAGGGCCGATGCCAACCATCACCCCTGCGGCACCTGCACGCATGAGTTGAAGAGCGACCTCGTAGGTGACGCAATTACCCATCACCACAGGGACCCCCATGCCTTGACAAAGGGCCTCTAGGTCGAGAGTTTGTTGACCTTCAGGACCAATGTGTTCGGTTGAGACCACTGTCGCCTGCACAAAGAAGAGGTCAGCACCCGCTTCTGCAATGGTTTTGCTAAAGCGCATTGCTGCCACGGGTGTGCCACTCACAGCAGCAATGCCCCCCTGATTTTTGATCTCTTTGATGCGTTGATAGATCAGGGCTTCTTGCACAGGTTTGCTGTAGATCTCCTGCATTAGTGGCACGAAGGCGTCCTTTCCGATTGCGGAGATCCGATCCAGTACTGGGTTGGGGTCTTTGTAGCGGGTTTGGACTCCCTCCAGATTCATTACGCCGAGGGCTCCAAGGCGGGATAGGGCCACAGCCATATCGACATTGACAACGCTATCCATAGCGCTCGCAATGATCGGTATCTCACGTTCGATACCCGCGAGGTTCCAGCAGGTGTCAGTGATCTCCGGGTCAACGGTTCGTCCACCCGGAACAAGGGCGGTTTCGTCGATGCCATAGGCCCGGCGAACGACCTTGGTGCGTCCGAGCTGAATGTTCACCACAGACCAAATAAAGTCACGCCAAGTTAACAACTGGGGTGATTCAAATTTTGTCTTGAGGGAAAGGAGCTTTAGCTAGGGCTTGTTGTCAGTTGTTCCACGGAAGGCCTCCCATCGGGTGCGCACTCTGGAGATCACATCCTGGCGATCTTCGCTGCGGATCAGGCGGGTGATTGAAAACCATGTCAGCCAGAGGATGCCGGCCATTTCGAAGAGAGATGGGGCCAGAGGGACGCTCTCAATCGTGGACAAAATACCGCCATAGATACGAACAAAAATCACAAGGGTGATCAGTGCAGCAATGACAAGAACGGGTCGTCTCAGTTTTTGCCATTGGCTTGTTTGATCGTCTTGATTGATCCAGTTGCTCACCTTGAAGAAGTTGCGCAGTTTCTCCAAAAGCAGCTTCAACTCCTCTCCTTGATCAGGGCCTTCGGGCCCGTCTGAGGATTTGGGTGTTGGTGTTGGGCTTGAAGGGATGGTGCTTGGTTTGGAGATAGCCGGGCTGTCTTGAGCTGGAGCAGGTTGTTGTTGAGCTGGTGTCTTAGGGACAGCAGGTGTGGCTTGTGTGGAGGCCACTTGAGCTGCACTGGCTTTCAGGTCATCTGAAGCATCTGAGGATTTGGGTGTTGGTGTTGGGCTTGAAGGGATGGTGCTTGGTTTGGA
>NZ_JNBA01000020.1 GCF_000760295.1 Prochlorococcus sp. MIT 0701
CATTTTGAGTCTTAAAGCAGAAGGCTCAGAGATCTTTGAGAATAAATTGGGATCCAAAAACCTGATTACCTATCAAGGGGATTTGAACTACGACGGCCGGGTCTCAATGAAAGATCTGGCGTATCTCAATGCTGGAGCAGCAAGACAACAACTAGCCAGTGAAGGACAAGCAGCTGCTGATGTCAATAAACATGGCCTTGTTGAAGCGAGTGTGGCGCGAGGAGTTGATGCCAACTTTGATGGCCAGATCTCGATGGCTGATTTAGCTGTCTTGGATGCCGATTGGGGCAAAAGCCTGCATCAAGTACCACAAGCATCAACAGATGCCTTCCTTGGCGAGAGTGAGATTTCGTGGGAGCAATTGGAAAGCCAGGGCACCACAGGCGATACGACCTGGGATAACCAAGCGTTTAAGGATCAAAACGCCCTAGAAGCCGGCAATGACTTCGTGGAATCACTGGAATCACCAGGAGCTGTGGGTGTGATCGATGCAGATGGCGATAGCAGCCGAACGGATAACGACATCGCTGGCGACTACTTCCAAGAGCCGCCTACGCCTTAAGCAGTACAAACACACTGCAGGCAAGGTGCCTGAATTGACATGCGATCTGGGCACATCCCTTTCAGGGCAAGGGTTCAGGCAAGATTAAAATAAGTAAACGTATGGCGAAATGGATTCCAACTGAATATTGCGAGCTATAATAGATATAGATATAAGTATGAGCCAGAGGGCTGTTATGACTTCCAGTTGGCCTCAAGGGCAGGATCCAGGCACAGGCAGCGATCTCTACGACGAGAATGGCGTCCTGATTACACCACCTGTTGGGGGTGCTGGAACCGCTGGAAGTGGTGGATATGGCAGTACAAATACTGGAACCACTGGAAGTGGATATGACAGTCCAAATATGGGCGATACGGGATATGGAACTGGAGAAGGTGGCGAGAGCTCAGGCTCAACGCAATTGGGCTGGGGCTACAGGGGGGATTACAATCAACTAACTGATAGTGAAAGCTGGGTAGAAGTAGGCAAAGGGTCCGATACAGCAACAAGTACAGCAACAAAAACCGTTAAAAGTGTTAGCGAATTAAACAATATTCTTGGAGATATAAAACTTGAAGCAGTTGGAAATCTCGCTGATCAAGGTATAACTAGTATTAATGCAAATGCAACATGGAATATTTACTATAGCCCTATAGACACGCAAACAGCTACTAATACTAACCTCAACCCGCTGTCTCAACAGCTCTCAGCATGGGGCTCCTGGTCCGGAAATAATGGTGACACCTTTACTACGAATGCAGAAGGTGAGTCGATTGCTGAAATAAGTCTCCAAACCAACAACCTCCTTAACGACCTGATCGCGAATTTCGCCCGTAGCAATACTGACAAGAACATTCCAGAAACCGTCCCAGCCTATAAAACTCCTTTATTTAATCCCACTACATGGGAGTTTATCAGTTCTGACAAGGGTGAGATTTGTCTTAGTTTAGTTGCTACCGAGTTCAGATACCATGACTGGAAAGGCTTTGATACCCAAGATCCATATTCCTCTAGTGAAACAAAAATCATCAATAATCCTTCAAATGATCCACACCGTGACTACGTCAGTATACAAGAAACTACATCTCTAACCCCAGACATAAAGCTTAAATTTGATAACGCATTTTGGACAGAACTTAAAGAACTTGACTCCCAGACAAATCAACCAGGGGGGCAGCAAGTAGCTGCAGAAGACCTCTCATTTAATTGGGGAGATAAATCTCTAGCATCAACAGGAATTAGCACTGATTCGGAAGGTATCAGAGTAATTGATGTAGGAGCCATTAAAGAAGGCGCTGAGACGCTGACTGATTTTTACAAAGAACTAGAAAGTGCACTGGCATTCGATCTTAATGTTGACAACTTCAGGAGGGCAGGCAAAGCTAACTTGAACGCTACATTTAGACAAGTAAATGGTTACGAAAGTATAACCCTTTCTGCTGGAGACCATGAAACATCATGGACAGACCGCCCAAGTAGTGCTGCTGCAGCCACTAGCTACCAGGATAATGTCATTAATGCAACACTTACTGACGACAAATGGACCGGAACGAGTTTCGAGCTTGAGCTAAATAGCAAAACTAAAATCAAAGATTTTCTAAGGAAACTTGAAGAAGCACCCTCCGCGGAAACACTATGGAATCTAGATGATTTCTATCTCAGCACAGGTGAGTTATACCCAAATGGCAATACTGATTTTCCGTCTGGTCCCGGCTCGGCAGATCTAGGCTTTCAATTTAAAACAATATATGATAGCAATACATTTGAACTAGAGAAAAATGAGAGATTAGATGCATCAGGCTTCTCAGAAAATGAGGGTTTAATAGATACAAGTGCAGCAAATGGTCTTAATTTAGATATACTCAAGAGTGAAGATTTCTTAGACAAAATCAAGCTAAATCTTGATAAAGGCTATACGAGTAAACTCCCCTCTCTCGGAAGAGACTTCAGTTCAACTATTCAATTCGACGTATATGACGCAGGTGACAGGTTAAACAGAACCCTAACCATAAGTTATGACTCAGACAAAGGCGGATACCAGCTTGACAGTAATATTTTTAAACAAATCAAGGCATCAGTATACGACAACCACAGATGGTCCATTCAAGATGGACGCATGTCGATTGAAGATCTCGAGGCGCGAGATATAACTCTCAAATTAAAGCAAGATGGCGACGCCATTAGTATAAACATCAACAATATGGCGGGAAGTGGGGCATCATTA
Organism: Prochlorococcus sp. MIT 0701; assembly: GCF_000760295.1. Taxonomy (GTDB): domain Bacteria; phylum Cyanobacteriota; class Cyanobacteriia; order PCC-6307; family Cyanobiaceae; genus Prochlorococcus. The sequence goes on from NZ_JNBA01000020.1 coordinate 2,766, forward strand.
ACCCGTCTTTCAATCTCTGATGATGGTGAACTTACAGACGGTGAAAGCTACACCACTTCTTATGCTGTTCCAAAAGATGTTGTAACATATTCAACTCCAACAACAGATGTATTTGGGTGGGCCCTAGATGCTAACGGGTATGGGTACGACTCATCATTTGCTAGGGTGGACTATACAGATACTCTAGAAACTTGGGAAACAGTCTGGGAAACAGTTACCGAAAACATCAACACTAAAACCAGTACTAATGAATTTTTAGATTATCTAGCCGACGGTGGCAGTTGGGCTCCCGGAATAATTGAAAATATAGGCGAAATTAAGCTTGAAAATCTTTGGTCAGCCCCAGACGAGTTGCAAATTTCCTCTCTGAAGGCAAAAGGTTCAAATTTATCATCTGGATCTGACGACGAAAACAGTTTTATTCCAGACCTGAAAGGCAAAGCCATCCGACTTGATTACAATTTATTCGATAAGCTTGATGATTATGATGGTCATAACTATATCGACCCAGAAAACGCTCTGAGGGAATTAGGTGTTGTTAGTGTAGAAAAAACCTATCAGGATGATGTCTATGAAAAAGAATACATACTACAGATCACAGCTGAAGCATTGGATGATTATGATTTAGAAGGAGCAGATATCACTATCGGCTATGACTCAAGAATATTTGAAAGTATCGTTGCAAGTGACATAACTATTGGTGAGGAAATGCCAATAGCCAATGCTATTCAGATCACTGAAGGAACAGGAACAAAAGATGCAGATGGTAATTGGACTGATTGGACTAATGGAACAATACGAATAGCCGCCAGCAGTCTCTCGGACATGCTGAAAATACCGGATGGAACATTAGATGCAGAAGGAGAAGTCAGCATCTTTGCAGGAGTGGAAGCAGGAGAAGGTATCCCTTATGATCCTAATGGCGATGGTGTCGATGTTTTTGCATCTATTAAACTAAACTTTAACGAACAGAAAATTGAAGAGTTAGGTAGGAACTCTCTTGGTTTGCTGAAAGCTAATCCACTTGAATTCACGATTACAGCAAATAGAGATGAGACTATCCTCTCAAAAACCACTACAGATTCAGAGGGATATGTTAATAAGAGTATTCAGAGCCTTAGAGATCTTGGCGATCAAGAAGGAAGCAGCAAAGTTGCAGCAACTGGCAATGAAGTCACTCTCTTTGAAGCTTCAGTGGTTCTTACCCAAGATACTGGCATCGTTATGGGAACGAACCGAACAATCGGTAATCTCGGTTCTGACGCACAATTCACAAACCTCGTTCGTTCAGGGGATACGATTAAGACACTGAATCGATGGACTAATAATGGCAATACTAGAGCTAAAAACATTGAGATTACTGGTATTCTTGAAACTCCAATTTTCGATGATTCTGGGAATAGAATAGATGAATCGGGAAATATAATAACTAACGCAGCCGATTTGCCAGCCGATTTAACCGATTTAATACTAGGTCAGACCAATCCCTACGCTCAACTCATAGAGTCAGAAAGTTATTTCGAGAATGATGATGCGGGTGAGAAGAATAACCTTTTAGGCGGAACATACACGGATGGAATCTTGGTTGACACTGAAGTTGAAAGTGGGACAGTCCATGCTGCGATTAAAATTACTGGTGAGGCAGGTAAAGTTGTAGACCTCAGTGAGGGTATTTATCAGATCCAAGCAGAGGGTGGAGCGGCTCAATTTAATATCGGCCGAGGATCTAAAAACCTAATTACTTTCGCAGGTGATGTTAATTATGATGGCCGTGTTTCCATGAAAGATATTGCCTACCTCAATGCTGGTGCAGCTCGTCAAGCAAGTGGAACTACGCCTCAGACGACAATACCTGGAGCAAACGGAGAAGAAGATACTGTCGTCCCTCAGCAAATTAATGTAAGCGCCAGAGCGCTCGATGTAGATACAAACTTTGATGGAACTATCAGCATGGAAGATTTGAAAGCTATTGATACAGATTGGGGTAAATCACTACATAATGCTTCCGAGTCTTTTACCGGTATGACCAACGATTTCTCCTGGGCTCAACTTGATCAACAGTTTTATGATGATGGTTTAGACTCAAGCACCGCTCCTGTAGAAGCCGGTACATGGGATAACACACCTTTCAAGCAATCCAATGATATCGAATTCGGTCAAGATGCAGATTATGTAGCACCTCTAGAGGTTGGAGAAGTTGCTGGCACCGCAGTTGGAGGCAATGGTCCGAACGCCGTGCAAGATCCTCTGGAACAGAACCCTGCAACAACGACAGCAAATGATATTGCAGGTGATTACTTCCAAACAGATTGATCCAAGGCCAAAACTGTAAAAACCATCAATATCAGCATATTTAACCTGAAACCAAATGAAGTCTCTGATATGCAAACCTCCAAACAATACCAAGCTTGTTTCATTACTCCTTCTTGGATATTGTATTTATTGCCACTAGAAATTACTTCTAGGCTTTTCTCTGTTATGCCACTAAATAACAAGTACAGCTGATGGCTCGATGGATGAACAGCTCGCTTCAGTAAACTGGTCCTTCGATGCAACTAATAAGGATCATGATGCTGTTCAATATTCTTTTTCTGCTCCAGAGATTATTTATGATTCTTCTTCAGGATCATTAAATCAAGATTCTGCTTCAGTTACTCTAGACATTGATGATCAGAAGGCTTCACCTACGTGGCAAAATGCTGAATCTATTTCCTTGCAGCAGCATGAATTAGATGGTTCGATCCGGAAATTAGCCGGTGATGTCCCTGGCCTTGATGTTGATAATCTCTATAATCCTTCTCCATGGGATTCTCAATTAGTCCTGCATGGATCAGCTTATAAAGCTCCATCTCTTGAGCAGGGTCTGCATTCTACCGATTTGGATCAATCCCCTCCAGATCCAACTCTTTTAGATGCCCATATTGACTTGTATTTTGATACTTCAGGCTCTAGTCCGATTGAAGCACCAGGACCAACTCAGGCTCCTCCGGATGCTCTTTCTGGTCTCTACATAAGTGCTGAATCAGATTCATTGCCTCTGATTTCAAATAATCTTTCTCCTCTTTTAGGAGATGAATTCGCCAGTGATCCTTTTCTTGTTTATCAGAATACAGAGCAACTGACTGACGTTTTGTTGGAAAAGAATCCAAGTTCAGGCTTGGATGATCAACTTCTAATAGATGCAAAGACTCTTTCTGGTCCTGTTTTAGAGGGAGAGGAGTTTCCTTTTAACCCTTTGCTTGACTATCAGAATGGCGGTCAAGTTGAGCAAGATGAGCAACCATTACAAGTTGCCCTACAACGCCAAGTGCAAGTCCAGGCGCTTGTGGCTGATGATGAAGATCGTAAATTAGATACAACCCAACTCCAACCAGTTGTTGATTTCAGCCCTGAAAATGGGAATGCAACTCTCTCTTCAGTTGGAGACTTCCCAGACGTAAAAGATAATCTTGATCTTGATACTTTTAATTGGCGTCCTCTTGATCAAGATGGAGCTCCACAGCTCAATGAGCAGGACTCGCCACTCAACATTCCCTTCAAGGTTGAAGAGTGGTTTGAAGATAAGACCACGCTCATGCCATTGGGAGAGTATCCACCAACGGCTGACGCCAATGGCCCATGGAGTCTTCGTGCTTTTTCGTTGCCGGATGTGCCGTCTCCGCCTTTGCCTGACTGGCTTGAGGTGATCCAGATGTCTCCGACTCCAGAGCTTGTCGGAGATGGACGCCTTGTGATTAGTCAAACCTTTGAATCTGACCCTACGGATTCAGAGAAGCTCTGGTTAGAGATTCATGTTCAAGATCGCCGATCCGATGGTCGCGGCTTGATCGGCCTTGAGCTTGATCTCAATTGGGATGCTTCAGCATTGAATTTGATTGTTGATCAAAACCGTTCTGCTCAGGTGTTTGAGCGTAATCATTTGCCTCTTTTTCAGAGTACAGGCAAGCTCACCACACTCCAGCCAGAAACCAGTAGCGATCTACACCGTGAAGCACTTGTTGGCATCGGCGCTGCTGCGCTCCCCAATGCAGGTCTTGGTCAGTCGCTTGGCAACCTCCGTTCTTCTGATCCGCAAACGCTTTTCGCCCGCTTAGCATTTCAGGTTGAAGATCCATCTCTGGCTCCTGATCTGCAAATGCAGGTCACCATGTCGCCAACGAATGGTGGTATCTCTTTAAATGATCAAGAACTACTTGTTCTTGATGGCCATAGCCCTAATGCTTGGATTCTAAAAGCTCAGCCTACGCAAGAAGAAGTTGGTAGTTATGCCTTTACTCTCCACCAGGGAGAGATCGACAGCAACCTAACGACTCATTTGGCTGTTGCTGTGACTGAGGTCAATGATGCACCAGTAGCTTTGACAGATGTTGATATTCCTTCTGAATACTTTACACCTGAGTTGAAGCAGGGACAATCACTCAGTCATGATCTTGCACGCCTATTTAGTGATCAGGATGATTCTAGCCTTGCTTACAAACTTGTTTCAGCCCCTAGTTGGTTAGAAGTTGATAGTCAAACGGGTCAACTAATCGGTATCCCCAATAATTCTGATGTTGGTAGTTATTCTATTACTGTCATCGCCGATGATGGTCGAGGAGGTACAGCTAAGCAGCAGCTTTTGATTGACGTCAAAAACGTTAATGATAGTCCTCAGCTTGATTCCTCAGTATCGATTGTACCTCCAAATCTTATCCAAGGAGAGAGCTTTACTTATAGGTTGCCAGAAGGTGCTTTTGTTGATCCAGATCTGTCTGTAGACCGAGATGAGCAACTTAACTATCAACTTGTTGCAGCAGAAGGTGATCAATCTCCACCGGCCTGGATCCAGATTGATCACGCTAACGGAACCCTTACTGGTACAGCGGGGAGCAAGGACGTTGGTACGAATAGGTTTGTTGTCAGAGCTGTAGACGCGGCAGGCCTTTTTGTCGATCAATCTGTCAGTCTTACCGTTGAAAATGTTAATGATACTCCTCACCGCACTCTATTGCTTTCTGAATTCTTGGCGGCTCAGCTGCCTACTGCTCCTGGAGATGCTCCCCTAGGTGAGGATGATCCTAATGCATTATTTACAGGCTTAGAGCGAATCATTGATTTAAACACTTGGTTCAATGATCCAGACCTCAATGTCGTGCCTGGTGAGGAATTAGAACTTCATGTTGAGCTTGATATTGGAACTGGTCAAGCTATTGATTTGGCAGACAATGATCTTTCTCAAGATCAACGACCAGAATGGCTCAGTTGGGATGAGAATTCAGGTCTGCTAAAAATCAATCCAAGTGTTGGAGAGATTGGTCAGCATATCCTGCGCGTCCGTTCTACGGATTCGGCAGGCCTTAGTGCATCAGCGATTGTTCCTCTACTTGTTCGTCATCGTAATAGTGCCCCTGTTGTCAGCTTTTCCAGTGCAGAAGATTTTCTTGCCTCTTTGAGGACAGAAGGCGTTAATAGTGCAACAGCAATAACCTCCTCTAAGGACAGTAATCAATCCAATCAACTCAGTGGTTTGCAAATTACAGTGGCTGAGGAGCAAGATGTATTGCTGGAACTTCCTCGCTCTCTTTTCTCTGATTCGGATTTGATTGTTAGTGGGTCTGAGAAGCTAACTCTTGAGCTAGAAGGCTCTCCACAACTATTTAGGAGGTCTACAGATAATTCTCCCCCTCCCTTTAAATTTGATCCTAAAACATTAACTATAAAAGGTAATACCTCTGGCCTTGGCCTTGATGAGTATGGCGGATTGAGCCAATGGCAGGTCCGCTTAATTGCTACTGATACTTCTGGTGAATCAGCCAGTTTTGATCTATCACTTAACCTACAGCGCACTTTTGCTACCCCTGAGCTTGTAGCTCTAGATGATGTTACTAAGAAACCAGAAGGGTCCCTCGTTCAACTAAATGATCTCGTCAGATTCTCTCTTGATCCACGAGATGGTGAATTGGTCCACCTCACAATTAAACAGCCGCTAGGAAAACAACAACCATTAAATCTTGTAGAAAGAGCTGGAATTGATGTGGTCAATTCCAGCTATTCCAGTACTCAACGTCAATGGCAAATTAGTGGATCTGCAGAGCAAGTTAAAGCTGTTATCGATGGTTTGCAATTTAAAGTTCCTGATGATGATCATGCAATCGGGGATTTTAACTTAGATGTTTCAGTTCAAAGTGAGCTTGGCGATACAGGCCTTGTCTCTGATGTTGTCACTCGTTCTGTAGCGTTCACTCTTGAGCCAACTGCCAATTCGCCCCTTTGGACAGGCATCACGACTCGAGAGCCTTCAAGCGAAGATTCATTCGAATTGGTCTCTCTAGCAAGCCAGCTATTAGCCAATAGTGTCGATCCACGCGAACAGCTTAGTTATCGCGTTGAATTGCCAGCTAATCGTCCTGACCTCTTGCTAACTGATCAAAGCGGTGCCGCAATCGGCGAGCGACAAGGTGATTTACTTTTGCTGAGTTCAAAGGAGTGGCAGTCAGCATGTCTTCGCAGCACAGATGCTGCTCACCAAGATGCTTCTCTGATTGTTGAAGCGATCAGTACTGAAGCCAGCAATGGCATGCAAGCTTTCTCTTCAGCTAAAACTCTATCTACTAAACCTTGCCCATTTTTAAGCCAACCTCCTGAATTGCTCATGATGCCACCATTGGGCATTCAGCGCTCTGGTGAAGAAGCAAAGTTTCAACTTGAACTCAATTTGCCAGATGCTGCAAAGAGTTTGCGATTGCAACTCGACTTACCTGTAGATAGCGCTATCAACATTGAAGGAGCTGCAATCAGTTCAGAACAATTGCTTGGTCAGTCAGGAGAAGCTATTGCCGAACGCTTCTTTATTTCTTTCGATAGCGAACAGCGGCCTCTGCCAGATCAACTTGATTTGGGTATCATAAGTCCTGAAAGTTTTAAAGGTAGTTTTGATGGTCATTTAAGTGTATTGGCTTCCGCACGCTCTGTACTTAATGACCATATTGATTCCCAAAAGTTGGCAAATGAACTCTCAAATGGACTTGCTTGTGAGGTTGAAAATCTTTCTTTTGCCTGGGATGTTGCTCAAGTCGCTCTTGTTCCTGAATTCATCACAGAACCACTTGAAGGCGAACCTTCTCTAAGTTTCAACCCTGAAACAGGAGCCCTAATCGTTACTGTCCAGCGAGGGCTTAGCTCAACAGGTCAGCAGAATCCAAATGAAGACCTTACTCTGGCAGTTATTAATATCCCGCCTGGCTATGTATTAGCAGAAAAGCTGAACGATACCTTCCAAGCTGTTGGAGCCACAGATGCCTTTGGCACGATGACATTGTTTACCTTGAGTTCTAGTGATACACAGCAAGGCGCTGATTCAGTTGGTCATACAACGCTTAATGATGGAAACCTTTTCCTAGTAGCTACAGATAGGAATGCGGTCAGCCTTGATGGTGCTTCTCTGAATCTGGCGCTCACTGCCCGTATTAGTAACCAGCCAGGTGGTGATTCTAGATCTGAAACCATTAAGCACCAGCTTAATCTCTCACCCATAAATGGTGGGTTACCTTCTGTACAGAGGTTGTCTGCAGCAACACGATTTGTTGACCCTTTGATTCTCGACTTTACAGGCAAGCAAGGCCTGCCTCTTACTTCTTTGGCTAGTGATGGTAGTGGAGTGAGCTTTGAAATGTTGCCGGATAGCCCTGCCGTACCAACTGCCTGGCTTAAATCAGATGCGAATGCAAATGGCCAATTAAATGCCGGATTCCTTGTTCTCAACGATATCAGTAATGATTCTGCTAATGCTGATATAAATATCAGCTCTATTAGCGAGCTGCTTTCGGAGTATTTTCAGACAGATAATCGCCAACGTAGTTTTCTTTCAGGTAGTTCGGCTCTTGCCAGTCTGGATGCTAATAATGATGGACTGATCAATAGCCTTGACTCATCTTGGAATCAGTTGCAGATTTGGTTCGATGATGGTGATGCAATCAGCGAAGTCGATGAGCTACAACCCCTCAACCAGTTTCTTGACTCTATTGACCTAGACACGCTAATTACACTCGCCGAGCAGCCTGAATGGGCAGCAGATAATGCTGTGTTGCGTCGCCTAAGTGGTGCCAGTCTTGCTGATCCAGCAGCTATCTACGATCTTTATGACGTCGGTCTTCGTATCGCGCCCGCATTTACTGCAAAATTAGACCTTCAATTAGAAGGCATAGAACTTCAGAAAGCTGGCGATTCTGAAGAGATAGCAAATCAAGGAGATCTTGCAGTTAATAAAATCTCTTTATTGAAAACAAGTCTTGAGCAAGTTACTGATGAATTAACTACAGGCCTTGAATCACGTTTAAGTCGCCTTCATTTACAGGAAAATGGTAACCCTGTTCCATTGAAGTTAAGAAGCAAGGACAGTGTTAAATGGTCTGAAAATGGCTTGGATGACTTCACTTTGGTGCGCATGTCAGGTTTGCCTGCTGAGATTATTCCTTCCGTAGGTGTTCGTGATTCTCGAGGCGATTGGTTGTTTACATGGTCTGAACTAAATGCTAATGAAGGACAAGTCGAACTGATCCCCGGTCAAAACTGGAGTGGCAATGCAAATTTGCAGGTTTTAATTAGTCAGTTACAACCTGATGGCTCTTTGCTTAGTTCTGCCCTTACAAGCATGGCTTTAGATGTTGTGGCAGTTGCTGATCAGCCCTTGCTGCAATTGAACAATGTAACCATCAATGAAGATCAATCCCTAGCCTTGAATCACATCCTTAAGCGAGCAGAGCTTCTTGATGATGATGGTTCAGAAACCTTGCATTACGAGTTAAGTGCAATGCCAGAGGGAGTTGTATTGCAACGCATGGTGGCTGGTGAAGAACCGATTGTTTTAGATTCTGAAGACGGTATCTATCGGTTCAGTTCTCAAGATCTCGACGGAGTTGAATTGCTTACTGCAGAAGACTTCTCAGGACTTTTGCAATTCAAATGGCATGCTGTTGCAACAGAAGCTTCCAACGACAGTATCAGTCGCACTAGCCAGGATGTCCTGATAACGATTCGAGCGATAGCAGATAAGCCCTCTGATGTTGTTTACACCGAGTCCCCCCCTGCACTTTTGGAGGGAGGTTCTGTTTCTCTGTCTAGCTTGATCAATCAATCAACTCCTAGTTCAGGGCTTAATGACTTAGATGGTTCCGAAGAATTACGCCTTGAGTTCAAGTTGCCCCAAGGCCTTGCATTGAAGCATCAAAGTGATGATGGTTGGCAACCGATTAGCTATCTAAATGCTGATGGTGAGCAGATTGTAATGATAAGTGCTGATGATTTTTTAGAGTTGCAACTGGTAGACAAAGGGATAGAGCAAGTCGACAGCTTTAGTTTGTCTGTCTCAAGTGTCAGTCGCGAGATTAGCAATGGCAAGCTGGCTCGTAGTGAGTCTAAAGAGCTGACTCTTGGTTTTATCCGCAATGCAAGAGCTGCTAAGATTACTCTTCTAGATTCTCCTACTATTTTAGAAGATACTGATGGGGTAGATCTTAGCGATCTCGTTCAGGTAGTAGCGGCTAATAATAAGGATATCCTTAGTTATCGCATCTCTGAAATATCAGAAGGCCTCAAGCTCATCGATCCTGATGGTCAGGTTTTTCTACCAGCCAAGCTCAATAATACATTCAATCTGTCGAGCCTAGATGGTTGGCAATTGCAAACAAATCAACATCAGGCTGGTCAATTTGGTTTTGACCTTGAAGTGATTAGCAAGGCACCTGTGGATGGTGGCAAGTCAATGACAGTACTAAAACATGTCAACTTTAATGTTAAAGCAGTTGCCGATATGCCAACCCTTCTGCTTGACCAGTCTGAAGGTGAAAAATTACTAATCGAGAGCAATGGATGGTTGAATTTGAACAACCTAAAACCGATCGTCAGCTCTCCTGATAGTGATCAATCGGAACGCCTTTCTCTTTTGATCGGTGCTCTTGATGTTGATGGAGAGCCCGTTAGCCTGCCATCCCATAGCCGCTTTAATGTTCCCGCTCGACAATTAACAGATGGTCGCTGGGAAATTCAAGATGATGATTTTGATGGTCTCAGTCTCTATCTTGGAGAAATTGCTGATGATCTAACAATTACTTTTACTCCTACATCTCATGATGGGGATGATCAAATTCATGCAGAAATGACAACAATTACCGTTGCTGCTAACTCTGTTACCCAGATCCCCCTGCTTGAGGTGCGTGGAGTCATGGAAGGCCTGGAGGATTTACCAATCCCATTACTTGCTCAATTAGAAGGTGTCATTAATGCTCAGCTACGAGGAAGAGGAGTCGGCCAAACATTAGAATTGGAAATTAGCGGTTTACCTGAAGGCTCTAAGTTTGTCCGTCTTATAGATGGTGATAGTGATTCTTTGACTTCATCGTATAGCCAACCAGTGAACACCAATAAAGATAATCAACTAACATCAACGTTAAGGTTGCCTTATGTGCAATGGCAACAAATGCATTGGCTTGGTCCTGCGAACCAGTCTGGCGAATTTAGTTTTAACGTTCAAGCCTTTAGTGTTGGCAAAAATGGCGATGTCTTGAGTACGGATATGTCAACGGTTAAGGTTTTCTTGACTCAATTCAATGATAAGCCTGAGATTATCGATGACAGTGATCTAAGGGCTATAGAAGAGGGGGAGAGTGGCCAATGGGATTTGTTATCCCGTTTTAGAGACGTCGACAATAGCAAAAGTGAGCTTTCAATTAGTGTCAACACTCTCGATGAGAATGGAAGTATTGGTGAACTACCAGGCTGGCTTAGTCTTAGTTCAGAAGGGATCTTAGCTGGAAGTCCTAGCAATGTAGACGTTGGCATGCTCAAATTCTTGATTACAGCTAGCGATCCATTAGGTCAAGTAGAAACGATGAAACTTAGCTTGGACGTTGGAGATGTAAATGCAGAGCCAACTTTTAATAAAGCAGCTTTAAGTGATTGGGACATTGTAAGTAAGGATGGCAATGATGTCTATAGCCGCAGCCTTGACCTAAGGCAGCGAATACTTATAGACCTTGAAAAGGCATTTAATGATGAGGATGAAATTAATGGTGATCAACTTACCTACACGTTTAGTGATGGTGCCAACGGATGGAGCTCAGGGTTAGATGGTTTGGCTACTATAAAAGATGGTGAATTGGTTATTCAGGCTATAGGCAAAGAGAACGTTGGCTCACATTCTCTGCGTCTGCGAGCGACAGATCAAATGGGAGCGAGTATTACAAAAGAGCTGAATATCAATGTACTTAATATCAATGATGCACCAATTGTTATACGTGATAATGCCACCCTTGTTCGGGAAGGTGTCTGGGAGGAAAGAGTCCAGGTTGATCAAGATCAGGAATCTTGGCAGCTTAATCTTGAGGGGCTATTTAGTGATGCTGATATCACTGACCGCATTGACCAGATAACTCCGTCTTTTCTTCCAGCTTGGCTTCAATACACACCTTCTACATCTACTACTGGTGGAGTACTCAGTGGCAAGCCTGGAAATCGAGATGTTGGTACCACGTCCTTGGAATGGCAGGCGGTTGATGATGCAGGCGAAGTCGCTACTTATCGCCTTGATCTCGAGGTCGTCAATGTTAATGAGACTCCAGAGGCCATTGCCAACCCTGATTTGTCTGAATTAGGTGTCGTACAAAATGGAGTCGCCACTATTGATGAAGACAGCTACTCCCGCCTAGACTTGTCGAAACTATTTACGGATAGCGACAGTATTCATGGTGATTCACTTGCTTATGAAATCACAAAGATACTTAAGGAAGGTAGTCAGACTCCGCAGGTGGTTGATTGGTTGGGTATCGAGCATCGCAGCTCGATCACGCCTGACGCTAGTGGCAAACTTTTGATCGAGCCAGTTTTCTATCGAGTCACTGAATCTGGCACTCTAGGAGATGCTGTCCCCCCTGATGATATAGACAAGCTAGAAAAGAATACACTGCTCAGAGTCTTAGTTGAAGCGACAGATGATCGTAATACAGAACTTAAAGGTGTGATTGGTGCTGATCTAGATGTAACATGGAGTTCTGCACTTTCCCTTGTCAAAGACAGTGCTGTGATTACAAATTCGCTACCTCTATTTCAATCAATTTCTGAAACAACCAATGGTTTGCGTATGAAGGCAGGCTCTGCTCCTGATGGAGGATTGTCTATAGGGGAAGCTGTAGGCAATAACCCCAAGGACAGTTTGTTGAGTTTTGATTTACTGCTTAAAGATCCAGATGAAAAAGTTCTTGTAAGCCTAAATAGAGGAAAGGGGCTTAATCGTGATGGTCTTAATGGACGACTTGGTGAACAGTTTGATTCCGACAATAGTGTTGTCCATTCTTTCTCCAGTCAGGCTGGTGCTGATGTTCAGGTACTTGCGCCTGAAAATGCTGATGTCGGTAATTATATTGTAACGATTACAGCAACTGATCAGGATGGCAAAAGTGTAAGCGCAGATGTGCCATTGCTGATTTCCAACACTAATGACGCTCCAGAATTGATAAAGAATGCAGAGAACATCCTTGCCAAATGGCTTGCTGAACAACCTCATCTAGAACACAACAATGACACCACTCCTTTGGTTAAATTGTTTAAAGACCAGGATCTGATGCATGGAGATAAACTCGATATAAGGCTTATTGAAGCACCAGCACAAGATTCTCAGCAGAATGCTGTTGCTAATAGCATTGTAGAAATAACATCCGAAAATAATGGCAATATCAGCCTAAACCTGCAACCGCCTAGAGGCATTACAAGTATTTATGAGCAAATGTTCCGCTTAGAAGCTACAGATTCTGATGGTGCTACAACTAATACAGAATGGCTTACTGTTGCAATTACACCGTCTGCGGAGGCTACTGTTCTTAAAAGAGGCTCTGATAAGAAGATATTAGATTCCCAAACTATCGGTACTATAACTAAGAAGAATATAAATATTGATCTAGGCCAAGCCTTAAATATTAATGCACCTGAACTAGTTGATCAGGCTGGAGATGAGGCAGAGTTGAGATTTCTTGTTAAGTCAGCAGATGCAAAGTTGGTTCTAGAAGGCACTGATGATCAGGATTTCTTTGAGGTTAATATTAATGGCAATGGACAATCAATCTTTAGTGTCAGCCTTAACAAGCTACAACAGATTTCTGGCAACACTTACGGCAATCTAGAGAATCTAAAGCTATTACTAGCTCCCAACCAAATAGAACTTTTGCCTACTGCCTTAAGTGCAAAACAAGTTGGCGGGATTCCTTTGAAGCTATGGACAACAACTCATGTTAAAGGTGATACTTCCAAACAGTTTGGAGAGATCCAGAGCGATTATTCAGAAATTTGGATCCCTATAGAGAATGCTGCCCCAACTTTTAGCTCGGTTAAGCCTGTAAAAATTAACCAGGACTTCTTTTCCCAGGATTCCTTCGCTCCAGATAAACCTCTCTTCTCACTCATGAATCAGTTTGCTGACATTGATTCAGGTGATACTGCTAATTGGCAAATTGAGGTCCCACAAAATTTGCAAGGCATGCTCAAGCTAGATGAGTCCACTGGAGATATCAGTTTCACAAGCAAAGTTAATTCCTTATCAGATCTACCAGAAGGTAATCATAGGATTATTGTTAGACAGATCGATAGTTCAGGCAGGCTTGGAGATTCAACTGGTATTAGCAGTGGAACAGTTCGATTGTTTGTTGCTTCAAGCCATGAGGATGATTCATTAATAGGCGGCTTAGACTTGCTAACTAGAGGCGATGGGGGTGAACTTAAGCAAATATTTAGTAGGCTTTCAGCAGGTGAAGAACTTAAGCAGCAGGAAGCAGAGGTTGTGGATATTTTTGAAAGGCTTCAGGTAAAAAGTGACAAGAGGCAGGAATTTATTGAGGAGTTAGAAAAAGGTTCTTTAGCCATACTTGGCAAGCCAGAGAATGGAGAGCCTCTGTTGTTGCTGGATGCTTCCTATGATGACAACAGCTTACTGATTAATTCTGAGCAGAAAGAAGCATCTACAGAACTTTTGGACAAAGCGAAGGACCTGCTCGATAGTCAGACAATCACAGAAACACCTATGGGAGAATTGGATTTTTCCATAGATATTCAAGGAGAGAAATCAAGCATCGTTCAGATCCGTCTGGAAAATGGTGGTATGGATATAGATGATCTTGTAAAAACAACAGCTAGCGGAACTCCTTACTTATTTAATTCTCGCAAGCTAACCTATGACTCTAGCAAGGATGGAGAGATGTCAGAGTGGCTTTCTGGCCTTGCTTATGATGTGTATTTCTATGGCCTCCCAAATGGATCAAAGGCTAGCTCCTTATCAACTGGCATAAAACTCCGCAAAGAAGATGATTTTTCACAAGCGTTGTTAAGCCAAGGCTTTAGCAGCGATTACCTGCCACGAATGGATGGATCTGGACTACTGATTGACTTGGACGGAGATAATACTACTGATCTGATTAGTATGCTGCTTATTGATCAGGGATTCTTTGATACTGATCAACGCTTAGGAGTTATTGGTGATCCACTGATACCTGTGAAAACCTCTGATCTGACTCCAAAATCAGCAGTAACGAGTGGTAATAGTAACGATTTAGGTGTCGGAGTTGGTCAGACCTCTAATAACCGTAGGCGTCAAGATTCTGGATATCCGGACATACAAGATCCCATCGATACTTCTCAAGATGCAACTAGCAATCCACAAAATCAGGCTACTTCTTCTCAAGATGCAACTAGCAATCCACAAAATCAGGCTACTTCTTCTCAAGATGCAACTAGCAATCCACAAAATCAGGCTACTTCTTCTCAAGATGTAAGTAGTGATGATCCACAAAATCAGGCTACTTATTCTGAAGAAATAGATGATTCTTCAATTTCTGATGAGGAATTTATAAATGATCAAGCTAGGACTTCTAATTCTAAGTCTTCACTACCATCAGGATCGCCGCAAGGCGTTAAGCCCGACAATAGATCAATTAATAACAGCATTGGGAATCGATCCATGCAGAGTTCAAATTCCTCAAACTCTTTGAGCGGCTTGACCTCAGATAACCTCAACAGTAATAGAAGTTCTGAGTCTCTTGCTTCCGAGCAGGAACCAGATGGTTCATTACAAACAAATGATGAATCACTAGCCTCTCAAAATCAAGCAGTAAAAGCACAACGTACCAATGCATTGTTCAACAATTCATTAGCATCGGTACAAGACTGGATGCAAGCCAGAAAGGAAGACGCTCTAGGGGCTATCAATTCATTGATGGCCCCTATTGAAGATTCCAATCAAGCTTCGATGGCAGGAGCTATCGCACTGCTATTAGCTCCAATACTAGGTGAAAGACTGCTAACAAATACTGCAAAAGCTATGGATACTAATATTACGTTAAAGTTACGGCGACGAGGTGAAAACTTTAAAGGTATTTGGACTATGCCTACACGTGATGGCCGATTCATTTCTATCAGTAAGGATTGCTCCGCTCTTGATTTTAATCCTATAGATATATCAGAAACAGATACGATGCAGATTCAAATGCTTCCTGGCTTTAATTCAAATGGAAACTCGCTATTAAGCCTTGCCATGCCTCTGATGCGAAGTCCAGGTAGATTCATACATTCAGTACAAGCTTTATCTCAAGAACTGGTGAATAATCCAACCCCAGATATTAATTGGGATGATTGGATCAATCGCTCATTTAGCCAGCATACTAGGAATGGAGACCAGCCTCGCGAAGCTAAAAAAGCTTTGACTGAACTGCGACGACTTGTTGATCAAGCGATTCAGCAAGACCCTGCTTTCGCAGACGTTGTAATGCTAAGCCAACTTCATGACTGCAATTCTCTGCTTGGATTATCAACTAAGCCTCATGCAGACCCTTCTAGTAAAACTTATTCCGACGTTGTTCCTGATCAAGATGTTGGGAAAGCTATTACCTCATCTAACTCCGCAAAATGAGGCATGATTATTATTTGCTAAATTTGTAAACTTAGCTATGCTCATCAAAGAGGTTCATGCAGGAAGCTTTGGAGAAAACGCTGATGCAGCAAGTTGCCTTGCACGGACTTTTGCAATCCCTCATAAGAGCCCAGGCTGAATTCGAATTTATTAACCAGTATGAATTGGATGATGAAGGGCAACCAATAGATGATGAACAAGCAGTCTCTGCATTAATAAAAGACTTAAAAATCCCCAATCAACAAGCTCTTCAAAGCTGGAGAAATAACCATCTACTAAATGGTGACGACGATAATTTCATTAGTTATGCCCATAATCGACTTAAACGTAAGCGAGTAATCGACAAGCTCATTACAGGTAATGGTGAGTCTTTATTCTTGCGCTATAAGGATAGGCTAGACCGCGTTCTCTATAGCCTGATAAGAGTTGAATCTGAGGATCTTGCCTATAACCTTTATTATTCTATTGAGTCTGGAGAAATAGAATTCGGCTCTGCTGCAGAGTCCCACAGCTGTGGACCAGAATCCAAAACTCAGGGAATCATTGGACCTGTTGATCTGACAACACCTCATCCAGAGGTCGCTGCAAGGCTTCGTACTGCTTCTGCGAGGCAGTTATTTTCACCTTTCCAAGCTGATGAATGGGCTGTGATTGTGCGACTTGAATATAGATTTGATAGTTCTTTTGACGAATCCACTAAAGACTTTCTAGGGGGACTGTTGTTAGGAAGTAAGTCTAAGGAAATAGGGGACAAAATCTCGCGATATTATCTTGACAAGGAGGATTCGGACCTTGCAGCTGACTAATGAAAACTATCAAAAGTTGATCACTTCATTAGAATTAGATCTTGAGTTAGAAGAAGTTGAGGCTGGAGCTCTAATCTATTCGACTAATCATTCTCCAGGAAAGATTGTTTTTATAGAGAAAGGACAGATAAGGTTGATAGATGAAAAGCGAGCTTTTGGTTCACTCACTTTATTGAAATCAGAGGCTCCTTTTGTTCTTGGCCTATCGCAACTAAAATCTCTGCCCATAGCAGAAGAGGCAAGAGCAGCCTCACTCTGTAGCTATCGAGTTATAAGTCTTGAAGACTTGCCTGAAAAAACTTTTACAATTTTGAATGCTCTGTATCGCAATTCAATAGATCCATTTGAATTGCCAACTGTAAAATCTCTTCTTCAGGATTCTCATGAATATTTCAATCCTGACCATGAGAATTCTAATCTTCTGATGAATGATTTGAATATTCTTAAATCAGTTGAAAACCTTGTCAATCCAGGAATTCTTTTCTACATGGATCATGAAAGTGATGGTTTTCAATACGGACAATTCTTGACTCCGGAAATATGCCGCACCTACTTTAGTTCTCAGTCATTGCCACGAATAGCTATAGTACACAATCAAGAGCTATTGCACAAAAATAGTCAAGCATCCAAGCCAGTAGAGGGAGTTGTTGAACAAGAGCCAAATCAGCCTGAAGCTCCAATCAATAATTCATTGCCTATGACGCTGGAACTAGATAATGATGCTCGTAAGCAGGAAGTTTTTAATTTTAATCTTATTAGAGCTAATAATCGTAGAGATTCATTCGTCGCTTGTCTAAGTATGTTGGTAGAGCATTTTGAGCTCCCTACCCGTCGCGATACCATTAACAGAGCAGCAAATATCTTGGATGAAGATGATATTCGCTGGGGAAGAAAACTTCTCTCAATCTTAGATAACTTTGGACTTGCAGTTCGCAACATTCGCATTCAACCTGATCGCCCTCTGCGCTTACCCGTGCCATGCATTTGGATCGACAGTCAGGGTTTATGTTCAATCATAGTAAACACGACTAGGCGTGAAATAGTTATACTGAACCCTCTTAAGGGAGTAGAGAAACTTCGTGCATCAGAAGCAACCGAGAGATTAGCAGATAACCCAGAAGTTATATCAGTTGCTCTAGGCCTACATACTCCGAAGAGGAGATTTAATGCTTTTTGGTTGCTTCCGTATATGAAGCGTTACCGCATGCAATTAATAGAAGTATTTGCTGCAAGCTTCTTAAATCAATTGTTTGCACTCGCTACGCCTTTACTTTTTCAACAAATTATAGATCGAGTTATTAGTAAAGGTGCCTTCGATGCCTTAACGCCACTTGTCGTTTTGATGATGATTTTTGTAATACTTGAAACGATTTTTTCAAGCCTGAGAACTTTTCAATTTGTTGAAGTTTCTAATCGTATTGATATTGGTGTAGGTTCAGCAATTGTTTCAAGGCTTTTACGAATCAATGCTCGTTTCTTCGATCGGCGTCCAGTTGGAGAGCTTTCAAGTCGATTGGGAGAACTAGATAATATACGTCGATTCCTTACTGGTACAGCCTTAACAGCAGTACTTGATGCAATTTTTTCTGTTCTCTATTTTGCGGTCATGTTCTTTTACAGCCCGCTCTTGACACTAACAGTATTACTGACAATACCTTTCTTATTTATTGTTACTGTAGGCATCACTCCCATCACTCAAAGGCTCATTAGGCGACGAGCTGAGGCCGCCTCCCGTACACATTCTCTTTTAGTTGAGATCTTAAGTGGAATTCAAACTGTAAAATTACAAAATGCAGAGTTGACAGCCCGTCGCCAATGGGAGGACCGTCACCTTGAATCTATTAATCAAGGGTTCAAAGCTGTTTTAGCAAATACGACAAGCTCGAATGCCTTGCAACTCATAAGCAAGGTTAGCAACATTATTATTATCGGCCTTGGAGCTTGGCTTGTGCTTCGCAATGAACTTACTCTTGGTCAACTCATTGCCTTCCGTATTATTAGTGGTTATGTAACCCAACCAATGTTGCGGCTAGCATCAACCTGGCAGAGTTTCCAAGAGATGTCTCTTTCATTAGAAAGAGTTGGTGATGTCGTTAATCAACCACTAGAGACAAGTGAAAATGAAGAGGGCAATATAATTATCCCTCCTATTAAGGGTCGTATAGTTGCTGACGCCGTTGGTTTTGCCTATTCAAGTTCTTCAGCTCCTGTCTTGTCTTCTGTAAGCCTCGAGATAGAAGCTGGCACCTTTGTAGGACTTGTTGGTCAAAGTGGCTGTGGTAAAAGCTCATTTTTGAAGATGGTACCTAGGCTATATATACCAACTCAAGGTAGGATACTTATTGATGGCTTTGATATTGCCAAAGTTGATCTTTATAGCCTACGTAAACAGCTTGGATTTGTTCCACAAGATTGCATGCTTTTTGAAGGTACTGTTTTTTCAAATATTGCATTAGGTGATCCTCAAGCAGAAAGTGAACGGGTTTTGTCAATGTCAAAGATCGCTTGTGCCCATGAATTCATCATGACACTTCCTTATGGTTACAATACACCAATTGGCGAAAAAGGTGCGGGCCTGTCTGGTGGTCAACGACAACGAATCTCTTTGGCACGAATGTTACTTGAGGATCCTAATATGGTTATTTTAGATGAGGCTACTTCAGCCCTTGATGTAGACACTGAGAGGCAAGTTGTGACCAACCTACGTGCACACTTTAAGAATAGTACGATGCTAATGATTACTCATCGCCTTTCGACCCTTGTCGATGCTGATCAAATCATTGTTATGCATGATGGCAGGATAGATTCCATCGGTAACCATAAAGAATTAATGAAAAATAAGGGTCGTTATTACGCCCTTTACCAGTCTCAATTTGGAGAGCCAGAGTGAGTCTAAAAAAAATAGTAGGTGTTTTACGACCCCCTAAATCCAAACCCAAAAACAATATCCCACAGGCAGACTTAGGCCTATTACCTCCAACACCTCTTTGGTCCAGGGTAATGATTTGGACCATTGGTGCAGGCTCTGTCTCTCTAATCATTTGGTCTGTCTTCACGAAAGTAGAAGAAACTGTGATGCTTCAAGGCGAAATCGCTACTGCAAAGCCTGCTGTACCAGTAAAGGCTTTAGATCCAGGAGTAATAGAATCCATTCTAATAGAGCCCCATCAACCAATAACAACAGAGCAACCACTTATTATTTATGGTGATGATGAAACAAAACTCCGCCTGAAAAGTCTCAAAAAACGTCTAGAGCTCATTAAAATTCAAAATGTGAGTGAGGTCAATATGTATGATTTTCGTATAGAACAAAGTAAGCAGCAATTAGCCCTAGACAGGGACATGCTTAGGCGTCTTACCTTTCTATTAAAAGAAGGCGCTATCCAAGAGACCCAAGTCATTGAAAAGAAAACACAGATCAGCAAAGCAGAGCTCTCTATAGAAAGTATACGAGAAGAAAAGCAACGTTCAATTCATCAAACAGAGCAAACATCAGAAGAACTTAAAGGGAGTATTCAAGAACTTGAAGCCAAGTCAAATAGATTCACGATCACTTCACCCGTCAATGGTTTTATCCAAGACGTCAAATACCAGAGCCCAGGCACAAGAATTCAACAGGGCGATGTTGTAGCCACAATCATTCCCGACCGAGAGTTAATTGCCAAAGTAAAGATTCCCTCAAAATTAAGTGCTCCTATTGAAGTCAAAAGCCTTGCAAATCTAGATGTCGATGCATTCCCTGCTTCAGAGTTTGGATCTATAGAAGCTGAGGTCATATCACTGTCGCCAATGACAAGTGCACCATCAGGAGATTCGCCTCAGAAGCTTTATAGCGCTGACCTGAAACTTCTAAAACCGAGCGCACCTGATTTATTTAGCTTAGACCAACTCAGGCCAGGAATGGCAATTACAGCAAGAATAAGGCTACGCGAAAAGCCTGCAATCTCGACAGTCTTTGAGTTCCTTTCAAACCTATTTGATCCACTAACAGAACAGAGGTGAAAACATCTTTTAATAACTAATAAGTTTACTGCCAACTCCTGCTATCAATCAGAAATGACACCGCCAATACAACCTCTCAATGCCATGGCATTTTGATTCGAACAAAGCCTTAACAGAAGGAGTACCTCAACCTTAAAGCAAACAAATAATCCAACGTGCAACTATCCATTTACAGCCCTATTTAACAGCCTCTCCACTCTCAATACTGCTAGACAGAGTCAACTCAGTAGTAGCGAAACTAGCAAGCTAATCTTCATGTTATTTGCGAAGGCCTAGAAGCAATCTCTACGCAGTCTTCTTATCAATAAACTCCTTAATCTCCTCAGCAGGATACTCTCCTAAGAAACATCCTCACTGTCATCATTGGCGAACGGATGAATGCTGTTCAACATCGTACCGATTCCCGTGATGAGTTTGATCATCTCCATGGACTGAATTCAACCAATCAATCCCGGAAGAATCCCCATCACACCGCCTTAGACGCAAGAAGGAACCAAACCAGCGGGTGGCGGCTCGGCCACCAGATCGCGATAGTTGGGACTCTCAGCATCAAGGTTAAACACCGTCGCCTGACCTTCAAAGCGATGAATCGATCCATAAATACTGGGCTTACCTAAAAGCACACAAGCGTCATTCACCAGGTAACGGCTAGGGAAATTATCAGTGCAGTCACAAACAATGTCGTACGGCTGAATGATCTCAAAAGCGTTATCTCGCCTCAGCGCTTTCTCGTAAACATCCACTTGACAATGGGGATTGATTTCAAGGATGCGAGCCCGAGCAGAGTCTGTTTTTGCTTGACCTACCCAACTCGTGCCATGGATCACCTGCCGCTGCAAATTAGAAAGCTCAACAACATCGAAATCGACAATCCCGATATGGCCTACACCAGCAGCAGCCAAATAAAGCAGCAACGGCGAACCGAGCCCGCCACTACCCACGCACAACACAGAAGCCGCCTTGAGTCGTTTCTGACCAATCATCCCAACCTCTGGCAGGGTGAGATGACGAGAAAAACGCTCTAACTCAACGGGGCTCAGGTCAACATCAACGGTTTCGTGAAGACCCATAGGGGAAAGAGTGCCGCAAGCTATGCCCTTACCACTGTCCCAAATGCGCAACCTCATGCTGCTGGCCAGGTTGAACTCCTGTCAGCCACCAAGCGCGCACTTTGCCTGAACCAGCCACGATCACCAGTAACGACGGCACAGTGGCCCAGCGATGATCCATCACGGACGGCACAGCCTCACCGCCAGGATGAGAATGGGCACTGCCCAACACCTGCCAATTGCGCTCTCTGGCAAAGCGTTGAGCCTGCAACTGTTCACGAGGATCCAAAGCAAACCGACACTTGCGTGATGGCAGCAGCTCAACCCCAAGATTCGGATCATTCGAGCCTTCAGGGAGGCTTGACATTCCCGGCCCCCATACATTGCAGCAAGGCCAAATCAGCCGAACATTCCAGATACTGCCGCCTTGATAACTATTAGAATCATCTTGATCACCCAATAAAAGAGCACATCCCTCAAATGGCGCCACAGCCAATAAGCTGCGACGAAGAACCATCAGGCAATTACGATCAAACTCCAGCAGCCCTGGCATAACAAAGATCCTTTCGATACGCTCGGCAAAGATTTGCCATCGGTTTCGTGTTCATGAGCGACATCAACACCGTGACAAACGAACAATCCACCACAGAAAAGACCACCACAAACAGCGTTGATAACGCAGATGAGGAGATCAAATTCTCAGAGCGTTACAGCGAAGCCGTTGGCAAGGTCAACGAAACCCTAAACAAGCTCGATTGGAGCCAGATGGGGCGCATCGGCAAGGTTTTAGGGATCTTTGCCGCTGTGATTGTTGCCCAGATCCTGATCAAGGGAGTGATGGACACAATCAATTTGCTACCAATCGTGCCTGGACTGCTCGAACTGCTTGGTGTGGTGATGGTGGGTCAATGGAGCTGGCAAAACCTCACCACCAGTGAGAAGCGCTCTGCCCTGTCTGAGAGGGTTCAGAACCTGCGCAAGGAATACTTAGGCTGAACACTGCAAATCCAAAGACAATTCAAGTCAGCAACCAACTTGCCAAACGATTCAGAATGGCTTGGCTCTGACTTCGATATGAGCCTCCAAAGAGATTGGCGTGATTGATGAGGTGATAAAGGTTATAAACCTCGACCCTTTTGCTCGCATCAGCTGGGAGTGGCCATACCTTCTCATATCCGATATAGAAATCCTGCGAAAAACCACCGAATAATTGAGTCATCGCCAAATCAACTTCTCTATCGGCCCACCAGGTAGCAGGATCCAGCAAGACTCCCCGCCCATCTGAGAGAACATTGGCATTGCCACTCCAAAGGTCCCCATGCACGAGACTTGGACTGGGTTGATGGCGATCCAACCAAGGGATTAACGCCGAGAGGATTGGCTCAATATCGACCAGATCCAAGCCCCATCGAGCCGCCTCTGTGAGCTGAGGACGCAAGCGCAGCGTCACGAATGCATCGCCCCACTCCTCCCTCCAACCCCCTGGCTGAGAGCCAGCACCAATAAAACCATCCACGGGCCAACCAAAGCGTCCAGGGTTTTCGGCGGCAGATGCCCGATGCAAAAGGGCCAGTCCACGGCCCAGGGATGCCTGATTACCCGCCCAAAAATCCAACCAAGGCAGCAGCAACACGGCTTCACCACAGACCTGATCAAAAGCCAAAGGCTCCGGCACCTCCAACACTTCCGGATCAGCCCATGCCTTAAGAGCCTTTAGCCCCTCAACTTCGACCTTGAGCATTGGCAAAGCATCTGCCCCACCTGTTTTGGCAAACAGTTGCCGACCACCCTTCAACTGCAAACACCAGGCCTGATGAATGCATCCGCCAGCGACGCACTCAACATCCTTAATCACTTCACCACTCAAGGGTCCCTCGGCTGCTACCAGGCCCTGTCTCAGACGCTCGTTCATACCCACACCTCTCTAGACCTTGCCAGCATGAACGGATGGCTGAGGACTCAATCATCGTGATCGGGGGCGGCATTGCCGGCCTAACGGCAACAGCCCTCTTAGCCAAGCAAGGATTACCCGTCACCCTGGTGGAAGCCCACCATCAACCTGGAGGTTGTGCCGGCACCTTCAAGCGAGGTCCCTATATTTTCGATGTAGGTGCCACTCAGGTTGCCGGCCTAGAACCCAGTGGCAGCCATGAACGCATCTATAGGCATCTCAACCTGCCCATGCCACAAGCGGAGCTACTCAATCCCGCTTGTGCAGTTGATCTCGCCGACGGATCCCAACCCATTCAGCTCTGGCATGATCCAAAGCGCTGGGAACAAGAATGGCGATATCACTTCCCTGGCAGTGAGGCCTTCTGGGCTCTGACTGCCAAGCTCCACCAAAGCAACTGGGGCTTTGCCAGCCATGATCCGGTGGTCACACCCCGCAACGCTTGGGACTTAGGCCAACTGCTTCAGGCGCTGCGTCCAGCCACACTCCCCTCAGGGCTATTAAGCAGCCTGACAGTGGCAGATCTCTTAAAGCTATGCGGCTGTGCGCAGGATCAGCGCCTTCGCAAATTCCTAGATCTCCAGATCAAGCTCTATTCGCAAGAACCGCTCGATCGCACAGCGGCCCTCTATGGAGCCACCGTGCTGCAAATGGCCCAAGCACCTCTTGGGCTTTGGCATCTGCAGGGATCGATGCAAAAACTCAGCGATGATCTAATGCATGCCCTGAAGCGCGATGGCGGCCAGATATTGCTGCGCCATCGTGTGGTGGGCCTAGAAGTAGCAGAGCGGGGCATGGGTTGGACAGTCAGCATCAAAACCCCCAATGGCAAGGCTTTGGAACTGACCACAGCAGATGTGGTCTTCAGCCTGCCACCTCAATGCCTGAGCTCGCTGATGCCACCAGGAGCAGGCATGCCCAAGGCCTATCGCCAAAGGCTGGTGCAATTACCTCAACCCAGTGGGGCTTTGGTGTTCTACGGGGCCCTCGATCGCAGCGCCCTGCCTAAAAACTGTCCTGTCCATCTGCAAAGAGCCTCCAAGACACCCGGCTCCCTGTTCGTATCAATCAGCCGTGAGGGAGATGGCCGTGCTCCCGCTGGTCAAGCCACACTGATTGCAAGTGTGTTCACCGCCACAGCAGAGTGGTGTGGGCTAACTGAATCCACCTATCAAGAACGCAAGCAAATGGCCCTGTTAGCCATCCGCCAAACACTTGAAAGTTGGTTAGATCTCGCTCCTGAAGATTGGCAGCATCAAGAACTAGCCACACCAAGGAGCTTTGCAAATTGGACTGGTCGGCCCAATGGAATTGTGGGTGGCCTTGGGCAGCACCCTTCACAATTTGGGCCCTTCGGACTAGCAAGCCGCACCCCCATGCGAGGGCTCTGGCTCTGTGGCGACTCAATTCACCCTGGTGAAGGGACTGCAGGGGTGAGCATCTCGGCACTCATGGCCTGTCGCCAGCTCATGGCTCAGCGAGGTCATCAGTTACGGGTGGCGAATTGAGGTCGTCGTTGGCAGCAACAAGAAAGCTGGGTCGCAGTGCCTGGGAACGTTCCAGTTCAGCCTTTAACTGCGACCAGTGCCCATTCAAAACGGCCTCCTCAAGCTGCTCCAAGCTCCAGCGATAAGCAGCCAAACCACGCAAGATCGCTGCGGTATTGCTCTCCGCCATAGATGTCCCCAACTGGGGATTACCACCACCCACCCTGGTGGTATCAGCAAAACCACTAGAAGACAGCACTCTGGCTAGTTCGCGAACAGCAGGATCACGCTCCTCACCCACTGTTCGTAGCAACGCAGCACTCACCAGCACAGGCAGGTGGGAAATCAGCGCCACCGCTTGATCATGGTTAGCTGCATCCGCCGTAAACCATTGACTGCCCAAAGACAGCGCACATCGACGCACCAACTCGAGCGCCTCAAGGTCTGTTTGATTGTCAGGTGTCGCTACCCAAGGACGTTGCTGAAATAAGCCCCGCAGCCCTGCTTCCACTCCTGCTTCAGCGGTGCCTGCCATGGGATGGCTAGCCACAAAGCGGGGGTGTAGGTCGCGCCAGAGCTCTAAAACAGGCATCTTCACTGAACCAACATCAGTCACCACAGCAGCTGCAGGCAAAGCCTTTAGGAGATCCGGATCTGGATTGAGCAGTTGAGCCAAAGGCAGCGCCAGGATCACCAAATCACAATCCGCGAGAATGCCCGGATCGGTGCTCACAAAGTGAGCCAGCCCCCTAGCGCGAGCCCTATCAGCGGTACTGGAGCGATGCACCAGACCATTGACCTTCCAACCAAGCGCCTGCAGGTCCAATCCCAAGGAGCCACCAATCAGCCCAAGCCCTACGACTCCAGCGCAAAGTGATGGTTTTTTGTTCTGCTCCATCCCTACGGTTCTCGCACTGCAGTCCATGTTGATCGACCAATCAACATGGAGCTTTCTCGGGTTTACAGCTTCCTAGGCTCTCGCAATGCTCGAAGCCCGCAGCCATCAGCAGCTCAAGCACCTGCTCCTGCAGAACTCCTCTCCCTGGCCTCATCACCTCACTTTGAGCCGTCTTGTTGCCCGCAGTCTCAGGCGCAAAGATCACACCCTGATCCAGCTCGACCCTCGTAGCAAAGACCTCTGGTGGCTTGGTCTGCTGGTTCCTCTCTGCCTGGAGGCCAATGATGCTGTGATGATCCTTTCCGATCAGCAGCGACGGCGACTCCTCAAGGTAGAACTGCCACAACTGCTGACGAAAGGCATCAAACTCCCCTGCTGGGAAGGGCACCTTCCGCCCTCAGGGAATCAACTGTGGTTGATGAACCACAGTGAGTTGATTGAGGCACACCACCAGGGGCATCTCAAATCAAGGCAGTTGATCATTCCAGAAGCAGACCAACTAAGCCAGCGATTAAGGGACAGCATGGCTTTGTCGATCACACCTCAAGACTGGGAGCGTTTGCGGCGGGCACATCCTTCTGCGGAGGCTTCCCTCATGCAACTGCACGAACGATTAAGCCGCAGCCTGTTTACTCACGCCACCCGAGCCAATGCCCAGGTTCGCCTTGATGGCAGCGAAATTCAGGCTCTCAAAGATCTCATGCGACTTCTAGGCCCCTCACCTTCCCCTTGGCCTGCAGTACTGAAGGCCGATAGCCGTTTTTGGGCAAGCTGGGCCGAACTCGATCACCGACTACTGCAATGGCAATGGCATCTACAGCCGCTCGAACCCCTTCAAAATCTTCCAGGTCTGTTACGAGACCAGCCGTCTGTCCTGCTGAGCGGATCAAGGGAGAACGATCTCGTCCGAACTGAGTTGGACGCTGCAGCATTTCCTGCCACCGTCATGGCCACATTGAGTGAACCCAACCTGCAGGAACCAATACCTCTTTTTGCACCGCGCCGCCAACCACTACCGAATACCGAAATCTATGCAGAGCATCTGCTCGATCAATGCCGTCGTCTGATCCTGGGACGTCCTGGCATCACTGTGGTGTTACTTGATGATCAGCAACTCCGCCGCCAACTCACAAGTGAGTTGGCGGCGGAGTTTGGACGCAGAGTCGTTCATGAAACCACCGCTCCGGAATCCAACGGTGTTGTCTGTTGCCGCTGGACTTGGTGGCTTCATCACCAGGATCAACTGCCTCTCCCAGAACAACTAATCGTGGCTTTACTTCCCCTGGCGAGCGTAGAGTCACCACTCACAGCAGCAAGAGTAGAATCCCTCAAGAATCAAGGTCGTGACTGGTTCCGAGACCTTCTCTTGCCTGAAGCTCTCAGCCTGCTAACACCAGCGATAGCTCCACTCCGAAAGAATCACGGACGACTGGCAATCCTGGACGGACGTCTACGAGGACGGAGCTGGGGGAAGCAAGTACTGAGCACCATCGAACCCTGGACACCCCTGCAACGCCTATTACCGGATTAAGCCAACTACTCTTTAACAGCCAAACAGCAACGAGGAAGGCCATGGGAGAAGCCAGACGACGATCCGATCAGGGCCTAGCACCACGCCAGAAACAGTCCAAAAAAGATGACTCCCCCAGGATCATCTCCTGGCTGCCCATTACCCAACGTGATAAAGAGCGCTTTTACGCCATCACAACCCGTGGCGCCTGGATTGGCATCGGCTTCATGGTGGCTTTGTGGGTTGTAGCGCGCTTCGTGGGCCCAGCCGCTGGGTGGTGGACCCCCGCCGATGCCAGGTAAAAAAAACTGCTGGGGAAAGAAAACATGAATCATCCCAAATCTCTCTCTTCAGCAACAAACCCAAGACCCTCAAAGAGCTCTTGGGTTATCTCGTTCTTTTAGCCAGTCTTAAGCAGCTTCAGATGCCAAGCTGACGGCAGGTTTTTTAGCCGCAGTGCGGGCCGCCGCCGCCAACGGACGCATGGAATTGGCGGTCACCTCAGACCCTTCAGTGAGTTTCTGACGCACAAGAACTTCAATCTGCTCCTTGGCTTCAGAATTCTGCTCAAGCCAAGTAATCGTGTTGTCACGTCCCTGACCGATATTGTCGCCCTCATAGCTGTACCAGGCACCCTTACGGATGACAACACCGGTTTCTTCAGCTAGGTCAAGCAAGCAACCCAAGGTACTGATGCCACGACCAAAAAGAATGTCGAACTCAGCGATACGAAACGGAGGGGCTACCTTGTTTTTGGCCACCTTCACCTTGGCACGAATTCCATACTCCTCCGTGCCACGCTTGAGCGTTTGAATACGGCGGATGTCGAGACGTACGGAGGCGTAAAACTTGAGAGCATTGCCACCAGTCGTCGTCTCCGGGTTGCCGTAAGTGACGCCTATCTTGAGACGCAACTGGTTGAGAAAAATGACCGTGCAGCCGGATTTGCCGATGTTGCCAGTGATTTTGCGCATCGCCTGACTCATCAGACGGGCCTGGCTACCCACAGCCAAATCGCCCATCTCACCTTCGATCTCAGACCGGGGAGTGAGCGCAGCAACGGAATCCACAACAACGATATCAACGGCGGCAGAGCGCACAAGCTGGTCGACAATCTCCAGAGCCATCTCCCCCGTGTCCGGCTGCGATACCAGCAGGTTCTCAATATCCACTCCTAAAGAGGCTGCGTAAACCGGATCGAGCGCATGCTCGGCATCCACAAAAGCCGCGACGCCACCACGACGCTGCACCTCGGCGATGGCATGCAGGGTGAGGGTGGTTTTACCGGAACTCTCCGGGCCGTACACCTCCACGACTCGTCCTTTCGGGTACCCACCGCCAAGGGCAAGATCAAGGGTGAGCGCCCCTGTAGGGAAGGTCTCCACCCGCATCCGAGAGGCATCCCCCAAGCGCATGATCGAACCCTTGCCAAAATTGCGTTCAATCTGACCAAGCACCAAATTGAGAGCTTTGTCCCGCTCACCTGGACGGGGTTCAACCTGGAGGGAATCAGACTTAGAGGATTGAGCTGATTTCACGTCAACTGACATAGCAATAGTGAATAAAGGGTTAAACGGGTACCGTCGACTGCTGACCTAGGCGAAGCAAAAAGCACTGCGGCAAAGCTGACGGACACCGATCAAAGGGTCCAATGCCACCACAACCGCGAACCGTCTCAGATAGTACAAGCGTACCCTAACGGATCAGGGCCAGCTCGCCAAGGGTGCCGCCAAAGCTTCTGGCTCCAACAGGCGAATGCCCATGGGCAAGGTCCGACAGTCCTGCGGCTTGAGGTAGCCCCAACTCGCCAGATAGCAAGGCAGAGAAGATAATCCGGGCGTCGCGAGCACCGTCTCGAGGGTGGCACGACGGTCCTCCACGAAGCCTCGCAGTGGTCGCTCCGCCGCTAACCGCAGCAACACCTCAGGCTTACTACCCGCCTCATGGCCGTACAACCCATGAGGCGCAAGTTGGAAGCACTTCAACAGTTCAGCGGTGAACTCGGCCCCCTTGGTGGTGAGAACCACCAAGTCGAACCCTTCATCGTGGAGGCCACAAAGACGCTCAATCACACCAGGGAAAGGGCGGTGGCGGGCCAGCCAATTGAACCGATCGGCCTCCAGCGCACTCCGCCGCACCTGCTCCAAGGCCTCCTGCAACTGACCTGGCTGCCATCCCCAAGCCTCTAGAGCCTGCTGACATCGCAAGTGATAATCGACCGAAAACGCCTTAGCCCCATGCCGCAGCAAGGGTCCATCAGAACGCAGCAGCTCTGCCGCCAGAAGCACCATCTCCCAACCCTGATGGATCCAGGGCCGGAGCAAACGAAAAGCTTCAGGAACCGCATCGGGCAAAGGGTCTGAACCAAAGTCAAGACCCACTAACTGCAGACAAGCGTGACGGGCACTCCACCAGTACTCGCCCATCCCATCAACAATGACACCGTCAAAGTCGAAAACCAACAGGGAGCGAGACGTCAACTGAGGATTGAGAAACTGGGCCGCTAGGATTCGAACCTAGGAATGGCGAGACCAAAACCCGCTGCCTTACCACTTGGCGACGGCCCAATGATCCAGATCATTAGCCGCGCAGAGGAGACTTCACTGGAATCCAGATAGTTACCCACATTGAAGCCACCTTCGTCAATGCATGCTGATCAAGCAGAGCCATTTCAAGGGGGATAAACCCGCAATCGCTGTTGTTCCGCCTGGCCGAAAACATCACTACTGAGGCGATAGCGCGTCACCAAATCAACCTGCATCTGACGAACCTGCTCGCTACGGGGTAAGAGCTCCACCGGTCGTCCATAGGGCAGCACTACCTTTTCCACAGCCAATCTGCACTCTTCAAGTGCAGCCAGGGCATCTTCCTGATCACCATCCTGAGACTCTGAATGAGAGAGCTGATCCTGCGACCCAGCGCGGCGTGCTAACAGCCGCTCCAGCGCACGCTCTACCTGAGGCAATGTGTCGGACTTAATCACAAGAACCGGCACACGTGATTCACGCGCCTGACGTCTCAGAGTTGGCTGATGGCCGAGTCCCTTACGGATGCTGAGCACAACGTCAGCCTCATTGAGGCCATCCACCCAACGAACGGGCCAACCATGACGACGAATAGCCTCATCCACCAGTTGGGGCGTGATTCCACAACAGAGCACCTGCAGTGCTCTTTGATCTGAACGCTCAGCAGAGATGGCATCAGCATGATCTTGAGCAGGTGGGGCCGCTCTAGGAGAAGGTGCTTTTGGATCCGGCAGAGGGACCGCCGCCAGAGCAGGACGTGGCGAAGATGATCGACTCGGCTGCGCATCCACGAGCCGCACCGATCCATCAGAGTCCAGCTCCCGCAACTGGGGGCGTGGCAACTGTCCGCGCAGCAACTGATCAACAGTCGCAGCCACGTCGGCATGAATCGACCAACGATTGCGAGTATTCATTTCAACTGCCACAGGGAAAGTGGGCTCAGCAGCCCTCTCAAGCACAGTCTTCTGCGTGCGTCGCCGCCTTGCCTCTTCATCTCCGAGAGTGACAGCCTGAATCCCGCCAACAAGATCACTAAGGGTTGGATTCTTGATCAAATTCGCCAAAGCATTGCCATGGGCCGTAGCCACAAGCTGCACCCCCCGTTCAGCGATCGTGCGCGCAGCCTGAGCCTCTAGCTCCGTACCGATTTCATCAATCACGATGACTTCCGGCATGTGGTTCTCCACGGCCTCAATCATGACCTGATGTTGCTGTTCTGGCAGAGACACTTGCATGCGCCTGGCCCGACCAATAGCTGGATGGGGAATATCCCCGTCACCAGCAATCTCGTTACTGGTGTCAATCACCACAACCCTCCGCTGCAGATCATCAGCAAGAACCCTGGCAATCTCACGCAGCGCGGTGGTCTTACCAACTCCGGGGCGCCCCATCAGCAAGAGCGATTGACCACTATCCAGCAAATCTCTCACCATCTCCACGGTGCCAAAAACGGCCCTTCCTACACGGCAGGTGAGGCCTACCACCTCTCGCTGGCGATTACGAATAGCACTGATGCGATGCAGAGTTCGTTCAATGCCAGCGCGGTTGTCAGCACCAAACTGGCCCAAACGATCAACAGTGGTTTGCAGGTCATCGCGCGAGAGGCACTGCTCTCCTAACGCCAGCGCTCGTCCCGGATAGCGTGCTTCAGGCACTCTGCCGAGATCCAAGACCACCTCGAGTAACTGCTCCCGGCTATTGGGTGTCGCCAAAGCCTGCTGAACCGCAAGAGGCAACAAATCCAGCAATCGGTCTAGATCATCAGTAATACGCTTTGGCTTCATGGCCCTCAGCCGCAGCCATGCAGACATGGCTCCCCTAAAGGCCTTCTAGCAGGCTTACGACCAAGATTGGCGGAACAGCCATGGACGAACAAGCTGCTCTGCCTGCGCAAGAGCAGCTTGCCAACCCTCAGGCCATTCTCTCAGGCTCACATGTCTGGCCTGTGCTTCAAGCAACCAGGGCTGAAGGAGACGACGAGCCATGCCTCCAAAGGCAACACCTGCAGGCCCATGGTCACTAGAGATATAGGTGATCGTGTGGGCGTTGGTGCCCCCCGCTAACTGGAGGGGGCCAGGCGGAGCCAATGGCCGCAGCTTCCGCCAGAGCGCTACAGCAACTCGAGCCGTTCCTGACCCGATATCGCCACTCATGGGACGGCCATCAAGCTGCCAAAGAGGTCTTTGCCCAGAACGCCTTAAACAAACATGTCTTTGCCACAACTCACTTGCCAAAGCCTCAACCGTGAGCCCATGCCCCTCAAGACCACAGCTCACCCCAATCCGCTGCAGAGGCACCTGAGCCGACATCAGCGCTGCAACTGTGGATTCAAAGGCCTCCGCCCGCCCAGGTGCCGTGTGAATCTCGACTGCATCAGGATGCAATTCCGCCAACAGAGGGCCGAAATCTCTCAGTTCAAGTCGCCGGTCGTGTTCATCGATCAAACCAAGAGGGCAAATCGGCAGACATCGTCCACAGCCATAACAACGGCTTAGCTGAACCCCCCCCTTTTCACCAATAGCCTCAGCAGGACAGGCATGTTGACAAGGGCGCGAACAATCGCTTGGACAGCGAGCAGGATCAAACCAAGCTTTTCGAAAATGGGCATCCTTACCATCGCTGATGCTCACCATCAACCAAGGCCGAAAACCACTCCGCGCTTGCACCCAATCAAGCCCCTGACGAGCTGCCCTGACAACGGCAGCATCGGCCGCCACATCTACACAGTGAATACCAGCCGCGGCAAAAACCGCACAAAGGTCTGTGATGGCAAGCAAATCCTGATTGCTGGCACCACATATCAACTTCACCCAAGACCCACTGGCCAGGGCGAGCTCACCGCGAAGAGCACTTTGCTGGAAAGGGTTAGAAGGAATAGTGTTCAGACCCCGAGCAAAGTGGACATCGGCTGCCAATTCAAACTGCGAGCACCACCCATCTCAACAACGATCCGCAAACGCGACTCACGCTTACAAAGATCACAAAGCGCCAAGAGCTCAGATCTTGATAGCACCTGCCCCTCCAAAAGCCAGAGCACCACAGGAGCATTGTCGACAAATAATTCAGCCAACTGGGGCATCACCTGCTGAACCTCACCGACAGCTCCATTGCGCCCAACGCTCTGATGCCCGAGATGGGGAGGCCGAATACCGTGCAGCTGAAAAAGAAACACCTCCGGATCGCCAAGCCCCCGTGCTGAGCTCAACTGGGTGCGGTATCCAGCAGCCCGAAGCCTGCGAAGCAAACGGGTTTCACTGCCACCTTCAAGGGGAACATGCATGGCCAGACAGCCGCAAGCATCCAGGTCACGGCGAAACACCCGACCAGAAAGCAACAGCGGCATGACGACATCACTCAAGTAACCATGAGTCTGCCAGCAGGTTCGGAAAATATTTAATTGGCGTAAGTAGTGGTGTAAAGTATTTTTTTGGTTCGCATTTCTGTGCCCGTCCGCTAGCCGGGCCTCCAGAAGGCGAATCAGGTCCGACGATTGCGCCGGATCCCTAGGCCAGAGCAGAAAAGGGATTTATCCCTGAACTGCCGGGAAACTGATTGACTCAAAAGGTCGACCAAGTCCCAGCCAGCTGATTTTCTCGCTAGCTCTATCCGAAATTGCCTCAGCCCCGTTTCTTACGGTCCCAGGTCTTTCGGCACGACTGCGCTCCCTTGATCAGCACTGAATTACAAACCCCCGATCGGACAACGGACGGAGGTTATCCACGCTGGCGTTTTTACCTTCTATGTCAATCGGCATCCTTGGCAAGAAACTGGGCATGTCTCAGTTCTTCGACGATCAAGGCAGAGCCATCCCGGTCACCCTGATCGAGGCGGGTCCCTGCCGCATCACCCAACTCAAGACTTCTGACATCGACGGTTATGCCGCCGTGCAGATCGGTTTCGGTGATACCCGCGAAAAATTGATCAACAAGCCTTCCAAAGGTCACCTCACCAAATCTGGCGAGGTGCTCTTGAAGCACCTGCGCGAATATCGCGTCGAGGGCCTTGAAGGCTTAGAGCTGGGAGCAGCGATCACCGTCGGCAGTTTTGAAACTGGCCAGAAGGTAGACGTCAGCGGCGACACGATGGGGCGTGGGTTCGCTGGTTATCAAAAGCGCCACAGCTTCAGCCGTGGTCCGATGAGCCACGGTTCCAAGAACCATCGAGAGCCAGGCTCCACAGGTGCCGGAACCACCCCAGGGCGGATTTATCCAGGCAAACGCATGGCTGGCCGCTACGGCGGCAAAAAGCGCACCACCCGTGGACTCACCATCCTCAAAGTGGACAGCAACCGCAATCTCCTGGTGGTTAAGGGCTCGGTGCCTGGCAAGCCAGGCGCACTGCTCAACATCCGACCCGCAAAACGCGTAGGCAGCAAGCCTGCTCAAGGAGGTAAGTGATGGCTGAATGTGTTGTTCACGACTGGCAGGGCAAGGAAGCCGGCAAGGCAAGCCTTGAACTCAAAGTTTCTAAAGAAGCCACGGCTGTTGATCTCATGCACCGTGCCGTGCTCAGGCAGCAGGCCCATAGCCGTCAGGGGACGGCAAGCACCCTCACTCGTGCCGAGGTTCGTGGTGGTGGTCGCAAGCCCTATAAGCAAAAGGGCACCGGCCGTGCCCGCCAGGGATCGATCCGCACCCCCTTACGCCCAGGCGGCGGCATCATCTTCGGACCAAAGCCAAGGACCTACAACCTGGCGATGAACCGAAAGGAACGTCGTCTGGCCCTACGCACCGCGCTGATGGCCCGTCTTGAGGACGTCATTGTGGTCAAAGACTTTGGCACCAGCCTTAAGGCGCCGAAGACCCGAGAGATCTCAGATGCCCTTGTAAGGCTCGGCGTTGCCGCAGATGCAAAGGTTTTGATCATTCTTTCCACACCCTCCGAGATCATCCGACGCTCCGTGCGCAATCTTGAGAAGGTGAAACTGATCGCCGCCGATCAACTCAACGTCTTCGATTTGCTCCACGCCAATTCTCTGGTGCTGAGCGAGGAGGCTCTCGCCAAGATCCAGGAGGTTTACGGAGATGACTGAACGTTTCAACGGTCGGCTGGCGGATGTGATCCGCCGTCCACTGATCACGGAAAAGGCGACCAGCGCACTGGAACAAAACCAGTACACCTTTGAGGTTGACCATCGCGCCGCCAAGCCTGATATCAAGGCAGCCGTAGAACAACTCTTCGACGTCCGTGTGGTCGGCATCAGCACCATGAATCCTCCGCGGCGCAGCCGTCGAGTGGGTCGTTTCGCCGGCAAGCGAGCCCAGGTCAAAAAAGCCATCGTGCGGCTTGCCGAAGGCAACACGATCCAACTCTTCCCTGAGTCCTGAGGGGTCTGAAAACATCATGGCAATCCGTACTTTCCGCCCTTACACCCCAGGAACACGCACCAGGGTGGTCACAGACTTCAATGAGGTCACCGGCCGTAAACCCGAGCGTTCTCTTGTGGTGGCCAAGCATCGCCGCAAGGGTCGCAACAACAGAGGTGTTATCACCTGCCGCCATCGCGGTGGCGGCCACAAGCGCCTATACCGCATCGTCGATTTCCGTCGCAATAAGCACGGCATTCCGGCCAAAGTGGCGGCGATCCATTACGACCCCCATCGCAATGCCCACCTGGCACTGCTTTTCTACACTGATGGCGAGAAGCGCTACATCCTTGCTCCGGCCGGGATCGCCATTGGTCAGCAGCTGATTTCAGGCCCCGAATCGCCGATCGAGACAGGCAATGCCTTGCCACTCTCAGCCATCCCTCTTGGCTCCAGCGTCCACAACGTTGAGCTTTATGCCGGCCGTGGTGGACAAATGGCGCGTACGGCCGGCTCAAGTGCACAAGTCATGGCCAAGGAGGGTGACTACGTCGCTCTCAAGCTGCCCTCCACTGAGGTCCGCCTTGTGCGCCATGAGTGCTACGCCACTCTCGGCGAAGTGGGCAATTCGGAAGTGCGCAACACCAGCCTGGGCAAGGCTGGGCGTCGCCGTTGGCTAGGGCGACGCCCCCAAGTTCGCGGCAGTGTGATGAACCCCTGTGACCACCCTCACGGTGGTGGCGAAGGACGTGCACCGATCGGCCGTTCAGGCCCGGTGACACCCTGGGGCAAACCTGCCCTGGGTCTCAAGACGCGTAAGCGGAACAAGCCCAGTAACCGGTTCGTTCTTCGGAAACGTCGCCGCACCTCCAAACGAAGCCGTGGAGGACGCGATTCCTGATGTCACTCACTGTTCTGCCGTTCGCTTAACCCGCCATGGGACGTTCATTAAAAAAAGGCCCCTTCATTGCTGACAGCCTGCTTCGCAAGCTGGAAAAGCAAAATGCTGACGATGACAAGTCGGTGATCAAAACCTGGTCTCGAGCCTCCACCATCCTGCCGATGATGATCGGCCATACCATTGCCGTTCACAACGGCAGGAGCCATGTGCCGGTGTTCATCACCGAGCAGATGGTTGGACACAAGCTGGGTGAATTTGCTCCCACCCGCACCTTCAAAGGCCACATCAAAGACAAAAAAGGAGGCCGCTGAGACCATGACGACCTCATCACCCACGACGACAACTATCGCCAAGGCCCACGGCCGCTTCATCCGCGGCTCCGTATCAAAAGTACGGCGGGTGCTCGATCAAATCCGCGGTCGCACCTATCGCGACGCGCTGATCATGCTCGAGTTCATGCCCTACCGCTCCACTGGCCCGATCACAAAAGTTCTGAGGTCAGCTGTGGCCAATGCAGAGCACAACCTGGGTCTTGATCCAGCATCGCTTGTGATTGCCCAAGCCAGCGCCGACATGGGTCCATCCATGAAGCGTTATCGGCCCCGAGCTCAAGGTCGCGCTTTCGCGATCAAGAAGCAAACCTGCCACATCAGCATTGCTGTGGCAGCCCAGACCGACTCCTGACCCCCGAGGACACCGACCGATGGGACACAAAATCCATCCAACCGGCTTACGCCTGGGGATCACCCAGGAGCACCGATCTCGCTGGTACGCCACCAGCAAGATGTACCCAATCCTCCTTCAGGAGGACGACAGGATCCGTCGATTCATCCATAAGAAGTACGGCGCAGCAGGCATCAGCGATGTGTTGATTGCCCGCAAGGCCGACCAACTCGAAGTGGAGCTGAAGACTGCACGACCAGGTGTCCTCGTTGGCCGCCAGGGCAGTGGCATCGAAGAGCTGCGAACCGGCATCCAAAAAACCATCGGTGATCACAGCCGACAGGTTCGGATCAACGTCGTCGAAGTCGAACGAGTCGATGCCGATGCCTTCCTGCTGGCCGAGTACATCGCCCAGCAGCTCGAGAAGCGAGTCGCCTTCCGCCGCACCATCCGCATGGCCGTACAGCGGGCCCAGCGAGCGGGTGTACTGGGCTTAAAAATCCAGGTTGGTGGTCGGCTCAATGGCGCCGAAATCGCTCGCACCGAATGGACCCGCGAAGGCCGTGTGCCTCTACACACCCTTCGCGCTGAGATCGACTACGCCACAAAAGTGGCTAGCACTACCTACGGAGTACTAGGCATCAAGGTCTGGATCTTCAAAGGCGAAGTACTGGGAGACGAGGCCCAGTCAATGCCTGTGGGTGCAAGCCCACGGCGCAGGGGCAATCGTCGACCCCAACAATTCGAAGATCGCTCAAACGAGGGTTGATGAGGAGGCCTGAACCATGCTGAGTCCAAAACGCGTCAAATTCCGCAAACAGCAACGAGGCCGTATGCGCGGCGTCGCAACCAGGGGCAACACCATTGCCTTTGGAGAGTTTGCCTTGCAAGCCCAGGAATGTGGCTGGATTACCTCACGCCAAATCGAGGCCAGCCGCCGAGCCATGACCCGCTACGTCAAACGGGGTGGAAAGATCTGGATTCGGATCTTCCCAGACAAGCCAGTCACTATGCGTCCCGCTGAAACACGCATGGGCTCTGGCAAGGGCAACCCTGAATTTTGGGTGGCCGTCATTAAGCCAGGTCGGATTCTGTTCGAAATGGGCGGTGAAGAGATCACCGAAGACATTGCTAAGGAAGCCATGCGCCTTGCCCAGTACAAACTACCCATCAAGACAAAGTTCATCGGCCTGGACGACCAAGAGAAGGTTGCTGGTAGCGACAAGCCTGCCAGTGTGCCCGCCATCACCGCGGAGTCCTGACCCATGGCCCATCCCAAAGCCGCCGAGGTGCGCAAACTCACCGACGCCGACATCACAGAGCAGATCGATGGCATCCGCCGAGAGCTGTTCGATCTCCGCTTTCAGCAAGCCACCCGGCAGCTGAGCAATACGCACCGCTTCAAAGAGTCCCGCATCAAGCTGGCTCAGCTGTTGACGGTGCAGAAGGAGCGCAGCCGCTCCGCCGCCTCCTCCTGATTTTTCCCTTAGAACCCATGGCACTCAAGGAAAGACTCGGCACCGTCGTCAGCGACAAGATGGACAAAACAGTAGTGGTAGCGGTGGAAAACCGCTACCCCCATCCCATCTATCAAAAGACGGTCAGCCGAACCACCCGTTATAAAGCCCACGACGCTGGTAACACCTGCCGCGTCGGTGATCGCGTGCGAATCACTGAGACACGCCCTCTCAGTCGATCAAAGCGTTGGACGGTTGCTGAAGTCCTCAGCCACAGTCCCAAAGCTCAAGAGGTCTCCACATGATTCAGCAGGAATCCTTCCTCACTGTTGCCGATAACAGTGGCGCCAAGCGCATCCAATGCATCCGTGTGCTGGGCTCAAACCGTCGCTATGCCCATGTAGGCGACGTCATCGTGGCAGCGGTAAAAGACGCGATGCCGAATATGAGCGTCAAGAAATCCGAGGTCGTCAAAGCTGTGGTGGTTCGCACAAAAGCAACACTGCGCCGAGACACTGGCAACTCGATTCGTTTCGACGACAACGCCGCGGTGCTCATTAACGAGGACAAAAACCCTAGAGGCACTCGTGTTTTTGGGCCGGTGGCTCGGGAACTTCGCGAGCGCAATTTCACCAAAATCGTATCCCTCGCTCCGGAGGTGATCTGAAATGCCTATCGCAACCCCCAAACAAAAAACCACTCAGCGCATCAAGATGCGCATCCATAAAGGGGACACCGTCCAAGTCATCACAGGCAAGGACAAAGGAAAAACAGGCGAAGTGCTACGCACTCTGCCCATAGAGAACCGCGTCATTGTGCAGGGCGTCAACATTCGCACCCGTCACGTCAAACCCACCCAAGAGGGAGAAAGCGGCAGGATTGTCTCAGAGGAAGCGTCCGTACACGCCTCCAACGTGATGCTCTATTCCAATAACAAAAAGATCGCCAGTCGTGTGGAGCTGGTTGTCGAAAAAGACGGCAGCAAAAAACGCCGCCTCAAAAAAACCGGGGAGTTGATCGACTAATCACAACTCCAACCACAGAACCCTGGGCTATCTAAATCACAATTTCCAGCCCACCAACACCAACTTCCCTTCCTTTCCAATCCACGATCTTCTGACCACGTCCAGAAGAACCCTTCCACCAAGCCATGTCACTCAAACAGCGCTACCGGGAGACCATTCAGCCCAAACTGCTGAAGGACCTAAGCCTCTCGAATATTCACGAAGTCCCCAAGGTGCTAAAAATCACCGTCAACCGAGGGCTCGGTGAGGCCGCCCAAAACGCAAAGTCCTTGGAGGCCTCCATTACTGAACTGGCTACTATCACTGGCCAGAAAGTTGTCGTGACTAGGGCCAAGAAGGCCATCGCTGGCTTCAAAATCAGGCAGGGAATGCCCATAGGTTGCGCCGTCACACTC
The DNA here is from genome assembly GCF_000760295.1 of Prochlorococcus sp. MIT 0701. GTDB lineage: Bacteria > Cyanobacteriota > Cyanobacteriia > PCC-6307 > Cyanobiaceae > Prochlorococcus. Next base: position 42,663 of record NZ_JNBA01000020.1, read on the forward strand.
CGCGGAGAGCGGATGTATGCCTTCCTGGAGCGCCTGATCAATCTTGCACTGCCCAGAATCAGGGACTTCCGAGGTGTCAGCCCAAAGAGTTTTGACGGCCGTGGAAATTACACCCTTGGAGTGAGGGAGCAACTCATCTTCCCTGAGATTTCCTTCGACAAGGTCGACGCCATCAGGGGTATGGACATCACCATCGTGACCAGCGCCCGTACGGATGAAGAGGGCCAATCCCTCCTCCGAGAGATGGGAATGCCGTTCCGCAGCAACTAAGCCCTCTTCGGAGACGACTGAACTATGGCCAACCACGATCCAATCTCAGACATGCTCACCCGCATCCGCAATGCGAGTGAAAAACGTCACCAAACCACCCGCGTTCCTGCCTCTCGCATGTCACGCAGTATTGCCAAAGTCCTACAGCAAGAGGGCTTCATCTCTGAAATCAGCGAAGAAGGTGAGGGTGTACGCACCCATCTAGTCCTCGAATTGAAGTACAGCGGCAAGCACCGCCATCCCACCATCCGCTCAATGCAGCGGGTGAGCAAGCCAGGCCTGCGCATCTACAAGAACACCCGTGCCCTACCCAAGGTCCTTGGTGGCCTTGGGATGGCAATCATCTCCACTTCCAAAGGCGTGATGAGCGACCGCGATGCCCGCAAACAGGGCGTTGGCGGAGAAGTGCTCTGTTACGTGTACTGACCCGGAACCTGAACCATGTCTCGTATCGGTAAGAATCCCATCCCCATCCCCGACAAGGTGGCCGTGACCCTTGATGGTCTTGCGGTCAGCGTCAAGGGTCCCAAGGGAGAACTGAACCGCACCCTTCCAGAAGGCGTCAGCGTCAGTCAGGTGGAGAACACAATTGTGGTTACACCCACTAGTCAGAAACGTATGTCGCGTGAGCGTCACGGTCTCTGTCGCTCGCTTGTCGCCAATATGGTTGAAGGGGTGAGCAAGGGCTACACGCGCAAACTAGAACTCATCGGTGTGGGCTCACGTGCACAAGTGAAAGGCAAAAAGCTTGTAGTGAGTGCAGGTTTCAGCCACCCGGTGGAAATGGACCCTCCCGAGGGAATCACCTTTGCAGTAGAGAACAACACCAACGTCACCGTCTCAGGAGCAGACAAGGAACTGGTGGGCAATGAAGCTGCAAAGATCCGAGCCATTCGTCCACCTGAGCCCTACAAAGGCAAGGGGATCAGATACGAGGGCGAACGCATCCTGCGCAAAGCCGGCAAATCCGGCAAGAAATAGAGGTCTGCCTGACTTCCCTCCGCATTACCCACCATGTCTAACCTCTCCCGAAAGCAGCAGACCCAGAAGCGCCATCGGCGCCTGCGGCGCCATCTCAATGGCACCGCCCAGCGTCCGCGCCTGGCTGTATTTCGCTCCAACAACCACATCTATGCCCAGGTCATTGATGACGAAGCCCAAAACACCCTTTGCGCCGCCTCGACTCTCGACAAGGACTTACGCACCAGCCTTAAAGCCGATGGCAGCAGCTGTGACGCCTCCAATGCCGTCGGGGACTTAGTCGCAAAACGCGCCCTCGCCAAGGGCATCCAACAGGTGGTCTTCGATCGCGGCGGCAACCTGTACCACGGCCGAGTGAAATCCCTCGCCGATGCCGCCCGGGAAGCGGGCCTTCAGTTCTGATCCCTGCTCTCACCATGACCCAACCCAACACCCAGACCACCCCCAATGACGTCCCCGCAGCTGCGGAAGGTCAACAACAAGAACAACAGCAACAGCAACGCCGTGGCGGGGGGCGTGAGCGCAGAGGTGGCGGACGCCGAGGCGACCGCCGAGGCCAAGAGCGTGATTCCGAATGGCAAGAACGCGTCGTTCAGATTCGCCGCGTCTCCAAAACCGTAAAAGGTGGCAAAAAGATGAGTTTCCGGGCCATTGTGGTTGTCGGCAACGAGCGTGGCCAAGTGGGTGTTGGAGTCGGCAAAGCCGGCGATGTGATCGGTGCTGTTCGCAAGGGTGTCGCTGATGGCAAAAAGCACCTGGTCAAGGTTCCTCTCACTCGTCACAACTCCATCCCCACCCTGTCCAACGGACGCGAAGGTGCTGCCAATGTGCTAATCCGCCCCGCTGCCCCAGGAACAGGGGTCATCGCAGGCGGTTCAATTCGCACAGTTCTGGAACTAGCCGGAATCAAAAACGTTCTAGCGAAGCGTCTCGGCAGCAAAACCCCTCTAAACAATGCCCGAGCTGCCATGGTGGCTCTGGCAAATCTCCGCACCCATAAGGAGACCGCAAAAGAACGGGGGATCTCCCTCGAGCAGATCTACTCCTGATTCCCCTATGACTACTCTTCGACTCGACTCTCTCAAAGCCAACGCAGGTGCAAGACGCCGCAAAATGCGTAAAGGTCGCGGCATTGCCGCTGGCCAAGGAGCAAGCTGTGGTTTCGGCATGCGTGGCCAAAAGTCCCGCTCTGGTCGCCCTACCCGCCCTGGCTTCGAAGGCGGGCAGATGCCTCTCTATAGGCGCGTACCCAAACTCAAACACTTCACCACAGTGAACTCAAAAGAGTTCACTGTGGTGAACGTAGCGGCCCTCAATGAACTCAAGACGGGTAGCACAATCAATCTAGACACCCTTGTCAAAAGTGGTGTTGTCACTAGTCCCAAGCACCCTTTAAAGGTACTTGGCAATGGAGAGCTCAAAGTCAAGCTGACCATTCAGGCCGCTGCATTCACCACTACAGCCCGCAACAAGATCGAAGCCGCTGGCGGCACATGCGAAATCCTTGACTGAAACGATGGCAAGTCAAGACACCTGCATGTCTATGGTCTGAGCAGTCCGACGAGTCTTCGGGCAACGGACTGCTTTATTGCTTCAAACCCACCCAATCCCTTCCCTCAATGCTCGTCAGTCGGGGTCGCAACCCCAGTGCCGCTGAAGTCATCAGCCAATTGGTGCGCAACCCAGAGCTGCGCGGCAGAGTGCTGACCACCCTGGGATTACTTCTATTTATTCGCCTCGGCATCTACATCCCAATGCCAGGTATTGATCGGGAGGCCTTTCAGAGCTTCCTGCAACAGGGAGGGCAGCTGATCGGATTTCTAGACATTTTCACCGGTGGAGGCATCTCCACCCTGGGGATTTTCGCTCTTGGGATCCTCCCATTCATCAACGCCTCAATCATTCTCCAATTACTCACAGCAGCTCTACCCCAACTCGAGGACCTGCAAAAAAACGAAGGCGAGGCTGGTCGTCGCAAGATCGCACAGATCACCCGCTATGTAGCTCTTGGCTGGGGTCTTGTTCAAAGTGTGGTTTTTGCCCTGATCCTTCGCCAGTACGCCGTGGAAGGGCTCAGTGAGGTCGTCTTTGTCGTGCAGACAGCCCTGGCATTAGTAACAGGCTCCATGATCGTGATGTGGATGAGCGAAATCATCACTGACCGAGGGATTGGTCAAGGGGCCTCTCTTGTGATCTTCCTGAACATCGTTGCCACCCTGCCAAAAGCACTAGCTTCAACGATTGAAAAAGCACAGACCGGTGATCGCGGCGATGTGGTCGGCATCATTGTGCTCGTGATGGTTTTTCTAATGACAATCGTTGGGATCATCTTCGTGCAGGAGGGATCCCGCCGCCTGCCGATTGTGAGCGCAAAACGACAGATAGGTGGAACCAATTTGCTACCAAACCGCCAGAGCTATTTACCTCTGAAGCTGAATGCCGGTGGTGTGATGCCAATCATCTTTGCTTCTGCACTGATCTTTCTACCAATCACCATTGCGAACTTCACCAAAAACCCTTTACTCATAAGGGCTGCAAGCACTCTTAACCCAGGTGCCGCTAATCCATGGCCCTATGCCTTGGTGTTTTTCGCGCTGATTGTCGGCTTTTCTTACTTTTACGCCTCACTCACCATCAATCCAATAGACATCGCCACAAACCTAAAACGGGGAGGCGTTGCCATCCCAGGAGTGAGGCCAGGCAGTGCTACAGCGAACTACCTATCCGGGGTTCAGAACCGACTGACCCTGCTTGGCGGATTGTTCCTCGGTGCAGTTGCGATCATTCCCGCCGCGGTGGAACGCGCCACCAACGTTCAGACCTTTCAAGGCCTCGGAGCTACGTCACTGCTGATCCTTGTAGGTGTTGCCATCGACACGGCAAAACAAGTTCAGACCTACGTGATCTCTCAACGCTACGAAGGCCTTGTCCGCCAATGAACGATTCCCCACTTCGCCTCAAAGCCCTTTTTTGCCATCCATGAAGCAACGTCTCCTATTCCTAGGGCCCCCCGGCGCAGGCAAAGGGACCCAGGCTGAACGTCTCTGCGCAGCCCATGAATTAATGCACCTATCGACTGGCGATTTACTGCGTGCTGAGGTGGGCGCCAAAACATCCCTTGGTCAGGAGGCTGCTGCTGTTATGAACCGAGGCGAGCTGGTCAGCGATGAGCTGGTGCTCGCCATCGTCGAAAACCAACTCAAGAACCAAAGTGGTGGTTGGCTCTTGGATGGTTTTCCACGCACCCTGATCCAAGCCACAGCACTCGAACCCTTGCTTGAGGAACTCAAGCAACCAATTGAGGCTGTTGTACTACTGGAACTCAACGATGCAGTGTTAATTGAACGGTTAATTTCCCGAGGCCGCAGTGATGACAACGAAAGCGTGATTCGTAATCGTCTTGAGGTCTACCGCGAAAAAACAGCCCCACTTATCGACCATTACCGTCAACAAGGACTGCTACAAACGGTGGAAGCCCACGGCAGTATCGAATCAATCGCTATCAGCATCGAAAAATCTCTATGTTGACCTACGTGGTAGGGTTGCCGTTTGGAAATTTGGAGAGCCACACTCCATGAAGGTGCGTGCCTCGGTCAAGAAAATGTGTGAGAAGTGCCGGGTGATCCGCCGCCACGGCAGGGTCATGGTGATCTGCTCCACCCCTAAGCACAAGCAGCGTCAGGGATAACTCCCTGTTCCTCATTGATGATTGAACAGCACTGAATTGGGCCGTCAATCATCACCAACTCTCTCGCCACCATCGGCGACCCCTATCCCCCCTCGATTAACTGCTAAGTGGCACGGATTGCTGGCGTAGACATACCCCGTGATAAGCGGGTTGAAGTTGCACTCACCTACATCTATGGGATTGGTCTAACCCGCGCCAAAACCATCCTGACCAAATCTGACGTCAATCCTGACATCCGAGTCAAGGATCTTGAAGATGGAGATGTTCAGAAGCTGCGTACGGCCATAGAAGCCTTCACGATTGAAGGAGACCTTCGACGCCAAGAGGGCATGGCCCTCAAGCGACTGCAAGATATCGGTTGTCTTCGGGGACGTCGACACCGCATGAGCCTCCCAGTTCGCGGTCAACGCACCAGAACCAATGCCCGTACCCGCCGCGGCGCACGGAAAACCGTGGCTGGCAAGAAAAAATAAGCAACATCTACTTGAGCTGCCCAGGCAGACCCTCCCAAAACCGTATCTACCAGGCCCCAGCCCATGGCCAAACCCACCAAAAAGACAGGTTCCAAAAAGACCAAGCGCAACGTTCCCAATGGCGTTGCACATATTCAGAGCACCTTCAACAACACGATCGTCTCAATCACAGATACAGCTGGGGAAGTTATCGCCTGGTCATCTGCTGGAGCCAGTGGCTTCAAGGGTGCTCGTAAAGGCACACCCTTTGCTGCGCAAACTGCAGCTGAAGCTGCAGCCCGTAGGGCTCTCGAACAGGGCATGCGTCAGATCGAGGTACTGGTTCGTGGACCCGGCTCCGGCCGTGAAACCGCCATCCGCGCCCTGCAGGTGGCAGGCCTCGAAATCACTCTTATTAGAGACGTCACCCCAATCCCCCATAACGGTTGCCGTCGGCCCAAACGCCGGCGCGTCTGAACCCCGTTTCACTCCCTAGCTCCTGCCCTCTCTCCCCGCGACCGTGCTGCAATACCAGATCGACCGAATCGAGCATCAAGTTGCCGATGATCGCGCCCAAACAGGCGTCTTCCTCATTGGCCCGCTCGAACGCGGGCAAGCCACCACACTGGGCAATTCCCTACGCAGGGTGCTGATGGGTGGGCTTGAGGGAAGCGCCATCACAGCCGTGCGCATTGCCGGTGTCAACCACGAGTACGCGACCATCCCCGGAGTCCGAGAGGATGTGCTCGACATCTTGTTGAACTGCAAAGAGCTCTCGGTAAACAGTCGCACAAGTGAACTAGAGATCGGACGACTTGTGGTTACCGGCCCAGCCCAGGTCAAAGCTAAAGACCTGCAATTCTCCTCGCAAGTCCAAGTGGTGGATGGAGACCGCCAAATTGCCACAGTGCATGAGGGTCACAGCCTTGAGCTAGAAGTGCATGTGGAGCGAGGGATCGGTTACCGGCCTGTTGATCGCCACAACGAAGATATCAGCGCCATTGATCTACTGCAGATCGATGCTGTGTTCATGCCTGTCCGTCGGGTGAACTTCACCATCGACGAGACCGCCGTCGCAGAAGGAGGCTCAACCCGCGAGAGGCTGCGCATAGAAATTGTCACCGATGGTTCAACCACACCAGATGATGCCCTTGCAGAGTCAGCCAACCTACTGATCGAACTCTTTCAGCCGCTTGCCACCGTCACCATGGTGGAGGAGCCTGGCCTGGAACCAGAGCCTTCCGCTGAATCACAAATCCCCCTTGAAGAGCTCAACCTTTCTGTAAGGGCTTACAACTGCCTCAAGCGAGCTCAGGTGAACTCAGTGTCTGATCTGATGGGCTTCAGCTATGAGGACCTGCTTGAGATCAAGAACTTCGGTTCCAAGTCTGCAGACGAGGTCATCGAAGCCCTAGAGCGCATCGGCATCTCAATTCCTCAGAGCCGTACCAGCGCCTAACTCTTTTCACCTTCCCGCCCGGCCCCACCGAGAACCATGCGTCACCAATGTCGAGTCCCAAAGCTTGGGCGCCCAGCTGATCAACGCAAAGCCATGCTTCGCGGTCTGACCACTCAACTCATCCGTGAAGGCCGTGTCACAACAACCAAAGCCAGAGCCAAGGCCCTTCGGGACGAGGCCGAACGAATGATCACTCTGGCCAAAAACGGGAGCTTGGCATCAAGACGCCGCGCAATCGGATACATCTACGACAAGCAACTGGTCCATGCGCTTTTCGACAAGGCCCAAGACCGTTACAGCGATCGTCAAGGCGGCTACACACGCATCATCCGTACGGTGCCTCGCCGCGGCGACAATGCTGAGATGGCAATCATAGAGTTGGTCTAAAGCCTGGGGACAGTTACGACATGCTGGACTGATCAGCAATGTTCCCAAAACCAAAAGTCGAATCGCCAAAAAGTACGCCAGTCCGACGTATTGGCCTCAGCTTGCAATATGAAGGTTCAAACTTTTGCGGTTGGCAGCGTCAACCGCAAGCGGTGAGCGTGCAAGAAGTACTTGAAGAGGCAATCTCCCAGCTAGATCCTCAGAGGCCTATTCAGGCCATTGCAGCAGGTCGCACAGATGCTGGTGTCCATGCCGCGGGCCAAGTTGTGCACTTCGACTGCTCTGGCCCCATCCCAGCGGAACGTTGGGCGCCTGCTCTAAACGGACGATTACCTAGCACGATTCGTGTGCGGGAAGCAGTGGCACGCCCAGCCACCTGGCATGCATGTCATTCAGCCACATACCGAAGATATCGCTACACGATCTACAACGGTCGGCGACCCAATCTGTTCCTCACCCCCTGGAGCTGGCACCGATACCACGTGCGCCTTGATGAAGCCGTGATGCAAGTGGCTCTAGAGGGGCTCCTGGGGTTGCAAGACCTCAGCGCTTTTCAACGGGCTGGCAGTCGTCGAGCCCATGCCCGCACCACAATTCAGGAGGTAAAGATTGAGCGGCAGGGAGATTTATTAGTGTCTGAGATCCAAGCCAGCGGCTTCCTCTATGGCATGGTGCGACTATTGATGGGCCAATTGGTGGCCTTGGGCGAACACCGACTTAATCTTCAAACCTTTGAGCGCCGCTGGAAGGAGAAACGCCGTCAAGAAGTGAAAGAAGCGGCACCAGCTCAGGGGCTTTGCCTACTGCGTGCAGGGTACGAAGAAAACATTTTCTCTGAAGGCGGTTGGTATGACTGCCAACCGCGGTATTCCCTCGGAGCAAATGATCCTCCTTTGGATCCTCCATCTGCACCGAAGTCAAGCTGAACTCCTCCGCCACGACTCACCCCTAGGGCAAACACAAGGGCTTCGCGACCCATCCCATGAGTGATCTTTTGGATTTGCTCCCACGAAAGGCTAAAGTTGCAGATCGAGCTTGATCAGGCTCAGACCTAAATGTGCCTGATGCTCCTTACCCAGCACTATCCCCTTGCGATAGTGCATCTCCGAACCGGCATGCCGGCGTGATGAACAAGACCTCCGTTCCCTCAATTGATTCGATCGATCGCCAGTGGTTTCTGGTGGATGCAGAGAATCAGACACTCGGCAGACTTGCGACTGAGGTGGCCTCTGTGCTGCGCGGCAAGAACAAGCCAAGCTTCACCCCTCACCTGGATACCGGTGACTTTGTTGTGGTGGTCAATGCGGACAAAATCAGAGTCAGCGGCAACAAGGCGAATCAAAAGCTCTACCGCCGTCACTCTGGTCGTCCAGGAGGGATGAAGGTTGAAACCTTCCAAGCGTTGCAGGATCGTCTACCTGAACGCATCGTTGAAAAAGCCATTAAAGGGATGCTTCCTCACAACGCCCTTGGCAGACAGTTGTTCCGCAAACTTAAGGTCTACCGCGGCCCGGAACATCCCCATTCCGCCCAGAGACCCCAAACCCTTCAGCTCAATCCCGCCGCTTCATCGCAATGAGCAGTTCCAACAACAGCGTTGTCTACTGGGGCACTGGCCGCCGTAAGACCTCCGTTGCCCGCGTTCGCCTTGTCCCTGGCACTGGCACGATCACCATCAATGGACGCCCCGGTGACCACTATCTGAACTTCAACCCCGCCTATCTCGCGGCAGTGAAAGCACCCCTGCAAACCCTTGGTCTAAACGAGCAATACGACGTCCTCGTCAACGTTCACGGTGGTGGACTCACCGGCCAAGCCGACGCCATCAAACAGGGTGCGGCACGAGCCCTGTGTGAGTTATCAGCAGACAACCGTAAACCGCTCAAAACTGAAGGCCATCTCAGCAGAGATCCCCGCGCCAAGGAACGTCGCAAGTACGGCCTAAAGAAAGCTCGCAAAGCTCCTCAGTTCTCCAAGCGCTGATCCTTCACCCCTCCTACTTGCCCCTGCCTGCCATCTCCTGATCCTGATATGCCTAAACCTGATATTCATCCCAACTGGTATCCCGACGCAAAGGTGATCTGCAATGGAGAGGTGGTGATGACCACCGGGTCCACCCAACCAGAACTCCACGTTGATGTGTGGAGTGGTAATCACCCCTTCTTTACCGGTACCCAGAAAATCCTTGATACTGAAGGACGCGTGGATCGCTTCATGCGCAAGTACGGCATGGGCAGTGCCGATGCCACTGCGGATGAAAAAAACCCAGACGCCAAAAACAACAACAAGGACAACACATCTAAAGAAGACTGAGCTGTTGTCCTCAAAGACTTCGCCGGGTGCCAATAACATCCGCTGTTGATGGGTATGGACTCTTCAACCCTCATCACTCGGCTGGAAACAGCCAAGACCAGTTTTCAAAGTCTGGAGCGCCAGCTAGCTGATCCCGATGTGGCAGCTGATCCCAAACTTCTTGAAAGTATTGCTCGAGAAAGAGCACGCCTAGAACCCCTCGTACTCGATTTTGAAGCGCTCCAGCATGTGGAGCAGGAATGGCAAGAGACCAGGCAGCTACTACGAGAAAGTAGAGGTGATGAAGCCATGGAGTCTTTAGCCCAGGAAGAGTTGCAACAACTAGGGGCACGCAAAACAATCTTGGTGAGACGCCTCACCCTGGCCCTACTCCCAAGTGATCCACGTGATCAACGCAGCGTCATGTTGGAGATCCGCGCCGGTGCAGGCGGAAACGAAGCCTGCCTATGGGCAGGTGATTTAGCCCGCATGTATGAGCGCTACGGTCAACGCATTGGCTGGTCAGTCCAACCGTTGAGTGCAACAGAGGCCGATCTAGGGGGATTCCGTGAGCTAATCCTCTCAATCAAAGGCGATGCCGTCTTCAGCCAACTGAAATTCGAAGCAGGCGTGCATCGAGTTCAACGGGTTCCTGCTACAGAATCCCAAGGTCGTGTGCACACCTCCACAGCAACAGTGGCCGTGATGCCAGAAGCTGATGCAGTGGAAGTGCAGATCGATCCCAGCGAACTAGAAATCAGCACTGCTCGCTCAGGCGGGGCTGGCGGACAAAATGTCAACAAGGTTGAAACGGCAGTGGACCTGCTCCACAAGCCCACCGGTATCAGGGTGTTCTGCACCCAGCAACGCTCCCAACTGCAGAACCGAGAGCGTGCCATGGAAATCCTGCGAGCGAAGTTACTGGAGAGACAAATTGCAGAAGCCAACGCGCGTGAAAGCTCAACGAGAAGAGCTCAAGTGGGAACTGGCGACCGCAGCGAAAAGATCCGCACCTACAACTACAAAGACAATCGCACGACTGACCACCGATTAGGACGCAATTTCTCCCTAGAGCCAGTGCTGACTGGCCAGCTGGAAGAGCTGATCGGCGCCTGCATTGCCGAAGAACAACGCCATCAACTGGAAGAACTCAGTCATCAGGAGGAAGGCTGACGTTGAGGCTGGTATCACCAGAGCCCCAGCCGATGACATACTTTTCCCACTCGCTGTGTCGGCCCGAGTGAATCTGTCGGGTCGCCTCAAAACTGAGACTGCTGAGTGGTCGCCGCGGCAACCGATGCAGAGGCATTTCAGCCTCCTGAGGAGTACGGCTGCCCTTACTTACATTGCAAATCAAGCAAGCCGTGGTGACGTTTTCCCAGGTATCGCTACCGCCACGGCTGCGAGGGATCACATGATCTATGGAGAGTTTCTCTCCTTGGTAACCGCAGTATTGACAACTATGACCATCGCGAAAAAACACATTTCGACGAGTCAGTGGCAATTGCCGAAAAGGCACCCGAACAAAATGCCGCAACCGAATCACCGTAGGGAGCATGGTGTCCTCGCGAATCATGCGTGAGGAATCCTGTTCCAGGCTCTCCGCCTTGCCCTTGAACATCATCACCAGGGCGCGTCGCCAGGTGGTGATGTTCAGAGGCTCATAGGACGCATTGAGAACGAGAACCTGGCTCATGCCAGCCCCCTGATTAAGCGCCATGCTACCGACACCCCAAGGGTGAAGTCATTCCCTTGTTTACCCTGCCAGCATGCGAGACCTGATCGCCACACACGGTGATCTGCCTAGGAGCAAAAACCCTGAGCAGGTGGCAAAAGCCGATCCACGTCAGCGGGCCTGGGTGGAAGTTAATCCCGCAGCTGTGGAAGCCAATTGCCGCAGCCTTCGGAGACACCTTTGTGAAAATTGTGCCCTGATGGCCGTGGTGAAAGCTGATGGCTATGGCCATGGCGCTGTAACCGTAGCCCGAGCCGCCTTGCAAGGAGGAGCAAAAAGCCTTGGGGTAGCAACCCTCCAAGAAGGAATCGAGCTTCGTCAAGCCGGCCACAATGCCCCAGTGCTTGTGCTAGGCAATCTCACCCATAGCGAAGACCTGAAAGCTTGCCTTCATTGGCAACTCATGCCCACCCTCAGCAGTATGCGAGAGGCTCTGCTCTGCCAAAACCTTGCAGATGGCAGCGGCCGACAATTCAGGATTCAGCTCAAAATCGATACTGGGATGACCCGCCTCGGCTGCGAGTTAAAGGAAGCTCCCAGGCTGGTGGAGGCGATAGGTCACCTCAATCAACTCGAATTAAAGGGTATCTATAGCCATTTAGCCCTGGCAGATGGGGATCTCCAAGGTGAAGCCGCAATGGTGACTGATCAGCAGCAGCAACACTTTGAGGCGGTGCTAAGAACGCTGCCAGAGCAACACAATGGATTTGTGCGGCACCTTGCCAACTCCGCAGGCACCCTTCGCGATCGCGGACTCCACTACGACATGGTGCGCGTTGGCCTGGCTATGTATGGCCACAGCCCCAACCTGCAACTACAAGGGAAAGTAGACCTTCAGCCAGCTCTGAGCGTCAAAGCAAGGGTGACACTCATCAGGGATGTGCCTGCAGGTGTGGGAGTGAGTTACGGCCATCGCTTCACCACACGACGCCCCAGTCGCCTAGCAGTCGTAGGAATCGGCTATGCCGACGGGATTAGCCGATCCCTATCAGGCCAAATCTCTGCAATAGCCGATGGTCAGCTTCTCCCCCAGGTTGGCGCCATCACCATGGATCAACTCGTGCTTGATGCCACAAATCACCCCGACCTAGAGGTGGGAAGCATCGTGACCCTCCTAGGCAAGGACGGCGACGCCTGCATTACACCACAACAATGGAGTGATCTCAGTGGATCAATTCCATGGGAGGTGCTTTGTAGCTTCAAACATCGACTGCCCAGGCTAGTGGTTTGACACCAAACCCAGACAACTAAAACAAAGCACTAGATGTGGGTATTGGTAGGGTATGCAGGCCGCTGGAGAGGTGGCCGAGTGGTTGAAGGCGGCTCCCTGCTAAGGAGTTACAGGAGGCAACTCTTGTCGAGGGTTCGAATCCCTCCCTCTCCGTTGAAAGTCAGTTTCCGAGAGTGCCAGGCACTCCTCAAACGGCTTTAATCGACTGCTATCAAACAGTTCCTGCGTGTCAAACGGATTTGCGCCATTTGGACCAGCTGCGAGCTTGTGTTGTCCAAGAAGTTGTCCAATAATCAGCAAGAATTTTTCTTCGTGGCGTGGCAAATCGCTTTGACTGCAAAGGCATGCAAGGAATTCGTTGTCCAATTCTGCGTAACGTTCAGCGAAAGGCTCTCCAGCTCGACAAAAGCAGGCAATGATCACATCTAAAAAACTTATTATTTTTTGCTCAACTACCCAAGCTGGGACTGAAAAGTATTAAACATCTAACAAATTCTCTACCATTTTTACGCCTCTAAAGACGATTCATTAAATAGGGTATAGCAGGAGGATTTGCCTCCTCTGCCTAAGTATCTAGATTCCAAAGCATGTGTTAGCGTTTGACTTCAAGTATAATATATGTCGATTTTTGCTAAATCAATCCCGCTTTACCCGACTTGATTGAATCGATCTACTCAAGCCCCGCTAAACGAGAGAAGCGGGAGCACTTTTAAAAAGATAAAAGGATATGAATTCACTAGATCACTTGCTGTTACAGGCTTTATCTATATAGACAAATATAATTTAGACATGCATTGGCTGTTTTGTACCGCTTTCACTCAAACTCAACTTTTTTTATCGTTTAATTTACTTAGTAGCCTCAATTCTTTTAACCCTATAGCTTGCTCAATTCGCGAGCCATTGCCGGCAAAAGGGTTGTGTCATTAGCTCGCTCCCTTCCTTGAGTGAAGACCACCAAAAGCATCGGTCTGCCTCCTTGTAAAGACCACCAAGCCGCATCATGACGAGCCTGACTCATCCAGCCAGCCTTACTCCACAAACGGGATCCCACCGGCAAACCTTCTCCAAGAAATCCATCCACCTGATTCTCTGGATCCGCCTTGCGCTGCAAGAGATCAATAGACCTTGAAAGGAGCTGCCGCAGGCGCTTACAGGCCAACGGAGACACCAAGGCATCAGTCATCACTGACTCAAGCATGCGAGCTGTAGCTGCGGTGGTTAACGCATTGCGATTACCGAGACCTTCGCCATAAAAATCTCGCTCTCGACCATAAGGTCCATCACCCCAGGTCTTCTGGCAACAGTTCACCTTTTCCAACTCTTCCCAGCCCAACCCTTGCAGCCAGTCGTTCACCAGGTGGCGCTGCTGCTGCCAAGTCTGCCAGCTTTCTCCCAGCAGCGATGGGCCGCTTGTCGTACCGGTGAGCAGATCCAACACAAGGCTTGTGGCGTCATTACTCGAGTCAGCAATCATGTCTCGCATCGCCCGACGAAGCTCATCGACCTCTGGCAACAGGTCCTGCTGAAGCCATGCCTCAGCAGCAAGGGCATAGACAAGCTTGACAACACTGGCAGGGAAAAGAATGCGCTGATCCGACCAACCCGCCCCCGAGCCACTTCCGGGAGTTGGATCAGAACAGTCATAACGAACCCAGCTGATCGCCACGCTGTTATGAAGGCCAGGGCGCCTCTCTGCCGCCAATCGATCCAAAAGCCCCGTTAGCTGAGCCTGCATAGCACTATCGGGGCGGTAGAACGCCATTGCTAATCACTTCAGGCAATGCCGACCCTAGGCACCCCAATCACCACTGACCTTCTTGCTCCAGGCAGCTGCTGGCAACTGCAAAGGGGAATTAACGGTTATGCCGGTGTCGAAGGAGCAGAACTAGCCACCCAGGCGACGGCAGGCCGAAGCTTTGAAGTGCTCGATCCAGCGAAGCACAACAAATATCAACAGCCACTAGCTCGGCTATGGGTGCGGCTAATGGAAGACGGATACCCCTGCTGGCTTGATCTAAGCGAGGTGAACAGCCAGATCATTCGACGGGGAAGCTGGCGACCTCAACTGCTTGTCATCAGAGAGATCCGGCAACGACTAGCGGCTGTGATGAGCTGGGTGGAAGCAGCAGCCAACCAGCCAAACACTTACCTATGGGGCGGCAGCATAGGGCCAGATTTTGACTGCTCCGGCCTGATACAGACCGCCTTTGCTAGTCAAGGCATCTGGCTACCGCGAGACGCCTATCAGCAGGAAAGGTTCTGTACCCCGCTGGCAGTGAAGCCTGACAACACCCAACGACTTCAAACTGGAGACCTGCTTTTCTTTGGTACGCCAGAACGCTGTACCCATGTTGGGCTTTATCGCAGCGAAGGGCACTACTGGCACAGCTCCGGCAAGGAGTTTGGTCGCAACGGAATCCATTGCGAAGGCCTGCATCCCCGCAACACCCATCCAGTGGCCTGCCACTATCGAGGCCAGCTACGCGGAGCGGGCCGAGTGGAACGCTGCCATGACGGAACCACCCTCCCATGAAGCGCAACGCCTAAGTTGCTCTCTACTGCGAAAGGCCTCCGGCATGACCTCGCCCCTGGATCTTTCCGTCGTCGTGCCCCTCTACAACGAGGAGGAAAGCCTGCCGGAGCTGGTGGATCAGTTAATTGTGGCGCTTCGTTCTACGGGTGAACGCTTCGAAATTGTGCTCGTAAATGATGGCTCCACCGACGGCACCGCCAAGGTGCTGGAAGAGCTGATATCTGAAAAAACTGAACTTGTTGGCGTGCTGCTACGCAAAAACTACGGCCAAACGGCCGCCATGGCTGCAGGATTCGACGTATCCCAAGGTGAAGTCATTGTCAGCATCGATGGCGATCTCCAAAACGATCCCGCCGACATCCCACTACTCCTGTCGAAGTTGCGTGAGGGATACGACCTCGTTAGCGGCTGGCGTCATCAACGCCAGGATGCTGCCCTAAAGCGCAAGCTGCCCTCAAAAATTGCAAATCGCCTGATCGGCCGCGTTACCGGTGTACGACTGCATGACTACGGATGCTCACTGAAAGCCTATCGGAAAGAAATTCTGACCGACATGCGTCTCTACGGAGAGCTACACCGCTTCCTGCCGGCTTTGGCCTTTATCGAAGGGGCTCTGATCACCGAAGTGAAAGTCAACCACCGTGCACGCCAATACGGCAATAGCAAATACGGGATCGATCGCACCTTCCGCGTGTTGATGGACCTTTTCACCGTGTGGTTTATGAAGCGCTTTCTGACCAGACCGATGTACGTCTTCGGCTTCGGCGGGTTGGTCGCCATGGGCGGGAGCCTGCTGACCAGTACATATCTACTGACGATCAAGCTGATGGGAGAAGACATCGGCAACAGACCACTACTCACCATGGCTGTAGTGCTTGGCCTGACAGGAGTTCAGTTGTTCTGCTTTGGACTACTGGGTGAGTTGGTCATGCGCACCTACCACGAAAGCCAAGGACGACCGATTTACCGCATACGGGCGACATTGCGCGGCGGCGGGGCCTCTTGAATGACAACAGCACGCGATTTGCCCCGATAGCGTCCAATTGCTGCCGCTGCGGCAGCGACAACACGGCCATCGGAGTCATGCAGCCCCTGCCGCAACAGTGACATAACCGAAACATGACCCCAGAGGCCTGCCAGGGTCACAGCCTCTAATCTTTGCTCAGGGCCTGCATCCATGGCCTCACGTAGCTGCCTTTGCAGAGCAAGGCGTTCAAGAGACGTAGCCGGTGAATTCCATGTGACCGGACTCTCAATGGCCAACGAAGCGGAATCCTCAGATCCCTGCCATTGAGGCTTAACTAGGGTTAGCTGAACACGATTCAAAGCAGCCACGCTGCTGGCGTCGGTACTGCTCAGCAGGAGCTTGCGAGGGCGTCTACCCAAACCCCAGAGCACCAGGGTGAGAGCTAAAACAGCAGCACCAGCAAACAGTTGATTCATTGAAAGATTGCTCGGTGAACCGGCGGTAACCGATGATGAGCCCGATAGTGATGGATTGAACTTTTATGTCGCCAAGAGGGCCTGAATCGGCCCTCATCAAAGGCGATCTATACAGTAGCTATGGAACCTTTGGCTGACGCCATGACAAGTGATTTTGCTGCCACCTGGCTGCCTGCGGTGTTTGTACCCCTGATTGTGCTAGTGACACCTGCAATTTTCATTGTCCTAGTGGGTCGCCATATCACAGCTACCGACTGAGCTGTAGACGCTTAACCCCAGCCAACCGACTCCCCTAATACCGAATGACTGACGAGAACCTGCCCCTAGGCCCCAAGAAGCTCAACGAAAAGTACCGTGACCGAGGGCACGTAGAAGAGTGGGCTGTGCAGCCTGCCGCTGACCCCTGTGTCGGGAACCTGGCCACTCCAGTCAATAGTGGCTACTTCGTGAAAGCCTTAGTCAACAATCTTCCCCTCTACCGCGAGGGTATTTCTGCAAACTTCCGCGGTTTGGAAACTGGGGCCGCGATCGGCTACTTCATTTACGGTCCCTTCTTAGTGATGGGTCCGCTAAGAACCACCGATTTTGCAACAACCGCAGCTTTATTGGCAACAGTTGGAGCAGTCCATATCCTTACTGCTCTTTTAGTGCTTTACAACGTCCCCGGCAAGGCACCCACCGTGCCACCACCGGACGTCACTGTTGCTAACCCTCCTGCTGACCTGTTCACAAGGAAAGGCTGGGCCGACTTCACAAGTGGCTTTTGGCTGGGCGGATGCGCGGGCGCAGCCTTTGCATGGTTCCTATGCAACACTTTGCACATGCAACCACTGCTGAATGTTCCCATGAATGTCTGGGCTTCTTAAGACTCAAGAAGTTTTCACATCCTCAAATCGAAAAGGAAAAAACCTTCTCCTGGGGTGGCTTGATTGCTTCCCCAGGTTTTTTATTGCTTCAAGAGTTCCAAGTCATGATGAAAGGCCAATGATTAAAAGTCTTTCAAAGTTGAAATAATAAAGCTGCCTCTAGGCCTCATAAGCTAATCACTTTGGGAATTGCATTCCCCGCTAAGGAGAGACGGCAACACCCCCTCAACAACAAAGCACATGCATTGCCAAAAGAGGCGCTGAGAAGATTGTGGTGAGCCTAAAAAGTCGTGTTGAAGTAGAGATAGACAATTAGATTAGAGACAGTGAGGTCTCCTCAAAGTGAATAAACTGGCAGAGCCAATGGGGCTGCATTCTCATCTTGGCATTTGCCAATGCAAAGAGAAATGAAAGCCTAATCTAAGCAAACCACCTAATAAGATTCCTTGAGCTGACTTGTATAAATAGAACGCATTAACTCAGGGACAAGATGGCCCATACAAAGCGCCTAAGAAGGAGCGCTCTATCGTTATATGGACAAACTATTGATAGCTTTCAATTGTCATCATTTTGTCAATTAATCCAATCCAGGCCGAACACTTTGGCTGTCCAGTTTCAAGGGATTTAACGAGCTATTGCCATGCATAGCCTGAAAAATAAAATGCATGTACAAGCCAATTTTCTAAGAACGAATCTATCCAATAAGGCAAGAAAAAACCCCGTCAAGTAAACCTGACGGGGAATATCTTTGTGCCATGGAATCGGCTAACTAGCAAGCAAGGGTGTTATCCAAACTTACTTGATGTAGAGGCAATCACGAAGGCACCGAAAGTAAAGATGTTCCCCACTGCGAAGTGAGTCACACCAACCAAACGGGCCTGAACGATCGAAAGAGCTACTGGCTTATCACGCCATCCAACCAAGTTGGCAATCGGCGAGCGCTGGTGAGCCCAAACGAGAGTTTCAATCAGCTCCTGCCAATAACCCCTCCAAGAGATCAGGAACATGAATCCTGTTGCCCAGACCAAATGGCCGGCCAGGAACATGAATGCCCAAGGCGAGAGGTTGTTGATCCCAAATGGGTTGTAGCCATTGATGATCTGAGAACTGTTAATCCACAGATAATCCCTGAACCAACCCATCAAGTGGGTACTGGACTCATTGAACTGAGCCATGTTGCCCTGCCAGGCGGCAAGGTGCTTCCAGTGCCAGTAATAAGTGGCCCAAGCAATGGTATTCAATGCCCAGAAAATGGCCATATAAGTGGAGTCCCACGCAGAGATGTCGCAGGTGCCTCCACGGCCAGGTCCATCACAGGGGAAGGAGTAGCCGAAGTCCTTTTTGTCGGGCATCAGCTTGGAACCCCTTGCATCAAGTGCTCCCTTGATCAAGATCAAAGCAGTGGTGTGAAGACCCAAGGCAATGCCGTGGTGAACCAGGAAATCTCCTGGGCCAATGGGCATGAAGTTGGAAACTTCAGGACTGGCATTCACCAGATCCATCCAGTAGTGCTCACCAGGCATCCCAGCAGCAGCAAGGGATGGTGCACTATTTGCATTCGCAAGCAGCACATCAAGGCCGTACATGACCTTACCGCTGGCAGCCTGAAGGAACTGGGCAAAAATGGGCTCAACAAGGATCTGCTTTTCGGGGGTTCCGAAAGCAATCACCACATCGTTATGGAGATACAGCGCCAGGGTATGGAAACCGAGGAGCATGCAAACCCAGCTCAAGTGACTGATCAGTGCTTCTTTAGTTTCTAAGACCCGTGCAAGAACATTGTCCTTATTGGCCTCAGGGTCGTAGTCACGGACGAAGAAGATCGCTCCGTGGGAGAAGGCACCGCACATCAAGAAGATGGCGATGTACTGATGGTGGGTATAAAGAGCTGCCTGAGTTGTGTAGTCCTGAGCAATAAATGCATACGAGGGCAAGGCACCCATGTGATGCGCTACAAGACTGGCTGCTGTACCTAGACAGGCAAGAGCAAGACCCAGTTGGAAGTGCAGTGAGTTGTTGATCGTATCGGTGATCCCGGTGTGGTTAAGACCGTAGTGACCGATTTTTTCTCGGAAACCATCCTTATGAGGATCATTAGGATGATTCGTGTTGTGACCATCGGTAATCTCCTTAAAGGTGTGACCGATACCGAAACTGTTCCGGTACATATGGCCACCGATGATCATCAAGACGCCAATCGCCAGATGGTGATGTGAGATGTCAGTCAGCCAAAGCGCACCGCTCTGGGGATGGACACCACCGAGGAAGGTAAGGATGGCCGTACCGGCACCTTCAGAGCTGCCAAACACCTGGTTCAAGGAATCAGGATTCTGTGAATAGGCACCCCAGTTTCCTGTAAAGAAGGGGGTCAACCCTTCAGGGTGTGGCAGAACTGTGAGGAAGTTGTCCCAACCGACGTGTTGACCACGGGACTCGGGAATAGCCACGTGAATCAGGTGTCCAGTCCAGGCGATGTTGGTGAAACCGAACAGCACTGCGAGGTGATGATTCATCATCGCCTCAGCGTTCTTAAACCAAGCAAGCGAAGGACGGAATCTTGGCTGCAAATGCAACCAGCCACCGAACAAGAGCCAAGCAACCAGGATGTCAATGAAGATTGCACCCTGATATAGCTCTGTATTGGTGCGCATTCCAATGGTGTACCACCAGTGGTAGACACCGGAATAACAAAGATTTACTGGACCGGATGAACCCGCTTGTGTCAAGGCATCACTGATGCCTTGACCAAAATGAGGATCCCAAATTGCGTGAGCGATGGGGCGAACGTTCTGTGGGTCGGCGACCCACTGCTCGAAGTTGCCCTGCCAGGCGACATGGAACAGGTTGCCTGCAACCCAAAGACCAATGACAGCGAGATGACCGAAATGGGTAGAGAACAGCTTTTGGTAAAGCCGTTCTTCAGTCATGCCGTCGTGGCTCTCGAAATCGTGAGCCGTGGCAATGCCGTACCAAATACGGCGGGTTGTAGGGTCCTGTGCCAGACCCTGGCTGAACGAAGGAAATTTCGTTGCCATGTGGGGAAAGGTCAGGAAAGGTCAGCCGAGCCCAAGAAGGCGGGCGTGGAAGAAGGCCCAGGTGGTCACAATGCCACCGAACAGGAAGTGGGTTACACCAACTGCACGGCCCTGTGTAATGGATAGAGCCCTAGGCTGAATGGTGGGAGCAAGCTTGAGCTTGTTATGAGCCCAAATAATGGATTCAAACAGCTCCTGCCAATAGCCACGGCCGCTGAACAGGAACATCAAGCTGAAGGCCCATACGAAGTGGCCACCCAGGAACAACAGGCCATAGCCGCTGAGGCCAGAGCCATAGCTCGTGAGCACCTGTGAGGACTGAGCCCAGAGGAAGTCACGGAACCAACCATTCACAGTGATGGCGCTTTGGGCAAAGTTGCCTGAAACGAGATGGGTAACGGTGCCATCTGAATTGACAGTGCCCCATACATCGCTTTGCATCTTCCACGAGAAGTAGAAGATCACCATCGAGATGGAGTTGTACATCCAGAACAGGCCCAGGAACACGTGGTCCCAAGAAGAAACCTGGCAGGTACCACCACGACCTGGTCCGTCGCAAGAGAAACGGAATCCAAGGTTGGCCTTGTCAGGGACAAGACGGGAACTGCGCGCAAAGAGCACACCCTTAAGAAGGATGAGGCAAGTTACGTGAATGGTGAAGGCATGGATGTGGTGAATCATCAAATCGGCTGTTCCCAAAGGAATAGCCATCAGAGCCACCTTGCCGCCAACTGCTACAACTCCTCCGTTGAACACGTCGCTAACTGCGCCAGGCAAGCCTTGGGTCGTGCCAACAACAGAAGAGGTACCAATAGACGATGCCCAAAGGTTTTGAATCCACTGTGCCAAGACAGGCTGCAACTGAATTGCAGAGTCGCTGAACATGTCTTGGGAACGACCCAAAGCACGCATGCTGTCGTTGTGTACATAAAGCCCAAAGCTGTGGAAGCCAAGGAACATGCACACCCAGTTGAGGTGGCTGATGATTGCATCGCGCGCCTTGAACACACGGTCAAGAACGTTGTCGACGTGCACTGAGACGTCATAGTCGCGAATCACTGCGATGCCAGCGTGAGCCGCAGCACCACAAATCATCAAGGCACCAATCCACATGTGGTGAGTGAATAGCCCAAGAACTGTTGGGTAATCAATCGCGAGGTATGGATAAGGCGGTAGCGCATACATGTGGTGTGCAACCACGATGCTGGCAGAGCCAATGCAGGCCAAGTTGACTGCCAACTGAGCATGCCAACTGTTGGAGAGGAACTCAAAGAGACCTTTGTGACCATTTGGTGCTGGGAACAAGAGGGGGTCACCCTTTACGTTCCCTAGGATCTCTTCCAACTTGTGACCAATACCGAATCTATTGCGGTATACGTGGCCACCAAACATCAAAAAGCCCGCCCATGCCAAATGGTGGTGAGCAACGTCAGTACTCCATAAGGCGCCGGTTACAGGATTAACTCCACCGTTGTTGGTAAGGAAATCACTGAAGGCCCACCAATTAGCCGAGAAGAAATTCCCGATGCCTGAAGCAAGACCGGGGTAAATCTGGCCAACGAGATCTGCATTGTAGAACTCGTGAGGCAGGGGGATGTCCGCAACGCTGGCAATGGTTTTGCCATCAAGAACCATCGGACTACCAGCATCAATGGCGTCCAAAAGGGCGTTGGTGGGATTGGCAACGTGGATCAGGTGTCCAGTCCAGCCAATTGAACCCAGACCAAACAGACCAATCTGATGGTGCTGAAGCATGGACTCAATCTTCTTGAACCACTCAAGCTTTGGAGCTGCTTTGTGGTAGTGGAAGATTCCTCCATGGAGAACCAATGCAGCCATGATTAGGGCACCGGTGGCCAGAGCCATGAGCTCGGTCTCACTGGTGATGCCCCAGGCCCTCCACATTTGGAAAATGCCGGAGGTGATCTGGATGCCGTTAAAACCGGCACCCATATCAGCATTCATGATTTCTTGACCGACGATTGGCCAAACGACCTGCGCACTTGCTTTCACGTGCGTTGGGTCGGCTAGCCAGCCGCCGTAGTTGGAAAAGCGGGCACCGTGGAAGAAGGCACCGCTCATCCAAATAAACACTATGGCCAAATGGCCGAAGTGAGCCGAAAAGATCTTCCGGCTGGTCTCTTCCAGATCCCCAATGTGGGTATCGAAGTCGTGGGCGTCAGCGTGGAGGTTCCAAATCCAGGTTGTGGAGTTTGGTCCCTTAGCGAGGCTTTTCGAGAAAAATCCGGGTTGTTCGAATTTTTCGAAGTCGGCTGGAACGTGGTCCCGGTCGACTGGTTGATCGTAAATAGGCTTCGCTTTTTCCCCACGCTCTGGTGGGCTGATGGTCATCGAGAGGTTCCTCGAGGGACGGGATCGAGGTGGAGGGCCACCCCTTCGACAGGCCCAAAGGCTTGCCGGGGCCCCGGAGACACCACCACCGAAGTGGTGCTGATACCGGGCGCCAGCACAAGTCAAAAGTCGAAACTCAGACTCGCACTGGAGCTATGGGCCCCTACAAGGGGACCGCTTCCAGAAGCATAAAGCTGAGCACCACTCACTACGACAGCAAGTAACAAATGTTCTATCCGGTCGCTAATCAGTGGGGGCCTGGCGTCTGCAGAAGGGCCGCTGACAGAAGCGGATCATTAATACACGTAAGTTTACAACTGCAAGAGAAGCATATTTTCAGCGCTAATTAACATAAATCAATCAACTAATCCAACACTGCCGCCTTGCAAGGAGTTGCCACGCTTTTACCCACACCGGGTGGCTGCCCAGAATGACGAAATCTTGCCCCCTTCCAATGCCGCTTTCGAGCCGGCGTCATCAGTTCAATCTGTCGTCATGGCATGGGAAGGCCATGCGTCTATTGCAAGGCCTGGTGTTGGTTGTGCTGCTGAGCATCTCTGGGCTCTCTCCCGCACAAGCCCTGCCAGGCTGGCCCTTTGACAACCAAAACAGGGAAGGTTCAGCGACTCAAACCTTGCTCGAGCCAGCGCCAACTGGAACTCTGCAAGAGATTGCCCCACCAGGCGCAGTACAACAAATACGAGAGCAACTAGCCAAGCATCACCCACAACTGAGCCTGGAAAGCCCAACGGACGGGACAGTACTGAAGGATGAGGGGAGCTGGGAGCTCTTGCTCAATTTGAAGGACTGGCCACTCGCCAACGATCCAAAACTAGGCCTCGGTGCCCATGTTGTAGTGCAACTTGATGAGAAGCCACCGCTGCGCATAAGCGAGGCAGATGGTCCCCAACTGCGAATTGTGATGGAGGGCCTGCAGCCTGGAAGTCACAGACTTAGCGCCTACGCCGCTTATCCCTGGGGGGAAGCTGTAAAGGATCCCAAGGCCAGCCTGCAATGGCGTCTCCATCAGCTACAACCTCTGCAAAGAACTCAACCGACAGAAGATGAACCTTGGTTCGTCACCGTTAGCCCGTCAGAACTCAGCAACACTGAACCCCTTCTATTGGACTGGTTGATCTGGAATGCTCCTATTCAGAACCTTAAAGAAGGCGATGGCCGCTGGCGACTCCAAGTGAGTGTGAATGGTGAAAGCTTCCAAGTCACTCACCAAGACGCCATCTGGATCAAAGGCCTGCCCTCAGGATCAGGCCCAATTAGCGTTCAAACAGAGATGCTTGACGGCTTTGGTAAGCCAATTGATCCGGTATTCAACAACCAACTCAGGATTGTTCAGACCAGGACAGCAGACAAGCCAGCCTGGATGCAGGCAACGCTGACGAAGCAGCAAATAGCCAGACTCTTAGGGGAACCCCAGCCAGAAGAAGACCAGCCTTTGGCTGATCAAACCCCTCAAGACAAAACAGAACTCCCGCAAATCTCGACACTTGACAACGCATCAGAGTCAGAACCTCTCCAAGACGAACCTCCTTATCCGTCTGCGAAACAGGAATTAGCGCTCTCAAGCAAACCCGAGACAGAGTTAGAGATAGGAACCGAACTAGAACCAAACACCGAAACAGAAGCTGCTCTCAAGCCAACTCTTGATCTAGAACCAAACACCGAAACAGAAGCTGCTCTCAAACCAACTCTTGATCTAGAACCAAACACCGAAACAGAAGCTGCTCTCAAACCAACTCTTGATCTAGAACCAAACACCGAAACAGAAGCTGCTCTCAAACCAACTCTTGATC
>NZ_JNBA01000021.1 GCF_000760295.1 Prochlorococcus sp. MIT 0701
TTGATCATCTCCAGCGCCACCAAGAAGAACATCATCATCGCTACCACCAAAGATCACTTCATCTGCAGACGTTCCAGTTAATGAATCCTTATCATCAGAACCAATGATTCTTGGATCTCTCAAGCTATCAGGAAGAACACTAAAGAATGATTTCGTGTAAAGCTCAATATCATTCCCATCACCACCTTCATAAGTCAAGAAAAGATCAAGTTTTCCTCCCTTCTCACTTTTAAAGCGGCCTACAGAATCGCCTTCATTGAGGCCATCGTATTCACCAGCGAGATCTCCATCAACTTTGGCAATCACAAAGGAATCACCAGCAGAAAGCTTAAAGCCATCAATCAGTGAAACATCGAGGTCTCCTGCAAGTTCTAGATCACCGGTAATTTCAATCCAGTCGTGTTCTGTTGCGGTGCGATCGCCATCTCCGTGGTAAGTGCCGCCTAGTTCTATTTCTTTAGTACTGCCTTCCTTTTGATACAGGTTCCCGTCGATGAAATAACCACCGGAGGAACTGCCTGGGCTCAGAGCCCCGCCTTTGTCATTAATTATATTTCCTTCATGAGTCCCAGTGCCACTCAGAACACCTCCTTTTAAGTTTGTAAATGTTCCTTTAGTGGTGTCAATATTGCCGTCGTTAACAAAGGCGCTGTAATTGCAAACTTTCCCTGCATTGATGAATTGGCAGCCAGAGAGCACTTCAACTGTGTAAATATGGTTTTCAACAATTCCACCTTTGTTATTATAAAATGTTGAGTGATGGAGTGGCGATATAGTATCGTCAGCGGTACCGACCTCAAGTACAGAAAACGAAGCATTCTCATGATTTATGTCTGGATTACCCAAGTTGATTGTCCCATAATTCTCGATAGTCGCGCCGTAACATAACCAATTTGCGCTAGAATTAAAATTTACAGTTCCATTATTGATAAATTTGTCGTCATTATTCAAATAATTATCTTTTTCTCCAACAGTAATAGACGTCTCACCGTGTTCGAAATCACCAATTGTCCCATCGTTTTGAAATTGACTTCCCATAGAAAGTTTTATCTCCCCTCCCAAGATAGTGCCATCTTTTTCATTTTTAGGCATTATACTTGGGTCATAATCACTACATTGAATAGATAAACTTTTAATAATACCGTGATTTAACAAACCTCCCACGCCAGAATATTCCTTAACAAAGTCTCCTCCATCAATCAATCCCGAATTCGCGTTAATCAAAGCTGCCATAAGCTCAAATCCAACCCCGTCAATCTCTGTGCCAGAAATAGTGCCATTGTTGTATAATGTTCCCACCAAATTAATAGATGTATTCTCAATATGACCGTTATTTGTCAAGTCTTCTAGCGTAGAGTTATACGCCCAAATGCCTACATCTATTTCGGAGTCAATTATTGATCCATTATTAGTATAGGAATTCATAGTCGCATCAATTTTTACGCTTTGCAGCGTGTTACCTTTTGGATTTGGGTTTGGGTAGTTCTGGTTAGCCATTTACAAAAGATAGACTATTTACATGCTAGCCAAGAGTCACCTTCCTAGCCATAGGCTGACCATTGAAAATTCATTATGATATAGATAGTACGTATACAGTCAATTTTCTGCAAGATTCATGTCTGCTTATTATTCATTTTAATTTATCAATGAGTTGGGTCGGCTGGCTGAATGGTGATCGCAGCTGGATGTATGGGGTGAATGCTGGCTATGACAGCCGGCCAATGAATACAGGCAATGCTGATGCTTTTATCAGGGACGCCAAATCTGTTAGTGATCGCCGTGATGTCTTCTTTCAGCAGGTTGCTCCATCTCTAGAAGCAGTCTCTGATAGCTGGAACTTCAATGACTATGGGCTCTTCCCGATTGGCGATACAGAACATGTTCTTAATGACCATTACCACTGAATATCACCATCTGTGATTCCATTTGCCCCGCGGAACTTCACAGCAACTTGATGCCAATCCTCAGGAATTTTATTGAGGCGAATATCCCAAGCCCATGGCAATTGCTGTTGGCCTGGTGAAACCCTCTTCTTCTTGCTTCTAGTTCTTGCTCTGCTCACCAGTCGTTTGAGCATGCGACTACCCCAGTGGCACTTAGGAGCAGCTTTACTCTGATGGCGGTAGTGCTTACAGAAACGCTCATAGCGCCTGGAGCATCGATCAAGCGTTGTCGATAGCTTTAAAAAGGCTGCCTGCCATTCATTGATGCCATCTGCTGTGAACCTGCTGTAGTGGCCAAATTTGCTATAGGGATCAAAGAATCCTTTCCTTACACCTGCTGCTTTGAGATTGGCATGGATATATCTGAGCGTGTTCAACATTCGCCGGTGATCTTTGGGGTGGATCGGCGTTGAGAAGTATCTGCCCTCCCAGAAGTGCCCCAACGAGCACCAGGCACTACCAAAAAGGGCGCTAACGAAGGCAACAGCAGGCAATCAGAACGAACCCAGCGACGGCGAATGCATTAGCAAACATTCAACTCCGCAAGGGCCATGAGGCAAGAAATGATGCGCCCAGCTTGTCAGCAGATCAAGCGCTCAGCTAGAGCCATCAAGGCATCGTTTGAACCTTGATGGCATAACAACGGTTTCTATAGCTCAGATAAAGTCAATACAATCAGCAGCCAGGAACTCATCTTTATCGACATCCAGCAATGTGGTGTGAATAGCAATTCCTTTAATTAATAGATTATCACCAACTTGCTGGAATGATAAGTAAACACCTTCTCCCACGACAAGCTGATCATTCTCATCGATTGAGAAAGACTCATAGATATCCTCTCCGCTACTGAGGATGTAATCATCAGCGCCACGATCACCTTTAAGGGTGTCATCTCCTAAGCCACCATCGAGCGTGTCATTACCATTGCCTCCAGTGACTTGATCATCTCCACCGCCTCCTAGCAAAATATCATCATCGCTACCACCAAAGATCACTTCATCTGCAGACGTTCCAGTTAATGAATCCTTATCATCAGAACCAATGATTCTTGGATCTCTCAAGCTATCAGGGAGAACACCAAAGAAAGACTTGGTATAAAGCTCAATATCATTCCCATCACCACCTTCATAAGTCAAGAAAAGATCAAGTTTTCCTCCCTTCTCACTTTTAAAACGGCCTACTGAGTCTCCTTCTTTGAGGCCATCATAATGACCAGTGAGATCTCCATCAACTTTGGCAATCACAAAGGAATCACCAGCAGAAAGCTTAAAGCCATCAATCAGTGAAACATCAAGGTTTCCTGCGAGTTCTAGGTTGCCAGTAATTTCAATCCAATCGTGTTCTGTAGCGGTGCGATCGCCATCGCCGTGATAAGTGCCGCCTAGTTCTATTTCTTTAGTACTGCCTTGCTTTTGATACAAGTTACCATTAATCAAATGACCACCTGCTGAATTGCCCGGGCTTAATGTACCAGGAGTTATTACATCACCTATTATCAAACCAGTGCCACTAAGGGTCCCATTGTTAGTGAATGTTCCACCAATGGTAAGTATATTTCCATTGTTGACGATATTAGCACCTTTATTGTTAGTCAAAACTCCACCTTTTGAATAATCATCTACTCCGCTTGAGTTGTCAAAAGTTGCATTTGATTCGATTGTTAGAGTTGACTGATTACAGTTGAAAAATTCACCCCCGTCTCCTGGAGTTGCCCCATTTTGGTTATTATATTCCCCCTTTGATTCAATAGTAACTTTTGCTGCATACTGAGTTCCAGTACTATCCTTCTGGCCGTTGTAAAAGGTTTCTATTGAACTGATTTTACCCGAGCCAATAATACTGCCATAATTGTAAAAAAGTTGCTGGCCATTGATAGATCCCGAGTATAATATTTTTGACGAATTATAGCATATACCTGCCAAGTCAATCGTAGCGTCCTTTGATTCCGTGGTCCATTTTTTACTGGTCAATGCACCACCAATTGTCATTTCCTTTGCGTCCCAAAAGTCCAGCTTGCCATAATTATTGGTTATCCCTAAAGTTATATCTGCATCGATTCCCCCCGTAAAAGTTCCCCAGTTGTTAATCTGGCTGCTCTCATCGCAAAAAAGCTTTCCATTAGTGAAAAAAGTTGCATCAAAATTATGAGTATCTTCGCCTGCATTAGATATATAACCACCTCGCAGGACATTGATCGTACCTCTTATTTTTCCTTGGTCTGCGAAAGTTGCTCCTGGTTTGTTTAAAAATTTCCCTCCATCGGCTACATTAAAAGTAGCTGAGCTTGAAGTCGTGGCGTTTTCCAAATCACCAGTATTTGTCAATACACCCGAACGGCTGATTGTATAGTTTAAATTATTTTCTCCTCCATTGATTGTAAGGCTATCAAGTAAGAGTTGGCTCGCTGGTGGGATCTGAGTCATTCTAAATCAAGTTGATTTTGATTTATTGATATCACTTATCCTCAGCTTTTATAAAAAGCATGCCTGCGCTTGATGATTTACTTAACAATCTTGAAGCTTATCCAGTAAAAAATTCCCCAGCTTCCAAGAAGCTTGCTACAAATTTCCCGATCGGTTTTATACACCCCTAGACAAAACAAACTGCCGAATCCTTACGCCCTACTCGGCATCTAACAAAGCATCGATTGTGACGGCAGATCGAACTAAGGCCTGGTAGCGCTGCAGAACACGGCGATTGCGATCCAACCAGCGTGCTGGATCATGAGCTTGAGCTGAACTTGCAGCAACATCAAGGCGAGGGGCTTCGCCATCAAGCAATTCCAGCTCATCCTGCTGCTGAATCAAAGCAACCACCAACTCATGCAAGCGCCGACGGCGGTCAAGCACAAACGCATCCTGTTCCTGTTCCGTTTTCTGCACCTTGCCCGCTATCTCGTCCGCCATCTTGCCCACCAACACACTGTTCACCATTCAAGGCAACGACAAGTCAGCCATACAACCTCTCAGCCGAGAATGACAACATGCCCGCCTCAATCAGCTCCGCAGCGATCCACGTCATCGGCACCGATGCCGCAGGCTTAGATCACCTTGCTTCGCCATTGCAAGAGCTAGTGCTCTCAGCCGAAGCGGTGGCTGCACCCCGTCGCCTGTTACCGCAACTGCCGAGCTGGTGGCAGCAGCAGCAAACGGATCAGCCTTTGCCAGAACTGATCGCCAGCGATCAACCAGAGGCTCTGATCGCCTGGTTGCACCAGCTACAGGGCACCGCCGTCGTGCTTGCTAGCGGCGACCCGCTCTGGTTCGGCATCGGCAGGCGACTACTCGAGGCCTGTCCTGCTGATCAACTGCATTTCCACCCAGCACCTTCTTCGCTGCAACTTGCCTTTGCCCGGCTTGGACGCCCTTGGCAGGATGCCGCCTGGATCAGCCTGCATGGCCGTAACCCGGCCCCCTTGGCTCAAAAGCTGCAACAACGCCCCGCAGCTCTAGCTGTACTCACCGATCCCAGCCGCGGCGGAGCCGAAGAGGTGCGTACGATTTTGCGCGCTTCTGGCCTGGAAGCTGCCTATGCAGTTTGGCTTTGCGAACAGCTCGGACACGCCAATGAACGGGTGCAACGGCTGACGCCACAGGATGCCTTGCCATCGGATCTTCATCCCCTACACATGGTTGTGCTGCTTGCCGAACAAGCTGCTCCACCAGGAGATCCAGCCAAGCTTCCCTTGTTCGGTCTTGACGATGGCTTGTTCCTGCAGCACAGCGATCGCCCTGGCCTGATG
The DNA here is from genome assembly GCF_000760295.1 of Prochlorococcus sp. MIT 0701. GTDB lineage: Bacteria > Cyanobacteriota > Cyanobacteriia > PCC-6307 > Cyanobiaceae > Prochlorococcus. The sequence continues at coordinate 5,686 of NZ_JNBA01000021.1, forward strand.
AGCAAACGGGAGCTTCGTGTTCAGCTCCTCGCAGAGTTAGAGCTGCCAGAACAGGGCGTGCTCTGGGATTTAGGCGCCGGAGTCGGCAGCGTTGGCTTAGAGGCCCTACGCCTGCGCCCACAACTGCAATTGCTTGCTGTTGAAAAACGTGGTGGCGGCGCAGCGCTGATCAAGGCCAATGCTGCCAGGCTTGCTGTTCAGCCTGCTGCTGTGCTCGAAGTCGAGGCCCTCAGCCTGCTCAATGGAACTGATCTACCAGCAAAACTCAGCAACCCCGATCGGGTGCTCCTAGGCGGTGGCGGCCGCCAGCGAGCTGCTCTACTCAAGGCCGTTGTGCAAAAACTTCAACCACATGGAGTCGTCGTGATTCCACTGGCAACCGTTGAGGCCATGGCAGAACTCAAGCCCTTACTTCAAGATTGCGGTTGCACCGTGAACGTGAGTCAACATCAAGCCTGGAGGGGCCTGCCGCTGGCAGACGGCACCCGCATGGCGCCGATGAACCCGGTGATGATCCTTAAAGGCACGATGCCTTAAGGCTGCCAATCAACAGGCTTCGGCAAAGGTTGAATCTGCACAACATCACCAACCTTGATGGATAGCCGTGCTGCCTCCCCGGCCGCCAACTCCACTACTCCATCCGCCGGTAGCTTCGGGCCATAACTCGGGCAGGGCAAATGCGGGCAAACAGGCACAGCCGCCTCAATCGCAATCACGCGACCCTGATTAACAAACACCATGTCAAGCGCAGCCAAGGTGTTATGCATCCAAAAACGCAATCGCCTTGCAGGCTGAAACGGAAACCACATGCCCTGGCCTGATGGCAAGGCAGGGCGCTGCATCAATCCCAAGCGCTGTTCCTCAGCTTGATCGGCAACCTCCAAAAGCAAACAGGAGCCGCTTTCAAGGCACCACTGAGCCTCAAGAGGCAGATGCTGAGGCGGGGGCTCTGCCCGCACTCCAATAGATGAAAGAGCGCTGAGACCTACCGCCAGCCCACCCCAGAGCAGAGGGAACCGCAATCTCTTTCCCCACCCCCACTGCAAGCAGAGGGCCCTGCAGCTCATACTCGATCAGGTTTAGCAACATGCGGCAAACCCCAGCCCAACTTGTTGCGCAACACCTGGAAGAACTCGTGATCTGCCAAGCGCACAAATCTCACAGGATGATCACTACGACGAATCAGTACTCGGTCTTCCGGCCACACATAACAACCCGCACTGCCATCAACAACCATCATCAAGCGATCAGCCGTCGCTGGAAACACAGTCACTGGCTCCTGGTCGCTAAAAACCAGCGCTCTTGACGCCAGCGAATGAGGGGCAATCGGTGCAAGCTGAAGCACCGGGCACTCAGGTGTAATCACCGGGCCTCCTGCACTGAGTGCATAAGCCGTTGATCCCGTAGGCGTCGAGAGGATCACGCCATCAGCAGAGATATCCACCGGCGCATGACGACCAATGGCGACTTCGAAATGACACATGCTCGTGAGCGGTTCACGATGCAAGGCCATTTCATTGAGGGAGAGTGCCTCCCAGCGGCGCTGATCACCACGCATCACACTCACCACCAGAGTGCAACGCTCCTCAATCGTCCACTGCTTGTTAAGCACCTGCTCAATCACCCGATCGAGATCAGCCAAATAGGCCTCCGCCAGGAAGCCAAGGTGTCCGGTGTTGATGGTGAGAATTGGCACCTGCACAGGAGCTGTCTGACGTGCCGCCGAAAGCACGGTGCCATCACCGCCCAGGACAATCGCCAGTGCCATCGAGGCATCGAATCCCTCAGGTACGCACGCGTTGTAACCAAGCAGGCGCAAATGCTGATCTGGATTGGCAAAGCCAACCATTCCGCCAGAACTACTTGCTCTGACCACTTCGATACCAGCCTGTTCAAGCCGCGACTGAAGGGTCAATGCGGTCTCTACCGCCAACTCTTTGCCGTCATTAACGATCAGTCCGACACAGGACACCGATCGAATGAACCAAACAACGACCTCACTTTATGGGGATTCAGCTGTTTTTGGATGCAGCAACGCGTTGATGCTTCATCCAGTGCACGATCGGCTATCGACTCAAAACTGCTCAAGGAAGCGCAGATCACTCGTATAAAGCCTGCGAATGTCGTCGATGCCATGACGCACCATGCAGAAGCGTTCCACACCAAGGCCTGCCGCAAACCCACTCCAGCGCTCTGGATCAAGCCCCAGTCCTTCTAAGACTGCAGGATCAACCATGCCGCAACCCATCACCTCCAGCCAACGCCCACGCCACTGCACATCCACCTCAGCCGATGGTTCGGTAAAGGGGAAATAACTAGCCCGAAATCTCACCGGCATATCGCCAAAGAAGGCCTTCAGGAAGGCCATCACCGTGCCGCGCAGATGGCTGAAGTCAAGGCCTTCATCAATGGCCAACACCTCAACCTGATGAAAGACAGGCGAATGGGTCGCATCCACTGCATCACGCCGATACACCCGACCTGGCGCCACAATCCTTACCGGCGGAGGATTCTGCTCGAGATGGCGAATCTGCACTGGCGAGGTGTGGGTACGCAGGAGCAGATTGCCGCCCAGATAGAACGTGTCCTGCATGTCCCGAGCGGGATGGTCCTCGGGAATATTCAAGGCAGAAAAGTTGTAGTGATCGGTCTCCACCTCCGGGCCTTCAGCCACCCGATAGCCCAAACCACAAAACAGATCCACGATCTGCTCAGTTGTTGTAATCAAGGGATGACGATGGCCCACAGGAATGCCACTGGAAGGCGCAGTGACATCAATCGTTTCCCGCACCAGCCGATCAGCCAAGACTGCCGCTTTCACCACCTGCAACCGTTCCCCTAGCAGGTTTTGCACCTGTGTTTTAAGCACATTGGCGCGCTGACCAACAAGCGGTCGCTCTTCACTAGGGAGCTTTCCCATCGCCCCGAGAACACCAGACAAGCGACCTTTCTTGCCCAACAGGCTCACCCGCAATTGCTCCAAGGCATCCGCATCTGCGGCAGCAGCGATAGCAGACACCGCCTCAGCCTCGAGGGCATCAAGCTGGTCGGTGAGCTGCTGCAAAGAGATAGTGGCGCTCACTGAAAAAAGATCGCAGCCACTGACTTTAGGCAGTCATCATGCTTTAGGCAGTCATCATGATTAAGTTCCCCGCAGTGGATACAAGGAGATGACTCCGTTGCGAATTCTGATTAGCAATGATGACGGAGTTTTAGCTGAAGGCGTCCGCTGCCTCGCCGCTGCCGCCGCCAGCCGCGGCCATAGGGTCACAGTGGTCTGTCCCGACCATGAGCGCTCTGCTACCGGCCATGGCCTCACCATCCATACACCCATCCGAGCAGAACGTGTCGATGAGCTCTATGGGCCAGGTGTGACGGCTTGGTCATGCAGTGGCACGCCGGCAGATTGCGTCAAGCTGGCCCTATCGGAACTCTTGGCAGAGAAGCCCGATCTGGTGCTATCCGGGATCAACCATGGCCCCAACTTAGGAACTGATGTGTTCTGTTCAGGCACGGTGGCCGCAGCAATGGAAGGAACCCTTGAGGGATTGCCGGCGCTTGCGGTTAGCGTCGCCTGCTTCCAATGGAGGGATTTCCAGGCTGCTGCTGAGTTGGCGATGGATGTTGCAGAGAATGCATTGGCAGACCACTGGCCCAACAACCTGCTGCTTAATCTCAACATTCCCCCCTGCCATCCAGAGCAGATGGGATCACTGCGCTGGACTCGCCTTTCAATACGCCACTACGAGGAACAGTTCAGTCGACGTGTCGATCCGCACAGCCGCACCTACTTCTGGTTAGCAGGAGAAGTGGTTAAAGATCTTGAGACCGCCGGCGATGGTCCACGCGACTGGCCCAGCGACGTGGCCCAAATCGAAACAAATTCCCCCTCCTTGACACCCATCCAACCCGATCTGTTTTGGCGTGGTGATCTTTCTGCTCTACCAGCAGCATGCGTAGCCAATCAACCAGTGCGATAAATCCTCTGCAACAACCAAAGCGAAAAGATCAGACCAACCAAATGGGCAAATAACACCTGGGTGTTGCTCAGAACCGAAAGCATCTCCAAGGAGGTGATCGGGTAATTATCTAATGCGGAACGCCCTGCACCAATCGAGATTCCCGGCGCTTGCATCGACGCCTGTACAAACAAACTTCCAGCCAACGACTGATAGCCAATGGAGGAGAACACCAACCCCAGTAGATCAACAATCACGCCCCGCTTGAGCAGACGACTGGTCTCACCACGGCTGGGGCGAACAGCACTGTTGAGAGCCCTGCCGAGGCGAACGATCAGCCAACCCTGCCAAAGGCTGTAGAGCAAAAACAAGAACGCCAAGCTTGTCAGCGACAAGCCAGGACCAAGCCCTAGTGCTCGCTCCGAGTTGCGGGCCAAGCTGCTGCCGATGTTGTTGAACAACAGCACGCCAACAACAACAACCCCAAGCACTGTCTGTATCCAAAAACGAATCCATCCCATACGACGCAACCCGAGCGAAACCATTTGAAGATCGAGAGGGTCAGCCATCCAAGTTCTTGCGGCGGTCGTTCAAACTTGCCATCTACGCGCGCCATGTGCACGGCCACCTTGATTCCTCTCTACCCCCCTCAGCAGGCACGCACCCCGACAGCGCTTGCCCTCGGTAGTTTCGATGGCCTTCATGCTGGCCATCGCCGCGTCATTGAGGCTGTTGTAAACAATGCTCCTGGCGTGCCGACGGTAGTGAGTTTCTGGCCCCATCCCCGCGAAGTGCTCTATGGCGAACCGCGACTCAGACTGGATCTGCCTGCCGAAAAAGTCTGCCTGCTCGCTCCGCTTGGTGTCGAACAACTTGTACTTGTGCCCTTTGATCGTGCTCTGGCATCCCTCAGTGCCGAAACCTTTGTAAAGCAAATGCTGATCCACACCCTCAAAGCACAGCGCATTGCCGTTGGGGCCAACTTCCGCTTCGGACGGAATCGTGAAGGCGACACAACCACCTTGCAGCAGCTCGCCACAGCCGCCGGAGTGGAAGTGATGGTGTTGCCAATCCTTGAAGACACAGAGGGGCGGATGAGCAGCAGCCGCATCCGCTCCGCTCTCAGCGAAGGCGATCTAGAGGCAGCAACGACCCTGATGGGCCGACCCTATTGCTTCCGCGGCCGTGTCATACGCGGCCGCGGTCTAGGGCAAAAATTGGGCTGGCCCACAGCCAACTTGCAAGTTGATGGTCGCAAATTCCTGCCAGGTCTTGGGGTCTATGCCGCCTGGGTATCAGTGGAAGATCAAGGCGAACCCCTTGCTGCCGTGATGAACTTGGGTCCCCAACCCACAGTGGATCCAACATCGCCCTCCGCCGTAGAGGTCCATTTGCTGGATCAGCAAATGGACCTGGAAGGATGCGAGTTGTTGGTTGAACCACTACAGAGACTTCGAGGCCAGCAACGCTTCGCAAACCTTGAAGAACTCAGTACCCAGATTGGCCGCGATGCCGACCTAGCGCGCACCAAATTGAAGGCCCGATAAGCCATCGTCAAAAGGCAAGATCACGCAGGGGTGGGATAAGCATTCGTCAAACCCCAAACAATGAACACCCCGATCCCACCTAAAAGAACAACCCCCCAGATCAGAACGTTCATGGTGCTATCTGAACCACTGTTGTCCATGATCGGAATGGGGATGCAATTGTGCCAAGACTGCCATGAAATCGATGCCTGTCGCCCCGATCGCAGATCTACGTGTGGCTCAGCTGATCGATGCCAACCTCGATCGAGCTCGAGAAGGACTGCGCGTCGTCGAAGACTGGTGCCGCTTCGGCCTAGATCGTGAAGACCTTGTGGTGACTCTCAAAGACTGGCGTCAGAGACTGGGTCGCCATCATCACGACAGCTACAAACAGGCACGCTCCACTGCTACAGATCAAGGGATCGGCCTCAGTCATCCAGCTCAGCAAGAGCGGCACGAACCATGGCATGTTGTGGCAGCCAACTGCGCACGCGTTCAAGAAGCTCTACGCGTGCTGGAAGAGTTCGCCCGGCAGCCAGATCCTCAGCTGGCTGCCAGCGCTGCTGAAATCCGCTATGGCCTCTACGACCTAGAGGTGACCGTGTTGCAGGCCAACACAGGCAAAAAGAGACGCCAACAACTTCAGACCTGCAATCTTTGCCTGATTACGACATCACAATCCGATCTAGCCAACAACGATCTACTCAGGACAGTGAGCGCAGCACTAGTAGCTGGCATTGACATGGTGCAATACCGCAATAAAGAAGCTAGCGACTTGCAACGACTGACTCAAGCAAAAGAGCTGGCCAGCCTATGCAGAAAGCATGGGGCACTATTCATCGTTAATGACCGAATCGACCTAGCCCTTGCGGTGGATGCCGATGGTGTTCATCTCGGCCAGGACGACCTCCCCACAGACGTAGCAAGGGGACTCATCGGCAGCGAACGGCTACTGGGTCGAAGCACCCAATTCCTTGCCCAGCTTCAAAAAGCTGAAGCTGAAGGCTGCGACTATCTAGGAGTGGGGCCTGTCAACAGCACAGCCACCAAACCGGAACGACAACCAATTGGGCTTGCCTATATCAAAGAGGCATCCAAAGCCACCCAGCTACCTTGGTTTGCCATTGGTGGCATCAACATCTCAAACCTAGAAGCAGTACGTCAAGCCGGAGCAAAACGAATCGCTGTGGTCGGAGCGATCATGAATTCCCAAGATCCTGCCGCTACCAGCCTTCAACTACTAGAGGCTCTGAGATGAAACTGATGGTGAATGGTGAAATCAGGGACATCGAGCCAGAACCGATGCCAACCTCGCTGGCGGCAGTGATCGAACAGCTGGGCTACCACCCTCGCCTTATCGTCGTGGAGTTCAACGGCACGATCCTGACACCAAACCACTGGCAGGAGCAGCTGGTGCAGGACATGGACCAACTGGAAATCGTCACTATCGTCGGCGGAGGTTCCTAGAGTTAAGACCAACCGCCGCAACGTTTTGGCCCGTTTGCCAAACCTTCCCTCCAGACGCACGCTCAGCCGCTGGCTGACTGCTCTATTGCTGCCGCTCCTGGTAGCAGGCTTGATTCTTGTTCAACCCGAGCCAAGCCATGCCGCTCGTGGTGGACGCATCGGAGGGGGAAGCTTCCGTGCTCCCTCAATGCCACGCAGCAGCGGTGGTATGCGCGGCGGCTATGGAGGAGGTTATGGAGGGTACGGCGGGGGCTACCGCGGAGGTGGCATCGGTTTTCCCTTCCTTATTCCCATATTTGGTTTCGGTGGTGGCGGCCTTTTTGGCTTCCTGATTCTGATGTCAATTGTGGGCGTGTTGGTCAATGCCGTACGTGGTGGTGGCAGGGGAAATGCCGCCCTCAATGGTTCAGGCGAACTCGCTCAACGGCCCACTGCGGCTGGACCGGTCACCATGCTGCAATTGCAAGTAGGACTTCTGGCTAGCGCCAAGGCTCTGCAGGAAGACCTGCGCGAACTTGCGGCCTCAGCACAAACAGGCAGTTCAAGCGGGCTGCAACGGGTTCTGCAGGAAACCACCCTTGCCCTTCTGCGTCAGCCAGAGCTCTGGGTTTACGCCAATGTAGAAAGCGGCAGCGTGCCGTTTGCTTCGGCAGAAGCCACATTTAACCGTCTTTCGATGACCGAACGCAGCAAATTGCGCGCGGAGGTGACCTCAAATGTTTCCGGTGAACGACGAACTGATGAGCTTTCAGAAAAGAGCGCCGGCGAGGCCGATGCAGCAAATGAATACATCGTCGTCACGGTTTTGGTTGCATCCAGCAGCCGCATCAAGCTGAGCGAATCAATCAGCGGAGAGCAGCTACGAGAAAGCCTTCGCATCCTTGGCTCCACCTCTTCAACTGATTTGATGGCCCTAGAGGTGATCTGGCAACCCGAAGGTCGAGGCGATGTTCTTAGTGCAGAAGAGGTTGTGACGTCCTACCCCAACTTGCAGCACCTCTGATTACTTACCCCGATCAAGAAGGCCTAAAAGCAGGTCTTCACAAAATCTTCCACAAAGAATGATCGTCATGAACCAAACACATGGCCTAAGTATTGATACTTTGATTCGAACACATTCCTGCACCCACCTTGTCTGCCGCGTCCCGACCTGACCCCCGTGCAATGGAATGGCAAACCAATGGTGAATTGGCTCGTGGTGATCTATTTGAACTAGTTCGCCGTTTGCGTGATGTTGAATTGCCTAGTCACAGCAACGAACTATGGCGACTTGGTGCCAAATACGAAGAATCAGATTGAATCCCGGCGCTCCCCTTGCGCGAATCAAATAGGTAGCCCATGGTTCGCTCAATCAAGAGAAGTGCATGGGTTCACGTTCGTTGCATTGGGTGAATACACCCGTTTTGGTGGAAGCCCTGATGCGCTACGAACAGAACCGCTTGCCACGATCAATGAGGCTCTGGGTTGAACAGCTACTTGAGCTCAGCCCCCAGGACTCTCACCAGTTGCTGTCTCACGATCCTGATTAGTAATTGATAGCTCTTTCGGTTGTCGCGACTGGCTTGAGCATGCGCAGTGCCGCCATAGCAGCTCCATAGCCATTATCAATATTCACCACCACCAGACCAGGAGCACAACTGGCGAGCATTCCCTCAAGGGCTGTACGGCCCCCAGCACTGACCCCATAACCCACTGACACGGGAACACCAATCACAGGCTGTGGCACAAGCCCTGTCAACACTGTCGGCAGTGAGCCCTCCATTCCTGCACAGGCAATCAGCACCTTGGCTCGTTGCAGCCTTACCAACTGATCGAGAAGCCTTTGCAAGCCAGCAACACCCACATCCAGCAAGAGTTCGCTCTGGATGCCATGCCAACGCAATGCCAATGCGGCTTCCGCCGCTACTGGCAGATCGCTGGTACCACCACTAAGCACCACGACCTCACCAAGTGCCGGCAACAAGATCGCCGGATCCCCGAGCGTGAGGCAACGGGCCTGAGCATGAAACTGCACATTGCCAAGTAGCTCGGCCACTGCCACCGCCTTGGCTTGATCAACCCGAGTCACCAAGGCCAGTTCACCCGCAGCCTGAAAACGACTCAGACATGCTGCGATCTGTTCACTGGTCTTGTACTCACCGAAGATCGCCTCCACCATGCCAAGCCGCTGCCGCCGCTGAAGATCCAGCCGTACCTGCGACTCAGTCACTGAGGCACCAATTCGCCTTCAAATTGCAGCAAGAAAGGATGACCACTGGCCTGGCCTGTGCCCTCACGGGCCAGCTGTTCAAAGCGTGCCTGCACAGCATCCACCTCAGCCTGTGGAATCGATTTCCACTGTTCTCTACTGGCCCAACGAATCAACAAGATGCCCTCCTCCTGTTCAGCGTCCCAAAAAATATCCCGCCCCAAATAGCCACTCTGCTTCGCGAGCCAGGGTTCCCAACTGCCCTGCTCAGCTTTAAGCCAGGCCTCCCGTGCATAGGCCGGCACCTTGATGCGCAGATGCTCTACGACAGCAACGTCATAACCGCCATCAGGGTCATCATGACTAGTGGCAATCGCGACATCAGGATGACCAGACAGCATCACCAGAAAGCTAAGAAGAAAGGAAATCAACCTAGACAAGGTTCTGCAATTCATGTCAGGCCTATCTGCTGCAACAGTGCTACCGCCTGACTACTCATGCCTTCCTCTCGACCTTCCGGTCCAAGGCCTTCATTGGTGGTGGCCTTCACACCCACGGCATCCAATTCCACCCCCAACCGTTGCGCCAGGTTGCTGCGCATCGCATTGATGTGAGGCTTGAGCTTGGGTCGCTCAGCAACCACCACGGCATCGACATTCAAAACCTGCCAGCCGCGATCCCTTACCAGAGCTACAACCTGCTCAAGCAGCATCAAGCTATCGGCCCCTTTCCAGCGTGGATCATCCGGCGGAAAATATTTGCCGATATCGCCTAAAGCAAGAGCCCCAAGCAAGGCATCCATCAGCGCATGAACAAGCACATCAGCATCGCTGTGACCATCGAGCCCCAACCCATCGGGATGATCAAGTGTCACTCCACCAAGAATCAAGGGGCGACCGGGCACTAAGCGATGAATGTCATAGCCGTTGCCGATACGAAACTGCATGGAGGCAGAACCATGGGACTCCATTGTCAGTGTTGACGATTGCTGCTGATCAGACCAGCGAACATAGAGATCCGGACGACGGTGCTGCGTACGCAGCTGCCGCTGTTGCTGTCGCCACAGAGCAATCGCACCATGATCACCACTGCGCAACACATCTGGAACAACCATGCCGCGAAAATTCGCTGGCCTTGTGTAGTGAGGATGCTCGAGGAGGACATCGCTATGACTCTCATCCTGCAGCGACTCTGCCGTTCCAACAGTTCCAGGTAACAACCTCACCACCCCATTGATCACCGTCATCGCTGGTAGCTCACCACCGGTGAGTACAAAATCCCCTACAGACACCTCCTCATCGGCCAAAATTCTGATCCGCTCATCAAAACCTTCGTAATGACCGCAGATCAGCACAAGCTGATCGTGATCCACTACCCAACGATGCAAATCCTTCTGGCATAGAGGTTTTCCCTGAGGGGTCAGAAGCAGCACCCGCCGTCGCGCCTGAACAGGAATCGCCTCAACAGCAGCAAAGACTGGTTCTGGCTTAAGCACCATGCCAGCACCGCCGCCATAGGGCTGATCATCAACCTTGTGGTAGCGATCCGTGGTGTAATCGCGAGGATTATGGGTGTGCAAGGCAGCGATGCCAGAGGCAAAAGCACGACCAATCACCCCGAGTTCACCAAGAGGAGTAAACGCCTGTGGCACCAAAGTCACTACATCGAGGCGAAAAGGAGCCATCACCTTCAGGCCGCCAAATGGGAGAACCAAAGGATCTGCGCACAGACGCTGTGCAAGCTCATCCGCTGATCAGCGCACCCCTGAAGAAATAACCTCAGCCGAAAAGACTTTAAAAAGGGGTTTGGAAGATCAATCATTCGTCAATCCTCTCAGTCGCCCATTTGAAACGGGCAATAATCACTTGCCCTCATAACCAAGCTCCGCCAATCGCGCTGGCTTAGAGCGCCAATCAGGAACCACCTTCACAAACAGTTCTAGGTAGACAGGGCCATCGATCAAGGTCTGCATCTGCAAGCGCGCTCCCTGACCAATGGTCTTCAACATCGAGCCTCCCTTGCCGATCAGGATCCCCTTCTGGCTCTTGCGTTCCACCAGCACGGTGGCCAACACAGCCGTCCTCCCCTGTTTGCCTGGCCGTCCATTGGCAACAGGCATCTCTTCAACCCGGTCAATGCTTACCGCCACGCTATGGGGCACCTCCTCACGGGTATGCATCAGCACCTGCTCGCGAATCAGTTCAGCCAGCAGCACCCGCTCCGGCTGATCACACACCATCTCGGCTGGATAGAGCTGGGGGCCTAGTGGCAGCTGCCCCACTAAAGCTTCTACAAGCCCATTGCATCCCTCACCACTAATCGCACTGCAACGTATGAGCGGCCAAGCAGAGTCTGCCAACAGCTGCCGATAAGCCTCCTCCGCCGGCTCTTGTTGCTGCTCTGCAACAAGATCCCACTTATTAAGAGCAACTAACACCGGCAGATCCTGCTGGCGTAGCAGTTCCACGATGAAGGCATCGCCACGACCGGGAGGTTCACAGCCCTCAAGCAGAAGCAACACCAGGTCAACCTCACCAATGGCTGCACGGGCGCTTTGCACCAGCCGTTCACCAAGCAAATGGTGAGGTTTGTGAATCCCAGGGGTATCCACTAGCACCATCTGAGCCTCGGGGGTGGTAACGATGGCCCGCAGCCGATTGCGCGTGGTCTGCGCCACAGGAGAAGTAATCGCCACCTTCTCTCCCACCAACTGATTCACCAAGGTGGATTTGCCCACATTGGGCCTGCCAATTAAAGCGACAAAGCCGGAACGATATCCCTCAGGGAGAGACTCCATGGCGTCAGGTGACATGACCTGGCTCAATGTGGCCCCATAGCCTGACTGAAAGCATGCATAACGTCCATGAGCACCCCAGCGCCAAGCTTTGAACAAGCGATTGAAATCACCGCTCAGTGGCTGAGGCTATGGGAAGAGGGCGAACTCAGTGATGAAGTCCTCGCCGACCGGGTCGAGGAATTGGTGGCCAGTCGTGATGGCGCCCGTGGATTCTTTGTGGTGAGCCTGGCAGGGGATTCCCCACTGATGGACCGCCTCCCCGAAGCCCTGGTGATGCAATTAAGGGCTGCAGGAGACGGTGTCGTTGACCTGACCGTCCGCAACCTAGCGATGAGCACGGCGATGGCCATCCACCATCAACGCGCAGGCGATATGGCACAGCAGGCTGGATCGAAAAGAGTGACATCCCGCTGCACTGAACTGCTGCGTCTGCTCGAACCTAAGTCCGTCAAAACAAGACTAGAACAACTGCTTGAGGCTGTTCAGCACAACCATGGGGAAGATGTCGCCTTCCTCAATCGCTGGGGTTATGACGACGAGCAGAAGCAAGCCATTACAGCCTCAATCGAGGCCATCGCAGAAACATGAATGGCTTTAGCAATAGCTGATTGACTGGCCTATTGATTTGTCTATTGATCTAGTACTCAGGTTGAGCTCAGCTTGATAGCAAACAGTGGAAATAAAACAGTGGAAGTTAAACAGTGGAAATTAAAATTAGAAATTAAAAGTGGAAATAAAATAAACAGCTCAAGTTCCCATCGCCAACCGCTTGCGCCAATTCAAGAAAGGAGTCGAAAAAATAATTGTGAGCAATAAATAAGTCAGGATCGAGAGTTTGAGTTCAAGCATCTGCGGGGCATTGATCTGGGCAAACAAGAGTGCCAAGCCTGGATTTCGCATGGAGGTCACCAGTGAAACAGTGGTTCGCTCTTGGGGATCCGGCCCCGCTAGCAGATAACCGATCAGCAACGATGCGATCACCATGACGGCCATAAATCCCAACGCCAGCAGGTTCTTGCTGGCAAAAGGAATGATTAAGGGAAAGGCCTTAACAAGAATCACCACCAGGACCAGCAGCAGCAGCACATTGGCAAGCTTGTTGAAGAACGGCTCAGCACGTTCGGCCCAAGCTGGTAACCAGCTGCGTAGAAACAGACCTAAAAACAACGGCAAGATCTGAACCTGGCCCACATTCATCGCCACATGCATAGGTCTGATGTCCCAACCTTGCCCTTTAAAAACAGTCGTGAACAACTCATTCATCAGGGGGATTGAAATAATCGCTGCAATCGCCGCAGCCATCTGCAAGTAGCCAGCCATCTGAGCATTGCCGCCTGCTTTTCCCGCTTTGCGCAGTGTGAGCGGAGCACTTGGGCAAACCGCCATCAGAGCAATCGACAATCTCGCAGGCTGAGACAACTCCAAGCTGAGCGGAAGCCAGAGAATGATCATCGCTACCAACGGCACCAGCACACAGGTGCCCAGCAAGACGCGCAGCAACAATGCGGAGCGGTTTCGGATCAGATCAAAGTGGTTGTCGCGCAGGTTGAGCCCTAGCGCGAACATGATCAGGAATAGTGCTCCAGGAATCAGTATGTTCATCAATACAGTTGTGTCTTGAAGGTCAAAAGAGAAGCCAAAAGAACGAACAAATTCAGCCGGTCTGAGCGCCTTGAATGAGCAACACCAAGGCAACTGCTCCGATCATGATCAGGGCAGTCGCCGTAGCCGTCGTGATCGAAAATTGATCGGTATAGAAATAGTCATCCCGTTTGATCTGGCGCAAATTAAGGCGATGCTGACGTGTTGAAGCCGCCATCGCCAAAATGCCGATCAACACAAAGCCGATCGCGACTAGCCGCACACTCAGATCAACGTGAGCACTCTCACCCAGGCGACTTCTTTTGATCGCACCAAGGATCTTGTCAAGACCAAATCCGAAGCTGATCAATGACAAGCAAGTTCGTATCCAGGCCATCAGTGTGCGATCTGCAGCACCCCTGTTGCGTTGCTTGGCGAGTTCGTTGCTGAGACTCATCGTGGTCGTTCGTGGAGGGTGGGGGGCCTTTTCTGTTCTGCATCGATTACTCGAACCAGGGACACGTTGAGAAACGTGCGAAAAATGGCGACAGCCGTGGGGTTGATCAAGTTCTCATCATTGCCGTCTTTGGTGCTGGAAGCAATCTCAGCACCAGCTAAGCGGAGGCAGTAGCGACTGACGAGTGTGAGCAACAAGCAAAACCAAGACACCTCGCAGCGAAAGGTTGGCCAACGGAGTACACAAAATCAGCTTCAGGGATTGCAACAGAGAGCCAGGCAACTTCAAGACGTTCACCATCAATCCTGCGATTGCACACGAATGATGCAACGAAACCCCTGATGGCAGGTAGACGTATCGATCCCCTGGGCCATCCGTGCAGCTGGTCGATAGCGACGGCAATAGCTTGGTGCACAAAGGAAGGAACCTCCCTTGACCACCTTGCGTGGACTATCACCGTGTTGAGAGCTGGTATCAATGCTGGCCTGCTCTTGTGCTCCGCGCGGATTCTGAATCGTGCAACAGCCTCCCGCAGCCTTATGGACTTGGAGCCTGGCCTGATGATCGTGATACCAATCGTCGGTCCACTCCCAAACGTTGCCGATCATGTCGAGTAGACCGTAGCCATTTGCCGGGAAGATGCCGACAGGGGAGGTTCGCTCCCAACCATCTAAGCAGCTGTTGTAATGGGGGAAATCACCATGAAATGTATTGGCCATAAGCCTGCCGCCAGGATGAAGTTCATCCCCCCAGGCAAACTCGGCGGCTTCTAATTCAGCTCGAGCAGCACGCTCCCACTCCGCTTCGCTTGGCAACTGCTTACCTGCCCAGGCGGCATAAGCCTGGGCATCTTCATGGGTGACATGCACCACAGGGTGTTGCTCACGCCCCTTGATCGAGCTCCCCGGCCCTTCAGGATGGCGCCAATTCGCCCCTGGCAGATACTTCCACCAGCGATAGGGATCTGCTGTTCCGACAGGCCCGGATGGCGGTACAAAAACGATCGAAGCGGCAGCCAGCAACTCAGGCAGGGCGTCAGGGTAGGCCGCTGGATCAGCGGGTTTTTCGGCAACGGTCTGATGGCCCGTGGCCTTGACGAACTTCCGAAACTGCCCGTTGGTGACAGGCCCACGGTCAATCCAGAAACCTTCGACGCCGACTCGATGTGCAGGCGCTTCCTCCGGGTAATGATCATTGGAACCCATCTGGAACAAACCACCGGGAATCCAAACCATCTCTCGCGCCGGTGGTCGACCAGGTGGGCGTTTGACGGAAGCAGGAGAGAAGGAAGAATCAGCGGCAGTCATAGGGGGCGGGGTGGAAAGAGCTGAAACTCCCTACGCAAATGTGCTTGATCACAATCGGTTGATGATGGCTGCTTTTGCTCAGCCTGGCCAAGCCGATTCAGAGCTCAAGCCATAAAACCAGGCGGCATGTCCATCAAGACAAGCCGCCCATCCTTTGGGAAAGCCTCAGGACTGCCCTGATGTACTCGCCATCTTCTCCAGAACTCGAGACAAGTTGAAGCTGGCCGCCTTATGGCGGGGTGGAAACTCCTTGAATGAATCGAGGAAATGGGCGACATAAGCCTGTGCTGGCGACAACAGGAAAATGTGATCGATATACCACTCCCAATAGGAGTTGGAGGTGATATCAGCGCGCTCGTAGGGATCGGTCTTGAGATTGAAGACCTTCGGAATGCGCAGGGTGGTGAACGGTTCCGCCCAAACCTGCAAAGTCCCTACCGCTCGCTGCTCCATGAACACAAACTTCCAGTTGTCGTAACGCAGGGCCGTGAGATCGCCATCGTCACTGAAGTAAAAGAATTCCGAGCGGGGGCTCTTGTCGGTCTTGCCCGTCCAGTAATCGAGCATGTTGTAGCCATCGAGATGCACCTTGAAGTTTTTGCTGCCGACCTGATGCCCAGCCTTGAGTTTGGACTTGATATCCGACTCCCCTGCAATGGCAAGAATTGAGGGCAACCAATCCAGGTGACTGACAATCTCGGTGAAGAGGGTGCCTGGAGCAATCTTGCCTGGCCAACGCACCAATGCTGGTACGCGATAGGCACCTTCCCAGTTTGAGTTCTTCTCATTACGGAAAGGAGTCATGGCACCATCGGGCCAACTGTTCATGTGAGGACCGTTATCGGTGCTGTACATAACGAGGGTGTCATCAGTCACACCCAGCTCATCCAGTAGGTCGAGCATCTCGCCAATGCAATCGTCGTGATAGAGCATGGCGTCGTGATATTCCGACTGCCAGCGACCAGCACGGCCCTTGTCTTCTGGACGGACATGGGTACGGAAATGCATATGGGTGGCGTTGAACCACACGAAGAAAGGCTCGCCTGAGGCCACCACATCACGAATGAATCGCTTGGCTTCCCTCAGGAACTCTGAGTCGCAGGTTTCCATACGCTTTTTGGTCAGCGGTCCGGTGTCCTCAATGCGCTGCGTGCCATCAGGATTGGCCCAGCAGTGCATCACCCCACGGGGCCCGAATTTCTTACGGAAATCAGGAAAATCTTCTGGTTTGGGATAGTCGTCATGCTCCGGTTCCTCCTCAGCATTGAGGTGATAGAGGTTGCCGAAGAACTCATCAAAACCGTGAGCCGTCGGCAGATGTTCATCGCGGTCACCGAAATGGTTCTTACCAAACTGACCAGTGCGATAACCAAGCGGCTTTAACAACTCGGCAATGGTGGGGTCTTCAGCTGCATAGCCAATCTCTGCACCTGGCATCCCCACCTTGCTGAGGCCGGTGCGGAACACACTCTGGCCAGAGATGAAGGCGGCCCTACCTGCGGTGCAGCTCTGCTCAGCGTAGGAATGGATGAAGCGGCCACCCTCTTTGGCAACACGATCAATATTTGGGGTCTGATAGCCCATCAAACCATCGCTATAGCAGCTGAGATTGCTCTGGCCGATATCGTCTCCCCAGAGAATCAGAACATTTGGTTTTCCGTTAGGCATGAAGAATGAAATCGCAAGATGTAGAGGCGATCATGACCACCCATCAAAGGGTATGCAATCCACAGCAACTTGCACACAATCCCAAATCACAGTCGTAAATAAATTCAAATACGCGATATCACATCAACGATATAAGGTTTAACAGGTCATGGTCCTTAGTGGTCTGTCGAAAAAAGTGACATCCCGCTGTACTGAACTGCTGCTGCGGCTCGAACCTGAGTCCGTCAAAACAAAACTGGAACAACTGCTTGAGGCTGTTCAGCACAACCGCGGGGAAGATATCAATTTTCTCGATCGCTGGGGCTACGACGTGGATCAGCGAAAGGCCATCGGCGACAGCATCGTTGCCATCGCTGAGAGCTAATTCATCAATCAGAAGGAAAAGCTCATCTGCAGGCCGAGCACCAATGGATCATCCACATCGCCCTTGCCCATCGGATTGAAGATGTATTGAACCCCCGGCTGAATCGAGACATTGCTGCCGAGCATGAACTGATAACCCAATTCCAGGGCTGATTCCCAAATCGGACCATCAGCGATGTCTCGGCTCCAGTTGGCATTGGCCAGTCCGATCACAACGGCATCGTGAGGGCGATTGCGGAACAGACCTTTGCCGACCCAGCCCCCGGCATAAGTGTTGGGAACATCCTGGACGCTCTGAGTCAATCCATAAGTTGCATTGGCCCACAACCGGCCATCGAGCACCAGCCCCCCGAAGTCCCAGGGCACTGAGACCAGACCATAGACACCTTCGTTGCTCTGAGAGATCTTGCCACTGCCATTCACCAGTGGGAACTGCCAGTTGCCGATCCATCCACCTAACTGCAACCCCGGTTGCGGAAGACCGGACACGTAGTAAACCTCCAGCTCATCCTCTGGGACGATTACCACGGATCCATCCTCGAGACGTCTTGCCGCCTGGGGCTTCCCGGAAGCGAATGGCACATTCAACTGCACGAACTGGGCCAGACCATCGCTATCGCGAATCTGAAAATCAGCGCCATGGAATGCCGGTTCCGCCCCATCTGGGTTGATCTGGTAAGTCCCTGAACGGACATGAGGTCCGTCCACCTCGCCGAGATAAAACACGAACCCGTATTGGTTCGCCGGATAGGCCATCACCGGTAGGGAATTGGGAATCCCCCAGTTCTGCCCGCAGAAACCGTTGTTGGTGTAAAAGCAATAAAGAGGCGATGAAGCGAAGTCATCGAAGGTGGCGAATTTGCCGAACTTCATCTTCAGCAGGCCATCCTCAGCTTGATTGCGCTCCAGCCAGAGTCCCGCCAACCGAAACGTCTGCCCATAGCCGTAGATCTGCTGAACGGCGAGCTCGTTGGGAATCTTCTGCGAGAGGCTGGTGCCTGATCTCTGGGACGCTGTGATATTCAACGTCCAGTGGTCGATCTCCTGCCATTCGCTCGCCTCCTTGCCGAAGCCGCTTGAGAAGGCCGAATTAATGGCAACATTGTGGGTATAGGTTCCCGTCTGCTGATTGCCTCCACTCGGGTTAGCGTCAATCTCGTTGGTGTAGTTGAACGACAGGCGGATCCACTCTGGAAGCCAGAGCCAGTCATGCAACCAGGGCTGCGCAATCACTTCGAGCCTTTCGACATCAAGGGATAGTTCAGTGCGGTCTTCGAGCGGTTCAGCACGGACAGCAACCAATGACGATGCCACCAGACTCAGGCAGGCCATAGCCCTTAGTAGTCCAACGCAAAAAGAACGCATCACGAACAGGGAGAAAGAGGCTTAAAGCGAATAGACCCTTGGAGAGAGCCTTGCTGATCAGACCATCAGGCCATCTCCTCCAGCTCCTTGCCTTTGGTCTCCCTGACGAAAAACAGCACGAGGAAGAAGGAGATCGCCGCAGCCGTGGCGTACAGGCCGTAGGCGAGTGCAGGACCTGAGCGTTCCAGCAAGCCAGGAAAGGTGTCGGAAATTATGAAATTGGCAATCCAATTGACCATGGCGCACAGCCCGATTGCCACAGCACGGATGCGGTTGTTAAACATTTCTCCGAGCATCACCCACATCACCGGTCCCCAGGAGAAACCGAAGGCGAACACGAACAGATTGGCGGCAATCAAAGCCACGATGGCTCCTGCCCCGGCAAGGTGAGGCGAACCGTTGACGAGAGGGGCACCGGCAAAGGCCCAGCTCATCACGCCGAGGTTCACCGCCATCAAAACCGAACCAGCCAAAAGCAGGGGCTTGCGGCCGAGACGATCAATAAATGCAATCGCAATGAAGGTGGTAACGACATTTGTGATCGAGGTGATCACCGTGACGATCAGACTGTCCTCGGCGCTGAAACCAACGGCCTGCCAGAGGACGCTGGAGTAATAGAAGATCACATTGATGCCCACAAACTGCTGGAAGATCGCCAGCATCACTCCGGTCCAGATGATCGGCAGCAGGATGGTGTGGCGATCGAACAGTTCACTTAACTTGCCTTGATGGGTGTTAACCAGGCTGCTCTGGATCCTGGCAATCACCTGATCTGCAGGTTCATGCAGCGTTTTTTCAATCACCGCCTTCGCACGCTGCGTCAAACCTTTCTGCACGAGATAGCGAGGACTCTCTGGAATGCCGATCACAAGTACTGCGTAAAGAGCTGCGGGGATGATTTCAGACATGAACATCCAGCGCCAGGCAGCTAGAGGACCGATCACTGAAACTGGATTCTGATCAGAAGTAAAAAGAACAATGACGTAATCGAACAGCAACGCCAGGAAAATACCGATAACAATCGCCAGCTGCTGTAGTGAGCCAAGCTGTCCGCGCATTGATGCAGGAGAGATCTCGGCGATATAAGCGGGCGCCAACACACTGGCGAAACCGACGGCCAGACCACCAACGACCCGCCAGATGATCAGGGTGGTAATCGTTGGGGCAAGAGCAGCGCCGATGGAACCAACAAGAAACATCAGTGCAGCAACCAGCATGCTGTTGCGACGACCGATTCGATCGGAGAGCCATCCAGCGGTGAACGCTCCCAATGCGGAACCCAGCAAAGCTGAGGCAACAGCAAAGCCGAGGGTTTCCTTGGAGACGGTGAACGCGGTACCAATCGCACCGACAGCTCCATTGATCACTGCCGTGTCGTAGCCAAAGAGAAACCCTCCTAAGGCTGCTGAAATTGCAATCTGAAGAATGAAACGTAAACGTCGTCTCTTATTTCTCTGATCAGAAAGCTGATTAGAGGGGTCCAAAAGCTGCTTCTTTGCTAACGGCAATGCAACTCTGATTTAAGAGCCTGCAACCAGTGCCGCAACAGATCTCAACTGAATCAAGCAACAAAAAAGCCCCGCATAAGCGGGGCTGAAGCATTCTTCTTTCTGAGTTCAGTTACGTCGACCGCCACCTTGAATGGCAATGATTAGACGCAAAATGAAGATGAACAGATTGATGTAGGTGAGATACATCCCTAAAGCACCTGAAAGGTACTGATCATCCGTGTAGGTGCGAGGCATCGTGTAGAAGTCCACGAAGGCCATGCCTACAAAGAGCACCGTGCCAAAGCCGGCGATCATCAATTCAAAGGTGCCGATTGCGAAAACCTGCGGAGCAAAAATGCTGCCAATCAGTTGCACCACCATGGCGATGATCAAGCCGATCAGACCAAGACCAACCACCCCTTGAAGAGCCTGACCGACGCTGTCGCTCATGCGCCTACCAACAACCGAGGCAATCGCAAAGGTGAGACCAGTCGCCAAAGCAGCGATACCGATAGAGGCCGCACCAGCAACGGCGACAGCCTGAAGAACCAAACCAGTGAGGGTGAAACCCGTCAACAGGCTGAAGGTGGCCAGCAGGGGAAGAGCGGTGGCGTTATTGCCTTTTTTTGCTGCATTCTGGGCAACAAAGAAAAGGATGAACCAGGGGATGATCGCAATCAGCGACAAGGGTTGGAAAGCTTGCCAACCCATGGATTGAACAGTGGCGATCCCTCCCAACACGCCAGCGGCGGTGAGCACCATGCCACCACCCACATAGGGCAGGGCCTTGTTAACGACATTGGGGCCAACCAAGGCGCTGGATTGCGCCTCGCGAATGGCCTCCTGAAAATTGCTGCTTGCCGGCATGGCTCACCAGATCATTTAACCCAGTTACTTTGCCAGTAAAAAAGGGGTTTTGCTGATTTTTTGAGTGCGGGTCTCCCTATCGTTGATCTCGGCGTGCATAAGCCTCAACCACCTTTTGCACAAGCGGGTGACGCACCACATCTGCAGAGGTGAGGCGACAGACAGCGACACCGTTGATATCAGCGAGCACCTCAGCAGCATCCACAAGGCCGCTGAGCTGGCCCGCTGGCAGATCCACCTGGGTGGTGTCACCCGTGACAACCATGCGCGAATGCTCCCCAAGCCGGGTGAGCACCATGCGCATCTGAGCCGGCGTTGTGTTCTGAGCCTCATCGAGGATCACAAAAGCCTCTTCCAAGGTGCGCCCTCGCATGTAAGCAAGGGGGGCCACTTCGATCACCCCCTTCTCCAGCAATGTGGTGGTTTTCTCAGCTCCTAGTAGGGCGTGAAGAGCGTCATAAAGCGGACGCAGATAAGGATCGACTTTCTGCTGTAGGTCACCGGGAAGAAAACCCAGGCGTTCACCGGCCTCTACCGCCGGGCGAGTCAGCACCAGGCGCTCAACCTTTCGCTCACTCAGCATGCGCACTGCCAACACTGTGGCCAAAAAAGTTTTACCCGTTCCTGCAGGCCCAAGAGCGAAGGTGAGATCGTGGCGCTCCATAGCCTCGACATAAGCCTTCTGGCGCAATGTCCTCGGCCGCAGCAGGTTGCCTCGCTGACTGCGGGCCAACACCTGATCAGCCAATTCAGCATGAGCATCCCTACGGCCAGTATCAAGAGCCGTAAGCGCCGCCTGCAAATCAACAGCTGAAACAGCCTGGCCTTCTTGCCACAGAGGTCTGATCAACTCAACCACTGCTGCGGCACGTTCCAATTGAGCAGGGCGGCCGCCGATCACAAGCTGAAGCCCCCTAATCACCAAAGAAGCCCCGGTTAAGGCCTGAAGGTGATGCAATGTCTGTTCACCGTTGCCTGCAAGAGCCAGCGCAGCGTCAGTATCGGGAAGATCCAGAACGAAGCGACCCTCTGAGGTGACTCCGGCCATGCAACAACTCAGGCTTCTGTGTTGTCAGCAGGAGTTTCCTCAGCCTTTGCTTCTGCAGCTTGTTTGGCCACATTCTTTGCACCAGCCTTGCGGGCTTCAGCCTGCTTGGCCTTACCAACAACCTCAGCAGGGCGAACGGTCTTTTCAATCAGCCCGCCTTTCTCCAACAAAGATCGAACTGCATCAGTGGGCTGAGCTCCCTGACTAAGACGCAAACGCAGTGCCTCAGTGTCGAGCCGCGTTTCCTTCGTGCGAGGGTTATAAAAGCCAAGCTCCTGTAAAGGGCGACCGTCACGACGAGAGGTGCTGTTACAGGCCACGAGGCGGAAACTCGCTTCCCGCTTCTTGCCAAACCGCTTCAGGCGGAGCTTGATCATCGTGGCCCTAAGTTCGTAAAAGGTGGATTGTTCAGCGGTGTTTTAAACACACGCCAAACAACAACCATAGCCTGCGGCCAATTACAACTGTCCAAACCCCTTCTTCTTTTTCACCGGTCGCTGACGCCTAGGGGAACCACCACCGCGACCACCTGAAGCTGGCTCTGGCATGCCTGCGCCTCCCATGCCAGGCATGCCACCACCAGGCCCCCCCATACCGGGCAACCCTCCACCCATTCCTGGCATTCCAGGCATTCCTGGCATGCCACCGCCCTTACTCATCTGCTGCATTAAGCCACGCATTTTCTGAAAATCAGCCAAAACTTTGTCCACGTCAGCGGAGCTGTGGCCACTCCCACCAGCGATACGACGACGACGAGAAGGCTGTGAAGCAAGCAATTCAGGCTGATTGCGCTCATCAGCAGTCATCGAGCCAATCATTGCCTCGATGCGCTTGAGCTGCTGCTCTCCCTGTTTGAGCATGCCGTCATCCAGCTTGTTCATGCCCGGCATCATCTTGATCAAACCACCGAGGGAACCCATCCGTTTAATCAGTCGCGTCTGTTGCAGGAAATCCGAGAAATCAAACGAGGCTTCCTGCAGCTTCTTCTGCATCTTCTCAACATCAGCAAGCTCCACCTCCTTCTGAGCTTTCTCCACCAGGGTGAGCACATCGCCCATACCGAGGATGCGGCTGGCCATGCGTTCCGGATGAAAAGGCTGTAAAGCCTCAACTTTTTCACCAGTACCGATGAACTTGATCGGCTGACCACTCACCTTGCGAATCGAAAGCGCAGCCCCACCGCGGGAATCACCATCCAGCTTGGTGAGAACAGATCCAGTGATACCAACCTTGTCGTGGAAGGCCCGAGTGAGTTCAGCCGCCTCCTGACCGATCATCGAATCCACCACCAAGAGCACTTCATCGGGCTCTACGGCAGAACGAATCCGCACCATTTCCTCCATCATCTCGGTATCGATCTGAAGCCGACCTGCCGTATCCACTAACAAGGTGTCAAAACCTTCCTCACGCGCCTTGGCAAGTCCTGCTGCCGCAATCTCCTCAGGTTTGACATCGTCTCCGAGGCTGAACACATCCACTCCGATCTGCTCGCCAAGGGTGCGGAGCTGATCAATGGCAGCCGGCCGATAGACATCAGCAGCAACCATCAGTGGCCGCTGACCCTGATCTTTGAGGTGAAGTCCAAGCTTCGCTGTGGCAGTGGTTTTGCCAGCCCCCTGCAAGCCAGCCATTAGCACCACCGTTGGTGAATCTTCAGCCTCAGCCATGGGAGCGTTATCACCACCCATCACCTCCACCAGCTGCTGATGCACCACCTGAACAAACTTCTGATCAGGAGTCACACCTCGAACCACTTCGGCACCCAACGCCTTCTGCCGCACCTCGTCGACAAACTCGCGCACGACCTCAAGACTCACATCAGCCCCTAAAAGGGCACGTCGCACCTGCTTAAGAGCATCCTCAACATTGGTATCGCTGATCTTTGCCTGGCCTCTCAGCCCCTTAACTGCATCTTCAAAGCGGGCTGAAAGTTCTTCAAACATGATGCCAACGTGCCAAGGGCTATGAGCTCATCGTAAAAAGCGATGGCTAGCCCTTAGGCAAAACAGTGATTATTTGCCGCTGATGTATTCATGCAGGCGCCAACGATCGGCATCACGACCAAGGATGTAAGTCACCGAAAGATCCTTTTGCGGCGTTTGGTCAACAACCTTGCCGGCAGCATCAAAGCGTTGATCGCGATAGGTCACAACTGCATTCAGCTCAATACGCTGCGGCGTTCGACTCACCACCTCTACAGAGCTGATGCTGGCCACAACCTTCTGGGTCTCAGCTAAAGCAACATCCCTGGCACGCTCTTGCGTCACGCGCTGCACTAATGGATCTCTTGCAACCTCAGGCAAAGCATCACTCTTGCCACCAGCAAGCACAACTGCCTTGTTGCTGAGCCAGGCCTGAAGCAGGCCTTTGAGCTGTGCCTGATTCGGCTGCTCCAAAGTAAGCGGCTCAACCACAGCGCTGACAGGGACTTGAGGCTTGAGGACCTCCTCTTGCAGTGTGGCTGTGGGTGGCGCTGTGACTTGAGGCTGATCAGCAGCCGTGCTGACTGAAGGACGAGGACGTTGACCAAACAAACTGAAGCCTGCAAAGGCTGCAATCAGGGCCGCAAAGACAACAGAACCGATCAGCACCGGCCGCGTGGGACGTGGCAGATCTGCTAAACGATCAATCCATGCAATGCCATCGCTGGCAAACTCATCAGAGCTCGGGTCAGATGCAGGTTGACCAACCTCAGGCCCACCAAGAGAGAGGGGCAAAATCCCATCGGGATCAAGAGGAGCCCAAGGGAAGGGTTGCTTCAAAGACGATTCTGAGAAGGCCTTACCTAAAAAGGCCTTACCTAAAGACGAAGCACGATTCTCGCTGCGTTCCAGGCGTTCGACATAGGCCTGAACATCCCGATCAGCAAACCAAGCCTCCAGATCAACGGCCTCCGCATCCACATCCCTATAACCGGGAAGCACATCCCCTCGCAGCCAAGAGCGGCAGTACTCGCAAAAAGCAGCCAATTCATCGCCAGGGTGGCTGTTAAGACAGTCCTTCAGTCGAGGATCTGTACTGCGCAGAAAGCGCTCCTGAGCGCGGCCTACATCTCCGAGCAAGAGGTCCAAGCAACCCAGCATCGGCAACGGGTCGAATCCAGCGAGTTCAAGACTCTCTAAGTGCTGCCGAGCTTCCTGCACCCGTTCAGGCTTCCGACGCGAAAATCCAACAGCAGCGAGAGCCAACCCACCAAGAAAACCCGCATCTGCTGATCCGGCTTGCTGCCAGCGCAGGTAAAGATCAACCTGTTCCTGAACTGTCAAAAACTTTCTGATCTGCTTGAAGAAGTTGTCAAATTCGGACTGATCAAGACCCCCAGGTGCAGGCGATGGGGCCGTTCCCTCAAGGCCTCCTCTCTGGCTCACAAAGTTGTCAAGTAGGCGCAGTCCCTCCTGGTGAGAAACCTGATCACCAAGATCCCGACTCAATAAGTCGAGAATGCGATAGGGCAGAAGAACATCTAAATCGTTCTCAAGCTTGTGGCACTCTTCGGAGAGCTTGCCCATCCTCTGCAGCAACTGAATCCCGTCATGCAGAAGAGACGCTGCTGCTTCATAACGGCGTTGTTCCTGTTCCTCAGCGGCTGCAGCCCGACAGGCCAGCGCCAACAACAAAGCGAGGTCAGCTTCTCGTTCGCTACCTAGCGCCGGGGACTGGGGCGGCTGCAATCCCTTAGAGGCGAGATGAAAGACCTCATGAGGAGAATTAGCTTCAAACAGCAAGATCAGCCCTGCCACCTCTCTACTAGGTGACACATCAAGACCGGCGGTCTCGCCTGGATGATCACGACTGAGCTCCAACAAGGCAGTCTCATAGGTCTGACGCCGTGGCGGATCGGTCAGCAAATCTGCTGAAAGCCGCAACAATTCTGCCCGCTGAGTTAAAACCTCATGGGTAAAACCTTGGTCAGGGCAGCGATCCAACCTCAACTCCAAGGCCCGCAAAATCGCCTCACTGTCTGCCGAAGGACTGACACCCAGCAAGCGGAAATGATCAATTGGCAGGTCCACCAGCTGCTCAGCGATTGGCATAAAACTCTAGACATTGGAAGGGATTTTGCCCATTCCTAATCAACGGACCATTACAGTCGTTACTCGAATGACGGTCGTCTGTCATGAGCCAGAAAACCTCCGTGAGCTCAGACCAAAGCACGGCAAAACCCCTGGCAGCCGGCCGCCATGGCGAGAGAATCTCCACGCTAATCAGCTCCAAACGCGCCAAGATTGATCGTCAGATCGGCCTAGAACTCTTCCGAGACATGACCCTTGGGCGACGCTTCGAGGACAAATGTGCCGAGATGTACTACCGGGGAAAAATGTTTGGCTTCGTTCACCTCTACAACGGCCAAGAAGCCGTTAGCACAGGTGTGATCGGTGCCATGAAACGCCAGCACGATTGGTTTTGCAGTACTTATCGCGATCACGTTCATGCCCTTAGCGCCGGAGTACCCGCCCGCGAAGTAATGAGTGAGCTCTTCGGCAAGGAAACCGGCTGTAGCAAAGGTCGTGGGGGCTCTATGCATCTGTTTTCGCAAGAGCATCACCTCCTAGGAGGATTTGCCTTCATCGGCGAAGGGATTCCCATCGCCCTGGGGGCAGCCTTCACCAGTCGCTATAAGCGGGATGCCCTGGGTGATGCCAGCAGCAATGCTGTAACAGCAGCTTTTTTCGGTGACGGCACCTGCAACAACGGCCAGTTCTTTGAGTGCCTCAACATGGCGCAGCTTTGGCAGCTGCCAATCCTTTTCGTTGTCGAGAACAACAAATGGGCCATTGGCATGGCCCATGAGCGAGCCACCAGTGAACCGGAAATCTGGCAAAAAGCTGCTGCCTTCGGGATGGCCGGCGAAGAGGTTGACGGCATGGATGTTCTCGCCGTAAGAGCTGCCACTCAGAGAGCAATAAAAAGAGCCAGGGCTGGTGAAGGCCCCACCCTGCTGGAGTGCCTCACCTATCGATTCCGTGGCCACTCTCTTGCTGATCCAGATGAACTACGCGCCGAAGAGGAAAAGCAATTCTGGGCAAAACGAGATCCCATAAAGGCTCTTGAAAAGGATCTCACCTCTGATTCTTTGGTGCGTGCTGATGAACTGCGGGCTATTGAAAAAGAGATCGATGCGGAAATCAATGACTGCGTGGAATTTGCTCTTGCAGCAGCCGAACCAAATCCCAAGGAACTCACTCGCTACATCTGGGCTGAAGATTGATACCCGTCTTGATCACTAAGTACTGGAAGCAAGCAGAGGCAACAACATAAAAAAGTAAGGCAGTTTCAGATCCCGTTGGGCACCCTACGCGTGAGGTTACGCAGCTTGCGCAAGGCCTTTAATTCCACTTGACGAACACGCTCACGCGAGACTTCCATTAAGCGACCAATCTCAGCCAAAGTGTGTCGATCATGGGTTTCTAGACCAAAACGGAGCTTAAGGACATGCTGCTCCTGCTCACTGAGATGGCTGAGCCAACGCCCGAGCTGCTCATGATGAATACGCTGCTCCACCTTGTCGAGAGGTTCGCCAAGAGAGGAATCAGCGATCAGATCACCAAGAAAACTTCGTCCTTCTTCGCCATTCACTGGCGCATCCAAACTGCTGGTTGTTAGCGCCTGACGCAGCAAAGAATCGAGTTCATCAAGAGGGATATCCATCGCTTCTGCGATCTCGAAGCGACTGGGCATCGCTCCAAGCTTGTGAGCCAAATCCAGAGAAACCTTTCGAATCGTGGTCAGCCTTTCACTGAGATGTACAGGAAGGCGAATCGTGCGCGACTGGCACGCAATCGCACGTGTCATGCTCTGACGAATCCACCAAAACGCATAGGTCGAAAACTTGTAGCCACGGGTTGGATCAAACTTTTCAACAGCACGCTCTAAACCAAGTGAACCCTCCTGAATGAGATCGAGGAGTTCCAGTCCTTTGCCTTGATATTTCTTGGCAACACTCACAACAAGACGAAGATTGGCCTTCATCATGCGTTCCTTGGCACGACGACCAATGCGAATCATGCGACGCTGATGTGTCGTGAACTCCTTATCATCAGGCGCAACTGAGCCGTCTTGAGTGAGACTCATCATCGTCTGAACTTGATTGCCAAGTTCAATCTCCTCAGCAGGGGTAAGCAGAGGTATCCGCCCAATCGTTGTGAGGTACCAGCTGACAGGATCAGAACTTCTACGCCTCTGTGTTTCTGCTGATTTAGGCGCTGCTGAAACCATTTCAACGGCTCCTGATTTATTTGGACAGAAATTGTCCTACAAATTTCAGCAAAACCCTGCAGCTTTAAAAAAGCTTTCGGATTTATGCAGAGGAGTCGAAATAATTAGGTATTTATCGTTTGCATTCATACCGTTTGATGTGCCCTTAATCACATTCATTTGATTGCAAGCTAATCGTGAGTTCCGCAAGGGATTGAGCGATAGAACCTGCTGAACTGCCTTGACGGCATCGACGTGCAGCCTCGGCATGAAGAAACGCCACTACGGCCAAAGACTCACCCTGGCAAGCCTGAGCCTTAGCAGCATCCATAGATCCCAAGCCAGCTGCATAACCAGCCAACAGATCCCCAAGCCCAGTACGAGCAACCCAACTAGCTGTCTCTCCTAGCTGCCAGGCGGCACCAGACGGATCCGCAACCACACTGTGTGCTCCCTTAAGCAGCACAGCTGCCCCACAAAGCCGGGATGCTTCCAGAGCCGCATCGAGAGGTTGCCGATCCTTGAGTTGCGGAAACAATCTCCTGAACTCACCTGCATGAGGAGTAATCCAGGTGTTCCCTTGGCGCTGCTGTAACCATTGCCATCCTTCAGTGGCCAGCGCCAATCGATTCAGACCATCAGCATCCAACACCAACAAGCCTGCAAAGCGCTGCAACGGTTCTGCCAACAATGACCAAGGTTCTCCACCTCGACCTAAGCCTGGCCCAATCAAGACGGCATCGAACCGGCTGAGCTCATGACTAGCCAGCCAATTAGCCACGGCCATGCCACCTGCCGTAGAACTCTCAAGCGCGGCTGCTAAGACAACTTCAGGCGCCACTTGCCAAAGCTGATCCGCTACTGCAACAGGCACAGCGGCTTGAATGCTGCCAGCACCGCTAGCGATAGCACCCTGAATGGCCAGAGAAGCCGCCCCAGGGTAATCATCACTACCAGCGATCACCAACACCCGCCCTCGTTCGTATTTCATCGCGCTTGCTGCTGGATGCTGCCAGGGAAGGGTGGCCACATCCGCAGAACAGATCCGCCGGGGTTGCGACTCTGGCAACTGCTTCAACAAGATCTCCGGCACGCCCATATCAACCCGCACCAGACGGCCAACCTGATCGATCGCCGCATCCTGAATAAGGCCTTGCTTGAGCAACCCCACAGTGAGTGTCGTCATCGCCACGGCGGCGCCGCCTGGGAAAGGGATGCCGGAATCTGAACACAGCCCTGCAGGCACATCCAAACTCACCAACTTGCCTGGCTGGCAGCGCTGGCGCGCCTGCAACAACGTTGCCAACGTTTCAGGGAGCGGGCGGGATTGTCCCAGCCCAAACAGAGCCTCGATCCATAGAGACTCACCAGCAACATCAGGAGCGTTATCTAGTTGCTGAATGCCAAGCCATTTAACGTAAGTCCAATGCTGGACCGTTAATGGTTGACGGATCGGCAAGGGCGCCCAGAGCTGGACCTTCACCCCTGCAAGGTGCAACTCCCTGGCCACCACCAATCCATCACCACCGTTATGGCCAGGGCCCACCAACACCACCACACCATCTGCCAACAACTCAGACTGTTGGCGAAACCAAGCCGCCATCGCCTGGCCTACTTTTTCCATCAAAGCAGCCACCGGCAAGCCGCTGGCAAACATCTCCTCTTCTAGAGCTGCCATCTGTGCAGCAGTAACCAAAAGATGATCAGCGTTCGATGGGGGCCAGGACAAGACTGGAGCGCATGGGACCTCACTATGAAGACATCATTGCGGTAACGCCTATGCAACCGCCAATCCCAGCCCCCCTTAAGCATGTGTCTCGAACACCAGCCACCTCAGCAGTTGCAAAAGCCCTGACACGTTTGCAGTGTTGGCCAGGCGAGCAGCGTGTGGCGGTAGGGCTCTCTGGCGGTGTTGATAGTTCCCTCAGCGCCGCCCTACTCGTAGAAGCGGGCTGGCAGGTGGAAGGTCTCACTCTCTGGCTGATGAGTGGCAAGGGCGCATGCTGCAGCGATGGGCTTATCGATGCCGCGGGCATCTGCGAACAACTCAAAATCCCTCATCATGTGGTGGATTCGCGCTCCACATTCCAAGCAGAAATCGTCGACCAACTCGTGCAGGGCTATCAACAAGGGGTGACACCCTTACCCTGCTCACGCTGCAATCGCTCGGTGAAATTTGCGGCAATGCTCAGCTGGGCTGAAAAGGAACGCCAGTTACACCGTGTCGCCACCGGGCACTATGCCCGTATACGCCATCGCGAGGATCCAGAATCTCAGCAAGCCTTACCTGGGGATGCCAGAGGACGGCACCAGCTTTTACGTGGTCTCGATCAGAACAAAGATCAGAGTTACTTCCTCTATGACCTTCCTCAAGATGTGTTGGCAAAGGTGGTCTTTCCCTTAGGGGAGCTCACCAAAGCAGAGACCAGAAAGGAAGCAGAGCGATACGGCCTACGCACAGCTAAGAAAGCAGAAAGTCAGGATCTTTGCCTTGCTGATCACTACGGCTCAATGAAAGCCTTCCTTGACAATTACCTGCCTGCCAGGCAAGGCGAGATCGTGCTTCAAGACGGCAAAGTCGTGGGTGAACACGATGGAATCGAACATTTCACCATTGGCCAGCGCAAAGGCCTTGGTGTGGCCTGGCGAGAGCCGCTGCACGTGGTGCAACTTGACGCGGCAGCAAATCGCGTCATCGTTGCCCCTCGAGCAGAGGCGGGGCGAAACAGCTGCGTTGTGGGCGCAGTGAACTGGATTTCGATGGCACCGCCTAGCAGCACCATCAATGTGGAGGTGCAAGTGCGTTACAGAAGCGGACCCGTTGCCGCCCAGCTCACCCCTATCGAAGCCACAGCAGAGGACATTGCTGGCGACCGTCCTCACCGCTGCCGACTGACCTTTAACGAAGAGCAATTCTCAATCACACCTGGCCAAGCTGCAGTGTTTTATGCCGCTGACGCAGTCCTCGGCGGCGGCCTGATCCAACAGATCAACGCAGCATCAAGCTGAGCTAGGAGCGAAGACGCGACCAGCCAAGCCCAACCAGTCCAAAGAGCATCAAGCCAATCAAAGGTGCCTCACGCCAGCGGGTGTAACCGCTGATGCCTTGATGGAGATGCAAATCCGCCAGGCCAACCCCCTCCTTAAAAGGAGCCAGCAGTTGCTGCTGCTTGCCTGTCGCCAGAACCAAAGCAGAGGGGCCTGTGTTCGCAACGCTGAGTAGATCCCGCGCGGTTTCGATGCTGCGCAGCTGAGCCAAAGCAAGGAACTGGCGCTGCAAGGCCAAGGGATAGGGATCAAGATTGGCCACCGCCAACAACCATTGCGCTCCATCTGCGACGGCCTGGGCTAAAGCAGCCCCATCACTGAGCTCATAACATATGGCCACGGCAGCGTTAGGTCCTGGCCATTGCAACAAGCGCGAAGCAGCTCCAGGTTGAAGACCACCAACAGCTGATAAACCACGAAAAACACCACCAGGCAAAGCCGGTAGCCATTCCCCTAGCGGCACCAAACGGTGTTTGTCAATGAATGCTGAAGCCTGCCTTTCGCCGCGATCTACCACCAACAAAGCACTGCGTTGCTGACCGCGCAGCCAGCGAAAACCACCGCTGAGCAGGGGAAGCGGAGCAGGCCTGAGCAACACCTCATCAGGGGGGAGAAGGCCTTCTGGAGCCACCAACCAGGCAGCATCAAGCGCCTCAGCTCGATCGAGAGCATTTTGAAGAGCCTCAGGAAGGCGACGTTGCTGCGCCTCAGAAAACTTGCTGCGCGTAGGGATAGCGGGCTGCCAAGCAGCAACCGAAATGGGTGCGGTTGCATCTGATGAACGCAACAAACTCCAGCCAAAACCATGGGCCAAGAGCAAACACAGAAGCCCCACCAGCAAAGAACGACGCCAACCAACTCCACGACGCCAAGCCAGCGCCGTACGCCATAACCACCAACCGATCAGCAGCTGAAGCGTGGCTAAACCTCCAGCCCCAAACCAGCGGGCCAAACCAGCCAAGGCTCGATCACCGGGCAAAAGGCTGCCGCCGACGCCAATCCAAAACAAAGGTGAGCGGGCCAACAGCACTTCCGCAAGCCCCCAGATCGAGGCCATCAGCAGGGCATGAAACACCTGAGCGCGGATGCCTGCTTCGCGCGTTGCCAGATGAGCAAGCCAGATTGCCAGCCAAGCCCAAAGCCCCACAAGCACTGCTGCTGCTGCACCGCAAAACAACCAAATTGATGCGGCGACAGGAACACTCAGGGGTGCAGGCACGCCAACCCAAGTGAGTGGATGCAACGCCAGCAACCAGCGATGGCTGAGCAGCACGGCCACAGCACCCCAAAGAGAGGCTGCAACTGGAAAGCGACAAGTCGACCAAAGCAAGGCCAGGGCCGGTGCCATCACAAGCAGCCCCCCCTGGGCAAGAGCAATCCCTGCCAAGACACCACCAACCGCCCCTTGCAACAGCGCTAGGGATCGGTCATTGCCCATGGTCAACACCAAACACCAAACACCAAACACCAAACACCAAAGCCATCTTGACGCGGTTGCCGAACAGACAAAAGGCTGTGATCAATTCAGCAAAATGTCTCTAGCAGCTGTTTCTAAGAGGACTTGACAGCACGAGTTTGGTTGCTGATCTCCTCAGCAATGTCGCCAACGAGGCAGAATCAAGTTACTGTGTAATTGCGTAGGGCTAATGGCATCAGAGACAATGATATTCAGTTCAAGTTCTGAGAGTTAGTTGAGGGTATAACGATATTGGTTAGAGCTAAATAATTTTATTGCATTAATTGCAATGTCGAGCAAACATTTCATGCCTCACTTTGATCAACTGCACTGAAGGCTCAACTAGCTGGAGCAGCAGCAAAGGCAACTGAAACAGTAGAAATAACCCAAGCGCAGGCAAAAGCTGCATCTCCTGCCAGAATCATGTTGATTGATCATTGAGATTCAGTGCGCGACATCTTCATCAGTGCAGCCGTCTTTGTGGTGTGCGTGATTGTGGCCTTTGTCAGCCAAATCGTTTCACCCTCAGTTGTCGTCGCCGACAGCAATGTGAATGCCGTTCAGGCGGAGGTGCGAACTGGCGAGCCAGCTGCTTTCAACATGGCAGTGCTTGAACTCGACCCAGACGATCCCAACCCAACACTGTTCAAGATGGCGATCAACGGCTCCAAGGCAGATGCCGCTGAAATCGATGCCATGCAAGCCAATGCCTCAGCCCTTGGCGGCCCAATCGAAGCAGAACCATCCCAACTGACTGCCAGTGGTCTGAGCATCACTGAGATCAAGATCGGCGATGGCCCGGAAGCCACAGCAGGCCAAACCGTTTCCGTTAACTACCGCGGCACACTGGAAAACGGCCAGGAATTCGACAGCAGCTACAAACGTGGGCCGTTCGAGTTCCCCCTCGGTGCTGGACGCGTAATCAAAGGCTGGGATGAAGGCGTTGCCGGCATGAAGGTGGGCGGCAAGCGCAAGCTGGTCATCCCCCCAGAGCTTGGCTACGGAAGCCGCGGCGCAGGCCGTGTCATCCCTGGCAACGCAACGTTGATTTTCGAAGTCGAACTACTTGGCATCAAATGATTTAAAGGCTGAATAGAAAATCAAATCAAAAGCAAACCCAATTAGCAATCAGCCTGGGTAGGCTCAGTTTGGCTTTCTCTACCTGCCAGATGTTGCGCTCGGCACTTTCCACACTTCACAGCAACCTGCCGGCCTCTTTGGTCCAGGCTCACTGTGATGGCCCTTGCGGCGTTTACGATCCCGCCTCGGCAAGAGTCTCAGCTGAAGCCGTCGTATCGATGACCAAAAAGCTGCTCGAACTGCAGCCTCCCTCAGGGAACGATCCGGCTGCTTGGGCGGCTTACAACAACACCTTCTCCCGCTTCGTCGCCATCAAGGAAGAACAAGCTCAGCAAACCAAGAACGAGCTACTGATCCTCTGGACGGATTATTTCAAGCCAGAGCATCTGGCAACTTTCCCGAATCTGCATGACATCTTCTGGAAAGCGGCCAAGCTATGCAGCGCCTGCAAGGTCAACATCGATCAATCCAAGGCAGATGAACTGATCAAAGCTGTGGAAGCCATTCACACGATGTTCTGGAAATCCAAGGGTCGTAATGACGCCTGGGTGAGAGCCAGTTAAGCCAACAAGCATGATGCCAACAGCGAACTGGCGTTCGCTGTTCCTGCTGCTTTCAGGTCTTCGTCGCCATGCTCGTGTCGATGGAGACTCAATGAGCCCCAGCCTTGCCCCTGGCGACCTGGTGATCTTTCAACCGATCACCAGCGATGACAAGCAGCTCAAGCCTGGTTGTGTTGTGGTTGTCCGTCATCCGTTGCAACCAGCAACCCTGCTGATCAAACGCCTGATTGCAATCAACAATTCCGGGCTGGAACTACGCGGTGACA
The DNA here is from genome assembly GCF_000760295.1 of Prochlorococcus sp. MIT 0701. GTDB lineage: Bacteria > Cyanobacteriota > Cyanobacteriia > PCC-6307 > Cyanobiaceae > Prochlorococcus. The sequence goes on from NZ_JNBA01000021.1 coordinate 40,377, forward strand.
ACGAGCACGCAAGCACAGACAGCCGGCATTTCGGTTTGGTGAATCGCGACAACCTGCTTGGCATCGCTGAATGCGTATGGCGTGTTCCCTTCAGCGCATAAGTGCCCAGCAAATTAGGCAATCAAAGAAGCTGAGGGGATGTTTTCTGCAACCAAAAGAAGCCCGTGATGATCGATAGCCCACCGGTTGATCCCACCAGGAAGGGCAAGGCACGACGCCCCACTCGCAATGTGGCTAATGAAATCGCACAAACAACCGCGACCATCGCTGCTATGGAACCGAACAGATAAGCCGCCATATAGATCAAAGCCCCGAGAGGAGGCAAGGCCAGCGCGGGAATAACTGCAAGCAGATGGCTGGCCCCAGCCAAGCCATGAAGGAGACCAAGACTGGTTGCTGCATGAGCATGTCGCCCGTGCTTGTGTCGCCCTCGCAGATGCAGGTGCACATGTTGATGGTCATGGGCGTGACCATAGTTTTGCTGATGCGTGTGCTGATGGGTGTGGATATCCAGGCCAAGAGCAGTACGAATCGCCATCGCTCCAACCACAAGCAACGCCACTCCCACGCAGAATTCGGCCCAGGAGGACATGCGCTCGATATGGACGAGGTCTTTCAAAACAATGGCAATGGTTGAAAGAACCAGAACACCTGTTGAATGGCCGACCCCCCAAGCAAGGCCACTGCGTAATGCCATAGCCGGCTTACGCAAGGCACTGGGTGCGATGGCAACAAGATGATCAGCACCACCCACCACATGAAGGGCTCCAGCAGCGAAGCCCGTGAGGATGCTGATCAGCATGAATTCGAAACAGTCACGAAGAAGTCTGGCGGATTGAGGGTGGAATTGCGCTGATGCTACTGCTGAACGGATCAAACCCTGAAACCGTCATCAGCAGTAAGCCCGCCTCAAGGATCAGTTCACTAATTGTTCTTGGGGGAGAGCAGCAAGGAAGTCAACAAAACAGTCGCTTACCTCTTGATCAGCAAATAAGCGCTGCGAACGCTCGTTGATCAGAGCTCTCATCTGATTGGCGAAGTCGTCGTCTTCAAGCAAGCGCACAGAGATCTCCACATACTCTTCTCTTGAAGAAGCAATCAGCTCAGGCAACTCAAGAACCTCGAGCATCGCCAATGTGTGTCGGCCGCGCATAAAAGCTGTTGGCATCGAAACAACAGGACAACCCCTAGAGAATGCTTGAAATGAGCTATTGCCACCATTCCAATCAATCGTGTCTAGAGAATGATGAGCGATATCAAAAAACGCCACATAATCGGCGTACTCAAGCCGATGTAAAAAGCGAAGGTGCTGATCCGCATCAAGGCCTACATCAGCAAAGCGAATCTTGAGACGGTGATAGAGACGATCGGAAACGGAGGGATGACCCATATGAGCGACAAACAGAATTAAGGCATCCGGGAAGCGGCGGCAGATCTCAACAAACGTGCAATCGTTGCGTGGATGATATTTAAACGTGCTCTGCAGACTCAACAGCAAAGGACGATCTGCTGGAAGCTCAAAACGGCTACGAAGGTCATCGCCTTGATGCACACTCAGTGGCACTGGATAATTCAGACCAGTACGAGGTAGTAACACCAATCGCTCGCTGTAGTGAGAGGCGGCATCAGCCGATTCCATTCCCGCGCCACTGAGGTAGTAATCAATACATTCCGATCCCGTCGTGATCGGATGCCCCCAACCAACAGCCTGATAACGGGCCAAGCGAACACTGGCCGCGATACGACTAGCAGGATGCATCCCAACATCTGGAATCAATAGAAAATCCAGATCATCAGCACGGATCTGTTGCACAACTGCTTCGGCAGTTTCTGGTGTTAACGACAATTTGCGGTAACAACCAAGAGCAGCAAATCGCTGGGAAACTTCATCCTCATCGTCACCTAGATTGTAGGCATAAACATCATAAGCAGGGTTATCGCGCAGAGGGTCCAACCAACCAAGCGCCCAGAATGTGCCATTGTGATTGCGTAGGTGAGGTGAAAGAACACCTACACGTAAAGGCTTTGAGCCATCGCCTTGATGAGGCTCAAGGGGAAGCATGTATGACGCGAGCCTGGGTTTAAGAATGCGTTTAAAAATCTCTGCAAGCTTGATCTGAAGAGGAAGATCATCCTCCATCTGATAAGACAGATAAAAGCTCGTTAATCCCCAACAATGGGAATAGATATCCTCGTAAACGGGATCGTCTTGGCTGAAGCCATCAAGCTGATCTAACAGTAAATCAAGAACATCATTATAACGAGATCTCCACTGATTAACGTCGTGCTCCGATTCATAAACAATCGGCAAGATATAAAGACTAACCATCGTCTGTAAGCGTTTGTCTTCAAGACTTTCTGCAAACGCAAAGGCTTGTTGATGGAGGCCAAGTTCCAAATAACAACTCATCAAGCCTTGAATGCCTGTTGCCCGTTGCATAGGGTCAATCGGAAGCTCAAGAAACTTCTCAAACTCCTCAATAGCTAAGTCATGTTTTTTGACAGTGACCAGTGCCTGAGCAAGGTTTTGGCGGCAATGATCCGAAGACGCATCTGCAGTCAGTCCTAAACGATAAGTCGCGATGGCCTTCTCTTTCTGATCTAAGCCCGCAAGACATAGGCCAAGATTATTTAAGGCATCTGGATAAGCTGGCTGAACCTGCAGACAAAGACGGTAAGCCTCGCAAGCTTCTGGAAGGCGATTGAAATGGCGCAGTAGGTTGCCCAAAGCAAACGATGCTTTGTAATAATCAGGAACGTCAACAAGCAAGTTGCGCATACACTCTTCGGCCTGCGCATATTGTTCATATTCATACAATGCCAAGGCATAATTATGTCGACATTCAACAAATTCAGGATCGATCTTCAAGGCAGCTTGATAAGCCTCTAATGCCAAATCATATGAATTGATTGCACGCAGTGAATTGGCGCGATTAAAGATAACAAATTTAGATAGAAAGTCTTGCTTTTCGGCCAAATCGAAACAGTCAAGTGCCTGTTGATGAAAACCTAAAATATGAGAAGAAAGGCCAAGCAGATAAGCCTCCTCCCCATTCAGAGATTGCAGTGCACAAAGCGATAGCTCATCATAAACTGTCTGAGCCTGACCTTCGAGAAGAAACTGGTAAAAATGATCAAGCCCAGCACTTGGCTGATTATGAGCAGACCAACCAACAGGGACCTCAGCGAGGGGCATCAGAAGCAAGGTTTAACAACTCAAGGATACTGGAAGTAAGCCACAGGCTGCATGATGAAAAGAACAAGAGCCCTGATGGAAAAAGCCAGGTAAATACTCAGGGCAAAAAAGGTGATCAATTGATCAGAATCGCTAGCATTAGCAATGCTTCAAGAACAGGCGAATAAGACTCATGCTAGCCTCTACCCCAAAAGATCAATCCCACACTAAGGCTAAAGTATGTCAAGCAAATCTACATTTACAGCGCTAGCACTTACAACCCTTCTCATTCCAATCAATAGTGCCCATGCAGCAAAGATTAAAGGTGGGGAGATGATCACACAGACACGCCCTTTGAGCAGCATTGGCTCAACAACAATTGGACTCGCTGAATTCAGAGACTTGAGAGATGTGACCACCTTGAATTTATGCTATTCGTTATCGCAGAAAGTCGATTACCAACCAGTAGCTACAGCATCAGTAGCTGCGATGACAAAGCTGATCACTGAACGCTACAAAGGGAAAGTGAGCGGCATGCCTGCGACTGCGAACACAGCCAAAGGCTTAAAGAATTGGATTGCAGGCAACATTCTCGTCAGAGCCTCATCGGTTTGTCCGAAAAATCTGCCAGCGACAGAACTTGAAGTCGCCGAAAAAATCAAACAAGCCTCGAAGAAAATCTCCCAATAGCAAGCCTGCACTAAATAGACTGAGCAGTAATTAAGGCGGCAACTTTCCTAATAAGGCTAATAGGGGGGCAACCAACTAACCACTCTTCTTATCTTTCTAGACAGCAAAATAATAATACATTCAATCCTAAACAACACAAAAGTCAAGCCAGGATTGCTAACAAAAGCCATTTAAGAGAAACCACGCCATAAACAAACGAAGCACGCCAGGATCGCCAGGAAGCTCGTGATGAATTGAAAGAGCAGCGGCTGATCCTCAAATCACAACAGGCTCAAATCAACATCTTGCTGCGCAAAATCAACAGCCCAATCGCTGAAGGGAAAGAGGAAAAGATTTCAGCAGTCGCTCGTCCTGTTGCTATTGATCAGCAGCCCTAGGCAAGCGAGTTCTAGGCAGAGAGTTGTCAGACAGGCCCGATCATTCAGGCGTTCTCTTCATCCAGCAAAATCGATACCAATCAGCTGATCCGGCCGGGAAAACTAGAAGGAAAAACTGAACGCATGCAGGCAGCAGGACAAAACCAACAGGCCTAAAGCAACACATCAGTTGATGCCTACTTCCTCGCTACAACAAGGCAAAGCAAACATCTCTGAGCACAATGCTGGCAGATTTCAAGACACCCCTAAATTGCTCTACCTAGCTTGCATTGAAAACAACAAGGCCAGTTAGTACAGCCCTACGACAGACAGCTAAAGCAGAACATTGCTATCACGATCAAAGAAAAGCTGGATCTATTGAATGCATACACTTCAACGGCAGAACATCCCGAACAGCTCCAGCCAATCTTCAGTATCACAGTTTTATGCTAATAGCAATTACAATTAGACAACGTGAAAAGGATGGCTGGGTGATGGGATATGCATGCACAAGTACAAACATCCTACAAACAGTCAATAGAAATGGAATAGTGATTAATCATGCTATTTTTGAGGGTCACTATTCGCTTTTCGCAATCAAGAGGAACAAGGATGAGCGGCAATTGTGATCACAAGCAGAAGGATCCCAAGGGTCAACATGGCTCAACCCATGAGATGCCGCAAGAGAAGGCCTCACTCAATAATATTCTGACCACTCTTAGGCCAGCATTCCTACTGAAAAATGCAGGTTTTTTATTACTTCTCTTTTCCTGCAATCCAGCTGCTGCTCAAGTGTATGGAATGTGTGGCACTGGCGAAGCTGAAATCGCAGGAAAAACCACTTTTGAAGAATTCACCCTTAAAGGGACTCAATCCAACGAGCTAGAAGTAAACACAACTGTAAACGTAACTGTAGATGTAGAAGTTGAAACAGCTGAAGAAGGAGCGGTTGAGGCGGTTGGTGAAGGTATAGGGGTTGTGACTGTCGAAGGAGCAGAAGAAGGAACAGGGGAAGGGGGAGGAACAGGGGAAGGAACAGGAACAGGAAAAGGGACTGCAAAAACAGATCTCGCTGGAATTATCACAGGTCCAGGTGGCCCTTTCAGCATTTCCACAGGGGTTGATGGAACCGAACCTGTTGTCATGGCGAAGTGTGGCAGTGGTGACGGCTACGCAACTCTTGGTGGATTTTCAGGAATGGGGGCGGTTGCTGTTGGCCCCGCTGAAGCAACTGGAGGTGGAAGCATTGCCGTGGGCGACAAAGCGCTTACGAGTGAGGATGCTGAATTTGCGATTGCTTTAGGAGCAGAAGCGAAAGGATTAGCCTCAGGCAGTGTTGCGATAGGAGTGAAAGCAAAAACTTACCTAGATGCTATTGGCGGAGTTGCTATTGGAACTGACTCAAAAGCTGGTGGTGTATCAAGTCTCGCTTTAGGTGATTCTGCAGCATCCGGGGGAGCAGGCAGTCTTGCTCTTGGCTTAGATGCTGTTACAGCAACTAGTGCAGCAAGTGCCCTTGCTATCGGTTCGGGTTCATACGCTGGAGGAACTGCAGGAATTGCCCTAGGCCTGAAATCATCAGCAATGGGAGCAGAAAGTATCGCTATTGGCTCTAACGCAAAAATAATTGATCCAGAATCGATAGGCAGCATGGCTCTTGGCAGCGACATCTCCATTACTGGCCCTCATTCGGTTGGAATTGGAGAAAACATGTATATCAACGGAGAAAACGTATTTGCTTCGGGCTATGGAATCAGTAATTCAAAAGGTGATTTCAACCTGATTGAAGGCAACAATAATCACAATTGGGAAGGCAATCAAAACATCTTATCAGGTAACAACGTGAACAACGTTGCTGGAAGCAACAATATGCTTCAGGGCAACACAGTTACAAATACATCAGGCAATAGCAACATGCTTCAGGGCAACACAGTCACAAATACATCAGGTGATAAAAATATCTTAATGGGAAATAACGTGACAAACACTATTGGAAGCAACAACCTAATTATGGGAAATGATATTCTCAATGTAGGCAGCTATAACGTACTTCTAGGCAACGCAGTCGGCTCTGGAGGCGCAATGAATGTCGCCATTGGCAATCTTGCTGTTGTTGGAGCCACAACAACATCCATTGCTATTGGCAATTTAGCTGCAGTCGGTGAGGGCGCATCAGGTGCGATCGCCATGGGGAATGGTGCGGGTGTTGGAGTTGAGGCAGCTGGCAGCATCGCTATTGGCAATGGTGCAGGTGCAACTCTAGGTAAAAATCAAATTGCGATGGGCAACAATGTTGCTGTTGTAGGTGATTCAACTATTGCAATTGGCGACAACTCAAACTCAACTAAAGATGGCGCAATAAGTATCGGGGCCTATACCAAAGCAAGTGGCAAAGATGCATTGGCGATGGTAAGCGCATCAGCAAGTGGAGATAACTCCATTGCAATTGGCTCAGAAGATGCAAAAGCAGAAGGAGAAAGTGCAATTGCCTTAGGTAAAGCAGCTGCATCGACTGCAAATGAAGCGATTGCTATTGGCGCTGAAGCAAGTGCAAGCGCATCAGAGACAATTGCTCTCGGTGCTGGCGCAAATGCAAGCGCATCAGAAGCCATGGCGATCGGCACCGGAGCAGAAGCTACAGGCTCAGATGCTATTGCCCTTGGAACACGATCATCATCACAAGCGTCTGGATCTATCGCCATTGGCGAATATGCAACAGTCGAGGCATTAACAGAAAGCGATGCAGACCCTGATGATGCAATTGCCATCGGTGCATTATCAAGAGCTGCCGCGCCAGATACCATTGCTCTTGGCGCAAGTTCCAATGCATCGGCCAATGGGGCGATTGCTCTAGGCAGTCTCGCCAATGCATCCGGTGCAAACGCAATCGCGATTGGATACGACAGCGCAGCCAGTTACGCCAATTCATTCGTGCTTGGCACGAAAGCCGTCGCAAAAGGTGTCAATGCTGGCGCGATTGGCACGAAGGCTCAAACCACAGGCACTGATGCCATGGCTGTTGGTGTTGGCGCCACTGCCAGTAACACAAGCTCCTTTGCTCTTGGCACTGGTGCAACATCTTCTGGCATTGATTCAGCTGCTTTTGGTGTTGACGCCACCGCGAGCGGCACCAATGCCATTGCCGTTGGTACCAATTCCATCTCAAGCGGCACCAATGCTCTCGCTTTTGGTGCTGGTGCTCTCGCCGATCAACCCAACTCCTTTGTTGTTGGTGCTGCTGCGCAAGCCTGTGGCGTCAATGCTGGTGCTCTTGGTGCTGCTGCCAATGCCTATGGAGCCAATTCCATCGCTATTGGCGTTAAATCACAGGCCAATGGCGTCAATGCCACTGCGGTTGGCGTAGAGGCCTATGCCAAAGAAGCAGGCGCCATGGCCCTTGGCACCAATGCGCAAGCCATTGGTACAAGCACCACCGCTGTTGGCATTAATTCCATCGCCACCGGCGCTAACAGTCTTGCCGCTGGTGCTGGCGCCAATGCCTACGGTACCAATTCCACCGCCTTAGCCTTCCAAGCCAATGCCCAAGGAACCAATGCTGTTGCCCTTGGCGTACAAGCAAGCGCCACTGGCACCAGTGCCATGGCTTTTGGCACCCTCTCACAAGCCACAGACACCAATGCCACAGCGGTAGCACCAGGTGCCATTGCCAACGGTGCTAATTCCATCGCCATTGGCGTGATCTCCAAAGCCAGTGGCCAAAACGCTCAAGCCTTTGGTGTTAATGCCAATGCATCAGGCGTCAATGCCGTTGCTATCGCCAGCAGCTCCAATGCCCAAGGCGATGATGCCATGGCCATCGGCGTTCTCTCCAAATCATCTGGCACCAATGCCATTGCCTTTGGCACCAATGCCAATGCCTCCGCTAATGGCGCCATGGCCTTTGGCTCAGCTGCCAATGCCTCAGGTGATGGCGCCATGGCCTTTGGTTCAGCTGCTAATGCCTCAGCTACAGACAGCATGGCGATTGGTGTCAATGCTGTCGCCAGTGCCAGCAACACCACCGCCGTTGGTCAATCCGCTCGCGCTACAAGTGCCAATGCCATGGCTCTTGGTCTCTTCTCCGAGGCCTCCGGTGATGTGGCTGTCGCCATCGGTATGAATGCTGCAGCACTCAGCTCCGACACCCTCGCAGCG
>NZ_JNBA01000022.1 GCF_000760295.1 Prochlorococcus sp. MIT 0701
GGTGTCAATGTGATCCGGTTGGTACCGTCCGCTAACGACTCAATCTGCGCATCTCCGGCCCAGCTCTGGAAGTTTTTATGCGGAGTCACAAAGGACACCGACCAGCCATCTAGGTCGGTATTGCCTGAATTTTTGAGCGTAAGTTTGCCACTCATGCCTCCCCAATAGAGGGAACCACTCGCATCAAGCGACAGCGGACCATTGCTGGCCGCCACGGCATCGCCAGTAGACATATCAGACTCATTGACGCTGTGATCCATACCGCTGTGATCCGTGCCTTGATGCATGCTGTGGTCAACCTCATTGATGATCACCGTTTCGGCCGCCTTAACAAACTGCCCAGAACGCACCTGGTTGCCATCGGTCGTTGCACCGCCAATTGACTGCGGTGTTAGCAATAGCTCGCGACTCACCAGGCTGACGTCATCCTGATTGACCCCAAAGGGATCCTCAAGGTTGTCTTCCATCACCTGGTCAAAATGGAACTCAAGGTTGCCTGCATACAAATCGGTACGCTTCACTCCCACCAAAAGCAAGCTCTGTGATGAAGGCTCCACTGAAATCAGTAGACCCTGGTCGGTGTCGGTGATTGACAATCGCTCACGTGTGCCGAGATATGAAAAATTGAGCTTCTGGGTCTGGGGATCAAAGTTCTCGACCCGCTCATGGACGCCATATTCATGGGAGCGTATATAGACCGTGTCCGCCTCGCGCGGACCGATGCCCAACTCCCAGGACATCACACCGCCGATGTCCTCCCGCAGGTGTTCATTACCAACCGGGGCAAAATTATCAAGCGTTAGCTGATTCCAGCTAATTCCATTGCCGTTGTTATCAAGAATCCTTTGATAATCACTCTCCTGCCAGGGATTAACGAGCGCCGCCGTGCCATCGGCAAGTTTGCCTAAGATCAGACCATGCACGGAAATATCGCCAAAATCAATACGATCGCGAGAAGGATCGAAACCCGTGATGTCCGCCCCTGAGGCATTAACCGCATAGGTCTGACCACCAAGTTGTAACGCCATTGCATTAAATCCGTTAACGCATGAATTCTTGTCTTGAATACAGCGCAAGAAAACCCTACAAGTGAAGGTTTTATCCACGATTCAGATAATTCTAAGAAGCATCTCAGGATTACCTCATTCAAGACATAGTAGAGTCACAGATAATTCAAGATGTAGCCATGACAGAAATCATTTAATTAACATAAGATTTTATTTTGAAGAAATATTGTCTAGTGCAGCAGGTAATATTGGCCATTAATATAAAAATAGATAGTCTCGCAGCTGAAGGTTACTAATGAAGCCCAAATACTATTGCGAATCCTTCAAGTGCTTTATTCCACCAAGTCGCTAATCAATGGTACATAAGTAAGTAATCTCATTAATTGAATCTGATCAATCTATTGAAGAGAGAGGGTTGATGATCTGAAAGGCAAGCACAATAAATCATGTTTGGGATGTATTTTCTATCTAGATAGTAGAGGGATCAAATGCAGAAATCTATAGCCAAAGATTCTTCAACATTTCCCCCAACAAGTGAAGCAGAATCAGACTTTGTTGCAAAAGCCTAACTTATCGGATGCACTAAGAATTCAACAAAACGCGCAGCCGTTCGAGTCCAACTTTGATCGGAGATGTTTCTGTAAAGCTAACCGTCAATTCTTGTTCATAAGACGTTAGAGGTTGAATCCACGCTTTCTGCAGTTCGCGCACACTTAAATCTGCCTCAGAGGGGTCAGTTCCCATTCCCATCCTTGTAGCGATCCGCTCCTGAGCAGTTGAATCACTGCATTCACAGGCCACGATGGCAATCGGGCATCCTTGTTCACGTGCCAATGCAAACATTCGCTGTCGTTCTCGTTCTCGTAAGAAGGTGGCATCAACAATTGTGGTCAAACCACTACTCAAACAACACTGAGTCAATGCCGGTAGGCATTGATCGAACAACCAATTGGTAACCTCAGGTCGATAAGGATCTCCTTGAAAAAGTGGTGTACTGCCACCCCTTGTCATCGATCCTTTCTCAAAACCAAGCGTCTTTTGCAGCGGACGGAGACCGAAAGCACGCTGGCGTTCTACATCTGAACGCAGGCGTATTGCTGGCAACTGCTGATAGAGCTGCTCACTCAAAAAAGATTTACCACTGCCGCTGAGTCCATGCATCAGCACAATACCGGCTGCTTTTGTTAGCTGGACCTCTCTAGCCCGCTGAATGTAGAGGTTGAGATCCTTACGCAGCCGTTGAAGACGTTGATGATCAACAGAGTCATGCTGACTCTGGGAGCAGAGTTGCTGCCATTGCAGGCCACTCACCTTGGCGCGCACAAGAGCTCGGTAAGCCGAATACCAAGGCCAAAGGTCAAAAGCCTTGTAATCACCTGTGTGCTCAAGCCATTCATTGAGTATCACCATGGCGTCACCCTGATGATCGTGTATCTGAAAATCCATCACTAGAAATGCCATTTCACTGATCGGATCGATCCAACGCAGACTTGGATTGAAATCAATGGCATCGAAGACTTCTAGACATCCATCGTTGGTTAGGTGAATATTGCCGACATGAAGATCGCCATGGCATTCGCGAATGGCTCCTGCATTGAGTCGTTGTTTAAAACGAAAAGCCAGTTCTGGCTGAATACTCTTAATCCAAGCTCGATGTTCCTCAAGCCAAAGATCTAATGGCTTAGGAAGTGTCAACTGATCCAACACTCGCAAATTGGCATGCACAGGATTGATTACCGCATCAAATCCACCAAAATCTCCATCTGCAACAGCCGTGTTGACACTGAGATGAAACTCTGCAAGTTCGAAAGCAAGTCTTTTTAGGGATTCAGTCTTCAAAACCCCATCACACAGATAAACACTGAGAAGACGAGAGGAAGGGAACTGACGCATCTTCACAGCAATTTCAACCACACCCTTGATGGATGGATCAATCGATTCCAAGTTCTCGTCGAAAACTTTGGCGCGATCAACTGGTCCGAGAATCCTGGTCACACCAAGATAAAGGTCTGGAGCCAAGCGACGATTCAGTCGCAGCTCCTCTTGGCAAAAATGCAGGCGTTGCTTCAGCGTGGTGGCGTCTACAAAGTCCAAATGCACAGCTTTTTTGAGCTTGTAGACATAGGAACCTGTCAGAAGTACCCAGGAAATGTGGGTTTCTACAAGCTCCACAACCTTCACCGGATGTGGATAAGCCTCTGGCTTCATTAATGCCTGAATCAAAGCGGGTTGGTTTTGCTTAGTCGTGGTCACCCGCGCAGTGTTTCAGCTATGACTCAACACTGGCATCTGTGGCTACTCTCCGCCATCTAAAAAGCCAACATGGTTCTATTCAATAATGTTGGCTAGGAGCTCAATGGCACAGCCATCACTAATACACGGTTGGGCAGAAGCTCGCCCTTGGACTTGGATGGCCAATTGGTTGAACTGCGCAGATGCTCGATCCTGGCTGCATCGACTCCAAGACGGTGTGGCTTGGGAGCAACCGGTTGTTCGAGTCTACGGACGTGATCATGTTGTGCCAAGACTGACGGCCTTCATGGCAGCTGAGGGGGTCAACTATCGCTACAGCGGTGTAAGCCATCGCGGCGAAGGCTTGCCTGATTGGCTCTATCCCTTGCTCAGGCAAGTGAATGCGGCCAGCAAGGAAAACTTCAACGGCTGTTTACTGAATCTCTATCGCAATGGCAACGACCGGATGGGTTGGCATGCGGATAATGAAGCTGAGATTCAACCAAACACACAAATCGCATCATTGTCACTTGGAGCGACAAGGGATTTCTGTTTAAAGCATCGCTATCAACCGTTGCGGGAAGTGCTTGATTTGCAGAGTGGCGATCTATTAATAATGCACCCTCAATGTCAAAAAGAATGGCTACATGCGTTGCCAAGTCGAAAGAGAGTGCTTCAACCAAGAATCAACCTTACCTTCCGTTGCTTTATCAAAAGCCAAGGTCTATAGCTGATCAGAATGCTTATGGCGATCAATTCTATTTCTCAGCCACATTGGATACAAATAGATAATAACGATTGGCATAACAACAATCCCAGGACAGATGTTCTTCTTAAAATCAAATAAGACTTTGATCGAAGGGCTAGGGGTCATTTTTGATGGCTCAAGGGGACATTTCGAAGACATCACTTGCCTTATCCTAGGAGCGCCTAGGAACGTAGCAAAGGGAATTGCCAACAAATAACTAAGCATAATTAGCAAGGCAATAACCATTCTCATCAAAGGCAATCAAGAACTAGAAGCAAGAAAGACAGCGTTTCTATAGACTAACAACAACTACCTTGAGATTGGAATGTTCGACTTATAAGATTCCAGAAGTATGCCTTCAAGCTACTGTCAAGTTCCGTGTCAAAATGGAATCCGAGATGGCAATCTTCTGTCAAGTTCTGAATGTTACTTAAGGGGATAAAGATCTTCTTTAGAGATAAGGAGTTAATGAGTAGAGTTGGAGTGGTGCGTAACTATCATCAGTTTCTGCGCTGACCTGATCCACATAGTCTTGAACATTAAAGAGGCAATAAGGTTCCAAATATAGATAATTTCCGTAAGAGATTTATAGTATTTGCAGACAAAAGAAAACCCCCTGCAAGTGTAAGGGATTAGCTAAAGTCTGCTGTAATAGAAAGGCAAAAGAGGCGGGATTACCTAATAGACGTGAACCGAGGGCGCACAGAGGGATTAAGGTACTTGTCACCGCGGGGATGATATGGAACATCCTCCCAACTAGAGCCGTCGGGTGTTCTAACTTTTATCCAGTAGCCTCCAGAAATATCTGATATTTCTTCTGTAGTGAGTTCTTGGTCAAGAAGTTTAATATTGTAGTAGTTAGTGCTGAGATTTGCCATGGTTTTAAGGTTGACTGGATGTTTAAGAGCGACGGCTTGATTGCCTTCACTACACATACCATCACATTTATCAGCTTTCAATGCATTGATCTAAAGCAATCACTGCTGTGAGAAAGCTCACAAAAGTCTGTGATCCGAAATACTGAGCAACATGAATAGTTCAGGCATTATTGAGACATCGGGAAACAAAATCCCGATGCTCACAAACTGATTAACTTTTACAATGACTAATTACACTTCTTCTCTCACAAGCGAAATTATTGATGAAGAGATTTCTCTGGATCAACTACAGCATGTTTCTGGTGGCATCGGTCCTCTTGCAGCTATAGCCCTAGTTAAACTCGGTGGTGCTGCTGTCGCTGGAGTTGGCTTTGCAATTGCATACGGAGCATCAAAGCTACGCAAGTGAAATAAATAATTCCGCTTGTTTTTAAATTAACATCAAATTCACTACTTAACCATGAAAACCAAGGAAGACCTTCAACTGACAGTTGCTCAGTTATCGCTTTGTTCTGGCGGTGTAAAAGAGGGTGGATGCATTACATTCCCAAAATGGCCAGACTTCAATAAGCCCTGCCTGCCTATTGCAACTAGATTTCCTACTTGGTGAGATTACGAGCCAAGAGGATCCGTTCTAAATGCAGAGCGTAACAACTAGCCACTTCGTATTAGATACAGCCCCGAAAACCTACGGGGCTTTTTATTGCGAGCATGAAACCAATGATAAATCTTTTATTATAGTGATGTAAAACCATCGACAAAGATGACTAATAAAGAAATGAAAAAACAGTAAAGTCAACAACGAGTAAAGCTATGAAGATTTTAAGGATCAGAGTTATGCTATTAAATCAATGTTTTGATTTGCCAAGTCATCCTTGATGGTATCAAGCAGAAAAGTCCAGTTGCATTGAGGAAATGCTACCAGCCTTGGCATTTGATGCTGGCTAAGCACCAAGATTAAATCATAAAGGATATTTTTTCCTTTGGGCTATATTAAATATAGCTGGTGCATGTTATTATATGTGAGCCAGCTGATAATGCTCGTACCAAACCATATCGATCTGGCCGGTTTGGATGCTGCGCAAGTGCTTGTGAGAGATAAAAGTAAGCCCCCCGACCAATCTGCCCTGGTTGATACTAATCCTTCTGCAAGATGAGTTCGGTAGGGCAAGAGGGTGACATTGCGATGAATCTATTCCACAAAGAGTAAGTTTACACATAGAACTGGTAGGTAAAAAAGATTGATTAGCTAATAAGTAAAATCAGGAGAGGAAGGAACACATGCTTTAAAAAGCAATGACTTTTGACATTCATGAAATCTACCGCCAAATCTCACTGACCTAAAACTACTTGTATCCCTTTCTGATCACTACAGCGCTAGAGATGGTGATATTCAGTTAAAGTTCTAAGGGTTAGTTGAGAAGATCGACCAATTAATTAGGGCTACGAGGTTGATGGCTAGTGTTTGCAATTGAGAGCTGATATTTTCAGGCTTTGCTTCTATTATTTTCTTGCCTGTCTAGGCATATAACAACAAATAAGGTGCCAGCTATTGAAGAGCCTTCTCGCGTCTTTTAGGGGCATGATGATGAACATTAAATCCCAGAAGGGCCAGTACTCAAAGACGTTCCCAGCGGCCAGCTTTCCTCCACTCACTTCCGAACGCGTTCCCAGCCATTAGGAGTTACTTTGGGCGCGCCAGGGTTACCACCTAGTCCAGCCGTTGTTCAAGATTGACTTGCGGGTAGTGCCCCGCACTGTGTTGGGCGCGCCAAGTACGAAGTGAACGAAGTGCAAAATAGTGTGGAAATAGTGTATCCACAGTAGCCATAGCACTTCGCATCTGGATCTGCTGCATCATGAACGCGGATATTTCTGTTTTTAACGCTTTCAGGTAACGCTTTTATCGTTGGTTTTTGCCATGCTTTTTTCTTGGTTTCAGCTGCTGAACTATTGCTACCAAAGCGATAGCTGATGTTGCCTGAAACACGGGTATCAAAGGCTTCGTCATAGGAGAGATTGACGCCAGCGGTCAAACCATCGGTGATCAGATAATCCAGCTCTACTTGCACGCCAGAACCATCAGCATCATCAAGATCACCTTGTTAGTAGTAGTAACCAACAGAGGCATTAAGATCAGGAGTAATGCTGTAGCCAACATCCAAGCCATAGGTATCAAGTGCCCCGCCGAGATAACGCACATTGAGGCGCTGCTCTGTATCACCAAAAGGGACAAGGGCATAGGCATTGAAGTTCCAGCTGTTTGATACTGCTTCTGCATTGAAAGCAACCTGCTGGAAGAACACACTGCGCTTGTTGCTGACGTTCACTCCTGTATCGGCATCACCTGTATTCATCGGCCTGCTGTCATAGCCAGCATTCACTCCAACCATCCAAGAGCGATCACCATTCAGCCAGCGGTAACCAATCCTGGTTGAGGTGGAGATGGTGGTGCCAGCAACCTCTGTATTGATGATGCTGCTGGTGCCGTCGTAATCAGAGAAGTTGGCGTTGAGCAGAACATCAGCAAAGAACACACTGTTCTCACCAACGGCAATGGGAAGAAACGCTCCAATACCGGCTTGATTCGGAGTACCAGCTCCTTGCAACGCTCCTTGGAATCCCCAGTTGAAGCGCACAGCGTCTTTAAGGTTGATCTCCATCACCCCAAGATCTGCTGCACTGCCACCGTCTTGAGCCGCTACTTGTTGGATGGGAGAGCTAGCTAATGCAAGCGCGGCAGCACCAGTGAGCGATAAGGAGAGTCGAAGGGAACGATGCACTGGGATTGAACGCTTAAAAGGTCACTCATTGTCTGGCATGTTTTTGGTTGTAGCTCTCAGGTCAAATCAACTGCAGTAATGGATAAAGAATGAGATGTTTCTCCTCTAAAAGCCCTGCCTTATGTAGCGGGAGTAATAGGACTGTCTGGTTAGCACCAATGTCTCGCCAAGCATGCAGATCTAGACCTAAAGGAAGCCACTACAACCCCCTTGGGCTCGAGGGAGCCTGGGCGGGATTCCCGGATGCGGTGGCTTAGGGGCCCTACTTTCTCGGGCCCCGCAAACGATTGACAACCAATCAAGCGATAGCCCACCTCCTAGGAGTGTTGGTTGAGTAGTTGCCAAATGAGCTATCCATTGAGTAATTGTTGTATGGAATGAACAAAACCATGCAATTAGTTCATGCGACATTTCTCAGCCTTGGCATGGCTTTGATCAGCACTAGTTACCCGACTATTGCAGTCGCTGGGCCTCAGCCATATCGGGAATGCCTCATCGCGAGTGCCGATGTGCCTGAAATTGGACATGGATTACTTCAGGGATATCTAAACAAAGAGGATCGGCCGGATAGCTTGCAGTTGCTGCCTGCACCGCCAACGCTTGGCAATTCTGATCACGCTCTAGACAACACAATCTCTCAGAGAAGCTTCTCGCTCCCTGGGACACCGCGCTGGAATCTTGCTGCTACTGATGCTGATCTGAATTTTCCTGGGGCAGCCGGCACCTTTTCCTGCGCAATAGGTATCACCATTAGTGAAGAAGCAACGCCGAGGCTCTACATGCTTCTCCGCCGCAGCCTTACTGATGCGGGCTTGTCCACTTATGCAGCCAAGAGCAACTACAACCGCCGCAGACCCTTCTTGGTGAATAAGAAGATGATCTGCTCACCTCATGACACCGCAGAGCTGACGACAGATCCCTCTTATCCATCAGGTCACACTGCGATTGGCTGGGCCTGGGCTCTGATCCTCAGTGAAATGGTTCCAGATCGCAGTGACCAAATTCTTGCCCGAGGACTGGCCTTCGGGGAGAGCCGCCATCTGTGCAATGTGCACTGGTACAGCGATGTAGTCAACGGTCAACTAATGGGAGCAGCCTCTGTAGCTCTCCTTCATGCCAATGCCGACTTCCGTTCTGACTTCGCAGCTGCGAAATCTGAGGTTTCAGAAGCTCGTTCAAGGGGATTGCAACCAAATCGTGATTGCAGCGTCGAGGCTGCAGCGCTGGCTCAGGACACCCTGCGTTAGCCCATATTGAGCGTCCAGCCCACTCTCTTTCCCTGGATGTGTGGCCAGGGATTTCTCGCTGAGTTGAGGTGCTGGCGCTGCTGAAGCTGCTGGCGTTGAGTAGTCGCCATCGATCTCCCTACAAAATCATCACCAACCCCGCCAAGTGCGGGGTTTTTTATTGGCTAGTTCACTACCCCCCCAAAGGGGGGAGAACATTCAGCGAATATATCCCCCGTTTAGGTGATGTAGTTCCTGGCTGATTGAGAGATGGTGAAGAGGCCCAGAAGGGATGACCTCCACAACCTCCTATACAAAATGGCATTTATTACCAGCGACTCATCAGGCAAGAGAGTTGTTGTCCCAGCTCTAGAGAATGCAGATTATACGTATGGAGTTACTTATATTAAAAATAATCATGGCGTAATAGCTGTTCAGAAGGGAAAGGAGAGTGAATATACTTATACAATAGGATCTGCCGGTCTTAATGCAACACCAAAATATCCAGGAATAGTAGATGACAATAATAATGTTGCTGTTGAAATCAACAACGAACCCAACCAACCTGTCTTCCAAGTTACGGTCCCACAAAAACTGTTCCAGGACACGATGATCAACGGTCGCAAATTAGCGGGCCATGATGATGGGGTTAATCGATTGACTGGACAGGCTTACATCAATACATCTCTGATGGGTGGTGATGATTTCCTCGAAGTGGTCGGAGGCTCAAACAATTTTGCTAATGGAAATAAAGGATCAGACCACATCGTTCTTCGCGGCGGGCAAGGTCGCTATCTAGGCGGCGCCGATAGCGACACGATGGAGGTCTTTGACTCGATTACTGGCACTTTGGTCAATGGCAACAAAGGCAATGACGTGGTGAAGGGTAATGCCGCTGGTGTTGCCTACAGGGGCGGAGCTGATAACGACATTCTGGCCGTCAGCCAGGGCAATGCCTGGGGAGATAAGGGTGCCGACACCTTTCGCGGTGTTGGTGGCGATGGCTTCGTCACCGTCGAGGATTACACCTCAGGCGAAGACATGGTTCAGCTTGGTATGGGTGGAAGTTGGAGTCAGTTCGGCAACAGACAGATGTTCACCAACACTGATGGCGATCAGATCATGCTTCTGGCAGGTATCAGCTCTGCCGATCAGGTCACTTTGGTCTGATATGAAATCATCGTCGGGGAGCCTGAAGCTACGGCTGAAAGCTATACAAAACCCGTGATGGGGAAAGCAGGGCGTGAAGTGTTGTGCGCGATCAATCCCCCGACAAAACCATCAACGCCCCGCCTTGTGCGGGGTTTTTTCATTGTTTACTTACACAAGTCCATGCTTTAAAGCAAACACGGCAGCTTGGGTTATGTCCCTACTCCATGCTTTTGCATGGCTATAGCTGCGCAGCGATGGTGGCGTATCTGGCAAAGAGCAAGGGGGTGAGTCGCCGCACCTCTAAACGCACTTTTCAACAAGGATATGCCTTGACCCGTGAGGACATCGATCAGGCCAATATCCAAAGAACAGATCTTGTTGCTCAAGCCATTCACCTGCTGATGGAGAGCGCAAGGGTTGCTTTAATGCAGAACAACCCCGGTGCTGTTGTTGGGGCTGTTGCTCCACTCGACAAGTTATGTGGGCTAGGAGTAGGGAAATAGTTAGGGGCTTTAGTTCTGTCCCTCTTTTAATTTATTGATTTCATTGATCCAAGGAGTTCTTCTAAACAGAATGAATTTATCTTCATGGCCTGCACTAGAAGTCACGGCTAGAGTGTTGGGAAAGATAGGGATAACGCCTAAGAAATTTGTCCAATCCTTTCTTAGCCTATTGATTTCAGAAATTGAGACGATGGTTACGCCTGTTTGAATGTTGAGCGCATGTGACTCAAAAATCAATCTTGTTGTGGTCAGGTAAAGCATCCCTCCAACGGACTCAATACCTCTTTGATGGTTTGCCGGCGATTTTTTGACAAGCTTTT
This sequence comes from Prochlorococcus sp. MIT 0701, assembly GCF_000760295.1. Taxonomy (GTDB): domain Bacteria; phylum Cyanobacteriota; class Cyanobacteriia; order PCC-6307; family Cyanobiaceae; genus Prochlorococcus. Next base: position 10,850 of record NZ_JNBA01000022.1, read on the forward strand.
CTCCAACCTCAAGAACAGTCTTCACGCAAAGTGCCTTCTTAGTTGAAAACTACACTAGCTTCAATGAAAGAACCTTCAAGCCTTCTTTAGTTAAGTCCTAAGAAGTTGTTGCCTTTCCGGTCCACCCCAAAGATCACAGGCGAATGCTGAATACCTTGAGGTATATCCATGCCAATCCCAAAGCAGCAGGTGTAAGGAAAGGATTCTTTGATCCCTATAGCAACTTTGGCCACTACAGCAGGCTTAGGGCAGACGGCATCACTGAATGGAGCCCTGCCTTTTTAAGGCTATCGGCCACTCTGGATGGTTGTGCCAGGCGCTATGAGCGTTTCTGCCAGCGCTATCGCCATCACAGTAAAGCTGCTCCCAAGTGCCAGTGGGTTAGTCGCATACTTAAACGAATGGTGAGCAGTGCAAGAACTAGAAGCAAGAAAATGAGGGTTTCACCAGGCCAACAACAGCTGCCTTTTGCCTTTGACATCAGGCTCAATCAAATTCCAGAAGATTGGAATCAAGTTGCGGTGAGATTTAGAAGAGCGAATGGCATCCGCTATGGTGACACGAGAATGCTGCTTTAATGAATTGTTTTCGCGCACTAATAGAGCAATAACTACATTACTAGAGGAATTAAATACAGAAGCAACATTCACCCTGCCTGAACTTTAATGCGACTTAGATATTAAAGGAATTGTCCCAAGCAAGCTAACTCTGTCCTCAGAGGGTACCAGGTACTGAACAGTTAATTGCTGGTCCAGCCGCCAGCAGGAGCGCCAGGGACACAATGAAATTTCGCCACAGAAGAGGGTGCGGATGGGTTTAAAACCACCGAGGTGTAGGCCAACCCCACCCACTCATTTCCTAGAGTTGGATCAGTACAGTGCTTTTTCTGTCTTACATCATGAACGCGGATATTCCTGTTTTTAACGCTTTCAGATAACACTTGAATTGTTGGCTTTTGCCATGCTTTTTTCTTGGTTTCAGCTGCTGAACTATTGCTACCAAAGCGATAGCTAATGTTCCCTGAAACCCTGGTTTCAAATGCTTCGTCATAGGAAACATTGATGCCAGCGGTTAAACCATCAGCGATCTGATAATCCAGCTCCACCTGCACGCCAGATCCATCTGCTGTTCCTAGATCACCACTTTGGTAGTAGTAACCAACAGAGGCATTGAGTTCAGCGGTGATGAAATAACCAACATCAAGGCCATAGGTATCAAGCGCCCCACCGAGATAACGACTATTGAGCCGCTGCTCTGTATCACCAACAGGGATTAAGGCATAGGCATTGAAGTTCCAGGTATCACTAATCGCTTCTAGACCTGCTGCTATCTGCTGGAAGAAGACATCGTCCTTGTTCCAGACAGTCACGCCTGTATCAGCATCACCTGTATTCATCGGCCGGCTGTCATAACCAGCATTCACTCCATACATCCAGCTGCGATCACCATTGAGCCAGCGATACCCCAAACGAGTTGAGGTGGAGATGGTGGTACCAGCAACCTCTGTATTGATGATGCTGCTGTAGTTGTCGTAGTCAGAGAAGTTGGCATTGGCTAGAGCATCAATAAACCAAACGCTGTTCTCACCAACGGCAATGGGAAGAAAGGCACCAATACCGGCTTGATTGGGTGTGCCTGCTCCTTGCAGTGCACCTTGAAAGCCCCAGTTGAACTGCACAACGTCTTTGAGATTGATCTCCATCACCCCAAGATCTGATGCACTGCCACCTTCTTCTTGAGCAGCGACGGGCTGGATGGGAGTGTTGACTAGAGCTAGTGCAGCAACACCAGTCAGCGATAAGGAGAGACGAAGGGAACGCTGCACGGGGATCGCCTAAATGCTCAGCTCATAGTGCTTTGAAAACTTGCTTGCAAAGCATCGCTTGAGGCAGTCGTGTGGTTGGCTGCACTAACAGCCTCAACAATTGATCTCACCAGGCCAACAGCGACTGCCTTTGCGTTTGATATTCGCCTCAATCAAATCCCAGACAAGTGGCATCAGACTGCTGTAAAGTTTCTCAGGTCAAATGGAATTAGGGATGGCAATCAAACTCCCAAGCTGTGGTGATTAAGTTAGGGATATAAGTAGTTTTAGGGTAGACGAAGTTGACGTTAGGCTTGTTATGAATGTGAAAAACTATTGGTGATTGTTGCCTGCTAAATAAGGTATCAAGGCAACTTTCTGTGAGCTAGTGGTTCTAGGCATCGAATAGCTATCTAGCTGCTTTTAGATATAGATGGAATATTCCAGGTCTATTAAATTCATGAGGCCAACACTCAAGCTTATGGATTTTTCTCTCCTGTATTTAGGCTTTATAGCCTTCATTCTGGCATTGGTTCGAACTCCCAACCTCCTGGATTTTTCTTTCTATCTCCAGTACAATGGAGCCTCATCCTGTAGCTGCCATTTGTGTTCCACCATTGATTAGCGCCCCAACTACTGTGAGCTACAGAGACGTCGTTTAGTCCTCCGGTTCTCGGATCATAAAACTTACATTTTGTGGAGTTTGTCCCCTCATCATGGATCCGGATATTCCTTTGCTTAACACTTTCAGATAGCGATTTGATTGTTGGCATTTCCCAAGCTTTCTTCTCAATTGCTGTTGCTGAGCTGTTGCTACCAAAGCGATAGCTGATGTTACCTGAAAATCTTGTATCAAAGGCTTCGTCATGGGAGAGATTGACGCCAAGAGTTAAGCCATCAGCGATCACATAATCCAGCGCGACTTGCACACCAGAACCATCAGCCTCATCAAGATCGCCTTGCTGGTAGTAGTAACCAACAGAAGCATTGAGATCTGGTGTGATGAAATAACCAACATCCAGGCCATAGGTATCAAGAGCACCGCCTAGATAACGACTGTTAAGGCGCTGCTCTGTATCACCAACTGGAATAAGGGCATAGGCATTGAAGTTCCAGGTATCAGATACTGCTTCTAAGCCTGCTGCGACCTGCTGGAAGAAGGCACTTTCCTTGTCGTAGAGGGTGACACCTGAATCAGCATCACCTGTATTCATTGGCCGGCTGTCATAGCCAGCATTCACCCCAACCATCCAGCTGCGGTCTCCGTTTAGCCAGCGATAACCCAAACGGGTTGAGGTGCTGATCGTGGTGCCAGCGACCTCTGTATTGATGATGCTGCTGTAGCCGTCGAAGTCTAAGAAGTTGGCATTCGCCAGAGCATCCAAGAAGAAGACGCTGTTTTCACCAACAGCTATCGGCAGAAACGCGCCAATACCTGCTTGGTTAGGTGTGCCTGCTCCTTGTAAGGCGCCTTGAAAGCCCCAGTTGAACTGCACAGCGTCTTTGAGGTTGATCTCCAGTACATCAAAGGCATCAGTTGTGCTTTCAGAAGAGCTGCTGATCTGGGCCTCGAGCTGCTCATTGCGTTGCTTGAGTGCATCAACCTCCTTCAGCAGTTTGTCGCGTTGCTGCCGCAATACAGCAGCACTCTCTTCTCCAACAGCCGGAAGGATCACAAAGGGTGCAGATGCCAATGCAAGAGCAGCAGCACCAGTGAGCGATAAGGAGAGACGAACGGAACGCTGCACTGGGGTTGAACGCTTAAAAGGTCACTAATTATCTGGGATTTTTTTGGTTTCAGCACTAGGCCATATGAACTGCAGCAAAAGGAGACTGAGGGACATCAACGACTGAACATCAAAAAGCCCCCTGCTGGGATTTTGAAAACTTGGGTCATTTGATTGCGTGGTGTTGCCCTTGTCAGAGGAATTGACAGGGAGGGCATCGAACCCCTCCCTGGAAGACTTAACTGGAAGACTGATCAAGACGCTTGACGATCTGGCCAATCAGCTCAGTGTTGCGGTTGATCTTTTCTTCCAATTTGCCTAAGTAAATAGCCGTCAACTCAGCATTGGCCTTGTCGGCTTCGAGGAAAGCCTCAGTAAGGAGGTCAAAGTTGTCATTGACGCTGGCGTCAGCCTTCGTCTCAGTCTTCAACTGGTTGAAAGTGTGAGACATCATGACGTGGTCGCGTCCTACTTGAATTCCCATTAATTCAGTGCGTTCTTTTTGGGGGTTTCCCATGACCTCTTCACTCTCTAAGCATTGCTTACAAAACTCATCACCCAATCAAGTGATTTTTCGGCTTCTGCTATCCCATAAATGGGGGTTAACCATTTAGACCTGTAGCCTCTGGCATATGGAGTTCAACCACCATTCAGAAGCTTTAAAGACTGCGCGCAAGAAGTGCCGTGAATCCTTGGCCGGCAAAACATCTGTTGTCTGCATGGGGGATCGCTTAGCTCTCAATAGCTTTTGCCTTGTCAAGCCGATCCATGACTCCATTGCCGCTGCATCGACAACACAGGCAGAAGGCTTGAATGCTGTTCGCAAGCATCGCCCTGACATCCTTTTCACCTCTGATGACTTAGAGCAGGGCTATGGGATCGACCTCGTCAAAGAAACAAAGCTTGTCTCGACTGAGATCAAGGCACTGATCTTTCTTAGACGTGAAACGAAGGAAGTTGTCGATGAAGCCTTAGATGCTGGTGCTGATGGCGTGATGTTTGTCTCTTCTGTCGGCACTGGCAATGGCGACTTCATTAATTCGCTACTGACGACCCTCAAAGGCGGGATCTACTACCCAGCTGACATACGTGATCTGGCACGCGATAGCAAACAGCTCAACGATGCCCCTGCTATCGACTGTCAACTCACCGAAAGGGAACTAGAGGTTCTCAATGCAATTGTCGGAGGGCTTTCCAATAAAGGAATCTCTGAGTCCCTTTTCGTCTCGACTGAAACCGTCAAAAGCCATGTGAGCACAATCATCAGCAAGCTTGGGGTGCGTGATCGAACTCAAGCGGCCGTCTTTGCGATCAGACATTGCATCGTCGAATGAGCAAACTAAAGGATTTGCCTCCTAGAGCCAATTGATCAACCCTCTGAAACAATTTCTAGATAAGCGTTGACTAGGCGCAGCTTGCGTTCGTCAGACAAAGTCTCCGTTGTGGTGTCGCAATTTAGTTTTTCTAGAATTTCAACTCTAAATTTGTCGAAGTAGCTGATTAGGATTTGTTTCTCATACATTATTCAGCGGAAACTAAGTTAACAATCACAGCTTCCCGTTGAGAGTCATTTTCAACATCCCCCACATGGGGGAATAGTTCCAGGATTATTTCCCCCGTTTAGGTGATGTAGTTGAAGGCTAATTCTGAGATCGTGAATATGTCCGAGGGGAAGCCTCTCACAACACCTCCAGACAATGAATTTCCAAGCTGCTTTGACTGGTTCTTTAGCTGCTGTTATTGGTGCAGCAACTATTACTGCAACTCCTGCTGAGGCTCAGTATTACGGAGGTCGATAGGCTATAACAGCGGTGGACTAAATTCCTATGGGCAGTTTGGTGCCAACAATACAAGTCCTCGCCTCAGCAAGCGTAGTAGCAATAGCTTCTATCAAAACAACAACGTGTCAGATAAGAGTTCTGAAAAAACACATCATGACTGCTAGAAGTTGATTTGAATCTTGTGGAAGCAAGAAAGGCAATAAAGATTGTTCAAAAGTGTGAAATATAAACATCAACAAGGCATTCAGCTAAAGCCCCGCCACGAGCGGGGCTTTTTATTGTCTGTAGTGTCTGCACTTCAGTCTCTTACTGGGATCTGAGCGGTTCACCAGAAGCACACCAGAACTATTCCAGTGCGTCACCAGAGTTGTGTAGTGGGGATCACCAGAAAGGCAGTGATCTTGAAGGAGTCGAGGGGGCAACACCCCCAACCCAACATCACTCCTTTAAAACAATGACTGCTTTCAACACTGGCTACAACAAAACTGAACTACTTGATCAAGAGCTGACTACTGCAAAACTATCAGAAGTATCTGGTGGTTGTGGTGATACCACCAATACCGTGGTGGATCCTGGGTTTAATGGGCTCCCTGGTATTGCTGAAATCATGTTTGAAGCAGCGAGTGAGTATGTTTATCAAGAATTACCGTACGGGCTGTGATCAGCCTTCATCTTCAACTTCTTGCTCAACGCAGGCATCTTCTTCTGAGTTGAGTTGTTGGTGAACCATTAACCACGCCACGAGCGGGGTTTTCATTGCTTCAAACACTGCTTAGTAACACATAAATGCCATCCGATACCTCACACTAATAAATACTTAGCCCCGCCACGAGCGGGTTTTTTTATTGCCGAAGTAGGAACTTTCTCGCAACCTGCTTCAGTTCACTTTTGAGGTGGCCGCGTCAGCCCAATGGTGAGGAACTTGTCACCTTCTGCCCCTGTCGGAACCCTGGCAGGTTCCCAACTGGGATGGGACCTATAGGGGACTGGATTACTTCGGTGACGCTTCGGTTCCAAGCTGGGCTGGGGGCTATATGACCTGGATCACTTCGGAGACGCTGAGATGTCCTTCGGGAATAGACGAAGACTCCTTTGAAGTGATCACGGACGGTGAGGTCGACGTCTGTTTTGACGGTTGGTAAAAGGACCGCCAGGTCGAGGCTGCCGAGCACCGAGTTGGGGACTTGAGCCAAGCGCTTCTAGACATCGTTTCCGTGGCAGCTTGGGCAACCATCGAGGACTTTGCCATTTTTTCTTGTCAATCCCGGACACTTTTTTTGTCTTATTAAGCCAGCAACTCGACGTGCCTTGGATCTGTCACCGATTTTGAAATGGGTTCGATAGGAACCCAAAAAAAGGCCTGGCGTGGGGCCTGCAGATCTCCGCTTTTTTAAAACTAGTCAGACCAGAGATCGGAGCCGCTTGTCGTCATAAATCTCGCCAGCCAAAACTTTGAAGGCGTTTTCACCGTGAACAAAATCAAAGGCTGACTTGTAGTCGTGACCCTTATGGACCATCACCGCAATGGTGAGGCCGATGGATGGCTTGGTTTCTGGTCAATTTCGCGTCCTTGGCACAGGCGAAGGATTGATCCTGGAGTTCCTGGAATGTCATGGGAGGGTCGCGATCTGCCCTCTTGTGCCAAGCACAGGACTCCAAGGGTGAGCGGCTTGAGCTATTGCGAGTCGTGGTGTCACACGTTGCCCTGCCCCTTGTGTTGACAGCTACATTTGATACATCAAGGAGTGACGCAGTGTTGAGGAATTGGGTGGGGCTTGAGAAGGCCTCACACGGCACGATCGAGAGCGCACGCTCTCAGGTCGATTCACTGGATGACATTGAGGAGATGCGAGTTCTGCTCAAGAACGTAATTTCAGCTCACGACACGCTCAAGCAAAGGCTGGAAGACAAGCTCACCAACATGACCAACTACATGGCCCTGTCCAAAAAAGGCCAATAAAAAACCCCCCGGAGGAGGTCCTGTCCTTTCGACACATTCTCTAGCAAAATCCATTACTGGTAAGGGATGAGTACTTGTACTTGTTCTGCTTGCAAGGAAGGTCTTTTGGAGAAGTACAAAAGAACTGCGAGGCTCCTCACACAGCGTCGTTGGGCGGTACTCGTTGGTGCCGCCCTTTTCTTACGCGCTTGTGATCCGCCACGGGTCTTCGAGACAGCTCATCAAAATCAGTCAGCCTGGTTTCTCTTACACATCGGTATGTGATCAAAGCTGTCCTTAAACGTTTCAACATCATGGAGTCACTGGATCAAGGCCCTGAGGGCGGGGCCTTTTTTCATGCCCGGAAGTTTTCTCGCAGTCGCTAAGCCCTGGCGTATTTCTGCCTGTTACGCATGATGATGCGTGCCAATAGAGAGCTGGAATTGACAGAATCTGACCCGGCAGTTTTAGACGCCCTTGTCACTAAGGCTTTAGAGCTTTCAGCAAGTGCAGGCGGGGAGTTGGAGCGCAGCTGCTGGATGGTGGTTCATGAGCATGCTCACGGATTTAAGCCAACGGAGTACGACATCCAAGAAATTGACGAGCAGCTTTACCTGAAGGTTCTGGAGACCAGCCGATCCAGATCAGTTTGCTGAGATAGAGAGGCCGAATAACCTGACCTAGCTTCTTAGAAATCAGATTAGGAGCTAAGCAGTACCGCAACCCGCCGCTCATCGACGGGAACACCACGCCACAAGTTGCACCTCCCTTCTGCCAGCACTCCGCAGCAGTTACAGCTGAACGCATTGCAGGTGAACTTGGCGCTCCCAATTTGGCTTTGGCTCATCTGTTAAGAGTCGGCCATGCCGCAACCCTCATCATTAAGGGCCATTGACCAGTGCATAAGTACTATCGGGCCCCGTTGTTCAGGGGCGCAGCTCTTCCACACCCCTGACGGTTCTCAACAAAGGAGCTAGGACAAGGCAAGCCGCCTCAAAACCTATGCCACCTGAACTATTGAGGCTATATCTATTTGAGATAGGGATCGTTGTTATTGGTGCTGTTGCCTTCTTTGCCTGGCGTTTTGGAGGGAACGGTGACGACGGCTAATTGACGGCCCACCCTCACAGTGTTCAGCTCAAAAGACCTGCTCGGCCTCATGGGTTCGATGTAACTGGGTAAGTGTTCCAAGTGCTTCTCCGCCCCTAAAAGAGCTAGGACAAATAGAGACACCTCGAAAACTATGGAAGACACCGCCGTTCAGGCAGGCGACAATTTGCGCTATCTGCTGGTTGCTCTCGGTGTTATTGGTGGTGGTGGTCTAGCTCTCTGGCTTCAAAGGGACAAGAAAGCCGACAAGAAGCCGAAGCAAAAACAATTTGTTCCCAAGAACACGAAAGGGTTTCAGTGATTAACTGCCCAAAATAAGTAATGAGATCACCCCAAGTGCCAGGGGTTTTCTTTTGGGACGTTCAATCAGCCCACGTCGCTGTGCAGCGATAGCGCGTGCTCATGGCGACAGCAATTGTTGTGCACGACATATCAGTGACAGTTTTACCTTGAGGGACTTGTCTCTGCGCCTGCGCCTGTGCCATCTCCTCCGATTCACCCTCAGCCGTCGCCTCTCCTGCCCGAACGGAACCAGGCCAGGAAGCCAGCAGCAGCAATAGCAATGATCCCACCGAATAGATAAAGCAATTCGTTCTGAACAAGGTTGTCCTCCATAGGTTCTGACCAGCCTCTTCTTGTCCTAGCTCCTTTGCTGAGAAACGTCAGGGACGTTTAAGCGCAGAGCCTCTTTGGTGCTGCGATCCAGTAGTACATAGGCACTGGCCAATAGCTCTCAATCCTGAGAGAGGTGCGGCATCGCCAGGCGCACTGTTTATCTGACCCAAGGGATTATTGGTATCTGCGCTTTAAAGATGTTCTCGGCCGTAGTTACTTAAACCGCTACATCTAAGTGATCAAAGTCCGCCCTATGAAGGGTGAGCCCGCCCTCCTGAAAACCAGGACGATCTATCTCCAAGTGGATGACGCCAGGGAGCTATGGAAAAAGACTGCAAGCAGAGGGCTGGATGGCCACGGCATCCCAGTGGTAAGGGTCGTGTCACCCTCCTGGTAATGGCCTCCAATCATCTGAGACCTGTGAAGGGCTATGCGCGAAGGTCTTCTCCAGATCCCTTTTGAATGAATCATCCCGACTGATTGGGCTGTGATCGCGTCCTGATTCAATGTCTAGGCTGATTTCCTGTGAAAGCTTGACCTCCTTTGTTGCTCTGAACCACCCCAGCTCTTTGGCGATCCCCAAGAACGGCCAGATAGCGAAATAGAGGCAAATGATCGCAAGGCCTACATATCCACCGTTCAATTCCATACCGGAGAACTGGCAAACGTTTGCTGTATTCAGCATGGCCATAAGAGGCACAAACAGGAAGCGAACAGTACAAAGAGCAAGAAAACGGCTCGAAGCTCCTATTGCTGAAGAGGAGAACAACTCATTGAGGGCCTACATGCTCATTGCAAACGTGTTGAGCAATAGCAAAACAAAATGCTTGGGTATCTGGAACTCATGAGCGAAGAAACCTCTGACCTTCTGAAGCTAGGAGTGTGGTGGCAAGATCAGAAAGAAGGCTGACGGTGGCGAGCTAACCCTCTGATGATTCAATAAGTCCATCTGCCTCCAGCTCCTCTCGATGCTTAAGAGCTCTTCTCAATTGGCCTGCAACAAAAGGAATGTGGAGTGCATACTTCTGAAGCTGAGCCCGCTCCTCAAGGCTGACAGGTTCTCCAGTCGCTAAGCGATGGATGATCTCCTCAACACGTCTACGAGTGTCTGTTCTCAGGGTGCGAAAAACCATTTCTTTGCTGAGCCCTCCGAACCGTTAACCCAATTTAGGTCAGTTTCTAGTCGCTCTTAACGAGAGAGAGGGGTATCGCTCCGCTACCCCATATAAGAAGAGAAGAAGAAGTCATAGTTGCTCTGTTGTGACAACTAAGATTTCCTCCAAGAGTTGGCCTTGTCACAAGGTGTCTAAGGAAGCCCATGGTCCATGAGTTCATCTCTTTAGCTTGGGCAGATGTAAAACAGCTCCATGGCCGAGGGTTTTCCGGGTAAAAAGCAATCTCATGCGGTTGTCATCGGGGCCGGCTGGGCTGGCTGGGGTGCAGCCAAGGCACTCTGCGAAGCGGGTGTTCGCGTGACCCTGATGGATGGAATGGCGGATCCAACCGGCAGCCAGCCCCTCACCACGCCAAGCGGCAAGCCGTTCGAGGCCGGCACCCGGGGGTTCTGGAAGGACTATCCCAACATCAATGCCCTGACAACAGAGCTCGGACTCGGCTCGATCTTCACGGAGTTCACCACGAGTGCGTTCTGGTCACCCGAGGGCCTGGAGGCGACGGCTCCTGTCTTCGGTGACGCTCCGCTGTGGCCGAGTCCCCTAGGTCAGGTTGCTGCAACGATCAACAACTTCAAGCGCCTGCCGTTTCAGGATCGACTCAGCATTGCGGGCCTTCTCTACGCCTTGCTCGACCTGAATCGCAGCGATGCGGTTTACAGGAACTACGACGCGATCAGTGCCCTGACGTTGTTTAAGGAGCTCCGGATCAGTGATCGCATGATCAATGATTTCCTGCGGCCGATTCTCCTGGTGGGCTTGTTCAAGCCGCCGGAGGAGTTGTCTGCAGCCGTCACGATGGAGCTCCTCTACTACTACGCCCTGGCGCATCAGGATTCCTTCGATGTGCGTTGGATCAAGTCAAAAACCATTGCTGAGCATCTGCTTGCGCCCCTCAGTCAGCGGCTGCGTACCCAGCATCAACTTCAGGTACTGGGGGGCACCCTGGCCACACGGCTGAACGTTGGACCAGGCACCCATGCCATCCGCTCGGTGGAAACCCGGTCGTTGACAAAAGGGAGCACCGGTGTCGTCGAGGATGTCGATGCTGTTGTGCTTGCGGTAGGTGCCAGAGGGATGGGTGCCTTGATGGCGCAATCTCCGGAGTGCGGTGCGCTGGCGCCAGAGCTTGTGCGTGCCGGCACGCTCGGATCGATCGATGTGGTGTCGATCCGTCTGTGGCTGGATCGCACCGTGCCGGTCGCCGATCCAGCCAATGTGTTCTCACGTTTCATCTCACTGAAGGGAGCCGGAGCAACCTTCTTCATGCTGGATCAACTGCAGCGGGAGTCGGAGCAGGCGCTCTGGGGTGATCAGCCACCGCAGGGTTCGGTGATCGCCAGCGACTTCTACAACGCCTCGGCCATCGCGGAACTTAGCGATCAGGAGATCGTCAACTGCCTGATGCAGGATCTGCTGCCCATAGCGCAGCCTGCCTTCAGGGGTGCCCAGGTCGTGGATCAGGAGGTTCGGCGTTATCCGGGTTCGGTGTCTCTCTTCTCGCCGGGAAGTTTCAGCAAGCGGCCACCAATGGAGACGTCACTGGCTTCGATGGTCTGCGCCGGCGACTGGGTGCGGATGGGCGAGAAAGAACATGGTGCCAAAGGCCTTTGTCAGGAACGCGCCTACGTGTGCGGTCTGGAAGCGGGCAACTCACTGCTCAGGCGCGGGATCGTGAGGGGAGCCGACCTGCCCTGGACCCGGCAGCACCCTGTGATCCCCATCCGCGCCGATGAACCGCAGGTGGTCCTCGGGCGTGCGCTTAATAAGCTGATGATGGATCGCCTCGAGGCCTTCGGGCTCCAGTGGCCTTGGTTGGCCAGCTAGCTGGCGATTCTCAAGGGATTGGCGATGACGATTCAACAGGCTGAGATTGGCAAGAATATTGAAGAGATCCAAACCAATGCGGTGGAGCTGAATAAGCGTTTTCTGATCTTTATCGACAAGTTCAATAGCATCGGCGCGAACCTATCGCGGTTGAACAAGAGCTTCAACGAAGCAGTGGGATCGGCCCAAAGGCGGCTGCTTCCTCAGGGTCGGCGTTTTGCCGAGATCGCGGGGCAGAACGGTGAGGCAAACCTCAGCGATGCTATTGATGAGGAGGTGCGAGAGATACAGGTAGGTGAAGGGTGAGCCATGAACTTCTGGTGGGTGAACCACACGCAGACGGGCCGCCAGAAAGCCAATGGTGATTACATCTGTCGCCCTAGTACTACCCTTTCACACCAATCAGAGGCTGGATCGTACAAGCATTTTTTGCTTCTAAGAACATAAAAAAGAACCCCCCGAATCTGGATGGGGCGTTCAGGTAGGCGTTTCGTTTTTAAGCGGGTTTTCACAGGCCCGCTGTATCCCTAGAAACCAATCCGAATAGGTCCCGCACCACCCTGCGCTAGCGGTCACTCTTTGGTGGCCACTAACTCTTTGTCTGGCTTGGCCTCTGGCAGGGCAGGCTGCAATTCGGCGATTTGTTTCTCGAGCTGTTCAACACTGAGAGATGGTCGAGCTTGCGTGCTTCAAGACGAGCAACGTGCTCAGCATTAACGGAATGACTTCTAAGTAGCTGCTAAGGGTGCCAACCCGAGCTGACTGTAGTGACGGAATATATGTAGTGACATGTATTTATCAAGACAAGGCATAAGACTAATGGAAACTTTCAAAGTTGAAATTACATACCAATAGGCCTGGAGCAAGAGATCAGAAGATAAATACGCTAATAAATGTAAGCATATAATCTTAAAAAGCCTAGGTTGTTAGCAAAAGAAGAAGTCTCCAACAGACTCAACAGATTGCTCAAATACTCGAGAATTTATTGCAGAGGATAACAATAGAAGTAAGCAGTCTGATTATCAAATATAGCAATAGAGAGGTGTCTAAAGGTGTAAAGAGTATGGTCATAAGTAATCATAAGGCTTGCCGCTCATCAACAGGTCTTCCGTGAGCCTATATACCTACTGTGAGTAAGATCAGATTCGCGAGTGACTGAAATCACGACAAATGTGGCATCTGTGGAAGAAACTATGTAGACAGAGGACACCCTCCTCACTCAAAAAAACTGAACATGACTTCATCGATCAAGAAAATTTGTGGGCTTTCCGCATTCTGCATGAGTTTCTATATAGCTGCTCCGGTTGTGGCTCACCCATGTCCAGGCAGTGTCTTGGTGGAACCTACAACGCATCCAATTTCAACTAGAGTTACAAAGTCACCTAGTTTTCTGCGAGATTGTGGAGCCTTTAATCCTGCCAATGTGGGAAGCATTAACAGCGGATGCTCAATTATACAGAGGTCCCTTGTTGGTAGCCGTAGTACAGTTCAGATCATCTCCACAGTAAATCGTACTTCTTCTGGGCAGAGTGGGATCTGGTATCGGATAAGGGTTGTAAGCAATTCAACCTCAAACCAAGTAGCCTCAGTCAATGCTGGAGCAGGCGCCATTGGCTGGCTTAGAGCTAATAAACTTTAATGCCAACATTAATATCAGATTTAAATTTGAATGTACGGAAGGGCTGCGAAGTCGCTAGCAAGTCTATGAATATTCAAATCATAGCTGAAGCAGGTGCTAACTACAACGGCGATCTAGGATTAGCACTGAAGTTAGTAGAGGAAGCCAGAAAGGCAGGTGCCGATTATATAAAGTTTAAACGCATCAGGGCGAGCAAAGTAACAACTTGAGGTGCCTAAATTGCAGCATGCCAAAAACTGAATACTGACATTGTTGAGTCTCAGAAAAATATGCTGGGGCATACTGCGTAATAATCTCTATTGCCTTATTCAAATCAGTAATTGCTCCTTCAGGGTCATCTACATCCAATTTTCTATTGCCACGATCCTGGAACTCCTCAGCAGTCTTTGGTTCGGACATGATCAGAGAATCCTCTCCTAAATCATCAGCATTCTTACCACTTACCTTACGACCAGCACTACCCCTTCGAACCAATCAGTTGCTGGGGCGCACAAGCATTTTTTATGCTGCTAAGAACATAAAAAAGAACCTCCCGAATCTTAATGGGGGATAAGGATCATCTTTGTTCAATCAGCTCTATAAAGGTAAATAGCAAATTTTGCTGCTTCCTGCACGATTGCAGTGTTCATAACCACCCCCAGACCGTTGGTCTGAGGTTTTTGAACAGTTGTTTAATGAGCACAGGAAGCCGGCATGTCATTCCTGAAGCAGCAGACCTTCCTTTGCGGGTCGTTCATCAATCAGCCGACACCGTTCTTCGGTGCATGGCGATCAACTTGATCTAACCCCATAGCGCTGCATTGGATCTATAGCTTGCGGATGATCATCCGTTAGCTGTTTGCAGAAGCAACGAACAAACGGCGGTCCGCCCGTTAAATCAAAGTGCTGCCTAGCACCTTTGTTTCACAGCAGCCAGCCAGCGGGTCATCGGTGATGCCTTTGGCTTGTCTCGTTTAACAAGGCGAGACACTGGCACACTGCCTCGAGTCTCACGAAACTGGACAGCAAGCAGCCCTGCTTTGGAAAGAGAGCTGTCTCAATTCTCAGCTATTGAGAACGTGAGATTGAATCAATGATGATCACCAGGCCAACAGCGACTGCCTTTGCGTTTGATATTCGCCTCAACCAAATCCCTGAGGATTGGCATCAAGTTGCAGTCAGATTTAGAAGAGCGAATGGCATCCGTGATGGCGACAAAGAGCGAAGTCTTTAGTGGTTACTCTGAGGGAGTGGATATATCAGTAGATAAAAGTATTAGGGCTTCTGGTTAAGGGTCTCTATAGTGTTTTCACGCGAGAGTTAAGCTATTGAAAATCCTCGCCAGATTAATAGCGAGGATTCTTTGCTTGCAAATGGCTTATTAAATCCATTTGTGAGGAAAGTATAACTCAGCCTTTGACCTCCTTGTAGCCTTTTTTGGCAAACCATTTCGCAAATTCCTTCCCAAATGTTTTGACAAGTTCAAACCCGAAACCGCTGCCAGAGATTTCTTGGACTTCTTCCATAGTTAACTCCTGGTCTAGGAGATCATTATTTTGGTTTTGAGAATAGTTGGTCATCATGATTTTTGAATAAAGTGTTTTAGATTGATAGAGATAGTGGATAAAACTGTCTGTTTCTAATTCCCCTCCCCACTTGCATGTTTGTAAACTGTTTCTCCGACGCCCCAGCCAATTAGCCCTCCGACAACTCCAATGGCTGCCTTTGCGGCTCCTACTTTTGCGGCGGCAATAAATGGTACTAAAAAGAAAAGTGGCCCGAAGCCAGCATTGATCTCAGACATTTCCTCGAAGGAAAGTTCCTCAGAGGTGTCAGGATTTAAATCGTTTGGGAAATTCATGATTTTGAAGTGGATGATAAAGTGAAGATAAAGGTGGTAACTAGGCGACTGCTTTTTCAATGGCTTGATAAGTCTTTTCAGCAGCCTTATAGCCAGCGAAGGTTGCAATTCCTGTAGCGACAGCCTTGCCTAATGCAATTGCTCCAACTACGAATGGAATTACACCTCCATTGATTTCCTGGATTTCATCGAAGCCAAGCTCTTGATCGAGCAGTTCAGTGTTGCTGTAGTCAGTGTTGATAGTAGTCATGGTTTTAAAGGTGATAAGTGTGTGAGTTGTGTTGGGTTGTTTTCCCTCGACTCCTACAAGATCTCAGCCTTTATGGTGAAAACTCCTATTTCTTTCTGGTGCAGACAGCTGGCGTTGCTGGTGAAAAGTTGGTGAAAAGCTCAGATCAACCTTAAGGTGAAACGTCATCAGGGATCCCCTTCGAAATGACTTAAGGTGAATACGATGAATGAGTCCTACTTCGACGAGCTGTTCGAACGTTGGCAGGCGGCCGAAGAGGTTGACGCTGAGTTGATCCAACTGATCAAAGACACTGTTCGATTTACCCAAGAG
>NZ_JNBA01000023.1 GCF_000760295.1 Prochlorococcus sp. MIT 0701
AGCTCTTGATCGAGCAGTTCAGTGTTGTTGTAGTCAGTGTTGAAAGTAGTCATTGTTTTAAAGGTGATAAGTGTGTGAATTGTGTTGGGTTGTTTTCCCTCGACTCCTACAAGATCTCAGACTTTCTGGTGAAAACTCCTATTTCTTTCTGGTGGAGAGAGCAGGGGTTACTGGTGAAAAGCTGGTGAAGCACTTAGCACTTCCCCTGCAGCGCCTCTCACAACTAGATCAATCCCTTACAAGCAATTTAAACACTGTATCAAGCAAGCAATGTGACTTCAGAAAAGCCAATTCCTGCAACCAGAAAAAATGTTGACATCAGCTGCCCGGAGTAAATCTCAGGGAAACTAAGACAAACTCTCAACTGTAGCGATATTACTTATTTAAAGCTGAAACAGCAACTCGAAAGATACAGTGGATGCAGCATTCGTAGTAATGCTATACAGAAAAGAAGCCTCCTCCAAGAGGCTTATATTGGTCGCTTCAGCTAGGGGATCTATTGACCAACAAGCTTGAGCAACTAAAAAAGATAGCGAATTGAGGCCCAGCTATTCAATAGCCAAAAGCGAATGTCACGCAAACCATTAAGCAAGTTGATTAGTCATTAAATCCTGCCAATATTTTAAATATTCACACCTGTTCATCAACCGCTTTCAAATCAATACTGAACTGACTCCCCTCCCCAACTATGGATTTAACCGTTATAAAGCCGCCCATAGCATCTACAAGCATTTTCACAATCGACAGTCCCAAGCCGGAGCTTGAGTCACCATCACGTAGAGATACTCCTTGAGCACGTTTAAATCGTTCAAAAATGATCTCAAGTTGATCTTCAGGGATACCCTGACCATAGTCAATGACAGAAATCCGCACGATATTGTCTAAAGGCATGATCTTTAACTGAACCTCGCCCGACTCTCGTGAATATTTAACAGCATTTCCAATTAGATTTTCAAGACACTGCACTAAGCGATCTGAATCTCCTCTGGCAAATACTAATGAGACTTGGTCAAGATTGTCTTTGATCAAATTTGGGAAGGCCTTTCTTGATAGCCGAAGTGCTTGATCGCATGATTGTTTAACATCAATAATCTCCTGCCTAACCGTAAGCTGATTATTGTCTAAACGACTCAGATCAAGCAAATCACTCAACATCCTATTAAGGCGTAAGGTTTCACCATTTGCGATCAAAAGCGAATCCTTAAATGGTTTGTCTAGATCAATTGCACGCTTTAATACTGATTGGATGAAACCCGATATAACTGTTAAAGGAGTACGAAATTCATGGGATATAGTGGAAGCAAATTGCTTTTGATTTAATGCTGATTGGCGTAATCGTTCAATCATTTTATTGAATTCAACTAAAATTGGCTGTAGCTCCGTGGGCCTACCCGAAACAGTTAATTCTGCAGAATCAAGATGATTTAACTGGATCGATGCAATGTCTTCTTTGATCCTTCTAACGGGTCGGAATATTAACCAGAGTGCTACAAGTAAAAACGCAGAGAGTGAAAACATCATCATTAGCTCAGAAAGCAACTTAGTTCGAGCAAGTTGCTTGATCAATGGCATCTCATAAACCGGTCTTATATATACAAGATGTCCTGTTTGCGGGCCGCCACTTAGCTTTACAGCCATGACAGCGATAGGATTGACTACGCCGTCAGTAACAACCGCAAATCCTGTGTTAGAAGCGATAGCAAGCCTTGAATATCTTTCAAGTTCTTTATTAGAGTAAAAAGCATAAGTTCCTTGTAGAGCCTGATATCCAGCACTGCCAGCTATTAAAAAAGTTTTTTCATCTCCTGGCAGGATTTCTGGAAGAAAAGACCGGTAATCCTCAAGCGAGCAACAGCGTATGGCCTCTACTTCCGTTAATTGATCAAGACGTTCTGAAATTAAATTCAATGGGCCTATAATCTGACGTTCAAGTTTTTGTTCAAGATAATTTTTTAAAAAAGCTGCTCTCAATTGTGTAGAAACCGCAATACTAATTAATGCCTGGCTTGAAATCAATAAAAAGATAATCAAAAACAAGCGACGGACTATAGACCAGCTTCTACGAGAAGAGGCTGATTTTGTTGAAAGCATTCTGCTCATGATGTTTGCCCATAGTCTTTATTACAAGTGGGTAAGCGACCAGATTTCTGAATTAATTTGTCAATCTCGAGATTAATATCCGCCGGGAATGAATCGGTTGGCAGATCAAAGCCTGTATAACCCCAAACATCGAGAACAATCTTATCTCTTACTCGTTTAGAGTTAAGAGATAAGATTGCTTGTTTGACGAGTTCAATATTGGCCCTTTTAGTTTCATCTATATCTCTAGCCTGCGCTATAATATAAGCATTACGCTTGGGTTCACTTTCCCACAATTTTTTGACTTTTGACTTAATACTAGAGGGTACATTCCTTAAAGGGTCCGGATGATAGCTATGGAGAAATGCAAAGTCAAAAAATCCCGTAGCAACAAGTGACGGCAAATTCGATACGATTGGTTCATTATTACAATGAGCAAGATCTGTAATTACAAGACTATTCTTCTGCATCTCTAGAAGAGGGTGCATAAAGGATGAGCCTGAAAAGCGGCTGCCAAAGCCAACACGTTTGCCGTGCAAAAGGGGAAAAGGGGTATTCTTTGCCTCGCCCGGGTTTAGAGCCTGTTTTTGCTTAGGAGCTGTAGTTTGCTGATTAGTGATTAAGATGTTTCTCATTGAAGGCTTCTGAATTGCAATCGGAACTGCTTCTGGATTGTTTTTTAAAATCTGATAGCCTCCGTAAATTCCAACATTTATCAAATCAACATCACCATTCCTAAACAGCGCATAACTATGCGCATAGTTTATGGCCGGCACATATGCAATCTTTAACTTTGTCATATCTTCAAGATATTGTATGAGAGTTGCCATCTTTTTATTTTTATACTTTTGCTTCTCGTATGGTTCTTCAGTAAGCCTGATATCAAACTCTTGGGTTTCTTTGAGTTCTGCTGAAGATGTAAGAGAGCTTGAGGATTTGCATGAAACAAGGCAAAGAAGCATAATTCCTGCCGCAAGGATTGACTTGGCCTTAAGACCAGGCATTGACTCAAAGTTGCTCCACATTTCATTTTAGCCTCTTTATGCAGCTTTTTTATTTAATTCACAAATTATTGCCAGTGCTTCAAGCCAAGTTTTTGGCAACACTGAGCAATCCACGGCAAGAGCAAACCTTCCGGACGAGGAGCAGGCAGGCATTCACTAGAACTTCTGCCAGGCTAGCCGTGCTGTGAACTATGAAACATTGAAATTAATGTCGCGATAGTTCCATCAGTTAAACAATGACTGTTTAACTTGCTTAACTAGAAAGTCCAACCATAGCCATGAAAGAAGTCTGTTATTATAGCGATTAAAGCAGTCTGCATTCTAATAGGTTTTGCAATGGGTCTGGAAAGTCAGATTATTGAAATACTCATACATCCCTATCCTTTATGCCAACATGCGCCAGTCAAAAAACAATCTCCTTCTCAACACCGAGAATATAATTACTCTTTTTAAATAAATCTACTTGCACCCACTGGTCATTTGGCTATAATTGAATAAGATTTAGGCTTTGAAATTGCATGGACCAAGGTCAGACAATTTTAATTGCCGATGATGAAAAAAATATCCTGACGCTCCTTGAAATGGAGCTCAGTGCCGAAGGCTATAAGGTCATCAGCTTTTCAGACAGCACGCAAGCCATGGCTTGCCTCCGACAAGGGGAAGTCGATCTTGCCCTTTTAGATTGGAATATGCCAGTAATGTCAGGTCTGGATATCTGCAAGCGACTGCGAAATACAGGCCAGTTCGTTCCTGTGATTATTATCACAGCACGAGATGAAATGGACGATCAAATTGCTGCATTAGATTCCGGTGCTGATGACTTCATTTCCAAACCTTTTAATATAAGAGAAGTGCTCGCTCGTGCCAAAGCTCTACTTCGTAGATCTAAAGGTGTTTCTTCTGATCTTCTTGTCGTAGGTGAGCTGAAGCTAAATGGAGTTGAAAGAACCTGCTCTTACAAAAGTCAAGAGCTTTTACTCACTGTCAGAGAGTTCGACCTTCTGGAATGGTTTATGCGCAATCCCAGGCAGGCCATCAGTCGCACCAAACTCATTGAGAATGTATGGGGCTATGATTACTTTGGAGATGATAATGTTGTCGATGTATACGTGCGCTATTTACGTCGCAAGCTTGAAGAGATTGATCCGGAAAGAATTATTCAGACCGTTCGTGGTGTTGGTTTTGCTCTAAAGTTTAATGAATAGAGGATTCCAAAGAGCAAGTAGCACGAATCCGGCTATCTACCAATTACTCAAAGAGAATATACTTGGCCAGCCATAAGATGGCTAATTTATGCAGCATATTTAATATCACAATTCCAAAAAGCTAAAATTAATACCAAGGCCTCAAATACGAGTGCTTAAGCTAGGTTTGCTTGGTATTCCGCCATGGCCTTAAACCGCTTGAGCGGGCCTTGTGGACACTTCTGGGAGGCCAGGTATTTCTCAACGCCGATCCACCCAAAAGATCACCTGCGAATGCTGAATACCTTGCGGACTATCCATGCCAATCCAAAGGCTGCAGGAATCAGAAAAGGGTTTTATGACCCCTATTCCAACTATGGGCATTGCGGCAGGTTGGAATGTAATGGCATCAGTGAGTGGCATCCAAGCTTTCTGCAGCTGGCATCAAGCCTGAAAGCTTGTTCCAAACGGTATGCGCGGTTCTGCCAGAACTACCGGCACCAAAGCAAAATCGGCTCAAGGTGCCATTGGGGCTCAAGGATGCTGAAACGACTGGTTGAAAAAGGCAGAGGCAGACAAAGCAGGAAGAACCGGATTTCACCAGGACAGCAAAAATTACCCTTTGCCTTTGATATTAGTCTCAATCAAATTCCAGACGAGTGGTATCAAGTTGTGGTGAGATTTAGAAAAGCCAATGGCATCCGCGATGGTGATATGAGAATGCTGCTTTCATGAATAATTTTCGCAATGAATGTCGCAACAATAGGGCAAATAACTACATTGCTAGAGGAATTAAACACAAAGGCAGCATTCACTGTGCCTGAGTTTTAATGCAACTTAGATTTTAAATAAACCGATCCAACCAAGCCAACTCTATGCTCAGATCGTGCCAGGTATTGAACCGCCAATGAGCTGCTTTTATGAGAGCTTTGATTGGATATTAAATCCCAGACAGGCCAGTACTATTGAGCGTTTTCCCAGCCGCCATTTTTATCATACCCTGGGTTACAGTGCCACTCGCCCGTTTTTTCCCAGAATCCCGTTTTTGCCCCACCAGCCGTCAAGGAAGTTTTAAATATCGTCAAGCCAGTTCGTTCGCTCCCCATGAAGGAACCGATTAACTTGCCGTCGAACGGACTCAACAACTTACACTTCGCTTTTGGATCTGTTGCATCATGAACGCGAATATTTCTGTTTTTAACGCTTTCAGATAAGGCTTGAATGGTTGGTTTTTGCCATGCATTTTTCTTGGTTTCTGCAGCTGAACTATTGCTACCAAAGCGATACTCAATGTTGCCTGAAACTCTGGTTTCAAATGCTTCGTCATAGGAAACATTGATTCCTGCTGTTAAACCATCAGCGATTAGATAATCCAGCCCCACCTGTACGCCAGAACCATCTGCTTCTCCTAGATCACCACTTTGGTAGTAGTAACCAACAGAGGCATTAAGATCAGGCGTGATGAAATAACCAACATCAAGCCCATAAGTATCAAGAGCGCCACCGAGATAACGACTATTGAGCCGCTGCTCTGTATCACCAACAGGGATTAAGGCATAGGCATTGAAGTTCCAGGTATCGGATACAGCTTCTAGACCTGCTGCGATCTGCTGGAAGAAGGCACTTTCCTTGTTGTAGAGCGTGACACCTGAATCAGCATTACCTGTATTCATCGGTCTGCTGTCATAGCCGCCGTTAATGCCATACATCCAGCTACGGTCACTATTCAGCCAGCGGTAGCCAAGTCTTGATGAGGTGCTGATCGTGGTTCCAGCAACCTCTGTATTGACGATGCTGCTGGTGCCGTCGTAATCAGCAAAGTTTGCATTGAGCAGAACATCAGCAAAGAACACACTGTTCTCGCCAACAGCAATTGGAAGGAACCCGCCGATACCTGCTTGATTCGGCGTGCCTGCTCCTTGCAGTGCGCCTTGAAAACCCCAGTTGAATTTGACCGCATCCTTGAGGTTGATCTCCATCACCCCCAGATCTGCTGCACTGCCGTCTTCTTGAGCAGCTAATGGTTGGATGGGAGTACTGGCTAAGGCAAGCGCGGCAGCACCAGTGAGCGATAAGGAAAGGCGGAGGGAACGCTGCACTTGGATTGAACGCTTAGAAGGTCAGCTCATAGTGCTTTAAAAACTGAGTTGCAGAGCAGAGCCTGAGGCAGTCGCTTGGCTGGCAAGCAAGAGAAAATACCTAGATCACAACCCTCGCCTCAGCGACTGCCGGCAGCCATCACTCAAAGCTGATTGCCTAGTTTCTCTGCCACGGTGTTGACATCCTTATCGCCGCGACCAGAGCAATTGATCACCACTTCTGTTCCAGCGGCGAGAGTGGGGCAAAGCGTCTCTAACCAAGCAAAGGCATGGGCTGTCTCCAGGGCAGGAATAATTCCCTCTAATTCACTCACCAGGCGCAAGGCATCCAAAGCCTGCTGATCGGTCACCGCGGCATACTCCGCCCGACCAATCTCACACAAGTAGCTGTGTTCTGGACCAACTCCCGGGTAGTCGAGGCCGGCACTAATCGAATGCGCTTCTTGCACCTGACCTTCATCATCCTGGAGCAACAAACTCATCGCTCCATGCAAGACGCCTACTCGACCTTCGGTGATTGTTGCTGCATGACGACCAGTTTCAACACCATCACCAGCGGCTTCAACTCCAATCATGCGCACAGAGCGGTCCTGCACGAAGGGATGAAACAAACCCATGGCATTGGACCCTCCACCAACGCACGCCAAAAGAACATCAGGCAATCGACCGAAAGCCTCAGCACACTGCTGCCTGGCCTCCTGACCGATCACGGCATGAAAGTCCCGAACAAGCATCGGATAGGGATGGGGACCAGCCACCGAACCAAGGATGTAATGGGTGCTCTCCACATTGGTGACCCAATCACGAATCGCCTCACTCGTCGCGTCCTTCAGCGTGGCCGTGCCTGCGGTTACAGGCTGCACTGTGGCTCCAAGCAGACGCATGCGGAACACATTCAAAGCCTGACGGCGCATGTCCTCAGCGCCCATGTAAACAACACACTCGAGGCCAAAGCGTGCACACACTGTGGCCGTCGCCACTCCATGTTGACCCGCACCGGTTTCGGCAATGATCCGCTTTTTACCCATGCGTAACGCCAACAGGGCCTGACCCAAAGCGTTATTGATTTTGTGGGCACCTGTGTGATTGAGATCCTCACGCTTCAGCCAGATTCTTGGCCCCCCATCAGGGCGGCAGTAATGAGCTGTGAGTCGCTCGGCCTCATAGAGCGGCGTCGCCCGGCCCACATAGCTACGCAGCAACCGATCCAACTCAGTCGTGAAGGCAGGATCTTTCCATGCCTGCGCAGCTGCTTGCTCCAGTTCAGCCAAGGCAGGCATCAAGGTTTCGGGCACGTACTGGCCCCCATATCTGCCAAAACGCCCCTGGGCAGAAGGTCGCGCACTCACAGCGAGGTCCGCATCTTTGGGCTGAGAGGGCAGAGTGCTGGTCACCGGTACGCCAGGCAAGAACGACACCACCCTAGGAATCGAAAGAATCACCCCAAGCAGCAAAGAGTGCTTTCGTTTGAAGCCGCAAAGTTAGAGGGAGTCTTTGCCAGCCAACTCAACTGCGCCAAACGCGCGAGGCATTGAGAATTGCCAGCAAGGCAACTCCTACATCAGCAAAGACAGCCGACCAAAGAGTCGCCGCACCAAAGGCAGCAAAGGCGATGAACAGCCCCTTCACGCTCAGCGCCATAGCGATGTTTTGCAAAACAATCCGCCTGGTGCGCTTGCCGATATCAATCGCCTTGGCGACCTGAGAAGGGGCATCGGTCATGATCACCACATCAGCGGTCTCAATGGCGGCATCAGAGCCGAGTGCTCCCATCGCCATGCCTACATCAGCGCGAGCAATCACCGGTGCATCGTTAATACCATCGCCCACATACGCCACCGTGCCCCCAGCTTGATGGGCGCTGCGCAGCGCGCCATCGAGTGCAGCAACCTTCCCTTCAGGCAACAGATCAGCGCGAAAGCCATCGAGACCAAGCTGATCGGCAATGATTTCAGCCACTGGATGGCTATCGCCTGTGAGCATGGAAACTTCAATTCCACGCTTATGGAGAGCGTTCACCGCATCAACAGCATCCGGCTTGATGGCATCTGCAATCAGGATGCGGCCGCTGTATTCACCATCCACCACCACATGCACCACGGTGCTGTCCACTGCACAGGCCTCATGGACGATGCCATCGCGATGCAGCAATCGATCATTACCAATCAGCACTGAATGTCCGTTCACCTCAGAACGAATGCCATGGCCTGGGATCTCCTCTACCGCGGCGATTCTGGATGAATCAATCGGGGCTGCATAGGCCTGCTTGATCGATTGAGCCACTGGATGTGTTGACTGTGACTCCGCCATGGCGGCCAATCCCAACAGCTGCTGCTCTGAGAAACCATTGGCCGAGATGACTTGCGAAACGCGAAAGCTGCCCTGAGTCAATGTGCCCGTCTTGTCGAACACCACCCTTTTCACCTTGCTAAGGGCATCGAGAAACATCGATCCCTTCACCAGAATTCCCTGCCGCGCAGCACCGCCAACCCCACCGAAATAGCCGAGGGGAATGCTGATCACCAAGCCACATGGGCATGAGATCACCAACAACACCAAAGCGCGATTCAGCCACTCAATTGGATTGGCCTGCACAACTAAAGGAGGCACGACCGCCACAAGCAGTGCCAAAGCCACCACGATCGGCGTATAAACGCGAGCAAAACTGGTGATCAGCTTTTCGGTAGGAGCCTTGCGACTGGCAGCGCTTTCCACCAGTTGAAGAATCTTGGCCACAGAGGATTCTTTCAATGGCCTGATCACCTGCAGCACCAAAGCGCCCGACTGGTTGATCGTTCCGGCCAAAGCCTTATCACCCAATTGAACGGCTCGTGGTTGCGATTCACCAGTGAGGGTCGAGGTGTCCAAACTTGAACGCCCCTCCACTACATCCCCATCCAAAGGCACCTTCTCACCAGGCCGAACCAACACCTTGTCGCCAACCTTGACACTGTTGGGATCAACCTCGATGAGCTGATCACCAACCATCAGATTGGCCCGATCAGGTTTGACTTGAAGCAAGGCCTGAATAGAGCGCCTGGAACGCCCAACCGAATAGCCCTGGAACAATTCACCAATCTGAAAAAACAACATCACAGCCACTGCCTCTGGCAGTTCGCCGATACAGATCGCGCCAATCGTTGCGATGCTCATTAAAAAGTTTTCATCAAATAGCCGACCTCGCAGGATGTTGCGACCAGCCGTATTCAGCACACCCCAACCACTAATCAAATAGGCGGGGATCATCACGGCCAACTCAACCATGCGCCCCATGGGCCCTGCCCAAGCCAGGCCAATAACGAACAGGCTGGCGGCCGCTGCGATTGGAATCAGCTCTCTACTCAAGCTGAATTCCTTCGCGTTAGCGCTGCAATCGTTGTTGCAGCAACCATCCAGCAGAGCATCACCAGCAGCCATCGAATCGCGGAGTTGCATCTGATCCCCTCGAAGATGGCATGCAGAAACACCAACCCCCGTACATTCACAACATTGGCGATCAAACAATGCCCCGAGGTGGCTGGCAAGAATTCACAGGCCCAGGTGGTTTTTCAGGACAATCCAGCGCGATGGAGCGCCCCGATATCAGCCAAGCAAATCCCAAGGAGCAGCAAGCTGTGCGGGTGCAACGCACACGCGGAGGCAAGCGTGGCAAAACAGTGACCCAGATCACTGGGCTGGCACTCCCCGCCACAGAAGCCAAAGCGTTGCTCAAGCGCCTTAAGGCCCTGGCTGGCACAGGCGGAACAGTCAAAGACGATCTACTCGAGCTACAGGGCGACCAGGTGACCCTGGTAATGGACTTCCTGCAAAGAGAGGGCTTCCGTCCCAAACAAGCTGGTGGCTGAAAGGAGCTGACAAATCAGCTAGGCGGAATGGAGAATGGCAGCCCAATCAAAACCAAGACCATGAGCTCTGCCCCGCAAGGAGATACAAACCCCAAGGGCACGAACATTGTCTGGCATGAAGCCTCGGTAGACCGTCAATCGCGAGCACAACAACGCGGCCACCGCAGTGCAATCCTCTGGTTCACTGGCCTATCCGGTTCCGGCAAGAGCACCCTTGCCAATGCAGTGAATGCGGCACTGTTTGAGCAAGGTCTTGCCACCTATGTATTAGATGGCGACAACATTCGCCATAGCCTCTGCAAAGACCTCGGATTCTCCGACTCAGATCGAGAGGAGAACATTCGCCGCATCGGCGAAGTCGCCAAGCTCTTCCTCGATGCCGGTGTCATCGTGCTCACCGCTTTCGTCTCCCCCTTTCGAGCTGACCGTGACAAAGCCCGCAAGCTTGTTGATGTTGATGATTTCATCGAAATCCACTGTGCAGCGGACCTGAACATTTGCGAAGAGCGAGACACCAAAGGGCTCTATGCCAAAGCCAGGGCAGGCGAGATCAAAGATTTCACCGGTATTTCAAGCCCCTATGAAGACCCTGCATCACCCGAACTAAAAATCAATACCGGTGAACACAGTCTGGAAACTTGCGTTGAGATCGTGCTCAAGACTCTGCTGGATCGAAAGGTAATTCCCGCCAAGCATCAACCAGTGTCTTAATGCAACTCGCCACGGGAACGGCCAGCAATAACCCCAAGAGCTGACCAAAACCAAATAATGCTCCTGTTCTGGCACCAATCGGCAGAGCAATGAGCAACCAAGCAGGCTGCAAGCCAACGATGCTTCCCATCAGGCGCGGTTGGATCACTTGATCCACGATCTGACCAACAGCAATCGCAGCGGCCAGAATCTCTAGACCCATGCGGGGGTCCTGTAATGCGAGCAATGCACTAACACCAACAATCGTGAGCGCACTGGCGTAGGGGATCAAAGTCGTAAAACCAATTAAGACCGCAAATAACACTCCAAAAGGAATGTCCAGCAAAGTAAAAACAGCGATTTGACCGCCGCTAAGAATCAATGCAAGCAAGACCTGCCCGGCAAAATAACCACGGAATGTGCCCGTGATGGTATCCACCACAAGCTCCCTCCATTGATCCGGCAGCCAACGAGCCAGCCCAGCAGTGATTGGATCGCCCCCCAGCAAAAGAAACACTGCCAAGACAAGCACCAACAACGTGTTGATGGTGATGCCAAGAGTGGCGCCAAGAATGCCGAGTAATTGCTGACTCAACTGAGTAGCCACGCCGCTAAGTCGTGTCAGTAGATCACTACTGAAGTCTCCGAATTCACTTGGCAATCCCCGACCCGAAGCCCATTCCTGCAGCCGACTCACCCAGCGTTCTGCAGCCACAAGCCAGCCGGGTAATTCATTGATCAACTGGCCAAGCTGATCAATCAGACGGGGCACCAAAGCAACGCCCGCCAACACCAACAAGCCCACCGTCAAGACTGCCACCAGAGCGATGGCCAACCAACGGGACAGTCCGCGCTGATTCAACCATCGACTGGGAATATCTAGCAAAAATGCAATGAGCGCTGCCGTGACAAACAGCCCAGGGAACGGAGCTAAAGGCAGTAGTAACTGACGCAGCACCCAAAGATTGAGGGCGAACAGAGGCAAAACCAGACTGAGCCGCAACCAGATAGGGAATACCAATGGCCCAAGCATCAGAGAACTCTCATTGAGATCCTCAGCAGATCAGTCGCTGGCGCAAAGCTTGGCTCCTCGCAAAGAAGCCTGCCACCAAAAGGCAAGCCAGCAGGCAATCCCAACAAACTTAAAGCCCTCTTCAAACAACTGCACCGTGGCGTAGCCAATGGGTAAAGACTCCTGGAAACGATCACTCAACACCGAGAGGCCCAAAAGCAAGGCCGCCGCCAAGAAAGCCACACCATCAGCCTGGAGCACAAGCTGACGAAAGCGCAACAAAATGATCACGGCAAGAACGGCATAGAGGATGTAGTAAGAGCCCTCGTGCCCTAAAACGTGGCGATCATGCAGCAAGAAGAGATCGTCGAGGCAAAGCGTGGTGGAGAAGATTCCTCCTACGAGCAGCAGCTGACGCCAACCACGCTGAACAACCAATCCCGAGAAACAAGCAAAAAAACTAATCGCCGCAGCCGCAGCCCAAAGCAGAATGCCCAAATTG
This sequence comes from Prochlorococcus sp. MIT 0701, assembly GCF_000760295.1. Lineage (GTDB taxonomy): Bacteria > Cyanobacteriota > Cyanobacteriia > PCC-6307 > Cyanobiaceae > Prochlorococcus. The sequence continues at coordinate 12,416 of NZ_JNBA01000023.1, forward strand.
GAAAGCATGCCCACACCAATTGGGTATTTACAGGTCTGCATCAGGTCACGCACAACCAACCCGGGCTCAATGCCAGCGGCAACCGCAAGGGCGAGGACGACGACATAAACGATCAGAGCCGGAACAACGGCAAAAGCCAGAAGGCGGGCCACTGGATGACTGAGCATCAAACCTCAATACGCAATGATCAAGCCGGGACCATACCCATGGCTTCATCGGAGTTGATCAGTTCCAACAGGACCGTCACATCTGCCCCAAATAAGCCTCACTGCCAAGCTCCAACAAGCGAGCATCCTTGGCTACCACGGCATCGTGAAGATCCTGGCGGTAGGCCCTCAACCGCTCTGCAAGCTGTGGATCACAGATCGCCAGGATCTGAGCCGCCAGCAAGCCAGCATTAAGCCCTCCACCAATCGCCACTGTTGCCACAGGGATTCCCCCAGGCATCTGCACAATCGAATGCAGGGAATCCACCCCGGAAAGAGCCCTGCTCTGCACAGGTACTCCAATCACTGGCAGCGTGGTGAGTGACGCCACCATGCCCGGCAAATGAGCAGCACCGCCGGCACCTGCCACGATCACCTTCAAACCTCTCTGATGAGCCTGCTGCGCAAAGGCCACCATCTCAAGGGGCGTACGGTGCGCGGAAAGCACACGCACCTCCACCTGCACACCGAACTCCTCTAAGACGGTGACAGCCGGTTGCAGGGTTGGCAAATCAGAATCACTACCCATCACCACAGCCACCTGCGGCGGCGATTCAGCAGCTGCCAAAGGCACAGGCAGAGAAGCAGAGGTCACGATGAATAATGACGACAATGCCATGGTCCCGCACTAGCACCACCTGGCCACCTCCCATGCATCGGATCACCCACATCCGCCTGCCCAAACCTCTAAACGCCATAGACACCAAGCTGTGGTGGTTGGCCGTAGATGAGCACGAGCGGGTGCTCAGTGTTCAACCCATGGCAGATGGCTCTGCCATGGACGGGGAGAGCTGGCAGGGCGACTGGATCAGCCCCATGGGCATCGATCTACAAATCAATGGAGGGCTGGGATTGGCCTTCCCCGAGCTCACCGCCAAAGACATTCCCCAGCTCCTGAAGCTGCTCGACAAACTCTGGCAAGACGGTGTACAGGCAATCTGCCCCACGCTTGTGAGCTGCGGGGTAGCAGCCCTGCGTCAATCTTTAACGGTGCTGCATGCAGCCCGAGAACAACACTGCCCACAACGCTGTGAACTGCTAGGGGCCCACCTTGAAGGCCCTTTTCTGGCAACGGCACGCCACGGCGCCCATCCCCTGGAGCATCTCTGTGCTCCGAGCCTAAGGGCACTGGATGAACGCATTCGCGGTTTTGAACAAGACATCAGTCTGATGACCCTGGCTCCAGAACTGCCCAGATCATCTGAAGTGATTGAACGACTAAGAACCCTAGGCATCGTGGTATGCCTAGGGCACTCGAACGCAGATGGGGAAGCATCTGCCGATGCCTTCTCCCAGGGAGTGGGAATGCTGACCCACTCTTTCAATGCCATGCCCGGTCTTCACCATCGTGCAGCTGGCCCAGTTGGGGAAGCCTGCATTCATGGAGAGATCGCTATGGGACTGATCGCCGATGGCGTTCATGTTGACCCCACCATGGCGGTGCTATTGCAAAGACTGGCACCACAACAGCTGGTACTTGTGAGCGATAGTCTCGCTCCCTACGGCCTCAAAGATGGCAAGTATCGCTGGGATGAAAGGGTTCTGCTGGTCGAAAAAGGAACCTGTCGCCTGGAAGATGGCACTCTGGCAGGAGTCACACTGCCCCTCCTGGAAGGAAGTCGACGTTTAGCCACTTGGAGTGGTGAACCTGCCGCGGCCATCTGGGCTGCCACCATGGCCCCTCGGCAGGTGATGGGCAATCGCCGCACACTGGATGAGCTACTTGTGAATCAGCCCTTAACAGACTTACTCCGCTGGCAGTGGAAACCAGATACTGAAGAGCTGATCTGGAAGCATGCTGCTTAAGATCCCGATCGTCTGAACCCAACTCAATGGCCATGGAACAGCGCCAAGAGCTCAAACAGGCTGAAAAAACTGAAGTGGCCAACTACTTCAACGGAACAGGATTTGATCGCTGGAATCGCATCTACAGCGAAAGTGATGACGTCAATAAAGTGCAGCGCAACATCCGCATCGGCCATCAAAAAACGGTGGATGATGTGCTCGCCTGGCTTCAGGAACGCGGTGATCTGAGTGCCATGAGTTTCTGCGACGCCGGCTGCGGGGTAGGAAGCCTCAGCCTTCCTCTGGCCGCAATGGGGGCTGGATCGATTGCCGCAAGTGACATTTCCGCCGCCATGGTGGCCGAAACCAAACGCCGTGCTGAAGATGCGGAGCTGGATCTAAGCCGACTGACCTTCACCACCTCCGACCTCGAAAGCCTGCAGGGCTGCTTTCACACCGTGATCTGCCTGGATGTCTTCATCCACTACCCCCAACAGGCAGCTGAAGAGATGGTCCGTCACCTATGCGGACTCACACAAGAAAGTTTGCTGGTGAGCTTTGCCCCTTACACCCCTCTACTAGCGGTACTCAAACGCATTGGCCAGCTGTTCCCAGGTCCTAGTAAAACCACTCGCGCATATACCCTTCGCGAAGACGGCATCATCAAAGCAGCAATGGGCTGCGGATTCGAACCCATCCGCAGCAAACTCAATCAGGCTCCATTCTACTTTTCACGACTGATTGAGTTCAAGAAAAGTTAAAATTACAGCCAAATCCTCTGGCATAAGCAATAGAGAAAGACAATATCTATTAAACTCAATCAAGCTTGAATTGGTTGAACAAATTAATATCAACCACGACTGCATCTCCGGGCTCAACAAATGCGGTGCCCACCATTCCAGTGTAAGAACCACCCTCGCCAATGACGGAAAGCCTATGGCTCTCAGGAAAGATGTTGGCAAGCACAAGATCAATAGCGCCGGATTGATTAATAGCTTTCCACTTGCTAGCGTTTAAACCGAGAGAACCCAGGCCTCGCAACTGAAGATTGCCTTTCTTCAACCTAAAAGTTCCCTGAAAATGGGTCACAAAAGTCTGCTGCCGATCATGGCCCAAAGCCTGCCTCATCACAATCTGCTCAACAGCATAAAAGGTTGATTGCGACTGAGCACAAGCAGCATCCTCAGAAACATTAAAAACATACGTCATATGATCTCCAACTGAAATTTGTCCGTCCTGATTTGCATCAGAGAAAAACGTAGATTTTATTTTGCAGACTAATAATTGCAGATCCAATCTTTCAGGCTGCAACACTTCATGCTGGCGCACAGAATTCAAAGAGCAGCCTGCAATTCCCATCAAAGAACATGCAATCAGCAACCCACGCTTCAACATCAACAAGTCACGAGCTCTTGGGGATTCAACGATCACCCTAACTGGTAAAATAGGCGCCGCTTATCTTTCCGTCTCCATCTGGAGGTGCCGCGGCGAGCAGGCTGTGAAGCCATGCAGATGGTTGCGGTAGGGCACATCCAGAAGCCTGTGAGCATGAAGACAATAACCACCATCACCTGGTGTTGCTGCTGATGAAATCTGCCCATCAAAGCCATATAAAGGATCTCCAATCAAGGGCGAACCAATCGCTGCCAGATGGATTCGGATTTGATGCGGACGCCCAGTTTGAATTGCTACCTCCAACAAATCTGCATCCGAACGTCGCTCCAGCAATCGCACAGTTGACAAGGCTGTAAGAACACGAGATTCAGACTGCTTTGAATCATGTTGAAGGGATGAATCAGCAGCAACCCAAACCTGGCCCACCATGGGGTGAGCAGTCTGCACAATCGGGACCCTGATCGTGGCAACCTCATCGCAATGGACATTCAGATTGCGGTGCGCCAAAGCGCGATAAATCTTCTTGCAGCCTTGATCACCGGCAGTGGCACGACGAAACATCGCTGAGAGTTTCGCTCGAGTCTCCCTTTGCCTAGCGCAGATCAACAGTCCCGATGTGAACCTTCCCAGGCGATGCACCGGCCGTGGCACCTGAGACTCCCCAGCCAGCTGACAACGACGTTGCAGCAGCCCCGTAAGCGTGTGATCAAGGAACCCCCCACCTGGGATCACCGGCAACCCTGAAGGTTTATTGACAACCAGCAGATCGCCATCATCAAAAATCACCTCCCAGCTCGCCGGAACCGCAGCTTCCAGCCATGGAGGGCGCTGCCAAGACACCTGATCACCTGAGGCGAGCAGCTGATCCAATCGCACCAGCTCGCCATTCAGCCGAATCTGCCCAGCCTGCAAACGCTGTTGCCATACATCGCGACTCGAGTGGGTGTAATGAACCGCAAGCAGCTCCACCAACCCTCGACCAGCATCCACAGCAGCAATGCGTTGGCTGTAGGTCCAGCCATGGTTGAAGCTGGCTGAAAGCCAATCCGCATCAGACACGCCATTGCAGCCTGCCAATGGTCATGTCACTAACTGGTTTTCCAAGGCATAACGAACCAACTCAGTGCGACTTGACGTGCCCGTTTTGATGAACAAACGACTCACGTACTTCTCAACATTGCGAATTGATGTCTCCAACTGCCGAGCGATCTCCTTATTCATCAACCCCTCAGCCACCAATTGCAGAACACTCGCCTCCCGCGGCGTGAAATTGTGAAGCGCTACATCCTTGGATGAACTGCCATCACCATGGGCAAGCATGGTGCGAATCTCTGTGATCTGGCGGGCCATCTGACCCACATCAGTATCCGCGAAACGAGCTGCTTCCCGAAGAAGACGATCTTGCCGACGAACCACGTTGCGGACACGAGCCACCAACTCCTCAGGGTCAAAGGGTTTAGGGATGTAGTCATCCACCCCAGCCAGATAACCCTCGGTGCGATCGGCCGTCATCCCCTTAGCAGTGAGAAAAATCAAAGGAGTGCCACCCAAGCGCTCGTCCTCCCGCATCCGCTTAAGCAGTCCATAGCCATCACAACGCGGCATCATCACATCGCTGATGACCAAATCAGGCAGCATCTCTTGAGCCTTCTGCCAGCCATCGTCTCCATCGACGGCAGTGGTGACCTCAAATCCTTCATCCTCCAGATAAGCCTGCACAGCCGTGCGCAGTCCCGGTTCATCATCAACCAGTAGTAACCGCGGAGACGGGGCAGCCTCCACATTCTGGGGAAGGGTCTCACTCATGGGCCAACAGGATTGCAAGCCATAAAAATCTAGAAGCGATCGCCCCAACAGTCCTGAAGCGATAGGGACCTCAACGGACTGGTCCGACCAAGACTTCTTGGGATTCAACTAACACGGTTGAATAACCGAGTGATAGAGCCTTATCTTTCAGATTGGTTGGATCTGTGCCGCCCAGCTCTGGGACACAAGCCGCCCACCACACAAGATGGTCCTCCCGATTCGCTGGGGTCACAATCCCCCCTGGATTAAGACGACGCACATACACCGCTCTGCTATCTCGGGTGATCCGTAGAGGTTCTGCGGGGCTGCAGCTCACTGACTCAGTGTGAACGTTGAGGTCATATGACCACTCCTGCCAAAGTTTGAAGCGCCGCAGATCCTGATCAAACTTGTCCGTCTTGAGCGCATACATCCCCAAGAGATAGTCGCCACCAACATCAGGGCGCTTGATTAACACCACCAAATTGGCAGGCCGACTCTTCTTCATCTGCTCAATGACCTCCTGAGGCTCAATAGCCTCTGAAGGGCGGAAACACAACAAAAACAACGCTGTGAGGCTCAGACCGACGATCCTGAAAGAACGACGCATGCGCGACAGAGCAACGGAACTTTCCACCATGCTGCCAAGCCTTTCCAGTGGATTCCTAAAACAATCCCCCATTTGCTTGGATTATCAGGCAACCACACCCTGTGCTGCCGAGGTTGTAGAGGCCATGGCCGCCTACTGGAGTGAAGACTGGGGGAATGCCTCAAGCCGTCAACATCGCTCTGGGCTGAAGGCCGCAGCCGCAGTGAGCCTCGCTCGAGAGCAACTGGCCTCCCATCTGCGCGTCACACCGCAACGCGTGATCTTTACTAGCGGGGCCACAGAAGCCAATAACATTGCGCTACTCGGTCATGCCAGGGCAAGAGCAGAACAACGCGGTTCACCAGGCCACCTGATCACGCTGATTACTGAACACCATGCCGTACTCGATCCGCTGCGCCAACTGCAAAAGGAAGGTTTCCGACTAACGGAACTAGAACCACGGGCGGATGGTCTGCTGCGACCGGAGCAGCTGGCTGAGGCATTTGAAAACGACACGCTGCTCGTGAGCGTGATGGCCGCCAACAATGAAACGGGCGTCATCCAACCCCTAGCAAAGTTGGCAGAGCTATGCCGTGCGCGTGATGTGGTTCTGCATAGCGATGCCGCACAAGCCTTTGGTCACGTCCATCTCGATCCAGATGCTCTAGCGCTCGATCTAATCAGCATCAGCGGCCACAAGCTTTACGGCCCTAAAGGGATCGGTGCACTCGTCGTACGTCCTGAAGTGCCAATCAACCCCTTGCAGTGGGGTGGAGGCCAAGAGCAGGGCCTAAGGCCTGGGACACTCCCCGTGCCATTGATTGTGGGCCTCGCTAAAGCCGTAGAACTAGCAATGAAGGACATCACGAGCCGCCAAGACAAGCTCTGCACGCTGCGCAATCAACTCTGGGATGGTTTACGAGAACGCCTCCCCGATCTCATCCTCAATGGATCGCTAGAGCACAGGCTGCCTCACAATCTCAACATCACAATTCCAGGAGTGCGCGGCAGCAGCCTGCATCAACAATTGCGACCGCTGATTGCTTGCAGCAGCGGCTCTGCCTGCAGCCAAGGAGCCCCATCGCATGTGCTGATGGCCTTAGGTCGCACATCAGCTGAGGCGGAAGCCTCGCTTCGACTGAGCTTGGGTCGCAACACCTCAAGCGAAGACATCAGCCAGGCTGTGGAGTCGATTAGCAATGTCGTGACCGACCTAAGAGCTGGCTAGCAACAACTGCCTCACAATCGATGTCGCAGTTTCAAAAAATCCTGAGCAAAACTGTTACTGCGGCTAGTTTTTAACAACATCTGTGTATTAGACGGTGGCAACTACTCCAACCGGCTCCAGCCTTCAGGTGCTCAAAGCCGTCGAGGACGGCTGGAACGCCTTCTGTAAAGCTCCCTGGAGTTTTTTGCTTTTCCAAATCCTGGTGGGGGTGGTAACGCTCCCCTTCATCGGCCTTGCCGCGCTTGGCGGTACTCGCATCGCCGCTGTCAAAGAAGTTGCATGGTTACATCCAGTCCTGGGTTATCTACTGCTGGTCGTTGGCCTGATCGGTTACATCATCGTGGTGCTATGGGGAATTGTGGGACTAATCCGAGGCGCTTGGACTGCACTCGATGGTCAAAAGCCTGACTTCGCCGTCTTTACACGTTGGGATCAAACCTCCAGCTGGCGGCTACTGGGCTCATTGATCCTTTATATCGTCGTGATTGCTGTTGCCTCGGTGATTGCCTACCTGATAGGCCTGGGGCTAGGCCAGATCAATCAAGCCCTGATTGTGATTCCAAGCATTGCCCTAGCAATCTTTGCAATCTGGTTCCTGGTAACCCAACAGTTCCTCGTTCAAAACAGCCTGCTTGGCAGCCAGAACTCAGCCAATGCATTGAGTTCTGGTATCGATGTGATCAACCCTTCCTGGTGGATCGTGCTCTGGCTGCTGATCGTGGAGGCTGTGATCCATGCCATCGCCGCCACCTTCCACTATGGAGGCCTCTTCGTGATGGTTCCTGCCATGGTTTGCATCTCAACTGCTGCCTACCGTCAGTTATTCGGCAGCACAGACAACACTGGCCTGCTTAAGCCCAACTGAGCAGCAAAAAACCAGCGATGCCGAGTAGCGCCAAAACGAATTGGGCTACTCGGCTCACCAATAGGCCAGCAACCACTGCAAGCCCGACCAGCGCACCACGACGAGCTGCAAGCAACCATCCAAGTGCTAACGGAGGTTGACTAGCCGTCAACGTTTCCACCAAAGCAGCACCCAGCCAAGGTCCAAAGAGAGCCCCTAGCAATGGGCCTCCAAAAGGCAAAGCCGGCAACAGACCCACCAAGCCAAGCAGCAGCCCCAATCCAGCACCCAAAACTGCCCAGCGGCTTGCTCGTAAACGAGCAGAAGCAAGAGCTACCGCTAACAGATCAGCGATAAGGCCAAGTAGAAAAACAATGCAGGCCAAACCAAGGCTGAGCCAACCTGCACTCCAGCCCACATGCCAAACCCATAAACCAGCACCGAGCGGCAACCACAACAAACTCGGTAGCACCGGCAACAATGCTCCAGGGAGAGCTAACAGTTGCACTCCAAAAGCCCACCACCAGATTGGATCAGAGGGCATCGGCAGTCATCGCTTGAGGCAAGCGGCGAGCGAATCGACACTTTGCACTACGGCTTCGTGGATTGGCAGCGATCTCCATCTCGCTGGCCACCAAAGGCTTACGGGTTAGCCGCTCCAGGCGCTGATCACGCAAGAAAGCGGTCTTGACGCGACGGTCTTCAAGGGAATGAAAGCTGATCACTGCGAGCAAACCACCTGGTACTAACCAGTCAGGGGCCTTTTGCAAGAAGCGATCTAAGGCATCCAATTCATCATTCACAGCAATGCGCAGGGCCTGAAAAGTGCGGGTGGCTGGATGAATACGACCACGACGGGCCTTCGGCGGATAGCAACCAGCCACCGCATAAGCCAAAGCGGCGGTGCCGGCATAGGGTCCTTGCTCTGCCAGATCGTGCTTAATACGCCGGGCGATGCGACGGGACAAGCGCTCCTCGCCATAGGCATAGATGAGATCTGCCAGCTCGGTTTCTTCGAGACGCCCAATCAGCTCAGCCGCCGTTTCGCCCACCTGGGGGTTCATGCGCATGTCGAGCGGACCATCAAGGCGAAAGCTAAAACCCCTTTTCGCCACATCCAGTTGGGGACTGCTCACTCCCAAGTCAGCCATCACCACCACTGCCGGCTCGGCTGGGCTGAAATCAACAAAATTAGTCGCCACGATCGTGACGCGATCTCCAAATAGCGCCAGTCGCTCAGCCGCCGCCGCACGAGCCGTGGGGTCTTGGTCCAAACCGATCAGGCGGAGATCTGGATGACGTTCCAGCAACAGAGCACTGTGGCCGCCACCGCCAAGGGTGGCATCGATCATCAACCCGCCATCGAGCAGCTGTGCAGGCAAAGCAGCGACAGGCTGCGACACGGCATCTGCCAGTACAGACAGATGCTTGAAACCTGAATCCGAGTTAATGGACGAATCGGGCATGGGTTCCTTCCTAAGATCCCGCTAACGCTCTGCAACTCAAGGCCCCATGTCGCAGCTGGAAACGCGTACGGAGCCAATGGTCGTCAACTTCGGCCCCCATCATCCCTCGATGCATGGAGTGCTGAGGCTGGTGGTCACCCTCGACGGTGAAGACGTCGTGGACTGCGAACCGGTGATCGGTTATCTCCATCGGGGCATGGAAAAAATTGCCGAAAACCGCACGAGTGTGATGTTCGTGCCCTACGTGAGCCGCATGGACTATGCAGCCGGAATGTTCTACGAGGCAATCGTCGTGAACGCTCCGGAGCGCTTGGCCAACATCTCTGTGCCGAAGCGAGCCAGCTACATCCGCGTGGTGATGCTCGAGCTCAATCGCATTGCCAACCACCTGCTCTGGCTTGGCCCCTTCCTGGCTGATGTGGGTGCCCAAACACCCTTTTTCTATATCTTCCGAGAAAGAGAAATGATCTACGACCTGTGGGAAGCAGCCACAGGTCAACGATTGATCAACAACAACTATTTCCGCATCGGTGGCGTCGCCTGTGATTTGCCCTGGGGTTGGCTGGAGAAATGCCAAGACTTCTGCGACTGGTTTGGTCCCAAGATCGATGAGTACGAAAAACTAATCACCAACAACCCAATCTTCCGTCGCCGCATCGAAGGTTTGGGCGCCATTGGACGAGATGAGGCGATCAACTGGAGCCTTTCGGGGCCGATGCTACGGGCTTCAGGAGTGCCATGGGATCTACGCAAAGTGGATCACTACGAGTGCTATGACGACTTCGATTGGGATGTCGCCTGGGAGAAAGAAGGCGATTGCTATGCGCGCTATCGCGTTCGAATCGAAGAAATGCGCCAATCGCTGAAGATCTTGCGACAGGCCTGCGAGATGATCCCAGGAGGACCAACAGAAAACCTCGAAGCTCAGCGAATGGCCGAGGGTAAGAAGAGCCCCTTTACCGGATTTGACTATCAATACGTCGCCAAGAAAGTTGCACCCACCTTCAAGATCCCGAATGGTGAGCTTTACACCAGGCTTGAGTCAGGCAAGGGAGAAATCGGTGTTTTCCTACAAGGCAACAATGACGTCACACCGTGGCGTTTCAAAATCCGTGCTGCTGACCTCAATAACCTGCAAATCCTTCCCCATATCCTCAAGGGAGCGAAAGTCGCAGACATCATGGCGATCCTTGGCTCCATCGACGTGATCATGGGTTCTGTGGATCGCTAAGGCACAAGGCACTGAACCGTTTTCTGCGACGGCTGCAACGGGCTGGTTATCTACTGCCTGCAACACTCACTGGCTGCCTGTGGATCAAGGGTCTGCATCCATCGCTGCCAGGCTGGCCCTGCCCACTCAGAGCTCTCAGCGGCATTCCCTGCCCAACCTGCTTCCTTACTAGGGCCACGACTGAAGCACTACATGGAGATCTGAATAGCTCAGTGCAATGGCATGCTTTTGGGCCAGTAATGGCAGCAATGTTGATCGTCTGGTCGGTGCTGGCAATCCAGCAGCGCCGATTGATGCCCTTTGCCATCCACGCTTGGCAGTTGATCGTGGCAGCCGTTGCGTTGATCAGCTACTGGCTCGTGAGAATTGGCCTGAACTTTGGCCTAGGAATGCAAGGGTTCCCCGCGCATTGAGCGAACCAAACAGATAAAAAACAAGAATAGATTTGGACTGTTAGCGAGGCTTATGCAGCCTTCTACTGAAAGCAAAATACATCGTTTCTAGTTTCTAGTTTAATCTTGTCCAAATCAGCCAAGCTGCTATCACCAATCCATTGAGACCTAATGCCAAGCCAATCGTGATATACGCGAAGACATTACCTACTGCATTCTTCTCCCCGTTGAGGTTGACTCTCATGACTAGCCATTAGGGTTCAAGGTAAGTATATGATTTCGAGAGCCTGACAGTATTAACACCGCTTCATTCACAGCATTAATTCTGATAACTATACAAGGGCCACTTGCCCAATCCATTAAAGATGTTCTTCTTTGGCTTGGATGGCTTGTCTGCCTTTACTCAGTAGATCTGTTACATCATCAGCTCGGTGGTGGAAGTAATGGTCTTGTATGTATTTCATCCTGGCGTCAGTCTTCTCTCAAAAGACAGGAACGGGAACACTGACTCTAAGCCACATGCTTGATTAAACCAATAACATCGCCAGCCAGTTATTGTCCAGCAGGTCAATCGCTAGCGCATCCGCGAAAGCATCTACAACACTCAAACGATCACAGCAGCTACCAATAAAATCTGCCGCCAACACCCCATCACAATGATGATGGTGATCTTCGCCTTCGACCAGAATCCCAAACATGAATCCAGAAAACTGGTTATTGCTGCGCCGCGTCGTGCGTTTTGGCGATACTGATGCCGCCGGCGTGATGCATTTCCATCAGCTATTCCGCTGGTGTCATGAAGCATGGGAAGAAAGTCTTGAGCAATACGGCCTAACCACCGCAGAGATCTTTCCTGGCAGCCGCAACTCTGAGATCACACCAGTAGCCGCCTTACCGATCATCCACTGTCAAGCAGATTTTCGACGTCCGCTAAAAACCGGCGACGCCTTGGTTGTCGAGCTACGCCCAGAGCCACTCAATCCAAACAGCTTCCAAGTTCACTTCGAATTCAACTGCGGAGACCAGATCGCTGCCCACGCTCTCATCCGCCATCTAGCGATCAATGCCCAGACACGTCAGCGTTGTGCACTGCCAGAAGGCATTGATCGCTGGCTGGAGGCTTCCGGCCTGGGGAAGATTGGCTCAATCTGACCCACACCAACGCCCCCAACTGCAGCGGCAAAAAACTTGCCATCAATGCAAAAGGATGAAAGGCATCATGTGGCAAAGAAGCGAAGATACTACAACTCATCAGAGCGGATCCTGCAAGCACCAGCCGTGGCAATGTTCGCATCGAAGGAACAACCATCAGAACCACTCCTTGTCACCATCAAGATAAATCTCCTTAAATTCCTTCGGTGTTTGTGTTAAATAAATAATGCCCTCAATTAAACCTATAACCTGCATGACTGCATATGCAATCCCACATGTAATGGAACCACCCGCAAGCGAAACCACCAACATAATAATAGCCGGGTTATTCTTGCCTATGACGAATTTATGAATACCTAAAGCACCAAGAAAAATCCCTAGCAAACCCGCGGCTAATTTCTTATTACTGAGCTCAGTATCAGAAAGACTGGCCATAGTCAAAGCTCTGTACTTTCCGCTTCTAGCAACCGCAACCATTGCTGCCAATGGCCCCGTTGCCATTTTCCATTAGCCATCGGAGCAAGTATTGGACAAAGCCGCCAATGCATCGGCCGATCGGCAGGAGACCAATCGGCAGTGAGATGGCGTAGTTGCTTGATCAAACCCTCTCCATTTACCCCAGCAGCAGGACGCACAAGCGCAACCAAGCGTTGACCCCATTCCCTGTCTTCAACGGCAAGCAGCAACACAGCCTCCAGAGGCAAACCTTGTGCCGCCGCTTGTAAACGGACCTCCAACTGTTCAGGGAAAACAGTTTCACCACCAGAGTGAATCGCACCATCCAAACGGCCAGCGATGCTGAGTCGAAGCTGGTTGCTCTCAGTTGTCAAACAACCAGCATCTCCAGAGGTCCACCAGCCTTGCTGATCTCGAACATCCTCCAAGCCCTCACCTGACCAGCGCGCCAACGCCAACCGCTCTGTTCGAACTTGCAGCGCACCTGCTTGCGTCAACTGCAGCTCCACATCATCAAGCGGTGATCCACAGCCCGTCGCACCCGCCAGGAAATCCTCAGGAGCTAGCGCTGTCACCATCGCCGCCGTCTCAGTGGCTCCATAGCAGGGTGCCAAGCGCAACCCTTCGGCCCGTGCCGCTTTCATCAACGCTGACGAGAGCACTGCTCCACCAACCCAAATCACAGCACAAGCTTTCAATACACGCACACCAGCGGTGTGCGTCAACAAACGCTGCAGCTGTGTTGGCACCAAAGAAATCAAGACAGGCTGCTCTCCCCATCCCGGCAACGACCCACACAACTGCTCCAAAGCGTCTGGATCCCTCATCAAGCCAGGCTGTAGCCATGCATGCCCAACTCGCCAACAACGACTACGCCACCAAGGCATCAAGCCACTAACGTGATGCAACGGCAAAGGATTAAGCAACATGCATTGCTGCAGGTCGTAACCCTGCTGCTGGAGCCATTGACCTGTGGCCGAAGCTGATAAGTCGAGATGGCTGCAAGGCTGCAAACAGTGCTGCTGTCCGCCGGATGTGCCTCCACTGGCCACCACCACACCAGGACCATCAGGCAAAAGATCCCTAGGGATCAAACCCCGAGTACCACCCACGGGCGGCAGCAATTGCACCCAATCGCCTTTTCCCAAGGCCTGAGCTAGCTGCAAGGCCTTTTGCTCCGCCTGAGCGGGATTGCAACGCAGGGCAACCAACTCCCTCATGCCGCAGCCCAGACCACTTCAGGATCAGCACTAAATAAAAGTCCATCAGGGCACCAACCCGGGGCCAGGCCAGGAGCCACTGGTGTAGGGCCCTGATGCTGCAAAGCAGCGAGATGGTGGAGCCAACGCCGACCAATGCCGGTTTCAAAGGCCGTGCTCAACATCCGGTAGCCCACACCCTCCTGCAGCTCATGTAGCAGAGGTCTTGGATCACCGTCTAAGAGCGGACGCCGCACCTGCCAACCAGACCATGACTCTCGTAGTGATGGCTCAAGCAGAAGCGACTCATCAAGAGCCACGGGAGCCTGTTGAGCCAAAGCTCTTAACCCCTCAAGATCACTAGCAGGCAAAGGTTGTTCCAACCATTCCAGCCTCGGATCCTGCAGACATCGCTCCACCCACCAGCTGACCACACTGCGATCCCAACCGCCATTGCCATCAAGCCTGAAGCGCGCATGGCCTGGCAGCCGATCCAACAGTTGCAACAAGAGACGGCGCTCCAGTGCATCCGGAGCGACCGCTACCTTCCACTTCACAGTGAAGGGATCAGCTGCTGAGGCATCCATCTCAAGCATGGAATCCAACGCATTCAAAAGGGCCTCACCGGCCGGCAACAACACAGCCGAGGCAGGCGCCGCGAGCCAACCGCCTGTTGCCACAGACCCCACGAGGCCATCCAATTCCGCCAAAGCTGCACCCACGCCAAAAGCTAAGGGCGCAGGCCAAAACGCCATGCCATCCTCCAACTCCAAACGCGTTGGTGGCAAGCGAAGCTTGACCAAACAATCGCCGCAGGCCTTTAAACCAGCGGCATCCATCGGAGCTACCTCCCCCCAACCACAACGACCAGCGGAATCCTCCAATCTCAGCAACCAACCCTGCCGTTCTTCAACAACCCCCTGAGCCGTCTGCAACACCCGACTCAAACGAAATGAAAACGGTTTGCACTGAAACTTGAAAACCATCAACTCAAGCTGCGCTAGACATCGCAAAGCCAAAGCAAGGAGCTAGCGCTAGGCCCAAGCTCAACCCCAAGCCATTGAGCGCCTGAAAGCGCAATGCCAAAAACTTGCTACCACGAATCTTCTCTGGCTGATCATGGTGATGGCGAAGCAAACGGATCAGCGCTGCTCCTGCAGGCAATCCCAGGCCGCCAAGCAGAGCCGTCAGCGGCCAATCTCCCTGCAGCACAGGGATCCACTCCAGAACAAACACAAGCGAAAGCATCCAGGGCACCAGAGCCGCCGCACGAGCTGTGCCCAAGCGCACCACAGGCGATCGTTTGCCAAAAGCCGCATCTTCAGCGACTTGATGAAAATGAGAGCAGAAGAGCACCAAGGTTGTCGCTAAGGCCGGACCACTCCCCAGGGTGAACGCCGTTGTCCATGGAATAGCTGATCCATCAGCGTTGAGCGGTGCCAACGCCAACAAGGCAGCGGCAGTAGCGAAAGGGCCAAAAGCCAACCAACACAAAGGCTCACCAAGGCCTATGTAGCCCCAGCGAAAGGGCGGCCCCTGGTAGAGGTAACCCAAACCACAACTCACCAGCACCAAAAAGAGCACAGCAGAACTACTGCGCAAAGCCAACACCAACATCAACAACAAACCCAGCACGAGCGCTAAGTGGGCAAATCGGCGCACAGGCCTCCGCTGACCCAGCAGCGCAACCACCGAATGCAACTTGGTGAAGCTGTCCACGCCGGTATCTGCATCAAAGAGGTCGTTGCTGAGGTTTTCCCAAAGCAAAAGCAGCACAGCCGCAACCAAAAAGCCAAGCAGTTGGTCAAGACGCACTGCTTCGCCGGCCCCAACCCGCCAACCTGCCGCCAGCAACGCCGGCATCACTGCCACGGAGTACATCGGCCACTTGATCGCGGCTTTCCAAAGAGCTCGCCTTGTGGAGGCCTTGGCGTAAAGGGATGCAACATCCTGCTGGTCTGGCATGGGAAAGAAGCCTGGAAACCAGGGAAAGGCCCATACATTTGAGCAGCACCCGCGCTCAACTCCCATCCCGGATGACAGCTGACCGTAGTTTCAGCAACCTTTTAACTGCCGCATCCCGGGGCTGGTGCGAACGCAAGGGCGATGAAGGTGTCCTCAGCCTGGCCCTGCCTCTCGACGAGGTGGATCCGCTGTACCACCTGCCCTTACTAGCCGATGAGCATCCCTTCCAGTTTCTCTGGGATAGTGCACCCGGCCTTTGCTTTGCAGCAGCAGGTCAGTGCCAAAGCCTTGATCTTGCAGGCCCCAGACGCTTTGAGGTGGCCCAACGATTCAGCGATACAACCCTGGCACGCCTCACAGACGCGACGCCCAACGCCCCTGCTCAGGCCCGACCAAAAATCCTGCTGGCCTTTTCCTTTTTCGACCATCCCGCAGAACGACAACGCAGCCAGATCCGCACCAGTGCAGTGCAGGCGGTACTGCCACGCTGGCAACTCAGCCGCCAGGGTCGACACGGTTGGCTGCGTCTCAATGGCGTGATCACCCAGCAAGCAGAAGCACGGGACCTGGCAGAACAACTTTGGCTGATGGCGGAAAACCTGCTCGACCCCAATCACAATTCAAAAGATTGCTGGCCCAGCAGCGTCCGCGGCACCACAGAACTCCAGCCCTGGCAGGAGTGTTACAGACCAGCTCTCAAACGGGGACTGGATTTAGTCAGCAGCGGTGAGCTCAACAAATTGGTGCTGGCTGTGCGCCAATCCATTCAGCTCCAAACACCCTTAAACCCGCTGCCAGTACTGGTCAAGCTACGCCAACAGCAATCAGGTAGCTGCCGCTTCTTATGGCGAAGAACCCACGAGGATGCCTTTTTTGGGGCTTCGCCTGAACGGCTACTGAGCCTGCAAGGTCATCAGCTACGCACCGACGCTCTGGCCGGCACTGCTGATCGCAATGACGATGGACAAGAACTGCTCCGCTCGGAAAAGGACCGCCGCGAGCATGAACTTGTCGTTGCCTCAATTACCAGTCAGCTGTGCAATCAAGGGCTGACACCACGGCGACCACGAAACCCCCAACTCGCTCGTCATGGCCAACTGGTGCATCTGCATACACCGATTACAGCCAATGCCATTGGTCAAACATCCCTCAATTTGGCCAAAATTCTGCACCCAACGCCGGCGGTAGCGGGTCTGCCTTGCCGGGAGGCGATGGCCTGGCTGCGCACATTGGAACCTTTTGAACGTGGCAGCTATGCGGCGCCGATTGGCTGGATCGACAGCCAAGGCGACACGGAACTGCGCGTGGCCATCCGTTGTGGCCACGCACGCGGGACAGTGCTTGATCTCACCGCCGGAGCTGGTTTGGTCCGAGGGTCTGTGGTCGAACGGGAATTACAAGAAGTTGGCATGAAGCTGTCTGTACTGGCCGACCAACTCGACCTGCGTACCAAGGATCAACCAAGACTGAGCAGCAAACGCGCAATCACTTGATCAGCGAGGGGAACCCCCTTGAGGCGCTCCACCTCACGAATGCCAGTGGGACTGGTGACATTGATCTCACTCAGCAGGCCATCAATCACATCAATTCCCACAAAAAACAAACCCTGTTCTCTCAAAACGGGTGCCAATTCTGCACAGATCTGCAATTCACGACTGTCTAGCTCTGTGGGTTCAGGGCGTCCACCCATGGCAAGGTTGCTGCGAAAATCTCCAGCCTTAGGACGTCGGTTCACTGCACCAAGAGGCTCTCCATCCACCAACAGGATGCGCTTGTCTCCTTCAATCACAGCCGGCAAAAACCGCTGAGCCATCACCGGTAGCTGCTCCTGATCCGTGACCAACTCCAGTAAGGCCTCAAGTCCGGGAGCGGCACCAGCGACTCGCACCAGCCCCTGACCAGCTCGACCCCCTAAAGGTTTGAGCACCACCTCTCCTTGCTCACGGGCAAAGACCGCAAGCTCACTGACCCGACTGGCCACAAGCGTGGGAGCCATCAGGCTGTTGAAACGCAGCGCACCGAGCTTTTCATTCCAGGCCCGCAACGCTGCTGGCCGATTAATCACCAACACACCAGTCCGCTCGGCCAGCTCGAGCAAATGGGTGGCATAGAGATAGGCCTCATCGACCGGAGGATCCTTACGCATCCAGATGCAGGCGAAGTCAGTCAGAGGAAGGCTCTGCGGCTCACCGGTGCTAATCCAAGGCTCAGGCACCACAGGGATGGCAATCACATAGAGCTGATCTCCGCGAGCCTGAAGATCAGCGGGTGTACAAGCCCAAACCTCAATCGATGCCCGTTGGGCCGCCTGCATCAAAGCAGCTGTGGAATCCTTGGCGGGTTGAATGCACTGCAAGGGGTCCAAAACGAACAGGTGTCGCATGGCGTCAGACCTTGCCTTGGAGCAAACCATCAAGTTTTTGAGCCCCCTCAAGGGCATGCAACTCATCACAGCCACCAATACTCAGATCATCGATAAAGATCTGGGGCAACGTGTTACTACCCCCAGCCCGGCTCGCCATCGCTGCGCGAGCTTCCTGGTCGCCATCGATGGCGTGCTCCTGGTAACTCACCCCTTTGCGATCCAAGAGAGCCTTGGCACGCAGGCAGAATGGGCATGACTGCCAGGTATAGATCTCAACCTTGGCCATGGCACTGTGATCACGTCACTGAGATCCTATTCAGGCTGGACCCGCTGATAGCGTCAGATCGCTGGACTCAAGCACCAACGTTGCTGGACCTCACCGACTTCAAACGCGATCTTTCTGAGCTCACCGACCGCCTGGGCCAAGCCCAGGACTGTCTTTGACGTCCCTGCTCTAAACGCTCGCCAACAAGATCTTGAGCAACTCGCTGCTCAACCAGATTTCTGGGACGACCAGCAAAACGCCCAGAAGCAGATGCGTCAGCTGGACGAAGTCAAAGCCCAGCTGGTGCAAATCACGCTCTGGCGTAGTGCCGTCAATGATGCCCAGGCAACCTTAGAGCTCTACGACCTCGAGCCAGACGACGAGATACTGAGCGAAGCCCAATCGGGGCTTCAACAGCTGCGCCAAGGCCTTGATCGCTGGGAGCTCGAACGACTACTGAGCGGCGAGTACGACAAGGAAGGAGCCGTGCTCTCAATTAACGCTGGGGCTGGTGGCACAGATGCTCAAGACTGGGCTCAGATGCTGCTCAGGATGTACACCCGCTGGGCAGAGGATCACGACATGAGAGTGACCGTGGACGAGCTTTCCGAAGGGGAAGAGGCAGGAATTAAAAGCGCCACGGTAGAGATTGAAGGCCGCTATGCCTACGGCTACCTGCGTAATGAAAAGGGCACCCACCGCTTGGTGAGAATCTCTCCTTTCAACGCCAATGGCAAGCGCCAAACAAGCTTTGCAGGCGTGGAGATCATGCCAAAAATCGATAAGGAAGTAGAGCTCGATATCCCCGAGAAAGATCTAGAAGTAACCACTAGCCGCTCCGGGGGCGCCGGTGGCCAAAACGTCAATAAGGTGGAGACAGCCGTACGCATTTTGCATATCCCAACAGGATTAGCCGTGCGCTGTACGCAAGAGCGCTCACAACTACAAAACAAAGAGAAGGCGTTGGCTCTCCTGAAAGCCAAACTGATGGTGATCGCCCAGGAGCAGCGTGCTGCCGAGATCGCTGACATCCGCGGCGATATCGTTGAAGCTGCCTGGGGCAATCAGATCCGCAACTATGTCTTCCATCCCTACCAAATGGTGAAAGACCTGCGCACAGCAGAAGAAACCACAGACGTGCAAGCGGTGATGAATGGTGATTTAGACCGATTCATTCAGACCCTGCTGCGTCAGGGTGTCGATCGTCCAGGCAGTGATATGGATAGCTAAATCAGACATGCAATGACGACAGATCCAAGCTCCAAGGAGCCTCCATCACAAGCAACACCACCGCCAAGTTTCGTGAAACTAGCGATGCGCAACATGGTGCGCAAAGGTGGACAAAGCCTCTGGCACTTCGGCCTCACCGCCTTTGGCGTTGTGGGGTTCATCCTGATGATCGCCTGGCTAGGCAGGCCAACACTTCCCCATTGATGCGCGAATGAGCGCAAATCAATCCTCTCCGATCAACCTCGACCTCGATCTGGCCTTTCATCCCGCCAACGATGATGCCTTGACGAGCTTGGTTGATGCAGACACAAAGCGCCGCCTCACCAATGCAAGTCCCTGGCAGCAAGACCTCAAAGCCTGGATTGAAAGCGTCCGTCGTGACCCAACCCTGACCTGTCCTGAGATTGTGCGCCTCAGCCCGATGCTCAGCCTGGGACTTCAACTCACGGATGACGCCACCATGACCGAACTGAATCACTCTTGGCGCCAACGATCTGAAACGACTGACGTCCTCTCCTTCCCAGCAGTGGATAACAGCCTCGTCCTACCAACAGACACTTGCGTCGAACTGGGCGACATTGTCGTCTCAGTGCAAACAGCACAACGCCAAGCCAAACAACACAGCCATGAACTTGGCCTAGAACTCCGCTGGCTGGTAAGCCATGGCCTCCTGCATCTACTGGGCTGGGACCACCCAACAGATCAGAGCCTGAAAACGATGCTGAGCTACCAGGAGCAACTTCTCAGCATCAACGGTAAGGTTCATCACCACTAGTGATGCAATCCAAGAGATCACTACATGCTCCCTCAGACCAACAATTTGTTGTCCGAAGAGATCACCCCACTATCCAGCCAAGGGCATCAAGCTGCCCGGCGGGGCGCCTGGCGAATTGCCGCAGACCTACCAACCAGTTTTCGCTACGCAGCCCAAGGTCTGGCCTATGGCATCGTCAGTCAGCGCAACTTCCGCATCCATGTCGTGATCGGCGCCGTCGTTTTCGGTCTGGGGCTCTGGCTGCAACTGAATCTCAACGATCTAGCCGTATTGGTTCTCACGGTGGCGGCAGTGTTGGTTCTGGAGTTGCTCAATACATCCATCGAAGCTGTGGTGGACCTAGCAATCGGTCGCCGCTTTCACCCCCTTGCCCGCATCGCCAAAGACACTGCTGCTGCTGCTGTCATGGTTGCCGCCATTAGCTCTCTACTGATTGCCCTGCTGCTGCTGCTACCTCCTCTACTGATCCGCCTAGGGCTCTGACGCCCTGCAGCCCCATGCTCCTGATTATCGACAACTACGACAGCTTCACCTTCAACCTGGTGCAGTATTTAGGGGAACTGGCCGCAAAGCATCCTGTAGCTGCTGATCTACGGGTTGAGCGCAACGATGCTCTCTGCCTAAGCCAAATCAGGGAGCTACACCCCGCCGCCATCCTGCTCTCACCTGGTCCGGGCAATCCTGATCAATCCGGAGTTTGCATGGAGGTGCTTACCGAGCTGGCTCCCACAATCCCCACCCTCGGGGTGTGCTTGGGGCATCAAGCCCTAGCTCAAGCCTACGGAGGCAAGGTGGTGCAAGCTGATGAACTGATGCATGGCAAAACCTCGCCTGTGCTGCACAACGGCGAAGGGCTGTTTAAAGGCTTACCCCTACCACTCACTGCTACCAGATATCACAGCCTGATTGCAGAGCGAGAGAGCCTGCCGGACTGCCTAGAAGTCACAGCATGGCTTGAAAACGGCACGATCATGGGCTTGCGACATCGAGCCCACCAACATCTTCAAGGTGTGCAGTTTCATCCAGAAAGTGTGTTGACTGAAGCAGGCCACCAACTGCTCAGCAACTTTTTAAGGCTGGCTGAACCAATCGAAAAGCACTGCTAACTTCCTGAGCCTGACGGCTTTTACTGATGCCCGCACGATTCAAAGCCCTGAGGTCCCTCAGCCTGTCCGCTTTTTCCGCGATAGGCCTAGTTCTCACCACCGCCCTCTCTGCCGTGGCGAACGGAGTCACCATCACCAGTTATGGCCATAGCTCCCTCATGATCCGAGGTGGTGGGCAATCGGTGTTGCTCAACCCATTCAAGGCCGTGGGCTGCGCTGCAGGCCTTGGTGAACCCCGCGTTAATGCCACGGTGATCCTTGCCAGTTCAGAGCTGGCCGACGAAGGCGCCAGAGGAGTCGCAAGCGGCAAGTTTCTTGTCGAGCCGGGCTCCTATCGCATCGGCGGACTCAACCTGGAAGGATTTGCAGCTCCTCACGACCGTCTTGGTGGTCGCCGCTTTGGCCAAGCCACACTCTGGCGCTGGAAGCAAGGGGGACTGCAGTTTGCCCACCTCGGCGGTAGCGCCGCACCGCTTTCAGGCGAAGACAAGGTGCTGCTTGGACGCCCCGATGTCTTGATCATTGGCGTTGGCGGTGGAGCCAAGGTCTATGACGGCAAAGAAGCAGCGCAAACGGTGCAGGAGCTCAATCCCCGACGGGTCATTCCAGTTCAATACGTGCGCGGCGAGGCGCCCAGCAACTGCGACCAAGGTGATATTCAACCCTTCCTTGATGCCATGGGGAGTACACCTGTGCAGCAAGTGGGCACCAGCTTCAGCTTGCCTGCAGGGCTAAGCGATGGTCCGGTAATCGATCTGATGCGCTGAGGAATCAGCAAAACTAACTCAATAGTCTCGGGGCTGAAAAGAGCCTTGGGACTAAGCATGCATTGAGGCCCGCCACGAGCGGGGTTTTTTAATGGCTTTGGTGTCTGCACTTAAGTCTCTTACTGAGATCTGTGCGGTTCACCAGAAGCTCACCAGAACCTCTTGGGGTCTACACCAGAGCTATGAAGTGGGGATCACCAGAAAGGCTGTGATCTTGAAGGAGTCGAGGGGGCAACACCCCCAATACAACTCACACACTTATCCCCTTTAAAACAATGACTACTTTCAACACTGACTACAACAACACTGAACTACTTGATCAAGAGCTGACGATTGAACAGCTTGAATGCGTGGCAGGTGGCGTAGAATTTTTAAGCTATAGAGAGCTGGTTTTAAAAGATATTAAGAAGCAGCAACAGCGTAGAGTTGATATTTTGGTTAGTAGAATGTGACTTTTACGTGTAAATGTTCGCAATATGAGTGGTTATAGGGAAGTTGTCTCGTGTAACTAGTCTGCTTGCATCAAAGCCCCTGCAACCGCAGGGCTTTTTTATTGCTTCAATAGCCTGACTAATCCCATAAATCAGCCTCCGATACCTGGCACTAATTAATACTCAGCCCCGCCACAAGCGGGGTTTTTTCATGGCTTTGGTGTCTGCACTTCAGCCTCATACAAGGATCTGAGCGGTTCACCAGAAGCTCACCAGAACTTCGAGGGGTCTACACCAGAGCTATGTAGTGGGGTTCACCAGAAGGGCTGTGATCTTGAAGGAGTCGAGGGGGCAACACCCCCACACATCACTCACTCAACTCACTTAAAACCATGTCTGATCTCAACACTGATTACAACAACACTGAACTGCTCGATCAAGAGCTGACTACTGCAGAACTATCACAAGTATCTGGTGGTACAAGTATTGCCTGTGAGACACCCGTTTATCAGCCTGCCACGGGCGATCAACTAGAGACTGTTGGTGCCAACGAAACATGTCGGCAGGTGAGTGATCCCAGAACAGGCATTAGCCGCATGGTTTGCGAGCAATACATTGGTTAATGATTCCGTAAGCGTCCATATAGAGCCCCGCCCATAGCGGGGTGTTTTATTGCCTCATCACTGATGTGAGCAACATCACAGCACTGCTTGATGCCGGTCATCACCTGTGCCATTGATTCGGGAGATGGTGTGTTCATCGGGGGGGAAACACCTCCGCGTCTAACTCACACAACACACAAAAACATGGCTCAATCAACTGCACTCATCAACGAGATCACAGATCAAGAACTCGATCTAGCCACACTTACCGCGATCAGCGGTGGCGGCAAACAAGCCAAGAAAAAAGTTGGTAAGTGGATCGAAAAAACCTTTGGAAATGGCGACGGAGAGCACACTTTTGGCGACTATGCCGATGAAGCCATCAAAATCATCACGATCATTGCGGGGAGTGCTGGCGTTCACCAAGAACCTGGAACTGAAGATCCTGGCCCAGGTGTTTTGCACTAAAGCAATCGTGCCAAGCAAAGCCCCGCCACAAGCGGGGTTTTTTATTGGCTGTGGAGTTTCACTTCCAGGCTTTGACTGGGATCTGAGCAGTTCACCAGAAGCTCACCAGAACTATTCCGGTGCTTCACCAGAGCTATGCAGTAGGGCTCACCAGAAAGGCTGTGATCTTGAAGGAGTCGAGGGGGCAACACCCCCAAACCCAAAATCACTCCTTTAAAACAATTACTGCTTTCAACACTGACTACAACAACACTGAACTGCTCGATCAAAAGCTAAACTTCGATGAACTGCAAGAAGTTAATGGGGGCGTATTACAAATTTTTTGGTTACTTCAAATTCCAGGAATTATTGCAGACACTCAAAACATAGAGAACCAAAGATATGTCGACAAGAGAACCCATGGAAATACAGCACCCCCAGGCTGGGAGACCCTAGTTACTGACCCCTTGGATTCATGAATACAGAACCCCCAGGCTGGGAAAATTGAGTTGGCAATTGACAGAACCAGTGGTACTCCATCGAACCCCGACTAGAGCGGGGTTCGATGGAGTTGAATAAAACGAGATCGCTAAAATAAGGGTGTCAGCTAGGGACATTGCAGCCCGCATTATGACTCCAAAAGAAATTCAATTCTGCATCAGGCATGTGTTGCCGCTTGTCATGGTCGGGACTAAACAGACACGATCGCTGCAAAGTTCTCCCAGAACTGCTGCATTTGCTCAATGCTGCCGATGCTGACCCGCAAGGATCCATCAATCAGAGGTTTGCCAGTCATCAGTCGAACCAAGATGCCCCGCTTGCGCAAGGCTGCTTCCACCACTGCTGGTTGCTGCTGCGGCCAGATCAACAGGTAATTCCCTCCATCGAGGTGGTAACGCAAACCAGAGGCTTCAAGCCGAGCGCGAATCCAATCACGCGCCTTCAACACATCAGCCACGTAGGCATCCACATAGGCCTGATCATTAAGAGCCGCGAAAGCTGCTGTTACCGCAAAACTATTGATGTCATAAGGCCCAGTCACACGACTGATGCGCTCCACGACATCAGCAGAGCCGATCGCAAACCCCATGCGAAGACCCGCCAAACCTGCGGTTTTGGCTAACGAACGCAACACCAACAGATTCGGGGTAACACTGAAATCTGCTTGCGGCAAAACGCTATCGCCCGTGAACGCCTCATAAAGCTCATCGACTACCACCAACGTTTCAGGCGCAGCCATAGCAAGTTGCTGAATCTGTTCTGGTGCCAAACGAGTGCCTGTGGGATTGTTGGGATTGCAGAGCAACAACAGCCTTGGCTTCTGCTCCAGCACACGCTTACGAATCGCCTCAAGCGGAAAGCAAAAGTCGCTGCCTTCATAGGGAATAGCCAGAATCTCCATCCCCTGCATCTGGGCGCAGGGCGTGTAGTAGCCAAAGGTAGGGCTCGTGGTCAGCAGGCGATCACCACGATCGCCATAGGCATGAAAAATGGCGTGAATCGCAGCATCAACGCCGTTAAATAAGCCAATCTGACTAGGGCTAAGTGGTTGGGTCAGCCCTGGTCGGCCCTGATCACGATTGCTCAAATTGGCCACCACCGCTTTTTGCAACCCGTCGTACTCCGGATAAACGGCGATCTGATCAGCAGGAATCGCTCGCAACGCCTCGACCACACGCGGGCTAGGCCCGATCGTATTTTCATTGAAATCAAGCCGTAGCAATCCACGCCGACCCTCAAGTGGAGCGCTATAGGCCTTCAGACACTCCACTTCCAACCGAGGAGCGGGGGCACCAGAACTCATTCGTGAAGGTGAAGACCCCATCACATCCGCTCCAGCGTGGGAATACCCAACAACGACAGCCCTAGTTTTAGGGTATCTGCCGTGAGCCGGCAGAGCGCTAGGCGACAGCTACGAGATGGTGGCTCAGCTTTCAACACCGGCACCTGATCGTAAAAGCGATTAAACACCTGGCTGAGCTCAAACAGATAAGTGCAGAGACGATTGGATAACAACTCCTCCTCAACTTCGGCAATCACTGCATCAAACTTGAGTAACTCCCGCACTAAAGCCCATTCCTGAGTTTCACTGAACTGAAGCTCAGCCGTAGTGGCATCAAGATCACCCCCCTTGCGCGCAATACCGGCGATACGAACAACTGCATAAAGCAGATAGGGAGCTGTATTGCCCTGCAGAGCAAGCATGCGATCAAAACTGAACTGGTAGTTGGTGATTCGGTTCTGGCTGAGATCGGCATACTTCACTGCTGCCAGCCCCACCGTGGTAGCCACATGCTCAATAAAGGATTCATCTTCATCCCGGCCCTCTTCCTGCAAACGTCTACGCAGATCTGCCTCTGCACGCTCCACGGCTTCATCAAGCAGATCACGCAAACGCACGGTGTCACCAGCACGTGTTTTGAGCTTCTTGCCATCTTCCCCCTGCACCAAGCCAAAAGGCACGTGCTGGAGACGACCAGCATCAGGGATCCAACCTGCGCGCTGAGCAACCTGAAAGACGCCAGCGAAATGATTAGCCTGGCCAGCATCGGTCACGTAAATCACACGCCGAGCGCCATCACCTTGGGGAGGAGCAGCAAAGCGATAGCGAATGGCTGCCAGATCGGTGGTGGCGTAATTGAAGCCACCATCACTCTTCTGAACAATCACAGGCAGAGGTTTGCCGTCCTTACCCGTAACACCCTCAAGAAAAACACACTGAGCGCCGTCATCGCTAACGAGCAAACCGGAGACATTTAGATCCTCAACGACGCTCTCGAGATAGGGGTTATAAAACGATTCGCCGCGTTCACAGAGACGAACATCGAGTCGATCGTAGATCTTCTGAAATTCACGACGCGACTGATCACATAGCAAACTCCAAGCCTTCAAGGAAAGAGGATCACCCCCTTGCAATTTCACCACCTCCTCACGGGAGGTGGTCTGAAAAGCCTCGTCGTCATCAAAGCGTTGCTTCGCCTGGCGATAAAACACCACAAGATCGCCAAGATCAACAGCATCAGCTGTTTCAAGAGCCTCTGGTGCCACTTGCTTCAAGTGGGTAATCAACATCCCAAACTGCGTACCCCAATCGCCTACATGGTTAAGACGCAGCACGGGGTGTCCACGAAACTCCAACACTCGAGCCAGGGAATCGCCAATGATCGTGGAACGCAAGTGCCCCACATGCATCTCCTTCGCGATGTTGGGGCTGGAGAAATCCACCACCACTAGAGCTGGTTCCTGTCCATCGCCATCAGCCTCCACCAGCGGCACGCCAAGACGGGCATCAGCAAGCCTTGCCTGCACTTCAGCAGCCAAGCATTCGGGACGGAGGGTGAGATTAATGAAGCCTGGCCCAGCAATTTCTGGCTTCAAGCAAATGGCATTGAATGCCGTATCGACCATCAGCTGATCGACAATCGCTGCAGCAATTTGACGCGGAGGCTGCTTCAGCGGCTTGGCAAGGGGTAAAGCCGCATTGGCCTGAAAGTCACCAAATTCAGGCTTGCTGGCTGGGGCCAATTGTGGATCCAATCCAGCGCCACTCACACGTGCGGAGGCTGCGGCTTCAGGGAAGGCACGGTCGATCGCCGCACGCAGTTGACTCTCCAGAGCGTGGGCAAGGCTGAGCATGAACTCCGAAGCGAAATGGGCCTGCAATCAACATGATCATCACTGACCACGATGCCGGCAGCCAGCCAGCCTGCTTCAGCACGTTCTGAAGCGATCACCATCAACAATGCGCGCTGCTCTGTTGAACGGTGAAAGAGCAGCAGGCAAAGATTGTCTGGCTATACCTGAGAGTTTCTTTCTCTGTCTAAGTTCTTGCGGAATAAGCGGTTCAATAAAAGCTGAATAAGCAGAGCCAATGCACTAATCATTTCGTTCTCGTGATCAGCTATTGGTTGTTCCCTTGCTGATGATTCTGGTCAGACCCCATAGCCCATGGCTCGGATGACCTACTGCCTACAACTGGGTACTACGCATGGTTCGAGCGCAACGCTTACTGCCATCTGGCTGCAGTTTTCAGATCACGTTGCGCTGCAATAGCCGGCAGTTCTTAATTGCCAAAGCCCTTAGGCGTGATCTGTTGTTGGCGGTACTTAAAAAGGCCCAGCAAAAGTTTGCGGTGAAGGTTTATGGGCTCTGCCTGATGGCTAACCACCTTCACTTGCTCGTTAAGCCAGAAGAAGCCAAGGAGCTGCCCAGGTTGATGCACTGGTTCGCGTGGTATTCCGCCATGGCTCTAAACCGTTTGAGCGGGCGTTGCGGGCACTTCTGGGAGGCCAGGTATTTCTCAACGCCGATCCACCCCAAAGATCACAGGCGACTGTTGAACACGCTCAGATATATCCATGCCAATCCCAAAGCTGCAGGTGCACGAAAAGGATTATTTAACCACTATAGCAATTTTGGCCACTACAACAGGTTGCAATCAGAGACATGACGGTGTCGCATTTTACGAGATAGTGATGTCAGAACTGTTATCTTCGACTTAATTGATTGCAAAAAATCATCACATTGATCCCCTCTTTCTCGAACTTCACTGAGATCCCCCAGATCAGTTGATTTAAATAAGTTTTTTACAGACCCGGATAACCCCAAGCTCCCTCTAGTGCCGCTCGCATGCCCGCACCCCGCATATGCGAATCGGGGTCGGCCGACCATGGCTGACCATTCCCCCCATCGAACCCACCACTTCTCGGACGATTATTACCTTTGCTTCCACCAGAAACCATTTCTAGTTCCTCGTCAGTGAGTTCTCTATTTTGATAAGCGACGACATCTTCTACATTAATTTCAAACCCAGCAGCTTTAGCAACCTCTACAATCGCAATAGGATCATCTCCTTTCCCTTCTAGTTGTTCCTGCAGGGAAGGATCTATTTGAACCTTGTCGAGGAATGACTTTGTTCTCCTCCTTCTTTTCACATCCTCTACATTGATTTCAAACCCTGCACTTTTTGCAATTGCTACAATCGCTTCGGGAGCAGCTCCTGTTCCTCCTTCTGATTTTAGCTGTTCCTGCAGGGAAGGTTCTATTTGAACCTTTTTAATAAATGCCTGAGTTTGCTCTTGTGACATTTGGAATTAGAAAATAAAAAATAATTAATTTACTTGATACCATAGCGAAGCATGTGACTGAATTCTGCTATGTTTAACATTTAAACATACAATGCCATGAGTAGGAAAGCCAGCGAGGCTTGATTGGAGCAAATTAGCAGCTTGATGTTTGAAAAATCTCTTAGGCTCACTTGTTTCACTCCAAACCAAATCAACCAATTCATAAAATGCAAAGTCTCAATTCTATAATGAGGTTTTTTCTATGCATAAAGGCATGAACGGTATCACCACCACAAAGCCAAATGAGGTTTTTGACTTTACTTTTGTATTTCCAGATATAAATGCAGAATATGCGTCGAAGTTCGATAGTTTTTGGGCAGAACATGAGAAATATTTCCTCGAGGAAATGAACAGCTATGGTACTGCTATCAATTATGAAAGCCTAAGCACAATTTCAACTGAACAGAGTAAACGCGATTCTAGTTTAATGCCTGCGGCCTTAGCTCTTAGCCGCTCTGGCGAAATCATTGGCGTAGCTTTTGTAAAACTAGTAAAAATGGATGTATCACTACTTTTTGGAAGCCACGCATATCATCAGACAATGTATATCCGAAAGGAAAAAAGAAAGGCTCAGTTCTTTCGCCTAGCATATCCATTATATAAAGCATTTTTCAATGGATTTACATCCGAAAGCTGCCCAAGGGATTCTCGTGCACGTTATTTAATAGCTGAAAACATCAATCCAAGCATGCGCAAGCCAAGCATGAGATACGCGAAAAGCTTGGGATTTCGTCTACTTGGCAAGCACTCATTGGGTTCAGAAACTTGGATCCTTCCTCTTCTGCCCCCTGGATGCAAACAAAAGGGTTGAATCAACTACCAAAAGCAGATTTCACTGCGCAGTTGGTTGGAACACTAAATCACAGGGGAAACAAGGGGAAAGGATAGTTTCAGGAATCACGGCTCAAACTCCTGACAAATGATTGATTAGCAGCTAAATCTTACAAGCATCAGTGACTGCCACCCGACCTTTTTAAAGCTATCGGCATCCCTGGATGGATCTGCCAAGCGCTATGAGCGTTTCTGCCAGGGTTATCGCCATCACAGTAAAAGGGCTCCGAGGAGGCACTGGGGTAGTCGCATGCTCAAACGACTAGTTAGTAGTGCAAAAACTAGAAGCAAGAAGAAGAGGGTTTCTCCAGGTCAACAACGATTGCCATGGGATTGGGATGTTCGCCTCAACCAAATCCCAGACGAGTGGTATCAAGTTGCGGTGCGATTTAGAAAAGCCAATGGAATCAGAGATGGTGATTCACGTCTGTTGCTGTGGTGATTAAGTTGAGGGTATAAGTAGTTTTAGGGCAAAAGGGTTTAAAGGCAAATTTGTGATGAATACGAAAAACTATTGCTAGTTGTTGCCTGCCAAAGAAGACATCAAGGCAACTTTCTGCAAGTCAATAGTGCCAGGTATCGGATGTCGTTTTAAGCGAATATGGAAGTGGTTAAAGAAATAAAAAGCCCCTGCATTATCAGGGGCTTTGCGTGTGTTTTAGGCTGGTGCGGTCACCTGAGGTTGTAGACCTTCTCGGCCTGTGGCCGCCAGCTCCACAGTCCCAACTGGTCTCAGCTTTCCGCGTCGCACACACAGTACTTCTGATATTCAGCTGTAGTCACCGGTAGTAAATGTACATTTTCGCTTGTGGGATAGTTCCAGCTTCTCTGTCCTTCATGCTTGGGCAATCTAGGTAAGTACAGCCTCCAGATACTTCTGATAGTTCAGCTGTAGTCAGCTCTTGATCAAGTAATTCAGTGTTGTTGTAGTCAGTGTTGAAAGTAGTCATTGTTTTAAAGGTGATAAGTGTGTGAGTTGTGTTGGGTTGTTTTCCCTCGACTCCTACAAGATCTCAGCCTTTCTGGTGAAAACTCCTATTTCTTTCTGGTGTAGACCGGAGCAGTTATTGGTGAAAAGCTGGTGACAGGCTCAGATCAACCTTCTCGTCAAAATTTTGCCCCTACCTGGAGCTGGGATTGGGATCTTCGGCTCAACCAAATTCCTGAGGAGTGGCATCAAGTTGCGGTGAGATTTAGAAAAACACATGAGATCAGAGATGGTGATATGAGGTCCGCTTCTGATGGGTTGGTTAGTTGATAATTTAAAAGAATTTAAGGAGCTAATGGTTGTATCCTATTTTTTAGTCTCAAATAAATATCAACAGCTTTACTCTGATCTAGTGCATACGTATTTGAGCAAATAAAGTCAAGAAGGAGTCAGCTATTGGATGGCTTTAGGCATTTAAAAGCCCCGCACAATGGCGGGGCTCGGGGTTCACCAACAACTCAACTCAAAAGAGGAAGCCTGTTTTGAGAAAGGAGTTAAAGGTTAAAGCTGATCACAGACCTAGATCGCATCGGCCTAAAGAGCTACATCATCGGGACTTGCCGAAGGCACGCTCTAAAAGTTCA
>NZ_JNBA01000024.1 GCF_000760295.1 Prochlorococcus sp. MIT 0701
TGGCGGTGGCGGTGGCGGCGGTGGATATGGCGGTGGCGGCGGCGGTGGCGGTGGAGATCGTGGTTCCGGAGCTCGTGGTTGGGAAGATCGCAGCTATGGCGGAGCTTCTCCTGAAACAAGTTCCTATGACGAGGGTCGCACTCGTCGTCGTAGGGGAGGCGCTGCACCTGAGGGTGAAGGTGGTGACAGCTACAGCGGATATGGCGGAGCGGAGGGCTGAGTTAAGTCCCTATAGCCCGGCATCTTCAAGTTGCTGGGCTGCTTTTTGCAGCACTCTTAGATCGGCATCGGCTTTTTGAGCCTTGATTCCAAGGTCTCGCCTCCAGGATTTGGCACCCGGTACCCCTTCAACGAGTTGTAAAAGATGTCGGCAAAGATCCCATAGTCGGCCACCTCGGCTTAGGTGGGTTTCGGCATGAGGGAGTAATCCTCCTATGACTTGAGATGCATTGATTGAGCGTGGTTGTTCTCCATAGACCAGCTCATCCATGCTCTGCCAGCGGAGCGGATGGGCATAAGCTGCTCGCCCCACCATTGCCCCATCACAGGTTTGCAGCGCTGTTAGGCAGTCGGCTGGGTGTTCTAGTCCTCCATTGATTTCAATGGTCAGCTGCGGGCGTTGTTGCTTGAGATGGGTGACCCGTTGATGTTGAAGTGGTGGAATCGTGCGGTTTTGCTTGGGGTCAAGCCCTTCTAGCCAGGCTTTTCGTGCATGCACCGTAAAGCGTGTGGCTCCTGCGATGGACACTCGGTCGACAAAGGTCATGAGTAGAGCGTCGCTATCGAAATCATCAATTCCTAGACGGTGTTTCACGGTGACTGGAAGAGGGCTCGCCATCGCCATCGCTTCAACACAACGTGCGACTTGATCAGGTTTAGCCATGAGGCACGCACCGAAGTTGCCTGCTTTTGCTCTTGAGCTGGGACATCCCACGTTGAGGTTGATTTCGTCGTAACCCCAGGCATCGGCCAGGCGCGCAGCTTCTGCAAGCATTTTTGGATCATCGCCCCCTACTTGTAGAGACAGGGGATGCTCGATGATGTCGAAATCGAGCAGATGATCAAGACGGTTGCTGTGATGCAGAGCTTGGGCCACCAACATTTCCGTGTAAAGCAAAGCCCTGCGACTGATTTGCCGCATTAGTACCCTGAAGTGTCGATCGGTGCAGTCGAGCATTGGAGCCACGCTGAACCGATAAGCACCATCAACCAGTGGTGTGAAAGGAGCAATCATTGATTCATGCTGCCTTCATAGCTGTGTTGCGCTTTCCTAGAAACAAGGTCATTGATTTTGGCTGCGCTTATGCCCATTACTGCTTTGCTATTGAGTCGTCGTTCTCTGCTGATAGCCACTATTGCAGGAGCCTTTGGTGTTTATAGGAGACCTGCAGCAGCCGTTGCTGCTACGAGGGCTGAGGATCATGCTTGGTCGCTTAGCAATGAGCAGTGGGCACAACGTCTTTCTCCTGAGGCTTATCGGGTGCTTCGAGAGGAGGGAACCGAGCGCGCTTTTACGAGTTCTCTCGACAAGGAGAAGCGTGTGGGCATCTATCACTGTGCAGGTTGCGATCTGCAGTTGTTTTCTTCTGCGGCGAAATACGATAGTGGTACTGGCTGGCCAAGTTTCTGGGAGCCCCTTGCTGGGGCTATTCAAACGAAAGTAGATTTCAAATTGATTATTCCTCGCAGCGAATATCACTGCCGGCGCTGTGGCGGTCATCAGGGACATGTCTTCAATGATGGTCCCAGGCCAACCGGCAAGCGCTATTGCAATAACGGAGTTGCCCTTACTTTCCGACCCGCCAGTTGATTTGATCGTTGTTGGTGGTGGTGCCTCAGGTTTTTTTGGGGCAATCACCGCGGCTGAGGAGGGTTTGGCTTTTGTTCATGTGTTGGAGGCCACCTCTGAGCCATTGACGAAGGTGAAGATCAGTGGTGGCGGCCGTTGCAACGTGACCCATGCCTGCTGGGAGCCAGGTGATTTGGTGACCCATTACCCCCGAGGTGGCCGCCCATTGCGGGGCCTCTTTAGCCGTTTTGCTACCGGTGATGCGGTGGCTTGGTTTGCCGATCGGGGCCTGGAGCTTGTGGCAGAGCCGGATGGGCGAATGTTCCCTGTGGCTAATTGCTCCTCTGCAGTGGTGGCGTGTCTGAAGCAGGCAGCAGTGGTGGCTGGAGTCAGCTTGCGCAGTCAGAAGCTTGTAAAAAGTTTGGAGCGTCGGGGTGCTGCAGGGTTTTTAGTTCAATGTCGGGATGGGTCTTGTTTTCAGGCTCAAAGGGTTTTATTGGCTACGGGTGGGCATCCCAGTGGTCGTCGCTTGGCGGCAGCGATGGGCCATCAGCTTGTGCCGTCTGTTCCTTCTCTGTTCAGTCTTGCTCTGGAGGCACCTGCGTTAATCGCCTGTTCTGGTTTGGCTCTCGATGGCGTTCATCTCAGCCTTAAGGCTGGAGGTCAAAACTTTCAGCAGACCGGCAGGGTGTTGATTACTCATTGGGGATTAAGTGGGCCCGCCATTCTGCGGCTTACTGCTTTTGCTGCAAGGGTTTTGCAAGGCGATCACTATCGGGGAAAACTTTTTGTCAATTGGCTTGGCATGAGTAGTCACGATCTGGTGAAGCAGTCACTGCGTGACCTGCGTCATCACCAAGGTCGACGCACTATGGGATCAGCTCGTCCTGTGCCCAACTTGCCCCGTCGTCTTTGGTTGTCCTTGTTGACTCAAGTGGGTGCTAATCCGGATTTGCGGTGGGCGGATTGTCCTGCCCGTTTGGAACGTCTTTTGTTTGAAGCTTTGGTTGCCAGCTGTTATTCAATCGGTGGCAAGGGGCCATTTGGAGAAGAGTTCGTTACGGCTGGGGGAGTGAAGTTGGGCGAGGTGAATCTCGCGACGATGGAGAGTCGGGTTTGTCCAGGTCTTTATTTTGCTGGGGAACTTCTCGATGTGGATGGGCTGACGGGGGGGTTCAACTTTCAGCATTGTTGGACCAGTGGTTGGCTTGCTGGTCAGGCCATTGCAAAGGGTTTGCAGCTCTCTACTGGATCTGATCAAACACGGTGAACATTGGGAGATACATCGCCAGCAGGATGGAGCCCACGATGCCACCCACTACAACGATCATCGCGGGTTCAAGCATTGAGGTAAGAGCCTTCACCGAGGTAGAGACCTCATCCTCGTAAAAATCAGCCACCTTGCTGAGCATTTGATCCATCTCTCCGGTTTCCTCGCCAATGGCCAGCATGCTTAAGGCCATGTCTGGAAGTACTTTTTGGCGAATCAAGGCAGCACTAAGGAGCACCCCTTCCTGCACAAGGGTGCGTGATTCAAGAATGGCGTCGGAAATGATTGCATTGCCAGCGGTTTCGCTGGCAATTTCTAGTGACATCAGGATTGGTACGCCTGCTCTGATTAATGAGCTGAAGATTCTGCAGAATTGAGCGGTGGCAGTTTTGATGATCAGATTGCCGAATAGGGGGATTCTCAGCTTCAGTCGATCGATCTGACGGCGTCCTTGGTGAGTGGAGTAGTAGCGGTTGAAAATCCAAGCGCACACCAGTAGGACACCTGTTAATAGCAGGGAAAAGGAGGAACGCAATAATTTGCTTAGGTCGACCATGAACTGGGTGAACATGGGCAGCTCGGCGCCTAAATCTTCAAAGATTTCTGCAAAGGTCGGGATCAAGAAGATTGTCATGCCTAGGAATACGAGGATGGCTATCACCAGCACGGTGACTGGGTAACCCAGGGCCCCTTTGATTTGGTTCTTGAGTCGGGCATTGTCTTCTAATAGCTTGGCGAGTCGCTTGAGTGATTCATCCAAAACACCACCAGCCTCTCCGGCTTCCACCATCGCGACACTGAGTTGGTCGAATACCTTTGGCCACTTGCTCATAGCAATGCCCATGGCACTGCCTTCATTTACATCAAGACTCACCTTCATCAGTGCACGTTTGAACATAGGCAAGCGCTGCTGACTAGCCATTAGGTCGAGACTGCGCACGATTGGAACGCCTGCATCCACCAGAGTTGCCAATTTGCTTGCGAAAACTGCTTTGTCTTTTACACCTGGGGACTTTTCAAAAGCGGCACTTAGATTGATGAAAAATAGTCCAAGGTTTGATGAGCTTGTGTTCTTTTGGCGGTCAATTTTTTTGCTACTTTCTTGTCCTTTATTGTTGAGAGCTGCTTTCAGGTCAGTTGCTCGTATTCCACGACGACGTAGTAACTTTTTTGCTGTTGTTAGGTCGGCCGCTTTGATGGTCATTGTGCGTGTTTGACCACTTGCGGATTCGTAGGTGGCGACGAAGGACGTCATCGCTTAGGCCTTTCTCTTAGCCATCGTTGAGGAGTTGCTCCAGTTCGCTGGGTTTACTGGCTTTGGCGATGGCTTCAGAGCGGCTAATTTCACCCTGTTTAGTCAGATTCGCAAGGGCTTTTTCTAGTGTTTGCATCCCTAGTTCTCCTCCGGTTTGAATTTGGGAGTAGAGCTGTGCGGTTTTGCCTTCTCTGATCAGGTTTGCTGTGGCTGGGGTGTTGATCAAGATTTCTTGAGCCATGACCCGCCCAAAGTGTTCTGGTTGTGGATTTTGGCGCCGGCAGAGGGTTTGCGAAAAAATGGCTAGCAGGCTTCCTGAGAGTTGAACTCTGATTTGGGTTTGCTGGTTTGGGGGGAAAACATCGACCATGCGATCGACCGTTTGTGCCGCCGAGTTGGTGTGCAGGGTGCCGAATACGAGGTGACCTGTTTCGGCGGCGCTGATGGCCAGTTGAATGGTTTCCAGGTCGCGCATTTCGCCCACGAGGATCACATCTGGATCCTCGCGTAGTGCCGCACGCAGGGCATTGCCAAAACTGCGTGTGTCTTCATTGAGCTGTCGCTGGTGCACAAGACTGAGATCGCTTTTGTATACGAATTCGATTGGATCTTCGATCGTGAGGATGTGTTCGCTTCTGGTGTGATTGATGTGGTCCAGTAGGGACGCAAGCGTTGTTGTTTTGCCTGATCCGGTTGGTCCTGTTACTAGCACTAATCCCCTTGGTCGTTTGCTGGTTTCTATGACTACAGGTGGCAGGTTGAGAATTTCAATACTCGGGATAGTGCTGCCCAGAGCACGTAGACAGGCGGCGTAACTTCCCTTCTGTCGATAGACATTCACACGAAAGCGCGCCACACCCTTTAGCCCATAGGCACAGTCAAGCTCCCAGATTTGTTCAAGAGTCTTTCTCTGACTGTTGTTGAGCATTGAGAAAATCAGCTTGTTGCATGTTTCTTCGGATAGGGGGGTATTGGTCATTGGCCTTAATTCGCCGCTGAATCGTCCATACGGGGGCTGGCCGGTAGCAATGTGCAGATCACTGCCGCCACCTTGAACCAGCTGTTCCATCAGGTCCTCGATCATTAGATCCATGACGGGTCCTTCATTGGCGAGCGGTTAGACAGTAGGGACATTCCAGCCAGCCGTCTTGGAGGCCTGCCCCGCAGACGTTGCAGGTGAGAGTGCTAAGGGCTCTGGCGCGGCGCTCTGACTCCAATCCGGAATCGGTGAGGATCATTCGGCCCACTTCCTCAAGGGTGGTGTGGCCTTCTCGCACAAGGTCAAGGCTGTAGCCCAACAGAGTTTTCATGCCAGCCTCGAGCGCCAGACGTCTTACCAAATCAGTAGTGGCACCTTTGGCGACGGCTGTAGCGAGCTCTTCGTTCATGCGCAGTACTTCATAGACACCCACTCGGCCCTTGTAGCCGCTGCCTTGACAGTTGGGGCATGGCTGTTTTTCTTGACCGTGATGGTGGGCCTTGAAAAAGGTCACGCCAGTTTCTGTATGGGCCATCAATCCGAATCGCCCCAGTTCTTTTTCAGTTGGGTGATAGGACTTACGACAAGAACGGCACACTCTTCGTAGAAGTCGTTGAGAGACGATGCCAATCAATGAGGCGCTCACCATGAATGGTTCCACGCCCATCTCGTTGAGGCGGGCGATCGCACTTGATGCGTCATTGCAATGCAGCGTGGTTAGCACCAGATGACCAGTCAGTGCAGCTTCGATGGCGGTTTTTGCGGTTTCTAGGTCACGGGTTTCACCGACCAGCAAAACGTCTGGGTCTTGACGCATGAAGGCTCTCAGTGCAGTACTGAAATCGAAGCCTTTTTCCCTGTTCACTTGACATTGGGTAATCCCAGGCAGGGTGTATTCGATGGGATCTTCTACGGTGGAAATGTTGATACCAGGCTCGTTGCGTTCTGCCAGTAGGGAGTAAAGGGTTGTTGACTTGCCTGATCCTGTTGGACCTGTCACAAGGATCATGCCGAAGGGCTTAGAGCCCAGGTTGCGTACGAGAGAGAGAGCACTGGGGTTGCTGATCAGTTTGTCT
Organism: Prochlorococcus sp. MIT 0701; assembly: GCF_000760295.1. GTDB lineage: Bacteria > Cyanobacteriota > Cyanobacteriia > PCC-6307 > Cyanobiaceae > Prochlorococcus. Next base: position 6,370 of record NZ_JNBA01000024.1, read on the forward strand.
AGCCCTAGTTGTGGAGCACTGCTGTCGAGGAGTCGCAGACAGATTTTTTCTCCGTAACGGCTTGGCAGGCTATTAACCCTGAAATCGACCATACGATTGCGATATGTGCGACGAATGCGACCGTCCTGAGCCATGCGCCGTTCTGCGATGTCTAGGTCGGCCATGATCTTGAAGCGTGAGGTAACAGCAGGGATCAACCGGCTCGGGAGGGGTTCGATATAGCGCTGCAGTACACCGTCTTGACGGAAACGGATCTGTAGTCCGTCTTGTTGCGGCTCAACGTGTACGTCGCTGGCTTCTGTTTGCAGTGCCTCTAGCAGTATGCGGTCCACCAGGTTGATGACTGGTGAGCTGTCAGAGTCCATTAAGCTGGACTCCAAATCCTCTATGGAACTAGCAAGTCTGGCTTGTTCTTCAGGATCTTCTTCGAGCACTCCTTCTGCACTAAATCCTGCCAGCAGGGAGGTTGGTGTTTGTGCAATGGGCTTTGTTGCTTTTGACTTGGATGCAGATTCAACGTGTTGCTCAGATCTCCTTGGTTTAAGCAGCTGGCTGATGTCGGATGCCAGCGCGAGACGGAATTCTGTGCTGAAGCCTTGGGACTGCAGCACTGAGATCAGTTGATTTTTGGTTTGCTCATTGCATTGGTCCGAGATGGCTACAACCAAATGTTGGTTGTGCATGTTGATTGGCAGGGCCTGGAATTGTTGCCACGTTGATATGTCAAGAGTGGTTTGGTTGGCCATTAGCTCCACTGCGTCGACAAGCTCTTCGTGGCTAAGCACGCTGACTTGTAGGAGCAGTTCCAGTTCCAGTCGTTGCTGGATGCTGTTGGTGGCTTTGGGGATTGGTCGGCCCTGGGTCACGAAGAAGAAATGAAATTGGAGGTGCGGGCTTCCGCCGCTTGTGGGAGGTGTGCTACTCCCATCAACATGTCTAGACGTGAATTTGCAAACGGTCAGCATGAGTGGCGACGCCCCTACCCCAGCTCACGATCCTGCTGCTGAGGATTTAGAGGCTTCCGTGCCTCTGGAATCAGTGGCATCGATGAATTCCGACGAGGGTCAGTCTTCAGGTCAATCTGCTCCATTAGCGGATAATGAGGCTCGTTTACAGCAGTTGGAGCAGGAGCACAGCAGCCTGCGGGAAGAGCACGAAACTCTTCGTAGTCAGTACATGCGGATTGCTGCAGATTTCGATAATTTCCGCAAACGTCAGAGTCGCGATCAGGACGATCTCCGATTACAGCTCATTTGTACTACTTTGAGTGAAATTCTGCCGGTGGTGGACAATTTTGAGCGAGCTCGTCAGCAATTAGAGCCTCAGGGAGAGGAGGCCCAAGCTCTTCATCGCAGTTATCAGGGCCTTTATAAACAGCTTGTTGAGGTGCTCAAGCAATTGGGCGTTGCTTCAATGCGGGTTGTTGGACAGGCGTTTGATCCCACGCTTCATGAGGCGGTTTCCAGAGAGCCCAGTGAGGAGCATCCAGAAGATGTAGTCACAGAGGAACTTCAGCGTGGATATCACCTCAATGGCAGGGTGCTTCGTCATGCTCTTGTGAAGGTGTCTATGGGACCAGGCCCGCAGAGTGGCGCTTCTGCTTCTTCAGCTCAATTAAATGCTGACTCCACTGCAACTTTTCAAGGTGAGGCAGACCCTGCTCAACCAGGGGTCTGATTGCATGCTGTTGCCCTTTAGGGTGAAGGAGTGTTGACGAGCTGATGGCTGATTATTACGACCTGCTAGGGGTCAGCAAAGATGCTGATGGCGATACCCTCAAGCGTGCTTATCGCCGGCTGGCACGTCAATATCACCCAGATATTAATAAGGATCCTGGTGCAGAGGATCGTTTCAAGGAGATCGGTCGTGCCTATGAGGTGCTTAGCGATCCTCAGACTCGTGGCCGTTATGACCAATTTGGCGAGGCCGGGCTTGGGGGTGCAGGGGGCATGCCCGATGTGGGAGATATGGGTGGCTTTGCCGATCTCTTTGAGACCTTTTTTAGTGGTTTTGGTGGGGCTGGTGGATCTGGTGCTGGTCGTTCACGACGACGGGGACCGCAGCAAGGAGATGATCTTCGCTACGACTTGAAGATTGACTTTGAGCAAGCTGTTTTCGGCCAGGAACGAGAAATCAAAATTCCCCATCTTGAAACTTGCGACACCTGTAGTGGTAGTGGGGCCAAGGTTGGAAGTGGACCGACTACCTGTACAACTTGTGGAGGTGTTGGTCAGGTTCGGCGAGCTACCAGAACACCTTTCGGTAGCTTCACTCAGGTGGCGGAATGTCCCAGTTGTGAAGGCAATGGACAGGTAATTTCAGATCCTTGTGGTGCATGTGCTGGACAGGGTGTACGTCAGATTCGCAAGAAATTGCGCATCAATATCCCCGCTGGGGTTGATACCGGAACTCGTCTGAGAGTTGCCGGTGAGGGAAATGCTGGTTTGCGGGGTGGACCTTCTGGAGACCTTTACGTATTTTTGACGGTGAAATCCCATCCCCAATTGCGACGTGATGGGATTACGGTGCTTTCAGAAGTCAACGTGAGTTATCTCCAAGCAATCCTTGGAGACATCATTGAGGTTGATACGGTTGATGGCAACACCAGTCTTGAGATTCCTGCTGGAACTCAGCCCAATGCCGTACTCACCCTTGAGAATAAGGGTATTCCTAAGCTAGGCAACCCAGTAGCAAGAGGTAATCAGCGCATTTCGATCAATGTGAAGTTGCCCATTCGTCTCTCTGATGAGGAGCGGGGCTTGCTTGAAGATCTGGCTGGTCATCATTCCGCTAAAGGTAGGCAGCACCACCACCACAACAGTGGTTTGTTTGCTCGTTTATTTGGTCAGAAAGGATGACCGCCCAGCTTGTTCCTGATCAGCAGATTGATTTGCGCGGTACTCCCTGCCCGATCAATTTTATTCGTTGTCGCTTGGCTCTTGAGGGTCTTAAGGCCAACGAACGTCTTCAGGTGGATCTTGATCGTGGGGAACCTGAGGCGATGGTGGTTCCAGGGTTAGTAGAGGCAGGGCATTGCGTCGAGATTATTGCTCAGGAAATCACTTGGTTGAGGTTGATGGTGACCTGTGGTGGCGGCTGACGCGCCGCGGCTTGCAGGGATGGTCGTGGCCTTACAAGCCAATTTTCTCGAGGTAGAACTCGAAACTTTTCATCCGTCTTCATTGGTGAGATGGACACGATCAACTGATGCTGAACCCTTGCGCTTGCTTTGTACTCGTCGAACGCGTCTTGACCATCGCGGGGCTGCAGTGCATGTGGGGGATCGAGTTTGGGTGGAAGCAATCGATTGGCAGGAGCTTCGAGCTGTGGTTGGTGATGTGGAACCTAGGCAGAGTTGGATCAACCGCCCGCCAGTCGCCAACGTTACGGCTGTTTTTGTTGCCTTGGCAGTCAAGCAGCCTTGCTTTGACGCTGACCAAGCGAGTCGTTTTCTACTGTCCGCTGAGCAGACTGATGTTGATGTTCATCTCATCCTCACCAAACGCGACCTGATCACTTCGGATCAGCTAGAGCAGCAGCTAGTGCGGCTGAGGAGCTGGGGGTATCGGCCTATGGCGGTCTCTGTGCAGACCGGAGAGGGGTTGGGTGCCCTAAAAAACAAACTCAGCAGTACACGACTTGCTGTCTTTTGTGGTCCTTCAGGTGTGGGGAAGACCAGTTTGCTCAATCAGCTCTTACCCGAGCTATCCCTGCGCGTAGGTGCTGTTTCTGGACGGTTGCAACGTGGCAGGCATACCACTCGTCATGTTGAACTCTTTCGACTGTGCGAAGGATCTCTTGTTGCAGATACACCAGGGTTTAATCGACCTGAACTTCCTGCTGATCCGCGCAAGCTTGCGGTGTTGTTTCCTGAATTTGATGGACAGATGGAAGATTATCCCTGCAGATTTAGGGATTGTTTCCATCGCGATGAGCCCGGTTGTGGGGTCGACAAAAGCTGGGAACGATATCCAATCTATAAGCGTTTTTTGGAGGAGATGGAGTGCCTCAGTCGCTCATCCCGGGGAGGTTCAGGTTCAGGCCTCCTGTGAGTTCTTCCATTTGCTCTTTCATGGTTGTGGTGGAGTGCTCGTAGGCGGATTGAAGAGCGGCCAAGATCGCGGTTTCGCTTGCATCTTGTCCTTCGGCAAGCAGTGAGGGTTCAAGACGCACACGCAGTGGTTGCTGGTTGCCAGATAGCCAGATACTTGCTCTGCCGTCTGGGCTGCTGCCCTCAATTTCCATGGCATCTAGCTCTTCCTGCAGTTTTTGGGCGTTTTGTTGGATTTGTTGGGCCTTGCGGAAGGCTTCGGTGAGTTGGCCGAAATTGGGAAGTCCGAACCCTGCCATTGCGTTGCTGGAGGAATGGGCAGATTAAGCGGTCGCTTCGAAACCAAGTCGTTTCACTTCAGGATGAAGCATCACTCCATGGGCCGTCTGCACCCGTTGCTGGATGAGGGTGATCATTTGATTGATGTCGGCAGCAGTGGCTCCACCAATATTGACGATGAAGTTGGCGTGAATGGGGGAGACTTCAGCTCCACCAATGCGGTGACCTTTTAGACCCAGCGCTTCGATTAGACGACCAGCTTTGAGTGGTTCTGGGTTGCGAAAGACACTTCCGCAACTAGGCAATTGATAAGGCTGGGTCGTCGTGCGATGAGTGAGGTTTTTATGTGTGATTTGATTGAGCTCCTTGTGATCATGGCCGGGGTCTAGGCGGAATCTGGCTGAGAGCACGACGAGTGTTTTTTCCTGCAAGAGACTTTGTCGGTAGGCGTAGTCAAGCTCTTGGCGGCTCAGTTCAAAAGGGCCCTCGCCATTGAGGTCGATGACTTGCACAGATTCCAGCCAGTCGGCTGTGCAGCCGCCCTGGGCTCCAGCATTCATGACTGCTGCACCACCAACTGTTCCAGGAATCCCAACGGCCCATTCCAGGCCATGCAGGCCAGCCTTTGCGGCGCGTTTGGAAAGGTTGGGGATTGGTTCACCGGCCAAGGCTTCGACAATGCCAGTCTTTGGATCTAGGTCGCTTCCTTGGAGCTTGCGCATGCAAAGGCTCAGGCCTGGCAAGCCAGCGTCGTTGATCAGTAGGTTTGATCCTGCTCCGATGACTCGACAGGGCATCTTCTGTTCATAGGCCCAAGCAATCAGTGTCTGTAGTTCCTCCACGCTGCTGGGTGATGCAAACCATTCCGCAGGTCCTCCGACGCGCCAGCTCGTGAAGTTGGCAAGAGAAACCAGTGGTTGGGGCTTGATCCCCTTCACTAGGGTCAGGCTGCCAGGGAGGGTGGGCATCTCTTTGCGTTGTCAAGACGTGTCAGTTGTCTCCATAGATTGTTGATATTGCCTGCACCCATGGCGAGGACCAGGTCACCTTTGAGGCTGTGTTTTTGCACCAATAGGGTTAGTTGATCAAGGTTTTCAGCTACGGCGACTGGCAGGCTGGGGTGTTGGCTTCTGATCGCTTTAGCCAGGTTCTCACTAGTGGCTCCCTGAATAGGGTTCTCTCCGGCGCTGTAAACGGGTGCTAGCAGCACAGCATCAGCTTCACCGAGTGCCCTTGCGAAGTCGTAGAGAAATTCGCTTGTACGGCTGAATCGATGAGGCTGGAATACGGCAAAAATGCGTTTGGGTGGGTTTGGTAGTTGGCTGCGACCGCTATTTACAATCAGTCGGGCCATTGCGAGTGTGGCGCTGACTTCGCTTGGATGGTGGGCGTAATCATCAACGATTTGGCGACCCTCCCAGGTGCCTCGGAAGTCGAAACGGCGTCCAGGAGGCTGCAGGTCAGCAAGACCTTGTTGAACGTCCTCAAAAGACAGGCCTTCGAGTCTGCAGGCCGCTATGGCCGCCATAGCGTTGCTGAGGTTGTGAAGTCCGGGCATCGGCAGTGTGATTTGCCCCATCCGTTGGCCCTGCTCGTAGATGTCCGCAATCGTTTGATCGCCATTGAGGCAAATTGGTAAAGCTGCAAAATCAACACCAGCTGAGGTTTTGACCGACCACCAAGCTGTGGCATCGAAATGCTCCTTGAGAATTGGGCAGTCGAAGTTGGCGAGTAGTCGTCGGCAACCTCGGCCGAATCGCTTCATGGTGTTGATCAGTTCATCAAGATTGGCGTAGTGGTCGGTGTGATCTAACTCCAAGTTGGTGATCACGCCGAGCGTTGCCTGAAACTTGACGAGAGAGCCATCAGATTCATCAGCTTCTGCTACTAGCAGTCGTCCTTTGCCCGCATGGCCGTTGCTGTCGTAGTAAGGCACGACACCACCAATCACAGCTGTTGGGTCTTGATCGGTTGTGGCCAGCAGTGTGGTGAGCAGGGTGCTGGTTGTGGTTTTGCCATGGCTCCCGGCTACTGCGATGGAGGGTTGTGCCTGAATCAAGGCAGCAAGGAGGTCTGAGCGATGCAAGATTTTCAATTGAGACAGCTTGGCTGCCTTGAGCTCAGGATTGCTCTTGGGAATGGCTGTGCTGATCACCACCAAAGGAAGGAGATCGACGTTGCAACAAATGGCATCGATGTTTGCTGCGCTCTGATCGCGGAAGACCCTTACTCCTTGAGCTCGCAGGCGCTCAACGGTAGTGTTTTCCCGTGTATCTGAGCCGGACACGATATGACCTCGATTCACCAGGATTAGAGCTAGGGCAGACATGCCGATGCCGCCAACACCTATGAAGTGGATGGGTTGCTGGCGGTTGAGCGTGCTGGTCAATGGCCAAAACCATAGGCTCAAAAGATAAGTCAGTCTTGGGCTGAAAGCCCGTGATTCTTATGTTTTGGAGAGGTCCAGCCGGGGTTGACCTTGTGCCAGGTATGGGCCGCCTCCTCATCCGGAACAGCGGAAAGGGCAACCTATTTCTGTATGATCGGCGGCCACTTCCCTTGCGGTTTCCCCGTTTTTGTTATGACTCTGCGCGTTGCGATCAATGGATTCGGCCGAATCGGTCGCAACTTCATGCGTTGTTGGCTAAGCCGTGGTGAGAATACTGGGATTGAAGTGGTTGGCGTCAATGTCACTTCCGACCCTAAGACCAATGCTCATTTGCTTAAGTACGATTCAATTCTTGGACAGATCAAGGATGCTGAGATCGGTTATACCGATGACACTTTTGTTATCAATGGCAAAACAATTAAGTGTTTTTCAGATCGCAACCCCTTGAATCTTCCTTGGAAGGAGTGGGGTATCGATCTTGTGATCGAGTCCACCGGGGTTTTCAATACTGATGTCGGGGCTAGTAAACACATCGAGGCTGGTGCGAAGAAAGTGATCCTCACAGCTCCAGGTAAAGGAGATGGTGTTGGCACATATGTCGTGGGCGTGAATGCTGATCAGTACCGTCACGGTGATTTCAATGTTCTCAGTAATGCCAGCTGCACAACCAATTGCCTGGCACCAATTGTGAAGGTGCTTGATCAGACCTTTGGGATCAATAAGGGCCTGATGACCACTATTCACAGCTACACCGGTGATCAGCGGATCCTCGATAACAGCCATCGTGATCTTCGTCGTGCTCGTGCGGCAGCCATGAATATTGTTCCGACCTCAACTGGCGCTGCCAAGGCAGTGGCTTTGGTTTATCCACAGATGAAGGGCAAGCTCACGGGTATTGCCATGCGTGTTCCAACCCCAAACGTTTCAGCGGTAGATCTGGTGTTTGAGTCCGGTCGTTCCACGACTGCTGAAGAAGTGAATGCTGCACTTAAGTCGGCTTCTCAGGGTGGCATGAAGGGAATCATTAAATATGGTGATCTTCCTTTGGTTTCTAGTGACTACGCCGGTACGAATGAATCCACCATCGTTGATAAGGATCTCACGATGACTATTGGCGACAATTTGGTAAAAGTGGTTGCTTGGTATGACAACGAGTGGGGTTATAGCCAGAGGGTTGTCGATCTCGCTGAGATTGTGGCCAAGAATTGGAAGTGATCTTTCAGGGGATTACTTTTTTCTGAGCTTCTAGCTTCTTTTTGAGTTACAAACCCCTCCTATTAGCGAGGGGTTTGTTGTCTTTCTTTATTGGAAATGTTTGAAGCTTGAGAAGTTGCTCACTTCTCCTTTGCCATGCGCCCATTCCACTCGAGGTGGGCCTTTTTCCATGACCCCAATGACTTGGCTTGATGGAAGAACCTGCAGCCAAGCGGTGGCCCATTTGGGTGGCAGGCTGAGAATAAGTTCAAAGTCTTCTCCGCCGTTTAGGCACCAGCTATCCCAGTGTTGGCCTAGTGGCCAGTCAGGGTCTTTGGGTAGGTCTGTTGGATCAAGAATCGCCCGGCAACCGCTGCTTCTGCAAAGGCCTTGAACCGCTGCCAGAAGTCCGTCACTACTGTCGGTGCCCCCAGCTCGCCATGGAAGCTCCTCAGGCTTACAGGTTTGAAGAGCGTGGAGCGCCTTCAGACATGGTTGAGGGTGTTGATGAGCTTCTATCGCTTTTTGTTTGAGTTTGTCTGGCAGCAGGGTTGCTTCTATTAGTGGATCTGAGCGTAGTAGGGCCAGGCCAAGGCGGCTGAGGCCATGGGGACCACTGACGACAAGAGAATCTCCAGGTTGGGCTTGGGAGCGGTGCAACCGCACTGGCCCGAGAGTGCCCAGGGCGGTGATTGCGAGTAGTCGTTGATCCCCTCGGGAACAGTCGCCGCCTAGCAAGGTCCCCCCAAACTGTTTTAATGCGGCTTCTATGCCTAAATAAACCCCCTCTACCCAGTTCCAGGGGGTATCTGGAGGGACTACAAGTCCCACCGTGATACCCAGAATTTGATCAACGCCACTGGCTGCTAGGTCAGAAAGGTTGGCGGTTACGCAACGCCAACCCACATCTTTTGGAGTCGTGGTGTCTTCGCTGAAGTGAATGCCTTCCACCATGACGTCGGTGTTAATGAGGAGTTCTCCTTCATTGGTGTGGACTTGCGCTGTGTCGTCGTCAAGTTGGCCAGCAGGAGCAAAGCGGGCTAGGCGATGCAGTAGTTCGTTTTCACCAAGTTGGCCCAGGGTTTCGCCCATACACAAGTCCTCAGGCGTGGGGCTTCAGCCGATCGGCTCCATCGACAACTTTGATGGATAAGATTTGATCACCAACTTCGAGTTTTTTAAGTAAATCGCTACCTTCAACGACATAGCCAAAGGCTGCATTGCGGCCATCCACCAAGTTGAGACCCGCTGGAGTTAATTCTGCATCATAGAGAAATAGAAAGAACTGGGAGGAACCGTCGTCTATAGCCTGGTCGGAATGAGCCCATCCGAGTGTGCCAAGGGCGGCGAATGGGAGGACTGGTGTGGCTTTGTAAAGACCGATATCTTCAAAGGTTTGGTTGTAAAAAGGAGTTGCTTCTTCTGGAATACGGATTTCCAGAGGCACTTGCCGTTCTTTCTTGGTTGTTGGGTCGATGTATCCGCTTTCAGGTCCTGTGGGGTCACCGCTTTGTAGTACGTAATTGTCTTCAGCGCGTGTGAATGGCAATCCGTCATAAAAGCCTTTGAGAGCTAGGTCTACGAAGGCGCCTGCTGTTAGTGGGGCGTTGTAGCCATCAATGACAGCATTGATGTTCCCTTTTGTGGTTTTGATTGACACAGTTGCTCGTCCAAGAAGCCGCGGTAGTGAGTTGAATTCCTCAGGGATGGTGTAAGGAAAATCATTCACCAATAGCGCTTCTAGATCACCGATCTGCTTGAGACTCTTGCGACGTAGGTCTATGAAGCCATCTATGTTTTGGTTACTTGCTTCATCCCCTAGGGCCTGGACCGTTTCTCCTAAGGATTCCAAAAGGGCCTCACCCTCTTCTCGAGATGCTTCTGGGATGGCTTCGAGGATGCTCTTTTTGCGGGTGATTACTAGGTACTGGCTAGAAGCAGCAGCTTCGTTTAGGGCGACCCAGCGATTGCCCTTTGAAGATCCAACGACTTTGCTAGTGGCCTCAAGGGTGTCTTGCATTTTGCGGAGATCTTTTTGTTCGATTGGTAGGGCATTTCGCAGGATTGCGGCACCATCCGTCACTGCACTTCCAGTTGGCAGAGCAGCCAGAACAGGATCACCCCAATTCAGTAAAAGCACTGCGAGCACTGTGATTAGGCTGGTCAGTAGAGGTGTATTTGGCATGTGGAACTCTTCTTGTGCTTGGACTTTGGCACAGCCGTATGATCCCTCTGATCCGTTCAGCGGGAATGATTTCAAGTAACGACTTCCGCACTGGCACCTCGATTGAATTAGACGGTTCTGTTTGGCGTGTAGTCGAGTTTTTGCATGTGAAGCCGGGTAAGGGCTCAGCATTTGTGCGTACCAAGTTGAAGGCGGTGCAGAGCGGCAGCGTGGTGGAAAAAACCTTTAGGGCTGGGGAGATGCTTCCCCAGGCCTTGCTTGAGAAGTCGACCCTTCAACACACTTATATGGAGTCCGGAGACTATGTCTTTATGGACATGTCTAGTTATGAGGAAACCAGGCTTACAGCGCAGCAGATCGGTGACAGTCGTAAATACCTCAAGGAAGGGATGGAGGTGAATGTGGTCTCATGGAACGGAAATCCTCTTGAGGTGGAGCTCCCCAATTCTGTGGTGCTTGAAATCACTGAAACTGATCCTGGTGTCAAGGGTGATACCGCTACCGGTGGTACTAAGCCTGCCATCCTTGAGACTGGTGCTCAGGTAATGGTTCCTTTGTTTCTTTCTGTGGGCGAGAAAATTAAAGTCGACACACGTAACGACAGCTACCTAGGTCGCGAGAACTAATGGCCATGCAGCTCGATCATGATCAACTGCACCAGTTGCTGGCAGCCTTGGCGGAAAGCGACATTCAGGAATTTCGCCTTGAGGGCGATGATTTTCGTCTTGAGGTCAGGCGGAACATCCCTGCAGCAGCAGTGGTTGCCCCGGTGATGCCGTTGTCTTCTACTGTTGAGATGCCTTCACCGGCTCCAGAACCTAGAGTTGAGATGGTCGGACCTGGTACTCCGCCTCCAGCGGTACCAGGTTCCAGAACTGATTTCCTGGAGGTAACTGCACCGATGGTCGGCACGTTTTATCGGGCTCCTGGCCCTGGGGAATCTTCGTTTGTAGAAGTCGGCAGTCGCATAGGTGTCGGTCAGATCGTGTGTATTTTGGAGGCCATGAAGTTGATGAATGAGTTGGAATCTGAAGTCAGTGGCGAGGTGGTTGAAATCCTTGTAGATAACGGCACACCAGTGGAGTTCGGTCAGGTTTTGATGCGTGTTAAGCCTGGCTGATCAGCGTGATTCCGTCAGTTCCCAGGCTGCTTTGAGGGCGGCCAACATGCTGTCGGGTCTGGCACATCCCTTTCCGGCAATGTCAAAGGCGGTGCCGTGATCAGGTGAGGTGCGTAGAAATGGAAGCCCAAGGGTGGTGTTTACGGCAGAGTCGAAAGCCAGCAGCTTCATTGGAATTAGACCCTGATCGTGGTACAAGGCCAGGATGCCGTCTGGGGTGTTGGCGCATGGGATGCCATGCCAAGCCTTTGCAGCTGAAAGCCAACATGTGTCGGGAGGTAAAGGACCGTCCAGTTGAATCTCAGGATGCTCGGTTTTCCATTTGTTCAGCATTGGGATCAACCATTTCAGCTCTTCATGGCCCAGTTGGCCTTGCTCACCGGCGTGGGGATTGAGGCCAGCGACTGCAATGGATGGATCGGTTTTGAATCTTTGGCAGAAGGTCTTGAGTACGTTGAGCTTCGCTCTAACCAACTCAGGGGTCAGCACTTTTGGGACTGCTGCTAGCGGGATATGGGTTGTTGCTAGCAGAGTGTTGAGTCGCCATCCGTTTTGAGGTGAGATCGCGGTGAAGAGCATGGAGGCTTGATCAGCTCCCACCAGTTCTTTAAGTCGTTCGGTTTGACCGGGATAGTGATGGCCTGCTGCATGCCAGGCATGCTTGGCAATGGGAGCGGTAACAAGGGCGCGGGCTTGACCCTTCAAGAGGAGTTCTGTTGCCTTTGTCAACCATCGAAAGCTTGCGGCTCCACTCTGTGCTGTGGGGTATCCAGGCTGAAGTGTGCTCTTCAGGGGTAGATCTTGGATATCGAGGTTCTTTGGATTGGCTAGGGGAGCGATTCCTTGAGCTTGTAATTGGGCATAGGTGAGTTCCAGGCTTTTTCGACAGCCAACAAGCTGTGGATGCAGCTTTGATGGCAAGCTTGATGAAGCGAGGGCCTTTAGGGTTACCTCCATCCCGATGCCAGCGGGATCGCCCATGGCGATAACGATAAGTTGATTAGCGTCAAAGCCTTCAGAAGGCATAGCCATGATGCGCTGGTTGCTGCTTGGTTTGCTGTTGTTTGGTCTTGGCACCGGTTTGCGAAATGGCTGGTTGGTGGTGCATTGGAGTCAGTTTTTGCGCGATACCGGGTTGACATTTATCGATCCAGAGAAGCCCTTGAATTGGAACGAGTTCATTCTTGGTGGTCCTGATCGGGAACGTTCAACAACTAAGGAAAATTCGTCTGTGAGACCTGGAAACCTTCTGCCAGATAACAGTCTCTAAGGCCGGAGTGATAGTTGGGATGCATCAGGGAATAGCCAAGGTCGCGGCATAGGAGCTGATTGCTTACCCTGCGATTCTCTTGCCAGAAGGAGAGTGCCATAGGATTCATTTGTGCAGCGGCAACTGCAAATGGCTCAATTTCGGGCAGGGACTGTCCCAGTAGTTGGGCTGCGAATCCGAGGACGTCTGTATACGCTGTTGGCATGTCATCGGTGACGTTGATCACGATGGGTCGCTGTCCATCAGCAGCGCATTGGATGAGGTGCAGGATGGCTCCTGCGATGTCATCGACATGAATTCTTGAAAACACCTGGTTGGGCTTGTGGATCATTCTGCTTTGACCTGTGTTGACGCTTTGAAGCACTGAGCGGCCTGGTCCGTAGATGCCTGGCAGCCGCAGAATCTGTAGGGGTAATCCCGAAGCTTGCCAGGCATCTTCACAGGCCAATCTTCTTTTGCTGCGTGCTTGCTGAGGCTGAGGATGATCGATTTCTGTGACCCATCGTCCTTGGCGATCTCCGTAAACCCCTGTGGTGGAGAGATAGCCAACCCATTGCAATGGCAATGTTTTGAGCTGGTCGCCCAAGCATGTCAGTACTGGATCTTTCCCATCGGCTGCTGGCGGTATGCAGCTGAGTAAATGGGTGACTCCTTCTAGAACTTTCCTGGCTGGCAACAGCTTGGTGGCACTATCAAATGCTATGTCTGCGCCTGGGCTGTTGATGTCTCGGCGGCTGCAGATGGCAGTGCTGCCAAGTGCTCTCGCCAGAGCCACTACATGCTGGCCACTGAATCCTCCACCGAGAACCAGCAGTTTTGAGCCGGCAGGGAGGGGCGGACTCTGCTTGACAAGTTCTGTAAGCATGAGTACAAATGTATTATATTTCAGGTTTGGTCATGGCTGGCTCCTATTTACGCGCTTCCGCGACTTCAGTGTCCATGCTGCCGCGTCGGGCATGTCCAGGGATCGTTCAAGGTCAGCAGAGAGGTTGGGCTTTTCATTTTGTCTTGCCTGCGGCTTTGTTGACAGGTGCGATGCTTCTCGCTGCGGAGCAACCTGAGCAGCAGGCTTCGATTTGTCAAAGACATCACCCTGTGGTGGCCTGTCAGGTCTGGTGAGATTGGTTTAGGCCACCTGGAACATCCAGTCTTCATCTTGGCTGATAACAGGAGCTTCTCTATGGTTGGGTTCGGCCCATTGCAGCAACCTTAAAGCCAGTCGGAGATCGCCATCCATCCAGGCGCGGATGGCCATTGCGCGTCGCGGATCATAGAAACGTTGGCGCCTATACCAATCGAAGGCATGGGCATCCGATTTGTGACCATTACAGGAGAGACATGCCGGAACGCAGTTTTTAGTAATACTTAAGCCACCGCGACTGCGAGGCAAAATATGGTCAATTGATTCAGAAGTTTTGCCGCAATAGATACAACTTTGAGCAGTATAGTTGTGAAGGGATTTTCTCCATCTTCGGACACGTAATTTGGGGCAGAGATCTTCGAGGAAAACCGCGTCCCTATTGTGCATCCGAGTTCCTCGGTTTTGTGCAGTCTGCCGCGAATGCTCTTTGAGTCAATGTGTCTAAATATCTACTTTGGCTTGCTTTGCGCTGCTTTTTACAGTGGTTGCTTTCGCTCTTGCTAGTGAGGCAATGGGGCGTAAATTAGGTGTTCATTGATCAGTGAAGCTCACGCCTAAATCGTCTTCCAGCTGTTATTTGGGTCTGACTGCGGCTGGTTTGGTCAAGGTGGTGTTCCCTTTCGATGCCGTGACTCAGGCTCAGCTTCGCAAAGTGAAGCCGCGTGGAATTTGGCGTGGTACTCGCCAGGGCTGGGAATTTCCTTTGGTGGCGGCTCAACATTTGCAGAGGCAGTTTGGCTCACGTTTTTTGGTGCATGACGACTTGGCTCAGTGGCTGAGTTGGTTCGAACAGCCTTTGCCACCGATGCCGCCTCATCGGGATCTAGTGGGCTATGCAGATCTTGAGGTTGTTTTGTCAGATGGTCGTAAACCTCTTCCTCATCAGCGCTCTGCAGTCCGTTGGTTATTGGCGCGGCGCGGTGCAGTCTTGGCTGATGAAATGGGTCTTGGTAAGACTCTTACCTCTCTTTTGGCGGCTCGCGCCATGGTGAGATGTGCTGATGTACGGGTCATGGTGGTGGCGCCGGTGGGTCTTCATGACCACTGGCGCATGGAAGCTGCAAGTCTTGATTTGCCTGTGTGCATTCATAGCTGGGCTCGTCTGCCTAGGGAATTGCCGGCGGCGGGAACGCTTCTGTTGGTGGACGAAGCGCATTTCGGCCAGTCCATCAAGTCAAGACGAACTCAGGCTCTTTTAAGGCTTGCGCGGCATCCGCGTTTAAGGGCTATCTGGTTGCTCACCGGGACGCCGATGAAAAATGGTCGTCCTGACCAGCTTTATCCACTGCTGGCTGCCATTGATCATCCTTTGGCTCGTGATCAACGTAAGTTTGAAGAGCGTTTTTGTCAGGGTCATTGGCGAGATCAAGGCGGTCAGCGACGCTGGCATTCACGTGGTGCGAGTGATCTTGATGCTCTAGGGAAGCTCACAGGGCCATTGGTGCTGCATCGACGCAAGCAGACGTTGCTTGGCTTGCCCCCAAAACGTCGTCAAGAGCATCGGGTTGTCCTTGCAGAGCCAGAGTCGCGTGGTTTTGACCATCGTCTAGCTCTTGTTACAGACGACTATCGCCATCGTGTTCAGCAGGGTTTGGTGCGTTCAGATGCGGAATCGCTAGCGGTGCTTACGGCTTTGCGCCAGATCGCAGCGGAGTTCAAGTTGCCAGCAGTGGAGACTGTTGTGGCAGCACTTCTTGCCGAGGGGCAAGCCGTTGTCCTTTTCAGCAGTTTTGTTGGCCCTTTGTTGCTTTTGCAGCAACGCTTAGGGGGTGAGTTGTTAACTGGTCGTCAGCGTCCAGGGCAGCGGCAGGAAGCTGTGAATCGTTTTCAATCAGGGATGAGTTCCCTTTTGTTGGCAACCTATGCAGTAGGCGGGCTTGGTTACACCTTGCATCGCGCCAGGCATGTGGTTTTGCTTGAACGTCACTGGACACCTGGTGATGTGGATCAGGCTGAGGATCGTTGCCATCGATTGGGGATGGATGGTGGACTAACGAGTCACTGGTTCCAACTGGGTTTTGCAGATCAGTTGGTGGATGCTCTGATAGCAAGTAAGGCCGAGCGGATTGAGGTATTGCTTGGTTCTCGTCGTGTTGGACTCAAGCGTCAGCCTTTGCCAGTCATGTTGAGATGTTGCATGCAGGAGTCTTTACGCACGGTTAGTTCGTGACGCACCATCGGATCAGCTGATGCTCCTTGTTGATTCAGAAGCTGTAAGCCTTTGGAGACATCTTGACAAGCCAAATTGGTTTGGCCAAGCAAGGTGTAGATCAGGGAACGGTCGTTGAGTGGTTCAGGGTCGTTTTGATGTTGGCTCACTACGCTATTGCAGCGCAGTAGGGCTTGGTCGAGTCCTTTGAGGTCAAGATTTTCCAAGCAAGCTTGGGACGAGATATTCGAGTCAGCAGATGGATTGGTTGGCGCTGAGCGACTGTTGCAGCTAAGACCGGAAAGCAGCAACCCGCTCAAAAATAGTTTGGCAAGGAAGCGAGAGAATTTAATAGCTGTATTGCTGCTCATGATCTGTGCTTGAAGGAGTGGTGTTGTTGGTATTGCCAGAGCTATAGGAGTCGATGACAGTCTCATCACCACTTTCTTGATCAGCTACTGACAAAGAGTTTTTGCTATTTCCGAAGAGATCGCCAAGGTATTGACCGCAGTTTGGGTAACTGCTGGGTTCGTTGACCACTGCTTCAGTAATTAATACGGCAGCATGATTTGGTGAGGTCTTGAAAAGGCTATTGCCCTGGCGTTTGATCAGGGCATAAGAGGCAGTCCAGCTCACCTCATGGTTATTGCCATTGCTACGCATGAAGCAGTAGATCTGTGCTCCTTTGCTTGCGGCATCAGTTGTTGCTGACTGGGCAGCTGTGGCAGAAAGACTGATTCCCACAAGGCCTAGCAGTGTGAGTGAAAGGGCAACTCGATTTCGATTTCGATTCATCGCTTGCAAGTCAACACAGTATTGATCAACTTATCGATTCAAACAGTCCTGTCCAGGTTTAATCAGGAATCAATGAGTCCTAATGGGGCCAATAGCTTCACCAGAAGGGGTAGTACTAAAAGTACGGTGATTAATCTCACAGCATGCAGGGTGGCGACTGCAGCACCGACGCCGAATTCCGCACCCACAAGACTCATGCCACTGATGCCTCCTGGGGCAGCGCCGAGGAGTGAAACCACAGGGTCAATGCCTAGTAATCGACTGCTCCAAAGACCTATCACGATCCCAGTAAGTACAAGGGTCAGAGTGATCAGTAGGGCTGGCCGCCAGAGGCTTTGCAGCTCCACTAGGGAGCTTTTGGTTAGGCCAGTACCGATCACCGTGCCGATGCCGATTTCAATGGCGGTGCGTGTTCCTGTGGGCCATTCAGCAACATCAAGGCGACCGCTCATGCTCACGAGCCCTGCACCTAAAAGAGCACCTGCAAGGGGTGCAGCTGGAATGCCAGTGCGCAATGTCAGCAGACCCAATGCTGTTCCTGCCATTAGATAAATCAGTAACGTTGGCAGAGCAGGCATGGGATCGATTGGAAACAGTACAGATACTTTGAGCGCAAATGATTCTCCTCACCATCTGCCTAATGACTTGAGGCTTGATTCCTCATGTGTTGTCATCGGGACAAAGTATTTGTTTGTGGCTATGTCCTCGTCAGTTTCTTTTCGAATTACTCGTACTGCAGAAGACCTGGTTCAGACCATCACTGCTTTATCGCAGAGGCTCGTTAAGTTGGAGCAGCGTCAGGAGGCTTTGGAGTTTCAGTTGAGACAGCAGAGCGAATCTCAGAGGATTCCCGCAGAGGAAATGGAGATGCTCGATGGGGTTGAGCAGCTCTTAAAAGAGTGCCAGGAACTTCTTGATAGTTCTGATCAAGCTGAGGATCAAGCCCGAGAAGATCCTCAGCCTTGGTCAGGGGAACCAGACACTCTTGCGGCATGAGGGTGGCGTCGGGGCACAATAAAAAGAAAGGCATCCATGGCTTTAACCATTTCTGCCTCTGGCAAAGCTGGTGTTACCAGCTCAGTATTTTCACCGTTAGCGAGACCTTCTATCAGACTTCAGGCCTTCCATGAGGGTGGTCATCAGCTCGAGAAGCTTGAATTTGCATTGGCTGTTGCTGAAACACGTGGTGACCAGACTCGTGCGTCAGACTTAAGAGCTCAGATCGAAACTATGGGAGGCAACATTGAGGAGCCAGGAACCTGATTTAGCCCCCTTATATTTCCTATACATATCAATTGGCTGATTAAGGCAACAACATTTGCTGTTTTGATGTTCGATATTGCTTGTACTAGACAATTCGCGTTAGACTTGCAATCAAGGGGTTCAGCTGAGCAGTCTTGACGTCTACTTTTTTGAGAACAACAGCGGGCACGAATTCCGCTTCTATTCAACGCGAGGTTTACTTGAAGGCCGCGAGTGGTTTTTTTGACCGAGCTTCTGCTCAGGCTGAAGCGGGAGATTTTCAGGCTGCTGGGAGTTTGATTCTTAAGGCATTAGATCAGGAGCGTCGTGCTGGAGTGGTTGGCCCACAAGTTCTTCAATTAATCAAGCCTAGATCCTGAATTGGTATTGGATAATGTTTTGAATCCTATTTTCAATTAGGTAGGCTTTTTGGTTTGTTAAATATGAATGAGTAATCTATCAACTATGATTAATCCTTTGATAAGCAAGCGGGTGACCGGATTCGAACCGGCGACGTTCAGCTTGGGAAGCTGACATTCTACCACTGAATTACACCCGCATTTTATCAGTCTAGATCAGCTTCAGTTCGTTTTTTCTGGCGAGCACTGTTATCTCAGAATTGCTGCTGCCGCAGCCAGGCCATCTCCCATGTTCCCTTTATGCAAGCCAAGAGATTGCAAGGTGGATTCGATGGCAGCTATGGCAGTGAGGATATCTCGATCACATACGAATCCAAGATGGCCGATACGGAAGACCTTTCCTTTGAGATGATCCTGTCCACCTGCTAGCAGGATGTCGAATTTCTCTTTGACAGTTTTGCGCAGTTGCTCTGCATCAACTCCCTCAGGTGCGACTGCGGTGATTGCTGGGCTGCCGTGTCCTTCAGCTGCAAACAGGGGCAGGTAGATGGCCTTCATGCCGGCCTGAGCGGCTGCGCGATGGCGGGCATGACGGTCAAAGATGGCTTCTAGTCCTTCTGACTGCATCATTCCCAGCGCAGATTCCAGTGCGAAGTAGAGATTCACAGCAGGGGTGAATGGATTGCTGTCTTGAGCGGCAGTTTTTCGGTAAGGCCCCAGATCGAGATAAAACTTCGGTAGATCCGATTGTTGATGCGCTTGCCAGGCTCGTTCACTCATGGCCACGAAGCTGAGACCTGGAGGCATCATGTATCCCTTTTGGGAACCGGAGGCAACCACATCTAGACCCCAAGAATCCATCGGGACATTGCAGGCTCCAAGGCTTGTCACGCAATCAGCGATGGTTAGTGCTTTGCCGTGAGTGCGGACATATTTGCTGATGGTTTCCAGGTCGTTAATTACCCCGGTTGAGGTTTCCGAGTGGGTGAGAATTACGGCTTTGATTGTTTTGCCATTGTCTGCTTCCAGTGCTCTTTGGAAGGCTTTTGGGTCTAACGGTTGTCCCCAGTCTGCTTTTATAACTTCTACGTCTAGGCCGTAGGCCTTGGCCAACTTGACCCAGCGCTGTCCAAACTTGCCGTTGTCGCCGCAGAGGACCTTGTCGCCGTAGCTGAGGGTATTGATGATTCCTGCTTCCATCGCAGCGGTGCCGCTGCCAGTGATGACTAGAACATCTGATTTGGTCTGATGCAGCCAGCGCAGCTGCTCGGTGGTATGTCTAACGACGGCTTGAAACTCTCCACTGCGATGGCCGATGGGGTGGCGACCCATGGCTTTGAGTACTGTTTCGGGAACCGGTGTAGGACCCGGGATCATCAGGGTGAGTTTGTCCTGCACGGCCTAAGGCTTAGTAATGAACCAACCTAGAAAATACCTAAGCAAGGGTCTTTGATCGATCACGCCGATGCTGATTCAAGGGGGTTGACGCTCCCGGTTTGGGTCGCGGCTGCGGCCCGAGCTGCTACCGAAGCTTTGCTTGGAAGGCCTTTCAGTGCTTCTCAGTTGCTTGAATTGCCTGATCGCGACGAACCTTTTGCTGTGTCAGTCACCTCTGCAGCGGTTTTGGCTGGAGGTGAACAGGCTTTGGCAATCAGCCATTGCGATCCAGGTCCAGGTCTTGATCTCACAAGAGGTTTGGAGATTTGGGTGTTTGTTCAGTGGCAGGAGTTGGTTGTTGGTGTTGATGATGAGTTGAATGTTCATTCAGAGGCCTGGCTGAATCTCGTGGCAGGCAAGGGTGTTGGCACGCTGGGGTCCGGTGGAGAGGCGTGTGTGTCTCGATTTGCACGCGAGCTTTTGAGTCGTAATTTGTACCCCCTGGTGCCTTCGGGTCGAGGGCTGCAGTTGGAAGTTGTGTTGCCTAGGGGTAGAGATTTGGCAGCACGTACCAGCAATGCAGCTTTTGGGGTTGTGGATGGTTTGGCCTTGATTGGTACCCAGGCGGATGTGCAGGTCAGCGCCTCTCCTGATCAGTTGCAGCAGACCATTGAGCAACTACGTCGGCAATGTGCCGCTTCAGATTTTTGTGGAGCAATGACTTTGGTGATTGGTGAGAATGGTCTTGATCTAGCTCGACAGTTGGGGTTGGCTGCTCAGCCGCTCCTCAAGATTGGCAATTGGTTGGGGCCTGTCATCGTGGCCGCGGCAGAGGCTGGGGTGGAGCAATTGTTGTTGTTGGGATATCACGGCAAGTTGGTGAAGTTGGCAGGGGGGATTTTTCATACTCATCACCATCTGGCAGATGGTCGTCTGGAGGTGCTTGCGGCCATGGCTGTGCGTGAAGGATTGCCGTTGGATCTGATCAGGCAACTTGGCCAGGCTGATTCCATGGAGGCAGCATTGAAGATGCTGGAAGATCAAGATCCAGAGCTGGTACGCAAGCTTTGGTATCGGCTGGCGGCAACAGTGGAGCATCGCAGTGCTGCCTACCTTGCCCGTTATGGATCATGGTCGATAGCTATTGGGGCAGCTCTTTTCGATCGTCAGCGACGGTTGCGCTGGGCTGGTCCACAAGGGTCTCAACAGTTGGCTGTCTTGGGAGTGACCCCTGAGGATTCACCGATAAGCCTTTCTCTACCCTGAACGTTCTGTTGGTTGACTCCAGAGGAGCTTTTTCGCTGATATGTCCAATTCCCAGTCTGAAGGTCAGCGCCAGCCGGCAATCGTCATTCTCGATTTTGGCTCTCAGTATTCAGAGCTGATTGCCCGTCGGGTGCGAGAAACAGAGGTCTACTCATTGGTGATGAGCTATAGCACCTCAGCGGATGAGCTTCGCCAGCTTGCCCCGAAGGGCATCATTTTGAGTGGCGGACCTAGCTCTGTGTATACCGAGAGAGCGCCGCTTTGTGATCCGAACATTTGGGATTTGGGTATTCCTGTGCTTGGTGTCTGTTACGGCATGCAGCTCATGGTGCAGCAGCTGGGTGGTCGGGTGGAGCCTGCTATTGGAAAGGCTGAATACGGTAAGGCTCCCTTGCAGGTCGAGGACCCTAGGGACCTTCTCACCAATGTTGAAAGTGGCTCCACGATGTGGATGAGCCATGGGGATGTGGTGCGGGATTTGCCTGAGGGGTTTGTGCGGCTTGCTCATACAGCCAATACTCCTGATGCGGCGGTTGCCGATCACAATCGTCAGTTTTATGGCGTTCAGTTTCACCCTGAGGTGGTGCATTCAAGCCATGGAATTGCGCTGATTAGAAATTTCGTTTACCACATTTGTGGTTGTGAGCCGAATTGGACGACCACTGCATTTATTGAAGAAGCGATTGCTCAGGTGCAGGCTCAGGTGGGTCAGAAAAGGGTCTTGCTTGCTTTGTCCGGAGGAGTTGATTCCTCAACCTTGGCTTTTCTATTAAAAAAGGCCATTGGAGATCAGCTCACGTGCATGTTTATTGATCAGGGTTTTATGCGTAAAGGTGAGCCTGAGTTTTTGATGGACTTCTTTGATCGTAAGTTTAATATTAATGTTGAATATATCAATGCAAGACAACGGTTTATTTCTAAGTTGAATGGCATTGTTGATCCGGAAGAGAAACGTAAAATTATTGGTACCGAATTCATTCGAGTGTTTGAAGAAGAGAGTGCTCGACTTGGTCCATTCGATTACCTTGCCCAGGGTACTCTGTATCCAGATGTGATTGAGAGTGCTGGAACTAACGTTGATCGAAAGACCGGTGAACGGGTGGCGGTGAAGATCAAGAGTCACCACAATGTGGGCGGTCTTCCTAAAGATCTGCAGTTCAAATTAGTGGAGCCGCTTAGACGATTGTTTAAGGATGAAGTGCGCAAGGTAGGCCGTGCTTTGGGGCTGCCTGAGGAGATTGTTCGCCGTCATCCTTTCCCTGGTCCAGGTCTGGCGATTCGTATCCTTGGTGAAGTGACCGACGAGAAGTTGAATTGTTTGCGTGATGCCGATTTGATTGTTCGCGAAGAAATTCGTGATGCAGGTCTCTATCACGACATATGGCAGGCATTTGCTGTGTTACTGCCCGTTCGCTCTGTCGGGGTGATGGGGGATCAGCGCACTTACGCTTGGCCGATTGTTTTGCGATGTGTCTCCAGTGAGGATGGCATGACAGCGGATTGGTCACGCATGCCAGATGAACTTTTGGAGCGCATCTCCAATCGAATTGTCAATGAAGTTAGAGGTGTAAATAGGGTTGTGCTTGATATCACCAGCAAGCCTCCTGGAACGATTGAGTGGGAATAGCTCAGGCATTAAACTTCTTTTCTTTACTCTAAATTGTGGCTTCACGTTTTATTGGTAGCGACGCAAAATTATATATTTTGGTGTCAGTTTTAAGAGCCCTGCGATTTTATTTGGATTGAGAATATTATGAGGCTTGATTTTGCGTAAGCCCACACTTTTCTTGTCAATTGTCGTTCCAATCAGTTTACTTCAAGCGGCCAATGATCAACTTTGGCTTTGACTTTCGCTTATTTGGTAACCATTGACGATGTGTTGATGGAGAAGACGACCTCTCGACGATCTTTATCGCGTCGAACCTTGTTCATCAACGCTCTCTGCTCTGACTTGGCTTCATGAGCTCAAATCATCTTAGAGAATCCTCTGCATTACTCAATATTTTTGATTCACACCCTTGAAGTGAAAGTCGATTCTGTTGAGGTGATGAGGGACTGGTGAAGCTCAGAATGACTCGATAGCCTGGGCCACTGGCCTAGAGACTTTTGACCGTCGCCCAACAGCAGGACATACAGCTAGACCGCCGTTTGCAACAGGACAGCATTCAGTTTGCGGGTAAGACCGTTTATATCAACCCTTTCCTGTACTGGAGACGGTTTGACAGCAACACCGATCGTTGGTTAAGGGAGCCCGGTCAGTTGGGTGAAGACCAGATCAGCCTCAATCGTGGTCGCTTTTACCCTGAGCTTGATTGGGCCTTGTTGGATGAGAGCCAAAGGGATATCAAGGATGCTGCTGTTGAGATGTTCCTCAAAAGTTTGGAGCTGATCGGCACTTTTCACCCTGAACTTACAGCTGGGCAGTTGCTTGAGGTCGAGCGCAAGATGGCGGTCACAAAGAAGCAGTCTTTTGAGCGCTGGGTCGAGAAGTCGTTTCGCAGGCGTTTCAAACAAGAGTCTCGTGAGCGTAAGCGCTTTGCTCGTGAGCGTTTTTGGCGGTCTTGGAGGGAATGGTTCAGTTTGGAGACAACGCATCATGCTGTGGGACCAATGGTGGCGATATTGGTTTTGGCAGGTTTTGGGGGCTGGTCGATGGGAATGTCTCAAACGTCTTGCCCAACACTTTTGATCCCTTCCGAGCAAACTGTTGTTAGGTAGACCTTTGAGGCTTGCATGGCCGACGATTCGTTCGACAGCCTTCGCCTTTCCCTGATGCAGGATGCTCTTCCTGTGGGTTTGGCGATGGTTGATCGGGTCCGTCGTGGTGGGGCGAGAAAAATGGTGGAAGCTTTTACGGGCTCAAGTGATCCTCTCCAGGAGCTTCGTGTTGAAGGAGAAGCTGCTGCTCGATCCGTACGTGATCGATTAGATCAGGTCAGCCCAGGTCTGGGGAATCCTGTGATGGCAGTGAATGTGGCTGTTGATGATGTCGTTGTTAATTCCCCAGACCCTCAGGATCAGCAGATTTTGCTGGAGGTGCTCGCCAGGATTGAGGGACGGCTTGATGCTCTTCAGCTTCACCTGCAGAAAGATGTTGGCGAAAAATCGCCAACATCAGTCGTGGAACAAAGCTGACGTTGATGAGTGGATCGCGGCCTTTGGGACGTGCCAGTCAGCGGCACAGTGGTTTAGGCCAGCAGCCCAAGGTCTTGCTTGCTCTGGTGCTTTTGTTTTGTGGCGCCATGGTGGCGCGGTTGACCTGGTTACAGCTGTTGGAAGGGGCTCGATACCGAGAGTTGGCAGATGAAAATCGGATTCGCTTGGTACCCCGCTCACCGATTCGTGGTCGGCTGCTCGATCGTCAAGGCCGTGTACTTGCCTCAAGCAAGCTCAGCTACAACCTTTATTTGCAGCCTCGATTGGTTAGTGATGTTGATTGGCCTGGGCTGCGTGACAGTCTTTCTCAGTTGCTCAATCTTCCTAAGCAGGATTTCGATCAACGCAGGCGACAGGGGGTTGGCACGGATGGCTATCGCATCACTTTGGCAACTGATTTGAAACCTGAGCAGGTGCTGCGTTTTCGAGAGCAGGCTCGCCGTTTTGAAGCGGCTCAGGTCGATGTGGATGTATTACGTCACTACCCGCACGGCACTTTGGCCGCCCATGTCTTGGGTTATACCCAGCCAATTACTGAAAAGGAGTTTAAGACTCTCGCTGATCAGGGTTATGAGATTAGAGATCGCATTGGCCGAATTGGAGTGGAGGCGGCCTATGAGCCTCATTTACGAGGGAAGTGGGGTGGACAGATGCTTGAGGTCAACGCTATGGGAGAGGTGCAGCGCAGTCTTGGTGACAAGCCTTCACAGGCGGGTAAAGATCTCCTCCTCACACTTGATCTTGATTTGCAGTTGGCTGCTGAAAAGGCTCTTGAAGATAAGCCTGGCGGTGCAGTTGTAGCACTCGATCCTCGTAACGGTGCTATTCGCGCCATGGCTAGTCGCCCTGCTTTTGACCCCAACTTTTTCTCAAAACTCTTCACGACGCAGAAGGAGTACGACAAGCTTTTTGCTTCGTCGAGCAAGCCATTGCTCAGTCGGGCCATGAATGCCTATGACCCTGGGAGTACTTGGAAACCTGTTACAAGTATGGCGGGCATGGAGAGCGGCAAGTTTCTGCCTGATGTGCGTTTGAAGACGGCGGCTTGCATCACTTATGGGGGGCATTGCTTCCCTGACCACAACGGTGCCGGATTTGGCACGATTGGTTATGAGGATGCGCTGCGCTTTTCAAGCAATACCTTCTTTTATCAGGTGGGAGTGGGTGTGGGTTCTAAGGCGCTTTATGAGGCCGCCATCAAGCTTGGTTTCGATGCCCGCACTGGTATTGAGATTGGTTATGAGGAGAGCAAGGGTTTGGTGGGCCATCAGGCCTGGGCGGCTAAAGGTCGGGGTTGGGCTGAACCTGGAACGACTCCTTGGATTCCCGAGGACATGGCCAGCGCCTCGATTGGTCAATCTGTAGTTCAGATCACTCCTTTGCAACTTGCTCGCGCTTATGCCGTATTCGCCAATGGGGGTTTTTTGGTCACCCCTCATCTGGCAGATGGTGCGATCGACTGGACTTCATCACTGCGACGCATCAAGGTCGATATCAAGCCATCCACATTGGCGACGATTCGGCGTGGTTTGCGCAAGGTTGTGCAGGATGGAACTGGTTCAGGTATCAATTTGCCAAACTTTCCACAAGTGGCTGGCAAGACGGGCACTGCCGAGGACAGTACCGGTGGCTCTGATCACGCATGGTTTGCATGTTTTGCGCCATATCAGTCAGCAGAAATCGTCGTTGTTGCTTTTGCCCAGAACACTCCTGGTGGAGGTTCGGTTCATGCGTTGCCAATGGCACGGCAGGTGCTTCAGGCTTGGAATCGCACACGCTCCAGTTGAACGCACTGAATCGTCAGAGCACACTGATGTTTGGTCTCAGGCAGCCAGGTTGAGGGGTTGGCCGAGGATTGTTCTGTAGTAGTTCCGCAGTTGTTGCGTGGCACTGGCCCATCCCCAGCGTTCGGCTTCTTGACGGGCTGCTTTGCGTAGACCTTGACGCTCTAGATCGTTGCCGAGCAGTTGTCGGGTTGCATTGATCAGGCTGGTGGACCCTCCATCCACTCCATCCGGCTCGTAGAGACAGCCGTTGACGCCGTCGGTAATGATGTCTGGAATTCCGCCACGATTGGCTCCCACTACAGGACAACCTGCTGCCATTGCTTCCAGTAAAACCAGCCCAAGGGTTTCGGTACTGGAGGGGAATAGAAAGGCATCCCCGCTTGCATATGCACTGGCTAGTTCCTCCCCTTCGAGATAGCCCACAAATGTTGTAGCAGTGCCTTCAAATGCTTTTTCCAGTTGCTGGCGGTGAGGTCCATCGCCTACTAGGGCCAATCGTGCCTCGGGTATGCGATCGAGAACAGGTTTGATGCGTTCGATTTGCTTTTCGGCGGAGAGTCGCCCTACGTAGAGCAGCAGGGCACCTTGATCGTCGTTTGTGTTCAAAAGGCGTAAGCGCATGGTTTCGTTGCGCAGTTCCGGTCGAAAGAGTTCGGTATCCACGCCGCGTTGCCACAGGGCGGTGTTTTGGATCCCTTTCTCGCTCAATTCAGCCACCATTGCTGTTGAGGTGCAGAGATTGAGTACTGCTTGATTGTGGGCTGCCTTGAGAAGTTCCCAGAGCAAGGGCTCCAGCATGCCCATGCCGTAATGCTCTAGGTATTTCGGGAGGTGGGTGTGGTAGCTAGCTATGAGAGGGATTCCGCTGGTTTTGGCTAGCCAAATTCCCCCAAGGCCTAGTACAGCTGGATTGACAACGTGTACGAGATCAGGCTCGAAGGTTTCTAGGGCTTCGGCAACGGCTGGTCTGGGCAGGGCAAGCTTCAGTTCCGGATAGAGCGGCAGTGGCATGGCTGGCACGCCTATCAATTCGGCTCCCATGTATTCGCTAGGACAGCCTTCCGGGCAGAACACCATCACCTCATCACCGGCTTTAACCAGGTGCTCCACCGTTTTGGTGAGTCGTGTCACGATTCCATCCACTTTTGGGAGGAAGGTCTCTGTGAAAAAGGCGATCTTCACTGGTTCACCGGGTGGGGTGGGCAGGCTGTTTAGGAGGGGTGCTTGATGGCCTCAGCCTGGGTCGAAGTCCAGGCCGATACACATGGGATACGACTGCGGTCGCAGCGGTCTGCCCAGCGTTTTGCCACATCGACTACTTCAGCAAGTAGGCCATCGTCGAGGGTGGTTGGTTTGAGTCCAAGTTCGATGAAGCAGCGGTTATCCACGATCAGATCATTCTCCACGGCTTCGTTGCGTGGGTTTGGAAGATGGTTTAGTTCGGCGCCGGTTAGGGCAGCTACCTTCTTGGCAAGTTCACCTACTTGGTGGCTCTCGGTCATTTGGTTGAAAATCTTGACCCGTTCGCCTTTGGCCGGTGGGTTTTCAAGAGCCAGTTGCACGCACTTCACAGAATCGCAGATGTGGATGAACGCACGGGTTTGACCTCCTGTTCCATGGACAGTGAGCGGATAACCGATTGCTGCCTGCATCAGGAAGCGGTTGAGAACTGTGCCGTAGTCACCGTCGTAATCAAAGCGGTTGGTTAGGCGTGGATCCCTAGCAGTTGCTTCAGTGTTGGTACCCCAAACGATGCCTTGGTGCAGGTCGGTGATCCTGATTTGGTCATTTTTGTTGTAGTAGAGGAAAAGCAGTTGATCGAGCGTCTTGGTCATGTGATAGACGCTTCCAGGGCTGGCTGGGTGAAGAATTTCTTCTTCGAAACGGCTGCCATCGGGCTGGGGCACTTCCACTTTGAGGTATCCCTCGGGAATGGTGGCTCCGCGGTGCGAGCCATAGCCGTACACCCCCATCGTTCCCAGGTGCACGATGTGGATGTCGAGGCCGCTTTCAACGATGGCGGCGAGCAGATTGTGAGTGCCGTTGACGTTGTTATCGACGGTATAGCGCTTGGTGGAGCTGCTCTTCATCGAGTAGGGAGCAGCACGCTGCTCGGCAAAGTGAACCACCGCATCGGGTCGTTCAGTTTTGAGCATTGTCACCAATCGGTCGTACTGATGGGCGATGTCTAGGTGCTCAAAACGAATTGGCTTGCCTCCGATTTCCTGCCAGGCCCTGAGGCGGTCACCAATGCTGGTGATTGGTGTCAGTGACTCGACTTCAAGGTCGATATCGATCTTGCGGCGGCTGAGATTGTCGACGATCAACACGTCGTGACCCCCATCCGCGAGGTTCACTGCACAGGGCCAGCCGCAGAAGCCGTCGCCGCCGAGAACGAAAACTTTCAACTCAAACTCCTGCAGGAACGAGCAATTCGCTCAGTCAGGGCAAGCTACTACAGGGTTTTTCAGCTGATGGCAATCCTGACGATGATTAGGCATGTCACAAGCAGGGCTCCACCGATGAGCAGCAGGCGAGTGTTGGCGTTGCTGCTGCCTTTTTCCTCTACCACTTCCATGCGGGGTTCTCTTGCAAAGGCGTTGAGTCGACCACCCTCTTCTTCGGTGACTTGCATGTCTCACTTACAACTCGGCGGACCTTATGGACAGGATTGCTTGCAGGAGCTGTTCCGTTACGTTCCTTCATAATTGTTTAGTCTTGGGTTCCGCAATAATCCCTGTTGTCGGTGAGCTTGGCGAGGCTGCGGCGCGTTCTGGTAGGCGACCTGATCTGTAAGCCTGCCTGCCTGCCTGAATCGCCCAACGCATTGCTTCGGCCATGGTGATTGGATCTCCGGCTAAGGCAATTGCGCTGTTAATCAGCACTGCGTCGGCACCCATTTCCAGGGCCTGTGCAGCTTCACTGGGGACACCGATGCCAGCATCCACAACGACTGGCACTCGGGAGTTTTCAATGATTAGGGAGATGTTCGCGGCATTCCTCAGGCCTTGACCTGATCCAATCGGTGAGCCCAGTGGCATGACCGTCGCACAGCCCACCTCTTCAAGGCGCTTAGCCAAGAGGGGATCGGCATTGATGTATGGCAAGACCTCGAAGCCTTCTTTCACCAATTGTTCAGCGGCCTCAAGGGTGCCGAAAGGGTCAGGTAGGAGGTGGCGGCTGTCGGGGATGACTTCGAGCTTGACGAAGTTGTTGTCCTCCTGGCCTGCCAGTTTGGCGAGTTCGCGGCCGAGTCGGGCTACACGAATGGCTTCCTCTGCAGTTGCACAGCCAGCGGTATTGGGCAGCATCCATATTTTTGACCAGTCGATGGCTTTCATCAGGCCGGCGTGGCCTGATGCCATTGCCTGTACACGGCGGACTGCCACTGTCACCATTTCGCATCCTGAAGAGCGCAGACTCTGTTGCATCACCTTTAGGCTTGGGTACTTCCCTGTGCCTGCAAACAGTCGGCTGTGGAAGTTGCGTTTGCCGATTGTGAGCAGGTCAGGTGAGGAGGGCGTCAGAACCATTGGCGCTGTTGAGGTTGTTGGAACGTCATCGCGGAGTGTCCCGGCGGAGCCGATTGGCTTTAGCTTGTGCCCATCATCATGTTTTTCCATGCCCATCCTGCTCGCTATGGATCTCTCGATTGACAGTGAGGTTCCCTTCGAGCTCACTATGCCCTTGGATTCCTCTCAATTGGCTGTGCCGCTGGTCGTGGAGGGTTCTGTTCAAAGATTTGATCCGGTAGCGCGCGCCGCTGATCTTGCTGAGACAATGCCTCGCCAGTGGTGTGGCACTTACAAGTCTTTTGGAGATGGCTCCAATGTTGATGTGAACTTGAATCTGGCCAAGCTCACACCGATTGGTCAGATCATTGATCTGCGCGGAGAGATGCGTCTTGGCAGCGTTACAACTCCTGTGCAGGGCAACTTGAATGCCAAGTCAGATCAGCTGGAGTTGCTCCCCCTTTCAGATCAGTTGATTCCTGGAGTGGAGCCAGGTGGTTTTTTTCTTGGCCTTCAGGAGTTCATAATGGTGGGTTGGCAGGCACCTCGTTTTACCAATCCGGGCGGCATGCTCGACTTGAACAGTTCCTGTTCAGTACAGGCATCAGAACCTTTATCAGAACCCTTGCCCATCCGCGGGCTCTGGTGAGTTTGTTGGTTGTGTTTTTCCCAGTCGTTTTAGGTTTTTGCGTGCTGTCTTGTTCTTGGGATCCAGGCTCAGCACCTTTTGATACAGCTCGTAGGCCTCAGCATCTTGCTCAAGGCGCTCTTTGGCAAAGGCAAGGTTGTTTAGTGCAACGGGGTAGTCAGCCTTGGCTTTTAGGGCTGACTGGTAGTGACTAACTGCTGATGAATAATCTGTTTGAGCCGCGAGTGCAAACCCAAGGGCATTTTCGATCAGAGCTTTGGCTTCATCTGGTTCACCAGTCAGTTGCTTCAAGGCCTTGCGAAGGGATGCTATGGCCTGGGGATAGAGCCGTTTACGCAGCTGTACAGATGCCAGTTCATAGAGTTTGGAGGCCTCTTTTGAAGAGCCCGCTCCACTTTTTTCAAGTCGGATCAGTGCCCGTTCGTTGCGTTGCGTATTGAACACTTGACTGCCCACGATGACAGCCACGATTGCGAGCAAACCGATTAGGCCAATTAGGTAGGTTTGCGTTTCTGGCAGGAAGGCGCTCATGGTTTAGGGGCAGTTCTTAGTGCTGAGTTGGCATTTGCAGTCAAATCGAGGCAGTAGTCGCATTGACTTTGAACTTTTAACATCTGCTTTTCTCGTTGAAAAACCATTTTTCCAATGGCACAAAGAGTTTGCTCTGGAGGTTCATCGATATTGAGTTCAGGCACTTGCGGGAAATTTGCGCTTCGTTAGAGATCAGCACTGAGGGGTTAGAGGCTTCCAACCATCTTTTCAAAGTAGCTTCCACCATTTGATGGTTTGATATCTTCTCAGACGAGAACGAGTCTTTGGTGGGCTAGCAGATCAGGTATAGGACGTTCTGCGTGAATCAGCACGTCAGATTCATTGTTCTAGAGCATGAGAGAGACGTAGCGGAGGGTCTTAGTCCTGCTTGTTTGTCTTGGACCCATCGATGCAAATCCCTTGGCTTCAGAACATCAGCTGACTTCACGTTCTTGTTGCAGTACCCATGACCGGCATTCATGGTTGTTCTCTGCTTTTTTGGGATCAAGTGCTGCTGAACAGAACTGCTGAGCAGCGTGATGAAAGGCTTAGTGGCTGCATGTCTGAAGTGCGGTTAGGCCATTCAGATTTTGCCTGAGCTTGTTGGTTGAAGCTCTCCGTTGTTGAAATCAGTCAATGTTTCGGTTCATCGGCTGCGAAAGCAAGGCGGAGAAAGCCGATCAGCGAAGACCGCATTCTCTTTAGTACAGGCGTTCTGGCCTCAGTGGCTTGGAGTCGTCAGCGCAAAGGCAACCCTTGGAGTAAGGCTTAGGGCTGGCTCAGCTATCAAGAGCCGAAACTTATTTTGATGTCTTGATGATTTTTTTAGGTTTGTTGGATTGGATGCTCCTCAAAAGCAATAGACGGTAGAGAAAAACAAGCCCTATCAAGAGTTCAAGATGCTCTGGTCATCGAACAGAGATGAAAGTTTTTTGTCTAGGCATCAAGAAAGATCTTCAGATTGGAGTTTCTGTTGACTATGTGTGTTGATAAGTCAGAAAGTGAATCAGCTCTTGGCTGAGGTAACCACGCTAGTGAAACTTTTTGGATCCATCACGGCCAGTTGGGCCAACATTTTCCGATTGATGCGTACGTCGGCTTTTTTTAGGCCACCAATCAGGCGGCTGTAGCTGACTCCGTTGATCCGAGCGGCTGCATTAATGCGAGCAATCCAGAGACGACGGAAATCACGTTTGCGCCGCCGCCGATCGCGATAGGCATTGCAAAGAGCCTTCATGACCCGCTGATTGGCTGTGCGGAAGAGGCTTCCATTGCTGCCTTGAAAGCCGCGGGCTAGTCGTAGGATTTTGTTGCGGCGTTTGCGGGCAACGTTGCCTCTTTTGACGCGGGCCATGGTTTAAGAAATCAAGAAGGGAATGAAAATCAGCTCAGCTTGTATAAGACCTGTTAGTTGAGCTTGTGATCTTTAGGCGTAAGGGAGCATCAGGCGCACATTCTCCGCATCACGTTCATCTACAACGGCTTTGGTGGCGAGATGGCGCTTTAATTTTGGGCTTTTGTGGTCTAACAAGTGATTGCGGAATGCACGACGGCGCATGAATTTGCCAGTGACGGTTGCCTTGAACCGCTTGGCAGCAGCTTTGCGGGTCTTGAGTTTAGGCATCTCTGACGGTCTGCGCACAAGCGACAACCTTACGATCAAGACCTGCCAGAAGCCAAATTCCGCATGATGGGTGTTTGCCTAGGGGGCAGCATTGGCCAAGACTTTTCATTGTTCGCTGATTCGCTCAAAGCAAGTCATTAGTGGCGCCCTGGTCTTGCTTGGTGTGTGCACGGTGGGCTGTGACGCCCAAGAGGTGATTCCACCAGTTGGTTCTGTTGGTATGTCTACTCATCAGGCGGTACAAGCTCCGCCGGTTCCTATTTCAGGTAGGTCTTTGTTGTGGGTGGCTTTGCAGCCTTATTTGGGCCAGGGCACGACGTCTAGTAGCTCAGCTCCATCATTACGTTTGGTCAGTGCTGGGCATCAGCCCTTATTGCTTAAAGATGCTCGCGGTGATGTGCAGCGGGCTCCAGTCATCACAATCACCTGGCGGTTGGTAGCTCTCGAAGAGCCCCTGCAGTTGTCACGTCAGGTGGCTGGTCCATTCGCCAGCTTCGAGTCGGCGGAGCAGGTTGCATCGCAGTGGCGAGAGCTGGGTGTTGCGGCCGTGGTGGCTCATCCAAGCGAATGGGAAGTGTGGGCGCCGCAAGGGGTAAAACCTCTCCCAGGAGTGGACATTCGTCTTTGGCAGGGCATCGTCTCTACAGCTGTGCAGCCTGTAATTCAGGGGGACAGTGGTGATCGCAGCTTGGTGGGTCCGGTTCAGATTGATGCTCCGGATGGCCTCAGTTGGAAGGGTGGGGTGTATTTGGGGCCGTTTCAACTGCAGGTTGATGCCTATGGAAGTTGGACTTTGGTGGAACATGTTCCTCTGGAGAGGTATCTGGAAGGAGTGGTGCCCCATGAGATTGGAGCGGGCGCTCCATCCGCAGCATTAGCTGCTCAGACGGTGTTGGCTAGGACCTGGGCGCTTGCCAATAGCCATCGGTTTGCCCTTGATGGATACCATCTGTGCAGTGATACTCAGTGCCAGGTTTACAGCGATCCAAGGCAGGCCAGTTTTGGAGTACGCCAGGCGATTGTGAGCACTGCTGGCAAGGTGTTGAGCTGGAAGGAGCAACCTATCAATGCTGTGTATCACGCCAGCAATGGTGGTGTGATGGCCGCTGGTTCTGAAGCTTGGGCCATGGAGTCTGTTCCATACCTAAGGGCTCAGTTGGATGGATCCGTTGGATGGGTAGATCGGTTCCTTTTGCCACTCACAGAGAGAGTTGTCGTGAAGTCATTGCTGGATGATGCCGATGGTGCTTATGGCAAGGGTCATCCCCGTTTTCGTTGGACCCGTACTTTGACTGCTGCACAGTTGCAACAAGCTTTGCGTTTGGTGGCGCCCAGCTTGTCAATGCCCCAGCGATTGACTGTTCTTGAACGGGGTCCAAGTGGTCGGGTCTTGTCTTTGGAGATAGGTGATGAAGGCAATCAGCCCCCTGTGGTGCTTCGATTAGACGGTATTCGGCGTCATTTGCGTCAGTTACCAAGCACTCTCTTCGTGGTTGAGGAAGTTGGTGTCGGAGTTTGGCAGCTTTCTGGCGGTGGTTTTGGCCATGGGGCTGGGCTTTCACAAGCCGGAGCAGTTGATCTGGCCCGTCGGGGCTGGACAACTGAACAGATTCTTAGTCATTACTACCCAGGAACGACCTATGGACCTTTGCCTGAGATGAAGGATGCCCCTTAGAGTCCCTGGACTTCGGGTCTATGCATGGCCGCCGCCGCTGTCATTGGGGATCATCGACGCGGCAAGACAGCCCTGTTTTTGATTGCTTGCGGTTGGGCTGGTGCCGCACCCCACCTTTGGATGGAAGCAGGTAGAAGTCTTTTGCCTGCAATTACGCTGGCTTTTGTCTTGGGAGGGTATGGCCTGCGCACGGTTTTGCGCGATCGGCAGCACTCGTCTGCCAATGCCAATGACATAGGACTTGAGCCCTCTGCTGATTATGTCTGGCCCAGCGTTGATGTTTTGGTTGCTGCCAGGGATGAGGAAGCTGTGGTTGATCGGTTGGCGGAACGTCTTGCCGGTCTGAACTATCCCAAGGGCAAGCTGACTACTTGGATTATTGATGATGGTAGTCAGGACCGAACGCCAGCTCTACTGGATGAGTTGCAGCAGCAGTTTCCTGCTCTAAACGTGATTCATCGTCCTTGTGGAGCAGGTGGCGGAAAGTCGGGAGCGCTTAATGCAGCACTCCAGCAGCTTCAGGGGGAATGGCTCTTGATTCTTGATGCTGATGCCCAGTTGCAGGATGACCTGCTCAAGCGTCTGGTGTTATTTGCCCAACAGGGTGGGTGGTCTGCTGTGCAGTTGCGTAAGGCGGTGATCAACTCTCAACACAATCTGCTCACCAGGGTTCAGGCGATGGAGATGGCTATGGATGCCTTGATTCAACAAGGACGCTTAGCAGGGCGAGGCGTGGTAGAGCTGCGTGGAAATGGCCAGTTGATTCAACGCTCCACGCTGGAGGCTTGTGGGGGATTCAATGAAAATACGGTCACAGATGATCTTGATCTGAGTTTCCGTTTGCTTACGGCTGGAGCTTTGGTCGGTATTGTCTGGAACCCTCCAGTGCAGGAGGAGGCTGTTGAGAGCTTGTCAGCTCTTTGGAGACAACGGCAACGTTGGGCCGAGGGTGGATTGCAGCGATTTTTTGACTACTGGCCAGTCTTGATGTCCAGCAAGTTAACTCTGGCTCAGCGTCGTGATTTGGCTTGTTTTTTCCTCCTTCAATACGCCCTTCCAGTGGTGTCTTGCGCTGATCTGTTCACCACACTGTTCACACGCACTATCCCAACCTATTGGCCCCTTTCGATCGTGGCCTTCAGCATTTCAGGTATGGCTTACTGGCGCGGTTGTAGGAGCATCAGTGATGGGCCTGCTTTGCCATCGCCAACCCCGTGGAATCTTGTGGTGGCGATTACTTATTTGTCTCACTGGTTTGTGGTAATCCCTTGGGTCACAGTACGGATGGCACTGTTCCCGAAGAGTTTGGTGTGGGCCAAGACCAGTCATCATGGCCAACAGCCTGTTCAGGCTTGAATGTTTAAAGGTCCACGTCCAGCACTTTGCCGTTGAAGAAGTCAGCTAGGCGCTTTGCTTTGCTGTCGATGGGTTCTAAAGAGGAAGTGGGCTGACTCGTAGGAGGATCCTCCTCTAGAGGCTTTTGCGCGTCTGTGATGGCGGCGCTGGTTGCAGGATCTGGGGGATAAGCGCCTGCAGATCTGGATTGAGCTTGTTGTGGTGGTGATGGTTCTGCAGTGGCAGAGGATGTGTTTGTTGTTGGTGCCGCAGCTGTTTTTTGTGGGATGGGAGTTTGTGTGGCACTTCCGCTTTGGCTTTCGAGAACAAGCTGTCTGGAATTTCCCAGGGCTTTTGCTATTGCTTGTTCCAGGAGGGTTGAACGGCTTTGCACCATTCCCA
The DNA here is from genome assembly GCF_000760295.1 of Prochlorococcus sp. MIT 0701. Taxonomy (GTDB): domain Bacteria; phylum Cyanobacteriota; class Cyanobacteriia; order PCC-6307; family Cyanobiaceae; genus Prochlorococcus. The sequence continues at coordinate 41,858 of NZ_JNBA01000024.1, forward strand.
TCCAGTTGCCGGCGACTTGAACCACGGCGCGATGGTCATCAAGGCGCACTAGCTGGGCTTGCTGAGAGAGCAACATGCGTGTGGAAGGTAACTCCAAACTGCCAAGTATTTGTTGCCATAACTCCTGCAGATTGCTGTTAGGGGTGCTCTGGGCTGGAGCTGGGGGTGGATCGGGTTCTGCGTTTGGGGTGATTGCTGAGACTGGATCGTGGGTCGTCGTTGATCCAGAAGGGGGTTGTTGGACTTGTGTTGTCGGGGTCAATGCGTTGGCAGTGATCGCCTGCGCAGCTGGTGTTGTTGGTTGAGCTGTTTTTGCTATTGGCACTGCGGCTACAGCTTCACCGGAAGGCGGTTCGGCAAGTAGACCCAGGAGCAGGACTTCAAGCCAGAGACGGGGTTGAACGCTGTGACGCAGCTGACTTTCGCTTCCTTTGAGTTGGACCTGCCATTGCAAAAGCTGATGACGACCTATTTGGTTGGCTAGGGGCGGCAATTGCTTGCGGAATTGCGGAGAAACACTTGTGAGTTCAGGGCGATCGGGTGCGGCAGTCATGAGTACCAAATCTCGCAACACCGCTGCCAGCCCTTGCAGAAGTGCACCTGGATCACGGCCTCGATTCAGCAGGTTTCGGCAGGTTTCCAATAAGCTAAGTGGATCGGCATGGGCCAAGGCTGCTGCTAGTTTCAGCAGCTCTTGCTCAGGCACGGCTCCCATCAATTCCCATACAGCTTCTGCTTTGATGGGCCCTGGAAGCAGGCTGAGCTGATCAAGCAGGCTTTCCGCATCTCGAAGCCCTCCCTGGGCTCGCTGGGCTACCACATGCAGGGCTTCTGGCTCAATCGGAATGGTTTCGCGAGTGGCGATCATCTCCAGGTGTTTTTCCAGGGCTTCCAGTGGAATCCGCCTGAAATCAAAACGCTGACAACGGCTGAGGATGGTCGGCAGCACTCGCTGTGGATCAGTTGTTGCTAGTACGAACACCACCCGTGGAGGTGGTTCTTCAAGGGTCTTCAGTAGGGCATTGAATGCGGCGGTTGAGAGCATGTGGCATTCGTCCACCACATACACCTTCCAGCGGGCTTGTACCGGGGCAAAGCGGGAGCGTTCGATCAGTTCGCGAATGTTGTCTACGCCGGTGTTGGAGGCGGCGTCGATTTCGATCACGTCTAGTGCTGTGCCGGCGGCAATGCTTTTGCAGAGCTCACAGTTTCCGCATGGCTCGGGTGTTGGCTGGTCGCAGTTCAAGCAGTTGAGTGATCGGGCCAGGATGCGAGCACTGGAGGTTTTACCAGTGCCTCGTGGACCGCTGAATAGATAGGCCGGTGCGATCCGGCTGGTGCGCAAGGCATGACTGAGGGTCGCGGCGATCGCGTCCTGTCCCACTAGGGCATCGAAGCGCTGTGGTCGATATTTGTGATGCAGCGGCTGGTAGGCCTGGCTCATGCGCTGCTGGCGGGATGCTGAGGTTACTCAGGCTTGGCTTTTGGTTCGTCGAGCAATGCAGTGATGCGGGCTTCTAGATCTTCTATTGCTGCTAGTTCATCGGCAAGGGTCTGACCTTTTAACAGCAAAGAACGGCTGCGGGAGTTGTGGTGATCGATCAAGTTGTTGTCTGGTTCGCCATGAAGCCATCCCTCTGCTTGCTCCAGTGTTGCTTCAAGTTTGTTGAGTAAGTTCACGCGCAGCCTTTTCAGTTGAGCTACTGCTTGCCTTGCACGTTCCCGTGAGGTTTCATCCACCAAGCCTCGCCGAAGGAGTAGTGATAACCCTGTTAGTAGGGCAGCAGGGATGATTTGACCTAGTGCCAGCGCTCCTAGGCTGCTGGTTTGCATCCAGTCTTCGACCTGGGTGCTTCGATGTCGCCCGGTTTTGCACCAGTTGGCAAAGTGCTCACAATTATTGAAAAGTAGGTTGTAGCGCTGCTCTCCAATGCGACTCATGGCTCGTCTCAGGGTCACTCCTGAGGGAGAGGCCTGGGTGTGATTCACCACGTTCACAGTTGCACCGCGAGAAAAGTCTTCAAGGGAGCTGCGCAGGATTGACCGACCTTCTAGATAGTGGGCCACGCTGCCATCTCCAAGATCAATTCCGTGATGCAAAAAAAGTCCGTGTTGGCGGGGCACCCTTAGGTGGTCAGCCGTCGCCACTGGATCAGGCTGATTCCTTATGCGATCGCTCGTCGTTGGCTGGTAGAGGCAGCACTTTGCCGCCGGTATGTTCATCAACCATCGTGCGGGTCACGGTGAATTTTTTTACGCTCTTCTTGGAGGGAAGGTCGTACATCAAATCCAGCATTAACTCTTCGATGATGCCTCGTAGTGCTCGGGCCCCGGTCTTGCGTCGATGTGCTTCCTGGGCGATAGCTTCTACGGCGTCTGATTCAAATTCAAGCTGGACGTTGTCCATGCTCAGCAGGGTGCTGAATTGCTTGACCAGTGCATCACGAGGCTCCGTGAGAATCGATTCGAGTGCTTGTGAATCAAGTGGTTCAAGCACTGCATTCACGGGAATGCGGCCAATGAATTCAGGGATCAAGCCATAACGCACGAGGTCGTCGGCTTCAAGGTGGTGAAGCACCTGTGAGGCCTGTAGATCACGATTGGCCCGGCTGCGCCCTCGACCATCGCTGGGCATAAAACCGATTGCATTACGGCCTAGTCGGCGTTGCACCACATCTTCGAGGCCAATGAAGGCACCACCGCAGATGAAGAGGATCTGGCTGGTGTCGATTTGGATGCAGTCTTGATAAGGGTGTTTACGCCCTCCTTGCGGCGGCACGTTGGCAACTGTGCCTTCGAGCATCTTTAGCAGGGCTTGCTGTACTCCTTCACCGGATACGTCGCGGGTAATGGAGGAGTTTTCACTTTTTCGGGCGATCTTATCGATTTCATCGATGTAAATGATGCCGCGCTGGGCATGCTCCACGTCCATGTCGGCCTTTTGCAATAGCCGCAGCAGAATGTTTTCGACATCCTCGCCCACGTAGCCGGCTTCGGTCAGTGTGGTTGCATCAGCAACAGCGAAGGGCACGTCCAGGAGTTCGGCCAGGGTCTGGGCTAATAGGGTTTTGCCACAGCCTGTTGGACCGATGAGCAGGATGTTTGACTTGTGGAGCCTGGTTGCAGAGAGATCGGTTTCGCCTTGGCCGTCACCTTGCCAAGCCAGGCGTTTGTAGTGGTTATAGACGGCGACTGAAAGTACTTTTTTGGCAGCTTCTTGCCCCACCACTTGCTTATCTAGGAAGCTTTTGATCTCCTGAGGTTTGGGTATGGTGGCGAGTGTGGGTGCTGGCTTTCCACTTTTATGGGAAGCAGTTGCAGACTTGCGATTGGACTCGCTGCTGTGACGTGGGTTGCCTTGGCTATCGAGAAGCTCTTCATCCAGGATCTCGGTACAGAGATCGATGCATTCGTCGCAGATGTAGACACCTGGCCCGGCAATCAATTTGCGTACTTGGTCCTGAGACTTGCCGCAGAAAGAGCACTTTAGATGGGCGTCGAATTTGGCCATCGGGTTGTGATCACTTCAAACGGGCAGACAGGATCTGACGAATGTTGGCCAGCCTGAACGCTCAGGATCGTGTCAGATCAGGGTTGCGTCACCCTTCCGTAACGATTCCTCCGCCTGTGAGGCTATCCACAACCCGATCGATCAGTCCGTATTCAACCGCTTTTGATGGGGAAAGGAAGTGGTCGCGATCAGTGTCTTCAGCGATTTTGTTGAGGGGTTGGCCAGTGTGCTCGGCTAGAAGGCCGTTGAGGGTTTCTTTTAAGAAGAGAATCTCCTTGGCCTGGATTTCGATGTCTACTGCCTGGCCCTGAGCACCACCCAGTGGCTGATGAATCATGATCCGTGCATTGGGTAGTGCCAGTCGCTTGCCTTTGGTACCTCCGCAGAGAAGGAAAGCCCCCATGCTGGCAGCAAGGCCATAACAGATGGTCACGACGTCTGGAGCGACCTGTTGCATGGTGTCATAGATAGCCAAACCAGCGGTCACTGAACCACCTGGGGAGTTGATATAGATCTGGATGTCTTTTTCGGGATCTTCGGCTTCAAGGAAGAGCATTTGAGCGACGAGGGCATCTGCCACTTGATCGTCGACACCAGTGCCAAGAAAGATGATTCGCTCACGTAGCAAGCGCGAGTAAATGTCGAATGCGCGTTCGCCTCGGCCAGACTGTTCCACCACTGTGGGCAGGATCCCTGGTGATGAGACAGGACGAATGCCTTGCCAGTGATTGTGGATGGGGTGGTAGCAGCAGGAATCGATCACTCGCTTGGGCTTTAGGGGAGCACTTCTATCAATCTATTGGTGCCATTCAGGACTTGGTTTTGTCCGAGGCAGGTTTTTCAGTCTTGGCTTTGTTGGTCTTGGTTTTTGTGGATTTAGTTTTGCTGCCTTTGGATTTTGCAGCGGGCTTACTGATTTTTGCCTCGCTTTCAAGCACCTTTTCGGTCATGGTGCTGTTGTCTTCGAGCCAGTCCAGCAATTTGTCTTTGAGCAAGTCGTCGCTAACGGCTTGACGCAACCTTGCCGGGTCAATATCGCGTTCGCCAGAAAGATCGCGGCTTACTTCCTTGACCTTGGCGTTGATTTCACTTTCTTCTATTTTGAGATCTTCGCTTTCAGCTAGTGCAGTGAGGGCAAGACTGCGACGTAGGCGCTCTTCGGCCTCTGGGCGTGATGATTCCATCAAGGAACGCACAAGCTCTGGGGTGAACATGGATTTCACGTCCATCCCCTGTTGGGCGAATTGACTGGCAGTTTGTTCAACAAGGTTGCGTATCTCTTGCTGCACAAGGGTGTTTGGTAGATCTACTTCCAGCTGCTCAGTTAATGCTTCCAGCAGTGCGTCGTGCCGATTGCTGCGATCACGACGCTTTGCATCTTCCTTAAGACGTTGTTCTAGATCGTTGCGAAGTTCCTCCAGAGTTGCTTTGTCACTGGATTGCTGGGCGAAGGCATCGTCAAGATCAGGTAACTCGCGGGTTTTGAGCTCTTTGAGGTTGATCACAAAGCTGGCTTTACGGCCGCGAGCATCCTCTTTCGAGTAATCGTCTGGGAAGTGGCAATCAACAGTTTTCTCATCGCCCAAGCTCATACCGATAATCCCTTCCACGAAGCCGGGGATCATCTGTCCATCTTCAAGATCGACATCCATGGACTCACTACTTCCGCCTTCGATTGCGCTGCCGTCGTCGTCGTAGGTGCCGCTGAAACTAACCACAGCGATATCGCCGATTGCTGCTGGGCGACTTTCGACGGGTACAAGGGTTGCTAGTTGTTTGCGGGATTGTTCGATCAGTTCATCGACCTTGCTGGGATCGAAAGTCACCACTTCTGCTTCGGCTTGGAGCCCTTTGGTGGCCTTAAGTTTTGGGGTTGGGGTGACGTCTGTCTCAAGGGTGAGGCTCAGTGCCTCGCCGGGTTGAAAGCTTTCCAGAAGAGCGTCAAAACCGCCACTGAGTTCGGGTTCGCAAAGTGGCTCGATTGATTCTTGTTCGAGGACTTCACGCCAGACAGCATCGACGAGCGATTCTAAGGCTGTTGCACGGATCCTTACCAGGCCGATCTGTTGCAGCAGAACGGCACGCGGCACCTTCCCCTTGCGGAAGCCTGGAAGATTGATGGTGCGGCTTAAGCGGGTTACAGCGGCCTCATAGTTGGCCTGGCAGCGCTCTGCTGGTACCGCTACTTCTACAGCAAGCCGGCTATTGGGTTTCTGCGTGGTTTTGACCTGTAGTGCTGTGGCACTCATGGACGGACTACTGCGAGCAGATGACCACCCTAAGAAAGCGCCAGTTCATCTCTCAACACGTATTGTGGTCTCAACGTCTTGCCTGATTGAGGCTGTAGGGCTTTATCCCAGTTGGGTTCAATTTTTTATTGAGATCGAACCCCTGAACTCAGTCAATAACCTGATCTCACCGCTTGCTTCCCATATCGTTTCTTCCCGATCGTCCCCTCACAGTTGCTGTGCTTGGCGCCAGTGGTGCAGTGGGTCAGGAGCTACTGCAGCTGCTGCAGGAACGCTCGTTTCCCATTAGTGAGTTGCGCTTATTGGCATCTGCGCGTTCTGCGGGCCATGTTCAACCTTGGAATGGCTCCAGCCTCGTCGTTCAGGAGGTGAGCGAAGCTGCTTTTGAGGGGGTTGATTTGGTGCTGGCCTCAGCTGGTGGATCCGTATCGCGTCAGTGGCGGCAGGTGATCAACTCAGCCGGTGCGCTGATGATTGACAACTCCAGTGCCTTCAGGATGGATACCGATGTGCCACTCGTGGTGCCTGAGGTTAATCCTGAGGCGGTTGCAGAGCATCAGGGGGTGATTGCAAATCCGAATTGCACCACGATTTTGTTAACTCTGGTGCTGGCACCTTTGGCCGCAAGACGTGCTTTGCGTCGCGTTGTTGTCAGCACTTATCAGTCGGCGAGTGGTGCAGGTGCACGCGCTATGGAGGAGCTCAAGCAGCTCAGTCAGGTTGTTTTAGCGGGCGACACGCCTTGTAGTGAAGTGCTTCCTCATTCCCTTGCCTTCAACTTGTTCCTGCACAACTCTCCATTGATGGCCAATAGCTATTGCGAGGAGGAAATGAAGATGGTCAATGAAACGCGCAAAATTATGGGCCTTCCTGATTTGCGCTTTACCGCAACTTGTGTTCGGGTGCCTGTACTTAGAGCCCATTCGGAGGCTGTGAATATTGAGTTTGAGGAGCCTTTTCCAGTGGAAGAAGCTCGCCAATTGTTGAAGGCGGCAGCGGGGCTCGAGTTAATCGAAGATTTTGAGCAGAATCGCTTTCCCATGCCTACCGATGTCACTGATCGCGATCCGGTTGCGGTGGGTCGCATTCGGCAGGACATCAGTGATCCCAATGCTCTCGAGCTTTGGCTATGCGGGGATCAGATCCGTAAAGGTGCCGCTCTGAATGCGATCCAAATTGCAGAATTGTTGTTGTCGTCATCATGAGCTCTGCTGCTGAGTTGTCTCCCACTCCTTTTGGCCGTTTGCTGACGGCGATGGTCACACCTTTTGACGTTGATGGATGCGTTGATCTGGCTTTGGCTGGTCGTCTTGCTCGCTATCTCGTGGATGAGGGATCTGATGGGCTGGTTGTCTGCGGCACGACTGGGGAATCGCCAACTCTTAGCTGGCAGGAGCAGCATCAATTGCTTGGGGTGGTCCGTCAGGCAGTGGGGCCAGGCGTGAAGGTTCTTGCCGGTACTGGTAGCAATAGCACCGCTGAGGCGATAGAGGCCACTACTCAGGCAGCTGCGATGGGTGCTGATGGGGCATTGGTGGTTGTTCCTTATTACAACAAGCCTCCGCAGGAAGGTCTTGAAGCCCATTTCAGGGCTATTGCCCAGGCTGCCCCTGAGTTGCCGCTGATGCTCTACAACATTCCAGGGCGGACTGGCTGTTCGCTTGCTCCAGCAACAGTTGCAAGGTTGATGGAATGTCCGAATGTGGTGAGTTTCAAAGCCGCCAGTGGCACCACTGATGAGGTGACGCAGTTGAGGTTGCAGTGTGGTTCAAAACTGGCTGTTTACAGCGGCGACGATGGCTTGCTTTTGCCCATGTTGTCGGTGGGGGCTGTCGGGGTAGTGAGTGTCGCAAGTCACCTTGTAGGTCGTCGGCTGAAGGCGATGATTGAGGCCTATCTCAATGGTCAGGGTGCTCTTGCCCTCAGTTATCACGAGCAGTTGCAACCTTTGTTCAAGGCTCTATTTGTCACCACCAATCCGATTCCTGTGAAAGCAGCCCTCGAGCTCAGCGGTTGGCCCGTCGGATCCCCCCGCCTCCCTTTGCCTCCTCTTGATCCCGTTATGCGAGATGCTCTTTCAAATACCTTGACTGCCTTGTGTCAGACCTGACGCCACGGCTGTTTCTCAGATTGATTGCTTGACGCCTTAGCTTTTCGCCATGAGCGCTTGCTTCATTTCAGTCCCCAAATAGTTTTCGTACGCTTTTGTTATGACGTCTAGTTCCTCCAGTTCCACAGCCACCTCTTCTAGAGCCGGTAAAGCTAAAGAGCCCTGCTTACGTGTGATTCCCCTTGGTGGGCTTCATGAGATTGGCAAGAACACCTGCGTGTTCGAGTACGGCGACGACATCATGTTGGTGGATGCTGGCCTGGCATTTCCCAGTGATGGCATGCATGGCGTCAATGTGGTGATGCCAGATACCAGTTATCTACGCGAGAACCAACAGCGCATCCGCGGCATGATCGTGACCCATGGTCATGAAGATCATATTGGTGGGATTCCTCATCACCTCAAGCACTTCAATATTCCAGTGATCTATGGCCCGCGTCTGGCCATGTCAATGCTCCAGGGAAAGATGGAAGAGGCTGGTGTTACAGATCGCACCACGATCCAGACCGTGAGTCCACGGGATGTTGTCAAGGTTGGACAACACTTTTCGGTGGAATTCATCCGCAATACCCACTCGATGGCAGATAGCTTTTCGCTTGCCATCACGACTCCTGTCGGCTCGGTGATCTTCACCGGAGACTTCAAGTTTGACCATACTCCTGTTGATGGCGAAAATTTTGATATGGCTCGCCTTGCACATCACGGCGAGCAAGGTGTTTTGTGTTTGTTCAGTGATTCAACCAATGCTGAGGTGCCTGGTTTCTGCCCACCTGAACGTTCGGTATTTCCTGCTTTAGATCGTCATATTGCTCAAGCTGAAGGTCGAGTGATTATTACGACTTTTGCGAGCTCCATTCACCGCGTCTCAATGATTTTGGAGCTGGCCTTAAAGAATGGCCGCAAAGTTGGTTTGCTTGGGCGATCGATGCTCAATGTGATCGCTAAGGCGCGTGAACTCGGCTATATGCGTGCTCCAGATGATCTTTTCGTACCGATCAAACAGATTCGTGACATGCCTGATCGCGAGACTCTGTTGTTGATGACAGGAAGTCAGGGCGAGCCGTTGGCTGCTTTAAGTCGCATCTCACGCGGTGAGCATCAACATGTGCAGGTCAAGAACTCTGACACGATTATCTTTTCGGCGAGTCCGATTCCGGGTAACACGATCTCAGTTGTGAATACCATCGACCGCTTGATGATGCTGGGAGCCAAGGTGGTCTATGGCAAGGGAGAGGGTATCCATGTGTCTGGGCATGGCTTCCAGGAGGATCACAAGTTGATGTTGGCTTTAACAAAGCCAAAGTTTTTTGTGCCTGTCCATGGTGAGCATCGCATGCTTATTTGCCACAGCAAGACTGCTCAGTCGATGGGCGTAGCCAGCGACAACATTTTGATTCTTGATAATGGTGATGTGGTTCAACTTTCACCTGATTCGATTAGTAAAGGAGACTCAGTAAAGGCAGGAATTGAACTTCTCGATGCTTCTCGCAATGGCATTGTTGATGCTCGTGTTTTGAAAGAGCGCCAGCAACTTGCTGAAGATGGTGTTGTCACTGTGCTGGCTGCAATCAGTACCGATGGAGTGATGGTTGCACCGCCAAGAGTGAACTTACGAGGTGTCGTGACAGCTGCTGATCCCCGCAAGATGTCGCTCTGGACTGAACGGGAAATAAGCTGGGTGTTGGAAAACCGCTGGAAGCAGTTTTCTCGTCAAACGGATGGCAAAGCTCCTGAAGTGGATTGGATGGGTTTGCAGCGAGAAGTGGAAGTGGGCTTGGGTCGTCGTATGCGTCGTGAGTTGCAAGTTGAGCCATTGCTTCTGTGCCTAGTTCAGCCGGCACCAGGAGGAACACCTGCTTATAAGGGAATGGCTGATGCTGAACCTGAGGATCGATCGGTGACCCGCATTCGTGGTGATCGTGATCTGGCTAGTAACGGACGCCGAACTCCAGCTGCGGCTCCTGTAAAGGTTGCGGCAGCTGTGTCAGCATCGTCGACTACGACGACGGTTTCTGATACAGCCAATGTGAAGACTCAAGCTGAACCTGAGTCGGCAGAGGAGCCTTCCGGTCGCACACGCCGCCGTCGCTCAGCGGCGGCTTAAGACCATCCAGAAGTTTTCGAGGCGAGCTTTCAGCGTTGTTGATGTTCGCTTCTTTGACTTCGATGGACTGGTCTCATGCTTTGTAAGGCTAGGGGCAGGGGGCATGATCACGCGCAACAATGAATCATTTAGGAGGTCATTGGTTGATGCTTGTGAGATGGCCTCTGGGGGGACTCTTGCTTCCTTGACAGTGTCTTGATTTGGTTTTGTGATTGGGTTTGGGGCTGATTTTGCTTTTGGCCTGATTTCTATTTCGGTTTCTGTATTGAGATCTGATTTTATTTCTAGGGCTTTCGTTGTTGTCGACGGCGCTTTTTTCGCATGAACATTTTGTTGAAGATCAGCCTGTTGTGAATGGTTCTTCTGCTTAGATATCTGTTCAGGCTTCATCTTATCTGTCATCAGTGTTGAGTCTAGTTTGGCTGTAGATTTAGAATGATCTGCTTTTGTGGCTGCAGTTTGTGCGGCTGGAAATAGAAAGGGATCACGAATCAGATCATCCAAGGGCTTTGAAAGGTTATTGCTCAATTTCCTTATCTCTTGTGGAGTTGCCTGCTGATCAGATTGAGGTTGTTTGGCTTCTCTCACCTCGCCCATCTTTGGCGTGTCTGCAGACAGGAAGGGATCGCGAATCAGGCCTGGCAGAGGTTCCGTCACCTCAGCTCTTGGAGCCAGCTGCTTTTGTTCTGAGGGTTGTTTAAGCGCAGTTCTTTGAGGAGGCTCTTCTTGCTTGGCAGGCTCCCGTTGCAATTCGCCTTGGCATCGTTCCAGGCCTTGTTCGGCGAGTTCCTTCAAAGTCTCTTGTGGTTGGCTATCTAGAACAAGGCTGTAATGGTGTTTGGCTTGCTGGATATCGTTCATTCCGTAGAGCTGAATGTGGCCCATCAGTAGAGCCACAAAGGCCTGCCAGGCCAGCATTGCTTCCTGTTCAGGCCATCTACGCTGCAGCTCTAGTTGGCGAAGCAGGCTTTCGCAGATTGATTGAGCTGCCTCGAAATTTCCTGTTCCATAGGCCTTCTCGGCAGCGAGGTATTGCTGTTGGAAGTCGCCGTCCACAGGAGTCAGTCGTGATGTTCTAGTTGTACCGATTTTTTCTGCCATTGGACTGTCCAGCCCTGCGCGAGCTGTAGAGATCCAGGTGGTTTTCCGGGGCCAATGCTGTGGCTGATCTGTTCAAGTTGGACTGCTGGCAGGCTTGGTGCTCCTGATTGCTTCAGCCAACAGGCCAAAAGAGTTGTTCTTGCTGTGATCGGTAGTTGGGCTAGGTCCTGTCGGCAGAGGCCGTTTTGAGTGCTCAGACTGTTTAAGGCCAGGATGGCGATGGCTTGCTGGTCAGTGTGGTGATGGTTGAGCCTTTCGGCGAGAGCGGCCATGCGCAGGCTGCAGCCCGGATGGAGAGATTCCAGTACTGGTAGCACTTCTTGGCGGACTCGGTTGCGGCTGAAGTCTGGATTGGAATTGGCAGGATCAAGCCAGATAGGTAAGGACAGATCGCTGCAGATCTGGGCGGTGTCCTCACGCGAGAATCCCAACAAAGGGCGTATGAGCTGCACGTTTTTGTGAGGATTGTCTTTGCTGATGGGCCTGCATTGGCGCATGCTGCTCAGTCCCGCGAGGTCCGTACCACGGGCAAGGTTGAGCAGCAAGGTTTCAGCTCGATCCGAACTGGTGTGGCCTGTGAGCACATACCGGCATGGATGGTTTGGGTTGTTGGATGACAAACGTTCTGTGTGAAGCGTCAGTTGTTCATATCGCCAATGTCGCGCTGTGGCTTCGTTGTTGGTTTGTCCAGGTTTGGCTTGATCAGACCAGAAGCTCAAGTTGTGTGCTTCACACCAATCCTTGAGTTCAGTTGCGATCGTTGCTGATTTGTTGTGCCATCCATGATCGCCATGCCAAACCTCTAAAGACCAGCCATGTTTTCGTTGGAGATCGATCAATAGGCCGAGCAGGGCCATCGAATCTTGACCACCGGAGACAGAGATCAAGAGTGAGACTTCTGCTGGCAGTAGATCTGGATTCGCTAGCAGTTTGTGATGGAGACGCGCGTGCCAGGGGCTCCAGGGCAGCTGCGCTGAGCTGGATGAGGCCATGGCGCAGTGGTCATTCAGCTGAGGCCAGTCTGCCGTGCAGGAGCCCGGCAAATGGGAGTATGGATCTACAGATAGTTGATTAAATGACACGCCTCGCTCAGTTGCCAACAGCCTTGCGTCAGCGTCTCGAGCAGCGCTCGGCCCTCAAGGTGATCGCTGGTTTGATGAATTTCGAGGCCCTCTCGGTGGCGCAGGTGGCGCGGGCTGCTGGCCACGGTGGCGCTGATCTGATTGATGTGGCTTGTGATCCTGAGCTGGTGCAACTGGCGATCCGGGAATCCGCTGGAGTTCCGGTTTGTGTGTCAGCGGTGGAGCCTGAGCTGTTCCCCGCCGCTGTTGCAGCTGGTGCTGCCATGGTGGAAATCGGAAATTTCGATGCTTTTTATCCTCAGGGCCGGATCTTTGGTGCCGCCGAAGTATTTGAACTGACTCGTTTAACCAGGGCGTTGTTGCCTGAGGTGGTGTTGAGCGTGACCGTGCCCCATATGTTGCAGATGGATCAGCAGGAGCAACTGGCAGTGGATCTAGTGGCTGCCGGTGCCGATCTGATTCAGACGGAGGGCGGCACTAGCGCTAAGCCATTTAGTGCTGGAAGCCTTGGCTTGATTGAGAAAGCTGCTCCCACTTTGGCCGCTGTTCACAGCATTTCTACAGCACTCAAGGCTGCTGATTTGGCAGTGCCTGTGCTTGGTGCTTCTGGTTTATCGGCAGTGACGGTGCCCATGGCAATTGCTGCTGGTGCCGCTGGTGTAGGTGTTGGATCGGCGGTGAACCGTCTCAATGATGAGCTGGCGATGATTGCTGTTGTGCGGGGCTTGCGTGAAGCTCTCAGCACGCCCAAATCGACAGTGATTCACTAACGTGAATCACTGTCTAGTCAGCTGCTTTGCGTAGGTTGTTTTAAATGCTGGGATCGCTCGGCTGGTTGCTGCAATGGCCCATTCGGGCCCTTATTTTGTTGTTGGTTGCTGCGTTGCCCCTTGGCATTGAGATGGCCAATTTCAGCACAGCTTTTTGGTCGGCCGTGATGATTGGCCTCTTGGGCACGTTGTTGATCGTGCCTCTCAAGTTGCTGTTGGGTCCATTCTGGGCACTCACGTCCTTGGGGGGGCTGATCTGGCCAGTGTCGTTTTTGTTCAACTGGTTGATCACGATCCTTTTATTTGCTCTGGCAGCTTGGCTGATTAATGGTTTTCATCTCAAGAACGGTTTGCTTAGTGCCATCTGCGGCGCTGTCTTTTACAGCATTGTGAGCACGATCGTGTTGCGATCTCTCGGCATCGCTGATGTTGAGTTCACTAGAGCTGCTTTGCTTTCAGCCTGAGAGTTCCAGGCATTGCTTAGTAGCTCATCAGGCTTGGAGGAAGTCTGGAATAGCTCGTTCATGGCATCTCCTCATAAGCTAAGCGGCTGCCCGTTACGGCCCTAATGCCGAAGTATCACCTCAAGGCGCCCTATAGCCCGAAGGGGGATCAGCCCACTGCGATTGCTCGCTTGGTTGAGGGGGTCAATCAGGGCCAGCGTTATCAGACGCTTTTAGGAGCGACAGGTACGGGTAAGACATTCACGATTGCCAATTTGATTGCTCAGACTGGCCGTCCGGCTCTTGTCTTGGCTCATAACAAGACGCTTGCTGCCCAACTTTGCAATGAGTTCAGGGAGTTCTTTCCTGATAATTCTGTTGAATATTTTATTTCTTACTATGATTACTATCAGCCCGAGGCTTACGTGCCTGTTAGTGATACCTACATAGCTAAAACAGCTTCGATCAATGAAGAAATTGATATGCTACGTCATTCAGCGACGCGTTCGTTATTTGAGCGTAATGATGTCATTGTAGTGGCCTCAATCAGCTGCATTTATGGTCTAGGTATTCCTAGCGAATATCTAAAGGCTGCTGTCAAGTTTAAAGTTGGTGAAACACTCAATCTCCGCAGTGCATTGCGGGAGTTGGTTGATAACCAATATAGCCGAAATGACTTTGATATTACGCGTGGTCGTTTTCGCGTTAGAGGGGATGTTTTGGAGATTGGCCCTGCTTATGAAGATCGGCTAGTGCGAATTGAGCTTTTTGGTGATGAGGTAGAGGCAATCCGTTATCTGGATCCAACAACAGGTGAGATTTTGCAAAGCTTGGAAGCTATTAATATTTATCCAGCCAAGCATTTTGTGACTCCTAAAGAGCGATTGAATGTTGCAGTTCAAGCGATTCGTGATGAGCTGCGTGGGCGTTTGCAGGTGCTCAATGAACAAGGCAAGCTTTTGGAAGCGCAGCGTTTGGAGCAACGCACTGCCTACGACTTGGAGATGTTGCGGGAGGTTGGTTATTGCAATGGTGTTGAAAACTATGCTCGCCATCTGGCTGGCCGTCTCGCGGGAACGCCTCCTGAATGCTTGATTGATTACTTCCCTGATAATTGGTTATTGGTGGTTGATGAAAGTCATGTGACATGTTCTCAGCTGAAGGCGATGTACAACGGCGATCAGGCTCGTAAGAAAGTTTTGATTGAGCATGGTTTTCGATTGCCTAGTGCTGCTGATAATCGTCCTCTCAAGAGTGAGGAGTTCTGGATGAAGGCGAGGCAAACCGTATTTGTTAGTGCGACGCCAGGTGATTGGGAACTCCAGCAGAGTGATGGCCAGTTGGCTGAACAGGTGATTCGGCCCACAGGGGTTCTTGATCCTTTGGTGGAAGTGCGACCAACGCATGGTCAGGTCGACGACTTGTTGGCGGAAATCCGTATCAGAGTAAAGAAGCAGGAGAGAGTTTTAATCACCACCCTGACCAAACGTATGGCGGAAGATCTTACCGATTATCTGGCGGAGAATGATGTGCGCGTTCGTTATCTACACTCGGAAATCCACTCAATCGAACGGATTGAGATTATTCAAGATTTGCGATTAGGCGAATATGATGTTCTTGTGGGTGTCAATCTTCTCCGAGAAGGTTTGGATCTTCCGGAGGTGTCGTTAGTGGTCATTCTTGACGCTGATAAGGAAGGTTTCTTGCGAGCAGAGCGGTCGCTGATTCAGACCATTGGTCGTGCGGCTAGGCATGTGGATGGGATGGCACTTCTTTATGCAGACAACTTGACAGATTCGATGGCAAGAGCGATTAGTGAAACTGAGCGAAGACGCGAGATTCAAAAGGCTTACAACGAGCTGAATGGCATCGTGCCAACGCCAGCGGGTAAGAGAGCGAGCAATTCGATCCTCTCGTTTCTCGAGTTATCAAGGCGCTTGCAGACGGATGGTAAAGATGCTGACTTGGTTCAGATTGCTGGGCGGGCTGTTGATTCGCTCGATTCAGATCACGATTTTGGCTTAGCCCTGGATGCTCTACCTGAGTTGATTGATCAGCTTGAAACGAAGATGAAGGCAGCTGCTAAGCAACTCGATTTTGAGGAAGCAGCCCAGCTGCGTGATCGCATCAAGAAACTCAGACAGAAGTTGATTCGCAATACTTGATCATGTGCGATTGTTCATGCGATCCCCTTATGTAGAAAGTACCTTTTGTTTGCATTCCATCTGATAGTTGTAGTTGTCGGAAGTTTGATCCTTGTTCATTAGCCTGAATGGCGCGGTTTTTTTAACCAAGACAACGACTTGAGGAGTCTTTAGCGAGTTTTTCTGTAGCCGAAATAAGCTCGAAACAACTTTGAGCTGGGCGGCCTATTGAGCTCGTGGACGAGTTCATTGAGGCAGGGCCGCGAATTGGTGTAAGGGTGCTTAGCGGTGCACCTGATGAGCTCGCAAGAATGCCAGCCATAGGGCTTTAAATGGCTCATTGGGCACTTATTAGATTGCGGTGAAGGCCGATGTCTCTAGAGGTGCTCTGTCTCTTGATTAGTAATGAGTTCATCCATTTGCTTCAGCATCTGTATGGTGATCTAAAGGGTGTTGAGCCATTGGGATGGCTCGTCTCTGCTGAGGCTGTTAGCCGTTTTGGTTCATTGCAGGAAGCTGAGGCCTATACCATTCAGAACAAGACTGGAAGGATGTCGCACGTTTATTTGAAGCTGAATTAATCCATTAAAACCGGATGTCTTTCTGCTGAATGATTGCCTAGCTGACCTTCTCAGCCATTACAAGTTGCTTTGTACTGGATAACCAGCCTCTTCACCCAGCCCAAAGCCTTTATGCACTGATTGCAGCGCCTTGACCCCATCGGGTTCAGCCACCACGCAACTTGTGCGGATTTCACTGGTGGCGATCATGGCGATATTGATCTTTGCATCTGCGAGAGCTCGGAACATCCGCCCTGCTGTACCTGCGGTGGCGGGCATGCCTGCACCCACTGCGCTCACCCTGGCGATTGCAGGACCGTCTTCCAGATTGGCTCCTGGCCATTGCGCAAGTAGGGGGGCAAGAGTCTTATTGGCTTGCTCTCGCTCATCGCGCTTGAGGGTGAAGCTGATATCCCGGCTTCCATCCTCATGTTGTCGCTCCGATTGCACGATCGCATCGAGGCTGATTCCTGCCTCTGCCATCGCTGAACAAAGAGCTGCTGCTGTCCCAGGCCGATTCGGCACCCCTCGCACACTTAGCTGGGCCTGACCTTGATCGAGTGCTACGCCTCGAACTTCTGGTTCACCTTTGCCGTTGACCAAAGGATTGATGCGTACTTGGCTGTCGCTGAGTTCAAAGGCTGTGCTGACTGCCCGCAGGGCTTTGCTTCCCAGCGTTGCATCGATTACGCAGCTGACTTTCACCTCACTGGTGGCGATCAGCCGTAGGTTGATTCCTGCCCGTGAGATCGTGTCGAAAAGGCTTGCGGCGATACCGGGGCGTCCCATGATTCCTGCTCCGCTGATGCTTAGTTTGCTCATTCCGGCTTCAGCTGAGAGTTGGCCACCGACGGTTTTAAGCAGCCCTTCGCAAAGTGAGTGGGCTTTAGCTAAGTCGGCTTCGGCCACTGTGAAGGCAATGTCATTGCTGTTGCCTTCATGGGTTGATTGGATGATTAGGTCCACATTCACGCCATCGCTAGAGAGGTTCTCAAAAAGTGTGGCTGCCACACCCGGTTGATCGGGCATGTGAGAGAGGGCGATCACCGCTTGACCTTCGGCAAGTTCAACGCCATCCACAGGCCGACCAAGCTCTAGACCTTCTCGACCGAGGGGGCGCTTTGATTTGCTGGTGAGCTTGGTTCCGGCTTCGTTGCTCCAGCTAGAACGCACGACCAGGGAGACTCCAAAGTTGCGGGCGATCTCGACCGCACGGGGGTGCAATACGGAGGCGCCCAGACTGGCCAGCTCAAGCATCTCGTCGCAACTCACTTCTTGCATCAGTTGGGCATCGCTTACCTGACGTGGATCACTTGTGAGTACTCCTGGTACATCGGTGTAGATCTCGCAGGCATCTGCTCCTAGGGCGGCTGCTATGGCAACTGCAGATGTATCTGAACCACCGCGGCCGAGGGTGGTGATCTCTGCGGTGCCAACGCTGCTTAGGCTTGTGCCCTGGAAGCCTGCCACGACTACCACCTTGCCAGTGCTCAACAAGGATTGCAGTCGCTCAGTGCGGACGTCTAGGATCCGAGCGCGGCCATAGGCAGACTCTGTCACGATGCCCACTTGGGCTCCAGTCATCGAAATGGCTGGTATACCCAGTTCATGCAGTGCCATTGAAAGCAAGGAGATCGAAACCTGTTCTCCTGTGGCTAGCAGCATGTCCATTTCCCGTTGAGGGGGATTGCTGCTGATCACTTTCGCTAGGGCTGTGAGTTCATCAGTGGTTTGGCCCATAGCGGATACCACAATCACCAGGTCGTGGCCGAGATCTTTGCTGGTCGCAATCCGCTCAGCGACGGCTTGGATGCGCTCGACGTTTCCGACGGATGACCCGCCGAATTTTTGCACCAGCAATGCCATCCATGCCTTTGACACACGTTCTGATTATTTCAGCGTGTCGTCACTGGATTAGGGAGTGCTGAGTAACCCGTCGCGGAAGGCATCAGTAGGGATTGCACCTCGCTTGAGGGCGGCTTCTACTTCAAGCAAGCGACTGAGCAGGGTGAGGAATCGCTGCGGTGGCCGCCCCTGTAGTTGTTTGCGCATTACGTAGATCCGCTTGGGATTGCCAATGCCTGCTGCTTTGGCAATCACGTTCACATCTCGTTCCCCTTGCTGCTCCAGCAAACTCACCCAAAGCCAACCTCTGATTTGGCCTGTCAAGGTGGCCACGATGCGAAGTGCTGGCTCACCGGCCTCCAGTAGTGCATCCAGACGGGCGATCGCTTCTCCGGCATGGCCTGCCAAGAGGGAATCGCCAACCTGTAGTGCATTGGTGGCCATTCCCTCAATCAGCGCGGCTACGTTTTCGGCTTTAATCAAAGTTGGTGATTGATGAGCAGTTGCGCGTTCTTGGCGAATGTCGGCATGGAGAGCCAGTTTTTGCAACTCTGCGTTGAGTCGCGTACTGTCATTGCCGATGGCTTCCACCAGCGCTGTAGTGGCTTCAGGCTCCAGCTGCAGACCTAAGTCGCGGGCGGTGCGTTCCACCAGCTCCTGCTGACCGGCACCATCCCAGATCGCCGGCAGGAGAAAGCTTTTTTCGCTGGCTTGCTTCAACTTCACAAGCTTTTGTAAGGCCTTCGTTGTTCGCAGCCGGCCGTCTGGTTTGTTGGGGTTGCATAGCACCAGGTGGCTGGTTTCTGGAATCAGATCCAGTACGTCTTCGAAACGATTGGCCAGTTCGCTCGGGCAAGCGTTGCAGAACGGACTGCGCTGTAAAAGCACCAGTCGTCCGCCACTTCCGAAGGGTGGTGTGCGTGCTTCTGTCAAGGCTTGGCTGGCTTGCCCAGCATCAGCTCCATCGAGGCGGCTGAGGTTGATGCTGCTCCATGCTTGATCGACAACATCGCCGATCAGAGTCTCGATGGCGTGGTCTCGGGCGGCGGCATCATCGCCCCAGAAGAGATGGATCGGCATTGCAGCGGCAGACCGAAGATCGTTATCTGATGATGCTTGATGTCTATCGGGCTTAAGGCAGAAACGTGAAGTCGCTTGATCATCCGATCTTCACGGAAAGCATTCGCCGCATTCGGGAGCAGTTGGGTGTAACGGGTTTGGATCCCTTGCAGCAGCAGGTGTTGGAGCGTTTGATTCACAGCAGTGGGGATTTTGGCCTAACTCCTTTGCTGCGCTTTACTCCAGAGGCTTGTGAGCTTGGGCTGGCTGCTTTGCAGGCCGGAGCGCCAATTATCACCGATACGGCCATGGCGGCTGTAGCAGTGCGTCCGATGGCGTTGCGAACGTTGAAGCCATCTGTAAGAAGTGTGCTCGAGTGGGCGCCGGATGATGCACCAAACGGTTCCACGCGAACAGCCGAAGGCTTGCGATGCGCATGGCAAGAATTGGCGGCTAAAGATGTGGATCAACAAGCGCCGATTGTGCTGATTGGTAGTGCACCAACGGCTTTGGAAGCTTTGTTGGATCTGGTGTCTACAGGTGCACCCCCTCCTAGCCTGATTATCGGCATGCCTGTTGGGTTTGTAGGTGTATCTGACAGCAAGCGGCGGTTAGCTGTTAGCGGACTGGCTCATATTCGCTTAATGGGTAGTCGGGGTGGGGCTGGTCTGGTTGCCGCGACGGTCAATGCTCTTTTACGTCGTGCTTGGTTGTATCAATGAGATTGAAGTCCTAAAAAAAGCCCTGGACATATGCCCAGGGCGATGAAAGTAGAAACGCTTAGAAAGCGTTGTGAATCAAGCTAGAAAATCCGTATTGCTGTAGAGACTGGCTAATTCATGATCGACTGAGAGGGCATGCGAGCGACGAACTGCAGATTCAGCATTGATTGTGCCTGCACCGTAGGTGTCGTCACGCCCTGGATCTCCTAGATCCATGGCACTTGTTGTCAGGATTTCTCTAACATCACCCCCACTCAGGTCTGTATTTTCGCTCCAAACAAGAGCAGCAACTCCAGCGGCATTGGGGTTTGCACAAGAGGTTCCGCCGTAGGTTCCAATTACACCATTGGCATCAATTGCCTTACTATCTGTTGGTGCTACTAATGTGAGGTTGTCGCCTGCATTGGAATAACCAGCAAGTTGAGTACCTGTCACATTAGTAAGTGAACCCCCAGTAATTGCATCGATTTCTTCTGTGCCTGTGAACTGCAGAGCACCGATACTTGCAACATTGGCATGGGATGTTTGGAATGGTGCCAACCCACCTGCTCCAGCCACGGAGGTTTTGTCGCCATCATTACCTGCAGAAGCAGCAAAGAATGCATAACTTTCAGTTTCATCTAGGCTTGCTGTCATTTCGGCAGTGGTGAAGTCACTACCCCCGAAACCCGCGCCGTTTTGGAAGACTAAACGTTCGCCACAATTGCGCTTATCTTTTGCATCTTCTATGGAATCTAGTACACCGTCAGCCCAAACATTGTAGGCAACAAGTTGACTTCCGGGAGCAATGCCTGCCAGGTTTTGATTGTCATGCTTAGCTGCCATCACACTCATCGCTCGATGACCATGAGAGTTGCTTGATTTTGCACTTTCGTTTTGAACATGTGAGATTTCATTATGAGCATCAGTGACACTGCCTGCAACATCATTAAGACCAGTATCTAGAGATACAAGCTTGACATCTTCAGAACCTTTGTTGAATCTCCAAGCACCGGAAACATCCATAGCATTTAGATTCCATTGTTCTTTTGTACTGTCGCTCATTCCTTCTCTAATGCGGTAGCTATCGTCTTCGGTGGTGATCTTCTCAAAACCTTGCAGATAAATCTCATCCCCATTGGTGAGGCTCAAGATGTCGAAAGCTGTGCCTTGATAAATGGCCTGTTCGCCGATCGTTGTGTAATCAGTAAGACTACTGAAGCTTTCGCCATTGAAGCTCTTGATGTCTGCACTATCAATACCATTGAGTATTAGTTCGTCGGTTCCACCACGCGCCTTGTAAATTCTAGCTGAATCATATTCAGAACCTACCCACCCCAAGGTATCCATATCATAATAATTAAAAGTATTGGCTTCAATATCACCATCAAATGTACTCCAATCAAGCGCATCAATCATTGTTAGTGTTTCATCAAAGTCTTCTATATTTTCCCTCATGCTACCGAACACAGCATCAATATCTACATCAAAGTCCCAGCTACTGCGTCTATCTAGGAAGCTTTCAGAGGCTTCTATTTTTCCGTTAAGATCGACAAGAAAACGATCTTCTGAGAGATCTAGGGTATATGCGCCTAGATCTATATTCTCTCCCGTAGTCGTGTGAATTGCATTGACTTGAGCTTCAACACTGCCAATCTTCATTGTTGACATTGGGCCCCAACTCCAGCCAAAAATATCTGAGAAATCCAACCTGTTATCATTTAAGAAATCACCATCATAATTGATTCTGATTGCACCATCTTCAAACACTTCTTTTTTCGTGCCGTCGTGTGATGCATCATAAATTCGGGTATAACCATAATCAAATAGACTTTCTACACTCAAGTCCCATGGCTTGATACTTATACTTAAATCGACATCGTATGGTCGTGGGATATGTTTGAAAGATTGTCGATTAAAGCCTTTGCTAAATGGGTTGCGTGAACCACCTTCTTCGCCAGCTTCATGTTCACCGCTTGTAAGATCTTCTGGAAACTCCTGTTGAGCTTTTCTTGCCATCCAGTTTTGTTTATCCATGGAAAACCTGTTTTCTTCCCTTTCGAATTGGCCTTGATGATTGAAATCATCGCGTGATTCATTGCGATCATTTTGATTGCCCCTGAACGAGGAATTTCCACGGTTGCTAGAATCAGGATCTGATGCATCGTGATTGTGCTGATTGGCCATGGAATAGAAGCCTCTATGATTGAATGAACCAAACGGCTGTCTTAGGCGTAGGCCAAATGTGTTTTGGGCCGGCTGATTCCCTAGAATCGGATCTTCTAGGCTCGTGGCATTATGAACATTGAATGTTTCTTGCCTGTCAAAAGATAGATTGCCCTCGCGATTAGAATTTTCTGTTTTGTTGTTTGCATTTGATGCTTCCCTCGCTTCGAGCTCAAAGGGCTGTTCTCGTTCAAGCCTCTCGCTACTATTATAGTAATAGTGGCTTGAATGCCCTTCGCTAATTTGATTGTTCTGATTTTCTTTTGGCTTTGCCAAATTCAGTGATTCACTGATGAAGTCTCTGCTCTTTGATTGCTTGTTAGTTGTACCGATAGTTCTGAAGAGTCGTTTCATGATTGTAGAAAAGGCCATGCCTTTTAAATGACTCAATCAATTTTCATCAATGTTATGAATTTAGATGTGATCTAGAACTTTTTGAGTCGAGCACTTGCTCACATTCAATCGTGACGTAGCTCACATCTTTATTTTGCAAAACGATTGATTGGAAATGATATGGATTGTGAATTTTATTTTTCTAGATTAATCTTGATACTGATGCTATGAATAGCTTGGTTTTCATCTTTCTATTGTAATGCTGCACTTTTAGAGGGACACCGAGTGGATGAATGAGGTCTGGCTTGATCAGTCCTTGATCAGAGAGATAACGCTCTAGACGTTCCTGATCATTTAGCCCATGCTGTTCGCAGAAATTCGCAATCGGCTGATCAGGTTTTTCGGCGGGTAACTGAACAGCTTCGCAGTCTTGATCAATGACCATCCTCTGCACGAGTGACCTCAACAGGTTTTACTTCGAAGCAGAACCACAATGTCTTTGGGGAGCATTTTGAGGCTCTCCCGAACGCTCTCTTTGAGGTCGTCCACGATGTTTTTTGGCGCGAATTGAGGCTAGTGGGTCGGTGTTAGGCGAAAGGTTCTCAGCCTTGCCTCTTGATGGTTTTCGAGCTTGGCAGGGCTTGCAGAGAGGAGTCATCGTCTTGGAGCTCAGCCAACACCTGCCTTGCTCGTTGCACCACGTCATCCGGTACACCAGCTAGACGGGCGGCTTCAATGCCGTAACTGCGATTTGCACCGCCTGCAGCCACCTGATGTAGGAACACCAGGTCGTCGCCTGTTTCCTCCACCAAAACTTGAGAATTGGCGACATTGGTCAGCTCTTGGCTCAGCCCATTGAGTTCGTGATAGTGGGTCGCGAACACAGTGCGGCTTCTAAGATCTGTTGCCAGGTGTTCGCTCACCGCCCAGGCAATGGAAAGGCCATCAAAGGTGGCAGTGCCACGTCCAATCTCATCGAGAAGCACTAAGGAACGATCGCTGGCGTGATGGAGAATATTGGCCGTTTCTGCCATTTCCACCATGAAGGTGGACTGTCCTGCCGCTAGGTCATCGACGGCGCCGACGCGGGTGAAGATGCGGTCTGCGATGCCAACACGGGCCTGCTTTGCAGGCACCCAACTACCCACCTGGGCTAGCA
Source organism: Prochlorococcus sp. MIT 0701 (assembly GCF_000760295.1). Taxonomy (GTDB): domain Bacteria; phylum Cyanobacteriota; class Cyanobacteriia; order PCC-6307; family Cyanobiaceae; genus Prochlorococcus. The sequence goes on from NZ_JNBA01000024.1 coordinate 65,255, forward strand.
ACTGTATGAGGCCGATTTGACGCAGGTAGCAGCTTTTGCCACTGGCATTTGGGCCGGTGAGTACGACGAGGTCGATGGCCTTGCCAAGTTCTACATCGTTAGGGATGAAGGACTTCTCTACCAGTAGTTGTTCCACCACTGGGTGTCTGCAGGTTTTGAGCTGTAGTTCTCTGCTGTTATCGATCTCTGGGCAGCAATAGTCTCCAGTGGCGGCTACTTCTGCTAGCCCGACTAGCGCATCGAGTCCTGCCACGGCCCGGGCTGCTTTACGGATTGCAGTTGCCTGTTGGCCCACTTGCTCGCGCAATTGGCAGAACAGTTCGTATTCCCGTTGGCAGGCCCTTGCTCTGAGCTGGAAGATCTGCCCCTCCCGGGTTTTGAGATCTGGTGTGATGAAGCGTTCTTCGTTGGCCAGGGTCTGCCGGCGGATCCAGTGGTCCGGCACCATGGAAGCCTTGGCTTTGCTTACGGCTAGGAAGTAGCCGAAGGTACGGTGGTATTGAAGGCGCAGATTAGGGTTGCCACTGAGTTTGCGTTCTTGGACTTCCTGACCTGCAAGCCAGGTGTCCTGGTCATCCAATTGATTGCGCAGGCCATCCAGCAGCGGATCGACGTTGTCGTGCATGAGGCCTCCCTCGCTGAGGCTGAGCGGTGGGTTATTGATCAATTGCTCGCGGATACTCGCCGCCAGCTTTGGCAGGCTCTTATCCAGAGTCAGCAAGTTGTCGAGCCAGTGTGGGGCAGAGCTCAATGCATTGTGTAATTGCTCTGCTAGCCGTGGTAATCGTTCAATGCCATCGGCAATAGCCACTAGCTCACGGGCACCAGCATGACCGGCGCCGGCCCTGCCGGCCAGCCGTTCTAGATCTCCCATCGGTCGCAGCAAGCGTCGAAGTGACTGCCGCAGGGAGCGAGTCTCCACGAGATGGTTCACCACCGATTGACGGGCGCGGATGGCTTTGCTGTCTAGAAGGGGGGCTTCGATCCAGCGGCGCAGGCAGCGGGCTCCCATTGCGGTGAGGGTACGGTCTACGGCCCACAGCAGTGACCCTTGAAACTGGCCGTCCCGCTGGGTGCTAGTGAGTTCTAGGTTGCGTCGGGTTTGGGCGTCGAGCACTAAGGCATCGTCGGCGAACACTGTGAGCGGATGTTCCAGTGGCATCGGGGCGATGCCTTCATCGACGTTTTCAGCGAGAGGTTGGGTGTCTCTTAGATAAGTCAGCAGTCCCCCGGCGGCCCTTAGTGCTAAAGGCACCTCTTGCAGCCCTAGACCATCAAGGGTGCTAAGCCGGTAATGATTGAGCAGCGTTCGCTCGGCCTCTGGCTGGCTGAAGGGGGTATTGGCCATCCTGGTCAGGAATAGCTGCTCCGGACACCAGGCAGGTCTGCTGCTTTCTCCGATCTGTTGAGCCATGATCAGTTCCGAAGCCTCTAGCTGAGCCAGGTGTTGGTGCAGCTCAGCGCTCCCCTGCCGTTGAGTGACCAGAAACTCACCTGTGCTGACATCGGCGTTGGCTAGACCCCAGCAAAATGGTTGGTTGCCTTGTGCTGGCTCAACCACAACTGCTGCTAGCCAATTGTTGCGGCGAGCTGTCAGCATGCCTTCTGCAAGAACCGTTCCTGGGGTGAGCACCCTGGTGATGTCACGTTTGAGCAGTGCGCCTTTGCTTGGAGTTGTTTCCAGTTGGTCACAAATGGCCACGCTTAGCCCATGGCGGATCAAGTCGGCGCAATAGCGCTCTGCAGCGTGGTGGGGGACGCCTGCCATCGGCACACGACCGATCCGTTTACCACCTTCCTTGCCAGTGAGAGTCAGCTCCAGCAGTCTTGAGAGCTGAATGGCATCTTCAAAAAAGCATTCAAAAAAATCGCCAAGTCTGTAGAGCAAGATCCTTTCGGGATGTTTGGCCTTGAGTTCCACGTAGTGACGCAGCATTGGCGTGAGCTGCTCAGGGTTGACGAGGCTGTGGTGTGCCCAGGCGGGTAGGTCGTTGTCGTTATCGGCTGTTTCGAGTTGCTCTTGGCTTTCAGAATCAAGTGGGATGCTTGGAACGGATGTTGGCTTATGTCGATTGCGGGGCCTTTTTAGGGATTCCTCGACGAGTTCTTGATCAGAGAGATCGTTACTCAGAGCCCGTGTCATGGTTTCTGCGCAGCTTTCAGCGTTTGACTGCGGTCCCAGATCACCAAACAGACTGCCTTGCAACAACTCTGCGTTGGCAGTCATTGGATCATCCTGCCAGCAAAGAGATGGCATCGTAAGTCTGGTGTGTTGGGCAGGATGTGAAGCCTCGCGACACCCATGCCGGCCTTTTCATGAGAAGCCTCGGCCTCGTGGGAGAATTTTCGAAGATCAGAGCATTGGCTCCGCCGCCTCAACTCCATGCAGATCATTTCCGACATCGCTGTGAACGCCCTTTTGTTCGCATCATTGCTTTTGGTTGTTGGGATTCCGGTGCTTTATGCAACCCAAAAAAATCCTGGCGATCGCCGCAACCCTGAAATCAAAAAGATCGAAATCATTGGCGGGGTTTGGTTCCATCTTGTTTTGCTCAACGGAGCAATCAGCTTTTTGGTGGTTTGAACCAATCACTCAATTGCTTTGATGAGAGCATGTGGGCAGTTTCTGCCACTGAATGATGGCTACATTTGAAGGATGCTTTACGGATGCCAAGGGCATGCGTATAGCAGTTGTTGTGGCGAGATTCAATGATTTGGTGACCAGCAAGTTGCTAAGCGGTTGCCTTGATTGCTTGGCACGTCATGGGGTTGATACATCTGCAACCAGTTCTCAACTTGATGTGGCCTGGGTGCCCGGTTCGTTTGAATTGCCCCTTGTGGCTCAGAATCTTGCGCGTAGTGGTCGCTATCAGGTGGTGATTACCCTTGGAGCTGTGATTCGAGGCGATACACCCCATTTTGATGTGGTTGTGTCTGAAGCCAGTAAGGGAATTGCTTCAGTGTCCAGAGAGACAGGCGTCCCGGTGATTTTTGGTGTGCTCACCACCGACACCATGCAACAAGCGCTTGAGCGGGCTGGTATCAAGAGCAATTTGGGCTGGAGTTTTGGGCTGCAGGCCCTAGAGATGGGCTCGCTGATGTCTTCCCTTGCATTATTGGCCTGACCGTTAATGAAAGTGCTGCTTACCGGCGCTTCAGGCCAGCTTGGTCAGGCTCTCCGCTCTAGGCAACCTGCTTTCGTTCTTGGCCAACCTTTTGAGTTGATCGCGACCAGTCGTCATGGTTCTGATGGTGTGTTGGCGCTGGACTTGTCTGATGCCGAAGCGTGCAAGGAGGCTGTACGTCACCATCGGCCCGATTGGGTGATTAATGCTGGTGCTTACACCGCAGTTGATCTCGCCGAGTCTGAGCCTGCTTTGGCTGAGATGGTGAATGCTGGGGCGCCGTTGGCGTTTGCCAAGGCCCTTAAAGACAGTGGAGGTCGAATGCTGCAGCTGAGTACGGATTTTGTGTTTTCTGGCAATCAAGGCCATCCTTATCGCCCTGAACAGCAGCTCAATCCACTCGGTGTTTATGGAGCGAGTAAGGCGGCTGGAGAGATGGCCGTGCAGAAGCTCCTTGGCTGTGAAGGCCGTGCGGTGGTTTTACGCACGAGCTGGCTCTATGGCCCTTTAGGAAATAATTTTTTGCTCACCATGTTGCGGTTGCATCATCAACGGGCGTTGGCTGCTGAACCGTTGTGTGTAGTGGCCGACCAAGTGGGATGCCCAACTGCCACGCTGGGTTTGGCAGATGCCTGCTGGACTTTGATCAATAGTGGAGTCAAATCAGCGGGAAAGCCAGACCATCAGCCTCTTTTGGCATCAATGCCAACGCTGTTGCACTGGAGCGATGCGGGAGTTGCCAGTTGGTATGACTTTGCTGTGGCAATAGGTGATCTTGGGCAGCAGAGCGGTCTGCTTAAACGTGCAGCTGAAGTGCAGCCGATTTCTACCGCTAAATACCCCACTCCTGCTAAACGCCCGTCTTATTCCCTATTGGATTGTTCTCTCTCTCATAAGTTGCTGGATTTGGAGCCAAAGCATTGGCGCTTGGCATTGCAGCAGGTGATGCTGGTGATTAGAGCTGACCAGAAGTCTTGATGTACTGGTTTTGATTTGGCGGTTGTGTTTGTTTGGGATCTGGTGATCCTGTTTGAGATAACTAACTCTGTCCTTAAGGCTGTATGGGTTTGCTTTGGGTTTGTGTGATTGACCTTTGGCACCTTTGTGATGGATGATCATTCCGTCTAATGAGACGTTTGCCTTAACGGCATCTGCGGATGTAGCTCAGTGGTAGAGCATCTCCTTGCCAAGGAGAGGGTCGAGAGTTCGAATCTCTTCATCCGCTTGCTAGGTTGAAAAATTAGTTGTTCTTGTGTTTCAACAGGAGTAGCTGTTGATTCGTGGAGTTTTCAAAGCCGAGTTGCTCGTAGAAGCCTTGGCTTTTGGTAGTCATCAGATAGACGCGTTCGACACCGCGTATACCAGGAGCTGCCAGCAGGGCGTCGATCACTTGCCGCCCGAAGCCATGCCCCTGTAGGTCGCCAGCTACGACGATGTCCCATAGAACGGCACGGCATATGCCGTCACTTGTTGCACGTCCGAAGCCCACTAGGCGTTTGCCGCGCCAGAGGCTAATGATCACGTTGCTGCCTGCGAGAATCTTGCGCAGGCTTGCCGTGCTGCGGCCTTGGGCCCAGAAGGCATGCTTATTGAGCAAACGTTGCAGCTTGAGTAACCCCCGAGTGGGTTTGAGCCCTGGACCTAAGCCAAGCCAGCGCAGGCCTGGGGCCCCAGGAGCGTGTTGGATTAGGCGGATGCCAGCCATAGCCAGTTTTTGATGGCAGTATTTTCTCAGGCTGCCCGCTGCAGCTACTGAGAAGCCTCTCCACGTTTGAACTTCAAGCGCGGCCTGCTCAGGCATGGCCTGTTCATGCGCATCAGCAATGAAAGGGAAACGTTCTGCTGTTTTTTGCTTTCAAATGGGCTTGCTTAGTAGCTTTGCCCAGTTCTTGGCAAGTGTGATCAGTGTTCCAGGCTGTTGCACTTGAGCCTGATTAACGATGACTGGCTGGTTTGCTTGTACCAAGGGCTATTTATTTCGCATGCATACATGGCAGCATTTAGCCAGCCTAAGGTGGTTATGGATCGCAAAGGAATAATCCTTGCTGGCGGCAATGGCACGCGTCTGCATCCGATCACCCAAGCAGTAAGCAAGCAACTGCTGCCTGTTTACGACAAACCGATGGTGTTCTATCCGCTTACCACGCTGATGTTGGCGGGTATCAGGGAGGTATTGATCATCACCACTCCAAACGATCAGGTGGCTTTTCAGCGCTTGCTTGGAGATGGCAGTGCTTGGGGGATGGAGATTCGCTATGCAGTGCAGTCCAGTCCTGATGGTTTGGCTCAGGCGTTTGTGATTGGTGCTGATTTTTTAGCTGAAGCACCAGCAGCATTAGTGCTCGGAGATAACTTGTTTCACGGTCATGATTTGGTCCCCCAACTTTTGGCTAGCAATGCTTCTGGGGCTGGTGCCACGGTGTTTGCTTATCCGGTGCGTGACCCCGAGCGTTATGGCGTTGTCGAGTTTGCTGCTGATGGGCAGGTGTTGAGCATTGAGGAGAAGCCTGTAAAGCCTAGGAGTCGTTATGCCGTAACCGGTCTTTATTTCTATGACTCGACGGTGGTCGAGCGTGCTCGGCGCGTGGAACCATCGCTGCGTGGAGAACTTGAGATTACGGATCTCAATCGTCAGTATTTGAGCGAAGGATTACTGCGCGTGGAATTAATGGGTCGTGGCATGGCTTGGTTGGATACGGGCACCTGTGATTCGTTGCATGAGGCTGCTGCATATATCCGCACCTTGGAGCATCGACAAGGTCTCAAAGTGGGCTGCCCTGAAGAGGTGGCTTGGCGATTGGGCTGGATCACGGCTGAGCAGCTGGCCGATTTGGCTGCTCCCCTATGCAAGAGCGGTTATGGCGACTATCTCCTGCAAGTCCTTGAGAATCCTCAAGCAGAATCCACTCATGCAAGCTGAAGTCCTGACCTCCTCGGCAGGGATCCATCTAAACGGACCTCTGTTGTTGTCTCCTCAGGTGCATGGCGATGAGCGGGGATTTTTCTTTGAGAGTTGGAATCAGCGTCGTTGGCAGGACGTTTTGGCCAGTTATGGGCAGGAAGCGCCTGATTTTGTCCAAGACAATCACTCGCGTTCGTCTTGTGGCGTGCTGCGCGGACTTCACTATCAATTGCCGCCGCATCCCCAGGGCAAGCTGGTGCGTTGCGTGGCAGGTGAGATCTTTGATGTTGCAGTTGATCTGCGGCGTAGTTCAGCAACGTATGGTCAGTGGGCAGGAGCACATTTGAATGCTGATCAGCATCAGCAGCTTTGGATACCGGTTGGCTTTGCTCATGGCTTTCTGACCCTCAGTAGTCATGCTGAGGTCCTGTACAAAGCCACGGATTTTTGGAGTCGCGATTGTGAACGGGCGATCCGCTGGGATGATCCACGCCTAGGAATTGCCTGGCCTGTTGTGCACGTTGATGGTAATCAGATTCCAGCATCTCTTTCTCAGAAGGATGCTGTTGCTCTTTTGCTTGACCAGTTGCCTGCGGCTCAAACCTTCAAATGAAGGGTATGCAAGCCCCTTAACATCAGCTGAGAGACGGCTGAAACTTTCAGATGAAGGGTATACAAACACCTTGTTTTGACTAGTCTGAATGAGACACTTGAGCATGACGTAGCAAGTTATTATGTGCTTCTTATGTGAACTTAATCGGCAAATAGAACTAAAAACAGGTAGCTATAACTATTCCAGTACTGCAATGAGGTCAATTGCGGCCAATGAGCTGATTGCAGAAGATTTGGCGACTTTTACGCGGAGTCAGCTCAATCGGGATGGCTTCATTGACATCTATTTGCATACTCCTGGTGGTTCGGCTGCGGTGGGGGGTGGGGAGTTCGGCAGTCAAACAATTTCCAGCCTTCCGATCAGCGTTGCAGACCAGCAGTTTTTTCAGAACATTGTGCTGTTTCTCGATCAGCGCTTGGACGTGGACTTTCGCTTCTCCGTTAGTCAAGCCACTAGCGATATTCAATTGTATTATGATAGTGAGATTGAGCTTGGTGGTGACACTCTGGGTCTCGCGACGACGAATACTCAGGCGGGTCGTGATTGGTGGGAGCTATTTATCAATGCACCGTCTTTTGGCGATGATCTGAATTATTTGCGTTATTCCCTTATTCATGAATTGGGCCATGCTCTTGGGCTTGAGCATCCTTTTGATAACTCTGATGGTGATGTCGTTGATGGGATGACGGATCCATGGACCAGTGCCTATCCAGAAGATACGGTGATGGCTTATCGCAGCCCACTGGCGGGGAGTTGGCCGAATGCCTATTCAGTTAATGATTTAGAGGCTTTGGTATCAATTTGGGGTGCTGAGATGCAGCGATTTGGTGATGGAAATGATCAGATCACTGGAGAGAATTATTCAGAGGCTTTCAATGGTCGCTTAGGCAACGATCGCATTCGCGGAATGTCTGGTAACGACAAGATTCGTGGTGGCAGTGGCAATGATTGGATGAATGGCAACAAAGGATCTGATTGGATGAATGGCAATTTGGGCAATGACACGGTCTTTGGCGGCCGCGGTGATGACACGCTTCGGGGGGGTAAAGGTGATGATTGGCTTGATGGAAGCCAGGGTAATGATCGTATTTTTGGGGATCTCGGAGCCGATGTGATCAAGATTTCAACTGGCCACGATCGGGTTGTTGACTTCAGTACAGAGGAAGGGGATCGTCTGCTGCTTGCACATGGAAATAGCGTTGGTGTGAAACAGGAGGGGAATGATCTGATTGTTCAGACTTCCTTAGGAAGTCTGAACTTGGAAGGCTTGGATGCTTCATCATTTGATCTTGGATTACATCTGAGTTTTGGTTGAGTTGCGGCACGGCGCTTATTCTTTATTCCGGCGAGCTGCTTCGGATGACAGTCGTTATTCCTGCATCGATTCAGCGAGTTCTAGTAACTGGCGGAGCTGGCTTTATTGGCGGAGCTGTCGTTAGAAGGTTGTTACGCGAATCCCGGACTCGTGTTTTCAACCTTGACAAGCTTAGCTATGCCAGTGATCTCAGCAGTATTGAACACCAACTAACCGCCCTTCGTGAGGCAGCTTGTTTGGCATCTGATGAGTCACGTCATCAGCTATTGCAAGTCGATCTTTTAGATGCAGAGGCCACGAAGATGGCCGTTCAGAAGTCAGACCCTGACCTTGTGTTGCACCTTGCTGCTGAAAGTCATGTTGACCGATCCATTGATGGGCCGGCAGCGTTCTTAGAAAGCAATGTCACTGGTACATTTCATCTACTACAAGCTGTGCTTGCTCATTGGCAAGTGTTGCCGTTAGAGCGGCAGCGCTCCTTTCGCTTGCTGCACATCAGTACAGACGAGGTGTTTGGCTCGCTGGGTCCCGAGGGGCGCTTTGAGGAAACCACTCCCTATGACCCTCGCTCTCCATACGCGGCTAGCAAGGCGGCGAGTGATCACTTGGTACGGGCTTGGCATCACACCTATGGCTTGCCTGTTGTGCTGACGAATTGCACAAACAACTATGGACCTTGGCAGTTTCCTGAGAAGCTCATCCCAGTGGTGATTCTCAAGGCACTAGCTGGTGAACAGATTCCCCTTTATGGCGATGGCGCCAATGTGCGCGACTGGTTGTACGTAGAGGATCATGTTGATGCTTTGTTGTTAGCGGCTACTGAAGGCCAATCTGGCCGTACTTATTGCATCGGTGGCCATGGAGAATGTTCTAACCGACAAGTGGTGGAGGCGATCTGCACCCATCTGGATAGATTGCATCCCCAAAAGGCGCCTCATGCGTGTTTGATTACTCGCGTAAAAGACCGCCCAGGTCATGATCGCCGATATGCGATTAATCCTGATCGCATCAGTGCTGAGCTTGGTTGGCAGCCTAACCATCGTTTTGATCAGGGACTTGCCGCCACAGTGCAGTGGTATCTCGATCATCGTGATTGGTGTCTTCGAGTGCGGGAGCGCTCCGGCTATGACGGCGAGCGCATTGGCCTGATGTCTGTGGGGGGCGGTTAATCTCCGCAAGAGCTATCTCTGTGGATTTGACACCATCCCCTCTGTTGTTGGTGCTTGGAGCGCACCGCAGCGGTAATTCCATGCTCAGTGGGGTCATGCAACGGCTTGGAGTGTTGCTTCCGGGTGAGCAGATTGCAGGAGATCAGAACAACCCAGAGGGTTATTTCGAGTGGCGCGAGGTTGTTGATCTTCAGGAACGACTGCTGATTGACTTGGAGCGTTGGTGGCCTTCTTCTAAGGGCACTCTTCCATTGCCTGATGCTTGGTTTGATCACTCGGCCACGGTTGAATACAAACTGCGTTTGCGTAGCCTGCTCAAAAAGGAAAGTCTTCGTCAGAAAGGGATATGGGCATTTACAGACCCTCGATGTTGTCGCCTATTGCCTATTTGGCAGAAGCTCACTGCTGAATTAAATATTCCTCTGAAATTGGTCTTGGTAGTTCGTGATCCGGCGGAGGTAGTGAGATCTCTGATTCGTCGCGAAGGTCCGATTACTGGCATGAATGAAGGCAGGGCTCAACGCATTTGGTGGCAAAACAATCTTGATGTTTTGAATGTTTGTGATGATCCACAGCGGCTGACGCTAGTGGAGTTTTCAGGGTGGTTTGAGCAGCCAGAGAATCAGATCCGTCAGTTGTTGTTGGATTTGCCTGAGCTGCAGCCCAAACAAGCTCAGCTCGACGATGCTCTGGCGTTCATTAAGCCGGAACATCGGCATGGATTGGACCAAGACGTCGTACTCGAATTAGCCCCTGCAGTGTTGCGTTTGCACCGCAGGCTTCAGCGGAGACCATTGCCGCGTCGCTGGCCATCAGCAAGTGCTGCAGGTTCTTTGCCATTGGATAAGGAGCCATGGCCATTGCAGGAGGAGCTCGTAGCTGATCCTGGAGGGTGGCCCACTTTGTTGAAAAAATGGAGACCCTACCCTGCACCACGCGCACCAGGAAGTTTGGCTTTGCCTCCAGGGGAGGTGGTGCTGAGTAGTTGCGGTTCCTCCTGGTTGGATTGGTCTAGTCATCTTTGGTTGCAACGTTTGCCGCTGAATGGTCTTGCTGAGCGTCAGTTGTCTTCAGCAACTAGCGGCCCTAATCAGCTGCGCTTGCAGTCTTTGCGGGATACAGGTGAACCAGAGCTGCGAATCACTTTGAACCAAGAACTCCCCTCAGTGGATCGAGCCGTTCATTGGCTCAATCATCTGAGGGTGCAGCAGTGGATTTGGGATCCAGACCCTGCCCGTGTTCTATTACTTCGTGCTCTTGGCTTCCCAGCTTGGTGGCTTGATCCACTCACTCCTGTAAATGGTTGGTTGCAGCAAGATTCGGCGGCATCTCCTCGCTGTTGGGGCGAGCATCTCGGCTTAGCACCACCTCCAAAAGATCATTTGATTGTGCTTGGTGCAGCGGGGTCAACCTGGGATCAGGCGCTTGCTGCAGAGGAGGAGAGAGGAAGACAGGTTGAAGACCTCCAGATTGCATATCTCCCTGGCTGGCAAGACTTGCGTTGTCCTGAGCCGGGCTGTGCTGTTGCTGCAGCTGGTTGGCTGGCAAAGGCTTGTCGTGAGTCAGCACGACTGTTCTTTGTGCAGTCAAGGGATCAGCTAATAGATGCGGACCTTTCGGCATTAGAGCGGCCAGCTGCAACGCCACTGATAGTGGAGCAACCATTACTGCCAGAAGACATCAGGGCAATGCATCGGGGTGAAACGCTTATGGCGCTTGCGGAAGACCGCTCGCCGCCGCTTTGCGATGAACTGTTCGTTTGGAGCATTGATACCCCTCCTCGTGTGGCAGTGGTAGTGAGTTCTTTTAACTATGAGAAGAGGATTACAACTGCTCTCAAGAGCGTGCGAGATCAGTCATTGTCAGGATTGGAGCTGATCGTGGTGGATGACGCATCACAGGACGACAGCGCTGGTGTGATCAAGTCTTGGATGGAGACTCAAGTGCTTGAGGGCGATCACCCGTTTGTGCGCTTGTTGCTGTTGCGGCATCACCAGAACGCTGGATTGGCAGTGGCACGCAACACGGCTTTCGAGGCGGCAACCTCTGCTTGGTGTTTTGTGCTTGATGCTGACAATCGCCTTTTGCCAGAAGCAGTGCAGGCTTGCTTGGCGGTTGCCGAGAGTGGCAGTGAATGCCCTCACTTAGCGGTTGTTCATCCTTTGGTGGGTATGGAGATTGAAGGAGACCGATCGGATGAGCAGCGTTCGTTACTTGGTGGTCCTTCCTGGCAAGAATCGGGCTTTGTCGAAGGCAACATCATTGATGCGATGGCTTTGGTGAGGCGCAGTGCCTGGCGAGCAGTCGGCGGATACACCCACCTTGTAGGAGGGTGGGAGGACTATGACTTTTGGTGCAAGTTGATTACGGCTGGTTGGCATGGGCTGCAATGTCCGCGCTTGTTGGCCTTGTATCGCAGTCATCGACAGGCGATGACCTTTGTAGAGACTGGCCGAAGCCAAAGGGTGCTTTCTCGCCGTCTTGCTTTGCGCCATCCCTGGCTGAAATTGCCACTGGCACCTTGAAGAGGCCTTGTTTGCAGCTTCTACGCGAGTGGCCACCTGGTTTTGGTGGTATCGAGCGTGTTGCTCATGAATTAGCTAGTAATTGGCAGCGACCGGTTTATAGCCTTGATGCTCAGCCTCAGCTAAGGAACTTGCCAGATTCTTTGCCAGTGGCTTACCTGCGGCAGCGGCTGCCGCGGCTTCAACTGGGGCGTTTGCTCTTGCCTCGACCCAGCCTTCAGTTGCGACAGCTGTTGTTTTCATCTGAGCCTCTGCATGGCCATTTGCCCTCTCCAGGTGTTTTGTTCATCTTGGTGTTGGCTCGGCTGCTGCAGCCCAAGCGATGGGTGAGTGTTCACTGGCATGCGTTTTTGGAGTGTTCTCCTGGTTGGAGTGGCATCCTTTTTGGCTTGTACCAGTGGCTGGCTTTACGGCTAATTCCATGGTTCAGCGTTGTGGTGACCACTTCACCAGCTCTCGCAGCTGAGTTGCTGCGATGTGGTTGTCATTCCGCTCGGTTGAAGGTTCTTCCTTGTTGCTTGGATGCCGAATTAGAGCGGTCGGCTTTGGCGTTGCCACTGCGGATGCATGAGGCTGAAGCTCCCTTGCGGGTGCTCTTCATTGGCAGGCTTGATAGTTACAAGCGCTTGGATTTGCTGTTGCAGGCTTTGGCTGCAGTTGAGGGAGAGTGGTGTCTTCAGGTGGTGGGAGATGGGCCGCGGCGAGTTGCTTTTGAGAAGCTCAGCCAGCAACTTTTTCATGGCGATCACAGGGTTCAGTTTCTGGGCTGTGTAGATGAACAGATCAAGCTTTGTTGTTTGGAATGGGCTGACGTGTTGGTGCTTCCGTCGGATCGCAGTAATGAGGCCTTCGGAATCGTGCAGTTGGAAGCGATGGCGGCTGGTATTCCTTCCTTGGCATTTCAGCGGCAGCGTTCTGGCATGGGCTGGGTCGGTCAACTTGCAGGGATGACATGGTCACAGCAGCCCAAGGATTTGGCATTTGTGCTGCAACGTTTGTTGAGTGATAAAGACTTGCTGATGCAATTAGATAAGCAGTCTCGAGCGCGATACAACGCTTTATTTTCGCGTGCGATCTGGACGCACCAGTTTCAGGACATAGGTCCTGAGCAGAGTTAAGGAGGATCATGAGTTCTCAAGACCTGCTGGTCAATCTGCTGCCTTATCAACCAGCATCTACAGGCTTGAGCCGTTATGTGGAGCGGCTCTTGTCAGCCTGGCAAGACGCAACTGGTGAGAAGCTCCCCACGCAGCTGCGTTTGCGGAACGAAGGCAAGGCTGAGTTGGCAAGTGATGCTGTTTTGCCATCAAGTCAGTCAAGCGGCTTCATGCGTTGTTTGCAGGCCAATGCATTGGTTCAGCATGCCGTGCCCGTTCGCCGTCTTGTGCGCAAGGCTGATCCTGCGGTGATCTATTCCCCTTATACCGATCGATTGCTAACGGTGCGTGACCGGCCACAGGTCATCACTTGTCATGACCTCATACCTTTGTTTTTACCTAGTAGTAGGCGAGCAAATTGGCGCAGTCGTTTTTGGCTGTCTCGACATTTGCAGGGTGCAACTCGCGTGATTGCGATCAGTGAATATGTTGCAGATCTATTGGTGGCTGATGGCTTGCCAGCTAGTCGTGTTGTGGTGATTCACAACGGTGTTGAGACTGTTGAAGATCCTATTCAGTCTCCTTTCAGTGGCGATTGCTTGTTGTTGGCCCGTCATGCGCGCAACAAAAACATTGCTCTCGCCTTGCAGGGGTTTGCTGAATTCTTGCAGCAACAAAATACTTGGCCGGGGTCTTTGGTGATCGTGGGCAGCGCTGGACGTGAGACAAATCGGCTACAGATGCTCATGCGACAGCTTCAATTGCAGGAGCGTGTGCTTTGGTTCAAGCATTTGTCGGCGAAAGACCTCGAACATCAGCTGCGCAAAAGTTTCTGCTTGTTGTCAACAAGTTTGATGGAGGGGTTCGATTATCCATTGCTTGAGGCCCAGGCTTGCGGTGTACCCACTTTGGCCAGTCGCATCCCTGTGCATGAGGAACTGCATAGCCAGGCGTCTTTGCTTTTTGACATCGATGATCAAGGAGCTAGTCTTGCAGTAGGGCTAAACCGGCTTGCCAACGAACCGGATCTTTGGCAACAGCTATCCCAAGCGGGTCTAAGCAACGCTCGACAGCTCACTTTGGACAAGCAATGCCGCACTATTTGGCAACTGATCAGGAGTCTGATTTGAAGCGAGTTGTTCTCGAACTCGAGAATGTGCGTCTCGATATTCCAGTGTTCACAACTGAGACTCGCAGCCTGAAGGCTTCACTGATTCGCTCTGTCACTGGTGGTCGTTTAAATCGCAGCGGGAGTGGCGCTGTGATCACGGCCCTCGATGATGTGACATGTACTGTGCGTGAGGGAGAGCGGGTGGGCCTGATCGGTCACAACGGTGCTGGTAAGAGCTCTTTTCTCCGTTTGATTTCTGGTATTTATCAGCACAGCGTCGGCCGCTTCCGGGCACATGTTCCGGTTTTCCCCATGATTCATAAGGGCTTTATTACTAGTCCAGAGCTGAGTGGAATTCAGGCAATCAAGGCGCACTATTTACTGGTGAAAGGCAACCTGCGTGGTTTTCAAGACTACAGCGAAGACGTGGTGACCTTCTCGGGCCTAGGTGATTTCATTCATTTGCCTGTGAAGACCTACAGTCAAGGTATGGCAGCGCGATTGTTGTTTGCAGTTCTCACCTTTGGCAGCCACGATTGCTTGGCGATGGATGAGGGATTTGGTGCTGGTGATAGTAGTTTTTATCAAAAGGCACAAGAGCGGTTGCACACTTTCCTAGACACCACCGGCACGTTGTTTTTGGCCTCTCATTCTGATGAGTTATTGCGTCGCTTCTGCCAGCGAGGGTTGCTGTTTGATGAGGGAAAAATCGTTTTTGATGGTTCATTAGAAGAGGCCTTGAGTGTTTATCACCGTGGTCATCAGCCGGGCAGGAGTGCAGGATGAATCAATCCAACTCGATCCGTGCAACCATTCGCGAAGCCTGGCGGATGCGACGTGTCTGGTGGTTTACCGGCACAGCTCGAACGCGTGCGCGCTTTGCTCGAACCTTCTTGGGCAGTTTTTGGCTCGGATTGTCCAATTTGTTGTCGATTGCTGCTCTTGCGACGGTCTACGGAGCCGTATTCAAAGTGCAGGACTTCAACACCTATGTGGTGTATTTGGGCTTGGGGTTAGTCGTATGGAACACCATTGGATCAGCGATTGGAACTGCTCCCAATCTGTTCGAGCATAACCAGAGTCATATATTGAATACGAATTTGCACCCGATCTTTTACACGCTTGAGGAATGGTCTTTTCAGGTACAAACCTTTGCACAGTCGTTTGTATTGGTACTATTAGCTCTTAGTTATTATCAACACAACTTGTTCCTGAATTTATTACTTCATGGATGGTTGCCGATAGCTAATCTGTTTTTGTTTATCTATTGGTTTCCTATGCTGGTGTGCCTGCTTGGGGCACGCTTTCGTGACTTCTATCAGGTAGTTCCTATCGTTTTGCAGTTGGTGTTTTTGTTGTCTCCCATTTTGTATAAGAAAGCCAACTTGGGAGCTTATGCCTGGACGGCCAATTTGAATCCTATTTATAGAATTTTGAGCCCAGTCCGTCACACTCTGATGTCAGCCGATGTGCAGTGGCAGGTTGGGATATTTTTGTTAGGTATGAATGTTTTGGGGATCTGGATTGCTATTCTTTTGCTTAATAGGGAGCGCAGGAATTTACCATTTCTGATTTAAATCAATCATTGAATGATTGTTGATGGTTAGTTGAGTACTGCTTCAAGCTTGTCTGTTAGATCTTTGTAGAAAATTGATTTGTAATGCTGATAGCGACTTATCCTCCGTCGCCGTTCTTTAGTGGCAAGCTTGGGGTCTTTAAAGGCTTCTCCTAAACCTGCAATCGCATTCATCGCTTCTGCCCAGTCGCTGCTCTGCAAGGTGGATATCGTCAGCACATGTTGATCAAAATCGTGCATAGAACGAATCTCGTTATGTGAGTCGCAGTCGCTGGCGATGCTTGGCATTCCTAGGCATGCAGCATCGAGTACGGGAATGCCGAAACCTTCCACAAGCGAAGGGCTGAGCAGGGCAAGAGAGTTGAGATAGAGATCGAGCTTGGTGCTTTCATCCACATAACCAGTCAGCATGATGCCGGGTTCGTGGCGCACAATCTCCTGAATGGACTTGCTGTATTCGTCAACTTTGAGTTTGCCAGTGACGCACAGGATTATCCCATGGCTGCTCAGATTAGATTGGGCATAGGCCTGAGCAAGCAGTAAAAGATTTTTGCGTGCTTCCACGGAGGAGTTGAAAAGCACGTATTGGAAAGCTCCTGTGGATCTTGGCCGTTTCTTTCCTTTCGGGGAAGCACGGAGCAGGTAGCTGGTTGGTTCGTAATCCCCGATCCGATGAGGATCGGCAAGGATCCAGTCAGGAAAGTTCAGTGAGGGAGGCTGCACGATGACTTGCTCTTGCTCTTCAATAGGCCTAGAGCCGGATTTACGTTGTTCCTCTTTTGTGAGTGCGCGGATGTGATGATGAAACTTGCTGGCAGTTGAGTTGGAGACAAATAGGCGCCTGGCCGGCAGGCAAGCTTGGAGCCTGCGGCTGAACATCAGGGAGTTTTCATTGTGCGAGACGTATTCCAACGGGATTAGATCGTGCACTGTTTGTACGAACACAGGTAGATGGTGGGGGAGGATATTGAGCGGACAGCTGGTGAGAAGCAGGTCAAAATCTTGTAGATCAATCTGAACAGGCTTATCTTGTTTAAGTAGAGCAGCAGTTTGGCTTGCTAAGAACACACCAGGAGCGGAAACAATGCCTTCTAGGTGTTGTAGGTAGCTGAGCCGTTCGATGCGCTTGTAGGGATTATCTATTAGGCCTAATAGTGGGAAATGGTGCAAGTCTTTTCTTTCATAACGCTTCGGTAATTGGATAAACTCAATCAGTAGATGCAGCCGATGACTCCACTTCAAGATGGTTCGGATGAAGCCGAAGCGCTCTGCAAGAAAATTTCTATCTTTAACTTGTTTCCCTGTGGCAAGAGCCTCCAATATGCGTGCGTTTTGAATCATGCGCCGGGTGGAGCGGGGGAGCCTGCGCATGCCACGGCTGGCCAGGGTGGCAGAGAATTCAGTTAGCAGCCAAACCTCCGCGCCTGCTTCATGTAGACAGCGAATAAGCGCCTTGGTATAAACAGCAATGCCGCGATGCTCGCCTTGCTCAAGGTCGTAGCCCGTGACAAGAACACGTAGGCCATTGAATCTATTTTCTGGCATCGCTTGGCTCATTGTTTCTCTAGCTTGGATAATTGCTGGTGCAATCTGAGTACTTCCTGCTCAAGACGCAGGCGATGCAGTTGAAGGGTGTGAACCTGATCGCGCCAGCTGATTAAGTCATCATTTGGACGTGGTAGAGATCCCCGTAGCACATGTGCCTCACGGGTTGTGCTGCAAAGTTCTTTGCGTAGTTCTGTTGTGGATGCTTGTTCGAGGAACTCACGCCGCCGTTGACGCAACTGATCGATATCTGCTTGGCAGCTGTCTTGTCTTTGAAGACTGTTACGTGTTGAGGAGGGGTTGTGAATCCCGCTGCATTGTGGGCACACCATTACATCCAAGCCACGTTGACGGCGTAGCTCGAAGCAGAACTGGGTATCTTCTCCGTGCACAAGGCATCCTTCATCAAAGCGAATAGCAAGGAAATCAGAATGTCGCACCAGCATGAAGGCACCGATCACGGCCGGGCTGAGTACGGGGTGGTCGCGAAGTTCGTGACTGTGGGCTGGAACCAGATTCTCAAACAGGTTGTAGGCCGAGTGGTCGTTGGTGAACCCCACGCCGTCATGGCTGATCATGCCGTCACTGCTCCGTAGACGTGCACCAATTAGGCCTGCATTGGGCGTGCTGATAAGACAGTTGATGGCGGCATCAATGGATCCTGGATCGAGAACTACATCGTCATTGATGATTAATAGCAAATCACCTTTCGCTTGCTCTGCCAGCTTGTTGTTGTTGGAGGAGAAATGATAAGCATCGCGGCTGGCGATGCGGAGGGGATAACAGGAAAGGTTCTCGATTGCGTTTTCTTCGTTCTTGCTGCCATTCCAGGAGCATAGAACTTCTACGTCAGCCTCAGCTAGACGGGTCGCCTCACTCAGGCTGCGCAGTAGGCGATTGAGAAGAGTCGCTGTGCGACTTACCACAAGAATTGAAAGTCGCATCAGCCTGGGTGCTAATCGCCGGAGCCTATCAGTTGTTGTGAGCGCTTACTTATTCAGGCCTCGTTTGTCAGCGAGGATTAACAGCCTTAATGCCTTGTAAGCGCATCTCTTGAGCAGCTCGGCATGTCGGTTTAGGAATGCGCTAGTGCTACTTCTTAAGACTTGATGTGATGGCTTTTTTGATTTTTTCTGGGTAGCTCTTGAGATTTTCCCATGCCTTGGGTGGGAGAAGCGTCAGTAATTCTTGATTTAGATCTCTAATGATCATGTTGTTCAGTCGAAGCTGCATCACTGTCTTGTTAATGCTTAAATATTGATTGCAGCCACCAATCAGCTGCTTCCCAAATGCTCGCAATGAGTAAGGAATAAAATTAAAAATCTGATCACTGAATTGAAATCTGACTCAAGCTTTTGTAGATGATGGTGTTTTGGCTTCCAGTCGCTAAATGTTCATGCTCAAAGTTGCAGTTAGGTAAGGAAATGTTGGCGGTATTCTCATTTTTATTGATCAATTTGATTCATGCAGAGCGATAGCATCGTGCTTGGTCGGAGTGTCGTCTTTGTCGATCGGAATCCAGGCTGAGGCTCAAGCCCTTGAATAGCTTTTTTATGCTCCTTTCGTCTGTTTTGTGCAGCTGCAGCCAAGCAAAGCGATCGGCGATGATCATGGTTGAACTGTGCGATCGGCAGGCATCAGAAGATGAGGTGCAGTAAACCCAATTTTCTGGGCTTGGGGGTTCAAAAAGGCGGAACCACTAGCCTGTATCGGCTGCTGAATCATCATCCTGATGTGTTTTTGCCGCAGTGGAAGGAGCTGCATTACTTCAGCTTGCATCATGGGTTAGGTGAGGCCTGGTATTCCGATTTTTTTGCTAAGGCAAAGGAAGAGCAGTGCGCTGGGGAAATTACGCCTTACTACATCTTTCATCCGTTAGCGCCTGGTCGGATCAAGGCACTAGTGCCGCATGTGAAATTGATTGTTTTGTTGCGCGATCCGGTAGAGCGAGCTTTGTCTCAGCTCTTTCACAGCATGAGGTTGGGGTTGGAGCCACTCGATCGCGATGAGGCGCTGGCGGCAGAAGCTGAACGGCTTGTTGATGCCGAGCCGGTGGTGATTGCAGGAGGACGCCATAGCAGTCATCAGGAGCACAGCTATCTGGCCCGTAGTCGCTATGAGCGCCAGCTCGCGCGCTACGAATCCCTTTTCCCTAGGGAGCAACTCTTGTTGCTGCGCAGCGAAGACTTGTTTCTGCAGCCGGAGAGGGTCTGGGTGCAGGTCCAGGACTTCTTGGAGATTCAATTGCTGCCGCTGCCGCCGCTGCCGCGGGCGAATGCGGGCGGTGGCGAATCGGATGCTGTGCCCGTTTCTTTACGCACATCGCTTCGGCAGCAGTTGAGCTGTACTTATGAAGTGATGGAGCGTCGTTATGGATTGTCTTGGTAGTGCTTCAGATGGCCAAGATTGAGCGAAGTGCGTGCCATGCCTTCGTCTGTTGCACGATCTCCCAATCTCCTGATGCGGTGTCCTGTTGCGGCACATTGATGAGCTCCTTGAGGCATTCGACTGAAAGTGGCGGTAGGCGCTTGCCAAGTTGGGCAGCGAGTGCTGCTAAA
Source organism: Prochlorococcus sp. MIT 0701 (assembly GCF_000760295.1). Classification (GTDB taxonomy): domain Bacteria; phylum Cyanobacteriota; class Cyanobacteriia; order PCC-6307; family Cyanobiaceae; genus Prochlorococcus. Next base: position 84,791 of record NZ_JNBA01000024.1, read on the forward strand.
CCGATCGGAGTGCTCCCCTGGCTGCGTCGCTGCACGATCTGGATCACTTGCGCGGCATATAGAGCGGCTGGTAGGGCATCCGCATTTGGACGCTGGTCAACTTTAGTTAGCAGTTTTCTGCTCATACGCGGCCATGTTCTGAGTTGGTCGGCTTCCCGAAGCACCCGTTGCAGGAGTTCCGGCACAATGGTTTTTGTGTTGTAGGGCACGCTGGAGTGCGGCCAGCCGCTGTGCAGCCAGAAGTGATCGAGTGCGTCTTGTTTGCGGCGGCAGTGGGTTGCCCAGCTCAAGGGGGATCGCTGCAGCAGATGGTCATTGCGCAATTGATGCTTGATCGCAGAGAGGACGTAATCGTCCAGAGGCCGCACCACCTGGAGGATCTGCAGGCGGTCTGCACTCAGTGCCAATCGCTGGAGCAGTTCTTGAGCTACGTCTGGACGGCGAAAGGCCAGCTCACTGAACACCTCGGAACTGAGGAGACAGCAATGAGCCCGGCTTCTTTGCCATTCCGCTTGAAGTTCTGGCAGCAATTGATCCAGATCTGGCGGTGACCCTGGCGGAAGCGCTGGGTGGTCCGGTAATAGTGCCGCGGGGAAGAGTAAATGCTGCTGTTGGTGTAGCCCTGTCTCGGGCACCAGGATTCCCCGTCTTAGCAAGGGTTTTTGCAGCATCTGTAGCTGCTGCTGCACGGCTGTGGTTCCCGTTTTGTGCCGCCCAATGTGTAGAAGTAGTAGCCGTTCATTGCTCATGTCGTGACGTCCTTAGAGCGGTTGCAGCGGCGTTGCAGTTCTCCTCTAAGGCGTTTCAGCGCTCGCTGTTGATCGCCATCCAGCTTGGGTTGCTCAATCAGGTTGTGCCATTCCTGCGGGTCCACCGTCAGGTTGTAGAACTCCTCGTCACCCGTGTGATATTTCGTGTATCGCCAGGGGCCCCAACGCAGGGAGTGGTTGCCCTCCTGCCAGCTTGTGAGAGAGGCTTCTTCAAGCCTTTGCTGTCTGCTTTGGTGGCACAAAAGAGGTCGTAATGAATGGCCATCATGGGCGCCGGTAGGCTGCTTCAGACCTTCGAGGTCAAACAGGGTGGGGAAGAGATCGAGCAAGCTCACGGGTTGATCCACCACCTTGGGCGTAGAGATCTTGTTCTGATTGGCTGGTGGTACCAGGATGAAAGGCACACGGGTGGCCTCTTCCCAGAGCGTGAACTTGCGCCAGTGCTGTTTTTCACCTAGGTGAAAGCCGTTGTCACTCCAGAGCACCACCGTGGTGTTGGCCGCCGATGGTGATTCAGCCAAGGCTTGGAGAACGCGCCCAACCTGGCGGTCTGTGAAGCTCACCGAGGCCAGATAAGCCTGAACGGCCTGTTTCCATTGGCCATGCCCGGTGATCGTGGCGTGGTCTGCTGGATTTAGTGCCCATTGCTGGGCGATGGCGGGAACGTCGTCGAGATCGTTTTCTAAGACTCTTGGTAGTTGGATCTGATCGAGGGGATAGGCATCGAGGTCCGCTTGCGGCACGTACCAAGGCAGGTGGGGCCGGTATAGCCCCAGTGCCATAAAGAAAGGCTTTTCGGGAGGCTGTTGCAGCCAGCGGATCACTGTCTCTGCATTGAGAACGTCGGGTTGTTCCCCCTTCCGTTCATCCGGAAGTGCACCCCAGTCGAGCTGTGGACTCAACCGCCGTCCGCTGCCCCATTCCTCTTGGATGCCATGCAAGGGGCGGGGCCCCGGCAGCGGTTCCGCTGGCATCGGCTCACGCACATCCCAAAGGAAGGCCCGATCTTCACGATTGAGCCAATCCGCTCGCGCGCTGTTCTCTTGTGCCGCGCGACGGTAGTTGTAAAGGCCGTGTAGCACCTTGCCTGCGCAGAGGGTGGTGTAGCCCTGCTGCTTGATGGCCTCGAGGTAGGTGATCGGTCGCTGCTCTTGTTCCCAGAGGGGTTCGTTTTGGTACACCCCGCTTTGCAGTGGGCTGCGGGCGCTGAACACCGCCTGCCGGCTGGCGTTGCAGTAGGGAGCAGGGCAATAGGCACGACGGAACAGAACCCCCCGTTGGGCGAGCGCATCGATGGCGGGTGTCTCTGCCCTTGGGCCCCCGTACCCCTCCTCCAGGCAACCGATCCAGCTATTGAGATCGTCAACCACCAGCATCAGGATGTTCCCGTTAGCTGCCTTGGGGCCACGCCCAGTCCAAGGCTTGAAGGCTGCTGCCACGGTGCCTAAGCCAAGCAGTGAGACCAGCGATCGCAGCATGGCCCGCCTTCGCACGGAACGTTCTCCCAGTGTCTCTCATAGTTTGTGGCATGGGCTGCGACATGGGTGAGGGCATGGGGCCCGTGGGAGGATGAACCCAATGATGGTTGATGCCGAATGGGGCGGGCGCGGCTGGTACCGGAGCTCTGCCGATGGCCCGGTGATTTAGCTGCCAATCGCCTGCATCCATCACGTGGTCCGTTTGTGCATCGGCAGCAGGCTCGTTTGCTCCGCCGTTATCGCGCTGTGCGGGCGCTGCAGGCGGCCGGTTGGTCCTGCCCACCGCTGCCACTCATGTCATCTTTAAGGGGCCTCACGGGTTTAGTTCCCCTCGATCAAACGACCCAAGCTGCGGCGCGGGGATTGCTGCAACAGCTCAATCGTGAGGCTCTTAGCAGGCTTGAGCAAAGCCTTAACGCGCAGTCGTCTCACCGCAGTGTTGTGTTGCCTGTGATCGTGAGTTGCCGCCACCGCCTCGATCGCGCTCGCCTGGCTCAAGAGGCTTTTGCCAAAGAGATGCAGCCGGGGCTGCTGCGGCCTTTAATTGTGGTGGGTCAGGAACGGCAAGCCGATTGGTCGATGCGATTCGATGCTGAGCGTCATCTGCTCACGATCAGTGTTGATGACGCTTATGAAGGTCTGCCAGCCAAGGTGATCACGTTGGTGGCGCTCCTGGCGCTGCTGCCAGAGCCCCCCCAATTGCTCAAGCTTGACGACGACGCCAGACCCGGTGATCTCCAGCAGCTGGTGCAGTTGGCCGCAACCCTTGACCAGCCGACTCCAATCGCTGCCGGCTACCCGATCGTGACACCGACGCCATTACATCTCGATCGTGCTTGGCATCTCGGCAAGAGCCGTCGGGCCAATCACCGCTTGTTTTGTTCGCTTGGTGCGCGCGAGTGGCTGTCAGGAGGTGCTGGTTATCTCCTCAATGCACCAGCCACTCGCCTTATTCAGGGCTTCTGGTTGCACACCTGGGACTTCGTCAGCTCCATGCTTTACGAAGACGTCTGCTTGTCGATGTTGCTTCAGGCGGGTGATGCCCATTTTCACTGGTTGCAGCATCCAGCTGATCTCGGCTTGTTTAGTGAGCGCCAACAGGAAGTGGATGAAGGTCAGTGGTCCATTCCAGATGGCTTTTTGGGGTCTTCACGATGATCATTCGCCACGATCTGAAGCTGGTTTTCCTGCATGTGCCCAAGTGCGCGGGCAAGGAAATTCGTGATGTGCTGCTGACTGGTGCCGCTGAGGGGGCGGGGGAGAGTTTGTTTAATTACAGCCATTCCACCCGGCTGCGCCGCTACGTGGATCTGGCCCATCTACCTCTCGATGATCTGACTCATTGGCCTGAGTTTCAGTGGCTTGAGCGCTACACGGTGATCGCCGCCATTCGTCACCCGTTGGCCCGCCTGCGCTCGGCTGCGAATGAATTCCACCGGCAGCGCAACAAAACAGAAGAGGCTGTGGTGAATGGCTCTGGTTTGCCTGAGCGCTGGTGCCGCGACTACATGGCAGGGTTGCCTTGGCGCCATGCCCGCCGGGATCCCCGCTACATCCATTCATTACCAATCACCACCTTCACGCATTTAGGTGATCAGCCCATGGTCGATTATCTGCTGCGCTGTCCGTCATTGCGGGATGACCTGCTTGCGCTGGCTGATCGGTTGGAGTGGCCTGACGTGTTGAAACAGGCAATTGGCGAGCAGTTGCGTAATGCCTCAGAAGCTGAGCCTCCTGCTTGTAGCGATCCGCAGGAATGGTTGTTGGCGCAACGCTTGTATCACCGCGATTTCCAGACGTTTGGGTTCGCTTCAGGAGACACTCCGCTGCTCGGACGTCGCGCCCGCCTGATGCGTCGTCTCAGCTTGGCAGATCGATTTTGGGCGGCGAAAGCGCTTGAACAACTCGACCCTGCGCCCTGCGAGAGTCATTCCCGCGAACTCACCGCCTGGACTCGTGAACTGCGTTGGCACTGGGGCCCCACGGCCACTCAAGTCGACCCTGACCAGCCTTGGCCTGCCACTCGATCCTGTTGATGACCGCTCCTAGCCCAAACCACACGATTTGGCTGCGACCCCATGCCGCAGCATTTGTGTATCTCCCGAAGGTGGCTTGCACCTCCTGGAAATTGCATCTGGCTGCAGCTCTTGGGATCCAATCGAGCGAGCCTCTGAGCTACAAAAATCTGCATAACCCAGAGGTGTTGCCGTTGCCTTACGTGGCTTGTTTGAGTGCAGAGGAGCAGGAATCCTTGGCTGCGCAGCAGCAGAGCTCAAGCTTTCTCTACTTCACAGTGATGCGCGATCCACGCGAGCGTGCAGTGAGTGCCTATCGAGACAAGATCCTGCTGCATGCGAACCCGCACTCGTTTTTCAGTCTCCAGGTGCTGCCTTCGATTCAGGCCCATTCCGGACTCCGCTCCGATGAGAAGCCATCCTTTGAGCAATTTCTGCGCTGGATCCAGGAATCGGAGGATCCTGCCACCCAAAATGATCATTGGTTGCCGACCACACGCTTGCTCGGTTTGGCGCCTGGTGAGGGGATCCCTGAGAACTGGCGGTTTTGGACGATGGATGCGATGAGCGATGCCGTTGCGAGCATGAATCAGCTGTTGGGTTTTGAGCGTGCCTTCCCAGAGCGAGAAGCGCTGGGACCCCGTCCGGATCGCCGCAGCAAGGCGGCTATGCCTGATCTGATCAGCGCTGCTGAGGCTGAGCTGTTGCTGCAAAGCCTGTATGGCGATGATTTGGCGGTTTACGCTGCGATTCGGCGTCAGCAAAAGTAATGATCGGATCAGCCTCTAAGACTCAGAGAGTTACCAGCTGATCAATCCTTGTTTCATCAGCCAAACAATGGTGGTGTTGATCGAATCGTGCCGGCTTTTGTCAAAGCTTTGCAGTAGTTCGCTCACCTTTAGTCCATGGGGTTGAACTTTCTCCAGAATGCTGATGATTTGCATGGCTTCGCTGTTAGTCCCGCGCATACCTGGATAGAGACGATTGAGTTTCACTTGCAGTGACTGCTGCAACTCTGCGGACCCTGATCGCTGGATGATCAGATCGTCATGAAGGCTGGAAGTAGCAAAGTGCTCAAAATCACTAAATGGATCGCCCCTGCCAGCATGCGCTTGCATAGTTATTGCTTGATCAAGCTTGATTGCTGTGGTTCGCTGTTGCTCAAGATCTTCGAAAAGTTGTTGGTATTGCTTGCAAATCACGGGCCAATCAAATAACGAAGTGGCATGTTTTTGGCTCGCAGCTCCCATCGTTTGGCGTAGCTCTTTTGAATTGGCTAACCGACCAATGGCTTGCGCTGCAAGGTCCACGTGAATGGCAGTGTGCTGGGCGACAGCGCCGGCATAGGTTTGATAGCTCTCCAGCTCCATGTTGTGTAAATGGCCGAGCAGATTGCCTGGTGCGCCTGCAGGGCTGATCAGTGTGGGGATTAAGAAGCCATCCACCTCGTGGCGAATGGTGGAGCGGTAGCCATCCCAGTCGCTCGCAACGATCGGCAGGCCTGCGGCCATCGCCTCTATTGGGGTGAGGCCAAAGGTTTCTTGAATGTTGTCGACAAGCGATAGGAATAAATCAGCGGCAGCCCAGGCGGCGGCTAAGACATGAGGTTTTGATCCGTCCAAGATGCTTACTTTGGTGTTGTCAGCTAAGTGAGCAATCGCATCTTGAAAGTAGTTTGAATCACTATTTTTGTCTGGAAACCAACCACAGAACACCAAGTGAATCGGATGCTTGCTGGTGGTATTGGCTCGCTCTACAGCCTCAATCATTGCTTGGGGAAAGGCCTTTTCGTAAAACGACAGACGGCCCACCCAGAGGGCGAGAACGTCATCGTTTTGAAGGCCCAATTCAGACCTGAGCTGTTGCCGCGAGGCTTGATTGGAGGCCATCGTTTGGATTGCCTGTGTATCCACACCAAGAGGAATGAGAGGTAATTGGGGGCGCGTAAATTGGCTTGCCGCAAAGCGTTCCTTGAGCCAAGATTCTTGGTCATTAAAAAAAGATTGAACCACTGATTTCACGGCCGGAGACGTGCAGATCAATGCATCCCAAGCTTGTATCGGCGCTGCTAAACATGAAACGATCTGCTCACGAATCATTGGCGGCCCCAGGGTGTGAATGAGGCCAACTAAGTTGTAAGCATGGTTGCCAACTTGGCTGCGTCTTAGCCAAGCCAATTCACTTAAGTTGGCGGCACCACGCAGAATGATTCCACTGGTTTTTGGCAGTGACGTGTCCCAAACAGGCGCAGAGGAAAAAATCGCCTCTTTGCTTTGATGGCGGCAGAATTGGGGCGCTAAGTCTTCGGCTGAGGCTGAAGTTTGATGTAGAACATTGATGCGTTCAAACGGGATATTTTCTGTGAGGGCAGAAAACAAGCCAGAATTGGCTACATCCTTGCCATAGGGGGAATGGAAGGGCTTGCCGAGATGGCCTGAAGGGTGAAAGATTGTGATGTCCATAATCGTTGTGAATGCAAGCTGATCTTGAAAGGCTCAAGGTGCGTGTGGTGATCCCTCACTATTGCTCCGATCAAGGTGGTACTCAGCATTACGGGTCGACACGCTCTGGCAATCGCGACAAACGCATCGTGGCTTTGGGGCGCACTCTTGGAGCGTTGCGTGCTTTGACGCTTCAGGCAGGTGCCAACGATTATATTTTCAATCACACCCCTATCCCTGGTCCGGCTCCACTTGCTCAGCTCATGCAGTCTGCTAGTCAGGCGCGCCCGATTGATCTTGAGGTTCTTGTATGCGTGACCGGAGATGCCTGGTTGGAGCGAGCCTTGCGTGCTTTTGCCCGCACGTTTCGGGGTGTACGTTTAGAGCTCACCAATCCGATCGAACTCGGGTTGGTCGCGCGTGATCTGTTGCTCAAGACCGATCCGGTTCCAGATCTCTCCTTATACATGGAAGATGACCTGGTGATTCATGATCCCTACTTCTTTGAGAAGCAGTTTTGGTTCATCAAGCGTGCCAATGATCAGGCTGTGCTGATGCCCCATCGTTATGAACTTGATTTTGATGATGAGGGGGTGTCAAGGCGCTTGTTTGTGGATGGCTTTATCGAAGAGCCAGCCTCTGCGTTGTTTCCCTGGCAGCCGCTAGAGAATGCAGCCCAGGGGATGTTTCGCAACGAACAAGTGAGTTTTGATTTGGCGAAGAATCCACACTCGGGTTGTTTTGTCTTGAGTGCTGCTCAGATATATCAGCTTAGGAATCAAGGGGTGCCAGCTCAGCAATGGGTGGGTCCCTTGGAAACGGCGGCAACGTTTACTCCTGCCCATTGTTTCCCTGTGTATAAGCCATCGTTATCGTGCCGAGATTTTCTTACGGTTGAACATGCCCATCATTCTTTCAGTGGCTATTTTGAATCGTCATTCGTTCCTCCTGCTCAAGTAGGATAAGACTCTAAGACTCGATTTTTCTAAGGAAAGATTTGAATATATTATTCGTTCATGGCAATTATCCCGCACAGTTTGTCCACCTTGCTAAGGCCCTTGCTGCAGATGGCCACCGGGTGGTGTTTTTAACGGGGAGGAAAGATCCAGAGGTGTGGCCGTTGACCGGGGTGGAGGTACGTCGCTTTGAATTGCACCGGGAGGTGTCTTCTGAGATTCATCCTTATTTAATTCCGATGGAGCAGGCTGTACTTCAAGGCCAAGCAGTGCTGCGAGTGCTTGATGTGCTGGCTCAAGAGGGCTTTCAACCTCGGCTTACCTTTGCTCATGGTGGGAATGGCTTGTCGTTATTTATACGCCACTTGTTTCCGGAAACACGCTTGATTGCATATATGGAGTGGTGGTTTCGTGATGAAACCTCGCACTGGTGCTTTCCAAGTTACGAATTTGATCAGCGCTTACGTACCACGATGCGCAACAGCATCATTCTTCAAGAGTTAGAACAATGTGATGTAGCTGTTACTCCAACATCCTGGCAACAGCAACAGTTTCCTAAGCACTACAAAGATAAAATAAAGGTCATTTTTGACGGTGTTGATACTTCTTTTTTCTGCCCCACCCCTGTTAAGGGAGAGTTGATTCTAAATGGCTTGAAGTGTGTACAGCCCTTGCATATCGGTGAGAACTCTTTATTGCTAACTTATGCCACCCGTGGTATGGAAACACTGCGTGGCTTTCCGGAATTCATGCGGATGTTGCCGCCCTTGCTTGAGGCACTTCCCAACTTGGAGGTGGTGATTGCTGGAGATGATCGTTGCGTCTATAGCCAAGCCCCGGATCGTGCAGATGGCTCCTGGAAGCAGGCGTTGTTGGAGGAGCTTGGTAATCGCCTTGATTTGGGCCGTGTTCATTTCACGGGGTCATTAATGTATGGCGAGTATCAGCAGATGCTGAACCGTTCTGATTTGCATGTGTATTTTACACGTTCCTATGTCACTAGCTGGGGGTTGTTTCAGGCAGCGGCTTGTGGGGCGTCGTTGATGGTAAATAGGGATCCAGCAACTAATTATGTGCTGAAGGGAGATCAAGCCTATTGGGTTGATTTGGACGACCCACAGCACTTAGTTGATTGCGCTACCAAGGTATTAAAATCTGCGCCGGAGAGGCGCAAAAATATAAAACAAAGTTATTTAAAGTCTGAGTGGGCTTTGGGAAATTGTATTGCGAGTTGGGTGGAATTAATCAATGCTCAGCTCAAGGTATAAATTCAGCAGCCAATTCTCTAATCCGACTTTCTTCATGCCTAAGTTCCCCAAGGGCCCAGAGGTCGAAGTGCTCGGAGCGCTTCTTCACAAATGAAGAAAATCCAGCTGCCGTTAATGTTGATTGCAGGACTTTTTTAGTGAATCCACATCGATGAGCCATATAAAGATTACCTTTCTGCATTGCAGCTCGATGGCCATACAAAATGTCAATAGGTGCGATAGGGCCAGAAGTGCTTACGTATGCAGGATCCGTAAGTTTATCTTCGGCGATCAGCTTACATACTTCCTGAAGGTCCGGACAGTTTATCAAAATAAATCCATCAATTTTAAGGACTCGTTTAAACTCGCCTAGTGCAATTGAGACGTCATGTGGGTAAAGATGTTCAATATTGTGAGAAGAAAATATTGCATCAACAGATTGATTTTCGACAGCAGAGAGGTCTGTCATTGTGCCTACGAGATTGGGCCTTACACTTTCATCAATGTCTAAGCGAATTTCTTGCCAATCTTTATCTGCAAATGGTGTACGGTCCTGATGCTTAGGACCACAACCCACATGCAGGAATACAGGTTTGTGATTCACAACCATCTTTATCTTTTCTTTCTGCAGTAGAATAGCATCTAACGTACCTGGATGAAGTATTGAATATCTTGTTTGTTCATCAGAGCTTCCCGGGTCAATATTTACATCTTGTGAATGCACTTGCTAAGCAAAGTGAGCATAAAATAGTTGCTTTAACTATTAACCCACCCTCTGATTGTCTACCTCCTGGGCTGCAGCTAGTACGTTATTCCCTCGGCCGTGGTAATTCGGCTGACGTCCATCCCTTAGCTATGGAGACTGAATCAAAAGTGATTCGTGGAGAAGCTTGTGCTCGTGCAGCTCATAGCCTTAAGGAACAAGGGTTCATGCCGGATCTTATATGTGCTCATCCAGGATGGGGTGAATCATTGTTTTTGAGTGATATTTGGCCCCAAGTTCCAATTTTGAGCTACCAGGAGTTTTACTATAAAGCGGAGGGAAGTGATTCTGACTTTGATCCGGAGTTTCAGAGTGATGCTCCATGGGAAATTCGAGCTAAAGTTCGAATGAAGAATGCATATTTGCAGCTAGCTCTAGAATCCAGCACTTGGAATGTGACTCCCACTGCGTTTCAGCGCAGCTCCTTTCCTGTTCAATGGCAGCAAAAAATTAGTACTATTCATGATGGCATTCGCACTGACCTAGCTTATCCAAATAAGAATGTTGCACCAATTCAGCTTTCGGAAGGCCGTCAAATCAACCCTACTGATCAGTTAATTACGTTTGTCAATAGGACTTTGGAGCCCTATCGAGGTTGTCATACCTTTATCCGTGCTATTCCGCGTATTCAGCAGCTTTGTCCACATGCCAAGATTTTGATCGTAGGTCAAACGTCAGGTGTAAGTTATGGAAAGGTTTGCCCAGGAGGAGAGTGGAAAGATCAGTTTTTAGCGGAGATTGATGGGCAGTACGATCCAGATCTGGTCTTATTTAGTGGAAGCATGGTTTACGAAAAGTTTTTGAGAGTCCTGCAATTGTCTAAAGTCCATGTTTATTTGACTTACCCATTTGTCCTTAGCTGGAGTCTGCTTGAGGCGATGAGTAGTGGTTGTGCTGTTGTGGCTTCTGATACTTTGCCTGTTAGAGAGGTGATTCAACATGGGGTAAATGGTCTTTTGGTCGATTTCTTCTCTCCAAATGATGTTGCTGACTATGTTTCTGATTTGATTCATGATCGTGCGCTGGCTGTTCAGCTTGGGCTAGCTGCACGTCATTTGGTTCTCGATCGATATAGCCTTGAGAAATGTCTGCCTCGGCATCTCTCTTTGTTGCAATTGGTTGGTACTGGCAGCTTATTTTGAATGGCGACTGAATTTGCTGGGTTTCACGGAGTCTAGACAAGCTAAATGAAGCCATGAAAAACTTTTGATTTTGGCTTTAAATAATTAGTCGATTAAGAGATTTATGAGGTATGGTCTGCTTAGGCGTTCATTATTTTATGTCTCTAATATTTCTTTTTGCAGTATCTTTACATTTTACAGGGGCTATTCCTTCTATCAGAGGAGCAGCTATACTCTCTACCTTGCGAATAAAGCTTGATATTTTCTTGCAAGCTTTTTGGCTTTAGTTTTGCTCTCCCTGGGCTTTTCTTCCTCTGCATTTGTATTTTTTGGGTTATGCTAAATGGTCACATCTAGGCTTTGGCCTTGACGAGTAAGTGTGTTGATAGCCGAGCTATCGTCATTGATTATTAATGGGTTTTAGTATTCTTCCCTTTAGGTGGTGGAAAGTGGCCTCCTGAGTGAATATACTTTTCTCTGATGAGATGAGTTTTAGCCCATTTAGTGTCTAGTTACTTTTGCAAATGTAGCCATCGCCTCTTTTTGATCTATCGTTTATTGATTAGTTCCTTGTTTGATTTCTTGGCTGAATGTTGTCGATGTAATTATACTTTCGCCCTTGCTATTAATGGCTACTGGCTTTTCGTTGGCAGCCTTAGACGTTTTGCATTGGCATTAGTGACTTGCTGCTTTCTAGTGTTTTAGCAATAAATAATTTCTAATATGTAATTATTTATTGGATGAGTCTTAATTTATTTATTTGGAGCTGTATTTTCTCAGGTCGCTTTGGTGTGAAATTGGTAATATTTACGGATGTCTTGCTTGGCTCTATAGATTTATACGTCTTATTCACTTGCTTGGCGTCTTCTTGTGATTGACAATGTGTTGTATTTATTTCTGTTGGTTCAAGTTTTCGCTATTGCTAATAAATTTGCTTGTCAATAGCCTCTCTTCTGTAGTGATTTTCTTATTGCTTGGTGATGAATCCTCAGAGTCTCAATGCTTTCCTTTCCGTCATTGATGGGGCTGTGTAAATGTGATTCCAAATAAAAAAGCCCCCGCTTAGCGGGGGCCAATCGAGACTTGAAGAACTCGATCTAGTGGGAGTAAAAATTAAGCAGCTGTGAATTGAGTGAACTGAGCGGCAGCAAAGTTATCGAGTTCATTGGAGGCCATTGTTACCATCAAACTCTCTGCCGTATTACCTGCGTTGATGTAAGTGACAGAGTAAAGACTGCATGCTGCGTTTGCATCAACATCAGTAGATGTAACGAAGTAAACAATATCGCCTGCAATTTCCCCAATAAGGCCCTCAGCATAGGTTTCAAGCGCAGCTTCATCCGCGATATTAATCCCGCAAATTACGAGACCTGTATTAGCGCCAAGATTGGCAGTGGCTGCAAGTCTCTCGAAGTTCACTCCAGTACCTCTCAGGGCGGCTTGATTAGCAAGTCCCCCTGCTTCACCGAAGTCAAAAGTGAAGTTGTCGCCTTGAGTGATGTTGAAGTCGGCAATGCCGTCTGCGCCGTTAAGTGCGAGAGTCGTTTGGTTTATGAAGCGGTCAGCACCGGTACCTCCATTAAGGACGTCATTACCGGCTGCACCCTGGATGGTGTCATTTACGTCACCACCTGTATAGGTGTTGACGAGACCGTTTCCAGTCATTGTGACGCCGACAGTTGAATTGTCAGCACTCACAATGCTGAGTAGACCGCCATTCGTAATGATTGTGTTGGTTCCAGCAGTTGCGAGAACAGTGGAAGCTTGTACACCAACAACATTGATGGTGTTGACACTTGTCTCATCGACTGTCACGGCATCGCTATCCACACCAATGTTGTTGATGGTGTTAGTTCCTGCGCCAGCATTAATTGCGGAATCACCTGTACCAGCTGTGATGGTGTCATTTCCTGCACCACCGGAAAGTGATTCAACTCCGGCTCCACCCACCAAGTTAAGACCGACGGCTGCTGATGAAATGCGCGAAGCATCTAAGAAATCAACCACCTGCGCCAGGCCCAACGTAAGGGTGCTAGTGCCATCAATCGTTTGAGCAGCTGTAGTGCCCAAGCTGATCGTGTCACCGTTTCTGACTGAGTCATCAACGATGCGAAGAGTTGCGTCGACGTTAGCTGTGCCAGTTGCAAGAATCGCGTTTCCAGATGTTGAAAGAACAAATGTTGCAGTGGAAGCAGCAGTGGCGAAGGTCACACTATCCGTGCCCGCACTTCCGTAAATCGTGTGTTCTTCAGCACCGGTGATGGCAATTGTGTCATCACCGTCATCACCATTGATAGCGAGTGCAGTTGCTGCGTCGCCAGCTGCGTTGACAACGTTAGTGATGGTGATGGTGTCGGCACCAGTTCCACCGTTAATTGAGACACCAGTAGTGGCAGACGCTGCTGAGCAATCACCAGTGATAGTGATTTGATCATTACCAGTGTTGCCATTAATGGCAGAACTAACAAGAACAGTTCCACCAGCGCCGTTAAGCGCAATGGTCATGGTGTCGTTGCCAGCATCACCTCGTATGGTTGAAGATGTTGGTGCAAGTGTAGCGTTGTTGGTGATTGAATCATTGCCATTTCCACCGTAAACGGTTGAACTTGCAATTGCCAAACCAGCAGCAGCACCTGTGATTGTGATCGTGTCTGCACCAACTCCACCAAGCATTGATGAGGCATTCATTGCGGCTGAATAGGCAATTGAATCATTACCTTGATCAGCGTTAACGATTGAGGCCTGTGTAAGACCAACAACAGTTAATGTGTCTGCACCATTACCGCCGTAGACAGAAGAGGCAGCTACGTTTGCTGTAGTAGTAACTACGTCATTTCCACTATTGGCATTAATAAAGGCAGTAGTACCTCCTGCAAATGTGATGCTGTCATTGCCCTCTCCGGAGAGAACAGAACTACGAGTAACTGCGGCGGTTGTAACAACATCATTACCCTGATTACCGTTCACGAAAGAATCGGTAACGGCTGCTGTGGTAATGGAGTCATTACCTTCGTCACCTCTTACTCTCGAATTATTTATTGCTGCAACAGTGATCGTGTCTGCACCGTTGCCTCCGTAGACCGTAGATTGAGTAGAAGCACCAGTAACGGTAATGGCATCGTTCTCTGCATTGCCATTTATAAAAGCACCTTGCGCTAAAACTGCTGCTGCGATGGTGTCATTACCATCATTGCCTTTTATTGTTGAGGTGCCAATGGTTCCAACAGTTAAGGAATCGAAACCTGCACCGCCATAAATTGTAGAACCAGCGATAGCACCGGTGATTGTTACGACATCATTGTTTTGATTGCCGTTGATGAAACCAGAATCAACTGTTTCAGCGATGGTTATTGTGTCGTTGCCTTGATTGCCTCTAATGGAAGAGGAATTTAGGTCAGCGCTAAGTGAAATGGAATCGTCTCCAGTACCGCCGTAGATAGTGGAGGTTTCTTCAGCGGTGGTGAAAGCAAGGACGTCGTCACCTGAGTTGCCGTTAACAAAACTTCCGCCAATGCTGCCTGAGAAGGAAATTGCATCAGCGCCATCACCGCCTTTTGTGGTGTAGGCGTCAACGTCACGAGAAACAGTGATGTTGTCAGCAGCGCCTAAGCCTGTGATTAAGACGTTGGACGAGTAATTGCCTTCAAAAGCAGCAGTAACATTGATGGTGTCAACTGCTGAGGTTCCCAGAAGCGTGATGGCGTCTGTGGATTCGGTACCGGTTTGTGTTGTGAATGCCAAGGAACTCAGGGTAATGCGAGAGCTTTCATATATAAGTCTACCTAGGACATACAATTTAGTCAAACTTCTGTGTCGCTTTCCTAGCCGTCTTCCTATTTTGGCCTCAATTGGCCTGATTTACATTCTAACGGCTGGTTGCGGATTTTTGTATAAACCATGGCTGAATTTTCTAGAGCTGCTTCAGTGAATCTGTCTTGTTCTTGAAGCTTCCTAGTAAAAGTTGAAGGTAAGTGACACTTCTTAGCTTGATGTTAGCAGTTAGACTCATTCCAGCCTGAAGTCTCAAGCTTTTGCCGTTTTTTAGATCAAGCTGCTGGCTATTCAGCTTTATGTCCGCAGGGAATCTGTAGTCAGCTTGGCCTTTGCTCTGATCGGGTGGGATGGCATCAGAGCCAATGTGCTTCACCCGGCCTTCCAGTACTCCAAAATCTGTGGCTGGAAAGGAATCGATACTCAAATCCACGTTTTGACCAATGCTCACAAAGCCAATGTCGCTACTGGGGATGTCAACCTTGGCGTGCAGTGCATCAAAAGGAACTAATTGCAATACTGGTTCGTTGTCATTGGCCACGAATCCAGGTGCACTTGGTTTGAGATCAAACACCATTCCATCCACGGGGGAGCGAATTTCCTGATAGCGCAATCTCACATTTTGTTCTGTCAGTGAACTGCCTAAATCTCCTAATTCCGTTTTCAATTGCACTATCTGTTGACTTAACTGTGCACGTTGGCGTTCGCGGTCATCAACCCTTTTAGCAAGTTCCCCTTGTTGTTGTTGGAACTTATCGCGTTGCTGAAGAACTTGCAATTCAGATCCTGCTCCTTCTTGCGCTAATGCTTGATAGCGATTGAGAATATCTTTTTGTAGTTTGAGATTCTCTCTTAAGACTTTTTGCTCCGTGCTGTTGAGGTCTAAATAACGACGCAGCTCCTCTTGCTTTAGCGAGAGTTGTTGACGTTTGAAGCCGATGTTGCCGGTGATGCTTTCTTGCCTATCCGAGCTGGCTTCGGTGTCGAGACGAAGCAAAATTTGGCCTTTCTTAACCCGCTCGCCTTCTTTCACCAAAATTTGAT
Source organism: Prochlorococcus sp. MIT 0701 (assembly GCF_000760295.1). Classification (GTDB taxonomy): domain Bacteria; phylum Cyanobacteriota; class Cyanobacteriia; order PCC-6307; family Cyanobiaceae; genus Prochlorococcus. Next base: position 100,397 of record NZ_JNBA01000024.1, read on the forward strand.
CCACCACGCCACCGATTGGGACCTTCACCTTTTTCACAGCCCCGATCGGCTCAAGTTTTCCAGGGGCTACCACAATTTCTTCTGTTTTGGCGAGCGCTAACCAGCAGATGCCAAAAGCTGCTGTTGCCAGCATCGTGTTGATCGATGCACGCAACCAAATTGGTGATTGTTCAATCACCTCAAGTTGATGAGTTTTGCTATCAATATTTGTCAATCGATCTTGCGCTTGCCGAATTAGATTGCTGGGACCAGTTTTTACAATTTTGTTCATGTTAGCCTCCCTCTTGTTGTTGATATAGGGCGTAATAACGACCACGAATAGCCATCAGTTCCTCGTGGCTTCCTGATTCCACAATCGCGCCTTGATGCAACATTAAAATTCGATCGGCACGGCGAATCGTGCTTAAGCGATGGGTGATAAAGAAGGTTGTGGATCCATACAATAGATTGCGAAGGTTATCGCAGACTTTCCGCTCTGTTTCATAATCGAGCGAGCTCGTTGCTTCATCAAGAACCAGTAATTTTGGATTGCTTAAGAGGGTTCGGGCGAGGGCAATCCTTTGGCGCTGGCCGCCACTTAAGGAGGCACCCCGTTCGCCCACATTGCTGCTGTAGCCAGCGGGAAGTTCCATCACAAAATCATGGGCACAAGCTAATCTCGCTGCGTTTACCACCATTTCGCTGCTGGCATCTGGGTCGGTGAGGGCAATGTTTTCAGTCACAGTTCCAGCAAACAACAGCGGTTCTTGAGGCACGATTCCAATTTGGCGACGAAGGGAATAGAGCTCCACTTTGTCGATGTCATAGCCATCGATCAAGATTCGACCCTCTCGTGGTTGATAGAGTCTTGGCAGCAACTTCATCAAGGTGCTCTTACCGCTGCCACTCTGACCCACGATTCCCACAAAGGTGCCTGAAGGGATGTGCACATCAATGTGTTGGAGCACATCTGGCTGTCCAGATCCTCCGAATCTGTAGCTGAGATTGTCGAAGGTGACATCACCCTTCACCGGTGGCAACGGGATCTTTCCTTGATCGCTGGTGTTGCTTTCTTGGGGAGTGTCTACCACATCGGCGAGCCGCTCAAAGCTTACGCGCAACTCCTGAATGTTTTGCCAGATGCTGGAAAGTCGAAGCAGAGGCTGAGTCACATAGCCGCTAATAATCCGGAAGGCAATCAGCTGGCCCAGTGTGAGGTCACCACTCAGCACCATCGATGCTCCCACCCAGAGAACGGCCAGTTGTGAAATTTTTTGTAGCATTTGCCCCATTTGGGTCAAGGCCGTGCCCGTTACGGTTTTCTCAAAGGTGCGGTTGATGTAGCCGTTATATAAGTCTTGCCATTTCCAGCGGCTTACCATCTCCACGTTTTGTGCTTTCACCGTTTGGATGCCAGTGAGCACTTCCACAAGGTGGCTTTGTGTTTTGGCGTTTTCATTTGCAGCTTGGCGGAATTGTTGGCGAAACAAGGGTGCTCCAATCACCGTGAGAAGCACCTGAATCGGCACAACGATCAGCGCCACGATCGTGAGAACCCAGCTGTAAAGGGCCATCACCAGGATGTAAATCACGGAGAAGGCCGCGTCAATCACGGTTGTGAGTGCTTGGCCAGTGAGAAATTGACGTATTTTTTCCAACTCAGCCACCCTGGTGCCAAGCTCACCCACCGGCCTCTTGTCGAAGTAATTCAGCGGCAGGCGCAGCAGATGATCAATCACCTCAGCGCCCAAACGCATGTCGATGCGATTGGTGGTTTGCGTGAACAAGAAGGTGCGCAGTGCTCCAAGCACGCCCTCAAAAATGGTGACTCCCACAAGCGCGATTCCAAGCACCTGCAAGGTGTCGAGGCTGCGCTGGTTGATCACCTTATCGATAATCACCTGAATCAACAGCGGATTGGCCAAAGTGAATAGCTGCACCACAAACGAGGCCAGAAGCACTTGAAGCAGTACTGCGCGGTAGCGGCGTAACGCGGGAAAAAACCAACTCGGCCCAAAGCGTTGATCGGGTGTGGTGCTGGTGCGCTCCACCATGACCACACCCAGGCCATCTGGATAAAGCTCCTCGAGCTCGGCCGTGCTCACCTGAAGCCAACCTTCGGCTGGAGATGCCAGCGTGAGTCCTTGTTCATTGCTGACAACCGCCAGAGCAAAGCCATTGCCCCACTGGAGCAACATTGGTGTTTTCAGGCGATTGCCTACCGAGGGACTGATCTTGGCGCCAACGGCATGCAAGCCGAGCATGGCCGCCACCTGACCGAGCAATTGCAGATTCGGCGTTTGGCCTCGGCGCAAGGCATCGCGCACTACCCGTTCCACAGCATCCCTGCGAAAAGGCAGCTTGAGCAAGCGGCTCAACATCTGGAAGCAAGCCAACGTCTCCTCAAGCAACCCGTCCGCTCGGATCACTTCTAAATCGCGGAGTGGATCCTGCTGACCGAAGGCTTCTGCACTGGCCAAGGGGCTTGGTGGTGCCGTAGCCAAGGCGTTGGCTTCATCGACCACCTCGGCCTTGCTCAGTGCAGGTTGTTCGCCTTCCAGCAGAAGGTTGAGTGGTTCAGCCGGGAGGCTGATCAGGCGCCTGGCCAGGGGTGGCCTCAGCTCTGGCAATGCATCGTCTGCTGTCGTGAGTTCGCTGCCGAGCGGCTCAGAGCAGTTGGCGCTGCCCAGAAAAACGCGGCGGCCCTCTCGCAAGGCCTGCCCTAGAGCTTCCTGAGAATCATCTAAAAGTGTGGCCTGATCGAGCAAGTCGTTCAGCTGGCCCTGTAAAGGCGGAAGGGCACTCTGGCTTCCTTCGCGAAGCAAGTGCAGCAGCCGGTGCAGTTCCGCGTCCCAAAACTGGGTGTTGCACCAGGTTCTGAAGTTGTCGTCTTCTCGGTAGAGGGCCAACACCTGCTTGTCGCTTAGCGCTGCCGCCTCCACCTGGGTGCTGGCAATGATCGATTCGCAGGGATCTACCGACATCAACGACGCAATTCCAGCGACATCGCCAGCTTTGAGCTTGAACAGCGTTTGCAAACGTGCATGTTTGTTCGCCAGCACGCGGGCTTCGCCGCTCACGATCAGAAACACCTGGCTGGGCAGTTGCGTATCGCTGCACATCGGTTGCCCTGGCTCGAACTGCAGGCGTGCACTCGGCTGGTTCAGCAGAGATTGCAATGCATTCGGCAATGCAGCACTGGCAGATGAGGCGTTCATGACGGCAAATTAATTGAGAGAGCCTGAAATTGCTGATTGACTTCCTCTTGAAACCACTGTTGGAACAGCTCGGTGCACATCTGTTGGCATGTTGCTTCATCGAAGCTCACCGGTGTGTAGCGATCCACTCGAACCACCACCCACCAGTCTTCGATTTTGAAGGGTTCTAGCAACGTGCCTGGAGCATTGGTGCGTAGGGCCTCAGACAGGAGCGGATGGGCTTGGCGCAGCGGCACCGGCCCGACCGAACCACCTTTTGTGTTCTCTGATCCCTCGCTGTAATCGCTAGCGAGCTCAGCAAACGTTGCTTCGCCCTCGGCGATGCGCAAATAGAGCTCTCGGGCCAGATGTCCATTCTTCAGCCGCAACAGGCTGTACATCACCTGATCGAGTTGTTCCTTGCGCTCCAGAAAGCGTTGTTCGGCCTTGTGGGCGAAGTGCGTTGCGCTGTAGCTGGCGATGCGGATCGGGAGATTGACCTGCCAACGAAGATCGGCCATGTTCAGCACCTCTTGAGCGAGGTGATCCTTAAGAGCCTGCTCGTTGCTCAGTTGATGCTGCTTGCAGTATCCCTCGATCGCTCGTTGCTCTTGCTCTTGAGCCACCGAAAGATCGGAAAGAGTGTCAACAAGGATTTGTTTGCTCAGCAGCAGTTTCAGAAGTTGGTGTCGAGCGAGAAGTTGCAGCACCTTGGCTGGAAGTTCACTAATCAATGGTGAGGTCGGCATTTGTTTGCAATCGCCCGGCTAAAGCACTTGGTCCTAGAGAGCTTTGACCTTAGGTCTATGGCAATGGTCCAGGATTAGTAGGCTGCCCAGAATTCTTTTCGGCCGTTCTCATGCTCAAGCTACTGCTGGGTGACCCCAATGCCCGCAAGCTGAAGCGTTACCAGCCGATCGTCACTGACATCAATATCCTCGAAGAGGACATCGCCTTGCTCAGCGATGACCAGCTTCGCTCTAAAACGGCCGATTTTCGCCAGCAGTTTGGCAATGTCGCCAGTTTTCCTAAGCAGCGAGTTTTACTTGATGAGCTGCTCCCAGAAGCCTTTGCTGTTGTGCGTGAGGCTGCTAAACGGGTGCTCGGCATGCGTCATTTCGATGTGCAGCTGATCGGTGGCATGGTGCTGCATGAGGGTCAGATCGGTGAGATGAAGACCGGTGAAGGTAAGACTCTTGTTGCCACCCTGCCTAGCTACCTCAATGCCCTTACCGGCCGTGGGGTGCATGTCGTGACTGTGAATGATTACCTGGCACGGCGTGACGCGGAATGGATGGGCCAGGTGCATCGTTTTCTCGGTCTCAGTGTTGGTTTGATTCAGCAAGACATGAGCCCTTCTGAGCGGCGGCGTAATTACGCCTGCGATATCACCTATGCCACCAATTCAGAGTTGGGTTTTGACTACCTGCGTGACAACATGGCCACCGATCTGAGTGAGGTGGTTCAGCGGGAGTTTCAGTACTGCGTTATCGATGAGGTGGATTCGATCCTGATCGATGAGGCGCGTACTCCCTTGATCATTTCCGGACAGGTGGAGCGTCCCCAGGAGAAGTATCAGCAGGCTGCAGATGTGGCCGCTGCTCTCGAGCGGGCTGCCGAACAGGGGAAGGATGGCATTGATCCAGAGGGTGACTACGAGGTTGATGAGAAGCAACGCAGTTGCACTCTCACGGATGAAGGCTTTGCCAAAGCTGAGCAAAACCTCCAAGTGAAGGATCTGTTTGACCCCGCTGATCCCTGGGCCCATTACATCACCAATGCATTGAAGGCCAAGGAGTTGTTTGTTCGTGATGTGAATTACATCGTTCGCGATGGTGAAGCTGTGATTGTCGATGAGTTCACAGGTCGTGTGATGCCAGGCCGGCGCTGGAGCGACGGACAGCATCAGGCGATTGAAGCCAAGGAACAGCTAGCGATTCAGCCTGAAACTCAGACTCTGGCTTCGATTACTTATCAAAATTTCTTTCTGCTCTATCCCCGCTTGGCTGGCATGACCGGCACCGCTAAGACTGAAGAGGTGGAATTTGAGAAGACCTACAAGCTTGAGACTGCAGTGATCCCTACCAACCAGCCTCGGGCTCGTGCGGATTGGGTCGATCAGGTTTATAAGACTGAATCAGCCAAGTGGCGGGCCGTGGCCAACGAAACGGCCGAAATTCATAAGCAGGGAAGGCCTGTTCTGGTTGGCACAACCAGTGTTGAGAAAAGCGAACTGTTGAGCTCCCTGCTTTCAGAACAAGAGATTCCCCACAATCTTTTGAATGCCAAGCCGGAGAATGTGGAACGTGAGGCGGAGATCGTGGCTCAGGCTGGCCGTGCAGGGGCTGTGACGATTGCCACAAACATGGCTGGCCGTGGGACAGACATCATACTTGGCGGAAATAGCGATTACATGGCACGCCTCAAGTTGCGTGAGGTTTTGCTGCCAAGGCTGGTGAGGCCTGAGGAGGGTCATCGTCCACCAGTGCCATTGCAGAGGGCTACCGAGACAGGTGGTGGTTTCGCTGCCAAGGCCGTTGCTTCGAATGGATCTCACGGCCATGTCTTAAGCGAGGCCCGTGCAATCGGGAGTCTCTATCCTTGCGCGCTTACTGATGACACTGATCAGTTCCTGGCGGAGTTAGCTCGGGAGCTTGTGAAGGTTTGGGGAGATAGGGCACAGAGTGTGATCGAATTGGAGGATCGCATCTCCACTGCTGCTGAAAAAGCACCTACCGATGATGCGCAGATTGCTGCCTTAAGAGAGTCGATCGCAAGAGTAAAGACTGAATACGACGTGGTAGTGACCCAGGAGGAGGTTCGAGTGAGGGAAGCAGGTGGTCTTCATGTGATTGGTACAGAACGTCATGAATCTCGCAGGGTTGATAATCAGCTGCGTGGTCGGGCTGGCCGCCAGGGTGATTTAGGTAGTACCCGTTTTTTCCTTTCTTTGGAAGACAATCTTTTGCGCATCTTCGGAGGCGAACGGGTGGCTGCGCTGATGAATGCTTTCCGAGTGGAGGAGGACATGCCCATTGAGTCGGGCATGCTGACCCGTTCTTTAGAGGGGGCTCAGAAAAAGGTAGAAACCTATTACTACGACATTCGTAAGCAGGTTTTTGAGTACGACGAGGTGATGAATAATCAACGCCGTGCCGTTTATGCCGAACGTCGCCGGGTACTTGAGGGTCGCGGACTCAAGAAGCAGGTGATTGGTTATGGAGAGCGAACAATGGACGACATTGTTGAGGCTTATGTGAACCCTGACTTGCCCCCTGAAGAATGGGATTTAGGGCAATTGGTTGGCAAGGTCCAGGAATTTGTCTATCTGCTTGAGGATCTAAAGCCTGAGCAGTTACAGGGGCTAAGTATGGAGGAACTTAAGTCTTTTCTTCAGGAGCAACTGCGCAATGCTTATGATATTAAAGAAGGTCAGATTGAGCAGCAGCGTCCAGGGCTGATGCGTGAGGCAGAGCGCTTCTTCATCCTTCAGCAGATCGATACACTTTGGCGGGAACATCTGCAGGCGATGGATGCTCTGCGTGAATCTGTAGGTTTGCGAGGATATGGGCAAAAAGATCCGCTCATTGAATATAAGAATGAGGGCTACGATATGTTTCTCGAGATGATGGCAAATATGCGGCGTAATGTGATTTATTCGATGTTCATGTTCCAACCTGCTCCTGCTCCTGCGCAAGAGGCTTCGACTGTTTGATTTTATTGAATAGCTTGTCTAACTATCAGCTTCTGGGATTGTCTCCTAGGAACTCAAGGATTTCTCTGTCTTTGAGGTTTTGAGCTTGTCCGGTTTGAAGATTTTGAGGAACACGATCAGTACTTAGTTCTTGTAGGAAAGAATGCAAAGCTGTGACCTGATTCTCTAGTTGGTCGATACGCTCCATCAGATTGCGTATGACATCGGCCTCTGCATCTGGTAGTGCTGAGTGGGCTAATGGATTGATGCGGACTCCGCTTTGATGCACCACTCGCCCTGGGATGCCCACAACCGTGCTGTCGGCTTCAACGTCCCGCACAACGACTGATCCGGCACCGATTCTCGTATTGGCCCCCACGTGAATTGCACCAAGAACTTTGGCGCCCGCTCCAACGACAACGTTTTCTGCCAGGGTTGGATGGCGTTTGCCATGCTCTTTTCCTGTACCTCCGAGCGTTACGCCTTGATAGAGCAGGCAGCGGTTGCCGATTTCCGTTGTTTCGCCGATCACAACACCCATGCCGTGATCGATGAATACTCCGTGACCGATCTGGGCGCCTGGGTGGATCTCTATGCCGGTCAGGGCACGTGTGATCTGGCTGAGTAGTCGTGGCAGCAAAGGTAATCCGGAGCGCCAAAGTCGGTGACTGATTCGATGCAGTGTCAAGGCCTGAAAGCCCGGATAGCAAAGCAGGATCTCAAGCAGGTCCCGGGCTGCTGGATCTCGCTCTTTGATGATTGCTAGGTCGGTCTTTATGGCTGTGAGCATTTGCCCAGATTAGTGAGCTTAATTAGGCGGTGAGCAGGCCGATTTCCTTGCGCAGTTGTTCGATCGTGTTGGTGCTGAGATAGCTGTCGGCGCAGTGAAGTTGGGGCATGCGTATCAATTGGGAACGGTTTTGGCGCAGGCTTTGCTCGACGAGGGGCAGGCTGGGGCGATCGCAGAGCACGTGGCTGGCTGCTCGTAGCAGGGCTAGTAGGCGGCTGCCTACATCCGGTGTTGCTGTCATGAGCAGGAGTTCATTGCCGCGCATGCTGTGCAGGATCACTTCGGCAGCTCGTAGGATCCCTGGGCTGATGCTTACCAGTCCCACGCAGCTGCCGGGTCGCAACTCCTTAAGCATGGCGAGCTCTTGGCGGAAGTCATTGAGATCTACTGCGACTGCCCGAACTCCGTGGCGTTTAGCTAGCTCTTCCAGCGGTTGCAGGAAATAGCGACTGGTCACCACGGTGCCGTTGCTTGAGCTTTCAAGAATGTTTTCCAGCTCTTCCATCGGTACCACCTCAACTGGAACATCAAGGTGGGGTTCCAGCTCTTCTGCAATCAGCATGGAGGCGCCAATATCCTCCCTCGGAGTGCTTACCAACACTCTCGCCCCGCAGCGAAGTCGCCAGTCAATTTCGCGGGTTAGCAGCTCTCTCGTCTGCTGCAGAGTACAACCAGCATTGAGCAGACCATCGACGCACTTGCGCACTTCCTGGTCAAGGTCAGGGGTGCCTCGATTGCGAATATGGGGAGGGGTTTTGATTTCGCGCGGCTTTTGCTGGTCGCGCACGTAGATACCTGAACCAGCCATGGCTTCGACGACCCCATCTGTTTCAAGCTGCCGATAGACCTTGCTGATCGTGTTGCGATGAAGGCCAGTTTGCATGGCTAACTGGCGAGTGCTGGGCAGTCTGTGGCCAGGTGGGTAATGACGTGCGGCGATTGCGAAACAAATCTGGTTGTAAAGCTGGGTCGAAGCCGGAATGTCGCTTTCCTGCTGAATATGGAATCGCACGCCGGTAGGCCAGGTTGCAATGCGGCCACCTTAAAGAGCAGGAGGCCCTCATGACAATCGCGCGTGTGTCCTCTGATGCTGTGACAGTTCACTTTGGCCTTGGCATGGCTGAGCTTGATAGTGGTTTTTATTGAGCTCCTTGAGAATTCGCAAAAAGGGCACGCCTTGTTGGTGCTCCCAGTTCGAAGGTTTTGCCTAACTGCATGCTGAGTCGCAAGATCTCTCTGGTCCGGACGACTCTCTACCTAGCGAGATGTGTAGGCGGACTATCCAGGTTTCTGCTGGAAAACGCGGGTTTTTGAACAAGCGGTGTTGCCAAAGAGAATTCAGAGGGGTCGACCCCTCTGAATTGATCGACCCGAACACAGTTAATTGCTCAGGATGCTGTTAAGGGATAGCAGGTGGTTGATGCCACTGAAGTAAGGGATTTATTGATCTTTGTTGAGCTGTGTTTTGGCAGCAGCAGTTGCTCGAGGTGGGGCTGTGATGGTGCGAACCGCACGCGTAGGGATTTGGTTTTCTTTATCTGCTTTTATTAGCGGTGTTTTGCGCGGTGTAAGGAACATGATCATGTTCCGACCTTCTCGCTTAGGAGCTTGCTGAATTTCGGCCTGTTCTTCCAGGTCTTTTGCCATGCGTCGTAGCAGCGTTTCAGCAAGGGCAGTGTGCTGAATTTCTCGACCGCGGAAGATAACGGTGCACTTGACTTTGTCACCAGACTTCAGAAATCGCACGGCTTGGCCGATGCGCACGTTGTAGTCGTGCTGATCAATTTTGTAGCGCATTTTGACTTCTTTGACTTCGGTCTGATGCGATTTCTTCTTGGCTTCTTTGGCTTTCTTTTCCTGCTCAAACTTGAATTTGCCGTAATCCATGATTCGGCAAACGGGTGGATCCGCTTTCTCGCTGACAAGGACCAGATCAAGTTCCCTATCTTTTGCTACATCAAGGGCTTCTTCCCTGTTGATCACCCCGAGCTGAGTTCCGTCGGCGTCAACGACCCGCAACTTGGGATAATTGATGCGGTCATTAATGTTGGGGAGCTCCCTGACGGGTGCGCGACGGTCAAAACGAGGACGTGGTGGCATTCAGTGAGATAAGGGAATAGAGCAGACGACAAGGAGACCAGAAGGTTTTATGTCTGCACCATTCACCTTAGACCGGCTTGAATCAGTGATAGTGCTTCGCTCAGCGGTTCCTCACCTTTGAGCCAATGGGCGTGATGCTGTCTGCGGAACCATGTGCGCTGACGCTTGGCGAACTGCTGGGTACGACGTGTGGTCAGGGCGATGGCCTGGTCACGGTTGAGTAGGCCTTGAATCACCTTTAGTGCTTCCCCATAGCCGATTGTTTGCAGCAAGGGCAGATCGCTGTCGTAGCAATGAATCAAGTGTTCGGTTTCTTCGATGAGACCATTGGCATAGAGCTGTGTTGTGCGTTGGCCGATGCGTTCGCGCAGGTTGTGTGGGTCGAGGCCTAGTTCCAGCACGCGCCAAGGGGGTGGGCTGGAGCCTTGTTGAGAGGTGATCGGTTTGCCAGTGGCATAAACCACTTCCAGAGCCCGTTGGGTGCGCATGGCATCAGCAGGGGCAATTCGGCTGGCAGCGGTGGGATCGGCGGCTTGGAGTAGGTGGTGGCAGGTGCTTTGTCCTAGCTCGCCTAACTGCTTGCGGAGCTCTGGTTGTGGTGGCACTGCCGGTGGGCGCAGCCCACAAGTGAGAGCTTTGAGATAAAGACCACTGCCGCCAACCAGAAATGGCATGTTTTGGTCCCTTAGGTTTTGCTCAAGGATCAGTTGCGCGGCTGCCTGGAATTCCTGCAGGGTGATCGGTTGATCTGGGTGACGAAGATCAATCAGGTGATGTTGCACGCGGCGCTGCTGTTCTTTGGTTGGCTTGGCGGTGCCAATGTCCATGCCGATGTAGAGCTGGCGCGAATCCACATTGAGCACGCTCAGCTTCAGCTGTTCTGCAAGCTGTAAGGCCAGGCATGTTTTACCGCTTGCTGTGGGCCCTAGCAGGGCAATCAGAAGCGGCTTAGAGGCCGGCATGAGCAGCTGTGATGAGTGTCATGTCAGCAACGTTTAGGTCGTCCCTTTTGAGCAATGACGCTTTAGCGACTTTTGCAAGCGCCAGTGGTAAAATGAGCTTGCCAGGTCGAGGTTTCTCGCCGATGAGGCCTCCTAGAACAACCCTTCCTGGCTGCGGATTTATTGAATGAGCGAAGACTCCAAGGTCCAGGCTGCCTATGGCGCCGAACAAATTCAGGTGCTGGAAGGGCTGGAGCCCGTCAGGAAGCGTCCGGGGATGTACATCGGCTCCACTGGGCCAAGGGGATTGCATCACCTTGTCTTTGAGGTTGTCGACAACTCTGTTGATGAGGCGTTGGCCGGGCACTGTGATGAGATTCTCGTGGTGCTTGGGCCAGATGGTTCCGCATCAATAGCTGACAACGGCCGTGGCATTCCCACCGACGTTCATTCCCGGACAGGCAAGAGTGCCTTGGAAACGGTTCTCACCGTGCTTCATGCTGGCGGTAAGTTCGGCAGTGGCGGTTACAAGGTCTCTGGCGGCTTGCACGGAGTCGGTGTATCTGTCGTCAATGCCCTGAGTGAATGGGTGGAAGTGACGGTTCGCCGTCAAGGACAGGTGCACCGTCAGCGGTTTGAACGTGGGGCCGCGATAGGTAGTCTTCGCTCCGAAGCCCAGCCTGCTTCAGAGAAGGGGCGCACTGGCACGAGCGTTTGTTTTAAGCCGGACGAAGAGATATTTACTGTTGGCATTGTTTTCGATTACGCCACCCTGTCTGCACGTTTGCGTGAACTGGCTTATCTAAATGGTGGTGTGCGGATTGTTTTCCGCGATGAGCGTCAGGCTGTTTTAGATGCTGAAGGGGCTCCTCATGAGGAGGTCTATTTTTATGAGGGAGGTATCAAGGAATATGTCACCTATATGAATGCAGAAAAGGATGCTCTTCATCCCGAAATTATTTATGTGAATTCTGAAAAGGATAATGTGCAGGTTGAAGCAGCACTGCAATGGTGTGTTGATGCTTATTCAGATAGTATTCTCGGATTTGCTAATAATATTCGCACTGTAGATGGGGGTACTCATATTGAAGGGCTGAAGACAGTCCTTACGCGCACTCTCAATACATTTGCCCGTAAGCGTGGCAAACGCAAGGAGGCCGATTCCAATCTGGCCGGAGAAAATATTCGTGAAGGACTTACGGCTGTTCTTTCCGTGAAGGTGCCTGATCCGGAATTCGAAGGACAGACAAAAACCAAGTTGGGCAATACCGAAGTCCGCGGCATTGTCGACAGCTTGGTTGGTGAAGCATTGAGTCAGTATTTGGAATTTAATCCTGCGGTGATTGATCTCATTCTTGAGAAGGCCATCCAGGCATTTAATGCAGCTGAAGCTGCACGTCGTGCTCGAGAGTTAGTGCGCCGCAAAAGCGTACTTGAGAGTTCTACCTTGCCAGGTAAACTGGCTGATTGCAGTACAAGGGACCCCTCCGAATCAGAGATTTACATCGTGGAGGGCGACTCTGCTGGTGGATCTGCAAAGCAGGGTCGAGATCGTCGTTTCCAAGCAATTCTGCCCTTGCGCGGTAAGATTCTAAATATTGAGAAAACAGATGATGCTAAAATATATAAAAATACGGAGATTCAGGCGCTGATTACTGCGCTTGGACTGGGTATCAAAGGAGAAGAATTTGATGCAAAAAATCTCAGATATCACCGTGTGGTGATCATGACTGATGCTGATGTTGACGGTGCTCATATTCGTACGCTGATACTTACATTTTTCTACCGCTACCAGAAAGAATTAGTGGAAGGTGGTTATATCTATATTGCTTGCCCTCCTCTTTATAAGGTTGAGCGAGGTAAGAACCATACCTATTGCTACAACGAGGCTGATTTACAGACGACACTCGCAGGGTTCCCTGAGAAGGCCAACTACACCATTCAGCGCTTTAAGGGTCTCGGTGAAATGATGCCAAAGCAGTTGTGGGAGACCACCATGGACCCTTCTACTCGGATGATGAAGCGGGTGGAGGTTCAGGATGCATTAGAGGCTGATCGTATCTTCACAATTTTGATGGGTGACAAGGTTGCTCCTCGCCGGGAGTTCATTGAAACCCACAGCGCTGAGCTCGATATGGCAGCGTTAGATATCTGATGGGTGTTGTGCTCCGTTGGGGGTGGGTCCTAGGGGTGGCTTTGCTAGCTCCTGCAGCCTTGCCGGCTGGTGGGGGCGAGCGTCGTCAGCCAGAAATTCGTCGTTCTGATAGCTCAGGACCTTTGTTTGCTGGTACAAGCTGTGAATTGCGAGTTAGCCCTCTGGCTGTGGCTCCCAGCTTGCGAAGACTGGCCGTTGGCACCCCCTTGAATGTGCTCCGTCGCTGGCATGGCGAAGATGGTAAGGACTGGCTGCAAGTACAGATCGCCTCGGGTAGCGGTGAGTGCTTGGCCGGGGTTGTTAGACGTGGCTGGCTCAATGTCTGATCTGGCGTTGCCCGGATGGCAGGCTTCACTGGTAGCCATAGGCGCTGTGCCAGGAGCTTGGTTGCGCCTCAGAGTGGTGAACCATCTCGCGCCGATGGTGCCGAGGAAGCACTGGGCCACATTTTCAGTGAACATTGTGGCGGCCTTTGCCTTGGGTTTTGTCTTGGCGATGCACCAGAAAAGCGGCGTTGCAATTGGTACGTCGCCGTTCATTTTGCTGATTGGTGTGGGCTTCTTCGGCTCTCTCAGTACCTTTTCGACTTTTGCGGTAGAGCTACTCAATACTTTGCGGGAGCACCGCTGGAGTGAGGCTCTAGTACTTGCTGTGGGCTCGATCTTGGCAGGTCTCTTGGCTGCAGCTGCAGGTGTTGGCTTGGCTGATGGCTAAAACGACGCAACCCTTGCACAATCAATTGAATGAGCTGTGGCTGGTGGCTCTTGGGGCTGTGCCTGGGGCCTTGGTTCGCTGGCAGGTTCAGAACGACTTGCTGGTGAATGTGATTGGAGCTGCCATTTTGGGTTTTGTGGTTGGTTTGCCGTTCCGTCCAAGCCGTCAGTTGTTGCTGGGGGTGGGTTTCTGTGGCTCTCTCACCACTTTCAGCAGCTGGATGGTGGAATGCAGCACCCTGATCTCCCAGGGAGCTTGGTGGTCAGCGCTGGGATTGATTGGTTTAACCATGGGCTTAGGTCTTGGTGTTGCAGCCCTTGGTTTTTTGATGGGTCGGCAGTTCAGGCCACCAGGGCTTGGTCGATAGCTGTCTTGAGCTCAGTGCTCTCTGGCTCGACGCCACTTTTGAAGCGGTTCAGGACATTGCCGTTTTTGCCAACAAGGAATTTCTCGAAGTTCCAGGCCACATCTCCTGCTGGTTCAGTTTGATTGAGGGTGGTGTAGGGCTCGGTGGTTTTGCCCATGGCGTGCACCTTGTCAAACAATTCGAAGCTGGCGCCGTAGGTCGTGGAACAGAAGCTTTTGATCTCCTCGAGGGTGCCTGGCTCTTGGGCTCCGAAATCGTTGCAAGGAAAGCCCAGCACTTTTAGTCCCTTCGGGCCGTATGTGTCTTGCAGTGCCTGCAGACCTTTGTATTGCTTGGTAAAGCCACATCGGCTGGCCACATTCACGATTAACAGCACCGTGCCGTTGTATTCGCTGAGGGGTTTCTCAGCACCCTCTGGAGTGCGAACCACAATCTGGCTGATATTGATGGCCATGGATATTCGGTTTTGTCTTCAAGACCCTAGCGAGGACCATTCGCCATAAAGTGTGCTCGCCTTGACGGTGGGCCGATGAACGAGGCAACGGGGGCAACCAGTCCGGAGGCGGCCGTCGTCAGCGGCTCTGACCTGGTGGACTTGGTGGCCCAGCAGCTGCAAGCGCTGTTGTCAGCAGGAAACTATGACGCTGTGAAGATGTTGCTTCAACCGGTGCAACCGGTTGACATCGCTGAAGCCATTGGCATTTTGCCTCGTACCCTGCAGGCTCTTGCCTTCCGCTTGCTCAGCAAGGACGAGGCCATTGAGGTTTACGAATATCTAGACCCTGCTGTTCAGCAGAGTTTGCTGGAACGCCTTCGCTCTGGTGAGGTGCTCGAGTTGGTGGAGGAGATGTCTCCCGATGACCGGGTGCGATTGTTTGATGAGCTGCCTGCCAAGGTGGTGCGACGAATGCTGGCAGAACTGAGCCCAGCAGAGCGACGGGTCACTGCTCAGTTGCTTGGTTACGAGACTGAAACCGCTGGTCGCTTGATGACCACCGAGTTTATTGATCTCAAGGAATTCCATAGTGCAGCTCAGGCTCTCACGATCGTGAGGCGTCGAGCTCCTGACACGGAGACGATTTATAGCCTCTATGTGACTGATGGCGAGCGACACCTTACCGGGATCCTTTCATTGCGAGATCTCGTGACTGCTGAGCCGGAGGCACGCATCGGGGATGTGATGACCCGCGATGTGGTGAACGTGCGCACCGACACAGATCAAGAGGAGGTGGCCCGAGCGATTCAGAGATACGACTTTTTGGCTGTCCCAGTTGTGGATCGAGAACAGCGATTGGTAGGGATCGTCACCGTCGATGATGTGATTGACGTGATTGAACAGGAGGCCACCCGCGATCTTTATGCAGCTGGAGCTGTGCAGGCGGGGGATGAAGATGACTATTTCCAGAGCAATTTGTTGGTTGTTGCTCGCCGTCGAGTGGTGTGGCTGGCTGTGTTGGTGGTAGCGAATGGCTTTACTAGTCAAGTGATTGCTATGAACGACGATGTGCTGAAGCATGTTGTGCTGTTGGCGGCGTTCATCCCGTTGTTGATCGGTACGGGCGGCAACGTTGGCGCTCAGAGTTCCACTGTGGTGATTCGAGGTCTTAGTACTCAGCGCATCCAGGCTCTTGGTCGCATGAAGGCGGTGTTGCGTGAGGCCATGGCGGGCGGGCTTTTGGGTTTGTTGATGTTGCTTGTGGTTGTTCCCTTTGCTTGGTGGCGGGGCGAAAGTCTTCTTGTGGGAGCAGCAGTAGGGATCAGCCTGATGGCTATCACGACCCTGGCGGCTACGGCTGGGGCGGCTTTGCCTTTGTTGTTCGATCGAATGGGTCTGGATCCAGCCCTGATGTCGGCTCCCTTTATTACGACAGCAACTGATGTGGCGGGGGTCTTCATCTATTTACGGACAGCGGCCTGGCTGCTTCAGCGTTCAAATGGAATAGCTTTCTAGGTATATTTACCTAAATCCCTTGGCGAGGGGGTTTTCCGCAGGGCCTTTTGGATTGCTCGGGGGTAGGCTTTACAAAACGCAATAGAGTTGTCGTGGCCGACTCCGCAGTCTCCAAAGCCCTTGTTAAATCTGCGGTTGTGCCTGCTCGCAAGTTGCCCGCAGATGTCGACCTGGTGCGTTCATACCTGCGCGATATCGGTCGAGTGCCGCTGCTGAGCCATGAGCAGGAGATCACGCTGGGTCGTCAGGTGCAGGAGTTGATGTCTTTAGAGCAGCTTGAGTCTGAATTGGAAGCTAAGACAGGTGAGCCAGCGAGTCGTCAAGAGCTAGCGAAGGCAGCTGGATTGAGTGCGTTGCAGCTCAAGAAGAAGTTGCAGAGCGGACGACGTGCGAAGGAGCGGATGGTGTCGGCGAACTTGCGCTTAGTGGTG
>NZ_JNBA01000025.1 GCF_000760295.1 Prochlorococcus sp. MIT 0701
ATGTTCTTCTTGGTGGCGCTGGAGATGATCAAGTCACTGGAGGCAATGGTAATGACAAGCTTAATGGTGGCTTAGGAGATGACACCCTTAAAGGTGATCGCGGAGCTGATGATTACATCCTCAGTAGTGGGGAAGATGTCTATGAGTCTTTCTCAATCGATGAGAATGATCAGCTTGTCGTGGGAGAAGGTGTTGATTTATCATTCCAGCAAGTTGGTGATAATCTATTAATTAAAGGAATTGCTATTCACACCACATTGCTGGATGTCGATAAAGATGAGTTCCTAGCTGCTGATTGTATTGACTACATCTGAGCCCTAGGAGTGCTTGTTGCTCCTCAAAGGCTAAAGCGATGCCTTGATCCCCTGGCTGGTCGGCTGATCTGCTGACAAGCTGGGCGCATCATCTCTTGCCCCATGGCCCTTTTTGGCTTTTCAGCTTTTAGGTCCTTATTGAAGCGTGGATCGAGCTTGAAGCCTTGGAGCGTGCCTGCCGCCAGCTGGAGCCGTGCTTTCGGTTTGGCTTGGCAACAGCCTTACACGGTGCGTTATGCCAGCAATCTCGACGATGGGCCCTGGCATGGCATGCCCCTGGGAGGTTTCGGGGCCGGTTGTATCGGGCGTAGCCCGCGCGGTGATTTCAATCTCTGGAATCTTGATGGTGGAGAGCATTGGCAGGGCAGCATTCCTGATTGCCAGTTCGCTTTGTTTGAGCGGCAGGGGGATCAGGTGCGTGCTCATGCGTTGGCTACAGCACCACAAACCGATAACTCTCAGCCTGAGCTAGACAAGCCTCTCTCCTCTTGGAGCTGGTATCCAGCCAGTACAGAGCAACGCACGACTGGTAGCTATTCAGCCCGCTATCCGCTCAGTTGGACCCATTACCAAGGAGTCTTCGCGGCTGAGGTGGTTTGCGAGGCGTTCAGTCCAATCCTTCCTGGTGATTACCGACGTACCAGCTACCCCCTGGCAGTGTTTCGTTGGCAGCTGCAGAACCCCACATCGCAATCTCTGGAACTGTCGCTGCTGCTGAGTTGGCGTAACACATGTGGCTGGTTCACGAACACCGATCCCTCCGCCAGCGTTCATTTCCGCGATGACGGCAGCCCTGAACACAGTTACGTGCCTGCCATCGGTCGTGGTGAGGGGCAGTGCAATCGTTGGATTGATCAGCCAGGGCTGCTTGGTGTCTTGATGGATGGTGAGCGAGCTGACCCATTGGCTGAGGGGCAAGGGCAGTGGTGTTTGGCTGTCCCGGATCATCTGCCTGGTGTGGAGGTAATGCGTTGTAGCCGTTGGGATCCCAGCGGAGATGGCAGCGAACTGTGGAGTTCCTTCGCAAGTGAAGGAACCATTGCAAACAGCAATGACACGCACAAGAGCTTGGCGGGCGAGCAGACCAGTGCTGCTTTAGCGGTGAAGGTCACCCTGGCGCCTGGTGAAAGCCTTGAGATTCCTGTGGTGATTAGTTGGGATCTACCGGTGACGGCTTTCGCTACAGGCGTTCGCGATTTGCGCCGTTACACCGACTTTCACGGCAGTGATGGGCAGGGGGCTGTTGCTCTTGCTGCCGAGGCCTTGCGTGATTGGCCTGATTGGCGGGAGCAGATTGATGCCTGGCAGGCGCCGGTGCTGGCTCGTGAGGATCTGCCGGAGCGCTTGCGAATGGCTTTATTCAATGAGCTCTACGACTTGGCTAGCGGTGGCAGCCTTTGGACGGCAGCCCGTCCAGGAGATCCGGTGGGTCGCTTTGGGGTTCTTGAGTGCTTCGACTACGCCTGGTACGAAAGTCTTGATGTGCGCCTCTATGGCTCCTTGGCTCTGCTGCAGTTGTGGCCTGAGCTCGATAAGGCCGTCTTGCGTAGTTTTGCTCGAGCCATTCCAGCGGCAGATGCCACGCCACGACCAATCGGCTGGTACTTCACCCAGGGGCGTGGCCGGGTCGAGGCCCCCCGCAAGAGGGCGGCGGCTACCCCCCATGATCTGGGAGCACCGAATGAGTCGCCGTTTGATGCCACCAACTACACCGCTTATCAGGATTGCAATCTCTGGAAAGATCTGGCCAGTGATTATGTGTTGCAGGTATGGCGAACGTTTCTTCTTTCACCGAATGGTGAAGATCTGAGCTTCTTGGCTGAATGCTGGCCGGCGGCAGTGCAGGCCCTGAGTTATCTCAAGCGGTTTGATGTCAATCACGATGGTCTGCCTGATAACGGTGGTGCTCCGGACCAGACCTTTGACGATTGGCCGTTGCAAGGCGTGAGCGCTTATTGCGGTGCTCTCTGGATTGCAGCTCTTGAGGCTGCTCTAGCCATGGCACAGCGCTTGCAATTGGACTTAGGACTCAATACGGCAGAGGAGCAACATCAGTTCAGCGGTTGGCTTGAGCAATCACGTGCCAACTTCGATCGGCTGCTTTGGAATGGGGAGTACTACAAGATCGATGCTGAGAGTGGTACGCCGGTGGTGATGGCTGATCAACTCTGCGGCGATTTCTATGCTCGTTTGTTGGGGCTGCCGTCTGTTGTTGCTGATGAACGCAGTCGCAGCAGTCTGAATGCAGTCAAAGAGGCCTGCTTTGAAGGTTTTGAAGGCGGCCGCTTGGGAGTCGCCAATGGTTTGTGCCGTGATGGCATGCCACTTGATCCCAAGGGAACCCATCCCTTGGAGGTATGGACTGGCATCAACTTCGGCCTAGCGGCTTACTACCGACTGATGGGCGATGCAACGACGGCCACAGCCATCTGTTCAGCGGTGGTTAATCAGGTGTATGGCGGTGGTTTGCAGTTCCGCACCCCAGAAGCGATTACTGCAGTGAAGACCTACAGGGCTTGCCACTATTTGCGTGCAATGGCGATCTGGGCCCTGTGGGCAACGCATACGGATTGGCAGTTGATCCCAGGTGCCGAACGGGCAGGGTCTGAGGGGTGAATGAGTGGCGCCAATCTGTGCGGGATGTCCTATCGGTATCGATGGGTTTTTGCATACGCTGTGAAGACCTTCTTTGAGGTCATGTCCAGCGCAGGGAGTTCTGCATCGCATCGATGGCCTGGCCTTCTCATGCTGAAGAGGGCTTTGGCTTGCTTCTTTGTGGCTGTTGTGCTGTTGCTGCTCAGCCCATCACTTGTCCAGGCGCAGGTGTTGGCCAATGAAAGTGATGAAAGTTCCTTATTTGTACGCAGCTTTGAGACCCTGCGTGACCTCGAGTATCACAGTTGGCAGGTGGTGGCTTACCGCCAGGGCCCGCCAGGTGAGCCAGTGGTGTTGAGGATTGTTGGTTATCCCGGCAAGGTTCGTCTCAATCATCCAACTGAGCTGCTTGTGCATGCCGGTCGCCGCGACTGGGCCTTGGCTGACATCACAATGGCCAGTCCGCAATTGGCGAAGGATGGCCGTGAAGCAGCAGCAGAATTCGATCTCGACCCTTTGCTGGATGATTTAACCAACAATCGCCCACTGCGCTTGCAGCTCGCTGGTGTGTTTGCTGAACTGCCTGTGCCTCCTTATGTCGTCGGTGAGTGGCGTTCATTGCCGCAGGCTGCTCAATAGTTGATGAACGTCAACCTCTCTGCAAGTGCTGTTTGGCTGCCATGGATGCGGCGGGCTTTGCAGTTGGCTGCTCTCGCAGATGGTTGCACCAGTCCCAATCCTCTCGTTGGGGCTGTTGTTCTGGACAAGGCGGGAAAGCTTGTGGGAGAGGGTTTCCACGCATGTGCTGGTGAGCCCCATGCGGAGGTAGGCGCTCTCGCACAGGCTGGTGAACAGGCCAGCGGTGGAAGCCTGTTGGTCACCCTGGAACCCTGTTGCCATCAAGGCCGCACGCCTCCCTGCACGGAGGCCGTCATCGCTGCCGGACTTCGCCGAGTTGTCGTAGCAATGCAGGACCCAGACCCACGTGTTGCTGGGGGCGGCATCACTCGTTTGCGTGATGCCGGGCTGGAGGTGATTACTGGTGTGTTGGAGCCCGAAGCAGCACATCAGAACCGGGCTTTTGTGCATCGGGTTTGTACTGGGCGCCCCTGGGGGATTCTCAAATGGGCGATGAGCCTCGATGGACGCACGGCTCTGCCCAATGGCGCCAGTCAGTGGATCAGTGGTTGTGAAGCGCGTAGCTGGGTGCATCGCTTACGTGGCCAATGTGATGCTGTGATCGTTGGCGGCGGCACAGTGCGTGCGGACGATCCGTTGCTGACCAGTCGTGGGCACTCTGACCCCGAACCGAAGCGGGTGGTGCTGAGTCGCAGCCTTGATTTGCCTCAACAAGCTCAGCTTTGGGATACTGCAGTGGCTCCTACCCTCGTTGCTCATGGCCTAGAGCCTGACCATGAGCAGTTGGCTCATTTGCCTGAGGGGCCTGAGCCACTTGCTTTGCCTGCCTCTGAACCGCTTGAGTTGTTGAAGGCCTTAGCTCAACAAGACTGCAATCGTGTGCTGTGGGAATGCGGGCCAGGATTAGCAGCCGCAGCTCTGCGGCAAGGCTGTGTTCAAGAATTGGCGGTGGTGGTGGCTCCCAAGCTGTTGGGTGGCTTGCCGGCCAGAACACCACTTGATGATCTTGGCCTTACAAGCATGAAAGAAGTTGTTGTGCTGGAGCCTGGCTCATTGCAGCAGTTAGGGGCTGACTGGCTCTTGCAATATGAGCTTTCTAAGGATTGTTGAGACATACGCAACAACTATCATTTGAATATTCTTTGAGTAAGTTATATCTATGTATTGGATTGATAAATGTCTTTAGAGACTGACTGCAGACAGTCACCACAACAATGCTGGAAGCATCAATCGATGATTGTTGTGGTGCATTGAGCAATTGACAAGACTCCGAAGACCTTATAGGTCGTGTTGATTTTAATCGCAATGCTTGCCAAGCTATCTGTCAATCGAGCTGAAATCACCAGAAGGTTGATTGAAAGGAGAGAAGTATTAGATTTATGCTTAAGAAAGCTATTTGATGGTTGATTTGATGCAAGATAAATTTCGAAATTAATTTAAGACCATCAAAAGACTTGGTTGGCCTAGGACATCCTCTAAACCTTAAACCTTAAACCTTAAACCTTAAACCTTAAACCTTAAACCTTAAACCTTAAACCTTAAACCTTAAACCTTAAACCTTAAACCTTAAAGGAGAGGTGCTGACATATTAGGACAATCTGTAGCATAGGGAGATGATCATTGGCGCGAGGCAGAATGCCTCGTCAGAGAGATGGCTTGCAATTGCTCATTGGATTCCAATCGTTACCCTCAATCACTAGCCCTGGCTTAGATAAGCTGGCAGTTAATCGAGAAATGTCATCTGCAACTAGAAATCGAGATGAAGAAGGGCTGGCAATGAGTGTAACGACTAAATCATTAACCTATTGCGATAGACTGCCTGTTCAAAGGTCTATGTCTGTTTAAATAATACTTGATGACAGCGTTAGTAATGTAGTCATTGATGGACTAGCCTGACTTGTGTTTCTAGCATCTTAGATTATTAAATAGATATTATCTTGCTCTATGCTTGCCCATGAGACTGAGAAGGCTTGCGATTAATACACCCATTAATTGATCTGGTTCGTCTTAGGAAGTCCATGCTCGCCTCTATAACATAGAGTTTATGCTGTGATCTTGATGTTATTAAGCTATATGCAAGATTCATCCATCCTTTTTATCAGTATTGACCTCCTGCTCTGAAGGCTGAGTGTCTTTTGGGTTCGATTCTTTGTTAAGCCTCTTGCTGTTGCTATTGCCGGAGAATCTGCTGATCAGAGCGCCCATCATTAATGTTAGATAAAGGGGGCCAACAATGCTGGTGGCCACGCTCACCATCCTTGCTGCGGGCAGAATCGGCTGGATCCCCCCGAAGCCAACGGTGGTTAGGCACACGAAGGCAAAGTAGTTGATCTCGGCAAATCGATGAGGCGTATTCAGCACGCTTTGATTGGTGCTGGTGATGGCCTGGTTGGCTAAATCCAGGAGCGCAAAGCTGTTGGGTTCAACCGTATACAACGCATTCATCACCAGGCCGGCGCTGATTCCTAAGAGTAAGTATCCAGCGGCTGCTCCCATCAAAACCATTTCGCTGACTTGGCGCTCACGACTCAGCTGTTTTACCAGTCGAATTAAGCTCCAGCTCACGAACAAAATCCAGCTCCATATCAGGGGAATACCGCTGTAGGTCCAGTGACTTGGCGTGAGCAGCCAGAACCATAGGCTTAGCAATGCTGCCCATCCCAGCCATTGATAGAGCCGTTCTCTCCAGGCATGGTGTTTGACTTTTCTCGCGAGCAATCTGGTGATAAGAATTGCGATGACTGAATAGCAAATTGGAGCAGGCCAATAAACCTGCGGTATGGCAAAGCTTGCCAATAGCAATAGGGTAAAAGCGAGCAAGAGGCGATAAAGCCTGTCTCGATATTGATGTTTTCGTCGCCGTGGTGTAGTAGTCACCAGAAACAATCAGCTCATAAAATGCTTAGTGTAGCGATGCGTTTGTCAAGCACCTGCTTGGTGAGAAGAAACGGTTTAGATGATTATTCGATTCGAGTCATGGAATTTTCAAAATAGCTCTTAGAGACTCCGTATCAGTATGTATAAGGCTTGGGCACTAGCTTGGATGCATTTTTTAGGTTTTGAGAGACTTTATATCGTATTGCTTTCGGTAGAGCTTTTGATTAAACTAAGCATAGATATGCTCTGAAGGCATCGTTAACGCTTTGTTTGCGAAGATTCCTGTGTCTTAAATGACTGGGAGCTTTGGACTCGAGTTTTTGACGATTGACGCAATTACTCTGTTGATCAGCTGGAACGGAAATGTAGCGATATTCGATCACGTTGTTCGGTTAGATAGCCAGCTAGAAGTCTTCGCTTTGCAAATGGATATGATGAAATTATGGACAGCTGGTAATACTCATGATTCACTCATGAAGAGCAGCATTATTCGCTGTTTGATTAAACCACTCATCTCCAGACCATCATGAGCTGCCTGGCAAAGACCATTTGCGCTTGCTTAGCTTTCAAGGCTTGGACGAGCCTTTCTCCGTTTCAGTAATGCAATCTAACCAGTCTCAACCATTACGACTAAAACCTGGTGAGCCGATTCCTGGGTTGCGCTGTGATCATCAAGATGGCTGGCTGGATGTGCAGCTGATCATGCTCAATGGTGAGACTCTCTCTCCTTTGTTGCCATTAGGTTCCGATGCTGCTTATGTGTGGGTTCCAAAGAACGGCTGGAGTTCGCTTAAACGTGCTTGGTTGCAGGCAAGTGGCACGATTACCGATGTTAATGAACTTGAATCCACATACGTGCATGGTGCTGTTATGCCCTTTACTCATTGGTTGCGGCCTGATGAATTTCGTGCAGTAGCTGAATATCGAAACGTAATTGCGATTTGGCGCGACCCGATTGATCGTTATGTATCAGCCTGTAGAAGTCATTTGAATCAACTTACGACTAAGTCAATCAATGCGAGACTAACCCTGCATGCCAATGGAGATCAGTCTCTTTTTGCTCGAACTCGAGCTGCGTATGATTCGATGTTTAAGTCCTTTGGTATTCAAAGCCTTGATGACAATGTAGATCCGCGTGATTTGATGAACGATGTTGCCTTGTGTCTGCCTGCTTGGACGCGTTCTTTTTTAGAATGGACACATCACACTCTTCCTCAGACAAGTTTTCTAGGCAAGGATCCCAGTCTTTACACCACGGTTTTAGGCATGCACCAGATCGGAGAGTTGATCACTCAATGGCAGAATGCTAGTGGTCAATATATACAGCCTAAAGCTGAGAATGTTTCAAAAGATTATACCAATGATCTCTTCCGACATTTGAGTCGTGATGATCTCAGGCCTGAGGCACTTGAAGCTCTAGAACGTTTCTATGCCTGTGACCGTAATTTTCTTGAGCAGGCACAAAAGCAACTTGGCCTATTGAGAATTTGATGCTGATATCGAGAGATTGTAATTGCTATTAGGATGGGATTTTTAATGGGACTGGCATGAAATTATAGAGTGTTTTGTGATTAGAACTGAATCACTGGCCTTACGCCTTATTGGTGTGCTCTAACCTTTTCTGGAAGCTACCATGGGTTGATTATTTATTTTTCATGACCTAATCCTTGGTTGTTGAATGGCTTAATTCTCTTCTCTCTTCGTCAATCAAGCTGTATTCGTGAATGGTCATTTCTTAAGAGCTTCTCATTCGTGTGGGGAGAAGTGCGGCAGCCTTGGATCAGAAAAGCTGTAACTGATTTGGGTTGGGCCTTGGCGTTGTGTTGGTGGCTCGGCTCACACACCAATCATGTGGATCCCAGGGGTTAAGCAAGCTTTCAAGTGCATGCAAGTGGGTGGCATCCCCTTCTTCCAGCCAGGCCTCTTCTAGGCCATTTGGCACGATGACAGGCATCCGCTTATGCAGAGGCCGCACTAAGGCATTAGCGCGCGTGGTGATGACGCAACAGGTTTCTACTTCGCTGCCATCGGGCCCGATCCAGTGATCCCACAGCCCCGCCAGCCAGAACGGTTCTCCATTGCACCGATGAATACGTTGCCCTTTTTCATAAAAACCATCGCTAGGCAATAGGCAGCGGTGATGACGCCAAGCTGCGCGAAAAGATGGCTTCTCCGCAAGGGTTTCGGCACGAGCGTTGATTGGCCTTGGGCCTCGCCAGGGATCTTTCACCCAGTTGGCCAAGAAGCCCCAAAGAAAATGGGTTACATCCGTATGTCTGTGATGCTTTCTTAGCGCCAGTACAGGCTCGCCTGGGTGGATTTCAGCGCGAGGAGCGTAGTGGCTTAGCCATGTTGACGAAGAGCTGTTGGCCAGCCAAGGCGCCACGACCTTTCGCAGAGTGTCCCTTGTGGTGGTAAGGCTATAGCAGCCACACATGGTTCCTCTCCCCCCCAGGGCTTGATTGTCTCTGATAAGACCTTCCTGTTGATCTGCTTTGTGTGTTTGCGTTGATAGATGGTCGAGATATGGAATTTGCTTACTCGTCAGCCTCTCTTAGTTGCTCAATACAGCTGGTAAGGCATTCGCCGTCATCAAGTGAGCAGGTTGAAATGCATTCAAAGTAAGTCTCAACAGCATCCCAAGTCTGCTCTGACCCTAGCGACAATTCAGGATTCGACTTCGTGTTTTTAGTCACATCTGACCTGCCGGCAGAGTCGTTCTCCATTAAGACTTTGGTTGCTGTATCCATCAGCAGAGCAAGTGGTGGATATGGCCATAGCTCATTTGGATCATGAGGAGAACTTGGAGGCAGCAACATTGCAGAAATACCTTTAGGCCTCTCTAAATAGTCAAGATGTGATTTCGCTGAGTGCAGCCCTTCGCAATAAAGGCATTGAGATCTTGAGCAAACTCGAAAGAGGCGACCTCTGTCGCCCTCGAAATACTGAATTGTCCCGCCTTGTGCGCTTACGTAGAATGGATGGTACTTCATGGCGGTGAGTTTTTCGTTGCTTAGATCAATGGACTTCAGGGTCGACCTGTTGATGCTTAAACACCTGAAGTTTGTATCGGTACTGGCCTTTTGAGAAGTCAAAATGACTTCTATTTTCGATATTTTTGCATAGATATCAGCGTTTACTTACTATTGGCACGCCCGTGAGAAATTACCTTGCGGGGGTTGCCTTGCTACTGCAGTTGAGGGATATGGATTTGTGAATGCCTGCAGGAGAATGCAGTTAATTGGTTGTGGTAACAGCCAAGCGCGGTTTAGGTTTTCACCGTGAAGCAAATGCCTCCCTGTTGTTTAATGCATCCTAACCCACTTTCTTGAGAGTTGAATGTTTGATTAATAATAATAAAGCACCTAAGTTGCATCGCTTAGGCGCAATTGCCTGAGAGTAAATACCTTCCTGCTATCGGTTCGCTCTCATGGCTAAAGAAGTTGTCTTGCTTCTACAGAAACCAAATTGATTGTTCTGACAGAGCTTTTCAGAAGAGGGCTGACATCAAGACTTGTGGTGCATTGGCACCACAAGATTCTCTTTTTGCCCTAGGGGTATCGTTGGCTGCCTTGAAACTGCCTTTGAAGTATCGGTTTCACTATTATCTAAATGGCAGTCAATGGCTTGATTTGGGCAAACTAAGTGCATTTGATTGGCAGTGAACTCCTTAAAACCCTTAACGAAAAGGCTTTGTCTTAGCGGCCACTGACAACGATGCATTGACGTCTCCAAAGCAGCCAGCAGCGCTTCTTTTGTGGTGACGTTCGGTTCTCACGCCAGTACAGGCAAGCGCTTACGGATTGATCGTCTTAGCGTGGCACCCGGGAAATCAATTTTTTTCGATGGCGATCCGTGAGGATGACAACAAACCGAATCGACGCTTTGGCATCGTCAATTTGGTGTTGATCGGTTTCGGTGTTTTGTTGCTTTTCAGCAGCTTCTTACCCAATCCTGCGGCACAGGTGCCGAGGGTCCCCTACTCACTATTTATTGATCAGGTTGACGATGGCGCCGTGAAGCGGGCCTTCATCACTCAGGATCAGATCCGTTACGAATTGGCCAATCCTGAGGAGGGAGCACCGTCGTTGCTGGCCACTACACCGATCTTCGATATGGATCTGCCCCAACGCTTGGAACGCAAAGGAGTTGAATTTGCAGCAGCGCCGCCGAAGAAGCCCAATGTTTTCTCCACCGTCCTCAGCTGGGTTGTGCCCCCGCTGATCTTCATCCTTGTGCTGCAGTTTTTTGCCAGGCGTTCCATGGGTGGTGGTGGTGCCCAGGGCGCTCTTAGTTTCACGAAGAGCAAGGCGAAGGTTTATGTCCCGGATGAAGAGTCCCGAGTCACCTTTGCCGATGTGGCAGGGGTTGATGAGGCCAAGGAAGAGCTCACTGAGATCGTTGATTTTCTCAAAACACCTGAGCGATATACAGAAATAGGTGCGCGCATTCCTAAGGGTGTGTTGCTTGTGGGTCCACCTGGTACAGGCAAGACCTTGCTCTCCAAGGCTGTTGCTGGGGAGGCAGAGGTTCCCTTTTTCATTATTTCTGGTTCTGAGTTTGTCGAGTTGTTTGTCGGGGCTGGTGCGGCCCGCGTGAGGGACCTGTTTGAGCAGGCCAAGAAGAAGGCTCCTTGCATCATCTTCATCGATGAACTTGATGCCATCGGTAAAAGTCGTTCTGGCTCAATGGGTGTTGTGGGAGGTAATGATGAGCGGGAGCAGACCCTTAACCAGCTGCTCACGGAAATGGATGGCTTCTCGTCCACCGATAAGCCCGTCATCGTGTTGGCCGCGACCAACCAGCCCGAGGTCCTTGATGCAGCCCTGCTACGGCCTGGTCGTTTTGACCGACAGGTCCTGGTGGATCGCCCAGACCTCTCTGGCCGCAAGACGATTCTCGAGATCTATGTCAAGAAAGTGAAATTGGCCGAAGGGGTTGACTTAGACCGCATCGCTCAGGCGACCAGCGGTTTTGCTGGTGCTGATCTGGCAAATGTGGTGAACGAAGCGGCCTTGTTGGCAGCTCGTGGCAAACGAAAACAGGTAGAGCTGAAGGATCTCAACGAAGCCATCGAGCGTGTTGTGGCAGGCCTTGAGAAGAAGAGCCGAGTTCTCCAGGATGATGAGAAGAAGGTTGTGGCCTATCACGAGGTGGGGCACGCCATCGTTGGACACCTGATGCCTGGAGGCAGCAAGGTTGCCAAGATCTCAATTGTGCCAAGGGGTATGAGTGCTCTTGGTTACACCTTGCAGTTACCTACTGAGGAGCGTTTTCTCAATTCCAAGCAAGACCTTGAAGGTCAGATTGCCACCTTGTTAGGAGGGCGTTCTGCAGAGGAAATCGTGTTTGGCAAGATCACCACTGGTGCTGCTAATGATCTACAGCGCGCTACTGACCTTGCCGAGCAGATGGTGGGGACTTATGGGATGAGCGATATTTTGGGCCCCCTGGCTTATGACAAGCAAGGTGGGGGGCGTTTCCTTGGTGGTAACAACAATCCACGCCGAGTGGTGAGTGATGCCACTGCACAGGCCATAGATAAGGAGGTGAGGAGTTTGGTGGATCAAGGCCATGAGAGTGCCCTTTCGATTCTTCGGCATAACCTCGCCTTGCTGGAGACCATCGCCCAGAAGATCCTCGAAAAGGAAGTGATCGAAGGCGATGAGCTGATAGAGATGCTCGATTCCAGTGCTCTCCCTAGAGGTGTTGTTATTGCCTGAAGGCTTGACGGCAGGGGGGCTGGTCTCCGATAAAGACTCTTTGAAGCTTCCCTAATGGCTGTCAATCCCCAAGGTGTTGCAGCCGTCCTTGCTGACCTCAAGGGTCGAGACTTTCTTTCCTGCGCTGATTTCACTGCGGAGCAGACGGTTGCCTTGCTTGAGCTTTCCCGTCAGCTGAAGAGCGGGGATCGTCGCATTGATTTGGGAAATCGAGTTCTCGGATTGATTTTTACGAAGGCATCGACGCGCACACGAGTGAGCTTTCAGGTCGCGATGGCACGCCTTGGCGGGCAAACGGTCGATCTCAATCCTCAGGTGACCCAATTGGGCCGCGGCGAACCCCTTGAAGACACGGCGAGAGTGTTGAGTCGTTTCTGTGATGTGATGGCGGTGCGGACCTTTGCTCAGCAGGAACTGCTGGATTACGCCCATTGGGCTTCGATTCCGGTCCTCAATGCCTTGACTGATTTGGAGCATCCCTGTCAGGCAATGGCTGATTTCCTAACCATGCAAGAGGCTCTCGGGTCATTAACCGGCCAGACCTTGGCCTATGTGGGCGATGGTAATAACGTCTCACATTCTTTGATGCTCTGCGGCGCCCTCTTGGGGGTCAACGTTCGGATTGGCTGCCCGCAGGGATTTGAACCTCTGCCTGAGGTGATTGATCAGGCCCGCAACTTGGCAGTGGCTGATGCTCGTATTGAAGTGATGACAGATCCAGTTGATGCAGTGCGAGGTGCGCAGGCGTTGTACACCGATGTTTGGGCCTCGATGGGACAGGAACAGGAACAGTCGCAGCGGGAAGAGGCCTTTCGTGGTTTCTGTCTCAATGAGGATTTGCTTGCTCAGGCAGATCCCAACGCGATCGTGTTGCACTGCCTACCGGCTCATCGAGGGGAGGAGATCAGTTCAGCCGTGATGGAAGGTGAGGCCAGTCGAATCTTCGATCAAGCTGAAAATCGTTTGCATGTTCAACAAGCTTTGCTTGCGGCCGTGCTTGGTGGTCTCTAGTTCCAGGCTGGATTGGTACTTGCGGTTTTGAGCACTCTGATCAACTCGGAATCTTCTTGCGGCTGCACTGTTTGGTGTTTAAACCCTTGCCAGATTCAGTACCTATAGGTACACATGTATTGACGAATCAATGCATTGCCGTTGGCTGCCACCTCTCCTGAGTTGCTTACTTCTGCCCAGCAGGAGCTTTATGACTGGTTGGCCGATTACATCGGCAGCCATCACCACAGCCCTTCGATTCGACAGATGATGCAGGCCATGGGTCTGCGCTCACCAGCGCCGGTGCAGAGCCGGCTTCGACATTTGCAGCAGAAGGGATGGATCACTTGGCAGGAAGGGCAGGCGCGTACCTTGCAGCTGCTTGGTGGGTTGGTGTCCGGTATTCCGGTGTTGGGGGCAGTAGCCGCTGGTGGTTTGGTGGAGACGTTTGATGATGTTCAGGAGCGGTTAGATCTTGCACCAGTTTTGGAGACCCGTGGCCTGTTTGCGCTCACCGTGAATGGTGATTCGATGGTGGATTCCTACATTGCAGATGGTGATGTGGTTCTGATGGAGCCAGTGCCTGAGCCTTCTCGGCTGCGAGATGGAACGGTAGTGAGTGCACTTGTGCCCGGAAGTGGCACCACGCTGAAGCACTTTCACCGCAACGGCGCCTCGGTGCGACTTGAGGCCGCCAATACCGCTTATGAGCCGATTGAGCTACCAGCCGATCAGGTGCAGGTACAGGGCAAGCTCGTGGCTGTTTGGCGTCAGGTTTGAGGCCTTGCCGTTGTAAGCTCTGTTTTGACGGCGGTACGAGCCCAGTGTTACCGGCGTTTATGGGGCCATAGCTCAGCTGGTAGAGCACCTGCATGGCATGCAGGGGGTCAGCGGTTCGAATCCGCTTGGCTCCACTCAGTATTTCCCAGTCTCTGACTGGGTTTCTTAATGTCTGGATTTAGCGCTTCGGCTGTGTGATTCCTTTGTTTGGTGTGATTTTTGGTGTGAAAACTGTGCTTTGGGGCTGAATGGGTTTCTTTGGTGAGTTTTGGCTCTGACGCCCTCCGAGGAGCCCTTAAGTTGTGAACTAATTACAAAGATTTTCTCGTATTGTCTTCAAGTCTTTGTTACCTAGGAGTCCCGCTAGTTACCGCTAGTTACGTATCCATTTTGATCGTATCTTCAATGGTGCGCTGACCGTCAATTGAACCTGAGCCGCACAGAGTGCCGGAGGGTGATGAAACGCCTGGAGCAGGTAGAGGAATCTCTTGATGAGCAGTTCTGATTGCCAAGTGGTGAGCCTTAGAGAAGCTGCTCGTCGCATTGGGCTGCCGTTAACCAGTTTTAGACGGATTGCGCAGGCCGAACCAAGATTGCAGGCCTGCATTCAACCTGGACGTCCAGCAAAAGTAGATCTAGAGCGTTTGCTGATCGTCTGGAATCAATTAGAGCAAGCCGATAAAAGTTCACTCAGTCCCCGGCAGGCGTTGGCATTAGAACGTCGTAAAAGACTCTGGTGACAAAGTCGCTCTTTACTGCTACAGCTGCAGGACGAGGAAAGAAAGTTTTGTAATGCCGAGCAGATTCAGATTGCAGAGAAGGAAGTATTCGCTCTGCTTGAGAAACTAATAAAGAGCTGGGCACAATCGATTGCACCACAACTGCTTGAGAGTAGGGATGCATATGGCTTAATGCTCTCAAGCATTAACAGTACTTTGCAGGCTATAAGTGATCAAGCACAAAGAAATGCAGATGTATACCAAGAAATAGAGTGGCACGTGCAATTAGCTATGACATTTGAGCTTCCCTCGCTAGAGGTGTTACAAGCCGATATTGAACGAGCACGTGGTGGTCTTCATCGTCTAAGAGCACAACAGGCGGCAGGTGAAGTTGTGCTGATTACAGATGTAACTAGCAAACAATTTGATCGCTGCCGAAGGGTGCGTGATCAATTTTTAGCGTTAGCGCCAAGGCTCAGCGGTGTGGCAATAGGCTGGCAATCTATTCCAGATGCAAAAACGGAATTAACAAGAGGAGTATCAACAGTGTTGGCAGCCTGGTGAACCACGAACAACTGCCTGCCGCAAGCGATTTTGAGGGCTGGGAGGCCACCTTGATTAATGCACTCCAGAAGAACCTAAAAGGAGGGGGGGCTCCAAAAGTGGTTCATTTCAGCGGTGACCTTTAAAAACAAGAGTTTTGCGGCCTCCGGTGGGGAGTAAAGCCAAGGCATCCCGACCGGCCAGCACGGCTTCCACAACAGGATGCTGGCTTTACTTCAGGAGCAGATCTCTCTATGACCCCATCGCTCATTGAAGCTGGATCGATATCGATGCGGGAGTGGGTTAGAGCAAGGCTGTAGACCGCTTGAGAGAGGCTCTGATTTCCCTGGAGGACGGTTCTAAACCACAGTAAAATCTTGCCAATACGACGATTGATGGCGTGACAGATCTGGCGACAATCCAAGAGCTCTCAGCTGCTGGTCGCCACCAGGAATGTCTACAGGCTTGCCAAAATGCCTTACAGGCCAATCCAGAAGAGACCTATGCCTATAAATACGCAGGAAAATCCTTACTCGCTTTAGGGCAATTCGAAAAAGCACAGCAATGCCTACTTAAAGCCCATCAACTCGATAACAGCGATCCTGAAATAACCAAAGATATAGCCAATATCTTTTTAAATCTTGGGAATAGAGATTCTGCCACTCAATGGTACGAGAAAGCCCTGGAAATCAACAACAATTATGCGCCTGCTTTTAACAATATTGCCAACCTCAAGAGGCAGAGCGGCAATAATCAAGAAGCTGTCGATCTATTCAAGCAATCTATACAGGCAGACCCAAAACTGATCCAGGCCTACGTGGGAGCAGCAGCAAGCTTTCTGGCGTTAGGAGATCTAGATCAAGCCGAATCATTCGCGGAACAAGCCTTAGGCATCAACGAGAACCCGCCAGGAGCGAATGAAATCCTTGGACTCGTCTTTCAAAACAAAAGCAATCCCGATAGAGCAATTGAATGCTATCAGAAGGAATTAAGTATTAATCCCAAGGCCAGTACCTCACTACTCAATTTAGGGCTACTGCTCCTACAGAAAGGTCAGATAGCAGCAGCGGTTGAATCACTTACAAAAGCATCAGCTCTGGCGCCCAGCGAGCAATGCGCACTTCTTTTAGCGCAGGCATATCAAAACCTCGGGCAATTCAAAGAAGCAATTCTGGAATACAAAAAAGTGAATATTAATCAATCTATGAACAAGATGATTCCTTTTAATCTTGGACTCTGCTTGCTCAACACTGGCAACAACATTGATGCAATAAAAGCGCTCAAGATCGCCATTCAACTAGACAAGTCTTTTATTCCTTCATGGGGAAATCTAGGCACTGCTCTTAAAAGAGAAGGTCGCCTAAAGGAAGCAACACAAGCAACACAAAAAGTTCTTGATCTAGACCCTTATAACCCCACTGCCCACATAAACCTGGGTGGGATCTACAAAGATCTCGGGCAGCACGATCAAGCACTTGCATCAACACTGAAGTCCCTAGAGCTCAAGCCAGATAGCCCCACTGCCCACATGAACCTGGGTGGGATCTACAGAGAACTCGGCAACCTTGATCAAGCTCTTGCTTCCACCCTCAAATCCCTAGAGCTCAAGCCAGATAACCCCACTGCCCACATGAACCTGGGTGGGATCTACAGAGAACTCGGCAACCTTGATCAAGCTCTTGCTTCCACCCTCAA
>NZ_JNBA01000026.1 GCF_000760295.1 Prochlorococcus sp. MIT 0701
AAGGGTTGCTTTAAAGCAGAACAATCCAGGAGCTGTTGTTGGGGCTATTTCTCAACTGGACAAGTTATGTCGGTTAGGAATGAGCAAATAGTTAGTGGCTTTATTTCTAGTGATCAGCTATCCGTTATTCCCTTGTCCTTACTTAGTACTCACGCTGATGAAACCAAAGGTTCATGTGATGACTACGATTATGAAATGGTTTCCCGCAAAGAAGATGCTGGAATGAGTTCTACGCGCTCAGAAAGAACAGACTCGATAATGAAATGCATATAGAAAGCCTTCCTGAGATTAACTAAAGAGTTCTGATCGGAGATAGGAGTACATTCAATTGCAGAATTAACGGCGCACATTGCTTGGAGGTTAGTGGTTCGGTTCATTGTGAAAGCTCCGTATCGATGGCTATAGCCTCACCGCAAGAAGTCCTTAAAGCCCTGAGTTAGATCATCTCGCGCTGTGAGATTGGTCACTGTTCTAGTAGCGATCTGGGAATGACTTCATTTCATCCATATCTTTCTAATTCTGGTGAGTAGCTATTGGTTATTCCCTTGCTGATGATTTAGTGCTTATGCCTTCAGTCCATGGCTCGAGTGAAACGCTTGTTGCCGTCTGGCTGCAGGTTTCATATCACGCTGCGCTGCAATAGCAGACAGTTCTTGATTGCCAAAGGGCTTAGGCGTGATGTGTTGTTGGCAGTGCTCAATAAAGCCAAGCAGAAATTTGCCGTGAAGGTTTATGGGCTCTGCCTGATGGCTAACCACCTTCACTTGCTTCTTAAGCCAGAGGATGCCAAGGATCTCCCCAGATCTGCTGCACTGCCATCCTCTTGAGCAGCGACTGGTTGGATGGGAGTGTTGGCTAGAGCTAGTGCAGCAGCGCCAGTCAGTGATAAGGAGAGACGAACAGAACGCTGCACAAGGATTGAACGCTTAAAAGGTCATTCATCATCTGGTTGATTTCTGGTTACAGCTATCAGTCCACATCCACTGCAGCAAAAGGAGACTGAGGAACTTCGACGACTAACCATCAAAAAGCCCCGCTTTTTGGCAGGGCTTTGCTTATTTGATTTCTCCCCCTAGAGCGGTGGCGACTTTTTGTTTTCATCCTTCACCGCTATCCATAAGTTGTCTCAACCTTTTTAAGAAAGCAGTGTCCTGGCTCAATGCCATCGATGAGTTCGAGCACAGACTGATCAAAGACATGCTTAGCTTTCTATAAGCAGAGCAAACAACTGGCATTAAGAAGGGCACCCGCGTTGGATGCCCTCAAGTCCAGGACTAGTTTTCAGGGTGTCTACGTCCTCGGACTCCTGATCTAGGTCTAAGCAAGCAGGAAAAAGGCGTCAGCAGGGATAAATGCTCATCTTTATCAGCCAGTGTCTAGTTAGTCCGGCGTTTTGGCTGCTTGCTGGAAATGGATAAGCATCCATGCTCATGGTCGCCCCTAAAGAATTCTGTATTGTTCGCAAGTTGAGAGCGCTAACCGCAGGTTGCTACATGCACTCCAAACAGTATTTTCACTTTGGATAAGAACACAGCGATACGAGAGGCACAGTTGCGTCGTATTGAGGCTTCCCTCGTTGCAATGCACCAAGCTGAGCAGGTTTTGAAAAAGGAAAAGCGCAATGAGCTCTGCCAGCCAACTCACTGGAATTAGTTTATTGAGCTGAATAGTCGTCAATGCAGCAACGCCAAGCGAACAGCTAGTGACGGCTGTGGAACTGACACGGTCAACTGGCACAGTGACAGTTTGCCTCGTTAAGGTTAATTCGTGAGGAGGACTTCTCCTCGGAGTGGAAACAAGGAAACACGCCCAAAGAGAAGTCATGAAACCCTGCCTTTGGCGGGGTTTCTTTTTGCCCTTACATCTAGAGCTTTTAGCCCGACGAACAATGGCGCCACGCCTTTTTGCAGAGGGAGTAAGAGAACTGTCTGGTTAGCACCAATGACTCCGCAAGCCTCCAGATCTAGACCTAAAGAAAGCCACTACAGCCCCCTTGGGCTCGAGGGGACCTGGGCGGGATTCCCGGATGAGGTGGCTTAGGGGCCCTACTTTCTCGGGCCCCGCAAACAATTGGCAACCCATCAAGCGATAGCCCACCTCCTAGCCTGATTGGCTGAATAGCGATCTGCGATTTAGCCAGGTGTATCCCATGCATCGATGGCACTCAAGCGACGCTTGGCGAGGGTTGAGAACGCATCACCTCAATGAGGGGATCTGGTTTCAGTGCACTTTTGTAGTTTCAGCATTCAACTTTGCATAGAGGTCTGACGTTGCATCCGGTGTAAAGGCTGCATCGCTATAGCGACTCAGGTGCACCTCAAGCGCGTGCCCTATTGCTTGGGCAATGTTCGCTATCGGTAGCCCTGCTGCATGAGACGCTTGGGCGTAGCGATAACGAAAGGCATTGGTCGTCAGAAGTTCACCTTGATGCTTTGCTTCTTCCCTTAACAGTTGCCATAGCTTGCGACGTTTTAGGTAAGTGGTGAATGACTCTGCATCATGCCCATCCTTCCCTAATGGTGGTCATCTCTCCCCTGCTGTGAATCTTGTTTGAAGGTTCTACTTTGTCTTGTTGCCAGCCATATCTGTGAGCTGTAATGCATTCAATCGACGGGCTTTAAGTAGACACCTCTTTACAGGAACAATTCAAAGCAGATGGTGCAGATCAAGTTGATATTGCCAAAGCTGCTGGATTCTCGATCACTACTGAAGGCCCAAACTCTTATCAGCAAAACCTATCTGATGATGAGCTAGAAGGAGTGGCTGGGGGGGTTGTGGCTGGTGCAATATTAAGTCAACCTAGGAGGGCGGCAACCGATCCAATAACTAGCTCCTGTTACATCCACCAATCATCTTGTAGTTACAGGGTAATTTAGCATCTAAACACACTCTTCAAGCTCTCAAAAGTAATCCGATGCCTGGTACCCTAAACTTAAAGTAACAAGCAAAGATTCAATCAATGTCACAAGAGCAACTCAAGGCATTTATCGCCAAGGTCAAAGGCGCCAAATTACTCCGCGACAAGTTAAGCCATGGTGGTTTTCAGAGGAATGAGAAATATGAAATTAACATTCCCGTCAAGCTCCTTACACTTATTATCTTTTCTGAATGCTTAGGAGGCTGTCAATACTTCATGTCTCCCGACAAGATGGCGGAGAGCATAGAAGCAGATCAGAGGTGCTATGAATGGAAGGAAGAAACCAGGAGAGAGACTGAGAGGCTTGGAATGGAATATACCCTGTTTAACAGAGAATGTAAGTTGAATGAAGCAGAGACAATGATTTTAGGTTATGAAGGTGAATACGAAACAGGCGATAATAAGCAGGACAAAGCAATAAGAGCGAACTGGAAGGAAGTCAAGAGCTTTGATCTGAAGAAGTAGAGCTTTCCTTTCAGTAAGCAGGGGATAATTTATTGATAACATTAAATCACATTCATGCAACACTGCTTGCTCTTGATAAAGATGAGTCCTTTGCTACTGATTATTTTGACTACATCTGATGTCATTATCCCTACGGATCTTCACGTCAACTTGATGCCAGTGTTCTGGAATTTTATCTAGTTGTACAATCGAGCCAAAGCTAGTCTATTTGTTCTTTAGAGGCAAGCAGAAGGATTCAGGCATACAAAATACTTAGAAGAAGAAATTACAACGCCGTGCATAACGTCTGAGCCTGACTGTTTGTTCCCGATTCAAACGATGTCCTCCATAGCCATTGTTAACAGTATGGGCATCAGCGATGGTCCATTTAACCTGATGGCAGATTTTCCCCCCTGTATTCATTGTGAAACCACCCTCAGACAATTTGTCTAGGTGATTAAGCTGTTTTTCAATTTGATGATTGCCACGATTCGCCGCATTATTGGGCTCATAACGATGTGCAGGATGACCGCCCCATTCAATCTTGGCGCCACCAGGAAATACGACCTCACCTTGAGCAGAAACAACCTGAGGGGCAATCAACATAGCAACTGGTGTCAGTAGAGAAAGAGCTATTTTTTTGGTCAAAACAACCATATCAATTCAGTTTAGTTTGACTTGCTACCATTGCCAGATCTATATATAGATACACAATGATAGAATCCATTGCTATAGCTCGAGTCATCTTATCCTAATATAAAGAGACAAAGGCAGGCTAGATTACTCGATTTAAGTAGGGGATTGATGGAGGTTAACGCAGTCATGTGAATGTATCCTAAAAGGTAGAAAATGAGTTTTGCTATCAACTAAAGCTGACGATTGCAGATGAACTAGATGGCCTAGATTTCTGTTGCCCTTACAATTTGCTTCTAGTTAACACAGCAGTAAAATAGACTTACGCATTAAATCATTTAGGAAATACAATTGATGCCCAGTCAGCTCTTCGATGCCAGGTACAAAGGAGTTGCAAGCATTAACAAACTTTTAAGTAAATATCAGAATTGCAACTCAAAGAGTTGGTTTCTAGAGTTGAAGATGGGGCTTCAAATTAATAGCAGTAAATAGTAAGCATAAGTGCTGATGATGTAGTTAATATTGCCAAAGAGCATAAACAAGATTTCAATATAAACATGCTAAAGCAAGCTAAACCTTAAGGATAGGAGTAGAAGGCTTGGCTGGATCAAATTCTGGAGGTAGCAGCTACTTAAAGGTAAAGGTATGAAGTTACGATTCGACTAAAACTAACTATTTCCACCAAGGTTAAAAATAAGGCCTTTTAGACCCCATTGATCAGGCTGTATTCTTGATTCACCCCTATTGCGAACTCTCAGCTGAAGGGCCGATCACAATCCAAAGCAGCCATAAGGCCCCAATGAAGGGAATCAGAGCGATAAATATCCATTGCCACTGACGGCCGGTATCGCGTATTCGACGAACCTGCATGGCAACTCCAGGAACGATGCTTGCAACAGCAAAAAGCGCGTAAATCGAGTAAAACCCTTCTTGCAGCTTGCCGAGAACAAGACCGATCAGAACATTGATGAGAACAATGGTCCAGTAGTCAATGCGCTTGGTTCGACCCTTGAAGTCAAAACCCTGAGTCCAGAACGTGCTGTAGCGATCGAAAACTGACACTATTCAAAGTCCAAATATGAATCAATTGTAGGCCCCTCGACTCTCCACTCACTCATGCAACCACGTATTAAAGAACTTTTTATAATATTATTTACCTTTATTAGACTCTGGTCCTTACCGTTTTCATGGAAGAAAAACCTGTATTTAAGCAAGAAGCTGCTTAGAAGCGTGTAATGAACGAATGGTTTTTAAATTTGCTTAGTATGATGAGTTAGGTGATCACTTATAACATTTGATGAATATATAGTCATCCTGAGATTGCTGCCTATGCGTATGATTGCATTACATGAATAGTCTGAGACTTCCAGCAGAACGAAAATCTGTAAGTGCTAACTTTATAGTAACCATCAAGGCTGCTATAGACTTGATTAGCTTAGAAGGCCTTGATCTATATCGATAATCTCTTCCTGAGAAAGAGATTGAGGCTGACTGGCGGTGTAGCTAGCAGGAATCCTAGAAACCTTGAAGATCTATTTGTGCCTGAGCATAACAATGCTGCAATTAAACTACCGTAATAAAAACTACTACATTGCTCAAAAGTGAGCAGGTAAAGATCTGCCTTCTCTTAGCCAAATGCCAGCCCGACTTAAATCCATACTTCCGATAAGTAGTAAAAACTCTTAGATGCCTCAGGTTGTTATTTTGACATCAGGGGATGGATAAAAGCTTCTTTCGCCGACAAAAAGATGGTAGGTTGTTGATATGATACTAAGTAACAGTTTGACGTGAAACTCCGTAATGGGGATCATGCTCAGTGTTGTGAACTCAGGCAATTAGTTCGCTCCCCTTGATGGTGTCAGTAATAAAGAGATGCGCTATTTAGGGATGTTGGCATTGCCTTGACTTGTTAATATATAGTTTATCGATATTGAACTGATCCATTGGCTTGGCTGTATCTAAGGAGCTGTCTTTACCTTAGTTGTATACGACCGCGAACAAAGGCGTTGCGACAGGCAATGCCTGAGAATGTTCCTGCTGTTTGATTAATGGCTGTTGGAATCTGAGACAAGACAAGGCATCCGAGTAAAATGACGACCCATTTTTGATACGTTGTCAATGAGATAAAGCCTTTGCTTAGCCTCTTTCGGAAGTTGGCTCTGTTGGTATTCATTGGTTGAACTCTTGTGTTGGGAATTGCTTGCTGACTATATAATTTTGGATAGTGGCTGAAAAGTCAAGAGTACAAAGTATAGCTTTATTCTCTACAGCAGTCGTGGCCACGTGAATTTGCAATCAAAGCAAGGAGCATTACGGAGCCTGAATTCTAGAACTGCAAATCTTTTGCCATTGCATAACCTAAGCCATGTGCAACGTAAGATCTTGTCTGATAGATGGATAATGGTGCGTTTAGCAATGATGCCTTTGAGTCATCATTGCTATTAACTACAAGCCTTGATTCCAATTGATTTCGCAGCCTGGCGGCGTGGCTTGGAGTTCTTGTGATTGATCAGTCGTAAATCTGTTGCAACCCCGTAGGTGGTGGCTCAGCAAAGCCTTCATCTCCAACTGAACAGAAGCCTTGAACCTCTGTCATTGATCGCTGCTCAGAATCTGCTCCACAGCTGCGCTTTCTAAACGCTGCCCTGCTTCTACGTCGCTAGGGTAATGAATAGCACAAAGAACCTGCGCTGTTATGCCTTGTTGGCCTATAGCCAACAGGCGAACACGGCGTTCCGGAAGTAGATCAGCCAGTAGCAAGCTCATGCTTACGTACCCAGCTGGCATGTCCACTGGGGTATCTCTTGGAGTGATCCAGCGGCAAACAGGGTTTCAGGTCAGAGTGACTGAGGAAAGGGCTAGGTCGGGAGATCAATTGCTTGAGCTTGTTCTTGACCTTCTCGACAGCCTTGACGAATTTGGTACCCCGGAACTGATCTTTGGTTCTGTCTTACTCAAATCGAACCCTATCGCCGATTCGAATACCGTTGGGATTGTATCCAGATAAAACCAGGTATGACGAATCGCCAGCGAATCACGAGTGCTTTGGAGTCAGCGCAGCACAGCCAGATCACTTGCAAGGGAGGCGCTGCAAGACTTAAGTGGTCTGCCGACAGCTTCTGTCAGAGGCGCAACAGTTAAGTTCATTCCCTTACCAGCATGACCAGGGGATAACGACATGTTGTCAACAATTCCGATTATCAAGGCGGAGCATATTTGGACGGATAGTTTCATTTGAGAGAGCGGATACTTTTATGCTGATGGCAATTCCTGTTAAACGTATAAAATTGGAGGCCCTTCCTACCCAACTCAATATATGGGTTCTTGTGTTTAGATAAGGGTGAAAGCATGTCTCTAAAAACTGTGATCAAACTCATCGATGAGATTGAGATAGGATACGGTTTATCCAAAGACTTCAAGATGATTTATCGATAGTTTTGAAGGATGAATGCAAAAAGTCATCACCGCCCCAGGGAGAGAAAGTGAATAAGAAAAGTCCTATACAATTGCTGGGGCTTTTGATATCTACTTGCAGAAGTTTCTTGATATACTATTGATGAAGCTGCTGTCACTAACTTATATCGACTGCCGCAATCGATCTCACAAGTTTAGCTACGACTTTGCCTGGCTTTTGGTTTTCAAAGGCGCATAAATCAAAGCTTGAGTGGTCAAGAAAGATTCAAGCAAGTAGCCTGATGTTGAGTAGTTGACTTAATCTTTGATTGTGTGTGGTTTGTCTGCAGCATTGATTGCTGCGCAGGAGTGTATGGTTTGCTTCCTAGTCGTTATTGCTTTTGTGATTACTGAGGTTGTCCTTGATAAGGCCCATGTGAAGTTATTATTGACGCTTTTTGATTGGCTGGTATGGGGGGCCAATCCAAATCTCCTTGAACTTCACTTCTTCAGTGCATTTTTCGGAGATCTTTGTAAGGATTGCTCCGTGCTTTAGAACTAATCCCCAGTAGTTGATTGTTGGTGCGAATAGAAATCCGATCGCCATCCCGGCGAGACCTGTCAAGGCTGGGATGAATAGACCAGCGGAGGATTTTCGTTTTTCTTCGGTCATCGCAAGGAGGTTTCTAGCACCAGTGTGGCAACGTTCTGCCAGTCTTCCCCAGATTTGATCCGAACTTAAACAGATCAGTGCTTTCTCCTGATCTAAATTAATCCGCAGCAGCTTATTTTGCTTTTTGACTGTCAAGCCTCGATACGTGCAAAGTCTTGAAGTGCTTCCGATCGGCAACGCCTCTTAAGGGCTTATATGTAGAAGTGATGACACC
This sequence comes from Prochlorococcus sp. MIT 0701, assembly GCF_000760295.1. GTDB lineage: Bacteria > Cyanobacteriota > Cyanobacteriia > PCC-6307 > Cyanobiaceae > Prochlorococcus. The sequence continues at coordinate 8,275 of NZ_JNBA01000026.1, forward strand.
CAATCCATTGATAAAGAGCTTGCTAACTCTCTCTTTTTTTCTTGCTGAGCATAATGATTGCTCAGCACTTTCCCAGAGCATAAGAAGCAAGGCTATTGGTTTCATAGGTTTTTCGCTCAGTTTTGATGGGTTTAATTATGTTCAGCAAAGTAGCAGCAAAACCAACAACAACTGTGCAGCTTTTTAAATCACCTTCGTTAGCAGGCCATCTCGGGGTGTAGGGCTAGGCAGCATTTGCAGAGTGAGGTCTTGATCAGGGATCAAGTGAAGTCGCAACTGGTGAAACAAGCCGACCACCATTAAGCGGATTTCAAGTTCCGCTAGTGGTTTGCCTAGGCATACTCGCTCTCCCCCCCCAAAAGGCAGCAGGGTTGCTGAACATCCATCATCTAGGTGGCGCTGGGGCCGAAAGGCTTCCAGATCGCCAGCGCCATGACGGTTAGAAGCTGCTAGTGCCACCTGTACCACACGGTTTTTGGGCACCTCCACACCGTCGATTACCAAGGCGCACTTAGTGCGGCGAAAAAAACCTCCCACCGCTGGAGTGAGTCGCATGACCTCACAAACGACAGCGTCAAGTTTTGGTGCGTTGACCTGGTCGTAGGCAGTGGTGGCCTGCTCGGGTGCTGGAGGCCAGTCAAGTCCATCGATTTCCTCTCGCAGCCACGTTTCCACTTGCGGGTTGAGAAGGAGCTCCCGCATCAGACAGCTGAGCGAAGAAGCCGTGGTCTCGTAGCCCGCGAACAGAAGAAGCAGAAGCTGCTCAACCACGTCTTTGTCCGTTAAAGGAATACCTGCTTCATCGAGACCTCCAGCAAGCAGATCAAGACCACCGTTGCCATTGGAAGCTTTTAAAAGTACCTTCTGAAGCCTCTTCAACAACCGTTCCCGTGCCTTAAGCGCTTTAGCAAAGGAGCTACCTGGAAGAGCTATCGGTATTGAGAAGAGGGCTCTGGTCCAGATCTCGAAATCAACGAACAACTCATCGCGATCAGTACCCTCCAAGCCGAGAACCGTCGTGGCGATTACCGAGAAAGCGAAACGACGCATTCTCTCTGCTAATGGCAGAGCTGTTTTTGCAGCTTGCAGTTCGTCGGCAAGATCCTTAACCATGCTGATGATGCCAGCGCTGTAGCGCTGTAGTGCTGAGGCCGAGAACAGTTGGCCTATCACCCTTCGGCGTGCTCGATGGGATGCTCCGTTGCGGTTAGCCAGCGAATGGCTGCCCAACAGCTGGCGAACACTCTCCGGCCACCAACCTTCTACTGCGTTGGGTTGAGCTAGGAGATCACTAATCGCTTGCCCGCCCTGAATGAACACCATTGGCTGTCCGAGCAGTGATGTTTCAAAAACATTCCCGTGACGCTTAAAGCGCTTCTGTGCGAAGGCTGGATCGCGAAAAAATGCAAACGCTTCAAGTACTCCACTCAGGGCAGCTGTATTGGGAAGAGGGCGAAGCTTGGCATCATCAGAACTCGCCATGACATTTGCTATCCAACAGCAAAGCTAATGGGGCGGTAGAGCGAACCTTGAAGAATTGATGAAAAACCCTGAAGCCAAACAGGGTCTCAATACTCTTCTATTTCTATACAACTCGTCCCAATGATAAAAACAGCAGACCCTTGGCATGAAAAAGGGCACCTGCTTTTGATGCCCTCAAGTCCAGGACTCATGTTCAGGGTATCTGCGTCCTTAGACTCCTCATTCAAATTGAACCAGGTTTGATTAGAGGGTCAGGAGGAATAACTGCTCCTTTTCAGTTGCCTCCATTGCAGAAGCGAACTGCCTCAGCATTGCTCCTGCCTGTGGCGATGGTTTCCTCTACGCAGCCGTTGAATACCTTGCTTTCTTGTTTGATGGAGCAGACACCCAGAGCAATTGCTGCAAGGGAGATTGCGGAGAGAACGGTGGCGGTGATCTGAATGACTCCATAAGCAAGCATTGAGCTCTTTTTGCTGATGCAGTCCTTTTTGGTCGTGGTCTCTTCAGTCATGGATAAGAAAATGACTGCAAATAGCCTATGGAGATCAATTGCTTCAATATGGGATACAGAAGGCAGTAATAACCACACTCATAGGCTTTTTAATCAGCATGGAGGTTTAGACAGCACCGCAAGGCTCAACTTTTAACAAATCTCCTCACCTCAGAGCATTGATCAATTACCAGGCATCAACTACTCTTTTCCAACTATATCTATGCCTAATATTATTTGTTTTAACGATGGCTAGATTCCTGTTTGGATAGTTGGTTTAATAAACTCTGCCAACCAGTTCCTCAAAGAGGTAGTTTTTATCAGGTGTTGTCTCTAAAGAAGCTGATTAGGCTTAAGACACACATACATCAAGGGTGTTTTGGCTGGATGCCAGGCTCGATTCAACGCAATAAACTCGCTCTAACAGATCAAGCCTCAAAGACATAAGCAAAGGATTGAAGGGTGGCTAGAGGGCTTCTAAGAAACCCTCTGCATCGTTAATAGATTTTAGAGATTTCTACCTTTTCGTTGGAAAGCTTTTGGTGTTAGATATGCTAATGGAGAATTGGGACGATGGATCAATTGCCAGAGGTGTCTCCCGGCGTAGTAGAAACAATTATGGCCTTAATGATAAGTGCTTGGATTTTCCTATTGCTAATGCCGACCGATCACAATAAGGATCAGTGATTAGGGAGATTGTTTATTTCAGCCAATATTCAGGATCCTCAATATCTCCATCATCATTGCTGATTGTTCCCTTTTATTAGGCTTCTTTGTCTTGGCTTGAACTGTTGGATGAGGCATTGGGGTCAATTAAGGCAGGGCCTTTGGCTTTTTTGTTCTTCTTGCTGCCCGTGGCATTCGATTAGGTATACCTATATTTATATTAATGGTGAGTTATATTTAGGATTAGCTTTCTGGCTTGTGATTGGGATGCAATTCTCAATCAATTGAAAATAGATTGATGTTGACCTATCGTCAAGTTACGCATGAATAATGGCATCAGTGATGACAGTTTTCAGGTTGAATATTGATGATTAAGTGGTTGGGATAGAGGTGTGGCAGGGCTAAGGGCGAAAGACTGGTCCTTGGCTTGCGGTGACCATGCTTAGTCTTTAAAAAGTCTCAAAGTCCTTTATTATTGGTGCTCAATGCTTACTTCGATAAAGCTTAGTATTCAGCTCTAGGTTGGCGGCGGTGCACCTTTGTTTCAGGTGCTTATGTTCACCTCACCCTGCGGGATTGTCCATTTTTTTGAAAGCTATCTGGTTTTTCTGCAACACCTGAATGGCTCATCGTGCACCCTCTCATCTCGATTGCGTGGTGTTGAAGATAAAGCTTGAATGACAGATACAACATGCGGCTACCGTTTGCTGATGGACCCTACGCCAACCACGCAGTTCATCACCTACTGCGCTGAGCAAGAGTTTGGAGAAGACGCTGAAGTCACAAGAGTTAGAGACGAACAAGGCAGAGCACCTTGCAGGGAGAACAAATACCTCATCGTTAGTGCTCAGAAAAGCTTCTATGAGTTCAAAGGGTTGGTCAACATCAATGGCATCACATTCGGATTTAAGGCCAAAACATTCAACGCCAAGCAGCCCGAGTGGTCCTTCACGCCAGAGGCCCTTCTTAAAGAGCGCAACAGGTCCGCGTAGGTTCCACCAGGCAGCAATGATGGAATGGAGCAAGGGGGGATCCCGAGCCTTTAGCCACCGTTGCAAAAGCGAGTCGCCCTGGGAACATCGTAATCCTTGTAACTGTGCATCTCAATAATGCAGTAAACCCTGAGAATTGCCTCAGTTGCAATTGGAACCTGGGTTAGGGCGAGCAGGGCCAATGCCAGTCCTGTTCCCGGTGCATGGATGTTTGCGGTAAACCAAGGTTTTTTTGTCACGGAGCTCTGCGGCTAGAGACGCTTCAAGAGGAAGCAACTCTGCCTCATGTGTTGGCTTTGCTCTTATCCAAATTTTAAATGCTGGGTGAGGTGGTGGTTGTAAACCTTCGGCTGCGCTTCTAACACGCAAACCTTAGAGGTGCTAGAGGGACGCCCATGACTGGAATGACCGCTTAATTATTTAGCGTTCAGGCATCGACGTTTTTGTGAATACAGCAGCATCAAATCAGTTCACTAAGGGCTTCCTCTGGCCAGCATTCCTTGGGAATGTCTCGGAGCATCGTGAAGTCTTCGAAGTCAAAACCTGGGCTAACACAGCAGCTCACCAAGGTATAGGAACCTTGGCTGCAAGCAGCTTGCCAACATCCTGCGGGGATCATTTGCATTGGCTGTGCTGTATCCAGCTTTAATCTGACTACTTCATTGCTATTTGGATCTAGTCGCCAAAGAGAGAGTGGTGCTCCCTGAAGGTGAATCCAGATTTCATCTGCATCATCAACACGATGCCAACAACTTTTATCATCCTTGCCTAAGAGAAAAATGATCCCTGTGATGGCATTGCGTTGATGACCATCACTTCGCTTCACTGTCAGACCACTTCGGATGACTTCCCGGTACCAGCCTCCCTCCGGATGTGGGGATAACTGGAATTGGTCAATTAGCCTCAAGATGCTGTTGTCTTTCAATTGATCCAAGAGATTTCTCGCATGTCCTCAGAGTAGGCAGAGTGTTCTTGCTGGGAGGAGGTGTAGGCATTTTTATTTGCTTGGGTAAGTCATTTGATTAGTCTCAATGAGAAGGTGAGAAGTCAGCTTGTTTGGAAAGCTCGTATTTTCTCAGTTAGCAGGGTTTCAGTTGCTTGTCAGGTCGAATTCGGAAATATTACATCTGGGCTCGTAAGCATTTGATCACTTCTATCAAGTAATGCCTGTCCTAATATTCATGCAAAGATTTCCTTTCTACTCATCCTAAATGAGATATGTTTTGTTATCTGATTAATGCTTTTCATGATCTATTCTCACTAGAAGACTTCGTGAACTCAATTATTTTTAGATCTGTCCAATGCTAGATTGATTGCTGCGATGAGTATAAGTTCACGTTTTCATGTCTTTGCTGAAAGTCCGTTGTCAGCTCAGTCAATGCCAAGATTTTGTACGATTAAAGCCCCAACAGTCTCACCATTGCTAGTTAATTAAAGGCAAGGGATTCCGTAAGGCGGCTCTCGTGAAATATCAATGGCTCAACACCTATATCTATCGTTTTGGATATGGGCGTAAGAATGGGATTGATGCCTATGGCCTAATTAGAAATAGGGATGGTAGTTATTGAGGCAGCTTGGATGCCGCAGGCCCTTTTGGGCAATGGAATTCGTCGCTCTCTTGGTATTGGATTTGTTTAAAGGTAAGTCATTTGTTAATAGATTTAAGCTGATCTTTTGGATTCTCTATATCTCAATGAAGTTAAAACCAGGCTTTTAGGACTGCCTATCCAAGATGATTGATCTTGCTCTAGTCTAAAAAGTGATTTTACTAAAATGAGGATGTTGGCAGCTGAGGTGAAGGAAATTCATGGTCCAGGAATCAGTTTGATGCCAGAACTGGTTGCCGTATGATTGACTCATAATGATAAGAAGAATTGGCTGAAGGGAACTTGCGCTATCAATAGCGGTAAAGAAACAATTTTAGAATTCAGTAATTACTTGAATAAGGAATCCTTCAGGAGGTTTTGCATTTGCGAGGGTGATCGTGTAGTATTAGATGAGAAGGAAATTTTTGATGACTGATCAAAAGCACGATGCGGAGTCGCCATTCGCAAGATTCATTAATTGGATGAAAGGAGTAATGGGAGGTATGGGAGCCGCAGTTGTGTCAGAGAAGAGTAAAAATGTACCGCCCAATATTGGCGCGCAACCATTTAAGGATAAGCCAAAGAAAGGGGTTCTATGAATCGATGAGGAATCATTAAACCACTACTTATATTCGAAGAAATAATCTTGGGTTTGCCTGTATTAACTTTTGTGGGCCATGAGAGATTTAGGATGGGAGATTTAAGCATTAAATTCTCTCTACTGAGCAATAACTTTTTGATTTCACTTAGACAAGGAGAATTTAGAATTAGAAGAATCCAGCGTTGCAACATTTTTTCTAGCAAGAGATCCTTATAAGCTCTTTAAGCGATATGGGCAAGGTACTCCTCATCATGCTTGCCGCTCTCTTTGCAGACCCCGTACACACAGCAGAAGTGCTTTCTGTTGAGGATGGCGACACACTCACTGTTATTGAAGTCAATCGAGCAATCAAAGTGCGTCTTGCTTGCATTGATGCCCCAGAAACCTCGCAGGCGTCTTATGGAAAATCAGCTCGACAAGCATTAAAGCATCTTTTGCCTAATGGTTCTCATGTCATCTTACGAATCAAGGCAAACGATCGTTATGGCAGAACTGTCGCTGAAGTTTTTCACAACGGCAACAACATCAACAAACTCTTGGTTAAGTCAGGTGATTCCTTTGTTTATTGGCAATACATCAATGGGTGTGATCGTCAGGACTATGCTCGCTTAGAGACCATGGCTCGCTTACAAGGCTCTGGGGTGTGGTCTGTCCCAGGCGGGATCCAGCGACCATGGGATTACAGGCAAAGCAGGTAGACCAACATCCGCAGCAAATTCGTATTGTTGAAAGAAACATTTGTCTTTGAGTTCCGCACACGAACGTCTCAAACAGGTCATCCTTTAGGCGGAGATTATTCTGAGTGATGCAAGAGGCTCTCTGGATCGTTCTTGTATGGGCAGTTGTGGTCTTTGCTGTCGTGATGAAGTTTAGGGGAAGCTCCCGCTCACTTTTTATCAAGAAACTCATGAAGTCATTCTCAAGAAAAGACTTCAGAGCATGGCTAGACCGTATCGGGGAGAAGCAGGTTTTGTGATGAATAAACGACTGCATAGCTTGGGGATAGAGCTTTGACAGCATGTAAGCTTTTTGTTAATAGTGGTTTGTAGCTTTAATGAGCAAAATAAAAGCAATCATGATCGCTCTATATTCCCAGTTTTAAAACCTTAGCTGTTAAAAACTCTATCCACAAAGGAGAATCTCGGCCATCCCTTTCCCAGTGGATAAGTAAACTCTAAAAATAATGATGGGTGTGAATGATGCTAGTAATCACTTCATTTCAGTATCTAACTTATTGACAATATAATCTTTTCAGCTTGGCAAGAGATATTTTCAAGTCAACTTGACAATCACTACTGCTGCGCTCTGCCTTGTTGCTTAATTGGCGCATCATGCAGTTCTCAAAGTTCTAGTGAAACAAAGTTTCATTCCTGGCATAAAATTGAATTGGATATTTTAGCTAAGTTCCACATTAGTGAGATCTTATGTCAACTAAGTCTTGCTTAGGTGGTCAACTTAGACATTGCCTAGTCAATGCACCTGGTTGATTCATGATCGCTGCTTCAGTCAACTGTGGTAACTCTAAAAATATAGTGCTAGGGCCTAAACCCACCCCGAAGGTTCTCACTAGTAACCTCTACCTAAGATATGATAGAAATCCTTTAGGCCACCTTGAGGAGTCCTGAGGCAACCTTAAGCTCCTTTTCAGAGATGCCACGATCCTGAGCTTCTTCGATGACTTGATTGAGTTGATATCCGAAATCCAGGTAGTCGAGTTCAGAATGCTGATTGCTCAGTATTTCCATGATCTTGTCTTGGTACTCATAAGCCAGCTCCTCTTCTGTAAGCTTAGTGAGGTCTGCGCTGTTGCCAGGAAGGACAGTCGCTTTAACGGTGTACATGGTGCGCTATTTATAGAGATAGAATCTAGGCACTATCCTTAGCTTGGGCTCGATAGAGTCAGCAGATCTAGATATAAAGGGAGGCCAGCATGCTACTCATCTGAATCATGAGAAGCCTTTGCCCCTTCTTTTTTGATCATCTACGTTATTATGGCAATCTGGATATTGCTTCTGGGATGGCTTCTTCTTCTTAAAGTGTGTCCAAAGACTCTGCAAGTTGATTTTTTAAGCTTTTGAAGCTGGGCACTCTCTAAAATGAGATCCTCCGGCGAAGCTTCTTGTTGGAATCTCTGATTTCTATTAATGCTTATTCACTATGCTCAGGCGGTGCAAAGCAGCTGTTGGTTGAGCTAGCCAGTGCGCTAATGGAGGTTTTTAGTAAGGCTGTTGCATCAGATCAGCCTTTTGCTTTGATTGTTTGCGACTGGGAGGTGAATAACCTGCTGGGACCTGAGAACAGTTGAGCTCTTTCAAGTATCTTTTCCGTTGTGCGCTGTCTAGTGGATCAACTTCCAAGTGGTAAGTGAGCTTCTTTTTTTTGTTAGGCATGCATCAATTAAACCACTTTGACGATAGTTGTATCTTGAAAACCGAATAAAACGCTCTAAGACGTAGTTCTGGCTACTCAATGCATAGTCAGAGTGTATGTCTAGTTACAGTTCCCATCACATCATATTTAAAACGTATCGAGGTCTAGGTAATAGAGGGATCGGTGACCATTGCAAAATTAACGTTGATATAACCAACTATGGATCTGTTTTCTGCTGTCGTGAACTGGTTAAGTTAAGTTGGACAAGACTAGCCAGCGACTACAAGTCAACAAGTTGGTCAGGACTTCTTCGTAAGCTTAATGGAGAAGATCAGAAGTTAAGCAAGCCTAAAGCTAGGTTTAGCAGATAATCAAGACCCCCGAGTTGGATGCCCTCAAATGCAGGATCCTTTTTGGCCATCTGCTCGGGTGGAGATCTGAATGGCGTCAGACTAGGCAGGTTTAAAGCATCATTCCAGGAAACACTCCTTTTTCATGGCCTCTATGGGCGAGGCTACTGGGACAATTGGTTGAGCGGGGTATGGTGCGGCTTAGCATGCCTGAGAAAAGCATTGACTTTCCCCCCGCTCAGTGTCTGGTTAGGGCTTTTACTCATTGCGATTGGCGTGTGCGTGGGGATTGAGTTTCAGGTTCGAGTGGATTCAGATTCAGATGAGTAGATACCACTGCCCTTTCTGCTCACGTCGCTACCAGATTCATCAGCAACGGGCGGATGGTGTTATGGTCTGCGGCCAATGTGGTGACCCCTTAGTCAAGGTTCCATTAATTAGGCCGACTCAGATCGTTGGTTTAGTAGCCGCTGCAGCATTCATTGCCCCCTTGCTGCTGATGGTATTTGTATTTATCCAAGACCAGCAACGTCCTCAGCTCAAACGTCCTTTATCAACAATGGCAGTTGTTACTTCGACTACTTCTGTAGATATTTGGTCTTAACGAAGTTGAATTCTTTTAAGTATCTCTTTTGTTTGGGGTGGTCTAGGGGGCAACTATAAGCTAGAAGACGTTCTTCTTGTTTTGATGTGCATGCATCAAAGAAATAGGTTTGCGACTATTCATCTGTCGGATGCGTTAAGTATTGAGAAGCGGCCAACACTGATTCAGCTTTGTTCTACCTATGAACTTCCCCTGTCTTGCTGAGCGGGTGCTCTTTCTGCTTCTATTTCTCTGCATTGTCCATTTCTTGGTGAATGGATCACTCCAGATCAGAATTCAGCCGCAAAGGGATATGGGATGGAGTTGATCAGTTTCCAGACCGTCAAAACTGATCAGCCGCGTCAGTTCGGTCGGCCTGTGTAGACGCCAGTAGTTGAAGGGGAAAAGGCCTAGAGCTCATACTCCTGCTCAAAACGTTCCAGTAGACCTCTGTAGAGGGCCAGGGTCCCCTCTGTCTCCTCGCAGAAGCCCTTCAAGACATAGCTCTCTGAAAGGTGAGAGGCTGCGGCGTTGATCTGCTCGAAGCCAGATAAATATTCGCCCTGAGTCTCTTCATCGGCGATGTCGTAGATCATCGCCATCACCAGCTCCACTTTTCGCTGCGCAGCAGCGATCTCTGCTTCCATCTCTTTGTTGAGTTTGCGTCGCTTTCTCGGCATCTCTCCCTCTTGATCAAGAAAAGAGACTACGGGAGTGCGGGTTCTTAAGAGGAACCTCTTCTCTCAGAGGTCTCCTCCCGCCCTGAGACCTTCGCAAAGAGCGCGTTTGGCTTCGCTTTGCGGTAAATATGCAACTCATTCGCTCATAGTGGCCATGGCGTTGAATGAACTACGGATTGGGAGTCGCAGTCAGATTGAATGCGAAATTTTTTGCTGCTCAATATTTCTATTTTTGTTGTGGTTGATTTTGGCTTTTTCTTGTCAGTATTGGTAGGACGCAAACCTTTACTTTACCAAGATAAATGTCTTTCGTGCACTGAAAAAGCACATTGCTGGTGGTCTGTTGTGGGTACTAGGAACCCTTGTCCTTAGAACATGTCACAACAATGAAATCATGTTGGTTAAGCAAATTGCATTTGCTGATTAATCCTAGTGCACTACTGGTGGAGTCGGCTTCGTTAATGTATCGCTCTACAAATGTAAAAACCGACCCCCTCTAAAAAAGGGGAGGTCGGTTTTTAATGTCGTTTAGTGATTAAGCGAAGCTTCTGAGGATTGGCACCTGGGGCCATTTGTCCAGGTGTGTGGCTGTAAAAACTCCGTTCAGGGCACCTAGGACGATGCAGAGGAGTATCGACTGGTTTGACGCACAAATAAACTTTGTCGCACCAGACGATGAGCCCACGATTTTTTGAGACTGTTGGAGCAGGGGCCAGAAGTCAGCTTGCTTCTACTGCGTACTCAGGTGGCGTGTCGTCCAATGAGGCGCCTCCGTGTTCGATGCACTCACCTTGGCCCTGTC